>CAKSIT010000037.1 GCA_934462925.1 uncultured Oscillospiraceae bacterium | reverse complement strand
TCCGACGGCGACTCCGACTCTGACGGTGATTCCGATTCCAACGGCGACTCCGATTCCGACGGTGACTCCGATTCTGACACCACCCCCAAACACCCGCACGGTCATATAAACCACCACGACAACGATAGTGATTCGGACAGCGACAGCGATTCTGACAGCGACAGCGATTCTGACAGCGACTCCGACAGCGATTCGGACAGCGACTCCGACAGCGACATCGACTCCGACAGCGACTCCGACGGCGACAGCGATTCTGACGATGACAGCGACAGCGACTCGGATAACGAACTTACGGAGTTTGAGCCTAATGACGTTCCGCTCAACGACGCGCCCGACCTTGAAGAAGATGATGACCCCTCTACTATAACAACCATCTTCGACGACGGCAGAGTTCCGCTTGGCGACAACCCCAACACAGGCGTTGGCGCTCCGATAGGCACAGCGCTTGCAGCAGCGGGTGCAGCGGCGGCGCTTGCACTCACCAAAAAGCGTAAGAAGTAACTATACCCCGCCCGATGCGGGAGCTAAGCGTACACAATAAACCAAAGCCCGAAACAACCACGGTTGCTTCGGGCTTGTTTTATTACAATGCAAAAAATGGGGCTGCCACAAAGACAGCCCCAAATCCGTTATATCAGTCGCTAAGGCCGAACGCATGCCTGAGTATCGCGCGTGCGTCAACAATTGAAATATCTCTGTTGTCGTCGAAATCTGCCATTTCAGCGTTTGCGACCTGCTTATGCTTGATATAGTGGTGCAGCGTTACCCTCGCGTCGTTTATGTCCACTACGCCGTTGTTGTCGGCGTCGCCCTTAAGGTCGCTGTACTCGCCCAGCATAATTACATAGTCGCCCCTGCCGCCCATGTCGGGGAGCGCAGCGCTGCCGTCCGCGCCGACCTTAACAACGCCCGTGAACACAGGCTTGCCGTCAACCACCTTGTAGAGATTAGCAAACTTGCCCGCGTACTCCTTGTTAAAGGATACCGTAAGCGTTGCAGGGTTATTCGTGCCGCTAAGGCTGAACTTGTAGCCAGCCGTGCCGCGAAGTCCCGTTGTGTCGAGCGTTCCGAGCGTAATTACGCGCAGGTTTTCCGCTGCGGGCGCGGTAATGTCTGCGCCGTCTATAAGCCAGCTTCTGAACCCGTCAATAACAAACGTTGCCTTGATTTTGCCGTCCGCAATCGCCTTTATCACGTCTGCGGGAACATCGTAGCTGCCGTTAAGGTCAATCTTCACTTCGCTGCCCTTCGCAAGGTCCGTTATCGTCTTGGGCAAATCGCTCCAGTCCGTTGCCTTGCCGTTAATCGTGAGCTTGTCGTCCGCTGTAGAATCGCCGTTCACCCTGCCGCTCGGTCTGCCCGAGCCGCCTCCCGAATTGCCGCCCGTGGGCTTCTTCTCAAACTCCACGCTGAATACACAGTCTGCGGTGACTGTGAACGTATATGTGCCGTTCGTAAGGGTTACGGCATTGCCGTCAAGCTGCGCGGACTTCACGCGATAGCCCTCGTCGGGCGTAACGGTAAGCGTTACCGAAGTGCCTATGGGATATTCTGCGGTAGCGGGCGTGACCGTGCCGTGTTCGCCGCAGTTTACGGTGACTGTAGCATTGCCCGCGGGTATCTCCTCAAACTCTGCGGCGAATACGCAGTCGGCGGTTACCGTGAACGTATACGTGCCGTTCGTAAGGGTTACGGCATTGCCGTCAAGCTGCGCGGACTTCACGCGATAGCCCTCGTCGGGCGTAACGGTAAGCGTTACCGAAGTGCCTATGGG
>CAKSIT010000036.1 GCA_934462925.1 uncultured Oscillospiraceae bacterium | reverse complement strand
TAATATCCTCCTTGAATTTTTACGCGCTCCGTATATTCGGAATCATTCCTGCGGAGCGGTTGGTTAAAAGTAATAGGCTTCCTCACTGCCCTTTATATGTACACTCAAGGACCGCGGGGAAATTTAGCTTTTCAGCTATCACGTATATTATATCGGCAGCGAAATCCGAAACTTTAGCGTTTTCTAAAAAAATTTTGAAAATTTTTTTAATTTTTTGTGTATATTTTGACTGTTTGGGCAAAACGGCGCTTAACGGCAGGCGTTCGGCGCGAATCGCGCCTTTTTCGGGGTTGAAAAACATTTGCGGGTGGTTCATTATTATAGGGAAAGGAGCTGCATTGTTTTGGGAAAGAAATACACGCCCCCGTCGCCGCCCGCGCCGAAAAAGAGGGTCGCGGCATATGTGAGGGTATCGCTTGAAACGGACAGGCTGTCGCGCTCGCTCGCCGCGCAGCAGGAGTACTACACCGCGCTTATAAGCGCCCGCCCCGAGTGGGAGAGCGCGGGCATTTACGCCGACAGCTTTATAAGCGGCACGGAAACCACCCGCCGCGCGCAGTTCCGCAGGCTGCTTTGCGACTGCGAAAGCGGCAGGGTGGACATAGTGCTGTGCAAGTCTATAAGCCGCTTTGCGCGCAACACGGTGGACCTGCTTGAAACCGTGCGCCGCTTAAAGGAGCTTGGCGTTGAGGTACGCTTTGAAAAGGAGCGCATAAGCTCGCTTTCCGCGGACGGCGAGCTGCTTTTGACGATACTTGCAAGCTTTGCGCAGGAGGAGAGCCGCTCCATCTCCGAAAACGTAAAATGGGGCATACGCAGGCGCTTTCAGGCGGGAACGGCGCAAATGCGCAACAAGGCGGTGTTCGGCTACCGCCACGACGGCGCGCGCTATGTTGTAGAGCGCGGCGAAGCGCTTGTCGTACGGCTTATTTTCAGCCTTTATATAAGCGGCGTTCCGCTGCGCGCCATTGCCCTGCGCCTGCGCGAAATGGGGTATAAATCCATCCGCGGGGCGGAATTTTCTCACAGTCAGATAGATTATATAGTCCACAACGAGATTTACGCGGGTAGTATTGTGCTGCAAAAGACTTTTGTGCGCGACTTCATCACGCACGAGCGCGCGCAAAATCGCGGCGAGCTGCCGCAGTACCGCCTTACGGACTGCCACGAGCCGATAATCCCGCACGAGGACTTTGCACGCGCGCAGGAGGAATCCCGCCGCCGCGCTGCGGCAAAGCCCGCCTACAGCCTGTCGGGGCGGCTTATCTGCGCGTGCGGAAAGCCGTTCACGCGGCGCAGCAACAACGGCAAATACGCCTGCTGGCATTGCCGCAGCTGCCTTGGCGTAAAGCTTAACGAGCAGCGGCTCAAAGCGCTTCTAGGCATGAGCGACGAGGAGATAGAGCGCCGCGTTATGAAAGCCGCCGTAAGCGAGAGCGGGGAGCTGCAGGTAGAGTTTTTTGACGGGGGTGCGCAGACATGGCAATACAAGTAACGGTGCTGCCCGCGACTGTAGACCGCTTCACCGCAGACCCCATTGACAGCGTAAAGCGCCGCCGCGCCGCAGCGTACGCGCGCGTTTCAAGCGACCACGCGGAGCAGCTTACAAGCTATTCCGCGCAGGTGGAGTACTACACGCGCTATATCCGCGCGCGCAGCGACCTCATTTTCGCGGGAGTATACGCGGACGAGGGCATAACGGGGACTTCCACCGCGCACAGGCAGGGGTTCAGGCAGATGATAGAGGACGCGCTCGCGGGGAAGATAGACCTTATTATAATAAAGTCCGTTTCGCGCTTTGCGCGCAACACGGTGGACAGCCTTTCAACTATACGGCTGCTAAAGGCGCACGGGGTAGAGTGCTTTTTTGAAAAGGAGAACATACGCACCTTTGACGGCAGGGGCGAGCTTCTTCTTACGATAATGGCGAGCCTTGCGCAGGAGGAGAGCCGCTCCGTTTCGGAGAACTGCACGTGGGGACAGCGCAAGCGCTTTGCGGACGGCAGGGTGACCGTGCCGTTCTCGCGGTTTTTGGGCTACGACCGCGGCGAGGACGGCGGGCTTGTGGTAAACGAGGAGCAGGCGCGGGTAGTCCGCAGGATATACGAGCTGTTTTTGCGCGGGGAATCCCCCTGCGGGATAGCGCGGCAGCTCACCGCCGAGGGCGTTCCCACGCCAAGCGGCGGGCAGGGGTGGAGCAGGCACACCGTAAAGAGCATACTCACCAACGAAAAGTACAAGGGCGACGCGCTGCTGCAAAAGGTGTTCACCGTGGACTACCTTACAAAGCGCAAAAAGCTAAACGAGGGCGAAGTGCCGCAGTATTATGTCGAGGGCAGCCACGAGGGCATAATCTCCGCGGAAATGTACGAGCAGGCGCAGGCGCGCTTCGACGAGGGGCGCAGCGGCCTGCCGAGCGACCCGCTTTTCGAGAAGCGGCTTGTGTGCGGGCGCTGCGGCGGGGTCTACGCGCCAAAGGTGTGGCACTCAACGCGCGGCTTCCGCAAGGCGGTATGGAAATGCCCGAACGTCGGGTGCGACCCAAGCGTTGGGTGCGACCCGAGCGTCGGGTGCGAGCCAAGCGTTGGGTGCGACCCGAGCGTTAAATGCGCCGCGCCGCACCTTGTCGAAGCGGAGATACGGCTTATTTTCGTGAAAGCCGTAAACAGCCTGCCCGAGGGCGCTTGCTGCGGGCGGTTGACGGATTTCGACAGGGAGCTTTGGCAGAACGCGGTTTCCCTTGTTACGATAACGTCAAGGGACGACATCTGCGTGCAGTTCAAGGACGGCGCGCAGGCGCATATTTCGCTCTAGGCGTGTGCGGCG
>CAKSIT010000035.1 GCA_934462925.1 uncultured Oscillospiraceae bacterium | reverse complement strand
TGTGCAAGATGACGGAAAAGATGCAAGCAAGACACGTACAAAATCCAATAAATGGTCTTTGTGCGGTGTTGCCTTAATACCGAGCCTAAGCGCGACGAAATAGTCGTGTACGACGTAACCGCGTCTGAAGCTAAAATTATCCGACTTGACAGCCTTACCATCGGCGACGTTGACAGTATATGCAGCGGTATCTATCTTATCGTCAAGAACCGCGAGGCTTACGACGCCGTCATAGGAAGCATATTTCTGAGCGAGCCTTCTGCCAATGAACCCGACAACGAGGACGATGGCAGCGACATTTGCAGCTTTCTCACGGACAGCGGCAACTACTATAACAACATAGACAATAAGGCGGACGCCTGCAACAGATACCTTATCAAGAACTACATGAAGGGCGACCTGCCGGGATATGTCTACACGCTTATCTTTTCGCTTATGGCGCTTAACTACGAGGTGAATAACGACAACGACAGAAGCTTTATTGCAGGCTACGTAAAGTCCGCGCTTATGAGAAAGCTTGAAATTACCGCCGAGGAATATGCCGCGGAGTACAGGCAGCGCGTGGTAAAGGCGATATTCAACGAAGAACACCTGATTTTCGCGCTGCGCTTCAAGGACCTGCCCGACGAGGCAACAGAAGCGCTTAACATTCACTACGGTGATACCGCGTACAGCTTTTTCTCGAACATTTTCGGCAACACGGTATTTAACCCCTACATAATCATAGATGAATCCACCAAGGATTTCATGTCAGTAATAGGATAAGACGCGCATTTCGGTGCGGTTTCCCCTTAGCCGTAAAGGGGAAGCCGCCCGAGATACAGCACGCGAAAACATCGCCATTAACGGCAATAAAGCTTTTTAAGGAGGACGACATAATGGACGAAATAACAGACAAGAGTATCTGCTGCAACTGCGCTATGAATTTTAATCCGCAATTTGTAGCCGTACAGCTATTCGACACAAGGGAGGGCGAGTATTTCAACGCGTTCCTTACCGAGCTTACAAAGGAGGATATAGCGGGCATTAAATCGGGGCTTCTGGAAATAGTAGAAAACGAGGATGTGTATGACAGATATATCCGGTGGCGGACAATGTATGACGAGAGCTTCTATGACGGAGAAGACGAAAACGTAGATTCGTTTATTGTCTGATAGGCAAAAAAGACCTCCGAGGAAATCTCCCCGGAGGTCTTTCACTTAAAGTATTATCAGAATATCGCTACAACAGCGCCGCTGTAGGTGTCAGCAATGAACTGCTTTACATCATCAGTCTTAAGCGCGTTTACAAGCGCGGTGGTCTTGTCGGAGTTCTCCTCGCCGTTTCTTACGGCGATAATGTTAGCGTAGGTCTGCGCCGCAGAACCCGAAGCGTCCTCTACCGCGAGAGCGTCGCTTGCGTTAAGACCTGCCGCGAGAGCGTAGTTGCCGTTGATTACAGCGAGCGAACCTTCGTCGCTGTTGTTGAACTGCGCCGCAACGGTGTCAGCCTGTACGGTGGAAATCTTGAAGCCGTGGTCGTCTACTATGTCGAGCGTGGTTACGCCGTCAATTGCGTTTGCGCCCTCGGGAAGAGTGATAAGACCCTCCTGCGCGAGAAGCAGCAGCGCTCTTGTTTCGTTGCTGTCGTCTGCGGGGATTACTATGCTTGCGCCCTCTGCAACGTCTGCAACGCTCGTAACGCCGTTGCCGTAAAGTCCGAACGGCTCGTAGTGGATAAGCGCTGCGGATACAAGGTCTGTGCCGTTAGCCTTGTTGTAGCTGTCAAGGTAGGGGGTGTGCTGGAAGTAATTCGCGTCAAGCTCGCCGTCTGCAAGAGCCTTGTTGGGCAGCACGTAGTCGTCGTAAATGGTTATCTGCAGGTCGTAGCCCTGCTCGGCAAGCGTACCCTTGATATGCTCGAGTATCTCGCCGTGGGGTGTGGAGGTAGCGCCTACCTTGATGACTACCTTTTCGGTGGTGTCAGACTCGGCAGCGGAGCTGCTGTCGTTGTTGTCGGCGCTGCTTGCGCTGTTTGCGCTGTCGGAGCTTGCGGAGGAATTGCTCGAAGCGTCAGACGAGGTGTTTGACGAGCAGCCGGTGAGTGCGAGCGCAGAAAGCGCAAATGCGAGTACCGCGGTGGTAAGAGTTCTGATTTTCATGGTTGTGTTCTCCTTCATGTTCTTTTGTTTTTTGTTTAAGTTACAGCGAAAGGCATCGTCCGCGCATTCGCCCGAGCCTGTAATTGCGCCTTAAAAGGCGTTCGAGAAAATACAGCATAGCCTTTACTGCTCCTTTGTTCTATTTTGAAATGCGTTTGTCCGTCTTTCTCGCAATAAGCGTGCCGACTTCCTGAATAATCTGCACGATTATCACGGTGAGCAATACGCATATCCAAACTATGTTGTCGTTAAAGCGCTGGTAGCCGTAGGTTATCGCTATCATGCCAAGGCCTCCGCCGCCAATAGTTCCCGCCATTGCGGAATAGCCGAGGATAGTTACGAGCGAAATGACCCCGCCCACGATAAGCGACGGCTTCGCCTCGGGAATAAGCACCTTGAACACTATCCTTATCGACGACGTTCCCATTGCCTGCGCCGCTTCTATAACGCCGCTGTCAACCTCTTTTATCGAGGATTCCGCCATTCTTGCAACGTACGGAATAGCCGCGATTATAAGCGTTACTATCATCGCCTTGTTGCCAAGCGCAGTCCCCACGATAAGCTTTGCCGCGGGCAGCACCGCTATCATAAGTATAACGAACGGAATGCTGCGGAAGATGTTGACCAGAAAGCCGAGTATCTTATTCAGCCACGAAACGGGGCAGATACCGCCCTTGTCCGTAACGCTAAGCAGCACGCCGAGCGGAAGCCCGAAAAGGTATGCAAAGAACGCGGAAATGAACGTCATGTATATCGTTTCAAACACGCCAAGCTGCAAAACGCCCTTGTCTATGAGCTGATTGAGCATATCCATAACATCACCCCTTAAAGCCTTGTAAACTGAATGCCGTTGGCGTTCAGATAGGCGCTTACCTTTTCAGCGCTCTTTTCGTCGTCGGGCAGCCCCAGCAGTATCTGTCCGTAAGCCCTGCCGTCTATGTCGCGCGTGTCCGCGTGGAGAATGTTCACGGGGACGCCGCACTCTAAAATAAGGTTTGCGACAACGGGCTTAAGCGAATTTTCGCCGTTGAACACGATACGCACCCTGCTCCCGCCCGAAACCTCGTCTACCGCCTTTGCCTCGGGCAGCACAAGCTTTTTGGCTATCGCGGACTGCGGCGCTGCGAACACATCGCGCACGTTTCCAAGCTCTGCAACGGTGCTTTGGTCGAGAACCGCAACCCTGTCGCATATCTTGTCTATTACCTTCATCTCGTGCGTTATCACTACGATAGTAACGCCGAGGGTCTTGTTTATGCGCTTCATAAGCTCCAGTATGGAGCTTGTGGTGTCCGGGTCGAGCGCGCTTGTCGCCTCGTCGCACAGCAGGTACTTTGTTTTCGCTGCAAGCGCCCTTGCAATGGCGACTCTCTGCTTCTGCCCGCCCGAAAGCTGCGACGGATACGCCTTAGCCTTATCCGAAAGCCCCACAAGCTCGAGCAGCTCCTCGGCGCGCTTTACGGCGTCCGCCTTTTTTACGCCCGCTATTTCAAGGGGGTAGCAGATGTTCTTTATAACGTTCCTCTGCGCGAGCAGGTTAAAGCCCTGAAATATCATTCCGATATTCTGACGGGTTTTGAGAAGCTCCTTTTTTGTGAGCGCTCCTAAGTCCTGCCCGTCGATTATCACCTGCCCCGAGGTGGGTCTTTCCAAAAAGTTAATGCAGCGGATAAGGGTGCTTTTGCCTGCGCCCGAAAGCCCGATAATACCGAAAATCTCGCCGTCGTTTATGGTTATGTTAATATCCTTCAGCGCGGTGACTCCGTTCGGGTAGGTCTTGCTAAGTTCCTTAATCTCTATCACGTTGTTTTCTCCTGCAATAAAAAATGACAAGCGCCTGCGCCTGCCAGAATCAGAAAGAATTGCTTAAAAACTCCGCAGCGCGCGGCTATTCGGTTTTTTCCTGCACATCATGCACATCATAGTCACGCTCACCGCTCCTTTCGTTTATCGTAAATCAAGTATATCACATTATGCCTACAATGTCAATAGGCTTTGCGTGATTTATCTCACAATAAAATCACGCGAAACTGTGATAATTTTGTTTACTATGACATTGCCGCTCTGCGGAACGCGCCCTGCGGGAATGCCCTTGATTTCCATGTGCTTATTATAGCACACTTGCAGCGCTTTGTCTAATACTGTTTTTGCATTGCCGGTTATAGGCGCAGGCTATAACAGGCGCTCGGCTCGGCTGCCACCTTTACAGACAAGCCGAATGGGCGCACGATACCGTGCGCCCATCATATGTTTAATTCACATCAAAGGCTCATGCGCTCAGCCCGAACGACCATCTGAGTACCGTCCGTGCGTCTGCCATATCTACC
>CAKSIT010000034.1 GCA_934462925.1 uncultured Oscillospiraceae bacterium | reverse complement strand
ACACCTTTCAATCCTGCCAAACTTGTCGCTTAATTTTTGGCGCTTTTGTCTATTGACTTTTCATAGCTGGTCTCCTGTTTGTGGTTGTGTGGTTACTCCCATTATAACACGAGTTGCTTTATGTGTCATTACTTTTTTCGAGTGTTGCGCTTATATTATAAATCTATCATTCTTTAATACTGACCCCATGAATATCCCCCCCTTTCCCGCGCATACTAACAAAAAAATGAAAGGGGTATCTATTTATGGAACCTATGTTTTGCTTTCAATGCCAGCAGACAGCCCACAATACGGGCTGCAACGGAAAGGTAGGCGTATGCGGAAAGCGCTCGGACAACGCGCTCGCGCAGGACGAGCTTGTCGGCGCGCTTATTGCTTTGGCGCAGGCGGCGGAGTTCGGCGCGCCTACCGCCGCCACCGATGAGCTTATGCTTAAGGGACTTTTTACGACGATAACCAACGTGAACTTTAACGTGGTAACGGTAAAGCAGCTCAAAACCAAGGTCGTTAACGAAAAGAACAGGCTGTGCGCCGAAAAATTCGACGACTACGATATGCGGCTGCTGTGGAACGAGCATGAGGATATCCGCTCGCTGAAGTCCCTGCTGCTGTTCGGGCTTAAGGGTATGGCGGCTTACGCCTACCATGCGCGTATTCTCGGTAAGACCGATGGCGGCGTGAACGCCTTTTTCTACGAGGGTCTGCGCGCTATACCCGCAAACAAGTCCGCGCAGGAGCTGCTCGCGCTCGTGCTTAAAACGGGCGAGGTGAACCTGCGCTGCATGGCGCTTCTCGACGCCGCCAACACCGAGGCGTACGGAAACCCCGTCCCCACAGAAGTGCCGCTTACCATAGAAAAAGGTCCGTTTATCGTGGTGAGCGGTCACGACCTGCACGACATGAAGCTGCTGCTCGAACAGACCGAGGGCAAGGGGATAAACATCTACACCCACAGCGAAATGCTCCCCGCGCACGGCTACCCCGAGCTTAAAAAGTACCCCCACCTTAAGGGCAACTTCGGCACGGGTTGGCAGAATCAGCAGTCTGAGTTCCACAATATACCCGCCCCCGTGCTGTTTACCACTAACTGCATTATGCCCGTGCGGCAGAGCTACGCCGACCGCGTTTTCACAACGTCAATCGTGTCCTACCCCGAGCTTGTGCATATCGGCGACGACAAGGACTTCACCCCCGTTATAAAAAAAGCGGTCGAGTGCGGCGGCTACAGCGAAGACAAGCACATGACGGGCATGAACGGCGGCCACACCGTTATGACGGGCTTCGCGCACAACGCCGTGCTTGCAAACGCCGAAAAAATCGTGCAGCTCGTTAAGGACGGCAAGCTGCGCCACATCTTCCTTATAGGCGGGTGCGACGGCGCTTCGCCCTCGCGCAGCTACTACACCGACTTCGCAAAGCTCACCCCGCCCGACACGCTCATTCTCACCCTTGCGTGCGGCAAATACCGCATTAACGACCTCGACCTCGGCACGATAGACGGCATTCCGCGCATTCTCGACTGTGGGCAGTGCAACGACGCCTACAGCGCCATTACCATTGCGGGAGCGCTTGCAAAAGCGTTCGGCTGCGGGCTTAACGACCTGCCGCTCACGCTTGTGCTGTCGTGGTACGAACAAAAAGCGGTGTGCATTCTGCTTACGCTGCTGCACCTCGGTATGCGTAATATGCTGCTTGGGCCTACCATTCCCGCGTTCGTTTCGCCAAACATTCTCACCGTCCTTGCAGAGCGCTTCGCGCTTACCCCCACAAGCGAGCCGCAAAAGGATATCGAGCGCATTCTCGGCGGAAAATAAACGACCTGCCATGAAGCCTGCCTTGTGTTGTTTTTGTGAAAATGGTGAAAAATAGAAAAAACTTAGCACTCTCCCCTTGACAGTGCTAAAAAGTTGTGATATACTATAGACAGAACAAAAGAGAGGGACAAAAAAGGACCTCTCAGGAGTTCCACCCAAAACAAAAACATATAGCAGCGCATACTGAAATACAGAACGCTTGCGAAAGGAGAAATGACTTATGTTAATGCCCAGCATCAGAAATGACCTGTTTGATGATTTCTTTGGTCCGTCGTTCTTCTCTAAGAGCGCGGAGAGCGTTATGAAAACCGATATAAAGGAAACCGACGGTGCGTACGAGCTTACCGTCGACCTGCCCGGCTTCAAGAAAGAGGACGTAAAGGCGCAGCTTAACGACGGCTACCTTACGATAAGCGCGGAGCACTCCTCCGAGGACGGCGAAAAGGACAAGGACGGCAAGTATATCCGCCGCGAGCGCTACAGCGGCTCTTACAGCAGAAGTTTCTACGTAGGCGACGGCGTAACGCAGGAGGACATTGCCGCGAAGTTCGAGAACGGCACGCTTAAGCTCACCGTTCCCAAGAAGGACGCGCTCCCCGAGAAGCAGACAAGGTATATCGCTATTGAATAACGGCAGCCGAAGCTGCTAATCCGCATAACAGTAAGCCCCCGCAGACTTTATAGCCTGCGGGGGCTTTTGGCGTTATGAGTGCCAGTATTTAGTACGCTCAGGCTCAGGCGGGGCTGCCTGCGCACGCGCCGCGCGTATCCGCGCCGAGCGTATATTAAGCAGCCAGAACGGTGTCATGTCGGGCGTACGCTCGCCGCACTGCGAAAGAAGCACGCTCACCCCGCGCGTTTTGCCCGCGCCGCATATCGTCACATTGTAGCCGCGCGTTCTGCCCAAAACCTTCATCGGCTCAAAGAACACGCCGCTCACCTCGTCGTAGCGGTATGTGTACCGCGCGCCGCCGTACTCGAACGAAAACGCCTCGCCGCCCGCGCTGTACCGCATGGGAACGCCCTTTGTCGCAAGCCTTACGCATATCGCCGTGACAACGAATATCACGGCAAGCGCCAAAAGCAGGAATCCCCAAAAGGAAAAGCTTATCGACATATCGAAAAAAATGCGCGTATAAACGTCGCCCCCAGTAAGCACGTCGGAGCTGTTGCCCGTGAGGACAAACCGCCTTATGGCGACAAAAGCGGCTGCCGCGGCAATAATTCCCGCCGCAATGATAGCCGAAGCTATAACGGTTTCGCCCTTTTTCGGCGCAAGGAACACGCCCTCGTCCAGAACGTCAAAGCGGTCGTCCGTTTCAAACGCGTGCAGCGGCTGCATACTATCACTCCCCTTTTTATATGATAGCATATCTCTGTGGGAATGTCAACGTTCTATTCCGCGGGAGAATACCCCGCCAGCGCCTGCTGCGCCGTCAGGCGCGGAATGCTCGCCCACGCAAAGCCGCTTTTCTGCTCGATATCGTACCGCCGCGCTTCAAGAGCCGCGCGCAGGCTCGCTTCATTTTCGGGAGCGTCCCCGCGTTCCAGCGCCAGCACGATATACTTAACGCCCGAGTCGCCGCAGCCGTTAAGCACACGCGCGTCAAGGTCGGACAGCTCGCCGCTGCAATAGGCGTTGTAGTTGTGCCTTGCAATAACGCCCTCGGGGTTGCTGAAGCACAGCGCCCCGAACATCACCGTAAACGCCGCGAACATTATCCGCCAGAACGGCAGCTCGCGCACCTGCCACGCTATTATAAGCGCGAACGCCGCAGCCATCACCAGCATAAACCACGAGGTGTACACGCGAAGCTGCGTCATGCCCATGCTGCGGATATAAAGCGCCATTTTGCTTAGCGCGCACGCCGTAAGCAGCAGCGAAAACACGCACAGCGCCGCCGTGTACGCCCTTAGACAAACGGGGCGCGCGTCGCCCTCGCCGCGCCTTGTGAACGCCTGTATCGCCGCAATAACGCACAGGTTTATGAACGCCACCGCGCAAAGCTCGAAAAAGCCCCTGCGCGCATACTCCGAAAAGCTCAGTCCCTCGGGCAGCTCCCCGCCGAACGCCGCGGTAAGATACCGCAGCTGCGAAAGAATGTAAATAAGGTAGAACACGCACACGGGCGTTACCGCCGCGCAGCTTACCGCCACAGGCACAAAGCGGTACGCGGGAGCGCCCTCGGAGCGCCGCTCAACGGGTCTGCGCATGGAAAAGAGCATTCCGAAGATGAAGAATCCCACAGGCACGCCTAAAATAAGCTGCAGGAAAAGCCGCGCGTTTATAGCGGGCAGCCACGATATAAGCCCGTTCATTATCCCCTCGAACGCGCCGTCCGAGCTTATCAGCAGCGGCACTACAACAAGCGTGAGCGGTATCGCCGCCGCAAGCCCTATAAACACGTAAAGCACCGTTTTCGAGCGCGCGCCGCCCTTAAACAGGCTGAACGCCGCGCGCGGCGCGCTGCCAAACCCGCCGAACGGCCGCGCGAATACCGCGCTCAGCAAATCCCTTACAAAATGCCGCCCAAAAAGCTCGCAGCCGCTCACCGAAGCGGCAAAATAACACAGCAGAGCAAACGAAAATATCGCCGCAAAAACGTTAAGCGTTCCGTCCGAGCAGAACAGCGGAACTGCGCAGAATACCTCCGCTATCGCGAAAACCACCCATTGCCGCGCCGTAACGCCAAGGCCCTTTATTTTGGCGTAAACCACCGCAAGCGCGCCCACAAGCGCCCAGAAAATCCCGCCCGACAGGCTCGCCGCAGTCGCAGCCACCCACCGCGTGAACAGAAAGCCTAACAGCAGGCAGCCCCACGCCGTAAGCGCGTCGCGCAGGTCGAGCGGCGGGTGCAGCGGCTTTGCGGGCATATACGCCGCGTTGTCTTCCGCAGGCATTACGCCCGTTTGCTGCGTTGCTTGTGTGATATTGTTTTCTTCCATGTCAAAGCCCTCTCTTGTTATTTTTTCAGAAGGTCACCTCTAAAAACCTTGTTTGAGTGAAAATGTGTATAGCGCACCGACTGCTTCTTTCAACAAGCGAAATTTC
>CAKSIT010000033.1 GCA_934462925.1 uncultured Oscillospiraceae bacterium | reverse complement strand
TCGCTGAAATTCAGTTCGTCAGTTTCTGCGTAGCGGATATACGCTGTAACGTCTACGAGGTGAGCCACAGTCGTGGTATTTACGTCGCTCCATGTCGTGCCGTCAAAGCTGTACTCAACGCCCTTAAGCGCGGTGCTTATTGTCGCCGTAAGATTGCTGCCGTCGTTCGTGAACACAACATCGAACGCAGCGGGGTCGGGCGCTTCCTGATTGTCCTTGTTGGTAAGGTTAATCTTAACGGTAAATGTAACGCTCTCGTAGTTATCCGTAACAAGCTTAACTGTGAACGTGCCTGTCTTGCCTATATCGTCAACAGTATTCGGGCCGAGATGGAAAGCGAGCTTTCCGTCGGAATAGCAGGTATTCGGGAAAATTCCCGCAACTATTGTACCATCTTTTTTAGCGCGGTCTACGGTTACCTGTCCCATATTCTCGGGAAGTCCCGCAATGTTTACCGTTATATCCTTGTCGGTTGACCACCTGTACGAAACCTCGGTATCGGGAAGCGTTTTAGCCGCGGCCTTTTCTATCGTAAACTTCCAGCTCTCGTCTGAAAGGTCGGCAGCCGCCTTGTAGTTGTCGCCCACGGCAGCACTTATCTTAAATGTGTAAGTGCCTGCGTTGACAGGCGCAGATGTGAGCGGATTGCCGCTCTCATCGTAATACTTTACGGTGAGTTCGCCAACGCCCCTTATGTCGGGCTGCGGCGTTACCGTAACTTCCTTTGCCGTGTTGCTGAACGTCCTGTTATCAGGGAGTTCAACATTAAGTTCATATACTGTAAGCGCTTTCATGCCGACCTTTACAACAAAGTTCTCATAATAGTCCTTGGGGAAATAATCAGACCCGCTATGAATGAGCTTGTATATTACATCGCCCGCTTCAGCCGCTATATCTGTAAACGTGTTGTCTATAATGGTATATTTTCTGCCGCCGACCTCTGCATTGAACGAACCCGTATTATCCTCAGCGGAAATATCGTCGCCATAATAGTCGTTTTCAAAGGTTATCGTCGCCTTTGTTGTGAACGTAATGTCGTCGTCATAAACAGGTTCTTCATCACCGACGCGGTTAAGCTCAAGCTTTGTGGTGTACTTAATGGACGGTACATATGTGCTGCCCTTAAGCGAGGGATAATATGCAACGCCGTTTTCCGTATCGTTGAGCCGCTTCTCCCAGATTTTCTCATCAAAACCCATCTTTTTAAGCGCGCCGTTAGACGTCATATCAAGGGTTGTAAGAGCCTTGCCGCTTTCTTCTTTGTCAAATTGGCAAACCTCATTGTTGTAATAGCAATTCTTAGAGGAAGTGACGCTTATCACTCCCAATCCGGTGGCATTAGTGGTTACAGTACCGACAAAATAGCAGTCTTGCAGCTTAGAATCCTCTTTGCCAAGCGCAGCGATACCGCCGACTTGCCCATTCGTGGCTTTAACATTTGCCAGAGCAAAGCAGTTGCTGATCGTTTTGTTATTAAGACCGCAGACAGCGCCGGTATTGTTTGCACCGCCATAAATTTTTCCTTCAAAGGAGCAGCCGTAAATCGTACCGTCATTTACTGCGCAGATACCGCCGGAATAATTACGCATGTTGCTCCCCAGCGAGCTGTCAATATTGCCCTTGACCGCAAGGTTAATGATAGTACCCTTGTTTGTGCCAAACAGTCCACAGGTGCTGCCGTCTGTCAGGGTTACAGTGTGACCGTTGCCGCTGAACATGCCGCTGAACGTACCCGTACTCAGGCTCGTCGGAATTAAATCACTAGGCGCCAGAGAATAAGCAAGGGTTATATCGTCGCCGAGAACGAAATTTTCAGACCACTTCACGTCCCACTGCCAATAGGTACGAAAAACATTTTCTGAACTGATAAGGATGTAGGGCTGCCAGTCGGCGTCGCCGCCTGCAAAGGCGAAGTTATAGACATATCCGGTAATGGGCTTAGGTTCGCCGAAGCACTTAAGGCTCATATAATAGCAGGTTTTTGTGCCGAATTTGCCGTCTTTTGCGTCGGGAGTAACAACAACTCCCTTTCCTGCATTCCAGATATCGGGGTTGAAGCTGCCGATTTCATTGCTGCAAAGGGTCTCGGTTCTGCAGGAGTCATTATCGCCTCTTTTAGTTATTTTATCCCCGTTATTGATAAGGTTTATCGACCCGCTGACATCCATGTCAAACCGGCAATGGCTCAATTCTGAGCTGACGCCATAGGAGACGCCGTTGCCAATTCCGCAGATACCGCCGACAATTGCAGAGCTTGTGAAACCGCTGACCTTGCCAACGCTTACACAATATACGACTACAGGGTCTTTACCATACATTTCTCCGCAAATGCCGCCTATATAATTCTTACCGCTTACATCAGCCGAGTTAAAGCAGTTGGATATTGTGGCATAGTTTATGCCGCATATACCGCCAACCTTGCCTTCACGCAGCGTGCTCGCCAATTGCTTTACTTCACCGTCAAAGGAGCAGCTGTAAATCGTGCCTTCATTCTTTGCGCAGATACCGCCGATATACCCCTCGCCGGTAACTTCGCCGCTTACAGCGAGGTTCATTATCAGACCCTTGTTCGTTCCGAACAGACCGACTAAATCATCAGTATATTCCACTTTGATATTACTGATGGTATGCCCGTTGCCGCTGAACTTTCCCGTAAAGGAAGTGCCGCTCTTATATGCTATGGGAAGATAATTGTTGCAGCCAAAATTGATATTTCCGGCAAGAACGTAGTTTCCGGAAAGATTTTCATCAATTTTCCTGAAATCCCCAACCGAAGCGACAGGCTCATATGTTTCCCATGTTACCGTGCCGTCAAGGCTGAAGTTATATACGGGCGTTGATTCCAGAACCTTGGGCGTGCCAACGTTCTTAAGGCTGATATATGTTGCCGTCCTTGTGCCTGCTCTGCCGTCTATGGCAGTCACTTCACTGCGTCCCGCCTGCCATACTTTGTCGGCAAAGTCAGTCGGAAGTTCGCCGCTAAGCCCGGCGGTTGTCAGACCCTTTAACGTTTCGGTATCGCGGTCGTCAAAAGCGTCATAAATCGCTTTAAGCCCTGCGCTTACCTCGCTGTCAAAATAGCTGTTTGTTATTGTGGCGCGATACGCGTACCCGCAAACGCCGCCAATATAAGTACTGCCTGCGCCGGCAGTCTTGCCAACGCTTATGCAATAATTAACAGTTGAATTGTCTACGGACTCGCCGACAATTCCGCCGATGTTTCCGTTGGAAGATTTACGCGTTACATCGCTTGAATTTAAGCAGTTTTCGATATCTCCGCCGCTATTGCTGCCGCAAATACCGCCGACGCTGCTATCGCCGCTTACCGTGCCGTCCGCCGCGCAGCGCAAAATCCCGCCTTTGTTCTCGCCGCAGATTCCGCCGACATAGCTTTTAGTGCCGTTTACAGTTCCGCTGAACGAGCAGTCGGCAATACGGCCGCCGCTTTCATTAGAAGCGCAGATACCGCCGACATATGCCGTTCCGCTTACATCTGCCTCAACGGCAAGGTTAATAATCGTGCCTTTGTTAGCGCCGAACAAGCCGGAATGCGACCCGAGTTCACGTTTAACTGTCACGTTCAAGATTTTGTGACCGTCGCCGCTGAAATTGCCGCTAAACGGCGCGGAAAGCCCTGAGCCTGTAACTGACTCGGAGTCGCCGATGGGTTCTATCACCTCGCCCTTAAAGTCGATATCAGTCTTGAGTACATAATTCCCCGAAAGATTTTTCGCGATATTCTTGAAATCCTCCGGCTTTTCGATATACGTAAAGTCTTCAAATTTTTTGCCTATAGCGCCAACGCTGAAATCGTATGTCTGCCCGCCTTTTCTTGTCGCAGCAGTTCCAACGCCTTTAAGGCTCGGGTAAGTATAGATTGCAGTCCTATATCTGCCGTTTGTTTCGCCGCTCTCTGAGCCGGATTCCCAATTAGAATTTAAGTCGTTAAGGAAAGAGCTGTCGCAAAGCTCCGCGGTGGTTTTGTAGTAAACTGTAGTATTTCTAAAACCGCCGAAAAGCTCTTTGGGGCATACATCGCTGTCGCTGTAGCAGTTTTCCAGCGAAGCGCCAGGTTGATTCATGGCGCAAATGCCGAAACCCCTTTTCTCAACGTAGCCGTCTTCATCGGTTACGTCTTTGGCGATTATTTCTCCGAGATTCAGGCAAGTTGTGATTTTACCATAATTGTTATTGCTTATTCCGCCTGCGGTGGATAAGCCTTCAATCGTGCCGGCGTTATAGCAATTTTGTACGACGCCATTCCCTCTATTGACGTAAACAATACCTGCGCTGTTTGCGCCTTTTATTGCCGCATTACTAAAGCAACGGCTGATTGTGCCGCTGTTCTCCTTGCTGATACCGCCGAGCTGACCGCCGTTACTGCTGGCGCAACTGATAGCTCCGCTTAAAACGCCGCAGCCATCGATAGTGCCGTTGTTGAACGCGCATACGCCGCCTGCGTTCCCCGCATTCAAACTTGTTGTGATATTTACATTATCAAGGTAAACGCTTTTAATCTCGCCGCTGCTGTATGCGAACAAACCTAAGTTGTCGCCGCCGCTTATCGTCAGATTGCTTATAGTGTTCCCGTTGCCGTTAAACTCGCCGAGGAACTGTTTGTCGCTCGTTCCTATCGGCGTCCATTCCTTGCCGTAAAGGTCGATGTTGGCGGCGGTAAGCTCAA
Organism: uncultured Oscillospiraceae bacterium; assembly: GCA_934462925.1. Taxonomy (GTDB): domain Bacteria; phylum Bacillota; class Clostridia; order Oscillospirales; family Ruminococcaceae; genus CAG-115. Next base: position 755 of record CAKSIT010000033.1, on the reverse strand, counting down.
AATATTTACCATCATAGGTTTCACCGCCGTTCACCATCATCGCCAGATAAGCAAGCTCCTCGGCGCTCGATATCTGATAAGGCGTACCCTGCGTGCCGTCGCCGCCTGCAAATTTCGTCGCCGAATCAATCCATGATTCCGCGCCTGCCGTTTTCTGCGGAATGATAAACAATGCCGCTGCAATAAGCACCAGCAATGCAATCCCGACTGAAATCAGCCGATTTCTCGTTTTTGTCATATGTACCTCCCAATGTTCGGGCTTGCTAAACAAAGCCCTTTTAGCCATACCATTACATTTTATATTATACTGAGATTTTGGGGATTTGTCAATAACTTTACGAAGATTTGTACCTTATATTTGGAAAAGCTTGCTTTAAACGCATTCAGCGTTTGAGGGAGCGCGGCGGCTGTGGGGTATGGCGTCAACGTTCGTGGGAGCAAGCCCGAAAAAGTGGGCTTGGGTTGGCACATGACAGCATTGTTTAGAGGACATATAGCGGCTCTGACGGCATAAAACCTTGGTACGCACCCGAGGTTATTATATACGAAAAGAGCCGCAAACTGTGCGTCTGCGGCTTTAAAGCAGGCTATGCTATACGATATGGATTTCAGCGAAGGCAAAAATGTGCAAAAAGAAAAGCGCCTCAACGCGCGATAAGCGTATTGAGGCGCTCGAGCTGGCTCCCCCGACTGGACTTGAACCAGTGACACCCTGATTAACAGTCAGGTGCTACTACCGACTGAGCTACGGAGGA
>CAKSIT010000032.1 GCA_934462925.1 uncultured Oscillospiraceae bacterium | reverse complement strand
TTCCCGCGTGTGAAAAGCGCCGCCACAAAGGCGCATACAGCCGGAACTGCCCGTCGGGCGACCGGCTGCAAGCCGCACTTCCCGCGTGTGAAAAGTGCCGCCAAAAAGATACATACAGCCGGAATTGCCCGTCGGGCGACCGGCTATATCACATATAATAAGATGCACAGGAAATGCAGTATGCTTCCCGCTAAAACGAACAGGTGGAAAACCGAGTGGATATAGGCGTGCTTTTTGCCCGCCGCATAAAGGACAGCGCCCGCCGTGTAGGCGATACCGCCGCAAAGGAGCAGCCACAGCCCGCCCGCGGGCATTGCCGCAATAAGCGCGGGCGCGGTGAATACCACGCACCAGCCAAGCCCTAAATAAAGCAGCATGGAAAGCCGCTTAAAGCGCTTCATGTCAATGGAGTTGAGCGCTATGCCGAGCGCCGCAAGCCCCCATTCAATCCCAAACACCGTCCAGCCGAGCGCCGCGTTCTGCGCGCGCACCGTGCAGAGCGTAAGCGGCGTGTACGTCCCCGCTATAAGCAGGAATATCGCGCAGTGGTCCAGTATCCTGAACACCTTTTTCGCCTTAAGGTCGGCGTGCAGACCGTGGTATATGCTCGACATACTGTAAAGCACTATCATCATCGCGCCGTAAACCGCGCCGCTCACAACGCCGTATACGCTGCCGTGCAGCGCCGCGAACACCACGCACAGCACAGTCGCCGCTATTCCCACCGCGCCGCCTACTATGTGCGAGGTCATGTTGAATATCTCCTCGCCGCGTGTGTAGCGCGGTATTTCTATTTTATTGAGTACTCCTGTCATTGCCGCTCCTTATCAATACAGCTCCCTGCACCATGCCGCGCGCTGGTGATACGGCAGGTAGTTTATCGGGTCTGCCCTGTAGCCGTCCCTGCCGCCTACTCTCACCTCAAAATGCAGGTGAGTCGCCGTAACCTGCCCCGTTGCGCCCATGTCGCCTATCTGCTGCCCCTGCGTTACATATTCGCCCGCGTATACGTGGATATAGCTCATATGCCCGTAAAGCGTTACAATACCGTTGGAATGCTGTATCATTACGCAGTTGCCGTAGCCGTAATACCAGCCCGCGAGAATTACCGTACCCGAATCCGCCGCGATTATCGGCGAGCCGTAGTAGTCTACGATATCCACGCCCGAGTGACCCCAGTAGCCGCCGCGCGCTTCTACCATTTCGCTTATCTTGCCGCCCGTAGCGCTTCCAACGGGCCAGTAGAACTGCCCCGAAACGTTCTGTATGCTTACTATCTGCCCGCGCGGAATGGGCTTTGTGCCAACGCCTATAACCTCGGTCACGGGTTCTGTAAGGGTAACGCGGCTCGTTACCTTCCTGCGCACCTCTACGCCGTTGATGTAGGATACGTCGGCGGTTACGGCCTCGGTGCCGTATTCGCCCACGGTTATCGTATAGGTAGCGCCCTCGTAGCGCGAGGAGTCGTTTACGTACTCCGTTTCGTACTTGGTCTTTTCCTCGTACTGCTCGGTGCGCGTTACCGTTACCGCAAGGAAAGGTTCTTCCTCGTCGATAAGGAACTTGTCGCCCACGTATATGCTCGTGTCCTCTGAAAAGTCGGGGTTGAGCGCCGCAAGCTCGTCCATGGTAAGCCCGAGCTTTGAGCATATGCCTATCGGCGAGTCGCCCTCAACCGCGGAATAATATGCCGCGACCTTTTTCTTCGAGGTGATAAGCTTTATTATCGAGTCCTCGGATACCATGCTGTCCGCAAGGTAAAGCCCGGGTTCAAAGGATATCGGGCTTTCAAACTTTACCGTTTCGGTTGCGTTGCCCGTGCGGTACACGTCAAGCAGCGCTTCAAGCGTGTCCTCTATCGCGGATTTGTCCGCAAGCGCGCCGTAAAAAGAGTTTCCGATATACATACCAAAGCCCGACTCTATCTGCGCGCCCATCGATTCAAGCATTCTGTCCGCAAGCTGGTACTGCGTGAGAAGCGGCGTGCTGTAGCCCACCGTGTCCACCTCGTAGGACGGCTCGAACGTTACGGGTTCGGTGTTTTCGTCCATGTAATTTATGCGCTGCTGCACTATCTTCTCCGCAGCGGTAAACACGGTTTCGTCGTTTATGTAGCCTACAAAATCCTCGTTTACATAAAGCTTTACCGCGTATGTGGTGCTGTTTGCATAGGATACCACGCCGAAAAGGAACACGCAGCTTATAACTGGCAGCGCGTAGTTGCAGATAGTCACCGCAAGCCCGCGCTTGCCGAAAAACACCCTGCCGGCCATGCGCAGCGCAGCGCGGAAAGCCGCGAAAGCGCCTTTCTCCTCCGCAGCCTTTTTTACGTCCTTCCTGCCCATGTCGAACGCCTTGCCATAACGCACGAACGGCTTTGCAAGCACGCCGCCAAGCCTTTTGAAAAGCCCCGCCAGCACCCTGCCGAGCCTTGCCAGCAGCCGCCCGAGCTCTGCAAGCAGCTGTACCAGCAGCCCGCCTATAAAGCCCGCCGCCGACATAAGCGTCATGAACAGGTACATTCCAAGCCCGCTTATAGCGTCATAGACGCTCGTTTTTTCAGCCGCAGGCTTCTGCGTTGTTATCTGTGCCATGTAGTTCTCCCTTTACCGCGCAATACAGCGCTTTGGTCATGCTCTATATATAATAAGTAACGTTTTTTCGTACTTTTCGATTATAACACATTTGTAATTGTTTTGCAACCTTTTTGTAACCATTTTGTAACTTTTGCCGAAATATTTCAGAAATCTGTCACATAACCTCCTCAAGCTCGCCCACGGGGCTTGGGATATCGTAAACGCCATTCGGGTCGCTTACCTCGAGCCTTATGTTTACGTCGCTGCGCCCGCCCTGCTCGTCCGCAACGCTCCCCGTTTCGGTGAACGCCGCAATGCACCCGTCAGCGGCTATCTCGTAAACCGCCGACAGCGCGTAGAACTCCGACACGCCGTCGAGCATTCCCACGGCGTTTTTGTTGAGCTTCTCGGGGTCGTACTCGTAGCTTACGGTAAGCGAGCCGTCCGCGTTCTCCGTGACCCGCGCCGCGCCTACCGAAGTGCCGTCAAGGAAGAACACGCTCCCCCGCGCATAGGGGTAGCGGTACGTTTTTGAATAGAGGTTATAGAGGTAGCTCTCGTCCTCGGTGCTTATAATGCGCCACTTTTCCTCGCCGCGGTTTTTGTAGAAGAACTGCGCGCCGTCGCTGTAAGCGCCCTCCGTGCCGCTTTCGTCCTGCGACAGGTAGCTGAATATCATCTCGTCCTTGGCGTTTATGAAAAACGAGAACTCCATGAGCGTTTCGCCGCTCGAAAGGTCCGTCATTGTAAGCCGTCCGCTGTCAAGCTTGTCGTAAAGCTCCTTGGCGCGCTTCACCTCGTTAAATCCCTCGGGAACTGAAAGCGCGCAGCCGCTCACGAGCGTTACCATGAGCGTTATCACAAGCGCCGAAATAAACGCGGCGGTTCTCCTCATCACAAATCCCCCCGAAAACAAAAAGGGGGCGGAACGCGGCACCTGCCGCTTCCTGCCCCGACAAACCGACGTTTAACGCCGTTATAATTTACAGGATACTGCTGTGGTTCTTTCTGTGCCGATTACTCTGCAAAGCCGCTTTCAACAAGCTTTACAAGGCCGTCAACAGCCAGCTGCTCGTCAGCGCCGTCAGCGATAATGCGAATCTTTACGCCGCCAACGATACCGAGGGAAAGAATGCCGAGAAGGGACTTAGCGTTAACCCTGCGCTCCTCCTTCTCTACCCAGATAGAGGACTTGTACTCGTTAGCCTTCTGAATGAAGAACGTAGCGGGTCTTGCGTGTAAGCCTACCTGATTTTTAACTTCAATGTCTTTCATGCACATGATACATAACCTCCAAAAAATAACTGCCGTAAGGCTCAGTCTGAACTGTCTGCTTCTTTTCTTCTGTTCATATTCCGCGCGGCGCTTGCTTTCTTGTATCCTCGCCGCCGAGAGAGCGTTTTCTGCTCATCTTCTGTTACTAGTATATCCAAAATATCCGCGCCCGTCAACAGAAAAATTAAATTTTGATATAATTTAAGTTGATTTTCTGTTTTTTTGCGTATAAAACACAAACGCAAACGCCGCCCATTGTGCAATTCCAACAAAAATTTTTCAACTTAATATTCAACATAAACATGAGTTTTCAACTTATTCTTAACAGACGTCCATTACATTGTGAATTATTTGCAGTGGAAGCTGCGTGAAAACCCGTGCGGGGGTTTCGCTTAGCATATTTGTCCAAGGGCTTGCATATATTGCCACAAAAGAACTTGCCGAAAGGCTGACAAACGGAGGGAAATTATGAGGTCTGTTACAATAACGAAAAAGGGCGCGCGCAGGCTGGCGGCGGGCGCTGTCATTGCCGCAGCAACGGTGGCGGTAGCGGCGATAGCCGTGCTTACTTCCGTAGGCACGCAGGCGGAGGGCAGGCTGCTGCCGATTTACTGCGTGGACCGCGGCGACAGCAAAATAGCGCTCACCTTTGACGTGGCATGGGAGAACTCCAACACAAACGAGCTTATCGAGATACTGGACGAATACGACGCGCGCGCCACATTTTTCGTGACGGGCGACTGGTGCGACAGATACCCCGACGACGTAAAGGCGTTCTACGACGCGGGGCACGAGATACAGAACCACTCCGACAAGCACCCCCACGTTGAGGGCATAAACGTAAACGACCTTATAGCCGACACCAACGAGGCCTCGCGCAAGATAACCATGATAACGGGCGAAAAGCCCACGCTCTACCGCGCGCCCTACGGCGAGTACGACGACGCGGCGCTCACAACGCTCGAGGGCATGGGGTACAAGGTTATTCAATGGGACGTTGAAGCGCTCGATACAGATGGAAACCCGCTCCCGGAGCCGATTTGAGGCTTGCGGGGGCGGGTCATTTCATGCTGTCAGTATATCATACCGAATATAATTTGTCAATGTGTTTTATATGAATCTTGCAATATATTTTTTCACACTTTCTCGTGCTACCCTCCACTGATTTCCCGCTCTGAATGTCTCGATCTGGCGCTGTAAAATAACTCAACACCCAAGCCCGAGCAACCATCCTAAGGAAGCTCGGGCTTGCTGATGCTACAAAAAAGAAGCATGAACCGAAAAAAGCGTATAACAAACAAGCCGGCAGGGAAATGCCATGCACAAAATGTAATAAATCTCGAATCAGGCAGCAGATCTGAAAGCCATTCTTTTCAGATGTAACTTATGAAGATTAAAACCGCAGGAAATGATGCCGAACTCAAGAAAAAGCGACTTTAGCCCACGGCGGCGCGCCCGGATATACGACCTGTTCCACTTGATCGTGCCAAAAGTACCCTCGGACTGAATACTTCGGTTCATACGGAGCAGCGCGCCGTGAATGCTGTTCAGATTATTCAGAACCTCTGCGTGAAACAGCGTCAGCTCCTCGTTCAGACGGACGATCCGGGTTCCCTTGCACTTGCAGCATTTTTTCTTGTGCGGACAGCCGCAG
>CAKSIT010000031.1 GCA_934462925.1 uncultured Oscillospiraceae bacterium | reverse complement strand
TCCTGCGCATTCGCCCCCGAAGACGCCGCCCCCGAGTACAGCGACAGCGAGTACTGGGCGAGCGCATTCACATTCACCGCGCTTGCGGACGTAACGGACGTGCGCCTTGTCGCGCTCGATTACGACATGGATTCCGATACCCTTTCGCTCGGCGAAACGCTCCTTGAAAAGGGCGCGCTTTCCGCAGGCGATAGCTTCTGCGCGAGCCTTGCAACGGGCGAGGTTATACCGAACCGCGCGCTCTGCTTCACGGCGGGCGGCGCGGAGTATACGCTTTCCGTGTCCATAAGCGGCAGGGACGGTTCTGCCATGCTTTCGCCGATAAGCTGAGGAACATAATCTCTCCTGCATATGAAGACCGCCTGCGGGCGGTTCAGTCTGTCGAAAAAGTCATTTTTGCCTGCGTATGCGGGCTTTGAAATAACTTTTTTGCCTCGGGCTTCCCGAGGCAAAAAACACTTCTATCTGCACAAGTGTGTACGCGACGCTGCGCTTACGCAACCGTCCGCGCAGTGCGGATGTTTCGTCGGAAAACCCCCGTATGGGGGTTTTTCGACGGTCTCGACCGCCTGCGGGCGGTTTTCTTTTTGTACGCATTGACAAACGCGGGCGGCGTGTGTATAATATTAGTAAAGGCTTTTAACAAAATTACGGAATTTCGGAGATTTAACGCATGAATATACTTATACGCATTCTGAATCTCGCAATAACCTTTTTTGCGCTTAACCACACGCTTATTCTCGGCGGCATGAGCTTCTGGGGACGGTTCGCCGTGGGGCTTGCAGCGGGCGCTTACTTTATCTTTTTCAACGTTCTGCCCACGTTCAGAAAATACCCCTCGTTCAGGCTTAAGGTCATGGGGGACGGCGCGGAGCTGCTGCTCGCGTTTTTCGTGACGACCGCCGCCTGCCTGCCGCTCGCGGGGTGGGGGCTTTACGGCGCGATAAACGGCAGCATTGAAGTACCGCGCTACGTTACGTACTGCGTGCTTGTGGTGCTGGGCGAAGCGGCGCTTTTCTGGAACGGCATTATACGCGTATACTTAACGTCCGTGCAGCTTGGGATAAGGCTGCGCGTTCTGGGCATTGTGCTTGGGTGGATACCTATAGCAAACCTTGTTATGCTGATGTGCATATATATTAAGGTGCGCCGCGAATGCCGCACCGAAACCGAAAAGGCTCGCCTTGACGAGAGCCGCAGCGAACAGCGCGTGTGCGCCACGAAATACCCGCTGCTGCTCGTTCACGGCGTGTTCTTCCGCGACAGCAAGTACCTTAACTACTGGGGGCGCATTCCCGCAGAGCTTGAGAAAAACGGCGCTAAGGTGCTTTACGGCGACCAGCAGAGCGCGCTTTCCGTTGCGGACAGCGCCGAGGAGCTTGCCCGCAGGATAAAGCAAATAGTAGAGGACACGGGCTGCGGGCGGCTCAATATTATAGCCCACTCAAAGGGCGGGCTGGACTCGCGCTACGCTATAAGCAAGCTCGGGTGCGACAAGTACGTTGCTTCCCTCACCACGATAAACACCCCGCACAGGGGCTGCATTTTCGCGGAGTACCTGCTTGAACACGCGCCCGAAAAGCTTGTAAAGGGCATTGAAAAGACCTATAACACCGCGTTCGCAAAGCTCGGTGACGCGTCGCCCGACTTTATGTCGGCAGTGCGCGACCTTACAAGCAGCTTCTGCGCGCAGTTCAACGAGGACGTCCCCGACGCGCCCGACGTTATTTACCGCAGCGTAGGCTCAAAGTCGAACGGGGCGCGCGGCGGGCGCTTCCCGCTCAACATCTCACACCCTATCGTAAAGAAGTTCGACGGCGACAACGACGGGCTTGTGGCGCTCACCTCCGCAAAGTGGGGCGAGAGCTTCACGCCGCTTTACCCCACGGGCAAGCGCGGCATAACCCACGCGGACGTTATCGACCTTAACCGCGAGGACATAAAGGGCTTTGACGTGCGCGAGTTTTACGTAGGGCTTGTGTCGCAGCTTAAAGAAAGGGGATTGTGATGACAATAGTTTACTTTGTGCGCCACGCGCAGTCCGACAAAACGTGGCAGGGCGGCGACAGGACAAGACCGCTCACGAAAGAGGGGCTTGCGGACTCCGCAGAGGTAACGCGCGCGCTTTCCGACAAGGGCATAACGCGCATTTACTCAAGCCCCTACGCACGCGCGCTGCAAACCGTAAGCGGGCTTTCGCAGGCGCTGGGGCTGCCTGTGCGCGAGGTCGAGGGCTTCCGTGAAAGGAACGCGGGCGGCTGGCGGGGCGAAAACTTCCTGCGCTTTATAGAGGCGCAATGGGCGGATTTCAACTACCACATAGCCGACGGCGAATGCCTTGCGGACGTAGGGGCGCGCAATATCGCGGCGCTTAAAGCCGTGCTTTCGGAAAGCGCGGGAGAAACGATTGCCGTTGGCACTCACGGCACGGCGCTTTCAACCATAATAAATTATTACCGCCCGCAGTTTGGCTTTGCGGATTTTATGCGCATAATAGACTATATGCCCTATGTTGTTGAAATGACGTTCGACGATAACGGCGGGCTTTACAGCATGAAAGACATACTCATAATTAAGAAAGAATACAAGAGGTAACACGCATTATATGGCAGAAATCACAGTAAACATGAGCGGCACGGAGCAGATAAGCGCCGTATTCGGCAGCTTTGACGTGAACGTAAACGAGATACAGCGCGCTTTCGGCGTTACGATATGCTCGCGCGGGAGCGACGTTAAGGTAACCGGCGAGGACGGCTCTGCCTGCCGCAAGGCGCAGAAAGCGCTCGGCATTCTCATGAAAATGGCGGACAGGGGCGAGGCTATAGGCGAGCAGGAGGTGCGCTACGCCATAACCATGGTAAGCGAGGGCGCGGAGGACGAGCTTGACAATATGTCCTCTGACTGCGTGTGCGTAAGCTGCGCAGGAAAGCCCATAAAGCCAAAGACCGTAGGGCAGAAGAAATACTGCGACATGATACGCGCGAACACGATAACGTTCGGCGTAGGGCCTGCGGGCACGGGCAAGACCTACCTTGCAGTAGCGCTCGCGGTGAGCGCGTTCAAGCAGCACAGCGTAACGCGCATTATACTCACCCGCCCCGCGGTTGAAGCGGGCGAAAAGCTCGGCTTTCTCCCGGGCGACCTGCAAAACAAGGTAGACCCCTACCTGCGCCCGCTCTACGACGCGCTCTTTGAGATGTTCGGGCAGGAAACGTTCGCGCGGCTGCAGGAGCGCGGCGCTATCGAGGTAGCGCCCCTCGCCTACATGAGAGGGCGCACGCTGGACGACAGCTTTATAATCCTTGACGAGGCGCAGAACACCACGCGCGAACAGATGAAGATGTTCTTAACGCGCCTTGGCTTTAACAGCAAAATGGTAATCACGGGCGATATTACGCAGATAGACCTGCCCGAAAAGGGCAAGAGCGGGCTTGTGGAGGCGCTTAAGGTGCTTAAAAGCGTTGAGGGCATAGCGCAGAACCGCTTTACCGAAAAGGACGTTGTGCGCCACAAACTGGTGCAGGACATTGTAAAGGCGTACGACGAATACCATAGCGGCGCAGACAGGAGGAACAAATGAAGATAGAGATTTTTTACAGCGACGAGCAGGACAAGCTCTCCCCGCCCGAGGACGCCGAGCGGCTTATTGAAAGCTGCACGCGCGCAGCGCTCGAGGAGGAGGGCATCGAGGACGACGCGGAGGTTTCCGTGACGTTTGTGGACAACGAAACGATACGCGCGCTCAACAGCGAACACCGCGGCATAGACCGCGTAACGGACGTGCTGTCGTTCCCCATGCTTTCCGACGAGGGGTTTGAGGTAGACCCCGACACGGACGCCATTATTCTCGGCGACATCGTGATTTCGCTCGAGCGCGCGCAGGAGCAGGCGCAGGAGTACGGCCACAGCTTCCGCAGGGAGGTGGCGTTTCTGATAACGCACTCGCTGTTCCACCTGCTGGGATACGACCATGTTAACGGCGAGGACGAGGAGCGCGAGATGTTCGGCAAGCAGGAAAAGGTGCTTGACAAGCTCGGCATAACCCGCGAGAACGGCTGATGAGCGGGTTTTTCAAGGGCTTTGCGTATGCGGGCAGGGGGCTTGCGCGGTGTCTGCGCGAGCGCAACTTCCGCTTTCACCTGTGCGCGGCGGGATTTACGGCGTACTTTGCGGCGCGCTTCTACGCGCTTTCCCGCGCGGAGTGGGCGGCGCTGCTGCTGACGTTTGCGGCGGTGATTTCGCTTGAAGCGGTAAACACGGCGCTCGAGTGCCTGTGCGACAAGGTTTCCCCCGAAAAAGACCCGCTTATAAAGCACGCTAAGGACTGCGCGGCGGGCGCGGTGCTTGCTGCGGCGGTTTTCGCCGTGGGCGTCGGCGCGGCGCTTTTCTGGGACTTAGCGCGCTTTGCGGCTATATGGGAGCATTTCACGCAGCGCCCGCTGTGCGCGCTTTTACTGGCGGCGGCGCTTGCCGCGGCATGGTGCGCGGTGTTCCTGCCCCAAAAGCGCAAGGGCGAATGATATGCGGCGTGATACGCTTTCGCGCGCGAAATGCGGCGAACGGCGCGGCTTTCGGCGGGACGGATTCAGCGAATAACATAAAAACGGGAGCTTTTTAAGCCCCCGTTTCAGACCGTCGAAAAACCCCCATACGGGGGTTTTCCGCCGAAACATCCGCACGGCGCGCACGGGTTGACGGCACACCGTCAACCCGCACACTTGTGCGGATAGAAGAGTTTTTTGCCTCGGGAAGCCCGAGGCAAAAAAGGTTATTTCAAAGCCCGCTACGCGGGCAAAATGGATTTTTTCAACAGGCTGAAACGGGAGCTTTTTAAGCCCCCGTTTGCCTTTTTTATTGCCGCTTCTTTTTGCTGAATATCGGCTCTTTTCTGCGGTCCTGCGTTATTTTCTCGCGCTCTATCTGCTCGCGCAGGCGCTGCTCACGCTCCTCGGCGAGCTGCTCTAAGCGTTCCTTGCTGCGCTGCGCCATGTCAAGCAGCATAAGCCTGTTGTTGAACGACGGCTTATCCAGCACGATATCGAAAAGCGCCGCTAAAAGCTCGTCCGCTTCCTTTTCGGTAAAGACAAAGCGGTGTTCGATAAGGTCGCGCTTTGTTACGGCAAGCTGGCTTATGTCGTAGCACTCGCCCGTAGCCTCTATCTCGTCAAGCGCCGCAAGGGAAGCCCGCAGACCCTTTACGCGCTCGGTTTCGGTTTCCTCCTCCTTGGCGCGGTTGTCCGCTATCTCGCATTGAATGAGCTGCCGCAAATCGACCGCTCCCAGCTCGCGCAGAAGCCCCTTTAGCGCCTTTCTGTCCGTGGGTATCTCCACGTCGTGGTGGTATACAAGCCAGCTCACCTCGTCGAAAAGCGGGCGCTCGAACTCCAGCCTGCGCATTATTCCCTCCGCAAGAAGCCTGCTGCGCTCCCCGTGACCCTCGAAATGCCCGCGCCCCGTGTAGTCTATAGACATACAATCGGGCTTGCCGAGGTCGTGAAACAGCATTGCAAAGCGCACCGACGGCTCGGGCAGCGCAAAGCCCACGGAACGCGCAATATGCGTCCACACCGTAAACTTGTGGTGCGGCGAGCGCTGGTCAAGCCCTATGCACGGCTCTATCTCAGGCAGCAGGAATTTCAGGATATCCGCGTATTCCTCAAGCACGCGCGCGGCGTACTTGCCCATTACAATGCGCTGCAGCTCGGTGAAAATGCGCTTTTTGTCGGCGTACTCAAAGCAGCTTACGTTATTGCGCATTGCGGCGCGCGTCTGCTCCTCTATCTCGTAATCGCCCTCTGCGCAGCGGCGTATCGCCTCCAGTATCCTATGCGGCGCGGTGGTGAAGCTGCGCGACATATCATAGTAGGTTTCCGTCACGGGCTTGCCGTTTTCGCGGGTGTTTCTGGTTACGTTCTCGCCTATCGCAACAATACGCTTTACCTCGCCCGTAAGGCAGCTATGCCCGCCGAACGGGTCTACAAGCCCCGCGCGCGGCGAGTACGCCATAGCGTTTATCGTAAAGCCCCTGCGGAACAAATCCGTTTCAAGGTCGTCCGCGTAAATAACGCGGCTGCCGAATACCTCGCGGCGGTAGGGCGACACCTGTATGAACATTCCCACAACGTTAACAAGTATCTCGCCGCGCGCCATTCCCTCATCGGAAATGCGGTAGTCGCGGAACGCGAACATAATGTCGTTCAGCCCCGCGTTCGTTACTATGTCAAAATCCTGCGGACTGTTGCCCAGCACAAGCTCGCGCACGCAGCGCCCCGCCACATACGCGTCAAACCCCGCGTTTTCAAGCACGCCCAGCGCGCGCGTCACGGGTTCGGGCAGAATTATCACCGCAGCCACTTCCTTTCAGTTTTCGCCGATATACACGCAGCCCGCAGGCGGCGTGCAGGACATATTTGTACAACGCTCACTATGTACGTTATCTTACATAATCATACCATATCCGCGCAAAAAAATCAAGTACCGCGCTTTTTCCACGCCAAGCGGGCGGCAATAGTTTGTGCAGAACGCCCGCCGCGTGAGCAGCAATACCACGCGCGAAACGCCTATAATAGCCCGCTTGCGTTCCCGCAAAAGCGGGCAGAACGCCCCGCCGCGCAAATAGCAGCGCCGCGCGCGAAAACCTTGCAAAACGTCCCGCACAAAAAAACGGGGAGAGCCGTTAAGACTCTCCCCGCGTTCTTTTCAAAAAGCACCGCCTTGCCGTAAGATGCAATATAAAACCCGCTTATGGCAGGGTGGGTAAAAATCGCCCAACGGTTTCACGCTCCCTATCTTCCGCAGTACGGGAGGTCTGCAATCCGCCGCCGGAGACGAAATCCCTTTTACAATGTGTTGGATCATACTAGCACACATATGCGAGCCGCAGCAGCGCTGCGGGTTACAAGGCAGTAGGCTCTTTCTTCCGTATCGGGATATCTCCCGACACGATTATTTTCTTCTCTTTGCGCTTGATGATACAAGGGAATTATTCCCCGTCGTCGCCCTCGATGTCAAGCTCGGGCAGCTCTGCAAAGCGCTGCAGGAACAGCTCGCCTATGGCGTTGTACTCGTCGTCATCGTCAATGGTAACGAGCATATCCTCGCCGCCTATCAGCGTCTGCTTAAGCACCACGAACTCCGCAGCTCCCTCGTCCTCGTCGTACTCTGCGGGAACGAGCGCAAAATAAACCGCGCCGTCCTTTTCTATACGGTCAACGAACTCAAAGCGGGTGACATTGCCCTCCTCGTCCTCAAGCTCTATTATTCCCTCGTCCTCGTCAAGGGTGATATCGTTGTTTTCAGCCATATCGTTATCCTTTCGATGCATTGTAGCATTGTGAATGCGCCGCCGTGCAGCCTCGGTCTTTGCAGAAGCTCTGCCGCCCTGTTCAGCACGCACATTCTGTCTATATTTTACACCATGGCGGGCGGATTGTCAAGAGGAATTTTGTGAAAAAACGCCGCAAGGCGCATCATTTAAGCAATTATCATGAGAATCCACAAAACGGTTTGAAAAATGTTGTACAAAACGACATTGCCATTCTTTAAAAAAACTATTGACTTTGACGAAAAAGTGTGGTAATATATAATCAAGGAAAGGGAAACAGAAAGCGAAAGCAGACAGTAACCCACCTTATAAAACCGAAAGGGGTAATACCGATGGGTCGCTGACTACCGCGGGAAAGGCTCTTTGGAAGTAAAGAGCGGCACACCACGATAAAGCTCCCGCAAACCTCACAACTATAACAGCTTTAAGCAGAAAGGATGCGAGTCCGATGGAAAGCACTGAGGAACAGAATAATTCATCTGCGGTCAATGTGACGACACGGGGTCACATTCCGCCGACCGCCTGAGCTGAATGATAAAGGGCGAAAACAGCGCGGGGTTCTCCCCAAAGGCGCAGTTACCGCCATTGCAGGGCGCTAATGCCCATTAAATGCACGGCGCGAAGCTCCCGCAGATGATTCCCACCGCGAAATGCGTTCACATAAATTATCTTGCGAAACAGGGTGGTAAATATGTTCGCATACAAAAAACGGCAGGAACGTAAATCTGTGAAAGGATAGAGTCCGATGTACAAGTAAGACTTCTCAGAGAAATTTTACAAAGGAAGTACATACCGATGTATTAAGCTGATTTCACCGCGCGGCCGCTGTTACGTCAGGGCTGAAAGCGGCATAACAACTGAATAACATTACAGCGGCGTTGAGATAATCGATGCCGCTTTTGCTTGCCATAATACCGCTTCCCTGCTCCTTTTTTTAAAAAGTTAAATTTTTTTGAAAAAAGGGGTTGACAAACGCGCTTATGTGTGATATAATATAACACGTTGGAACGCTGTTATAGCTCAGTTGGTAGAGCACATCCTTGGTAAGGATGAGGTCATCAGTTCGACTCTGATTAACAGCTCCACTTTGACAGCCTCCTGTTTCGGGAGGCTGTCTTATTCGGAGAAGTATCGAAGTGGTCATAACGAGGCGGTCTTGAAAACCGTTTGAGGGCAACCTCACAAGGGTTCGAATCCCTTCTTCTCCGCCAGCGAGAAAAATAGCGCAAGCCCGCACTATTGTCGCAAATGCGATTGTAGTGCGGGTTCGCTGTATTTGGCGTTGCATAATAATTTATTCAGGAACGCTCAAAAAAACGCCAAAATGCATCTTTTTCAGCAATTATGCAACACAAAATGCAACACGAAAATATCGAAATCTGATTGTAATATGCTAAGTCATAATTCGCCCTTCCCCGCTAAGTTTCCGTTAAGGATTCTGTTAAGCCATTGACAGCGGCTGCGTTTTGCTCTATAATAAACGCAAGGCACGGCTCTTACAGCGTGCCTGTAGACTTAACAGTCCCGTGCGGGGGAACGCGCGGGGCTGCTCCTTTTGTGCAGAAAAACGCCCCCGCCCTGCCGAAGCAGAACGTGGGCAATTCATATCAACAAAAAGAGAACAGCCCTGCCAAAATCGCATAATCCTGACAGGGCTGCAGAACACATTACAAATGTGTACAATGAGTCCTCAAAACATATTTATTATACCACTTTGCACGCAGGTTGTCAAGTAGAACGCTATTATATCTTCCTCGCCGAAACCCTGAACCCGCGCCCCTCCAGTTCCTCTGTAAGCTTAGCCGCAGCGCCTGCCGTAACAGTTTTCTGCGCGCGAAGCACGACCTTTGCGGGCGAGTTCAGACCCTGCTCGCGGATAACGCGCCCGAGCTGCTCGTAGGCGAAGTTCGCGTCAACCGCGCCGCGCGCGCCCTCGGGGCGAATCGTGCCGAACTGCCACACGCGCCCGTTCGCGCCGTACACGGGCGCAGAACCGCCCGCAGGAACGGCTACAACTCCCGCAGCGCCCGCCGTT
>CAKSIT010000030.1 GCA_934462925.1 uncultured Oscillospiraceae bacterium | reverse complement strand
AATTTCGCTTGTTGACAGAAGCAGTCGGTGCGCTATACACATTTTCACTCAAACAAGGTTTTTAGAGGTGACCTTATGTTTATTATACCCAACTCGGCTGTGTACGCAGGGAAGTATAATGTACATTCTCCTATTTTCTGTTAGCACACAGATTTTTTCTTGACAATCTCAGAAAACTATGCTATAATCAAATCATTGAAAGGCAGGTGAATGATATGAAAACGAAATACCGCAGCGGGAGTATCTATCATTCACATAATTGCGCATAGAAGCGTTTGCATAGTGTAATGGTGAAATTCAAGTGTTCCCGTTTTCGGGGACGCTTTTTTATTTTTTATTTAAGGAGAATTTATGAGCGATTTGACTTTCACGCGCATTACGGGAGAAAACCGCAGCGAGCTTCACCGCCTTATGCAGCAGTACGCAAGCGAGCTTGACGAGCATCAGAACCGCACGACCGACCCCTGCGCGCTCGGGCGCTGGACGGACAGAATAATCGAAAAGCAGGACGAACCCGCAATAGCCCTTAGCCTGTGCTATGTTCAATCGTCTGTCATCGGCTTCCTTTTCGGAAGAATCGACAGCCCCGAGGACAAGGGCTGCAAAAAGGCTGGCTTTGGCTGCGTAATGGAGCTTTACGTATTGCCCGAGTACCGCAGGGCGGGCTATGGCAGGGAGATGTTCCTGCATTTGCAGGCTATGTTCAGAACGCGCGGCGCAAGGCGAATGTACCTCGCCGCCGACCCCGTCACGGGCAAGCCGTTCTGGGAGGCTATGGGCTTTGTCGGCACGGGCGAAATATCCCCCGAAAACGGGCAGGCGGTCTGCGAAAAGGCGATACCCGACGAAGCGGTTTTCATTTCGGTAAGCGAATTTATTGACGAGCAAACCGCCCGAAAAATAGCGCAGCTGCAATGGAACGACCCCGAGCAGTACGACGGCATAGCGAGCCTTGCATTCGACGGCAAGACCGAAACCGACTGCTTTAACGTAATTGCGCAAAACGAAGCCGAGGACGTAGTGGGGCGGTTATTCTGCCTGCAAAACAGCGAGAACAAGACCCTTTGGTATTACGGCGACCTGTTTGTAGCGCCCGAGTACCGCCGCAGGCATATTGCCAGGAGAATGCTCGAATTTGCCGAGCGCGTTCTGGCCAACAAATGGTGCGGCACGCTGCGGTGCTATGTCGGGCGGGAGAATGCGATTTCGCAGGCTTTACAGACAAAGGCGGGGTTTGCGCAGCGCCCGTACAAAAGCTTTAACCGCCTTATAAACGACGGGCAGCTGATGTACGAAAAGGAGCTGTTATCTTTTAACATTGTTGAAGCCTGCGGCAAAACCGCCGCGTACTACGTAACGGCGATTTTCAGCAGAAACGCGCAGGCGCTTCACAGCGCGCCGATTCCGTACAGCAAATGGCGCGCCCTGCTTTCGGCGGGCGATTCTGACGAAAAGCACTTCCTTATCCGCAAGGGCGCTGTTCCGTGCGCGTATATGAAGCTCAACGGGCTTGACGGCGGCAACGCGGGCTGGCTGTCCATACTGGCGGTAGAGCCTGCGTTTCAGCGCAGGGGCGCGGGCAGGTTTGCGGTGAGCCGCGCGGAGGAGTTTTTGCGCAGCGCGGGCAAGGCGGTTGTAAGAATCCACACAACGCCCGACAACAGCGCCGCAAAAGCCCTGTACGAAAGCTGCGGGTACGCCCTTTGCGGTAGCGGCGACGTGCTGACTTACGAGAAGCGGCTTTAATGGCGGAGCGCTAATTATTACACACTAACAGTATAACAAGGAGAATTTAATGGAGAAAATCGAAGTACTAACGTTCGGGCATGAACTATGGGACAAGGTTATCAACTATGCGGAAACCTGCTCATGGGGAGCGGGTCGGATACTGGCAGGCAAAATGAGAGAGAACGATTTTGAAGCCAACGAGAGAGTTATTGCGGCGCTTCACGGCGGCGATATTACCGCGTTCTGCACGTTCTCAAACAAGGACGAGCTACCGCAGGAATATGAGTTCACGCCTTTTGTGGGATTTGTTTTCGTGGACGAGAAATACAGGGGTCGCCGCCTGTCGGAAAAGCTTATTGAAGCAGCCTGCGTTGCAGCGAAAGAGCAGGGATTCACGGCGATATATTATATAATGAGCGGAGAAATCGGCTTGTATGAAAAATACGGGTTCAGGAAAATCGGGGACTACGGGACTATATACGGTTCGACCGAGCAGCTGTTTGCAAGGGCGCTGTGATTTTATGACGAGATGTGGAGGTATTAAATGAACGCAGAAATCGACATATCGAATGTTGTGCTAAAGACGCAGCGGCTTGTACTGCGCCCGTGGCGGGCGTCAGACCTTGACGATTTTTTCGAGTACGCGAGCGTGGACGGCGTAGGTGAAATGGCTGGCTGGGCTCACCACAAAACAAAGGAAGAAACGCAGGCTGTTCTTGCCGCGTTTATGGGCGGAAAAAAGACGTTCGCCGTTGAGCGCAGCGGGAAAGTCATAGGCTCGCTTGGAATCGAAAAATACGATGAGGACAAGCCTCCCGAGTTCGGCGATAAATCGGGGCGGGAGCTGGGCTTTGTGCTGTCCAAAGCGTACTGGGGCAACGGGTACATGGCGGAGGCGGTCCGCGCGGTGATAGATTATCTGTTTAAGCAAGTCGGGCTTGATTTTATTGTGTGCGGGTATTTCACCGATAACCCGCAGTCCAAGCGAATGCAGGAAAAATGCGGATTCAAGTTTTATAAGTACAGTAAGTACACGACGGCTTACGGGGTAGTTAAGGACGAGTGTATCAATATTTTGTTCGGGTGAATTTGCGGGAGCGGCAGCACGCCGACCCGCGAAAAGCGGCTTTGATAAGCGCATGAAATCATGCGCCCAGTCTGTCGAAAAAGTCAGTTTTGCCCGCGTATGCGGGCTTTGAAATAACCTTTTTTGCCTCGGGTTTCCCGAGGCAAAAAACACTTCTATCCGCACAAGTGTGTACGCGACGCTGCGCTTACGCAACCGTGCGCGCAGTGCGGATGTTTCGGCGAAAAACCCCCGTATGGGGGTTTTTCGACGGTCTCAGCGCATGAAATCATGCGCCGTGTTGCTTTTAAGCGCGGAATATGTTATAATAAACGCAGGGTGTTTTTATAAGGTCACCTCTAAAAACCTTGTTTGAGGGAAAATGTGTATAGTACACCGACTGCATCAGAAAACCTCCTCGTAAGGCATACAGCCTTACTTCGTCGGCTTTCCTCGCATTCGGCGCACTCTACCCATTTTCCCTTTTCAAAACGGTTTTTAGATGTTCCCATAAATAAAAATGCCCTGCGCATGACAAGCGCATAGCTACAAATCATTCCGAAAGGAACAACCCAGATGTACAAGATACTTTTCGTATGCCACGGCAATATATGCCGCTCGCCCATGGCGGAGTTCGTTTTTATGGATATGCTGAAAAAGCGCGGCATAAGCGGGATAACCGCGCAGTCTGCGGCGACTTCTACAGAGGAGCTGGGAAACCCCGTGCATTACGGCACGGCGGCGGTGCTCAGGCGGCTTGGCATAGACTACTCCGAGAAGCGTGCGCGCCAGATGACCCGCGCGGACTATGACGAGTACGACCTGCTTATAGGCATGGACAGCGCGAATATCCGCAATATGCGGCGCATAGCGGGGTGCGGCGAGAATGACGGCAAAATATACAGGCTGCTTGATTTCACCAATGTTCCGCGCGACATCTCCGACCCGTGGTATACGGGCGATTTCGAGCGCACCTACGCCGACGTTACCGAGGGCTGCGAAGCGCTTATTGCGTACCTGCTGCGCAGCGAACTTCGTCGAGGCGAACGCCGCCTGCGAGCCGAGCGTCGGCTGCGAGGTGACCGCCCGTGAGATACCTTGAAAACGCGCACCCCGCCGTGTGCTTCCTGTATCTTTTTTCGGTAATAGCAATAACCGTTTTCACGCGCGACCCCGTTATGACGGCGCTTTCCCTTGCAGGGGGAGCGCTCTGCGCGGGTTTTTGCGGACGTCTGCGCGGAATGCTGTGGCTGCCCGTAATGGCGGCGTGCGCGGCGCTTGCGAACCCGCTTTTTGCGCATAGCGGCGCTACGGTGCTGTTTTTCGTGGGGGATACCGCGTTCACCGCCGAGGCGCTCGCCTACGGCGCGGTTTTTGGCGGAATGCTCGCTGCGGCGGTGCTTTGGAGCGCTGCGGGAACGCGCTTTATGACCTCTGAAAAATACGTGTGGCTTTTTGGCAGGGCAGTCCCTGCGGCGGGGCTTGTGCTGTCATGCACGCTCAGGTTCGTGCCGCTTTTTATCCGCAGAACGCGGGATTTCGCAAGCGCCCGCGGCGCTTCGGGGGTAAAGGGCTACCTTTCAGCTTTTTCGGATTCCGTGGGCTGCTCTGCCGAGCAGGCTATGACGTCCGCGGAAATAATGCGCTCGCGTGGGTACGGCACGGGGCGGCGCACGTTCTATTCAAGGCACAGGTTCGGGCTGAGGGACGGTGCGGCGCTCGCTGCAACGGCGCTGTGCGCGGGCGGCTCTGCGGCGCTTATGGTGGGCGGCGCGGGGGAGTTCGGCTACTACCCGCTTATTACGGGGCTTGACTTTTCCGCAGGTGATACGGCGCTCTATATAATGTTCGGCGCGCTGTGCTTTCTGCCGTCCGCGGCGGTACTCGCAGAGGAGCTGCGCCGCGCCCGCGCGGGAGTATAATTATACTTTCGGGCGGATTTTTCCGCAAAAAGCGCAAAGTCTGAATAAAAAGTACAATCATTTGGGCAAATCGCGCTATTATTCTCTTGAAAAAAAAGCAAATTTGTGATATCCTATAAAAAAGGGCAAAGCCCAAATAATCTGAAAGGAAAAAAGAACTATGAACAATATCCCTGAGATAAAGCTCGGTATCGTTGCCGTATCGCGCGACTGCTTCCCCGAGAGCCTTTCCGTCAACAGAAGAAAGGCGCTTGTAAAGGCTTACACCGACAAGTACGGCGCACAGGACATCTACGAATGTCCCATCTGTATCGTTGAAAGCGAGATACACATGGTGCAGGCGCTTGAGGACATCAAGAAGGCAGGCTGCAACGCTCTTTGCGTATACCTCGGCAACTTTGGTCCTGAGATAGCTGAAACGCTGCTTGCAAAGCACTTCGACGGTCCTGTTATGTTTGCGGCTGCCGCTGAGGAGGATTCCGAAACCTCGCTCATTCAGGGCCGCGGCGACGCTTACTGCGGTATGCTGAACGCTTCCTACAACCTTAAGCTGCGCAACATCAACGCATACATACCCGAGTACCCCGTTGGCACGGCTGAAGAAGTCGCTGACATGATAAAGGAGTTTATCCCCGTTGCAAGAACCATAGTCGGCCTGCACGACCTTAAGATTATTTCCTTTGGTCCGCGCCCGCTGAACTTCCTTGCGTGCAATGCGCCCATCAAGCAGCTTTACAATCTCGGCGTTGAGATTGAGGAGAACTCCGAGCTTGACCTGTTCGAGGCGTTCAACAAGCACGAGGGCGACCCCCGTATCCCCGAGGTAGCTGCGGACATGGCTAAGGAGCTTGGCGAGGGCAACAAGATACCCTCTATCCTCCCGAAGCTTGCGCAGTACGAGCTTACCCTGCTCGACTGGGTAGAGCAGCACAGGGGCTATAGAAAGTACGTTGCTATCGCAGGCAAGTGCTGGCCCGCGTTCCAGACGCAGTTCGGCTTTGTTCCGTGCTATGTAAACTCCCGCCTGACAGGCCGCGGCATTCCCGTTTCCTGCGAGGTTGACATTTACGGCACGCTCTCCGAGTTTATCGGCACGTGCGTAACGCAGGACGCCGTAACGCTGCTTGACATCAACAACACCGTTCCCGCAGATATGTACAAGGCTTCTATCGAGGGCAAGTTCCCCTACAAGCACACTGACACGTTCATGGGCTTCCACTGCGGCAACACCTGCTCGTCCAAGCTTTCAAAGTGTACGATGAAGAACCAGATGATTATGGCGAGAGCGCTTCCCGAGGAGGTTACCATGGGTACGCTCGAGGGCGACATCGTTCCCGGCGACATCACGTTCTTCAGGCTTCAGTCCACCGCTGACGCGCAGATTCGCGCATACGTTGCGCAGGGCGAGGTTCTCCCCGTTGCAACAAAGTCGTTCGGCTCTATAGGCATATTTGCAATCCCCGAAATGGGCCGCTTCTACCGCCATGTTCTCATTGAGAAGAACTACCCGCACCACGGCGCGGTTGCGTTCGGTCACTGCGGCAAGGCGCTGTTCAACGTATTCAGATACCTCGGCGTTGAGGATATCGGATTCAACCGGCCCGCAGGCATGATGTACCCGACGGAGAATCCCTTTGTAAAGTGATACAAACACGATAATTAACGCCCGCAGACGGTCAGCGCCTGCGGGCGTTTGAGACCGTCGAAAAACCCCCATACGGGGGTTTTCCGCCGAAACATCCGCACTGCGCGCACGGTTTGACGGCTTGCCGTCAAACCGCACACTTGTGCGGATAGAAGTGTTTTTTGCCTCGGGAAGCCCGAGGCAAAAAAGTTATTTCAAAGCCCGTATACGCAGGCAAAAATGACTTTTTCGACAGACTGCAGCGCCTGCGGGCGATTTTCGCCCTTGCGGGGCATTAAAGGAACGACCGCCGCTCAGAGTACCGAGCGGCGGCCTGCGTTTATTTCTTTGTTTTTGCGGTTTTAGCGCTGTTTTTGGGCGGCGTGTTCTCCGCGTTGGGCGCGGGCGAGCCGTGCGGTGCAGCCGCTTTCACGACGTCGGGTGCGGGGAGCGGCGGCTCGGGCGGGTATTGCTTGTCGAATTGCTCCATTGTGACTGTGTAGCAGTCGGTGGAGGAGGGCATTGCCTTCCTTTCAAGGCGGTCCTTGATGTACTCCGCAAAGAGCATATAGAACACCGCGAAAACGGGCGTGCCGAGGAGCATTCCGGGGATACCGAAAAGTCCGCCGCCAACGATAATGGAAACCAGTACCCAAATCGCGGGCAGTCCCATGGACTCGCCGAAAAGCAGGGGCTTGAGGACGTTGCCGTCAAGCTGCTGAAGTACCAGTACGAATATCGCGAACCATATAACCTTAATCGGGTCTACAAGCAGGATTAGGAATCCGCTCGGAATCGCGCCGATAAACGGCCCGAAGAACGGGATAAGGTTTGTAACGCCGCATATTACCGCAATAAGCATGGGGTAGGGCATACCCATAACCAGCATTCCTATCATCATGCAAACGAAGATAATGAGCGCGTCTATAAGGTTGGACACGATATACTGCTTGAAAATAACGTTGCTCTTGGTGGCGGTTGAGAACAGCCTGCGCGCCTTTTCGGGCTTTATCATGGCAAAAATCATTTTCTTTACTTGAGCCAGCAGGCGCTCCTTGCTGAACAGCAGGTAAATGGCGATAACAAGCCCTATAACCATGTTCTTAAGCGCTGTGAACACCGCCGAAGCCGCCTTGAAAAGCCCCGAGCTTATGTTGCCGATAATGTCCGACGACATGGGCTTTACCATGTCCGCGAACTTTGTTACGAGGTCGGTAAGGCCGCTTATCTCGCCCGAAATGTACTTTACAAGGTCGGGGTTGTTCGCGAACGTTTCCTGCAGCCACTCGTCCGCCTTTTCAACGTAGAGGGGCATCTGGTCCGCAAGGTCGATAACGCTCTTTGCAACGCTCGGCACGACTGCTATTACAATACCCGTGAGCGCTGCGAGGACGATAATGTACGCCACCACGATAGACAGAACGCGCACCAGCGTGCGGCGCTTTTTAATCTTTTCTTCCATTGTGGGCGCGCGCTTTTCAAGGTCCTTTACCATTTTTGTGTTGGCAACGGGCGACTTGCGCAGCTGCTTTATCATAAGGCTGTCGGGGTCGGGCTTTGTGCGCAGCATTTTCCCAAAGAGCTTTCTCTCGATTACGTCCACAAGCGGGTTAAGGATATAGGCGATTATAATGCCGCAGATTATCGGGGCTGCGACTGAGCCTACCCACGAAAAGCCCTGCTTGAACGAATCAAATTTGAATACGAACACCACGAAAAGCACCGATATTGCGATAACGCCAAGGCAGTAAGCCGCGACGGTGGTGTATTTTTTGTTCCAGTTTATTTTCGTAACAGTCACCTCTGTTTCGGTCGAATTATGTCGTTTTAAGGGGATTTGCCCGTATGGGTATTACCCATATAATTTTACCATATTTCGGCGCGCTTGTCAACAAAAAAACTCTCGTGGCTGAAAAGCTTAACGGAATCTTAACATCACATTTCACAGCTGTCACTATAACATTCGCACAAATTTTACGTACGGGCGCGCGCAGACGAGAAAAGTTCTTGAAAAAAACGGGCGTTTGTGGTATAATCATTATAGGACGGCGGCAGGCGAATAATACAGCCGCACCGTGTAAATTCGGACAGTAATTTATCTGGGAGGTTCAAAATCATGGACAAGCAGCTGATAATATCTGTAGGCAGAGAGTTCGGCAGCGGCGGACACGTTGTTGCGGCGGGGCTTGCAAAGCATTTCGGGCTGCCGCTTCTGGACAGCAATATTCTTGCAGACATAGCAAAGGAGAAGAACACCGACGCAGAGTATCTCAAAAAGTACGACGAGAGCGCGCGCAGCCTGCTTTTTTCGCGCACGGTAAACGGCTACAGCAACTCCCCCGAGGACGTTGTGGCGCGTATGCAGTTCGACTACCTTAAGGCGCGCGCAGACGCGGGCGAGAGCTTTGTGGTAATCGGCAGGTGCGCGGACTATGTTCTGCGCAATAACGCGGGGCTTGTGCGCATATTCATACTCGGCGACCTTGACGCGAAGATAAAGCGCACCGCCGAGCGCGAGGGCGTATCCGAGGAAAAGGCGCGCGCGCTCATGGAACACAACGACAAGCGCCGCCGCACCTACCACAACACTCACTGCGAGGGCAAGTGGGGCGACTCGCGCAGCTACGACATCACAATAAACTCCTCGCGCCTTGGCATAGAGGGTACGACGGACCTGCTTATAAAGTACATTGAGGCGCGTGCGGCTGTCCGCTGATTTAACACGCGTTCCACGGCAAACGGCGTTCCCGCAGCTTTTTTGCGGGAATGCCCGTTTGCGGCAAAAATCCCCTTGACAAATCGGGCGGAATGTGGTATAATATTTTTGCTCCGTTAAATGCGGAGCTTATATGGAGAAGTATCGAAGTGGTCGCAACGAGAACGACTCGAAATCGTTTTGTCGGTGATGAGCCGGCACGAGGGTTCGAATCCCTCCTTCTCCGCCAGCGAGTGCCTCGCACGCAATTCCGCGGCGAGGTACTTTTTTTAAGGTTTTCACCCGCGTTACACGCAGATTCGTGCCGAAAGCACAAGCGAGTGCCTCGCACGCAATTCCGCGGCGAGGCGCTTTTTTATACAGGTTTTCACCCGCGTTACACGCAGATTCGTGCCGAAAGCACAAGCGAGTGCCTCGCCCGCAATTCCGCGGCGAGGCGCTTTTTTATTTAAGGTTTTCACCCGCAGAAAACGCTCTGCGGCTATTGCATAGTCAGCAAAGGCGTTACAATAAAAGCAGCAAAGTGATTTTTAAGCTTCTGCACGCCGAATGGGCGCACAATATACCGTGCGCCCATCATTTTTTAATTCACATCAAAGGCTCATGCGCTCAGCCCGAACGACCATCTGAGTACCGTCCGTGCGTCTGCCATATCTACC
>CAKSIT010000029.1 GCA_934462925.1 uncultured Oscillospiraceae bacterium | reverse complement strand
TTTTTGCCTCGGGAAGCCCGAGGCAAAAAAGTTATTTCAAAGCCCGCATACGCGGGCAAAATGGACTTTTTCAACAGTCTGCGTGCGGAGGGAATGAAAGTTCCCCCCGCATTTTTTATAGCGACCTGTCATTTCTGCCGAGCCGCTTTCTGAGCGCCTGCACGCGCTCGCGCTCAGACTGCGCGCCCGTACCCGCCGTGCCGAGAAAAAACGACAGCTGCCGCAGGCTGAGCGCCGCCGCAGGCACAACGCACACAAGCACCTCAGCCGTGCGCGAAAACACCGCGGAAGCCGCCCCCGCAAGCGCCATTACCGCGCAAATTATGACCGCCACAAAATTGAACGAGCGCTCCCCCGCAGCCGCGTCCACAGCGGGACGTTCGCCCCTGCGCAGCCGCTTTGAGGGCGCTGCAAGCTCCGCCGCGAAAGCGAGCGCCGCGCACGCCGCCGCAGCGCCAAGCCCCGCCGCAAGCTGCGGGAAGTCCGCCGTAAAGCCCTCGCCCTGCGAAAAAAACACCACCGCCGCCAGCACGAACGCAAGCGACGACACAGTCCAACAGAACAGCCCGCGCCGCGTTTCGTCAAGGCTGCGGACAAGCGCGCAGACCAGCACCGCAAGCGCCCCGAGCGCTATTATCATGCTCACCGCGTTCATGCGCGCGCCACCTCGCTTTCCTCGGGCTGCGCAAGCTTGTCGCGCCCGCAGAACTTTTCGCCTACCCACAGCAGGAACTTTGTTTTAAGCAGCACGCACGGCTCTGTGCGCGCGCCGTCCGTAAGAAGCTCAGCTTCCTTTGCCGTAAGCGGCTTTGCAAGCGAAAACTGGCACAAAAGCGCCACGAGCGCCTCGTACTCCGAAAGCGCGCTTTTGGGCGCTGTCAGCGAGTACCCTTGCCCCGCGCCGTCCGACGCTTCAAAAAGCGCCACAAATTCCCCTAGCCGCTGCGCAAGCCGCTCGCCGTCCCAGCTGCCCGAAAGGCTGCCGCCGTCCCCGAGCCTTAGCGCCGTTGCAACGCCGCGCTCGAAAATGTCGCTGCACATTGCAAAGGCGGTATTTGTAGAAGCCGCCGAAATAACGCTCCTGTCGCGAGCGGAAATGAGCGCGAATACGAGCGACAGCCCGTCTACAAGCAACGCAAGCGCAAGCGATACAGCCGCGTCCGCTCCCATGCCGCCGCTTATAACTGCGTACATGGGCAGGGTGTATATGTTCTCGAATGTAAAGTCAGCGGCGTTTATTTCAGCGCCCGCCGCCGAAGCCTCCGCGCACGCGCGGGAAACGGCCGCCGTAAGCCGCTCGCGCACAACGGCTGCGGGCGAATCTCCCGCTATCTCGGCGTAGGCGGGCAGCGTAAGCTCGGTCTGCGCCGCGTAAAGCTCCGCAGGCACTTCGCCCGCGCCGCCGCATAGCGTGCCGTACAGCGCGAACAGCCCCTGCGCGGGCGCTGTATCGCCGCTCTTTATCCGCTCGCGCAAAAGCTGCGCCGCGGCCGTAAAGCCGCTTCCCTGCGCGCCAAGCGTTCCCTCCGCAAGCGTAAGCTTCGAGGAAATTTCCGCGAGCCTTGCCGCAAGCTCCGCGCCGTCCGCAAGCCCGTAGGCGGCAAGCAGCGCAGACTGCTGCGCCTGCTCCTCCGTCGCCGTCCCCTGCGAAAGCGCCGCTATATACGCGGAATACGCCTTAGCATAGTCCGCGTACTCCTCGTAGTCCGCGCGGCGCGGCGCGCTCATGCCGTAAGAGGTCTGCGCCTGCGTTTCGTCAAGCTGCGCGGAAAGCTCCGTGAGCGCCTGCTTTTCGCTTGAAAGCGCGGCGTACTCGCGCACAACGGCGTTTATGGCAGCGTCAACCTGCGCCGCAGCGCTGCGCTGCGTATCGTCCGAGATTTCCTCAAGCGCTCCGTTCAGCGTGCGGCAATAGCCGTCGTAGGTGCGCTCAAGGTAGCTTTCGGGGGAATTTATGTTGTTGTAGATTCCCACAAAAGAAAAGTAGCTGCTGCACATTACCGCAAGCGCGAGCGCAATAGCCTTTGGGGCGGTAACGCGCCTGCCTATGGAGTTTTCAAGAAAATACACCACCGTCTGCACGGCAAGCGCAAACAGAAGCGGCGCAAGGGCAAACGTCGCTTCAAAATACGCCCTCGCGCCGTCAAGCGTTGTGAAAAAGGATATCACCTGTAAGAACAGCGACACCGCCGCGCCTACTATTACAAGGGCGTTCTCGCTGAAAACGGCGGGCGCGCCCCTGCTGAAAAAGCGCTTATCCATTTTCAGCCTCCTGCACAAGCGGGAATGTGAGCGTTACCTTGAACATATCGCCGTCAATGTCCAGCGCGAACGTTCCGCCGCACGCAAGCGTAAAGCCCTGCGCTATCGAAAGCCCCAGTCCCGAACCCTCCGTCGTGCGGGACTTGTCGCCGCGCGTAAAGCGCTCGAGTATCTCGTCCGCGGTAAAGTTCATTTCATACGCGGAGATGTTCTTTATCGTGATTATCGCGGTAAGGCTGTCCCTTTCAAGGGCGTAGTACACGCGCGTACCCTTAAGCGAGTATTTGAGCGCGTTGTCAAGCAGGTTCTGTATAACGCGGTAAAGCCGCTTGCCGTCGCTTACGACAGTCACGGGCGGGTCGCATATCTTCGCGCGCAGGTCAAGCCCCGCGGCGGCTATCCTGTCCTCCATCTCGCCTATGGTCTGCCACGAAAGCTTTGTAAGGTCGAGCCGCTCATGCTCCACGCTTATTTCGCCGCTTGTGGTCTTTGCAAGCTCAAACACGTCGGACACTATGTTCTTGAGCCGCTCGCTCTTTGTCTTAAGCACCTTTACGTAGTCCTGCGCCGCAGGGGTAAGCTCCTCCTTGGAAAGCAGCTCCACATAGCTTATTATGGACGTGAGCGGGGTCTTAAGGTCGTGGGAAACGTTCGTTACAAGCTCTATCTTCATGCGCTCTGCGTGAACGCTCTCCTCAACGCTCTTGCGGTAGCCCTCGCTAAGGGCGTTGAGCCGCTCCATTTCCTGCGCGAACGCGGAATGCTCCGTAAGCTTCCCGTCGAACGAGTAGTCGCCCTCGGCGAGCGCCTTTATCTTTTTGCCGATTACCGCGCAGTCGCAGAACATTTTGTAGCGCTGGTAAATAAACAGCCCTATTGCAACCAGTTCAAGCACGAAAACAAGCACGTTGCCCCCTACCGCAATAAAAAGCGCCGTCAAGACGACCGTGACCGCCGCGAATATTGCGTCCATTATAACAAACCGCGCCGCGACCGACTTTTTCGGGAACGTTTCGCCCCTCGCCAGCGCCGCCATAGCGCGCCCGAAGCGCGCAAACTGCCGCCCGATAAACTTAAGCAGCCGCCATATCAGCATAATCACGCACCATACAAGGCTGCCGCGCATGAACACGCCGTTCTTGCCGCGCACCTCGCCGCACGAGAGCAGGTACAGCACCGTCCCGCCGAAGCCAAGGCTTGCCATGCCGCACATAATCATGCACAGATTTCTGCCGCCCGCGCCGAGCATAGCAACATAGCTCAGTTCCCCGTCGCATACCGACCATATTACGAACAGCCAGAGCATTGCGAAAGCCGCAAGCCCGCTTATCTCATACGGAATTTTGTAGCGCTTGCCGAGCCGCACCGTGCCGTCCGCCTGAACGCCCGCGCACCTGCACAGCATTACCATAAGCACAATGCCCGCCGCAAGCAGCAGCACGTCCGTCGCAAGGATTATCTGCATATTGTGCTTCATGCGCGCCCAGTCCTCGCAGTAAGCGTTGTACTGTTCCGTGGACATCGCCGTTACAACGCTTACCAAGCCCTCTGTCGTATAGTGTAACGACGTTTCTTCAAAGTCGGGCAGATGATTAACGCCGTTTTCAATCACCACGCCGTTTTTAAGTGTGAGCTTTGCGTAGAACTCCGCGTCGGCAATATAGCGCCTTACCTCGTCCTCGCCCTCGTTTACGGCGGCTGCGACCCGTTCCGCGTAGGACGCGTTCTGCCGCACCCCGTTTGAATCAGCCGCGTTGTCAATAAGCAGCGCCTCAATGCCGCCGAAGTTCGGGCACATATACCCGTAAGCCCCCGCGAAGCCCGTAACAATACCGAGCGTTCCCCAGCAGACGATAAACAGTACCGCAAGCAGCGCCTTATACGCGCGGGACGATTTAATGCTTTTCGATTTTGTATCCAATTCCCCACACCACCTTCAGATAGCGCGGCTCGCTCGGGTCGATTTCGATTTTTTCACGTATACGCCGGATATGTACCATCACCGTATTCTCGACCGAGTAAGCCGTTTCGTTCCATACTCTCTCGTAAATTTCCTCTGCGGAAAACACCTTTCCCGCGTTTCTCATAAGAAGCTCTAAAATATTGTATTCCTTCGCGGTGAGCTTCACAGGCTCGCCGTCGACATAAAGCATATGCTCGTCAGTCCGCAGCGTAAGCCCGCCCGTGGTTATATCGCTGCCGCTCCCGCGCGAGGAGTAGTCCCCGAGGGTCATGTACCGCCGCAGCTGGCTTTTAACGCGCGCCACAAGCTCGCTTGGGTTAAAGGGCTTTGTAACGTAATCGTCCGCCCCCACCGAAAGCCCCAGCACCTTGTCGCTCTCCTCCGTTTTGGCTGAAAGCAGTATGATGGGCAGATTCCGCTCGTTTCGTATCTTTATCGTAGCGGATATGCCGTCAAGCTGCGGCATCATGATGTCAAGGACTATCAGATGCACCTCGTTTTCAGCCAGAAGCTGCACGGCTTCAAGACCGTTATATGCGCGCAGCGTTTCAAAGCCCTCAAGCTCAAGCAGCTTTGCAACGGCGCTTACTATCTCGCGGTCGTCGTCCACAACAAGCACGCGCTTTACAGGCGAATTATCCATCGGCTTCCCCTCCTCCCGACAATATGATTTTAACACATATTTCTTATTTTTCCTATGACATAAATCTTACAAAAAGCTTAAAAATATTAAGGCAATACTGCGCAAAGATTGTGCGTGTATTGCGCAGTCAGATTTTTCGTTAGATTGTACAATGAGGACGACGCAAGGCTGTATGCCTTGCTAGGACGAATTGTGTAGTATAACGAAAAAGATGCAAGCAAGACACGTACAAAATCCAATAGATGGTCTTTGCGCGGTGTTGCCTTTAAGGATACGCCGAAATACAAGGCATAAACTCTGAAAGGACGATAAACATGAAATATATATCCATATCCATGGCGGTCGTGCAGGCGCTTTCCGCGCCCTCCGCTTCGCAGTACGAGGCGCTTACCGCATACGACTCCACGAAAATCTGCTACGGCATGGGCAACGACCTTGACGCGAACAACCGCCCGCTTGGCGCTGTTGACGCGCAGCGCAAATACGGCGGCATGGGCGCGCTTTTTATCGGCAGCGAAAAAGCCCCCGCCATGCAGCTTACCTTTGACGAGGGCTACGAAAACGGCTACACGCCCGTGATACTCGACACGCTTAAGGAAAAGGGCGTGAGCGCGGTGTTCTTTGTGACTTACGACTACGCAAAGCGCAACCCCGAGCTTATCCGCCGCATGATAGACGAGGGACACACCGTAGGCAACCACACGTTCTCGCACCCGTCCCTGCCCGAATGCTCGCCCGACGAGCTTTACAACGAGCTTGCGCAGCTGCACAATTATATAAGGGACGAGTTCGGCTACGAGATGTACGTCATGCGCCCGCCCATGGGCGAGTTCTCCGAGCGGGTGCTCAAATGCGCCGCCGACATGGGCTACACCACGGTTTTATGGAGCTTCGCCTACCCCGACTGGGACGTGAACGACCAGCCCGCGCAGGACGCCGCGTTCGAGAAGCTAACCTCGCGCGCGCATAACGGCGCGGTCTACCTGCTGCACGCCGTAAGCGCAACCAACACCGCCATTCTCGGGCGCGTTATTGACGCGTGGCGCGCGGACGGCTACACGCTCTGCCCGATGTGACGCGTTGCCCGCAGGCGGGCAACGCAGCAAAATTCGCATAGCGAATTTCGCTTTATTTTTTGAGGAGCGCGGGCGGGCAACGCAGCAAAATTCGCAAAGCGAATTTCGCTTTATTGAGGAACGTGAGCGGGCAACGCAGCAAAATTCGCATAGCGAATTTCGCTTTATTGAGGAGCGCGCGCGGGCAACAGCGGCTGCCCGTGCGTTTACAGTTCTATTTCCGTGCAGAAGCACCTGCCGCCCAAGCTTTCGGAAAGCTCGGTAGGCTGGCACAGTCCCGCATATATGCGGTAATGCCCGCTGCGGACGGCTCTCACGCCCGCCTCGTCCACCGTTTCAAACGCCTCGCGCGGCAGGGGTATTACCGTCTGCGCCGTTCCCCCTGCGGGAACGCTCACGCGCTTAAAGCCCGCAAGCGACAGGCGCGGCGCGTTCTCCACGCCGCATTGCGCGCTCACATACACCTGCACCACCGCGTCAGCCGCAATGCCGCTCGCGTTCGTAATCTCGGCGCTCACGCGCTCGTGCGTAATGTCCGCAGCGCTTACGGAAAGCTCAGCGTAGCTCAGCCCGAAGCCGAACGGGTACAGCACATTGTCGCCGCTGCAATAGCGGTAGGTTCTGCCCTGCATGGAATAGTCCGAAAACTCGGGCAGGCTCTCCGCTTGCTTGTAGAACGTTACGGGCAGGCGTCCCGAGGGGCTTATCTCGCCGAAAAGCAGCCTTGCAAGCGCCCTGCCGCCGTACTGCCCCGCGTACCACATATCAAGCAGCGCGTCGCATTCGCACTCGATATTGACGGCGCTGCCCGCCGCAAGCACTACCACAAGCGGCTTTCCAACGGCGCGCAGGCGGCGCAGAAGCTCACGCTGGCACTCGGGCAGGCGCAGGTCGGGCTTGTCGCCCGAGGCGAACTCGTTGCCCGTGTCGCCCTCCTCGCCCTCGAGCGTGGCGTCAAGCCCAACGCACGCTATTATAACGTCCGCGCATTCCGCGCAGGCAAGCGCTTCGGCGTACCTGTCCCCCGCCTGCGCGAGAGTCTGCGAGCGGTCCGCGTAAAGCGCGCAGCCCTCGGCGTAGTACACCCTGCCGTCAAATGCGTCCTCAATGCCCTCAAGGAACGTAACGTACCTGTCCGCCGTGCCGAAATAGTTGCCCACAAGCGCCGCGCGGCTGTCCGCGTTCGGGCCTATTACCGCAACAGAGCGCAGTTTGCCTTTGTCGAGCGGCAGCACGCCGTTATTGCGCAGCAGCACCGCGGATTTCTCCGCGCACTCCTGCGAAAGGCGCTTGTGCGCAGTGCAGCTCACAACGTCGTAAGGCACGTCGTCAAGCGGCGTTTTGTCCATAAGCCCGAGCCGCAGGCGGGTGCGCATTGCGTGGGTGCAGGCGCGGGAGATGTCCTGCTCGGTGCAAAGCCCCTTGCGCAGCGCCTCCAGCGTGTGGAGATATGTGTTGCCGCAGTTTATGTCGCAGCCCGCTTTAAGCGCCATTGCCGCAGACTGCGCGGCGTTCGCCGTAACCATGTGCGTGGTGTGAAAGTCCCTCAGCGCCCAGCAGTCCGAAACGAAATACCCGTCGAAGCCCCACTCGCGCAGCTTGCCCATAAGAAAGCCGCTCGCGCAGGCAGGCTCGCCGTTCACGCGGTTGTACGCGCCCATAACGCCCTCTGCCTGCGCCCCCACAAGCGCCCTGAACGCGGGCAGGTAGGTTTCCTCCATGTCCTTTGGGGAAGCCTTTGCGTCGAACTCGTGCCGCAGCGCCTCAGGGCCGCTGTGTACCGCAAAGTGCTTTGCGCACGCCGCGGCGGTAAGGTACTCCCCCTCGCCCTGAACGCCCTTGACATACGCCGCGCCGAGCCGCGAGGTGAGGTAAGGGTCTTCGCCGAGAGTTTCATGCCCCCTGCCCCAGCGCGGGTCGCGGAATATGTTGACGTTGGGCGACCAGAGCGTAAGCCCCTTGTAAATGTCCCTGTCGCCGCGGCGGGAAGCTGCGTTGTACTTGGCGCGCGCTTCAAGCGCAGTCACCTCGCCCACGCTGCGCATAAACTCCTCGTCAAACATCGCCGCAAGCCCTATAGCCTGCGGAAACACCGTAGCCGTGCCTGCGCGCGCCACGCCGTGCAGCCCCTCGTTCCACCAGTTGTAGGCGGGCAGCCCCACGCGCTCAACTGCGGGCGCGTCGTAACGCAGCTGCGCCGCCTGTTCCTCGGTGGTAAGCTGCGCAGTGAGCGCCTCGGCGCGCGCCTGTATGTCCTTATTGTTGTATGCCATAGCCTGTACCTCCGTTTTCAGCATATACTCTTCTTTTATTATACAGTACATTCTCCCCAAAATCAAGCGGAAAATAACGTGCGGCGCAGATATTCGCAAAACACTTCGCCTGTTGAAAAAGTCTATTTTGCCCGCGTATGCGGGCGCTGACTTGCGAAGCTTGCTTTGCAATGTCGTAAGATGCTTCGGCGGAAAACCCCCGCAAAGGGGTTTTTCGACGGTCTAAGCAC
The DNA here is from genome assembly GCA_934462925.1 of uncultured Oscillospiraceae bacterium. GTDB lineage: Bacteria > Bacillota > Clostridia > Oscillospirales > Ruminococcaceae > CAG-115. The sequence goes on along the minus strand of CAKSIT010000029.1, from coordinate 4,464 downwards.
TTGACAAGCGGGAGAAAATGGTTTATAATATTTAGGTATGCGTGATTCTACAGACTATTTGAATAGAGGAAAAAAACATGGCTGACTTAAAGCACGAGATAGAAAGACGGCGCACGTTCGCGATAATCTCCCACCCCGACGCGGGCAAGACAACGCTTACCGAAAAGTTCCTGCTGTACGGAGGAGCTATTTCACTCGCGGGCGCTGTAAAAGGCAAAAAGAACACAAAGCACGCCGTTTCGGACTGGATGGAGATAGAAAAGCAGCGCGGAATTTCCGTTACAAGCTCGGTAATGCAGTTCAATTACGAGGGCTACTGCATAAACATTCTCGACACCCCCGGACATCAGGACTTCTCCGAGGACACCTACCGCACGCTTATGGCGGCGGACAGCGCCGTAATGGTAATAGACGCCGCAAAGGGCGTTGAGAACCAGACGCGCAAGCTGTTCAAGGTGTGCGTTATGCGCAATATCCCGATATTCACCTTTATAAACAAAATGGACCGCGAGGCGCGCAATCCGTTCGACCTGCTCGACCAGATAGAAAACGAGCTTGGCATAAAGACCTACCCCGTAAACTGGCCCATAGGCTCGGGCAAGGAGTTCAAGGGCGTGTACGACCGCGCAAACCGCCGCATAATCTCGTTTGAGGCGAACAACGGCTCGCGCGAGGTAAAGGCGAGCGAGGCGGATTTGAGCGACGCGAGCCTTGCGGAGCTTATCGGCGACACCAACTACGCAACGCTGCAGGAGGACGTCGAGCTGCTTGACGGCGCGAGCGAGGAGTTCGACATGGACCTTGTGAGCAGCGGTAAGCTCTCCCCCGTGTTCTTCGGGTCGGCGCTCACAAACTTCGGCGTTGAGCCGTTCCTTGAAAGCTTCCTTAAAATGACCACCGCGCCGCTTCCGCGCAATACCGAGAACGGCATTGTAGACCCGTTCGACCCCGAGTTCTCCGCGTTCATCTTCAAGATACAGGCGAACATGAACAAGGCGCACCGTGACAGAATCGCATTTATGCGTATTTGCAGCGGCCGCTTCGACAAGGACATGGAGGTTCTGCACGTGCAGAACAACCGCACCATGCGCCTGTCGCAGCCGCAGCAGATTATGGCGAACGACCGCGAGGTTATTTCCGAGGCGTATGCGGGCGATATAATCGGCGTGTTCGACCCGGGCGTGTTTTCTATCGGCGACACGATATGCTCGCCTAAGAAAAAAGTGCAGTTCGAGGGCATACCGACGTTCGCGCCCGAGCATTTTGCAAGAATACGCCAGAAAGACACCCTAAAGCGCAAGCAGTTCATCAAGGGTACAACCCAAATAGCGCAGGAGGGCGCGATACAGATTTTCTCCGAGCCGCAGAGCGGTTTTGAGGAGGTTATAGTAGGCGTTGTAGGCGTGCTGCAGTTCGAGGTGCTTGAATACCGCCTTAAGAACGAGTACAACGTTGACATAATCCGCGAGGGGCTGTCGTATGAGTATATCCGCTGGATAACGAGCGAAAAGCACCTTGAGGGCGGACTTGACGAGCTGCGAAAGCTCGTGCTTACGTCCGACACCAAGCTTATACAGGACGTTAAGGGTAATTACCTGCTCATATTCACAAGCGAGTGGAACATCAAGTGGGCGCTCGACAAGAACCCCGGGCTGGAGCTTGCGGAGTTCAACCGCGACTGACGACCGCAAACCGCATATAATCGCCGCCTTGTGCCGTATTCGGCACGGGGCGGTTTTTTGCGCGCTCTTTTTCCCGTAAAGGACGGCGCGGTGCGGCATGAAACGCACCCCCCGCGCTATATAATTAGTACAGGGGGGTGAGCGTGTGGCGGTTTACGCGGACGTCCTTGTGATACTCAATCTCTACATAAATTACTTTCTGGTGAGGGCTGCCGCGCTCCTCCTGCGGCGCGACGTAAGCAGGCGGCGCAGCGTTATCGCGGCTTCAATAGGCGCTGCCGCCTCGCTTGTAATGCTGCTGCCGAGCCTGCCGATACCCGCCGTCGCCGCAATAAAGCTTGCGGTATGCACGGGCATGACCCTTGCGGCGTTCGGCTGGCACGGGCGCGGCGCGCTCGCGCTCGAGGCGCTCTGCATGGCGCTTATGAGCTTTCTTTTCGCGGGGGCGGCGCTTGCGCTGTGGACGTTCTGCGCGCCGTTCGGTATGGCGTACGGCAACGGCACGGCGTACTTCAACGTGTCGCTGCCGGCGCTTGCGGCGTTCACGGCGGCGGCGTACGCGGCGGTGCGCGTGGTGAGATTCTTTGACAAAAAGAGAAGCCGCACGCGGCGCACCTGCGAGGTAGCCGTCACCCTTGCGGGAAAAAGCGCGCAGCTGCGCGGCTTTGCGGACACGGGCAACGGTCTGCGCGACCCGTTCAGCGGCAGGGCGGTGGTGATATGCCGCAGGGACGCGCTCGGCGAGCTGCTGCCCGCGCAGGTTGCAGCCTACCTTGACGGCAAGCCCGACGGCGCGCTGCGGCTCGTCCCGTGCAGGACGGTCACGGGGGTGAAGCCTCTGCCCGTGTTCAAAGCGGACAGCGTGACGATAGACGGAAAAGCCGTCGAGGCGGTCATCGGCGTTTCCGATGAGCTTGACGGCTTTCAATGTATTTTCGACCCTGAAATAATATCAATGTAACGGAGGAAAAAGCAATGCTCGGTTTTATCAGGCAGCTGTTGGAGGAGGGGCTGCGCGCGTTCATGCGCTACGCCCTCGGCACGCAGGAGTGCCACTACGCGGGCGGTTCGGAGTCGCTGCCCCCGCCGCTTACGCGCGAGGAGGAGGAAGAAGCGTTCAGAATGCTCTCCACCGACTTTGAAAAGGCGCGCGATACCCTCATAGTACATAACCTGCGGCTTGTCGTGTATATCGCCAAAAAGTTTGAGAACACGGGGATATGGCTCGAGGACCTCGTTTCGATAGGAACTATCGGGCTTATTAAGGCGGTGAACACGTTCAGCGTAAACAAGAACATAAAGCTCGCCACCTACGCCTCGCGCTGCATTGAAAACGAGATACTCATGTACCTGCGCAAATACAGCCAGTACCGCTACGACATCTCGATAGACGAGCCGCTGAACGTAGACTGGGACGGCAACGAGCTGCTTCTGAGCGACGTTCTCGGCACGGAGAGCGACTGCGTGAACTCGCACATAGAGGACGAGGTGGAAAAGCAGCTGCTGCACGAAGCAATAGACCGCCTGCCCGCGCGCGAAAAGCAGATAATGGAAATGCGCTTCGGGCTGAACGGCAAAACCGAAAAAACGCAAAAGGAAGTCGCAGATGAAATAGGGATATCGCAAAGCTACATTTCGCGGCTCGAAAAGCGCATTATAAAGCAGCTGCGCGAGGAGCTTGACAAGGTGTGCAGCTAAACTGAACGTCGAAAAACCCATGCTTGTACAAATGGACTTTATCAACAGGCTGCAGCTAGATGTGGTTCTTAATCTTCTGCAAAGCGCCCTTTTCAAGCCTTGACACCTGCGCCTGACTTATGCCAATCTCCCGCGCGACTTCTACCTGCGTTCTGCCCTTGAGAAAACGCAGGCTCAGAATGCGCTTCTCGCGCTGCCCCAGCCCCTGTATCGCCTCTTTAAGGGAGATTTCGTTGAGCCAGTTCATGTCGTCGTTGTGGTCGCCAAGCTGGTCGAGAACGTATATCGTGTCGCCCGATTCGGAGAACACGGGCTCGTAGAGCGAAATGGGCTCGCTTATCGCCTCAAGCGCTATCACTACCTCCTGCCGCGTTGCGCCTATTTCCGCGGCAATATCCTCAATTTTAGGCTCGCTGCCCTTGCTGGCGGTGAGCCTTTCCTTTGCCTGCATCGCCCTGTAGGCAAGGTCGCGCACCGAGCGGCTGACCCTGACGGGCGCGTTGTCGCGCAGATAACGGCGCAGCTCGCCCATAATCATTGGCACGGCATATGTGGAAAAGCGCACGGGCTGCGTGATGTCAAAGTTGTCGATAGCCTTTATAAGCCCTATGCAGCCTACCTGAAAAAGGTCGTCGGCGCTTTCGCCGCGCCCCGAAAAGCGCTGAATAACGCTCAGCACAAGGCGCAGGTTTCCGCGTATAAGCTCCTCGCGCGCCTGCATATCGCCCTGCTTCACCCGCCGCAAAAGCTCCATTTTCTCCGCTTCCTTAAGCACCTTAAGCTTAGCGGTGTTTACCCCGCTTATCTCGACCTTGTTGTAATACATATCGCCACCCCCTGTATAATACCTGTCTGCAACAAGTATTATTGTCAGAAATCAGGAGCGATATTCTGCCAAAAACAGGCTTGCGCGCGGACAAGCTTCCGACAAAATCCGACCGCCAAACGTTTACCGCTTGACGGCGTGCGCGATATGTGATAAAATTAAGGCAACACCGCACAAAACAAGTAGACGCAGAATTACCAAAGTGATATAATAAAAGTATGAACAAACAAATAAGCCTGTCCACCCTGAATGATGAAT
>CAKSIT010000028.1 GCA_934462925.1 uncultured Oscillospiraceae bacterium | reverse complement strand
CGACCCTGCCCTCTCGGACAGCTTATATATTGTATCACTTTCTTGAAGTTTTGTCAAGGGGTTTTTCAAACTTTTTTTGAAATTTTCTTAACTTTTCTTCGTGATACCTGCCCATTCAAACGAATCTGCCCACCGTTTCAGCGTCGTTCCGTTTTCTTAAGGCTTTGTTATTATATCACCATTTTCGCGCTTTGTCAACAGATTTTTCAAAACTTTTTTATTTCTGTTGATTTTATATACTGCGCAGGCGTTTTTCGCTCTCTCCAAGGACATTTTGCACAAAACCCCGCATATTATTCCACAAAACGGCAAATAAGTTTGACAGCCGCGCTTTATTATGATACAATGATTCCCGTATTATTAAATAAAGGACGTGCAGAACAATGGAAAAAGAAAACAAGCTTGGCACAATGCCGATAAAGCGCCTTGTAATCACTATGGCGCTGCCGCTTATTGTGTCAAACCTCGTGCAGGCTCTCTATAATATAGTAGACAGCGTGTTTGTCGCCCGCATAAGCGAGGACGCCACCAAAGCGCTCTCCCTTGCGTTCCCCGTGCAAATGCTTATGATAGCAATATCCGTAGGCACGGGCGTTGGTATGAGCAGCCTTATGTCCCGCAAGCTTGGCGAAAAGGACTTTGACGCCGCCGAAACCGCCGCGAATCAGGGCTTTTTCCTTGCCGCGTGCAGCTACGCCGCGTTCCTTATCTTCGGGCTTTTCTTTTCGGAGTTCTTTTTCTCCTCCGTCACCGACAACGCCGAAATATGCAAAATGGGCGCGGACTACCTGCGTATCGTTACCTGCTTCAGCTTCGGGCTTTTTGCGCAGATTAACTGCGAGCGCATAATGCAGGGTACGGGCAACGCCTCGTGGAGCATGATAACGCAGCTTGTGGGCGCTGTTATCAACATTATTCTCGACCCGATACTTATTTTCGGCTGGCTCGGTCTGCCCGAAATGGGCGTTGCGGGCGCGGCTGCGGCAACCGTTATCGGGCAGATTCTCGCGGCTATATTCGCGTGCGCTATTATAATGTTCAGGGTGAAAGAGGTCCGCATCAGCTTCCGCAGAATGAAGCCGCACGGCGCAATGATACTCAACATTTACTCCGTCGGGCTGCCTTCTATCGTCATGCAGGCGCTCAACTCCGTTATCCTTACCGTGGTGAACGCCCTGCTTATGCCCGTGTCCGAGGTCGGCGTGTGGATTCTCGGCGTTTACTTTAAGGTGCAGAGCTTTGTGTTTATGCCTGTTTTCGGGCTTAACAACGGCATTATCCCGATAATCGCATACAACTACGGCGCGCGGCGCAGAAAAAGAATAATGCAGACCTCCGCTTTCGGTCTTGCAATAGCGCTTGGGGTGATGGCTCTCGGCACGGCGGCGCTCTGCATTTTCCCGCAGGTGGTGCTTAAGCTCTTTAACCCCACGCCCGAAACCGCCGACGCCGCAAGCCACGCGTTCAGAATAATCGCCTCGAGCTTTGTGTTCAGCGGCGTTTCCATCGTATTCAGCGCCGTATTTCAGGCGCTCGGCAGGGGCTTTGCAGGACTTTTGATAAGCGCTATAAGGCAGGCGCTTGTGCTTCTGCCCGCAATAATAATCCTGCTTAACACCGCGGGCGCGCAGCAGGTGTGGTACGCCTACCCGATAGCGGAAATCGTCGCCTGCATACTCTCCGTGCTGATAATGCTGCGCATTTACCGCCGACAGATAGCAGGCATTCCCGAATAACAGAAAACAACGCGCCCCGCTTTTCACACGTAAAAGCGGGGCGTCAGTCTGTCGAAAAAGTCATTTTTGCCTGCGTATGCGGGCTTTGAAATAACTTTTTTGCCTCGGGCTTCCCGAGGCAAAAAACACTTCTATCCGCACAAGTGTGCGGGTTGACGGTGTGCCGTCAACCCGTGCGCGCAGTGCGGATGTTTCGGCGGAAAACCCCCGTATGGGGGTTTTTCGACGGTCTCGCGCCCCGCTTTTCACACGTAAAAGCGGGGTGTATTTTTATTTGTGCAGCCTTTTTATCATTTTAAAAAGCACATTGTTCTGCATTACAAGCGGACTTTTGTGCGCGAAGAATATAATGCCGTCCGCGGGCGCTTTTATCTCGCTTATTACAGTCCCCTCGTACGGGTGGATTATCTGCGCCAGAAGCTCGTCATGCTCCACCTCGTCCCCTGCGGACTTTACGGGGCGGTATATGCCCGCCGCGCCGCACATAATGCTCAGCATATCGTCCTCGCTGATAATGCTGCCCATGTAGCCGCCGTGACACCTGTAGCGTATCATACCCATGCGCGACAGGAAGCGCAGCACCGCACTCACGCCCAGCTGCGCGGAAGCCTCGTCGATATCCTCCGTGGCGTTTGTGTATACCGAAAACGCCGACGTACCGCTGCGCTGCCAGTTGTAGTTGAGCGTCGTCTGGTCGAGCGACGACGGCGTTCTTATCACCACGTAAGGCAGCCCGAAAAGGTTTGCAAGCGAGGTGTTCTCCGTGTCCGTTTTCATCATGCGCACGTGCGGGATAAACACGCCCGGGATATAGAAGCTTGCAAACTGCACGCCGTAGCGGTACTTCTTTATCTCCGCGAAAACGCCCGCCGCAATGCGCTCGGTGGTTTCGCCGTCCGCGCTGCCGGGGAAGCTGCGGTTAAGGTCGGTGTTGTCAAGACACCAGAAGCGCTTTGAAATATTCGTGCTGTAGCTGTTTAGCGACGGTATCACAAGTATCTCGCAGTCGTGCGCCATCTCGCCGCGCCTTTCAAGCTCCGCAAGCTCGCGTATGAGCCTTGCGCACATATAAAGCTGCTGTATCTCGTTGCCGCGCAGCGAACCTGTTATGCAGCAGGTCTTGCCGCTCTCCATGCCGCGCTCGGCGCTGCCGAAGCGGTAGCCCGTAACGCGGAAATCGTCCCTGTAGGGGGAGGACAGGCTGTAGATGATATCCTTTTTCATGAGCGCCTCCGTTATTCGGCGTCGGTGGGCTTTATGTGGTAGCGGTCGGCCTTTACGCCGTCAATGGCGTTTACAAAATCCGTAAACTTCGCGAAGCCGTAGTCCGTAAAGTCGAAGCCCTCGAAGCGGCTCTTAAGCTTGCTGCTGAGCGCTCTCACGCTCCTGCTGCCCTCGCCGCGCGCAAATTCGTTTACAAAGCGCTCTATCTCCTCGGTGCGCCGCGCGAAATCCTCGTCTATCGAAAGCACGCTGCCCTTTACGCTCACGCCCTTTACCTCGCCCAGAAGTTTCTTTACCGAACCGAAGCCCAGCTCCTTAAGCCAGCCCTTGCCGTATCGCTCGGACATCAGCGTGCCAAGCCCCGAAAGGGTCGGGCGCTCCTCCGAAGCGGCGTAGTGGAGTATCTCGCGCTTTACCGCGTTTATCTCCGCCTTTTCAGCGGGATGCTCGGGCTGCGCTGTCGGCTCGGACGGCTCGCCTGCCGCCTGCTGCGGCTGTACGGGCTGCTCGTCCGCAGCGGCTTCCTGCGCGGGAGCGCTCTGCTCGGTATCCTGCGGCACGCGATGCTCATGCTGCGCGTGCTTTTCGCCGCGCCTGTGACGTCCGCGGTTCTTCTGCGCGGGTTCAGCAGCGTTTTCGCCCTCGTTCTGCCCGCCCTGCTGAGCGGGTTCTTTAACTACGGCTTCCGCGGCAGCAGCGTTCTGCTCTACAGAAGCATTCTTCTCGGGAACAGCGCTTTCAGCCTCAGAAGCTTTAGGCTGCTCAGGCTTCGCGGACTTTTCAGGCGAAACAGGCGAAACAGGCTGAACAGGCTGTGAAACCTGCGCGGGTTTCGCGGGCTTTTCCTCCGCTTCGGGCTTTGCGGGCGCGGAGAAATCCCACTCCGCATACTTTGCGTCCGTAAGGAAAACGTGATTCCTGCGCACGCGGATATCCTTCATCTGCGCCAGCAGCGACTTTATGTCCTCCGCGCCGAGCGCCGCAAGGTAGCCCTTGCCGAATCTCGCCATAAGCTCGTTGTTAAGCTGCCCGAGGTTGCCGCCGTCGGGCATATTCTCCGCCGCGTATTTCAGCACAAGCCCCTCCGCCGCGGAAAGCGTGGGCTTCTCCTTGGGCGTATCGTCGGGCGCTGCCGCCGCAGGCTCAGCGGGAGCAGCATGATCTGCGGGGACAGCGTGTCCTGCGGGAACGGCGCGTTCTGCGGGAACAGCGCGTTCTGCGGGAACGGCGCGTTCTGCGGGAACGGCGCGTTCTGCGGGGACAGCGCGTTCTGCGGGAACGGCGCGTTCCGCAGCGGCGTTCTTTGCCGCAGGCGCTTCGCGGATAACGGCGGGCGGGGTCTTTGCCGCAACTACGGGCAGCGCGGGCTGCGGAGCGCTCTCGCCCTGCGCCTTATAGCCGACGGGCGCAATGTCTGTGCCGTTTCTGGTGTAGCCGTCCAGCTTGTCAATAAACCTTGCAAACCGCTTTGAGCCGAAGCGCGAGAAATCTATCTTGCCGTACACCGCCATGAGATAGCTTTCTATCTTCATCATATTGTCGCGCTCGGGCGGGTTCTTTTCAAAGTATTCCGCAATGGTGTCGGTGATGTCGCGCTCTGTCGGCTCGCCCGTGCGGATAACGGGCGCGGGCGCAGCCTCCTCGCGCTTTTTGCGCATGGTAACGAACGTGTTGTTGCGGCGCAGCTCGCGGAAGCTGTCGATAAAGCTCGAAAAGCGCTTGTAGCCCATTTCGTCGAAGTTGATATTGCCAAAGCGCGACGTGAGTACCGCGAAAATCTTTGCAAGGTCAAGCCGCTCGTTGCGGTTTTCCGCCACGAAATCAAGAACCGCCTTTCTTATAGTCGGCTCGTCCGCCATGCCCTCGTTCTCGCACACCTGATTAAGGTAGCAGAAATGCGAGCAGCTCGCGGTGAACGCGCGCGGGGTCTTTACCTCTCCTATGCCCACAACAAGCATTCCCGATTCGCGCAGGCGTATCGCAAGGCGCGTAAAGTCGCTGTCGCTTGTTACAAGCACAAAGCCGTCAACCTTGCCCGTGTAAAGGATATCCATAGCGTCTATTATCATGGAGAAGTCCGTAGCGTTCTTCCCCGCGACATAGCAGGTCTGCTGCACAGGCATTATCGAATAGTTTACAGCGGGGCTGTGCCAGCCGTTGCCGCCTTTTTCCCAGTCGCCGTAAACGCGCTTGTAGGTGGGAGTGCCGTATTTAACGACCTCCTGCATAATAAACTGTGCATACTTCGCGGATACGTTATCGCTGTCGATAAGCACCGCGAGTCTTCTTTCATCTGACATTTTTACCTCTAATCCCGAATAGCCCCGTACTGGCCGTTCGTGTCGAATATCATGCTGATATAGCTCTCAAAATAGGGAATAAACCGCCCCTCGCGTATAAGCGCGAGTATCTCCGCGCGGCTCGCCCACCTTACCGCCTGCACTTCCTCGTATTGCAGGGAGAGCGCCGCGGCGTCGGCGTTTTTTGTTACAACAAACCAGTCGTCAAAGCCCTCGTCAAAGCTCATTGAAAACTTCGCGCGCACGCCCGACAGGTCTATGTCAAGCCCTATCTCCTCTTTTGTTTCGCGCATTGCCGCCTGCGCCGCCGTTTCGCCCGCAAGCGCGCTGCCGCCCGCGCTCACGTCCCAGAGATTCGGCCACCCGCGCTTGAACGCCTGCCGCTGCTGTATGAGCATTTCGCCCTTGTCGTTAAACACGCATACATGGACTACGATGTGTAACCCGCCCACGGGCAGACCCTCGCCGCGCACGGCGGTATTTCCCGTTTTAGCGCGGTTTTCGTCGTAAACGTCCCAAAGCTCCATATGCCCTCCTGTGTCGCGCGCACCGAAAGCGCCTTACAGCGCAACGGGTATCTTGTCCGTAAACTCGTGATACCTGTAGTCCACCGCGGTAAAGCTGTTTTTCGTAAAGCTGTAGAAGTCCGTGATATCCTCCACCTGCATTTCGGGCGCAGGGTACGGCTTCTTTTCGATAAGGCGCTTTACAGCGTCAACATGGCGGTCGTAGATATGCGCGTCCGCAATCACGTGTACAAGCTCTCCCGCTTCAAGCCCGCTCGCCTTTGCGAACATTATGAGCAGCGCCGCGTACTGGCACACGTTCCAGTTGTTCGCCGTCAGCATATCCTGCGAGCGCTGGTTCAGTATGGCGTTGAGCTTCCTGCCGCTCACGTTGAACGTCATGGAGTACGCGCAGGGCGCGAGCTGCATTTCGTTAAGGTCCGCAAAATTATACGTGCTTGTTAGTATCCTGCGGGAAGCGGGGTTGTTCTTAAGGTCGTACAGCACCCTGTCCACCTGGTCGAACTCCCCCTCGGGATACCTGTGCTTTATGCCGAGCTGGTAGCCGTAAGCCTTGCCTATCGTGCCGTTCTCGTCCGCCCACGCGTCCCATATATGGCTTGACAGCTCCGCCACACGGTTGGACTTTTTCTGGTATATCCACAGTATCTCGTCTATCGCGGAGCGGTAGTATATGCGGCGCAGGGTCATTATCGGGAACTCGCGCGCCAAATCATAGCGGTTTACTATGCAGAAGCGCTTTATGGTGTGCGCGGGCGTTCCGTCCTCCCAGCGCGCGCGGACGTTCAGGTCCTCGTCGGACGTGCCGTTTTCAAGGATATCGCGGCAGTTGCTTATGAATATATCGTCTGCAAGGCTCATTTGCGGCTCTCTCTTTCTTTAGTGGCGTTAGTCAAGCTTTCCGAATATAGCCGAGGTCGAGAAGTCGATGTCCTCGAACTTTATCGGCTGGAACTCGGAAAAGCCCGCAGTTTCGCACATGGTGTACAGCTTTACGTTCCTGCTGGCGGCGTACGCCTTAACGCTTGCAAGCAGCGCCTTTGCCTTTGCAGGGAAGTCCGCCGTACCCTCTACCTTTCTGCCCACGCCGCATTCGTCGTATTCAGACCTGAAAAGCCCGTCGAATCCGTAGTAGTATATCTCCGAAAAGCCCATGTACAGCGCAAGCTGCGTCATCTCATAGAGCGGCATAAGGCGCGCGGTATCCCAGCGCGACAAAACGTCCGAGAACGAGGGCAGCCCCTCTACGATTCCGCCCGACATATGCGCGATATATGTCGGTTTCTTCTTGAATTTGTCCTCGAACACCGTAACGTCGCCGTTTACGAAGCACTCCATGCCCTCTATGTACTTGCCGTTGCCGAGGTAGTACTCAGGACTTGTAAGCAGATACCAGCCCGGGCGCTGCGGCGTGCGCGTAAAGAAGTCGCATATCTCGTTCGCGGCAAAGGTGCGCTCGTTAAAGAGCGTGTTAAGAACATCGAGCTTAGCGCTCTTGCTGCCGATAATAAAGCAGCGCGAGCCGTTCATCTTGCCCGAGTACGCGGCAAGCTGCGCGGAGGTCGCCGCAGCCGCAGCGGCGCTTTTCTTGGCGTCCGAGGCGAGCGACTTTTCAGCCTTGCTGCCGCCCATAGAGCCTTTAAGCCCCGAGCCGTCGGGGTCGTTCATCTCGCAGTAGTCGCGCTTGGTGTAGCCGTACTTCACCTCAAGCGCACGCGCGGTTTCCTGCGAAATGCCCACTACCCCCGCCATCGCCGCAAACTTCTGTTCAACGGCGGTATAGGGCTGTAAAATAAGCGCGTAAAACGCCGAGTTCTTCCCGCGAAGCTCGTCGATAAAGCGTATATCCTTGTCGGGGTCTACCTCGTACTCGTTGGTGCATACCCTGAAAGCTACCTCGGGAACGCGCACGCCCTTTTTGCGCAGAGCGTCCACGGTTTTCATCAGCAGGTCGTATTCCGCGCCGCCGCCGATGATAACGAGCTTTCTCTGCCCGATGACCTCGATGTTCTTTATGATATGGCTCTTGTAGGCGGAAGCCTTGCCGCCCGAAACCATGCCGTTTGCCAGATACTCTGAATAATCCATATCCGTTACCCCCTGTGCTTATTCTATCGTGTAGCTTACCGTGTTGCTTATCGGCACATACTGCCCCTGCACGTACGCCGTAAGGTATATCTCGTAATACCCCGGGTCTGTAAGAAAGTACGTATAGCTGTATTCGCCCTCCGCGTTTCTGTGCAGCATCTGCTCGCCGTCGAGGAATACCATCCACCCGAGGTTGGTGTAGCCCTCGACCTCGGGGCGCGTTACCTCGTGCGTCTGCTCGTCGAGCGTTATTACCACGGGGTTTTCTATCACTATCTCGCTCTTTTCCTTTTCGTTGTAGGAAAGGAACGCGAACGGCTCTCCGTTTACCGTAACGTCAGCCGTGCAGCCCTTTTTGCGGGTGTTAGCGTCCCAGCCGAGCATTGAACCCGCCTGCGAACCCGTGACAGCGCTGTTTTTCACCGTCACGTCCGTGTAGCTGCCGCCTATGGCCTGCCCCGCGACTACCGCCGCATGGCCGCCCCCGTTCACCGTCGCCCCGTCGAACGTTATGTTCTCCACCGCGCAGTACGTTTCCCACCCGATAAAGCCCGCGTCGCCAGAGGTCATGTTTATCGTCATGCCGCTTATGGTGTGGCCGCCGCCCGAAACCATACCGCTGAACGGGTGGTCCGCATTGCCGTTCCAGCCCATAGCCGCCCATTCGTACCCCGTAAGGTCTATGTCCGCCTCAAGCACTATTATCGTAAAGAACGCCTCCTGCGTGTTTACATACCACACCGCGCTTGCCAGCTGCTGCGGCGTGCTTACCGCAAAGCCGCCCTGCGCAAGGGACTCGTCAATGTAGTCGGGGTCTGCAAGGAACGGGATATCCCCGCCGATAAAGCGCGACAGCCAGCCGTCGCTGTCGGGGTATCGCGCGAAAAGCTCCGCGCATTCGCTGTTAAGGCGCTCGTCGCGCAGCATTTTCCTGTATTCGGCGCTCTCCTCGCCCCACAGCGTAACTTCGCTTCCGCCGTAGTCAAAGCTTATGGCGTCGTTGTAGAGCTTTCTATAGGGATAGTGTTCGCCGTCTATAGTAAGCACATTGCCGCCGAAAACCGACCACCGCGCCGAATAGCGGTGCTGCTCGCCGTTTATCGTAAGCCCGCCGAATTCGTCGAAGTCCCACTTATCCGCAGAATCCTCCGCGACCCAGCCGCCCGCAAAATCCGCCGTCCTGTCGGTAATGCCGCTGATGTAGCCCGCCTCCTGCGAAGCGCCCGCCGCGGGGTCTGCCGCGGTTATTTCGCCGCGGTATTCGCAGCCCGTAAGCGCTGCCGCCGCTATCGCCATAAGTAAAGCCGTAATGCGCTTCATAAGCCGCACCCTCCCGTAACAAAAATTATTTACCGCAAACAGCCGCGCCGCCAAAACAAGCAAGAATCCCCCATACCCCTAAATACGAACCGCATAAGGCGGGGGAGAAGGGTGCAGATGCAAGGAATGCTTGCAACGGCTAGGCTTTTTGCCTGACGTTGTAAGCATGACGCAGCAGGTGCGCCCTTATCGCCCGCCGATTATTGCTCACAGAGCATGAACATATCGTATATTACTTTGATGGCTTTTTCAAAGTCGGCTGCGTCAATGCCTACTATGATGTTAAGCTCGCTCGAGCCCTGGTCTATCATTCTTATGTTTATGTCTGCATGGGAAAGCGCCGCGAAAACGCGTCCCGCAGTACCCTTTGCGCTCTTCATGCCGCGGCCAACTACCGCTACAAGCGCAAGGTTGTCGATTATCTCGAAGTGGTCGGGCTTTACAACGTCAACAAGGCGCTGCGAAAGCTTCTCGCGCTGCCCGTCAAGCTCGTGCGAGTTTACAACTATGCTGAGCGTGTCGATACCCGTGGGCATATGCTCGGGGAATATGCCGTGGTTCTCCAGCACCTGAAGAATGCGGCGCATAAAGCCCTTGTGCGAGTTCATTCTGTCCTTTTCTATCGAAATTACGGAGAAGTCCTTTTTGCCCGCGATACCCGTGATAAGGTACTTGCTGGGCGGCTCTGTCCCCGTGGGTACGATGAGCGTGCCTGCGTCCTGCGGGGCGTTGGTGTTCTTGATGTTTATCGGGATATTCGCGCTTCTTACGGGGAATATAGCGTCCTCGTGCAGAACGCCCGCGCCCATGTAGGAAAGCTCGCGCAGCTCGGAGTAGGTGATAACGCTTATGCCCTCGGGGTTGTCAACTATCCTCGGGTCTGCAACAAGAAAGCCGCTTACGTCCGTCCAGTTCTCGTAAAGCGAAGCGCCCGCAGCCTTTGCCACAACGCTTCCCGTAAAGTCGCTGCCCCCGCGCGAAAACGTCTTTATCGTGCCGTCGGGCATTGCGCCGTAAAACCCGGGAATAACAGCTTTCGGCGTTCTGTCAAGCATAGCGCCAAGGCAGGCGTTTGTGATGTCGCCGTCGAAACGGCCCTTGTTGTCGAAGAAAATACCCTTCGCCGCGTCAAGAAACTCAAACCCAAGGTACTTTGCAAGCACTATGCCGTTAAGGTACTCCCCGCGCGAAGCGGCGTAGTCCCTGCCCGCGCCTGCGACAAAATTCCTGCCGATGGTTACATATTCGTCCTCAAGCGAGAGGTCTATGCCAAGCTCGTTGATTATGCCGTTGTAGCGCTCCTTGATGGGCGCGAACGCCTTTGCGAAGTCCTCGCCGTTCTCCACTTCCTCATAGCAGTGGTAGAGCATATCCGTTACCTTTGTGTCGTCCTTAAAGCGCTTGCCCGGCGCGGACGGCACTACGTAGCAGCGCTCCTCGTCCGCATGGATTATTTCCGCAACCTTTCTGAACTGCTTTGCGTCAGCCAGAGAGCTGCCGCCAAACTTTACAACCTTGCTCATTGTCGTTGAACCTTTCTTTTTGTGATATATTTTGGTGCGGGGCGTACCCGCTTAATGCCATATATATTTTATGATACCACATTTCACGCCAAAATGCAAGTAGCGCGGCAAATTTTTGGCTGAGCAATGCGCGTTTTTCTGTTTTCGGGCAGCCGATGAATGTTTTTTCGATTTCCTATTGCAAAAAAGCTCGAACGGTGCTATAATAATAAAGAATGTATTTCTTTTACGAAAGGACGCAAAAAAATGAAACTTGGCATGGTAGGTCTGCCGAATGTCGGCAAAAGCACACTGTTTAACGCATTGACGAACGCGGGCGCGGAATCCGCGAATTACCCTTTCTGCACGATAGAGCCGAACGTCGGTATCGTATCCGTTCCCGACGAGCGCCTTGACAAGCTCGCGGAGATGTACCACCCCGAAAAGTTCACCCCCGCGACGCTTGAGTTCGTGGACATTGCAGGACTTGTAAAGGGCGCAAGCAAGGGCGAGGGACTGGGCAACAAGTTCCTGTCGAATATACGCGAGGTGGACGCCATAGTTCACGTTGTGCGCTGCTTTGAGGACGACAACATAATCCACGTTGACGGCAGCATAGGCGCTGCGCGCGATATCGAAACGATAAACTTAGAGCTTATATTCTCCGACCTCGAGATTCTCGAGCGCCGCATAGACCGCGCGAAAAAGGCGGTCAAGGGCGACAAGTCCCTGCAAAAGGAAGTGGACTTCTTCGAGGCGCTCAAAGCGCACCTTGAAACAGGCAAGTCCGCGCGCAGCTACGACTACACCGACGACGAGCGCGCAATGCTCAAGGACACTCCCCTGCTGTCAAACAAGCCTGTTATCTACGCCGCCAACCTCTCCGAAGCGGACTTTACAGGCGATATAGAGAAGAACGCGCAGTATAAGGCGGTATGCGAAATAGCCGCGCAGGAACACGCCGAGGTTCTCCCCATATGCGCGCAGATAGAAGCGGAAATTTCCGATATGTCCGACGAGGACAAGGCGCTGTTTCTCTCCGAAATGAACCTTGAAAGCTCAGGTCTTGCCCGCATAATCAAAACGGGCTACCGCCTGCTGGGGCTTATCTCCTACCTTACCGCAGGTCCGCAGGAGGTCCGCGCGTGGACGATAACCAACGGCACGAAAGCGCCGCAGGCAGCGGGCAAAATCCACACCGACTTTGAAAAGGGCTTTATCCGCGCCGAGATAGTGGCGTTCGACGACCTTATCAGCTGCGGCAGCATGGCGGCGGCAAAGGAAAAGGGGCTTGTGCGCCTTGAGGGCAAGGACTATGTAATGCACGACGGCGATGTAACGCTATTCCGCTTTAACGTATAATATAAGGCATGAACAAGGTCAACAAAAGCAAAAACGCAAACAATAAACGCGTGGCTACGCTCTTTGTGTTTCAAGTGATAGCGGGCGTTATGCCCGTGCTGCTGCTGGTAGCCTTTGTGTGGCTCAAGCTGTACCGCATTCCCATTCTCGCCGCCGTGGCGATAGGTCTTATATTGCTGTGCAACGTGGCATACATACTGCTGGGGCAGCGCTACGCCATACTCAACAGCGGCGTGCAGGGCGAGCGGCAGCTATACAAAACGGTAAAGCGCCTGAGCGGCAACAACATTATTTTCCGCAATCTCCCCGTGCGCTATAAGCGCGGCCGCTCCGAGCTTGACCTGCTGCTTGTAAGCCACAGCGGCATTATCATAATAGAGGTGAAAAACCACTCGGGTACTATAATAGGCAGCTGGAAATCCGAAAAGTGGACGCAGCGCAAGGACTACCGCGACGGCAAATCCACAAGCGCCGAAATGGATAACCCGATAAAGCAGATGCGCAGGCAGCGCGACATAGTTAAAAGCATACTAAACGCCGCAGGCGAAGACGTGTGGATTGACACCGTGCTGTATTTCTCCTCGCCGCGCGCGCGGCTGCGGCTCAACCTGCGCGAAAACGACTATGTGTGCGCGGGCAGCGCCGAGCTTATGCACTTTCTTGAAAACTACAAAGGGCCTGAAACGCTCTCGCGCACGCGCATGGACACGATAGAAAAGATACTCAAACAGGCGTCGGGCAACGTATAGCGCACTAGGAGTACGCTCGCGGGCTTTTTCAACATTTGCACGTTGAAAACTGTTGAATACTCTGTTGATAATGTTGAAATGTCAATAATTCGGGCGCAGTTTTCAACAAAAAGAGCGCGTTTTTCTCAAAAAACCCATTCCTGCGCGGCAGTTCGCTGTTGAAAACTGAGTTGAAAACGTGGAAAAACCTTTACGGAAGGAAGGGCGGGGACATGAATAGAAAACTCGCGGCTCTTGTTGCCTGCACCCTGCTTCTCAGCGGCTGCGCGGACGGCTCGGAGCAGATATGGCTCTCGCACCCGCGCCTTTCGGACGAGGACCGGAACGACGAGGAGCGCCGGTATCTCGGCGTGGGCGATTCTCCCTCGGTAATGCTGCCGCTCACCTCAGCGCAGGTGGTGGAGAGTATGCGGGTGTGCTGGAATCTCGGCAACTCGCTTGACGCGTGCTGCAGCGACCTCGACCTTGACGGCAGGGTAGATATGCTCCCCGTACACGGCGCGGATTATGACGAAACGCTCTACGGCAACCCTCGGGTATCGCGCGACCTTTTCAAGGCGCTTACGGACAGCGGCGTGAACGCGGTGCGCATTCCCGTAACGTGGCGCACGCATACGGACGAGTACGGCAATATAGACGGCGAGTGGCTCAACCGCGTGCAGCAGGTGGTGGACCAGGCGTATAACTGCGGGCTGTACGTAATCATAAACGTGCAGCACGACGGCGCTGCCGATACGCGCATGGGCGCGTGGCTGCGCGGCGCGCAGGACGTGGCAAGCATCGCCGCTGTCGGGCGCTACAGAACGATATGGAAGCAGGTAGCAAAGCGCTTTGCCAACTACAACGAGCGCCTTATTTTCGAGAGCATGAACGAGGTGGCGTTCGACAAGCTGAACGAGGACCGCGCATACGGTCTGTACAGCCGGCTGAATCAGGAGTTTGTGAACGTTATACGCCAGAGCGGCGGCAACAATCCCGAGCGGCATATTGTTATAGCGGGCTACGGCGCGGATATCGAGCAGACCCTTGACAGCCGCTTTGTAATGCCCGACGACCCCGCGGGGCGCAGCATAGTGTCCGTACATTACCGCACGCCGCGCGCGTTCTGCGTAACGGGCAGCGCAAAGGAGTGGGGTTCGCCCGAGGAGCAGATAGAAATGGACGGACTGCTTGCAAGGCTCTACGAGCGCTTTTGCGCGCAGGGCGTACCCGTTATAATAAGCGAGTACGGCATAGCGGACGGCGCGGACGAGGACAGCGCGGTGTTCTTCTGCGAGAGCCTTGCGCACGGCTGCAAGGAGCTTGGCATGGCGGCGTTTTTGTGGGACGGCGGCGAGCTTTTCGACCGCGAAAACCTTGAATGGCGCAGCAGCGCGCTTATTTCCGCGCTTGTGCAGGCGACAGACGGGGCGGAGTACATTCCCGTAAAGTTCGGAGAAACCGCGCAGGCGGCTTCCTCGGAGGAATCGCAGGAATAACATAAGGTCACCTCTAAAAACCTTGTTTGAGTGAAAATGTGTATAGCGCACCGACTGCTTCTTCAAACCTCCTCGT
>CAKSIT010000027.1 GCA_934462925.1 uncultured Oscillospiraceae bacterium | reverse complement strand
AAAGCACTTACATTTTGTAGGTGCTTTTTCTTTTCCCCGAAAGGAGTACCAATGCGCAAAGTAACATACACAAACCTAGTAAACAACCTGTCCGCGGAGTTTTCCTCGGAGGACCCGCTCATGCACCTTGACCTCAAGGGCTTCGACGGGGCTTCGGTGGGGGCGCGGACGGTAACGTACCGGCCCGTGGGGCTTGACGGGCAGAAGCTCGTGTCCGCGCACCTGAACGCCCGCACGATAACGCTGCCCGTGGAGTTTACGGCGCGCGAGAACGGGCGGTACTCGCGGCAGGGGGCGCTTGCGGTGTGGGAGAGCCTGCTGCGCGTGTTCGTGCCGCTGCACGAGGGGCGGCTTACATGGACGGACGGCACGCGAAGCAGGCGCATTAACTGCCGCCTTGCGGAAACGCCGCAGCTTACGCAGCGGCTGCCGTTCCTGTTCGGCGCGGCGTTCTCCCTTGTGGCGGACTACCCCTACTGGGAGGACTGCACCGAGCAAACGGCGAGCCTGTCCACGGGCGAAACGCAGATAAACAATACCTGCGGTATAGCCGTGCCGTTTTGCGTGGAGCTGCCTGCGGGCGGGCAGCCTGCCATTGTGTCGGCGACGGCGGGCAGGGGCATAGGCTTCGCCGCAGCGCCGCCGCAGGCCTGCACGGTGGATATGCGCGAATGCACCGTAACGCTCGCGGACGGCACGAACGCCAACAACCTGCTCACGGTGAACAGCGAGTTCTTCGCGCTCGCGCCGGGCGTGAACACGATACGCGCGCTTGACCTTGGCACGGGCGGCACGGCGCTGCGCTGGCGGGCGCTTTACATGGGGGTGAACTAGGTGATAGGCATTTACACGCTCCCCGAGGAGGGGAAAACATGGGCGGAATGCAAGGTGGGCGATGTCACGGACAGCATTTCGTTCGAGTATGAGCGGTACTTTAACGGCGTGGGAACGTTCACGCTCGAGATACCGATAAACTCGCGCTTCCGCGGCGAAATCGGGGTGAACACCGTGCTAGTGACGGCGGACGGCGACGCGCTTATGGTGCGCAATATCCAGACCTCGTTGGACAAGGCGAAGATAACGGGCTACGACCTGAACGGCCTGCTTTACGACAGGGTGACGCTTTCCGACGAGACCTCCGCAGACGGCTCGGACGCGTTTTCGGGGACGACCGAGGCGTGCGTGAAGCACTACGTCGCGGCGAATCTCTGCGAATCGTCCGTGACGGAGCGCAACCTGCCGCGCTTCGCAGTCGCCCCCGACCTTGGGCGCGGCACGGCGGACGACCACGCGCTCCCCCGCCTGCAAAACGTGGGCGAGCTTGTGACGGAGCTTTGCGGCGCGGCGGGGCTTGGCTGGCGGGTGTCCGTTGACCTGAGCGAGGGCGTGGGGCGGACGAACCCCGTGTTCGTGTTTGATGTAGCCGCGCAGGTTGACCGCTCCGCAGGGCAGAGCGAGAACCCGCGCGTTATCTTTTCCGAGGGGCTGCGCAACATCTCCGAAATGACCCGCGAGGTGGGCGTTACGTCCGCGAAAAACGCGCTATACTGCGACATAAACGGGACTGTTGTGCAATACCCCGCCGCAGGGCAGACCGAGGGGCGCACGGCGGGCGCGGGGTATTCGCGGCGCGAGGAGTACTGCGCGCTTTCGGGCGAGAGCCTTGACCCCGACGTTTACGGCGTTGAGGCCGAGCATAACATGGCGGACCGCATGGAAGAAACGGATTCGCTCACGATTGACGCGGGCAGCCCGCTCGACTACCGCGCGCTCTATGATGTAGGCGATATCGTCACGGTGTACGACGCGGGGCGCTCGCTGCAGCTCGACAGCGTTATTTCTGCGGCGAAAATACGCCGCACGGCGACGGAATACTCCGTAAAGCTCACGCTTGGCGAGAGCAAGCCGAAGCTGCTGGACGGCTACGCGAAGAAGAACGAGGCGACCTTGCGGACGGTGCGCACGGAACGCGGCAGCGCCGCTGCGAATCCCACCGCGCCCCTAACCGAGTACGCCGTAACAAGCGACGCCGCCGTAAAATACAACGGCGTTACGTACACGGCGGAGTTTGCCGAGGGCGGCGCAATAGCAAAAATCTCGGACGACAAGGGCGGGGAGTTCGAGCCGACGTTCGCGGCGGGGGTGACTAATGTTGCGCTTCATAACGCCGTATTTTGGGCGGTGGCTATGGCGCGCGGGCTTCGCCGCCCTGCGGCTGCGGACGCGCTCACCAAAAAGTGCGCGTATCGTTACAACTGCGACAGCATGGCGCAATCAGGCACGAATATCACGTGGCGCAATCAGGCGGCGGGCGGGAACGTGGACTGCACGTTCAGCGGGGCTGCCCTGAACGGCGACGGCGTGTTTGTGCAGGGGTCGGCGGCTTCGCAGGGAATAATACCCTACGTCGCGACAATCAGCGCTATGCCGCGCACTATATACGTTGTCGCGCGCAATGCCAGCGCAAACTCGCTGCGCACGCTGACAGCCCCGGGCGCGGGCAGCTGGGGGACGTCCGTGCTGCTGGGCGGCGCGAACTCCGTGTGGACGGTTTACGGACAGGTAAACGCAGCGGGGCTTGCGACAAGCGCGTCCTCGCTGCAAAAAACCGTAATATGTATCGCAATTGACGCAGCGGCGCAGGTTAAGGTATACATTAACGGCGAATACGCGGGCAGCGCGCCTACGACCGCCCCGCAAATGACGTCGGGCAACGTTCAGCTTGGCGGCGTAAGCAGCTATTACGACGGCGGTGGCTACTATTACTACGACGTCGCAATCGCGGACGAATTGCACGAAGAAGCGGATATCGCAGCGAACAGCGCGTATCTCATGCAGAAATACAACGTGCAGTAAAATGCAGAAACCTCACGACTAAAATAATATCGCGGTCAGCCGCGGAAAGGAGAAATTATGGCAAGCGAAATCACAGTAACCCTCAGCGGAAGCGAATCGGAGGTGCAGTTCAGCGGCGCGAACGCGTGGCTGCGCAACGACGGTGCAGGCACTATTTACGCCGCAAAAACATCGGGCGTAACGGCGGGCGCGGGCGGCGTTGTAGCCGTTCCAGCGGGCGGTTCTGCGCCCGTGTACGGCGCGAACGGGCGCGTGTTCCTGCTCGGCACGGGGTCGGTGCAGCTTATCGGCAGCGACTACTCCACAAACCCTTTTAAGACAGCCACATCTTCGGGCGGTTCAGGTGTGGACGATGTAGCGAGAGCCGCTGTAAACGCGCACGCGGGCAACGCGGAGGTTCACGTAACAGCCGCAGAAAAGTCCGCGTGGAACGCCAAGGCGGACGCTTCGGACATACCGACGAGCCTGCCTGCGGACGGCGGGAACGCTGCGGCACTCAGAACGTCGGGCGAAGACGGAACGCCATACGGCGACAGCTATCTCATGGCGGCGCAGTACAATAAAAGCGGCGACAATACGTTCAGAATTTTCGTAACCCCTGTAGAGGGTAATGTGGTGTGGGTATCTGTCGACAAGGCAGACCATGCCATTGATTCGGATACCCTTGACGGACACGGCGCGAGCGAGTTTGTCATGCACTCGGCATATGACGAGCTTGCGGCGCGTGTGGCGGCGCTCGAAGCCAAAACGCAAACGGAGGGTACATAATGGACAGCAACATCATAGTGGCGATATTATCGCTTATAGGCACGCTTGGCGGGTCTTTGGGCGGCATTTTGGTGAGCAGCAAGCTCACCGCGTACAGGCTTGAACAGCTCGAAGCACGGGTCGCGGAGCATAACAATTTCGCCCGCAGAATGCCCGTCGTGGAGGAACAAATCAAGGTCATCAATCATAGAATAGAGGACCTGGAACAGGAGGAAAGACACCATGAAAATTGACTGGAAACGTAAGCTCACGAGCCGAAAGCTTTGGGTTGCAACCGCGGGGTTTGCAGCGGGTCTTATCGTAGCATTTGGCGGAAGTTCCAAAACTGCCGACACGGTATCGGGCTGCATACTCAGCGGCGCGGCGGTTGTAGGGTATGTTATCGGCGAGGGACTGGCGGACGGCAAGAGCAGCGCGGGCAGCTCCGCAGGAGATTCCCGCAGGGACGGTGACGAGAATGGCGGTTAAAAATTTCGGCATAGACCTGTCCGCGCACAACGTAATAGACGACTACGACAGGCTTCTCGCGCACGACGAGGGCGGGCGCAGAATCAAGTTTGCGTTCCTGCGACTCGGTTACAAGGGAAAGCGCGACGCGCTCGTGGACGCGCATTACGCGGGGCTTCACGGCAAAATACCGCTCGGGTTCTACGTGTATTCCTACGCGCGAACGCCCGCGGAGGCTCGCAGCGAGGCGCTCTGGGCGCTCGGCGAGCTTGACGGCATGACCGCCGAGTTCCCGATAGTGTTTGACTACGAGGACGCGTCTGTTCTCACGCCAAAGCTTACGCGCGCGGAGTACACGGCGATTTGCAGGGCGTTCCTTGACGAGCTGCGTGCGGCGGGCTACTACGCCATGCTGTACTGCAACCCCGCGTTTCTCGAGGGCTGCGCCGACAAGGACGAGCTGCTGAAGTACCCGCTGTGGCTTGCGCATTACGTCGAGGACGGCAGGCAGCGGCAGTACGGGCAGCGCGTGTGGCAGTTCGGCACGATTCGCCCCGAGGGCGCGCGCGGCGCGGTTGACGCGAACTTCGCCTACGAGCAGCTCGGGCGCGTTATCCGCGAGCAGGGTCTGAACTCGCCCGCAAAGGTCGTGCTTCGCGCGCAGAAAACTGTTACGGCAGGCGCTGCGGCTAAGCTTACAGAGGAACTGGAGGGGCGCGGGTTCAGGGTTTCGGCGAGGAAGGTTTGATATGGGTTGCCCCCGTTCTGCTTCGGCAGGGCGGGGGCGTTTTTCATATAGTAAACGGCTTAACGCCCTCAACCACGGTAAGCTGAAGCTGCTTCACATGGACAGGCGGCTTGTTTTTAAGGTGCTTGACGCGGCCCGGGGGCTTCATGTAGTATTCGAGCATTACGACGTAGTTGTTCTCGTCCTGCTGCGTTACCTGCCAGTTCTTTATCGTGCAGCCCATAGCGAGCTTTTCGATGTACTTCATGTTGTGCCTTATCGCGCCGAATGCGTCGTCGCCACATATAAAATACTCCCTGTCGTTGAAAGTCAAGCTGAATGTCTTCATTTTGCCTCCGTTGATATGTAATTTTTACATTGCTTTATGCAATTAAATTATATCACGGCGCAAGCCTTATGTCAATGGGGTAAACGCAGATTTAACGGAATCTTAGCGGGAAAGGGCAAGATTTTGGAAAATAGTGAAAAAACTTAACGGCAAACGGCATATATAATACAAAATAATTTAAGGAGCGCTATTACACATCAATTACACCCTAACGTGCTTTATTCCCTGCTATATTCATGTTTGCGCTCGCCCTTTCACGGCGGAATCATGGGTTCAATTCCCGTACGGGTCACCAGTTTCCAATCTCGCAAATGGCTTTATAAAGCCGTTTGCGAGGCTTTTGTTTTTCGGGGAAATGCCCGTTGTTCTTTGTTTGTTCTTTG
Source organism: uncultured Oscillospiraceae bacterium (assembly GCA_934462925.1). GTDB lineage: Bacteria > Bacillota > Clostridia > Oscillospirales > Ruminococcaceae > CAG-115. Next base: position 9,003 of record CAKSIT010000027.1, on the reverse strand, counting down.
TTTTTGAAAAACCACATTCCGAGCCGAAGTCACGACGCCTTCGGCTCTTTTTTGTTGCCGAAATTAAGTGCGCTTGAAACCGCGTCGGGCACCTTTGCCTGCGCTTCCTGAAGCATATGACAATAAATGTTACTCGTTGTGCTTACCGTCGAGTGCCCTAACGCTCCCGAAACCGTTACAATGTCCACGCCCTGATTGACGAGGAGCGATGCGAACAAGTGTCGGAAGCTGTGCAAGCCATAGAATGGAAGATCATGCTTCTCACAGAATTCACCGAGCCAGAAGTAAGGTGTGCCGTTCTGCATAGGTTCGCCATTCCATTTTACATACAAGCGGTCTGTTTCTACCCACTTGTCGCCACATTTGAGCGCCTGCTCGTCCTGTTCAGCCTTGTACTCTTTCAGCATATCCATAATCTCTTGCGGAAACTTTAGGCTTCGCTGGGACTTCTTCGTCTTGGTAGTGTCGGTGTAAACTCCCTTTTTAGCGGTGTAATTTGATGTTCTGCGAACGCTGATGACATTGGTTTCAAAATTCACATCTTTCCATTCAAGACCGAGCATTTCGCCCCGTCTGAAACCGCTGTAAATCATAAGGTTGAAGAATGTGCGGTATTTCAGCGGCTCGCTGCTCAACAGTGTTAAGAACCTCTCAACCTCGGCGGGCGTGTAAATCTGCTTCTCCTTCTGTTCGCCTTTTGGGATAGTGACTTTAGCGCAAGGATTATCAGCCACCACGCCCATTTTATCAGCATAGCTGAACACATCTGAAATAAGGCTCAAATTGTGCCTGATTGTTTTCGGAGCAAGAGGCTTTCCATTTCGCTCGTTTGCACCATCTTTTGAAAGAGCGTTCACAAAAGCCTGTATCTGTCGAGGCGAAATCTTGTCCATACGCAGGTGTCCGATTGCAGCATACACACGCTTGCGGAGCTGCAAAAGCCGTTCGTATGTAGTATTGCGGAGATTTGGCTTTGCGTACTCCTCAAACCATTCTTCGGCAAAGGTTTCAAACTTTACCGCTTTGGACTGAAACCCACGCATACACGCTTCCTCGAACATAACCGCCTGACGATTAAGCTCTTTCTCAACCTGCTTCGGAGTCATTTTTTTGTCCGGCTTCCAAGTCATAGATTGAATTACCTGTTTACCCTTTGTATCGTAACCGCAGCTTACACGAATAAGGTAGCTGCCGCCACGCTTCTGAATCGTTGCCATAATATAAACCCTCCTAATTCACATTACGGCGTATCTCCAATCTTTATTATACCACTTTTGCGCTTTAAAGTCAAGATGTAAGATGCGACGTTTTTGTATGGCTTAGTCTTTTTATTTGCACTTTCTGTCTGTAAACAAATTTCTCAATCTGAAGAAGCGCGACAGGATGCCCAGACTAACGAGCCTATCGGCGCTCCTAACCGTCATTATGAGCCATTATGCAATACCGTTGAGGTATGCAATCAAAGCGGCTTTCGGGATAAGTATCTTCCCGTTTTTTCCTTGCCCTGCACGGACAAATGGGATTTCATTTCTCGCTATAAGTTGCCGAATGGTAAATTCGTTCAATCCTCGGATTTCCTGCGTGCATTCCTTTATGGTCAGCATTTCGACAGGCTGTTTGGTTGAGCTTGCGATAGGAATTTCTTCCTCATCAAGCAGCTTGCTCAAAAGCGAGGTAACCTTTGCGATAATGTCCTGCTTCTTGGCTTGCGTCATATTTTCGCCTCCTTTCCTTATCTTGTATTCTTCTTCCGATTAACAATCTGCATAGGCGCTATATTTTTCTGTTTTTTTAACACATTTGAAAGCCGCCGCAGAATAGGTATAACGCATTACCTGTTTTGTCAACAAAACCGTCTGCGTCAGAAGAAAACTCCCCTGAAACCCCTCGTCACTGCCGCAATCGTCATTATTATTTGCAGGCTGATGAAACAGCTCGTTCTAAAAAATTAGCAAACGCTTGAATAACGACAGAGCTGAAAAGAAAATTTTTCTTTCAGCTTTGCAAGGGACTTCCCCCGCCGCCTTGTTCCGCTTCGTGTTCCTCTCTTATCTGTTCGATAGCGGCGATTGCTTTCTGCTTCAAATTCTCGAACAGCTCCTTACGAAGCCAACGGTTAAAGGTCGGGGCCGAAATGTTCAACTTATCGGCAATCTAGTAGAGATAAACCCCGTTCTCCCTTGCTTTTGTGCGAATGTCGTTGTTGTGCTTAATCATAATATCGTCCTCCTGTTATCAAGAGATTTTTGAAATCCCACTTGACAAATCATCATTATCGTGGTATTCTAATGATAAGGACGATTGTTGTGGTGGCGTTATTGATTATAACACTTCCGTTTCAGCTCGTCAAGGCTTTTGTGGTATATTTCTCATAATTCCACAAATATAGTCTTTTTCACAAGTTTTGAGGAGGATTTTTATCGTTATGGAAAGCAAAAACACCTGTGTTGAGGTATTTGGCAAGCGGCTTAAAGAGCTGCGTAAAGCGAACGGCTACACGATTGAGCAGTTCGCCGATATGGTGGGCATATCTAAAAGCACGCTCGGTTATTACGAGAACGATAAGCGAATGCCTGATATTGAGATACTTGTCCGAATAGCCGACACGCTGAATGTGAACGCTGATTACCTAATCGGCAGGACGAACACAACTGCTCAAAAGGGAAAGCAAAAAACGGTGTGTGAGTTCACGGGCTTGTCCGACATTGCCGCAGAGTATTTGGCGAAACTTGTGAAGAATAAGGACTACGCAAAGCTGTCGATTATCAACCATCTGTTTGATGAGTTGACCGAGGACTACGATTTTTACAGCTACGAAACACAGAACGGAGAGGAAGCCGCAAGCAGCGTTCTCGGCACATTGTTCCTTTATTTTGAGAAATGTTCGAGCACGGACAGCGTGTGGGACGAGTTTGTTGATTTTGGCAACGACAGGCGCAATGAGATACTTGCGGCGGCTTACAAGCAGCTTCTTCTCAATCAAGTCACCGACCTTGTTAAGGCGAGTGCCGAAGCGTATAGACAAGACAACAAGCCGATTTAACTATAACTCCGAAACCGAACAACAATTTACCCTCCTACGTTCGTGCTGAACGGTGGGAGGGTTTAGCAATTTATGGTTAGGTCACGCAGGGATAAATCTATTGCTTGGTTGGGTTTTGTCGAGAGGTGAACAGAGGGTAAAAGTATGGGGCGGGATTTTTATCAACCCACTCTGTTTCAGGTAAATTTTAACATCAAGGATTTTTACCTTGCCTGTGTTACCACTTAAAAAAGTGGCACGGAAGATTTTATCTTACCTGCGCTCCGCAAATCCATTTTGGAGTTGCGAAGTTTAAGTCGCTGAGCGTTGGGTAAAGCGAAACGGGTCTTAGGGGATTTTCCCCTAACTCAATGCCTTATTGTGAAGCAAAGCGCAGCTGGGCGCAACAATATGGCTATTGAGTATAGCCTTATTGATTGAAGCTGAAATTACTGTCTTAATAAAATCGCAAATAAGTATAGCAATCAAGGAGGTAAAACTACGAACAGCTTGCAGAAACATAGTGTTCAACTAAGAGATAAATCACCCGTGACTTACTTGATTGTTTCGTATCCTAATATATGATATATGTTATTTTGCAAATAGAAAATACTACCATCTGAAATCGATGAAAAAATAAAAAAAAATATTGAAAAAAAGAGAAATCCGGTGTATAATTATTATGGTATAATGTGTTAAATTGAGAATGGTGATGCTATGAGCAAGAAAACTCCCGAGCAAATCAGTTTCAATATGCGGCAAGTTAAGAACAAAGGCTCAAAGATTGAGGTTTTGCTTATGAAAGAGCTTTGGCGGCGTGGTTTGCGTTACAGAAAGAATGTAACCACCGTTTGCGGAAAGCCCGACATAGCCTTTATAGGCAAAAAGGTTGCCGTGTTCTGCGACAGCGAATTCTGGCATGGATATAATTGGACGGAACGCAAAAAGGATTTTAAGTCCCACCAAGAGTTTTGGATACCGAAGATAGAGCGCAATATGGAGCGTGACAAGGAAGTTACGGCTTCGCTTGAAGCGGACGGCTGGACGGTAATTCGTTTTTGGGGTAACGACATAAAGAAGCACCTGACCGAGTGCGCAGATATTGTTGAAGCGGCGGTACGAAATGAATAATCCTACGGTTGTAAGTCTGTTTTCGGGCATAGGAGGAATTGACCTTGCTTTTGAACAAGCCGGGTTTAAGGTTGTTTGGGCAAACGAGATTGATAAGTTTGCCTGCATTACATATAGGCACAATCTCTCCAACAATGCACTTGTTGAAGCAGATATAAAGAGCATTGACGAAAAATCCGTTCCGCAGGCGGATGTGTTGGTCGCAGGTTTCCCCTGCCAATCCTTTTCCGTAATGGGGTATCAGCGCGGGTTCAACGACGTAAGAGGTAATCTTTTCTTTGAGATAGTAAGAATTGCCAAAAACGTTCGGCCGAAGGTAATCTTCTTGGAAAATGTTCGAAATTTGATAAATCACGACAACGGGCGCACATTTATCACTATATTCAATCACCTTTCGGAGCTTGGCTATTATGTCAAGTATGCCGTTCAAAGTCCTCATACTCACGCAAATATCCCACAAGAAAGAAACAGGACTTTTGTGGTTGCTTTCTCTGATCTCGATATAATGAACAGGTTATCGTTTCCGGACGAAATACCTCTTACAAACGATTTGGAAGGCGTTTTCGACCGCTCAATAAAGCGTCACGAAAACTACTATTACAAACCCGGTAACAAATACTACGACGTGCTGAATAGGCGAATACCCGATACTACGGGTATGTATCGTATAGACGATAGCGGTGTGGCGACACGAAAATATACCATCTCTCCCACTCTTAAGGCAAATATGGGAACATATCACGACAGAGTTCCCGTGATAAGAGATGATTTCGGTATTAGGAAGATAACTCCGTTCGAGTGCCTTGCTTTACAGGGATTTCCACCCGATTTTGGTTTTAAGGATATTCCTATTGAGCAAGCTTACAAGCAATGCGGAAATACCGTCTGCGTTCCTGTTGTTCGGCAGATAGCAGAAAGATTGTTAAATGTGTTTTAGGTTAGGAGTATGTGTTATGACTGCATTTGAAACAACAATTCAGAACATTCAAAAGGTTTTAGACGCTATAAACGGCGGGGGCTATACCGCTAAAACCCAAATCGCAAATGCTGTAGGAGTTTCTCCCACATTGATAAATATTATTTTCAAGAGAATAGAGCATGAAATCAGCGTTGTTGACAAGGTGTACAAAGCAAACTGCACAAAGGCGGAGGAAACGGAATTTTATAAAAAGTTCAGTGTACTTATTCCGGTTGTTCTCTCCAATCCTACAATCATGTTTTGGCAAAACAAGTACATATCATTGATGTTTGATTTATCCACAAACGAGGTTCAAGCATTGAGAACTTATGTCGATGACAAAATACGGATTGATGAAATGATACAAAGGAGAAACGGCAATGAAAACGTATAAGACAATAGACCTCTGCGCGGGGATAGGCGGCATTCGCAGAGGATATGAGTTAGCCGGGTGCTTCAAGAATGTTTTGTCTGCCGAGATAGACAAAAATGCTTGCCTTACATACGAACACTTGTATGGCGAAAATCCGATGAATGATATCACCACCGATGAGTTTAAGGCAAAAGTTGAAGCAACAGATTATGATATTCTCCTCGCAGGCTTTCCGTGCCAGGCATTCAGTCGCGCCGGGAAAAAAGCAGGTTTTGAAGATAAAATCAGAGGTACTCTCTTTTTCGATATTGCCGAAATAATCCGAAGAACCTGCCCTAAAGCCTTTATGCTTGAGAATGTGGATAACCTTGTTACTCACGATAAAGGACACACCTTCGCAACGATTATCGAGGTTCTGGTTAAGGATTTAAATTATAAGGTTGTGGGGGTAACGCTCGGAGATGACGGAGAGTTGATATACGAGCCGAGAAAATTTATCCGCAACTCACGCAACTTCGGTGTTCCCCAAAACCGTCCGAGAGTGTATATAATGGGCTTTAACCGAGAGCATTTCGGAAATGCAGTGGACAATCTGCCGAACGAACTGCCAAAGGAGCGAAAAAATCCTATATACACCGACCTTAACGACCTGCTTGAAATGGACGCAGACGATAAGTATTTCCTTTCATCGGGATATGTGGAAACTCTTGAACGACACAAGGCAAGGCACGAGGGAAAGGGTAACGGTTTTGGATATAAAATCGTCAATCTGCCCGAAATCGAACACCCCGTATCCAATGCTATCCTTGCTACGGGCGGCTCAGGCAAAGAGCGTAATCTTGTGATTGACCCTAAAACAGGTGTTGCGGGAAAGGTTATCGGCTCAAAGCAGACCCCTCTTAATGATAGGAGCATTCGTATGATGACACCGAGAGAATGGGGCAAGCTGCAAGGCTTTATAAACTATGCGTTTATCGATAAAAAAACAGGCGAGGATAAATTCAGCTTTCCCGAAAAACTTGCAGATGGTCCGAAATACAAGCAGTTTGGTAATGCGGTTACTATTCCCGCTGTTGAGGAAATGGCAAAGTTTATGAAGAAATGGCTTACTGAGCTTGATAAAACGTAAGGGTCTTTATTTTCAAAAGACATTGATGAAGTAAGTAATTGGTATTTGCCTGATTCTGATGCCAATAAAGTAATTGTCAATGACTGGGCGAATAGATTGGTACATAAATTTAATTCAGTTGATGAGTCACCATACGAAACGGAGAATGGTATTGAGTTATTGTGTTCTGTATCAGAGCAAAATTATAGGGGAGGAAATGAAAACGATAAGAACGTTATTTTGATTACGTCTCAAAAAACAGGTTCAGCAGCTGATAGGTTTGTTTCAGATATGAAAAAGAACAATTTAGCTTTAGTAGTTGGAAACAATACGGGCGGTGAAGGTTTAATGTATTCATATAATGCAATGAGTCTTCCAAATAGCCGGCTTGTATTTATATATATGCCAAGTGGTGCTAAAAATCCTGATGGAAGTGATAATTCAGTTAGTGGTACTAAGGCTGATGTGTACATTAATTTATCAAAAGAGGATTTTAACACTTATAATGAAATGATAGAAAGCGGCGAAGATTATACCTCGTTCGAAGCTAAAATGAAATATGATACAATACTAAAATACTGTGTTAATCTTTTAGAAGGATAGATTTATAATACAAGCGCAACACCCGAAAAAAGTAATGACACATAAAGCAACTCGTGTTATAATGGGAGTAACCACACAACCACAAACAGGAGGAGCAAAATGTGTCATTACACTCATTTTACCACAGAAGAGCGGGAGTTGTCAAGAGTTTTGAAAGCTCAGGGGTTAAGCATTCGGGCAATTGCCCGAATGCTTAACCGGTCACCGTCCTCGGTGAGTCGAGAGTTCCGAAGAAATAGCTATTCAAACGGTACATATGCAGCGCATCACGCAGACAAACTGTACCGAAAACGACGAAAAAACTGCGGCAGAAAACCAAAGCTAAAAGCCGGTGCTGTCCGTGATTATGTTCTTGAAAAAATGGCTTTACGGTGGTCTCCCGAACAGATAGCCGGGCGTGCCAAGCGCGACAATGAACCATTCAGCATATCATTTCCAACGATTTACCGTGCAATTGACACCGGCATTTTACCGCCACAACTAAAGAAAATCATGTGTTTCAAGTGGAAACACAAGAAGTGCAAAACCGAGGACAAACGTGGCAAAATCCCAAATACAACGTCAATCAGCCAACGTCCGGCAGGTGCGAAAAACCGCACACGTTTCGGTCACTGGGAAAGTGATACGGTTTTGGGCCAACGAAAAACAGGTTGTTTCGGTACTCATGTTGAACGAAAATCCGGTTTCCTTGTTGCTTTTAGGATTGACGATAGGCAGGATAATGCGTTTAACAAAGCAACTATTAAAGCCTTTTCCTCTATTCCCGACAAGCTGAAGAAAAGCTTTACCGTGGACAATGGGAAAGAATTTGCGGCTCATCAAGAGCTTACCGAAGCAACCGGTATGAAAGTTTATTTCTGCGACCCTTACTCGCCCTGGCAGCGTGGCACGAATGAAAATACCAATGGACTTCTGCGGCAGTTTTTCCCGAAAGGCACTTCGTTTGCTGATATTTCTGATGATGATTTGTTGCTCATTGCAAATCACCACATTTTTACATAATTTCAAGATAATGCTTAATATCCCCAACAAACTGATTTCCGCATCGTGCAAGCTCGCCAAGAACACGATCTGTGCCTTTTTCGGTTTTATACCAATTCTCCTTGGTAATGTTGTAGCAATGGACAGGACAAACTTTTATGTCAACATTCGAGAACGCCATCTGATACAGCATTAAGCATCGGCGTGCGTGAAAGGCTTTACAGACAATAATTGCTGTTTTTATCTCTATCCCTTTTTTGTCAACAGCTTCACGGGATAAAAAAGCGTTATCACGGGTATGCCCCGATTTGTTTTCTTCAATAATTGCTGTTATCGGGACACCGTTTTTCACCAAAACATCTGTAAAGAATTCACAGTCGGAATGATAATCACCGTCATAAATGTCTGCTTTGGAACGTACACCGTGCCACTTGTCAGCTTTAACGCTTACTCCACCTGACGTAACAAGCCATTCAGCCATACCTTTACGATACAATTCTGCGGCATATTCGGGCTGTTCGGGGTGAGAACCACCCAGCAGGAATATCGCATCCACCTTTTGCGGTTCATCGGATACAAATATGTAATCGGAAATATCGGTAATGATTCTATTTGTCATAAGCTACCTCCATAAATTGTGCAACGCAGCGTTGCACTATTCACAATAATATACAGTATGAAATAATCTCTTTTCATTTATACTTTGGCAAATCAGCATTTTCTAAAAAAATGAATTGACAATATTATTAGGGCAATACCGCACAAAACGAGTAGACGCAGAATTACCAAAGTGATATAATAAAAGTATGAACAAACAAATAAGCATG
>CAKSIT010000026.1 GCA_934462925.1 uncultured Oscillospiraceae bacterium | reverse complement strand
GGCAAGCCGTCAAACCGTGCGCGCAGTGCGGATGTCCCGTCGGAAAACCCCCGTATGGGGGTTTTTCGACGGTCTGATGCGGGGGGAACTTTCATTCCCCCGCACGCTTTATTCGCCGCACAATGTTTTCAGAATTATTTTCGGGAAAATCACGTTCCTTACCCGCTTTCTGTAGAGCTTTTCCTGCTCGGTTCTGCCGCTTATAAGGGATTTGCGGGCTGCGGTGTTGTCCGAAACGCTTAAGAGCGCCGCAAGGGAGAACCCCGCAAGCTCCGCCGCCTTAAACGCGCAGGCGGTTTCCATTTCTATGGTATTGCAGTTATGCGCGGTTATTTCGCCGAGGTGCGCGTACTGCGCGAAAATCGTGTCAACGCTGAACGTTATGCCGACATGACAGCCGACCCCGTTTTGCGCGCATATTTCGCGCGCGCTGGACAGCAAAGCGCCGTTCAGCGCCTTGTCGGGGTACGCCTTACTGCCGAACGAGTCGCGCCGCAGCGAGTCCGCTGAAATGTAGCGGCTTGCGCCGTCGCCGCTTACGCTGTACTCGGGAACGACGATATCGCCGATAGCGATATTCCCGTCAAGCGCCCCGACAGAGCCGACAAAAACCGCGCGCCTGCACGGGGTAATGCCGAGCGCAAGAACGGCGTCCATAAGCACGGGCGCTCCTACGCCTGTTTTTATGTAAGTTATGTGCGAGCTGCCGTTTTCAACGTCCCAGATACGTATGGAGTCGTCTGCATACGACGCTTTAAGGTACGACGCTTTTCCGAGTGCAGGCATTACGTCAGCCTCCCACCACGGCGCGAGTATAACGCGCTCGCTTATCTTTTCGGGGGGAAGTCCTAAAATAGCGCGGCATATGTCGCGCTCCGACGAGCCGTACCGTTTTATCGCGCCAACCAAGTCCTTGTAGTCCATAAGCCCTCCTGAAAATAAGTCTTATAAACGATTATATCATATATGTGCGTAAAGTTCAAGGGCGTTTGCGCAAAAACACCCGCACAAAAAACGAAAAAAATACAATAAACTGCGGCGGGAACGCGATTCCCGCCTATTTTTGTATTGACATAATCGCGTTTTTGGGGTATAATTATACTGTATGTGTAACACTTTGCAAAGGAGATACCATGGAAGGAATAACCGTATACAGCCGCGAAAACCCGATGCCGCAGGAGAGGTTTTCCGAGCTTTTTGAGATAATGGAGTATTCGTTCCCGCCGACGGAGCGCGGGAGCAGGCGGCTTCACTACCGCGAGTTTGAGCGAGAGGGCTTCCGCAGCCTGTGCCTTGCGCGCGAGGGGCTGCGCGGCGGGAAGATAGCCGCGTTCATGAACTACTACGATTTTGGCGATTTTATTTTTCTCGAGCATTTCGCAGTGGCGCAGGAGCTGCGCGACATGGGCATGGGTTCGCAGCTTATGCACGAGCTTATGCGGCGAGAGGGCAGGCCTATAGTGCTTGAAGCCGAACCCGCCGCGCAGAGCGGGGAAGCGGAGCGCCGCACGGAGTTCTACAAGCGGCTTGGCTTTTGCGTGAACCCGTTCACCTACTACCAGCCCGCATTTTCTGCGGAATACCCTAGCATTGAGCTTGCGCTGCTGTCCTACCCCGACCCGCTGCCCGAGGCGGAGTTTTTGCGCATAAGGGACATACTCTACGTCGAGGTCTACGAGATAGACCCGCCGAGCGACGCGCCCGAGTTCTGAACAAGGAGGCTTACATGAAGCTCACATACGAAAACGAGAGAATAGCATATTACGGCGAGAACGGCGAGGCGATGGCGGCGGTGGAGTTCCCCGCGCGCGGAAACGGCACGGTTGAGGTAACGCGCACGTTTGTTGACGAGCGCCTGCGCGGACAGGGCGCTGCGGGCGAGCTTATGCGTGCGCTTGTGGACGTTCTGCGTGAGCGCGGGCTTAAGGCGAGGCTTACCTGCTCTTACGCCGTTAAGTGGTTTGAAAAGAACGGCTGCGGCGACGTGCTTGAATAAGGGAGATTTAAATGAAACAGTTTCTTGAAATAGGAAAAATCGTGGCTACGCAGGGAATACGCGGCGAGGTGCGCTGCCAGTATTACTGCGACAGCGCAGAGGTTCTGTGCGAGTTCGGCACGCTTTACCTTGACGGGGGAAAAAAGCCCGTTGAGATAAAGCGGGCGTTCCCGCACAAAAACGTTGTTGTAATTAAAATAGCGGGCGTTGACACCGTGGAGCAGGCGCACCTGCTAATTGGCAAGACCCTTTACATGGACAGAAACGACGCTCGGCTTGACGAGGGAACGTATTTCATACAGGACATAATCGGGCTTACCGTAAAGGACGCCGACACGGGCAGGGTATACGGCAAAATAACCGACGTTTACCAGAACGGCGCGAGCGACGTGTACTCCATGCGCCAGCCAGACGGCACGGAGCTTATGTTCCCGTGCATTGACGAGGTTGTGATTAGCACCGACGTTGAGGGCGGCGAAATGCTCATACGGCCGCTTGCGGGTCTGTTCGAGGGCGCGGAGAACGGCGATGAGGATTGACATAGCGACGCTTTTCCCGCAGATGTGCGCCGCCGTTTTCGGCGAGAGCATAGTCGGGCGGGGCATAAAAAACGGGTTTATTGAGATTTACGCGCACGATATCCGCGCCTTTACCGAGGACAGGCACAACCGCGTTGACGACAAGCCCTACGGCGGCGGCACGGGTATGGTAATGCAGGCGCAGCCCGTTTACGACTGCGTTAAGGCGATATGCGCGCAGCACAAGACCCCGCCGCGCGTTATCTATATGTCGCCGCAGGGGGAAACGCTCACGCAGGCAAAGGTAAAGGAGCTTGCCGCCGAGGAGGGGCTTGTGCTTCTCTGCGGGCATTACGAGGGCGTTGACCAGCGCGTGCTTGACGAGCTATGCGTGGAGGAGATTTCCGTGGGCGACTATGTGCTTACGGGCGGAGAGCTGCCCGCGCTTATTCTTGCGGACGCGGTGGCGCGGCTGCAAAAGGGCGTGCTGCCGAACGAGGACGCATACAGCATAGAAAGCCACGAGGGCGGCCTGCTTGAATACCCGCAGTACACCCGCCCCGAGGTCTGGCGCGGGCGCGGCGTGCCGCAAACGCTGCTTTCGGGCGACCACAGCACGGTTGCGGCGTGGCAGCACAGCGCGGCGCTAAAGGTGACTGCGGCAAAGCGCCCCGATATGTTTAAGGCGCACATAGCCGAGGTGCAGGAGCGCTTTCTGCGGGAGTTTATCGCCGCTAAGGCGCTGCCCGAGGATACGCGGTGCGCGTTCCGCTGCTTTGGCGCGGACGAGGAAAGCGCGCGCGCACAGCTGAAGCTTGTAACGCGCGGCAAGAAACGCGCCGCAGCGCGCCTTAAAAGCGAGTACGACAACGCGGGCGAGCCGCTGCCCAAACGCGGCGACTACACCGCGATAACGGACATATACGGCGAGCCTGTGTGCGCTGTGCAGACGTTCGCGGTGCATATCCTGCGCGCGGACGAGCTGCCGCACGAGCTTATGCAGCGCGAGGACGGCTCTGCCGGGGCGTGGCGCGAGAACCACGCGGGACTTAGCGGCGGCGAGCTTGTTGTGGCGGAGGAGTTCAGGCTTGTGTACAAGCGCTCAGCGCGAAAGGAAGAAGAACAATGACGAAGAACGCATTTATAGCGATAACGGGCAGGGCGAACGCGGGCAAAAGCTCGCTTACAAACCTGCTTGTGGGCGAAAAGGTATCTATAGTATCCGATAAGCCGCAGACCACGCGCAACCGCATAAACGGCGTGCTTACAAAGGGCGATACGCAGTTCGTGTTTATAGACACGCCCGGTATGCACAAGGCGCGCACCAAGCTCTCAGAGCATATGGTGAAGTCGATACGCACAAGCGTTGACGACGTTGACTGCGCTATACTCATGGCGGACGTCACGAAGAAGATATCAGCTACGGAGCAGGAGCTTATCCGCTCGTTCGCCGCGCACGGAACGGACGTGGTGCTGCTTTTGAACAAGGTAGACCTGCTGCGCGACAAGGCGGACATTCTGCCCGTGATAGAGCAATACAGCGCGCTTTACGACTTTGCGGAGGTAATACCGATAAGCGTAAAGAACCGCATAAATACCGACAAAATACTGCCCGTACTCGAGCGCTACGCGGTAGAGGGCGAGCATTTCTTCCCCGAGGACATAGCGACGGACCGCACCGAGCGGTTTATGTGCGCGGAGATGATACGCGAGAAGATACTGTGGACCATGCAGCAGGAGATTCCGCACGGTACGGCGGTTGAGATAGAGCAGTTCTCGCCGCGTATGCGCGGGGACACCGAAATAATCGACATAGGCGCGGTTATAATCTGCGAAAAGGACAGCCACAAGGGCATGATAATAGGCAAGGGCGGCGAGCGCCTGCGGCAGATAGGCACGCTTGCGCGGCAGGACATGGAGGAGCTTCTGGGCGCGAAAGTAAACCTTAAGCTTTTCGTCAAGGTCAAGGAGGACTGGCGCAACCGCGAGCGCTTCATCATGGACATGGGGCTTGCGGACGAGTAAGGCGGGTGAACGGGTATGCTGCATACCTACGACGGCATTGTAGTGGGGCGGCGCGAGATAGGCGAAAACAGCTGCTTTATAGACATACTTACCGACGAATGCGGGCTAATCGAGGCTACTGCGCACGGCGCGAAAAAGCTCAACAGCAGCCTTTTGTCGTCCGCGGCGCTCTTTTCCTACTCAACGTTCTGCCTTAACAGCTCAAAGGGCAGGTACACGGTAAACTCCGCAAAGCCTATACACAGCTTCCACACGCTGGGGCAGGACATTGAGCGGCTGGCGCTTGCGAGCTATTTCGCGCAGGCGGTGCGCTTCTGCACGCCGTCGGAGCAGCGGCAAAGCTCGCCGCGCGGGGAGAGCCTTGTGCGGTTTATGGCGATTGCGCTTTACGAGCTTTCACGCAGGGAAGCCGAGCTTGTGCGCGCGGCGTTCGAGCTGCGGTACTCGTGCATACTGGGTTTTACGCCGGACCTTACCGCGTGCGCCAACTGCGGGCGCTACGAGCATGAGCAGATGTTCTTTCTGCCCGACACGGGCGAGATTTTCTGCGGGGACTGCTTTGACAGGGAGTACGGCGGCGAGCATGAGCTGCTGCTCCCGCAGACGCTTTTTGCAATGCGCGGCATTGTGTTTTCCCCGCTTGAGGGGTGCTTTAAGATTACGGCGCAGGGGGACGCGCTGAAGCAGCTTTCGCGGCTTGCGGAAAGGTACTTTCTGCGCAGGACGGAGCGTAGCTTCGGGGCGCTGAGATATTACAAAACGCTCGCTTTCCCGACGGAGAGCGATACATGGGGAGAAGAAAATGAACAGATTTGAACAGTATATCAGAAAAAACGTAGTATGCACGACCGACGAGGGCGAGCAGATAACGGGCTACATCACGGGGACGGAGGACAACCCGCTCGAGGAGGGCGGCGTTCTCGTGTATTTTGTTGATATGGACGGCTATCCGTTCTACCTTGAAAGCTCGGGTATAAAGGAGATAGCCGCGCTCTGACGTCTGAAAGGAGTAAGACATGGGCTATATGCTGGACGAGCGGTTCTGCAATCTTTGCTATGAGCCGCTGCATGGTGAAACGCAGCGCTGCCCCGTCTGCGGGCAGAAAACAACGCCGATAACGCTTTCGGAGCGGCTGCGCGCGGACGAAACGTTTGCAAAGCAGAGGAACAAGCCGTTCATCTGCGCGCTTGTGATAACCGCCGCGTGCCTTTTTCACCTTGCGTGGTGCTGTATCGGCGGGCTTACTCTTTACAGAAAGATAACCGCGCCGCCCGCGCCCGTGCAGCAGGCGGAGAGCGTATCCGTGCCGAGCTTCCACCTGACCGAGGAGGAGCAGAAGCGGAATGACCGCATAGCGCTGCTTATGGAGCGCGCGCTCGACTACGAGGACCGCGGCGAGTTTTTAAGGGCGTTCTGCTCGTCGCGCTCGCAGGAGGACATAGAGTTTTACTGCGGCGTATGGACAAACGCGTGGCTTGCAAAAAGCCTGCGCGAGAACGCCGACAGCATGCCTGCAACCGTACAGCCCGTCGCGCGGGACCCCGACGAAATAACGGTGCTGGGCTTCGTTGGTTACTCGGGCGTGCTTGTGGCTGCGCTTGACGCGCTCATGACGCTCGGGCATATCTACTACTGCGCGCGGTACTTGCTGGGCGCAAAGAACGGCTTTGCAAGGCTCGTTGGGTTCAGCATGGAGCATTCTAAGGTGATTCCGCTGACGCTCGATATTCCCGCGTTTGCGGCGATACTTGCGGCGGTGCTGAGCCTTGAAGCGCTCAACAGGCGGCTTGGCGGTGAAAAAATACAGCGCACAAGGAGTCTGCGCGTATTTAAGGCGAAGCAGGCGGGCGGGCTTGCGGACATGGACGTGTGGCTTTGCGAGTGCGGTAAAGTCAACAATAAGAGAGATTCAGAGTGCGTTTCGTGCGGGCGGTATAAGCCGCTCCCCGAGCGCGCGACAGTTCAGCGGGAGAGGGGCTGAAATATATGAACAAATACTACAAAAAGCTCGAGCTTGACAAGATACTTGAGCTTCTCGCGGAGCAGACGTGGAGCGACGTCTGCCGCGAACGCGCGCTTAAACTAAAGCCGCAGAACGACATAGACAAGGTGCGCACGGAGCTTTCGCGCACGGACGACGCGTTCACGCTCTCGTCAAGGTTCGGAACGCCGAGATTCCGCAGGATAAAGGACATTTCGGGCAGCATTAAGCGTGCGAAGTCGGGCAGTATGCTGTCGTTCAGGGAGCTGCTTGACACGGCGGACGTGCTGCGCGAAACGGCTGCGCTCGCTTCGTGGTACAGCCAGTGCGAGGGCATAGAAAACTCCCTTGCGGAGTTTTTTGACGGGCTTTGTCCGCTTAAGGCGCTAGAGGAGCGCATATCGGTCAGCATAATCTCCGAGGAGGAGATGTCCGACGCAGCGAGCGCGGAGCTGTCTTCAATAAGAAAGCGCATTACGCGGCAGGGGCAGCATATCCGCGAGCAGCTTGACGCAATGCTCAAAAACAAGAACACGCAGAAGTTTTTGCAGGAGAACCTTGTCACCATGCGCGACGGGCGCTATGTCGTGCCTGTAAGGAGCGAGCATAAGAACGACGTCCCGGGACTTGTACACGACACCTCTGCAACGGGGCAGACGTTCTTTATAGAACCCATGAGCGTGGTTGAAGCGAACAACGAGATACGCGTGCTTAAGGCAAAGGAGCAGGCGGAGATAGAGCGTATCACGCGCGAGCTGTCCGAGCAGATAGCGGGCAGCGCGGAGAGCATTTCGGAGAACCTGCGCATTTCGCTTATACTGGAGATGTACTTTGCAAAGGCGAACCTCGGCGCGAAGATGCGCGCCATCACGCCAAAAATATGCGAAGAACCGAACGTGGTGCTTAACGCCGCGCGCCACCCGCTGCTCGACCCCGACACCGCCGTGCCGATAACCGTTGAAATAGGGGAGAAGTACGGCTGCCTTATCATCACAGGCCCGAACACGGGCGGTAAAACGGTTTCCATAAAGACTGTCGGGCTGCTGACGCTCATGGCTATGTGCGGGCTTATGATTCCCGCCTCCGACGGGAGTTATGTGGGAATGTTCGGCAGTATTTACGTTGACATAGGCGACGAGCAGAGCATTGAGCAGAGCCTGTCCACGTTCTCCTCGCATATGACGAACGTGGTGTATATCCTCGAACACGCGGACGACCGCAGCCTTGTGCTGATAGACGAGCTTGGCAGCGGCACAGACCCTGTCGAGGGCGCGGCGCTTGCCGTGTCCGTGCTGACTGAGCTTAACGCGCGCGGCAGCAGGGTTCTTGCAACGACGCACTATCAGGAGGTGAAGATGTTCGCGCTTGAAACCGATGGCGTTGAGAACGCGAGCTGCGAGTTCGACGTTGAAACGCTGCGCCCGACGTATAAGCTTGTGGTGGGCGTTCCCGGAAAATCAAACGCGTTCGCAATATCGCAGAGGCTCGGAATGCCGCAGCACGTTATTTCACGCGCGCAGGAGCTTGTAAGCACCGAGAACAAGCGCTTTGAGCAGGTGGTGGACGCGCTGGAGCGCTCGCGGCAGGAGCTTGAAGCGCTTAAAGAGAGCGTGGCGGTGTCCGAGCGCAACGCGCGGCTCACCGAGGACGAGCTTAAGCAGAAGCTTTCCGCGCTTGAAGCGCAGAAGGAAAAGGAGCTTGAGGGCGCACGTCAGCGCGCAATGAGCATAATCTCCGAAACGCGCGCGCGCTCCGACCTGCTGCTGAACGAGCTTGAGGAGCTTAAAAAGACCAGGGACAAGGAAGCGCTGCGCAAGGGGCTTTCCGACGCCAAAAGCAGGGTAAACCGCGAGCTTGACCGAATGCACGACGAGGCGAACCCCGTTGTGGAGCGCAGGGCAGAGGACTACGTGCTGCCGCGGCCGCTTAAGGCGGGCGACCTTGTAATGCTCGCGGATACCAAGCGCGAGGGCAGCCTGCTTACCGTCCCGAATATGTCGGGCGTGTGCTATGTGCAGGTGGGCATGATGAGGGTAAAGACAAATCAGAAGAACCTGCGCCTTATCGACAACAAAAAGAAGCAGCAGCCCACGGGCGGCAAGGTAAAGAAGCAGCTCACATCCAACATGACACGCCGCGGCGGCATGGAGCTTGACATTCGCGGCATGATGGGCGATGAGGGCGTACTCGAGGTGGAGCGCTTTATAGACAGCGCGCAGATGAGCGGGCTGTCCACGATAACGATAATCCACGGCAAGGGTACGGGAGCGCTTCGCGCGGCGGTTCATCAGGCGCTTAAAACCAACCCGAGCGTTAAAAGCTACCGCCTTGGCGAGTACGGCGAGGGCGAGGCAGGGGTTACTGTGGTGGAGCTTAAGTAAGAACGTGTAAGCTTGGCTTCGCGGCGTCCGTGCCTGCCTTGCGATAATCCCCTATTATAATAGAAGCGGCAGCCGTTGTGGCTGCCGTATTTTTGTGTGAATGTCGCCCTTACTCAAACGCCTTTTTAAGGTCGTTAAAGCTAATCTCGCCCGAAATATCCTGTATCTGAATCTCGCTCGAAATGATTTTGAAGAAGAAGTCCGAGATGTTGTCTACTGTAAGCGCTTCGGACTTTTCGCCGTCCGCCTTAGTGAGTGAGTAAACCTTGAGTATCTGGCTGTTGAGCGCGCCCGCGCCTATAAGGAAGTGATTCTCAAGCTTTTCAAAGTCTATAAGGTCCGCTACAAGAAGTCTGCCCGAAACCGAATAGCTGTTTACCGTGGTGGTAGAGCCGTCCGCGTTGTCAAGCAGCACGGTGCGCTGGTGGTCGTCCTCGATATCCATGCGGATTTTGCCCGTGTTCTCGCCCTGCGGGTCGCCCTTGAAAAGCGCGCCGAGGTGAGCCATGGAGATGTTGTATAGCTCCGTCTGCGGCAGGAACTGCAGCGGCTCAACAGAGAACGCGGCGGGGTAGAGCATATAGTTCACGCCCGAAAGCTCCACGCTTGGCGCATTGAACGTGCCGAACACGCAGTTAGTTATGCTTATACTTTTCGTGGCGAAAACGCCGCCGAGTACAACGCAGTTTTCAAGGTAAACCTCGTTGCCGAAAACGCTGCCGCCAACGTAGCAGTTTTTAAGGCGTACAGACGGAGCGTTGACGTCCGAGCCGAAAATAACCTTGCCCGACGTTACAAGCGCCGCAATGCTCTCAGCGCTTGCCACAGCCTTGTTGAACTGTATCTTGCCCGCCATAGACGTGCTTATATGAAGCTCGGTGTTCGCAAATACCGCGCCC
The DNA here is from genome assembly GCA_934462925.1 of uncultured Oscillospiraceae bacterium. Taxonomy (GTDB): domain Bacteria; phylum Bacillota; class Clostridia; order Oscillospirales; family Ruminococcaceae; genus CAG-115. The sequence continues at coordinate 12,096 of CAKSIT010000026.1, read as the reverse complement.
TTGAACACGCTGCCGCCGTCGAGTATTTCGATGTTATTGCCGAAAACGCCGCCCTCGAAGAACGTGTTCGACTGTATCTTGATGTTGCGCTTGAGGTCCTTTGCGGCCTGCGGAAGTATGCTTGTTTTTACGATATTATCTTTAAGGAAAATGTCGTTGTCGTCAAATCTTATCTCACGTAATGTTTCCATCTGCTCCTCCTGAATCGTTCGTTATATCTGTTTAAGCCGCGGATAGTCCGTTTTCCACAGCCTGTATATCTCGGAGAATACGCGCTCCTCGTACTCGGTGCGGTCGATTTTGCTCATATAGCTGTCTTGAACAATGTTTGAAAACGCCTGCTCGATAAGCTTTTGCTCCTCCTCGGGTATCGCCCTTGATTCGCCTGCGGAGCTTGTGCAGGCGTATGAGCTTACCTTTGCGAGAATGTCCTGCTTTGCGGCGCTGTCAGAGGTGTAGCAGCTGCACACGTACTGCGGGGAGGAGATATCCTCGTGAATGCAGTACGCGGCGGGAACATAGTCCTGCTGCATTTTTTCGTCAACGCTCCTGTTCCACAGGGAGTTGCGCATCATGTGGCGGTAAAGCAGGTTGCTGCGCAGCGACTCGTTGAGATTGTGAAGTACTGCGGAAACCTTCTGCCGCAGGCTTGCCACGGCGATATTGCTGCCTGCGCCGTCTGCGCCGCCTGCGCTCAGGCGGTCTGCGGCGTCTGCTGCAACGGTGAGATAGGGCTTTACGACAACGTCGCCCCTTACCTTTCTGCTGAGCCTGAATGCCGCCCTGTCAAGCTCGGTCACGCGCCTTTCAAGCTCCTTGTCAAGCTCGGAAAACACCATGCCGTACTTTGCTTTTTCGCGCTCGAAGTCCGCAAGCATTCTGGTGTGCTTTTCTCCCATAGCCTTGGAATGCTCGAGAAGCAGTGCGGTCTTGGTCTGAATGACAGTTTTGGTTTCGCTCTTTTTTGTGGTGATGTCATTGCGGATAAGCCCGTAAAAGCCGTTTATAATGCTGTCAGATACCTGCTTTGCGCTTTGTGCGATAGCGGCGCAGTTTGCGGCGTTCATGGCTGCAACGGAGGCTGTAAGGCCGTCTACGCTGAGGTTCGCGCTGCTAACGCTGGCGTCGAACGGCGTGGTGTCCACCGTGACGTTGATATCTACGGGGACGGTATCCCTGTAAGGCACGGTTACAGAGCCGCCATGCTCGCTTGCGGGGTAGTTTACCGTTACAGAGCCGCTTATGCTGACAGAGGAGGAATAGCTTCTTGTGTAACTCATCAGCAGCCTCCTTCGCGGAACAGGCGCATTATCTGCTCGGTAACTCTCCCGTCAAGCCCTGAGGAAGCGACAAGCGCCTGAAACTCCTCGGAAACTGTCTTTTTCTCGAAATCCGTTTTGCCGTCGTTTGCGAAAAGCTCCTCGCGGCTGAGAATGTTTAGGGATATGTTGCTGCTTATCTGCTCGGGGAGGTATTCGGGAAAATTAAGCGTCATTACGTACGAGTCGGTAACGACAGAGCTTTGCTTGGAAGAAAACACCACGGGGATATACTCCTGCTGAACGGTTTCAGAGGTGTTCTTGTCGAGCATGGCGTCCATAAGCCGGCGGTAAGACCGGTTTTCCGCGACCTTGCCCGCGAGATTGTCAAGCGAGCGCCCCGTCTTGTCCTTTATTCTTGCTGTCGCTATCTGCTGGTTCGAGGAGTCCACCTCCGCAGACGTTACGAGCGTTTCGGGAACATGGCGCTCGAACATACCGAGTATCATTTTCTTCCTTGCGTCCGCAATGCCCACGGCGTCCTTGTCGAGCTGCGAAACGCGGGTGGAGAGCGCCTTGTCGAGTCCTTTGAATATCTGCTGATACTGCCGCCTTACGCGGAAATAATCGCTCTCCATGCGCGATTGCGTTTTCTGCAGCGTTTTGCTGTACTCGGTGAGCAGCGCGAGCTTCGCCTGCATTTCTGTGTAGGCGTCGGAGAGCTTCATAGTAAGCTGGGAGCGTATAAGGCTGTAAAAGCCCTTGTCCACGTTCTGGCATATCCTGTTAGCCGACTGCTTTTCGGAGGCGATAACCGCCGCCTGCATTGCAACGACAGCCGTCGTCGTCGCCGTAACATGGTTGGAAACGCTCGAAATGGAGTCTGCCATCGGGTTTGTATCAACAACGAAATTGAAGTCAGCCATTATTCGTAAACCTCGCTTTCATTACGGGGTGAGCCGTCGGGCGCTGCGCCTGCCTGAGCTGCGGGCGCGCCGTTTGACTCGGGCGCGGTTTGTGCCATAACGGGCTGCGCTGCGCCTGCTTCTGAAGCCTGCGGCGCGTTCTCGGGCTTTCCGAGTTTTACAGAATAAGGCTTGCCTATGCTGCTGTTGACTTTCTGCACAAGGTCGGTCTGTATGTTGTCGAACACGTCGGGGCTTATCACAGGCTCGGGGAGAAGCTCGGCGTTGTTTGCGACAAGCGGACTTACGCCGACAAGGCTTCTGCGGCGCGGGTCAAGCGAGTTTACCCCTGAGAACGCTATAGCGGTATCGTGCGCCATGGAATCTCTCAGCGACCCCTCGAAATACTCGATAAACTCAAACTGCTTCGTGCTTTCGTCTATGCTCTCGTTTATCCTGTCCATAAAGTCCGCGAACTCCTCCTGCTGCTTGTTGCACGCAGAAGCCTGCACCTCGAAGCCCTCTATCATCTCCGCCTGCGCGTCCAGCTCCTTTACCTCGCTGCCCGATATCTTGTCGGACAGGCTCTGCCCCGCGTTCATGGAATCGCTTGTCTTAAGCAGGGACCGGTACATATTGAACGCGTTCATGTAGTCCGCGTAGGTTTCGCGCATATGCGTGATAAGGTCGTCCGCAGCCTTGCGGTTGTCTCTGAAGTAGTTGCCTATCTCGGCCTTCCACCTGTCTACATACATTCTCTTTTGGTCGTCGATATTGTTGTAGATTTTCATTCTCTCAACGCGGTTTTCTTCCATGAGCGCCGCGATAACGGGCATGAAAATCTCCTCGTCTATCTGGTGCAGACCGAACGGCATTGAGGTTCTCGAGCCGTCCTCGGCTATCCAGCTGCCCGAAAACAGCTCGTACTTGACCTCGGAGCTTGCTTTAAGCGAGAACGGAACGTAGTCGTTTACGGCGGTGTGATAGTCGAACAGGTTTTCCGCGCGCGCACGCTCTATCTCCTCCGCCTCGAGCGCGGGGGAGTACTGCGTGTAGCCCGCCTTGAGAACAAGGTCGAATATGGACGAGGTGTAGCTTACGAGCCTGCTCTGCGAGGAGAGCTTTGTTTTGGTGAGGAGCTGCACGGAGTCCGCGAGCCTTCTCATAAGGCGCTTTATGTACTCGTTGCTGTCCGCGTCGCCCGTGGTTTTTATCTGGTCCTTAAGGGCGTTGAGCGAGGCGAACTTCTCGAGGCGCTCGTCAAAGTTCACGTCGAACACCTTTACAACGTTGTGCGAACCCGTGTCGGTGGTGGAAAAATCGCGCAGGTACTGAGCGTTGCTGCCCGCGGGGTCTACTACGGGTATCCTTACCGAAGCGTTGCTGCTGTCGCCTAAGAGATAGCTGATGTTTCTTACCTGTCGGTCTATCGTACCCATGTAGTCGTAGAGCGTGACGTTCTGTATGGACGTTGAGTAATCTGCGGTGTTTACGCTTTCAGCAATGCTGTTGTTTTCAACAACGGGCAGCTTGTCAAGCATTTCGGACAGCTGCTGCACTGATTCCTGAAAGTCGTCGGGCTGGTTGAGTACGTTCAGGTTAAAGTCCGTTTCAGCGACTGCGCCCGTGTGGTCGAGGACTATGCTCTTGTCCTCAAACGGCACTTTTGTCGCCACGGGAACGTACACCACGCCTATCTTGTCCACTCTGTACTCCCTGCGGATATTGCGGTAGCGCTCGTCGCTCTCGGCTATCATTGCGTCGAAGCGGTCGGCCTCCTGCCGGAACTTTTTGCTTTTGGAGAGCTGTATAAGCCCTATTACAATAGGAACGATGAGAATGGAGAGTATGAACATGATTGTCGAGAGCTTCTTTGTCCTGTCGCGCTCGGCGAGCATCCAGTCGCGCTGCATTACGAGGTCGCGCCTGTTCTGCTCCTCCTCCATTTCGGCTGCGACGATGGTTTCCGCTGCCGACTTGTAATAGTCAAAAAGGATTTTCGCCTGGTCCTGATAAATGTTTGATGAGCCGTTAAAAATCTTTCCCGTCATGTCGTTGCTCCTTTTTCTTAGCGAATACTCTTGCGTTCTCTGTAAACCGCGTCAAAATCGTCGAATTTTTTCATAAGCGACGCGTTTGCGGCGGCGTTATCCGCACGCAGCGCGCCGTCCATGAGAATGGTGTCGAGAATGGTCGCGAGCCTGCGTTCAAGCTCGTGCGCCTGAGCGCTTGTAGCGGGGGAGAGGTAGCGCATATTTTCCGCAAGGCGCTCCGCGCGTACACGCAGCGGGTTTGTCCTGTCAAGCGCGGCGGTTATCGCGGTAAGACTGCCCGCCTTGCCGCGCAGCTCCGTAACGAGCGCTCTTGTCGCTTCCTCGCTGCGCTCTGCGGCGTTTATGTGTTCCTTTGTGAAAAGCGCGGCGCATATTCTTATTAAAAGAATGAACAGCCCCACGCCCTGAATAACGACAGACAGCGGCAGCGGAAGCACAAAAAACGCAAGTACGACGTTCGCAACGGTAAGCGCGGTATACGCCGCAACGGCGCGGTAGTATAACGTCCCGCTTACCGCAAGGTTTGCGAAGCTGCCGCGTATTCCCCCTGCGAACACAGGGAGAAAATACATTATATACGCCGTAGAAACGCTTATGCACGCAAAACAGTATTTCGCCTGCGCGAATAAAAACAGCGGCGCGAGCAGCGCAAACGCCGCAGCGAGTACCAATGCGCCGAAAATAAATACGATAAGTCCTGCAATTGAAATACCCTGTTTATTCATAGCGCCCCCCACGTCACATAAGCTTGTTTCCGCATATCGGGCAGAACTTCTGACCGAACTGTACGGGGTTGTGGCATTTGGAGCAGATATTGTCGGCGGGCGCGCCCGACGCGAGCATTGACCCGCACGTAACGCACCTTGTCGCCTTTGGCGAGTTGTCTGCGCCGCACATGGGGCAGGGGTTGTACCTGTTGCCGCAGTGCGGGCAGAACGCGGAGTCCGCCGAGAACTTTTTGCTGCAGTTTGAGCAGAAGACCTCCTTGCGCGTAATCCCCTGCGCGGGCGCGCCGAAGCTCTGCGCCTGCTGGCCGAACGCGTACTGGTTCTGCGGAGGGGTTTGCATTACGCCGCCTGCGGAGTTGCCCCCTGCGAACGCGCCCGTCATCATGGCAACGCCCAGTATGCCCATGGAGGAGTTGTTGTTTACGGCCTTTCCCGCAACGTCGAACGACTGCTTTTGCTGCCATGTGTAGCCCGCGATAGCCTGCGCGGAGCGGTCGGACATTGCCTCGGATATCTTTCTGCCCTCGGGGGAGGATGTGTCAAGGTTCACCTCGGTGATGTAGAAGCCTGCAAGCTCGAAACCGTAAGTCTCCCAGAACTCGGACATGGGCTGCTTAATGAACTTTGAGAGGTCGTCGAGGTGCATTGCAATGCTGTTTATACCAACGCGGTTGGCGCTCATAAAGGCAATTATGGACGAATTTGTCTTGGCAATCATAGCGCCCTTGAAGTGGTCGGTAAGCTCCTGCGCCGTAAAGGAGACCTTTGTGCCGACAAGGTTTATGAGGAATCTTTCCGCGTCCATTACCTTAAGACCGTAGCGCCCCTTTGCGATAAGCGGGAGCATCTGCCCGTAGTCGGGGTCCATGTATCTCATGGTGGTGGTTTCCCAGTCGATGTTGAGCGGGGCTGTCTTGTTTACGAACCACACCTCGGCGGTAAAGGGGTTCTTTCCGCCAAACGGAATGCCAAAGAGATTTCTCAGCAGGGGAAGGTTCTGCGTAGAAAGAGTATGCGACCCCGGCCCGAACTTACCGAGTATCTGTCCCCTTGAGAAGAATACAGCTTCCTGCGACTCGCGCACGATGAGCTGTGTACCCGTACTCAGGTTGTTGTGCGGGTGACGGTGTGCAAATTCCGCGTTGTTTTGCGGCGCCCATTCTACCACATCAATTAGTGCCATAGTGTTTCCTCCTTTATTTGCGGCCTGCCGCGGCAGGTCTGTAAGCTGTGAACTACAGGCAGTCATGCAACATTTTATCGGTCTGCGCCGACTAGAATACAGTACATAAAGTGTGCTAAAAAAAGATAATTTGCTATGTTATAGGTGAAAAAAGTCGCATTTCTCAATTTATTATAGCATTTATGTAAGTCTTTGTCAACAAAAAAACGGGACATTTTAGGTAATATCTTAATAATAGCACGATAAAACGAAGCGGCAGCCGATATAGCCGCCGCTTTCGCGCACTTTTTATGACAATAAATACGGCGGCGAGCATTGCCCACCGCCGTATTCTTTTTGTTATTGCGTGGTGTTATCAGCCCTTGAGAGCTTCCTCAACCGCAACTGCGCAAGAAGTCAATGGCAACGCTGTCTGATAAATGTTGCCCACCGTTATAAAGGGCTTAGCGCAGCCAGTTGACAAGAGCCAAACTTATCACCCTGTTACATAGGGGCACTTTTAAAAAACGGTTTGAAAAGGGAAAATGGCGCGCACTATACATTTTCGCTCATATGAGGTTTTTAGAGACGACCAGCTGTAATACGATTCCCGTCTTTTCAATCTGATACGCTTACGAACCATCAAGCTGCCATGTTCCCATAAGGATGCGAATGAGCCCGGCATTTAACCGGACTCATTCTGAACCTATTTTGTTATGGCTGAATCATCAGCTCTTTTCAGCGAGCTTTTCGTTAGCCGAATCAAGTTCCGCCTGGACTGCCGCGCGGATAGTTTCACGGGTCTGGGTCCAGCTTGCGCCGTTGTTGTAGGATTCCTTCATCGGGTTGTTGACGAGGTCGGCTACGTTGGAGGAAACTGCGTTGTACATCTCAATAACAGGGTGTTCAGCGGTCATCTGGTTTACAAGGCGGTACATATCCCACTGCTCCTGCGTCCAGTTGTACTCCTCAAATGCCTGGCGCTTTCCAATCTCGACAGCCGCTTCGCTGTCGCGGGTAGCCATTGCGCAGTTAAGATAAGCGGCTACGCCCTCGGGATTCTTCGCGCCCTTTACCAGCGAGAATCCGGAAACTCTTGCAGGCAGATAATATTCGTCGGCGTCATCGCATTTGGGCATGGGAACGAACATTACATCTTCCTGATTGTTTGCGAAATCCTGAATGTAATTGTTGTAGGGGTACATTGCGTACAGGCCTACGGGATAGAACAGGGTCTTTCCGTCTGCAATACGCTTCGGCTGAACCTGCCAGTTGTACTGCGCCTTAGGGAACTGGAGATTGTTGGTGTTCATGTTCAGCATGAATGTCTGCGCCTTTTCGAGCAATGCGTTGTCGAGGTTCTGCACGATTTTTCCATCGCTCATGCCGACATAAGGAACGCCTGTCGTAAGGGAAAATCCACCCTCGAACCACCAGCCGTCAGTAGCATATTTCTCGGCTTCAACATCGCAGAACGCTGTCATCATTTCCCATAATGCGTCCCATGTCCACCTGCCCTCTTTAAGGAGCTCTGCCGGGTCCTCAAGGGAATTGTCGCGGATAGTGTTCTTGTTGTAGTACATCACGCAGTCGCTCTCTACATCAATAGCGCCTACATAGTGGCTTCCGTTGAACGCAAACTGCTCGTTTACCGCGCTCATGGGTGCCCACAGCTCGCTGCTGAAATCAACGTAATCATCAAGCGGTTCGAACATTCCACTGATTGCGCCCTTGGGGAATACGTCCATGTCGCCTGCGCTGAACATATCCGGGGAATCGTCCGCCTGCACCAGCACCGCAAGCTTGTCGTAGCGATTGTCCCATGTAGTGTTGATATCTTCTATCCTGCCGCCGAACTGGCTCTGGAACATCTCCAAAGCGGGTGCTATCGGCTGACCCTCTGCGGGGTTTAAATCCCATGATGAGAGGAACTTTACAACGCCGTTTTCCAGCTTTTCAGCGCCGATGTCGATTTCCGCAATTTTGTCCGCGTCCTCCTTGTTCATGGTTGCCGTAGCAGCCGAAGAAGCCACCTGCACCGGAGAGGTGGAGGAATTCGGACCACTTGCCGCCTGCTGCTCTTCGCAGCCCGTAACTGCAAGCACGGAGCAAATCGCAAGCGCCGCCGCTGTGATTTTTGTGATGTTTTTCATCCTGCTCATTCCTTTCATAAACGGAATTACTTTCTTCTGCTTGCGAAAAGTACACCGGCTGCGATAATTGCCGCGCCTGCTACTGCTGCAATTCCGGAAACTCCGGTGTCGGGATTGCCCTTTGCGGGAGCAGTAGATTCAGCGGCTGCGGAATCCACTGCGGGAGTCTCGGCATCAGCGGGAGTTTCTGCGCTCTCTGCGGGAGCGGCAACAGGCTCATCGGAGAATGTCATCTCAAGCAGTTCTATGCCGTGACCCATAATCGCCATGCCTGCATTCTGGAGAAGCTCAAGCTGGTCGGCAGGGATAGTGAAGCTCATGGAGGAGCTGTCCATCTCAAGCGTGTAGCTGTCGCCGCCCTCTGAAAGAACTGCGCCGTTCAGGGTGCTGATGAAAGGCCAGCCAGCGTCGTTCACCATGGGCTTGATGCACCAGTAGTTCTGACCGTCCATGTCAGCGAGGCTCTCGTTTACGTTGTAGGTGATAGTGACTGTGGTGTCGGGAGTAACGTCTGCGAATTCCTCAGCGCCGATGGTCACGCTTTCGCTCCAGCCGAAGCCAAGGTTCTTGTTGATGGAGTAAGCGCCTGCGGTAGCGGAGATGGCTGCAACTGCGGCAGCGGCGGTAATAACGGAGATAAACTTTTTCATGGTGATTCTTCCTTTCAGATTGCGTTTTTGTTGTGCAGACTGCCGTATTTTTCGGCTGTCCGTCCCTTTGATGTCTTTATTATAGCATTTACTTAACCTGCGTTATATCAGAAATTTAACTTTTGTATCGTCAGTTTATCCGAAATGCTTGACGGACGTGAGATTTTTTTGTATAATATATTCAATGATACTATCTTATAAAAAGGAGAACTGCCATGAGCGAACTACACAAAGAACTGTCGCGCATAGAATTTGAAATGCGCGAAAACTCCATGACCCACACTCCGGTAGAGAACGAAATGCGTTTCTACGAGGCGGTAAAGCGCGGCGACATGGACGCCGCAAGAACGCTTTCCACGCCGCTTGGCGGGGAGGGTTTCGGCGTGCTTTCCACCGACCGCCTGCGTAATCTGAAATACCACCTTGTTATAACTGTATCGTTCATCACGCGTTTCTGCGTTGAGGGCGGAATGGAGCGCGAAACCGCTTATAATCTCAGCGACCTGTATATAAGGAAAGCAGACCTTGCGGCTTCCGCAGAGGAGATAAACGCGATACATTCCGAACTTATCACGGATTTCACCGAGCGTATGGCGAAGCTGAAAAATGGCAGCAGCTACTGCTATCAGGTCACGAAATGCATGGAATACGTCTACGACCACCTGCACGAAAAGCTGATGGTGAGCGATATTGCGGATGAGCTCGGACTTTCGGTACAGTACCTTTCAAAACTGTTCCGCTTGGAAACCGGACTGACGCTTAACCGTTATATATTGAAAAAAAAGATAGACGCCGCCTGCCAGATGCTGAAATATTCCCGGTATGAAGCGGTGGACGTCGGGAATTTCCTGGCGTTCAGCTCCCACAGCCATTTTATTCAGAAATTCCGCGAGGAAACCGGGCTCACGCCGAAGCAGTACCGCGAAAAGTACTATCATTCGTCTTCCGGAATGAAAGCCGGAGTGGAAATAAAATAAAACTAAAAACGTGATATTTTTATGCGTATCGTAATATAATCGCGCGGGATTTTATGCTAAAATCAAGATACAAGGCAGAACTCCCAGACCTCAGAAAGGAACGTGATATATTATGAAAAAACACATTATCAGCGTTATGCTCATTGCAGGAACTGTCGCACTCTGCGGCTGTTCCGCGAATAACGGCGCTTCCTCCGCAGAGAAATCATCGCAGACTTCGGAGGTGACAGCTTCCATGGCAGAAACAACTGAAGCCCCGGCTGAAAGCAGCGTACTCGCAGACCTCACCGGAACCTACGACGATGTGAGCGAGAAATTCGAGTTTTCGGACGGCTGGTCGAACGGTTCGATGTTCAACTGCACATGGCGCAAGGACAATGGCAGTATTTCCGACGGCTCAATGAAGCTTACTATTGATAAGGATCTGCTGGACAAGCCGCCCTATTCCGGCGCGGAGTTCCGCTCCCGGGATTTCTACGGCTACGGTATGTATGAAGTTGTTATGAAGCCGATAAAGAACGATGGCGTGGTAAGCTCGTTCTTCACCTATACGGGACCCTCGGACAACAACCCGTGGGACGAGATAGACATTGAGTTTCTCGGCAAGGACACCACAAAGGTGCAGTTCAACTACTTCACCGACAGCAAGGGAAATCACGAATTTCTGTACGACCTCGGCTTTGATGCTTCCGAGGAGTTCCATACTTACGGTTTCGACTGGCAGGCGGACAGCATCACATGGTACGTTGACGGCGAGGCGGTCTACACGGCGACAGAGAATATTCCCTCCACCCCCGGCAAGATAATGATGAACGTATGGCCGGGAACAGGCGTTGACGGCTGGCTGAACGCGTTTGACGGCACGGTTCCGATTACCGCAGAATATAAGTCCGTGGACTTCACAGCGGCAGAGGAGGGCTGAAAATGAACGAATTCAAGGGATACAGGAACGGCGTTGACCTCGGAGGCTGGCTATCCCAGTGTGGCTACGAAAAAGAGCATATCGAGAGCTTTATTACCGAATCGGATATCGCAAAAATAGCTTCGTGGGGCTGCGACCATGTGCGCCTGCCGTTTGACTACAACATAATTCTTGACGAAAACGGCAACGTACTGGATAGCGGACTGAAGCTGCTCGGCCGCTGCGCGGACTGGTGCAGGGCGCACGGGCTTAATATAATTCTCGACCTGCATAAGACTATGGGATTTTCGTTTGACAAAGGCGAGCAGGAATCCGGGTTCTTTGAGAATCAGCGCTATCAGGATATTTTCGTGAACCTCTGGAGCCGCATTGCAAAGCGCTTCGGCGGCAGAAACGACGTTGCGTTTGAACTGCTAAACGAGATAACCGAGCGCCGCTTTGCAGAGATATGGAACCGTATCGCCGCACGCACGATAACCGAGATACGCAGGTACGCTTCAGAGAATTTCGTGCTCATCGGCGGTATTTATCAGAACGGCATTTTCGGTCTGACGCTGCTTGACAAGCCGTGCGACGAGCATATAGTGTTCAATTTCCACTACTACAATCCGCTGGTGTTCACGCATCAGAAAGCGCACTGGATAGATAAAATGACGGACGAGTGTGAGATAAGCTATCCCGGTCCAACAAGAGAGTATTATGAAAAGTCCCTTAAATTCATTGGTCCGGATCTCGCGCAGGCTTACGAGAATTACCCCATAGATATAGTAGACCGCCGTTTCATGGAAGCGGAAATGCAGGTTGCCGCTGATGTCGGCAAGAAAATGAACGTCCCGGTGTACTGCGGGGAATATGGTGTTATCGACAAGGTGGGCGGCGCTGACCTGCTCCGCTGGTATGACGATATCCATGCCGTGTTTGACGAGTTCGGCTTCGGAAGAGCTGCGTGGAACTATAAGGCAAAGGATTTCGGAATAGTTGACGAATGCCGCGCGGATATCGCAGATGAGATCGTAAAATATCTGAAACGGTAATTGAAGCAGCGATAAATACAATAAGCAGGTGCATTATAAGAATGCGCCTGCCAGTCTGTCGAAAAAGTCCAGCGAAAGCTGGGCTTTTTTTCGTAAATATGGTATGGTAACCTCTAAAAACCCCTATGAAAAAGAAGAAAAAAGTGATATAATAAGGAAATGAAACAGAAAACAATATTTGATGAAGAAAACAGATTAGAGCTGCTAAGTCAGTTAGGAGATCCATTAGAAATATTGAACAGAGTAATCAAG
>CAKSIT010000025.1 GCA_934462925.1 uncultured Oscillospiraceae bacterium | reverse complement strand
ACACCTTTCAATCCAGCCAAACTTCTCGCTTAATTTTTGGCGCTTTTGTCTATTGACTTTTCATAGCTGGTCTCCTTGGTTATTCATCTTCATTATAACGGCTTATTTTCCAGCCGTTTTCGGTGTTTGTAAGGGAAGAAACGACGTACCATTCCATGTCGTCCATATCGCTGTAAAGCTTCGTTCTGAACACTATCTCGCTGTCGTCTGAGGATACCATCTCATACCCCACGACAGACGGCACAGGCCCTCCGAACGCAAGCGCAGCCTTAACGCATACGCCGTCCTCGTCCGAGTACGCGCCTAAAAGCGTGCGCGTTTCTTCGTCGTAGTAGCTGTTGTACATATCGTCGGTGTAGAACTTTTTGAACAGCTTCTCCACCCACTCGTACGAATTATCGCCGTTGTAGCTGCATATTCCGCTCATCTTGCCGCCCTCGCATTCGCCAAGCCACGCGTAATAAAAGGCGTTGAAAATAACGTCTGTTATATCTGCGAGCTCCTCTGCGGACAGCCCGTCAACATCTATGGTGGAGCGGGGGTCGTTGTAATCAGCGAAAGGTACTGTGTAGCCGTCGATTTTGCGGGTTATACCATCGAACGTATATTCTTCCAGCGAGTACCCAAGCTCCATACCGCTTTCGCCGTAAGTGAGGAAGTACGCGTTGACCTTTTCAGGAAATCCCGCAATAAAAGTCGTCCTTACCGCCGCGACTGTGCCGTCCTCCTGCGGGAGCTTTTCGTAAATATACGTTCTTACGTTGTCCTCGGAAGCGTCCCTTCTTTTGAGTTCGCTTGCCGCGACAAACAGCTCCTTAGCGTCCGCTGCAAGCAGCGGGTTGTCCTGCGCCGCTTCCTCGGTGGGCTGCTCGTCTGCGGGGGTGGATTCAGCGGTCTGCGCAGGCTCGGCGCTTTCGGCTGTCGCAGCGCTTTCAGCGGTGTTCTCCGCTGCGCTCTCAGCAGCGGTTGTCGTGGTTGTCAGCGGCGCGCTTTCGGCTGCCGCCCCTGACGAGCCTGCAGCGCTTGCTTCGCCCTTGCTGCAGCCTGTCGCCAGCAGTAATGACGATATGACAAGCAGCGCAATTATTCTCTTGCTCATGTTCTTCCTTCCTTTTATTTGTTTGTAGTACAATATGCGGAACAGATATTGCTTCACATTTGCGTACCACACAATGTTAATTGTGTGGTGAGACGCGTTTTTCCCCGCCCTTATGCGGTTTTGGGGCTATGCCCGATACGCTTTCTGACAAAAATATTCGTTGTTCTAAATTTTTCGTTCTAAAACCACTTGCTTTTTTTGCGGCATTGTGCTATAATATCTTCGGAATGATTTGCCATACCGTACTAAAATACCACACAATTAACATTGTGTGGTATTTTTTATAAGCCGCAAAGCCCGTTGTTGCCGCGTTTGTACCGCTTTACACACGCGTATCCATTCAGTATTTACGGTCAGCCCCGAGAACGTCCGCAGGGTATGCGGTATAACCGGCCTTTTTGTGAAAAAACGAGCGGCGCATTTCTGCACCGCCCGCTTATATGAAAACCTTGGGAGAAATCAGATTTCGTGAAGTCCTGCAGCGCAGGGCGGCAAGAACTATTCCGTCCCGTCGGAATACAGCTTTTCGCTGCGCACTGCAACATACACGTCCTCGCCCAGCGTAAAGCGCATTGCGTCGTTGTCGGCAAAATACGTCATTACGATTGCGTCGTCGCCGCCGTTGGACAATACTACTACGTTATCGGTAAGCTGATATCTGAACCTGAATTTGTTTGAACCGTCGTTGATTACCATTTCGGCTCTGTCCTCGTAAAACACAAAGCTTATCAGCGAACCGTTACCGTCAAGGTCGTCCTGCGATACGCAGGGGTTTCCGTTTGAGAAAGCAATGGTCCACTTGTCATACAGCCAGTCTGCGCCAAGCTTCAGATTCCTGTCGCCTATCCAGTCCGCGGGCTTCGGGTTGTCGCCAAGCTTAAGGTTGAACGTAGTGCTGTCGTCCTTAAGCTCCATAGTTTCCTTGTCCTCGTGGTATTTCACAAATACCGTAAGCCCTCCCGATTCTTCATACAAAACGGCGTAGAAGCCGCGCACCTTGTATGTAAAGGTCAAGTCGAGAACGGTAGCCGTGCATACCTTATCGTCCGTAAAGGTAAACTGAATCGGCTCGTCGTAAAAATTGTAGTACGCATAATCCCAGTAATCCATAGCCTGCGCCATGGTAACGCTCCACGTGCCGAGTATCCAGTCCTCGGAGTAGTCGTCGGGCAATTGCGGTTCGGGATACTCTCCGCGCCTGTAAACGGTATGCTCCTCCTCGCCCTCGGACAGGGTGTCGCTGCTCGGGTCGTATACCATGGTAGAAGCGTGTTCGCCGTTTATCTCGCTTATCTCAACGGTGTATTCGTCGGAAAGCTCAAAGCGGTAAACAAGCGACTTTACGTCGGGGTCGTCTACTGTAAGTTGGCAGTAGCCCTGCCTGTCAAAATAAAGCAGCGTCTGCCCCGCTCGGTCCTGCAGAAAGGCGTACTCCCAGTAATCCATGTCGTTTACGGCAGATATGCTCCACAGCCCGTAGACCCACTCGTCGGGCTGCAGCGGCTTAAAGCGCTCGTCGGTTTTGAGGTAGTCGCCGTGCTTGAACGTCAGCACGCTGTCGTCGTTGCCGTCAAAGCACAGCGACAAGGTATCGTCGGCAAGGTCGCGGGTGAGCGTCATCAGCTTATCGCCGTAAACGCTGTACAGATCCACGCCGTTTTCGGTTGCCTGGTAGAAATAATCCTCAATGATACCTATTTCCTCTCCGCCTGTCGGGCGGCACACGCCGCCGTCGTAAAACGTAAGCTGCGGCTGCTCCTCGTACCCCTCGAATGTCGCGTAATCCCAGAAATCGTTGTCCTCGTAGGCTACCGCGCTCCACTTTCCGTAGAGCCAGTCGATACTGTACCCGTGCGGGTTTATCGGTATCGTGCTTACGGGGAGCGGCTCGAACTCTGCGGCGGTTTCGCTCTCCTCGCTTGCTTCCTCTGATGAAGCGCCTTCGGCGCTAGCCGCGGTGTCCGCCGATTCGCCGTCCGCCGTTTCGGATACCGCCTCAGACTGCGGCGGGCTTTCACGCTCTGCTATGGGACTCCGGCTGCACCCTGCCGCGAATAATATTGAAGCCAGAGCCGCTGCCGCTATATATTTTTTCATATGCTCCCTCCACGCCTTTGTATCGTCGGCGGAAATCTCGACATAGCCGCCGCCTGACAAACGCCTGCAGGCGGCTATGCGAATCACGCTCTCTGGGAAATTTGCCGTGCGGCAGCCGCTTAACCGTCAACGGTTACCACGTAAACCGCGTTGTTCGCCTTGAAAGTGAACCTGCCGCCGCCAATGTAAGCGTCGTCGAACGTCTTTGCATTACCGTCTTCTCCTTCGGGAAGCGTGGCAAGTGTGTCCGATATCTTATCGTAGTTGTAGTTTACAAGATAGATGTTCAAATCCTTGTCAAGCGTCAGGGCAACGCCGTTATAGAACTCGCTCAGCGCATATGCATTTTGCGTTTTGTTTTCCCACTTGTACCACAGTTTGTAATTGCCATTTTCCCTTGTCCATGCGGAATCTGCGCCCCATTCATAGCGCATATTCGTATCATTAAAATCGTATAGCATTTCGCCGGAAGCAAGGTCAATTACACCGCATTCTGTTACTCGCCCGTATTCGTCTACGCTCTTGGTTCTCGCCTGGTTTCCGTTGATGTATTTTCCATCGCTGCCCTTATAAGGCTTTCCATTCACTTTCAGGTCAATGCCGTCTATGGAGAACCAGTTGTTATTGGAAGTCACATAATACTTGCCGTCGATTAAGGCGGCAACTTCACTGCCCGCGTCGGTTATGGGCTTTACTTTCTCGGTGTAGTCGGTGACGTTGCCGTTCATGTCCATGCAAAGCGTCTTTCCGCCCTCGGTGTAGAAGCACTTTCCATCGTAGAACTCGCCGTGATACGGCAGGTCGAGCTTGTCGCCGTCCATAGAATAGTACGTTTCGTTCTGAATGATAACGCCGTCGCTTATGATGACATCGCCCTTTTCAACGGGGTATTCCTTGTCCCTGATTCGCAGAATGCGGTTTCCGTCCTTGCCCTTATAATAAATTGTGTCATAAAGCGGATACCACGATTTTACATCGTCGAATGTTTCTTTAACAGAATAGTCGCTGTTCAATATCACGTAGTTCGTTTTTAAAGAAGATAAAGAAGCTCCATCCCAAGAACTCTGTGTAGCATAATATACATCGTACTCGGCGGAATATCCCTCTATAGTGTACCATGTATCGATTCCTTCATCCATATATGCGGCAAACGGAGTCTTTGTAACATTGTACTTCACGCTCTGCGGGAGATTGTTCTGCGGCTTTGTATCCTTGTCGGGCGTCTGCTCGCTTTCTGCGGGCGCTGACTCGGTTTCGGGCGCGGGTTCTTCCTGCGCTGTATCGGAAGCTGCGGGCGCGTTATTGTCGTAATAGTCGCTTCCGCCGGCGCTTATCAGATATGTTTCGCCGTTGGCTTTGAACGTAAACTTGCCGCCGCCGATATAGGCGTTATTGATAACCTTGCCGTATTCGTCGTTCCTGTCGTCGCCTGTAATTGTAAAGAGCGTGTCCGATATTTGTTCATAGCTGCTGTTTACAAAATAGAGGTTGTAGTCCATATCAAGCATAAGCGCAATGCCGTTATGGAACTCGCTTATTCCATATGCAATAGGGAATTCGCCTACCCAATAACTGCCTGCCGAACTCAGCAAATAAGGTCCGCCCCAGTCATACCGATAATGTGTTGCGTCCGCGGCAATCGGTTCTTCATCGTTAGCAAGGTCGATGTAAAAATAAACATACTCATTGACCTTGACGGCTTCGCTATAGCTGCTCTCGACCCTTGTTTTAACCATGCTACCGTTGCTGTACTTTCCGTCGCTGCCCCTTGCAGGCGTTCCGTAGCACATTGCGGACGTTTTCTCTACCAGAGTACCGTCTGTGTAAAACCACTGACCGTAATAGTCCACATAATACTTGTCCTCAATAGAAGCGATAATGATTGAGCTGCCGTTATCTGTTACTGGCTTTACCTTTTCGGTAATGTCGGTGATATTTCCTTTCAGGTCCATGCAATAGTATGTGTCGTCTTTCTTCTCGTAGAAAATGCACTTGCCGTCGTAAAATTCACCGTGGTACGGCAGGTCGAGCTTGTCGCCGTTAAAGGAATAATAGGTTTGGTTATATATCACAACGCCGTCGCTCATAAAAACCTTGCCGTAGTCAACGCTGTAATCTTTATCCTTGATACGCAGGAAGTAATTTCCGTTGTTATCCATGTAATGTATTATGCCGTAAATGGGATACGCCGAGATTACCCCGTCAATTTTTTCCTTTACAGAAAAGTCGGAGTTCAGTATCATGATACCCTGCTCGAACGAATTGCCGCCGCTGTAATTGGGCGCGGCGTAATATGTATCGGTTTGCGCGCAATACCCCACTAAAGAGGCGGATTGGACTTCGGCGTCCATACCCTCCGCCTTGATTAGCGTACAATCCCCGACCTGCACTTCTTCGGCGGGATTCTGCCCGCTTTCAGCAGAATCGTCCGCAGAGTCAGCCGAGGTGTTTTTTCCCGCGGAATCGGAGGTGTTTTTTCCCGCAGAAGCAGAAGCGGAGGAGTTGTTTTTCTCGGAAGAACCGTTATCGCCGCCCCCGCAGCCCGTAAGAATGCTTGCTGCAAGCGCAAGCGCCATGATAAGCGCAGCTTTCTTTTTCATGCCGTTATCCCTCTTCCCTTACATTGCAGCTGCTTATTTTCCAGCCGTTTTCGGTGTTTGTGAGCGTGGAAAGAACCGTCCATTCATCATCTCCGAAATCATAGCCGCCGAGATAAGCGCGCACAACTATTTCGCTGTCGTTATTGGTTACAAATTCGCACTTTAACACATCGGGGATAGGACCACCGAAATACATCTCTTTTTTGACGCACGTGCCGTTGTCGTTAATCCATCTTCCAATCAGCATATTAGTTTCGGCGTCGTAGTTTGCGTTGTATGTGTCCTCTGTGAAATACTTCTTGAACAGCTTTTCGAGCCACTCATAGGAGCTTGTGCCGTTATAGAAGCATTCGCCGTAGCTATTTCCGCCCTCGCACTCGCCGAAGTTCATATAAAGGAAAGCGTCTATAACCCTGTCAATTGCCATATAGATGTCGCCTGCCGTAAGTCCCTCGGGGTCTATAAGCGACTTAGGGTCGTTGTAGTCAATCACAGGCACGGTATATCCCTCGGGCATATCATCCTTGCTGCCATTATAGCTTATTTCGCCAGGCTCGGCGGTAATGCCGTCTGCGGTGCTTGAAACGTAATAGGTTTCCGCGCATTCGAGAAGCCCCGCATAGATAGTAGACCTGACTACGGCAACAGAGCCGTCCTCCTGCGGGAAGCTCTCATAGACATAGCTAAGCTTTCTGTTTGAGTCCTCCAGAACAGCCTCATATTTTTGTGACCAGTTGATGTTTATATAAGGCGTAGTGTTGTCGCCTGCTAATTCGTGTGCTTTATCGTAAAGCTCCTGCGCGTCCATAGCAAGCAGGGGGTTATCCCCAGTCTGCGCCGCTTCCTCGGTGGGCTGCTCTGCGGGGGTGGATTCTGCGGTCTGCGCAGGCTCGCTTACAGGCTCGGCGCTTTCGGCTGTCGCAGCGCTTTCAGCGGTGTTATCCGCCGCGCTCTCAGCGGCGGTCGTTGTGGCTGCCGCCGACGCGGTGCTTTCCGAGGTCGCCTCTGACGAGCTTACGTCCGCTTCCTTCTTGGTGCAGCCTGTAGCAAGCAGCAGCGCCGATGCGACAAGAGCCGCAAGCATTCTCTTTTTCATGTTTTTTACCTTCCTCTTTCTTTAGCTTATTATGTAAATTTATTGACTGCTCTGCCTTATACGCCATACCACACAATGTTGATTGTGTGGTAAAGGGCGGTTATTCCTTGCTTTTATGCGGTTTTTTGACATAGCAGGTTCTCTTTTTGACAAAAATATTCGTTATTCTAAATTTTTTGCTGCAAAAACACTTGCTTTTTTTGCGGCATTGTGCTATAATATTTGCGAAATGATTTGCTTTATCGCGCTAAAATACCACACAATCAACATTGTGTGGTATTTTTTATTAGCCCCAGAGCCTCTATCTGCCGCGCGTGAACCGCTCCGCACTCCCGCGTGTATATCCTTGTTGTATTGACGGACGAATGTCCGAGAATGTCCGCAAGGCGGGACAAATCCTTTTCGCGGCTGTAGTACGTGCGCGCGAACAAATGCCGCAGGTTATGCGGGTAGACCTTGCTTTCCTGCACCCTCGCCGTTTCGCACAGACGTTTCATCTGCTTCCACAGGTTGCTTCTGTCAATGGGCTTTCCGCCCGAGGTTATGAACACCGCACCCTGCGTTATGCCCCGTTTCCCGCAGTACTGCCTTAACAGGCGGCAAAGCTTCTGCGGCAGGAACAGCGTGCGCCGCTTGCCTTTGCAGGCGATTATTGTATGGCCTTCGGTTATTGCCTGCACGGTTATGTAGCGCAGCTCCGACACGCGTATGCCCGTTGAGCATATCGCCTGAACCGCAAGCGCCAGCCGCTCGTCGCCGTTTTTGTAAGCCGCGCTTGTAAGCCGCCCGTAGTCCGCCTTGCTAAGCTCCCTGTCCTTTTCCTCAAAGCTGTTTTTCTGCACCCTGACAGGGTTCAGCGCAAGGTCGCTGCGCCCTGCGTATTTAAGAAAGCTGTTTATGGCGGCTACGCTCACGTTTACGGTGGACGGCTTGTACCTGCCGTTCAGCATGGACTTGTATTCAAGCAGCTTCGGCTTGTCGAGCGCTGCGCCGTTGGCGTAGAGCAGCAGCGCACGCAGCCCGCGAATGTAGTTGTCCACGGTGCTTGCGCTGCGCTCCTGCTCGCGCAGGTGATTTGCGTATTTTTTTATTGCCCTTTCGGTTATGTGAATTTCTCTTTTCATGGCGGTTCTCCTTTCGCATATATCTATTATACAGAAAAAAGCGCGAAAACCGTCTTCTGAATAGTGCGGGCGCGAATTTGAGATTAAAGGGTTAACCGCTTGACTTTATGAGAGTTTTGTGGTATTATTTATGTAGAACGAGAGCCGTTCCTTTTCTTTTGCAATGCTGTTAGCTGCGGCTAACCATAACTGCGAGGAGCTTTTTATGAAAAAGAAGTATTTTAACGTTGAAAACGACGGATTTTACGGTACATATTACGAAAACCCGAACGCTTCGGACTGCACGGTGCTGGGGCTTTTTGGCAAAGACCCGAACAGCTATATGGCGAAGTGCGGGGTAAAGTGGCTGCATGAAAACGGCGTAAACGCGCTGTGTATGTCGCCCGGGAAAAACGACTACAGCCATGTTAATATGCCGCTTGAGCGCTGCGGAACAGCCATAAAGTGGCTTAAGGCGAACGGCAGCAGGAAAATAGGCGTTATGGGTATGAGTACGGCGGGAATGGATTCGCTCGCCGCGGCGGCGTTCTTCCCCGACATAACGCTTACTTTTGCGCTTACCGCAAGCGACTTTATATGGCAGGGTTTTGAGCAGGGGAAAAAGGACGGCTGCGGCGAATGGCCCGTTGAGGGCGCTTCCACCTTGTCGTGGCAGGGAAAGCCGCTGCCGTATATGCCCTTTGTGTATCAGCACCCCGAGTACTGGCACAGGGTTCAGGCGCAGACCAAAGGTTCGGGGGATTTTATGCGCACTACCTGCATTTTCATCGATTCTGAAAAAGCAAGAGAGCATACCGAGGACGAGATGATAAAGGTGGAGAATATACACGGCAAGCTTTTTATAATCGGCGCGGACGACGACTCTTTCTGGGAGGCGGGGAAATACGTTCGCCGCATGGACGCGCGCCTTAAGGAGCTCCCGCACAAATGTGAGTATGAAGCGCTTGCTTACGAGCATGGCACGCATTTTGTGCTTCCCGAGTCCCTGCTGCGCGGAGTTCTCCCCGTGGGGCTTAAATTTGTGCTTAAGTTCGTTTTCAGGGCGGCTAAGGAGTACCCCAACGAATGCGAGCAGACGAGAAAGGATATAGACCGCAGGCTTTCTGCGGCGCTCAGAGAATGGACGGCGGATAAGTCGGGCGGCAATTCTTGAACGATATTTCAGGGAGGACTATTATGAATACCTTTACCGACGACTACAACGAATTTTTAAGAACGCACGAGTACAAAACCGTGAGCGTATCGGGGCATGAGTTTAAGGTTTCGGACTCGGGCAGCGGCGAGCAGACTATAGTTTTTCTTAACGGAATGGATTTGCAGCAGGCGTGGATAAGGCTTATCCCTGCGCTTGAAAAGCATTGCCGCATTATTTTGATGAAATACCCCGTGGACGTAGAGAAAAACGCCGAGATGGCGGCGCTCCTGCACGATTTGTTCGCAAAGCTTGATATACCCGCGCCGATACTTTTCGGCACAAGCGACGGCGGCGTGCTGGCGCAGTATTACGCGAAAAAATACAGGGCGGGCGGGCTTATATTGCTTTCCACGCTCACGGTGGACTCCGCCTATGTCGAGGCGATGAGAAAAGAAAAGTTCGTTATGCCGTTCATGCGGTTTTACGTAAAGAGAGTGAAGTTCGCAAAGCTAAGAACCATGCTCATAAGCGCGGTGCAGAAGCATTACCGCAACGAAACCGAGGTAGAAAAGGCGTATGCGACCTCGTTCCTTGAGCAGGTAGGCACGGACGAGAGCTACCGCCGGTCGTACCTGCGCGCGCTTGCCGCAACCTGCGACATACTGAACATCGAGCGCTTTAAAAAGGGCGACTTTGATTACCTTAAAGGCAAGGTGCTTGTGCTTATTCCGGAGAACGATATGTTCGATAAGGCGGATTCGCAGAAGCTTGTAGATATCTTCACCGAACCCGTTGTAAAGCAGACCTACGGGGGTCATCTCGGCTGGGTAATGCGCCCCGATTTATACCTGCCCGACATAGGGCAGTTTTTGAGCGAGCGCTTCTGAGAGGATTTAAGACATGGAAAAATACGATATTACAAAGCCTATCAGCATACCCGTCGGAATGCACAAGCTTAACGACGACGCGGGCTTAAGCTTTCAGCTCAACCGCCTTGTGAATATGGACGGCTGCGACCTTTCCGTGGCGCAGGAGATAGGCCCGACGATAAAGAGCGCGGCTGATTTTTACGGCGTTCTTAAAAACAGGGCTGACGTTGAGCTTGAAAACGGGCGCGTAAAAAACGCCGCCGCGCTTTACAGAATGTCCGAGTTCTACACCGACCGGGAAGACCCGAACGGCCTTGCGGCATGGAAAAAGGCGAGGGAGCTTTTCTTTCAGTACTACGCCGATTTTTTCAGTGGGAAAAAGCCGCTTGTGGAGCTTGTAAACGTTCCGTACGAGGGCTATTCCATGCCTACGCTCAGATTCAGCGCGCTTAAAATGAATTTTCACGACAACGCCTTTGTAAACGCGCTTGTCGCGGGCTTGCTCAACGTTATCCTCTACGGCTTCGGCTGGCTGATAAACATTATGTGCGCCGCGAAAAAGGGCAGGGGAATGGCGTTTTTCCGCACATACTTCCATCGCATGGGTACTACGAATGTTTACAGGCTTGCAAAGTTCCTTTGGAGAATCGACCTGCGACCCGTTGCGGATAAGCTTACAAAGGACTATCTCGTAATCGGCGGCAGCAGGGATACAATGGCGTGCCGCGCGGGTATCGGCAGGCAGTTTCTGCTGCTTAAAAACGCGCGTTCCGTTTCCTCGCGCGAGATAACGACCCACGAAATGGGCGCAGACCATTGCTGCTGCGGTAATCAGATTGCCGCTATGGATACTATTATTTCGTGGGCGGAGCTTATGGATAAGAGAGATTTGTTGTAATTACATTTTCGCGGCTTATGTTATATGTGAAAAAGGCGGTGAGAAGCCGCCTTTTTCTTTGTGCGTTTCGTGACTGTTTTGTAACTGTTTTGTAACTAAATTGTAACCGCATTGTAATTGCATTTACGAGAGTTAAATGCTATAATATACAAAAGGAGGCGCGTAACATGAAAAAAAGGCTTATTTCGCTTTCCGCGGCATTCGCCCTGCTTCTGTCGGGCTGCGCCATGACGGAAAGCTCCGTTCCGTCGGATATCCCGCAGGAATCCGCGCAGGAAGTTACCGCGTAATTGCATTTACGAGAGTTAAATGCTATAATATACAAAAGGAGGCGCGTAACATGAAAAAAAGGCTTATTTCGCTTTCCGCGGCATTCGCCCTGCTTCTGTCGGGCTGCGCCATGACGGAAAGCTCCGTTCCGTCGGATATCCCGCAGGAATCCGCGCAGGAAGTTACCGCAGAAGCGACCTGCGAATCCGCGCAAACCGCCGAAAGCGCACCGCAGACCGAGAAGCAGGCGTTCCCGGAGCCGATGTTCCGTGAAAGCACGCTGTATTTTGCAAGAGCAGATAGCGAGGGCGCGGAGGAGGACTTCCTTATCGCGGCTTCTGCAAAGGAGGAGCGCCCCGCGGAGGGTATGCGTGTCAGCAGAGATTACACGACCAAGAGCTTGAAATACGATTACGATGTTGAGAATAATGGCGTATATTTCAGCGCTTGCGCTTTTGTGAACTTTCGCTCTGCGGACGATATCTCAGTCATTATCGACCCCGCATATATGTATGACGTCCCGATGCCGAGCCTTAAGGATGTACCCGCGGAGAATTACACGTTCGACATAAACGGCAGCAAAATCATCTGCGATTCGCTTTATATCAAGGCGACGGCGGCGATTTATCAGGAAGAAGACGAGGAAAAGTGGAAGGACTTCCACACGGACGGCTATTGCTACGCGAACGTTACCATGAAAGTAAAATACATAGCCGACGCAAACGGCTTTGAAGTCAAAGGCAGTCTTATTTCCATGGAGGAGGCTGCGGACGTGGAAACCGTGCTTGACGTGTGTACGCTCGGCAGCGACGCGTTCAACGAAAAAAGCGAACCCGCAGCCGAAACCTACAAAGCGCTTCTTACGATACAAGACAGGCTTACAGAAAAGGACGTAATGGGCGTAAATCTTATCGACCTTGATTTTGACGGCACGCCCGAGGTGCTGGTGTCGCGCGATGTCAGGGTAAGCGCCACATATACGGCCTGCGACGTGGATATTTACCGTATTGAAAATTCCGAACCGGTTCTTGTGGATACGCTGTTTAACGCCAATAGTGGACTAATGATGTCGGCGGGAAACGTTATCGGCTTAAAGCCCCTTGAAAACGGCGAAAAGGCGTGGTTTACCATGTCGCGCTTCAGGCGCGGCGAGCCGGAGAGCGACCCCGCGTTCTACCTTTTCACCATGAAGGACGGCAGGCTTAAATTTACAGAGGTATTCCGCTCCGAGAGTACGCGTAATGACGACGGCGTAGTGATAGACGAAAAATATTACATGAACGGCGAGGAGCTGCAATTCGGCATTGAATACGACTACGACCCGCACTACCGCGCGGATAACCCGTACTGGGCGGACGCCAAACCCGACCGGCCGTATTACACCTGCGGCGAGCTGCGTGAGCCGTCTGCGCCGTTTCTTTACGACCGGATAGTCGAGGACTACTGCGCCGATATCGAGCAGAACTTTTCGCTTTATTCAGACGACTTCTGCGTGGAAATATGCTTCAGCGGCTATGCAAAGCTGCCTGTTACGGAGCGCATGATAGGCTACAAGCTGGCGTACCTCACCGACGCTTTTTATTTCGGGGAATACGACCCTGTGGTTAAGAACTTTGCTTACAGATTCAACGGCGGCTACGACAAGCCTGTGATATACCTCTACCCCACGGAGGCGACCGACGTAACGGTAAAGGTTGAGCTTGACGGCGAACTTACCTGCACCTATCCCGACTACCGCGGCGGCTGGAACGTTACTGCATACCCGGACGGCACGCTTGTTGACAAGGCGACTGGCAAAGAATACTACTGCCTTTACTGGGAGGGCGAGAGCGCCGCAGAGTGGGACATGAGCCGCGGCGAGGTAGTACGCGGGGAGGACGCCGCGCAGTTCCTTGACGAAAAGCTTGCCGAGATAGGGCTTAACGCGCGCGAGCGCAACGAGTTCATAATATACTGGCTGCCGCGAATGCAGCAGAATAAGTACAACTACATCACGTTCCACACGGAGGACTACGCTGCGGCAGTCCCGCTTGAAGTAAGTCCGCAGCCCGACAGCGTGCTAAGAGTATTTATGGTATACGCGGGCGTTCCCGAGTATTTTGAAACGCAGCCGCAGCAGTTCGAGGGCTTTGAACGAAACGGCTTTACCGTTGTAGAGTGGGGCGGCGGCGAGGCTGCTGTTCAGTAAAATAAAAATCGGCTGTAGCTTTGGTTACAGCCGATTTTTGTATGCGCTTAATCGCAGGGCTTTATGCTGCAAGCAGCGGCGTTCTCATGCGGCGGAATCCTTTTGCGCGGATTCCTCGGCGTTTTTTTTCGCGATTATCTTTTGGGGAGTGCCGTCAGCCTTAACCGCAATGCGCAGAATGCCGTAAAGCATAAGCGCCATGATAAACTGCGTGTCGCAGCCGAACAGGATTTCGCCCGTCATGAACAGCTGGTAGCACACTAAAGCGCCCATTGCGCCGCTGCGAATATTCCCGCCGCCGCAAGCCTTTTTACCTGCCCCCTGCGGCGCTTGTCAAGCGCGAGCGGCAGTATAACGCAGCCTACCGACAGAATTATGCCGAGCGACACGAAAAGGAAATTCGGCATAAGGTCCATTCCCAAAAAGCCTGGAACAGCCTGAACCAGCAGCCCGTAGCCGAGCGTGGAAGCCGCAATCAGCAGAATGTCCCTTAACGTTAGCAGAGTGTTTCTTAATGCTGTCATAATAATCACCTCGTAAAATTTATTGTTTTTAAGGAAACGCAGGTTTTACCGCAGGGTTTGTGATAAGGCTGCGGTCTGCCCAATGCTTGTTGTAAAGCCAGCCGTGGCTGCGGTAGTAGTCGTAGCCCTTAGAACCGTAACAGTCTGTCAGCAAATACTTCCCGTCTACATTTTGTACGGTTATGTCGTAAAATTCGTAATTATCAACGTTGTTAAGGTATTCGGGGTTATTGTGTTCCTCGGGGTATGTTCCTCTTAATAGTACAAAATGACCGATAATATTGTAGGTGGTGACGGTGGTGCTTAAGTACCATGTTTCAATGCAATCCATTCCGCTGCCGCTCGCTGACTCAATGAAATACATTGCGCCGTTTTCTTCAATTATCGCAGGGTTGTACCCCGTGCTTAGCTTGTCAAAGTAGTCCCCGTAAATCAAATCGGAAAAAAGCGCCTTAAATTCATCGTAAGTCGTGAACTCTCCATGCGTTATCGGAAATTTTGAACTGCCCGTTGCCGTAGCCACAGGCTCGCCTAAATCAAATGCCTGTTTGGACATATCAATACAAAGGTAGCGTGACATAAGTCTGTGCAGAGCCTCCGCCCTGTCAAGAAGAATCTGTTCGCAGTCGAGGGACTTGTCTATCGGCGAGCATTTCTCGGGGAGGAGACTGTTACTGTAACTGTAAAACAGGTCGTCGGGACAATAATAGGGTAAAAAAATATTGAGATTGTCAGAGAAATCGGTTTGGGTTTCCTCGGAAAACGCAGATTCCTCAGTAAAACTCTGCGTCTCCTCATCTGAAACAACATTCTCCTCGGTCGTGGGAAGTGCGCTCTCGCTGTAGTCCGCGCCAGCGCATGAACACAGCAGGCACAGCGAGAGGCACAGGGGAATAATGCGGGTGAGGTTCATTGGCGGCACCTCCATGTTAGGGTACATATGTTATAATGTTATATGACTCATTAAGAGTTTGGACTTTGCTAAGCTGAAATACGCCTGAGTAGGAATTGCTGCAAGCGTTGTCGCCGCTTCCTGTAGACGGGTTGTTGGGATTACTTCCATTATACCATGGGTCAATCCCAACAAGGTCACTATAACTTTCTGCCCTCCGGTTTGACACCAGAACGCTGCATTGATTCTTCTTATTTCGTTTGTATATATCAGCGAGGGCCGGGGTTCGTTTATTACGGGATTGCCGGTTGTAGGTGAAATATATACTCCTGCTTTATCAGCCGCTTTTTGCTTAATTACATCGTAATAATAGTCGGAACTGGCAGCGCGTGGGGCATTTTGGACGGCGGCGGTTGCATATGTTGCGATATCCTTTTGGGCGCTGACAAACTTTCCGTCGGCAGAGTATATACCGATAGTGCAATGGCTATTGTCGGAATCGGATAGCTGAAAGCTGTCGCCCTTTGCAGGGAGTTCTGCTGATGGAGATGTTTCTTTTTGCGTGTTTTCAGCTTTACTTGGCTGTGGTTATGACAGTTTGGCGTAGTTGATAGCTCTGTCAAGGTCGTTGTTGACAATAGTATTCATGCTTGTAAATCCTTTCTTAAAACTGATGCAGTGGTGAGGAAATAACCGCGGTTTTAAGCAGAATCCACTTTTTCTGCCTTAATACAATTATATATGTCAACGCGTTCCTTGTCAAGCATTAAATTGATTTTTGTATAAGTACACAAAAACCGCACTGTGATTTTGTGGAGAATACCACGCCTTAAATTGAAATAGTGCTGCTTGTCAGCGGCTCGTACTATCAGCCGCGCTTTGGCGCGAAAAACCGCCCGTGAAGCGCTTTTGAGCGCTCCATAGGCGTAACGCTTATTTTTCCTGCGCGAGGAACTCCGCCGCCGCTTCAAGCTCGTTTTCGCTGAACACCGCGAACCCCGCCTGCCGCAGAAGCTGCGCGGCAAGTCCCTGTCCGCGCACCGTCCTGCCGCTGAATGTGCCGTCGTAAACAAAGCCCGCCCCGCACGAGGGGCTGTTCTCCTTAAGCACGCAGAGCGCCGCGCCGCACTCCCGCGCGAGCCTTACCGCCGCCTGCGCCCCCGCGAGGTACTGCGCGGTGAAGTCTTCGCCGCCGCGCGACGCGACAGCTCCGCCGCGCCGTTCGCAGGGCGTTCGCGGCACGGGAAGCCCACCGCGCACCTCGGGACAAATCGGCACAAGCAAGCCGTCGTTCCGCCATTTGGTGAATATCGGGTGCGTACACTCGCGCGAGCCGCCGTCGTAGCGGCACTTCTCCCCCAAAAGGCAGGCGCTCACAAGAATTTTCATTGCTCCACCTCGTAAAGCCGCATTGCAAACAGCCCTCTCACAAGCCGCCCCGACCACGACGTAATAAGCCTGTCGTACTCCTGCGGGGACACCCTGCCGCCTATGCCCATAACGTCGTAGGTCATTTTGGCTTCCTGCACGCACGCGCCCATGTCCGTAAAGCCGTTTTTAAGGTAGAACTCCCTGCGCGCCACGCGCTGCGGCAGGTTTTCGGCGTTCTCGTCAAGCTGCTCGCGCGAGAGAAAAATGCGGCTTTGCGGGTAACGCTCCCGGAGCGCGGCGATTATTGCCCCGCCGACGCCGCGCCCGCGCAGCTCCTCAGCCACCGCAAGGTAGAACAGGTACGTCATGTCCCCGAGCGTTACAACGTATGCAAGCCCCGCGAACCGCTCGCCGTCAAGCGCCGCGAGCAGCTGCGCCCGCCCTTTTTTCGCCCTCGCCTTAAGAAAGAAGAACGGCGCGCGCTCCTCTTTCGGGAACGCAGTATTGTACAGCCTGCGCGCAGCCGCCATATGTTCGCGCGGGCAGGGGATAAGCGTAATTTTCATAAGAATGCTCCTTCCGCCGCGCGTAAACTCTGCTTCGCGCGGCGCTACAGGCTATTGTAACACATTTTTCGCGAGAAATCAAGCCCCGCGTATTTGCGGGCAGCCGCATTTTTTTACGAGAGCTGCGCTGCGCAATTCTTTATGAGCGCTGTGCAATTCTTTATGAGCGCGCTGCATTTCACCGCCCGCCTGTGCAGCTTGGCGGGCGCGTTGTGCAGCTTGCGGAAAATCGCTTGAAAAGACGGCGTGGGTATGCTACAATACCATCACAGACAGAAAGGACGGTACGGCATGAACGAAAACATTATTGAAGTACGCGAACTCACAAAGCTATACGGCGCGCACAGGGCGGTGGACGGCATAAGCTTTACGGCTAAAAGGGGCGGTTTCTTCGGCTTCCTTGGGGTGAACGGCGCGGGCAAATCCACAACGATAAATATGCTCTCAACGCTTATAGCTCCCACAAGCGGAAGCGCCACGGTATGCGGTTTTGAGCTTGGCAGGCAGGACGGCGAGATTCGCCGCAGGATAGGCATTGTCTACCAGAACAACTGCCTTGACGAAATGCTCACCGTGCGCGAGAACCTGCTGCTGCGCGGCGCGATATACGGCGAGAGCCGCGCTAAGTGCCTTGAAAACCTCGCGCGCGTGAGCGGCATTCTTTCCCTCGGGGACGTTGCGAATAAGCGCTACAAAACGCTTTCGGGCGGTCAGAAGCGGCGCTGCGAGATAGCCGCGGCGCTCATGCACACGCCCGAGCTGCTCTTTCTTGACGAGCCTACGACGGGGCTTGACCCCGCTACCCGCAAAAGCGTGTGGGAGAGCGTGGCGCAGCTTCGCAGGGAGGGCGTGACGGTGTTTCTCACCACCCACTACATGGAGGAGGCCGCCGCCGCGGACGATATTGTGATACTTGAGGGCGGCAGAATATGCGCGCAGGGGTCGCCGTTTAAGCTTAAGGAGCGTTATGCGCGCGACAAGCTGCGGCTTTACACCGAGCGCGAGCTTGTCATGCAGGGGCTTACGCGGGAGAGCTACGGCTACAGCATGGAGCTTACGCGCACGCTTGACGCGCTTGCGGTGCTTGACCGCGTGCGCGGCGACATAGACGGCTTTGAGGTGATAAACGGCACAATGGACGACGTGTTCTTAAACGCGGCGGGAAAACGGCTTGAAACGGGGGAGGACAGGGCATGAACAGCATACTTAAGCTTGCGGGCAGGAACATAAAGATATATCTGAGAGACAGGGCGGCGGTGTTCTTTTCGCTGTTGTCAATGCTTATTGTTATCGTGCTTATGCTGGTATTTCTTGGCGACATGAACGTAGAGTCGATAACAAAGCTGCTTGCGGAATACGGCGTAGGCTCGGCTGAGGATAACGACAAGCACGCGCAGCTGCTGGTGCTGCTCTGGACGATAGGCGGGGTGCTTTGCGTAAACGGCGTTACCGTAACCACGATGACGCTTTCAATAATGATTAACGACGCGGCGAGCGGGCGGCTCAATAGCTTCAGGACAGCGCCGATAAGCCGCGCGAGTCTGGCTATGGGCTACATTTTTTCGTCGTGGGCGGCGTCGGTGTTCATCTGTCTTATAACGCTTGCGGCGGGCGAGCTTTTCGCAGCGGCGAACGGCGCGCAGCTTCCCGACGTTGCGGGGCAGCTGGGGCTTATCGGCGTGATAGCGCTCAACAGCTTTACATATGCGGGGGTAATGTACTTTGCGGCTACGCTTGTAAGGACGCAGGGCGCGTGGTCGGGCTTCTCAACGCTTACAGGCACGCTTGTGGGCTTTTTAGGCGGAATATACCTGCCCATAGGCAGCCTGCCCGAGGCTGTACAGACGGCGCTCAAGTGCCTGCCCACGATATACGGCTGTTCGGTATACCGCAGCATTCTTACGGAAAACGCGCTTGCGCAGACGTTTGAGGGCGCGCCCGCGCAGCTTGTAAGCGAGTACGGCGAGGCTATGGGCATAACGCTTAAATTTGGCGAAACCGAAATCGGCATGGGCTTACAGCTTGCAATTCTCGCAGGATATGGTATAATATTTGCAGCGGCGGCAGCGCTTATTTCAAAAAGGCGCGTGCAGTCCGACAGGTAACGCGCGTGCGGCGGGGGGAGTGATTTGCCATAAGGATAACGATAGAGGATCTGCCCGAGGGCGAGGAGGAGCAGATAATCATACGCTGCGCCGCGCCCGACGAGGAGGTAATGCGGCTCATATACGCGCTCAAATCGCGGCGCGACAAGCTAAGCTGCGTTGAGGACGGCAGCATAGTTATGATAGAGCCGAGGGACGTTTATTATTTCGAGGCGGTAGACGACAGGGTGTTTGTTTACTGCGAAAAGCGCGTATGCGAGATACGCCGCAAGCTCTACGAGCTGGAGCAGCAGTTTGAAAACACGGACTTCCTGCGCGTTTCAAAGTCGGTTATAGTAAATCTTGACAGGATATCGCGCTTAACGCCGAGCTTCAACGGCCGCTTCGAGGCGGTGCTTGACAACGGCGAGCGCGTGATAATCTCGCGGCAATACGTCCCCGCGCTTAAAAAGAAGCTTGGGATAGGAGGTTAGTGCATGAAGTATCTGCAATATTTCATAGGGCTGTTTACAAAGGTGACAACGGGCGTAATCATCGTCTGCGCCGTTGTTCTTAAGGTACTCGGCATTGAGCAATGGACGAGCGATATCCTCTGGCAGATACCGCTTTGCGGCGCTGTCACAACGTTTTTAAGCATGGCTATCCTTCCCGACAGGGATTTTTCCCGCAGGCAATGGATAGTGCGCTACTGCATACACTTTGTACTGGTAAGCGCGTTTATCCTAACAGTAGGCGCGTTATTCGGCTGGTACGTCCCCACGCTCACAGGCTGTCTTTGCATGATGGCGAGCATAGCGGCGGTTTACGCCTTTTCCGTCGCCACCACCTACATCGGCAGCAGGCGCTCCGCCGACGAACTCAACAACGCCCTAAAACACCGCAAAGCGGGGTAGCGGGGTAGCCCCCGCGGGCAATTCCGGCTGTATGTGAATCTTTGGCGCGGGTTTTCACACGCGGGCAGGGTAGCCCCTGCGGGCGGTTACGGCTGTTTGTGAATTGTTGGCGCGGGTTTTCACACGCGGGCGGGGTAGCCCCCGCGGGCGGTTACGGCTATATGTGAATTTTTGGCGCGGGTTTTCACACGCGGGCAGGGTAGCCCCTGCGGGCGGTTACGGCTGTATGTGAACTTTTGGCGCGGGTTTTCACACGCGGGCGGTTACGGCTGTATGTGAATTTTTGGCGCGGGTTTTCACACGCGGGCGGGGCGCTTGGCAGCCTTGCAAAATACATGGCGAAAGCAGGGGCTGACAGTCCCTGCTTTTTGCAATGTTTCGCTGCTGCTTAAAGCGCACGCGCTGCAATTGCAGCTTTTTTCCGAAAGCTGTTGCAACAGTCGGGAAAGTGTGTTATAATTAAGGCAATACCGCATAATTATTTTCGCGCGATTGCGCAGTCAGATTTTTCGTCAGATTGTACAATGAGGACGACGCAAGGCTGTATGCCTTGCTAGGACGAATTGTGCAATATGGCGGAAAAGATGCAAGCAAGCGCCGCGTAAGCCATAGGCGTCGCTTAGAAAAGGCGTTAGCCGCTAATTGTGCGGTGTTGCCTTAAGTTCGGAGAGCGGATTCCCTGCTTCGCATTTGAGATTGTTGAGGTATAAGGTATAATTGAAAACGTTATGAGTGCTGAAAAAAACTCCATAAAGGTAATCGACCGCGATACTATAAAATATATTGCGGCTGTTCCGATGATTATCGGACACTTTGTTTCTGCCTTTATAGAACATGGGCTTTTGGAATCGAATACCTTATGGACTGTTCTGACTGCGTTATCTTGCTTTGCGCCCCCTGTTTTCTTCTTTTCAATTTCGGACGGCTATTTATACACTCGCTCAAAAAAGCAATACGCTTTGAGACTGCTTGTTTTTGCTGTAATAACTCAAGTGCCTTTTATTCTTTTGCACTACGGAACAGATTTTACCTTATCCGATCTCAGGAATCTCAATGTGTTTTTTACGCTCTTTGCAGGGCTTGTCGCTATAATTATATGGGAAAGCAAAGCGAAGCTCAGCCTGCGTATTGCAGGCGTTATCCTGATTGACCTGATAACATTCGCTTTGGAATGCGAGTGGATGATATTTGGCGTTCCTATAATACTGGGATTACATATTTTCAGAGAATCTCCGAAAAAGAGATTTATATTTTTTGCGGTTTGCGCTGTTACAATGCAATATATTTCATGGGGAATGAGCATATACATTTTGCTTTCTCCGGGGTTTATAACAGGAACGCTGTCAATGCTTGCGAGTTATTTTTTCAGAACAGCCTTTTATAATGGGAAGAAAGGCAAACACCCTGTATTTGCAAAATGGTTCTTTTACATCGTCTATCCCATGCACCTTGCGGTGGAGTATATTATTGTGCTGATATATCAGTTAAAACGGTATTAGAAAAGTTACTGTTTCACGTGTGGTAATCTGCGCCGATATGGTTCATTAGGACGTAACGTGGTATAGCTGTTGGTGCAGCGCAGCAGCTTTGCATATTAACTTGAAGAAGGTACATTGGCAATGAAAATAAAACAGCAAAAGCAGATAAAGGTATTTTTAGCCGAGGAATTCGGGCAGGACAAGGGATGCGAACTGTTTGACAAGGAGGATAGCGCGCTTCTCGCGCTTATAGCCGGAACGCACGGCAAAACGAAGAATCAGATGAAGATGCTCTCGCAGACGATTCTCCCGCGCATAGCGCTCTACAAGACCCTTGCCGAGGCGGGCTTATCGGAGGAGGACGTATACGGGCATATGCGAAAATATATGCTCGAATGGGTCGCGGTAAAAAAGCACGCGTCAACGGCGAAAATGGAGGCAGTCCCCGGCTTTTATGCGATTTACAGCAGGGTATTCCTGAAAATAATGCGCACGACCGACCTTCAGCAAAGCAGGCAGACCCACGGCAGGGATTATTACGACGTCACAATAACAAAGTGCCTGTGGCACACTGCCTGCGTGGAAAACGGCTGCGCGGAGCTCTGCCGTCTGTTCTGCGACGTTGACGACGTAACATACGGCGGCCTGAAAAAAATAGGCTTTACCCGTACCCAAACCTTGGGCTATGGCGGCGATTGCTGCGATTTTCACTTTTATAGAAAAAGCTGAGTTGAAATTGATTTCTGAGGATATTCGCAGATGGTAAAAGCAATATTTACAGACTTTTATGGCACGGTTGTGCATGAGGACGGCGAAGTAATTAAAAAAATTACGCAAGAAATATATGCTACAGGCAAGGTAAAAGATATTTCGGAAATAGGTTCTTATTGGTGGAATGAATTTCAAACGGCGTTTAATTCCGCATTCGATGAAAATTTTGAAACTCAAAGGGAATTGGAATACAGGTCGCTGGAAAAAACAATACGGCACTTTAAGGCAACACCGCATAATCGCCCCCAAAAACGGGACACAGTTTCAAACATTTGGTAAATGCCAGTGTATCTCTTAAAATGTCTGCCAAGGCGCACTGAATCAAGCCGTCAGACAAGGTCTGTCAGCCAGGATCAGG
>CAKSIT010000024.1 GCA_934462925.1 uncultured Oscillospiraceae bacterium | reverse complement strand
AGGCATACAGCCTTACTTCGTCGGCTTTCATCGCATTCGGCGCACTCTACCCATTTTCCCTTTTCAAACCGGTTTTTTGAAGTTCCCAGAAATAATAGAAAATGTAAGTTGAATGGTGCAAAGCGCCGTTTATATGCGCCCGTTAATCCTGCTTGTATTCGAGTATGTCGCCCGGTTGGCACTCAAGCACCTCGCACAGCCGCTCAAGCGTTGAAAAGCGCACCGCCTTAGCCTTACCCGTCTTAAGTATCGAAAGGTTCGCGGGGGTTATCTCGATTTTTTCGGCAAGCTCGTTCGAGGATATCTTGCGCTTTGCCATCATCACGTCAAGGTTCACTACTATCGGCATGACTGCGCCTCCTCATATGGTAAAGTCGTTTTCTTCGCGCAGCGCCGCAGCCTGCTCAAAGCAGTTCTTTACAACGCGAAGAATAAGCCCGAAGAACGCCGCCGCGAACACTATCACAAACGCGAACGGCTTCAAAAACGCGAAATACACGAACACCGCCGCCCCCGCAAAGCAGCAGTACGATATAACGCGCAGCAGCTTCACGTTTTTCTGCGTGAACGGCTCGCCGCGCCTTATGTTGCGCAGCAGCAAATCAAGGCAGACGAGCGCGCACACAGCCGGCGGCACTACCGCGTAAAGCGTTATAAGCAGCGGCACGAACACCGACGGCAGCCCGTGCGAAAGCTGCACGGTATCGTCGTAATACCGCACCATAACAGGCGCGAACACGCAGCACGCCGCAATCGCAGCGTAAAGCGCCCTTATCGCGCAGCAGGACAGAAGCATAGACTTATTCTTGCTCCACATAGGAAATACCCCCTTGTTGTTCTGTAGGTATATGATATCACATATAATATCTTTTGTCAATAGGATTTTATCGAAATTCGATAATTTTTTATTATTTTGCGTGATATGTGCAAAATCCGTCCGCTGAAAAAAGGCGCAAAAAAGGCACGCTATGCGTGCCTTGATTATCCCCTTATGTATTGCTAAGTTCAGGAGCAGGCATTGTAAACTTATATCCCACGCCGCGCACGGTTTCTATATGCTCTGCGCAGGGCTTGCCGATAAGGCGCTTCATTCGCGTTATGTGCGAATCCACTGTGCGGTCGTTGGCGAGGTTCTGCCCCCATACGTGGGCGGCAATCTCTCCGCGGCGAAACACCCTGTCGGGGTTCGACATGAGCAGGTAGAGTATCTCAATCTCCTTTGGCGGCATTGAAATGTACGTGCCGTTGGCGCACACCGTGTAGGAGTACATATCCACCGAAAGCCCGCAGGCGCTGCTGCAAAGCGGGCTTGCCTCGGAGCGCAGGCTGGCGGAGCGGTCGCGGCGGAGTATCGAGCGGAGCTTCAGCGCCACCTCGCCCGCGTCAAACGGCTTTATAAAAACCTCGTCCGCGCCAAGTTCAAGGTAGCTTAGCCGCTGCGCGCCGTCCTCCTCGGAAAGCATGACGGCAAGCGGTATCTCGGGCATTCCGTTAAGCCCCGAGAGCAGCCGCGCGCAGTAGTTCTCCCCGGGCGCTGCGCCGAGAACGGCGGCGTCCGCCGTGCGCCTGTCAAGCATATCCGAAGAAAGCCCCGCAGGGGTCATGCTGGTGACGAGAAAGCCCGCCTCCGTAAGCAGGCTGTAAAGCAGCGCGCGCATATGGCGGTCGCTTTCAACCAGTATAACACGCCCGAACGCCATTAGCTCACCCCCTGCCGTCAAGCGCCTCTGACAGCACGTTAGTATAAGTAACGCCGCGCCTTGGCGCAACGCCTTTCGCCTTAAAAAGTTCCGTTACCGTAACAAGCTCGAACCCCCGCGCAAGCAGCTCGGGTATTATCACGTCAAGCGCCTGCACCGTGCGGAAGTTGCCCGTCATGTCGTGCAGCAATATAACGTCCCCGTCGCGCGCCTGCGCCAGAATGCGCTTTGCGCGCTCGTCCGCGGACACCTCGTCCAGCCAGTCCTCCGCGCCTATGCCCGCAATAAAGGTAAGGTCTATGTTCTCATACATCTGCTCGCTTATGGCTATGTACGGCGGACGGAAAAAGCGCGGGCGCTCGCCGGTTATGCTTGCTATGCGCTCGGACGTGTACTCGATTTCCGCGCGCGTCTGCGCGGGAGAAAGCTGCGGCATGGCGCTGTGCGTGCGGCTGTGGTTGTTTATCTCGCAGCCCGCCTCAAACGCCCTGCGCGAAACCTCGGCGCTCTCGGGCGTGATGTTGTCCCCCACAAGGAAGAACGAAGCGACGACGCCGTGCTTTTGGAGCTTCTCCAGCACCTGCGGGGTGGTTTCGGTGTTCGGGCCGTCGTCAAACGTAAGCGCGATTACCTTTCTTTCAGACATGGCTTTCTCCTTTCGGCGGGCGCGCCGCCGTAAAAAAGCGCCCCCGACAGGGGTATGTCAAGGGCGCGTTGTTTTTACTTAACTACGATATTAACAAGCTTGTTCGGAACGGCTATCTTCTTTACAATGGTCTTGCCGTCGGTGAGCGCCTTTATCTCAGGCAGCGCAAGCGCCATTTCCGCAAGAACGTCCGCAGCGCTGTCAACGGGCGCTGTAAAGCGGCCCTTGAGCTTTCCGTTCACCTGCACTACAAGCTCTACGGTGCTGTCAACGCAAAGCTTCTCGTCGTACTCGGGCCACTTCTGCTCGTTCAGGACTCCGCCGTAGCCCAAGCGCTCGTAAAGCTCCTCGGTAATATGCGGTGCAAAGGGGTTGAGCAGCAGGAGCAGCGTTCTGTACTCCGCGCGGTTGAAGCCGCCCGCAGCCTCCGCCTCGTTCATAAGCGCCATCATAGTAGCTATAGCGGTGTTGAACTTAAGCGTTTCGATGTCCTCGGACACCTTTTTAACGGTCTTGTGCATGGCGCTGCGCAGCTTTTCGGAGTACTCGTCCCCGTCCTTAAGGTTCTCCGCGGCGTTCCACACGCGGTCAAGGAAGCGCTTGCAGCCCTTTATGCCGTTCTCCTGCCACGGCGCTGCCTTTTCAAAGTCGCCAACAAACATCTCGTACAGTCTGAGCGTGTCCGCGCCGAACTCCTTTACAACGTCGTCGGGATTTACAACGTTGCCCTTGGACTTGGACATCTTAGTGAACTCGCCGGGACGCTCGGGGTCTTTGCCGAGTATCATGCCGTGCGAGGTGCGCTTCATGTACGGCTCTTTGCAGGGAACTATCCCCTCGTCGTACAGGAACTTGTGCCAGAAGCGGCTGTACAGCAGGTGGAGCGTGGTATGCTCCATACCGCCGTTGTACCAGTCAACGGGCATCCAGTACTTAAGCGCTTCCTTGGAAGCAAGCTCCTTGTCGTTGTGCGGGTCGCAGTAGCGCAGGAAGTACCAGCTCGACCCCGCCCACTGGGGCATGGTGTCGGTTTCGCGCTTTGCAGGGCCGCCGCAGCACGGGCAGGTGGTGTTTATAAAGCTCTCGAGCGTGGACAGCGGGCTTTCGCCGTTGTCGGTGGGCATATAGCTCTCAACGTCGGGGAGCGTAAGCGGCAGCTCGCTTTCGGGCAGAGCCACCCACCCGCACTTCTCGCAGTTTACAACGGGGATAGGCTCGCCCCAGTAACGCTGGCGGGAGAATACCCAG
This sequence comes from uncultured Oscillospiraceae bacterium, assembly GCA_934462925.1. Classification (GTDB taxonomy): domain Bacteria; phylum Bacillota; class Clostridia; order Oscillospirales; family Ruminococcaceae; genus CAG-115. The sequence goes on along the minus strand of CAKSIT010000024.1, from coordinate 23,592 downwards.
TCGCGCAGCTTGTAGTTCACCTTTTCCCTGCCGACGCCCTTTTCGGTCAGCCATTCCTTTATCTTTACCTTTGCGTCCTCAACGGAAAGCCCGTCAAGGAAGCCCGAGTTTACCATAACGCCCGTAGCGCAGTCGGTGAACGCCGCTTTCTGCACGTCCTCGCCGCCCTTTACTACCTCTATTATCGGCAGCCCGAACGCCTTTGCGAAATCCCAGTCGCGCGTATCGTGCGCGGGTACTGCCATAATAGCGCCCGTGCCGTAGGTCATAAGAACGTAGTCCGAAATGAAAATCGGTATCTGCGTGCCGTTTACGGGGTTTATCGCCAGAACGCCGTCAAGCTTTACGCCAGTCTTGTCCTTGTTCATCTCGGTGCGGTCGAAGTCGCTCTTGCGCGCGGCAGCCGCCTGATATTCGCGCACGGCGTCCATATTGCCGATTATGCCCGCCCACTTCTCTATAAGCGGGTGTTCGGGGGATATTACCATATAAGTCGCGCCGAAAAGCGTGTCGGGGCGCGTGGTGTAGATAAGCAGGTCGTCGCCCGCGGTGGTCTTGAAGTAAACCTCAGCGCCCGTGGAGCGGCCTATCCAGTTCTTCTGAGAGGTCTTTATCTTCTCGAAATAGTCAACGGAATCAAGGTCGTCGAGCAGCTTCTGCGCGTACTCGGTTATTTTAAGCATCCACTGGCTCTTTACCTTGTGGATAACCTCGCTGCCGCAGCGCTCGCAAACGCCGTTTACTACCTCCTCGTTTGCAAGTACTACCTTGCAGGATGTACACCAGTTGACGTTCATTTCCTTCTTGTACGCAAGTCCCGCCTTAAACAGTTTAAGGAATATCCACTGCGTCCACTTGAAGTAGTCGGGGTCGGTGGTGTTTATCTCACGCTCCCAGTCAAACGACAGGCCGAGCGACTTAAGCTGCGCCTTGAAGCGCGCGACGTTGTTTTTCGTAACTATCGCGGGGTGAATCTTGTTCTTTATCGCGTAGTTTTCCGTAGGCAGGCCAAAAGCGTCCCAGCCCATGGGGAAAAGCACGTTATAGCCCTGCATACGGCGCTTTCTGGATACGATATCCATAGCGGTATAGGGGCGCGGGTGACCTATGTGCAGTCCCTGCCCCGAGGGATAGGGAAACTCAACCAGCGCGTAGAACTTGGGCTTTGAGTAGTCGTTTTCCGCGTGGAACGTGCGGTGTTCGTCCCAGTATTTCTGCCACTTGCTTTCAATGGCGGTAAAATCGTAATTCATCTGTCTGTTTCCTTTCGAGAAAATAGCGGAAGCGCTCACGGCGCGTCCTATTTATCCAGTATTATATTATACAATATTTTTGCGCCGTTGTCAAGCACGGCGCGCCCGCGAGAATATCCCGAGCGCGGCTCGGGCGCGGCTGAAAAAGCGCCCGCCTGCCCGACAAAGCGCGGCGTTTTTCGCTCGATTTCGTTATATTCCACGATTATATTACAATTTGTATATAAATAGCGGCGCGTTATTGCCCGCCTGTCCATCAAAATGGCGCGCGCTCGTATATCACGCCCTCATGCCTGAATCGCCCGCATATTCTGCCGAAAGCCTGCCCTGTTCCGCAAAATGCGCGCTTATTCTTTTCAAAGCGTTATATTCAGCTTTAGAATTACAAATCGTATTGCATTTTACCCTTTTATTTGCCCGAACGCCCATTATCGGGCTTTTTTCTTGTCCGCAAAATTTTCTGCGCAACAGTCGCGCCCTTGTTCCGACAAATTGCGCGAACACGCGACAGCGCGTTATATCATTCTTCTAATATACTAGATGTAATATCACTCCGCAGAAAAATCCCCCCGCCGAGGCGAGGGGACATAAACTCAATTACTTGTTCCAGTCGTAGAGCTTGCGAATCTCTGCGCCAACCTTTTCGAGCTGGTGTTCAGCCTCGATACGGCGGCAAGCGTTGAAGTGCAGTCTGCCGGTCTTGTTCTCGTTAATCCACTTGGAAGCAAACGTGCCGTCCTGAATCTCTGCGAGAACCTTCTTCATTTCCTTCTTGGTGTCCTCGGTGATAAGGCGCTTGCCCGTCTCGTAGTCGCCAAACTCGGCGGTGTCGGAGATGGAGTATCTCATTCTGCTGAAGCCGCCCTGGAAGATAAGGTCAACTATAAGCTTCATCTCGTGAATGCACTCGAAGTAAGCGTTCTGGGGGTCGTAGCCTGCCTCAACGAGAGTCTCGAAGCCTGCCTTCATCAGCGCGGTAACGCCGCCGCAGAGAACAGCCTGCTCGCCAAAGAGGTCGGTTTCGGTTTCGCACTTGAACGTAGTTTCAAGAACGCCCGCACGCGCGCCGCCGATGCCCGCAGCGTATGCAAGACCCGTATCCTGCGCTCTGCCCGTCGCGTCCTGATGAACGGCGATAAGGCACGGAACGCCGCGGCCTACCTTGTACTCCGAGCGAACGGTGTGACCCGGGCCCTTGGGCGCTATCATGATAACGTCAACGTCCGCGGGGGGAACGATAAGACCGAAGTGAATGTTGAAGCCGTGAGCGAACATGAGCGTCTTGCCTGCGGTGAGGTTCGGCTGAATGGACTCCTTGTAGAGGTCCGCCTGCTTCTCATCGTTAATAAGTATCATGATGATGTCCGCGCGCTTTGCAGCCTCGAACGCGGTGTACACCTCGAAGCCGTCAGCCTCGGCGGTCTTCCAGCTCTTAGAGCCCTCGTACAGACCGATAACGACGTTTACGCCGCTGTCCTTAAGGTTCTGCGCGTGCGCATGACCCTGCGAGCCGTAGCCGATAACGGCAACGGTCTTGCCATCGAGCATGGAAAGGTTGCAGTCACCGGAATGAAACATCTTTGCCATTGTAATTATCTCCTTTGAAATATGGTATATTCACGACGCCGCAGGCAAAATCCCGCAGGCGAGGTAGGACAGAATTAAATCAGACCCTTACCGAGGCCTCGCCCTTTTGTACGGCGATAGTGCCTGTGCGCACTACCTCCTTTATGCCGTAGGGCTTCAGCAGCTCCTCAAAGTTGTCGAGAGTCTGCTTGTTGTCGGACATCTCTATGGTAAGCGAATTTGCGGATATGTCCGAGATTTTCCCGTGCGCCAGCTCGCATATGCTGATTATCTCGGGGCGCTGCTTTGGCGTGCAGCTCACCTTTATCAGCACCAGCTCGCGCGACACCATGCTGTCGGGCGCAAGGGTCTTTACCTTTATTACGTCTATAAGCTTGTTAAGCTGCTTTTCTATCTGCTCGAGCGTGTAGTCGCTGCCGTCCGCGACGATGGTTATGCGCGAAACGCGCTCGTCGTCCGTAACGCCCACGGCAAGGCTGTCAATATTGAAGCCGCGCCGCGCAAACAGTCCCGCCACTCTCGCGAGAACGCCCGCGTGGTTTTCCACGAGAACGGATATCGTATGCTTCATGCGGACACCTCCGTCAAAGAATGGACTTTTCGTATTCCTCTACAGCCACTTCCAGCAGGAACGGCTTGTCCGAGGCTATCATGCGCCTTACCGCGTCTTCGGCGGTTTCGGGGCTGTCAACGAGAACGCTCTCTATCCCGTACGCCTCCGCAAGCTTTGTAAAGCAGGGGCTGCCGTCAAGGGATACCGCGCAGGTTCTGTTGTCGTACGCCCTCTCCTGCAGCTCGCGCACCATGCCGAGGTAGTTGTTGCGCATCACTACCACCTTTACGGGGATATTATGCTGAACAGCCGTTGCAAGCTCCATAAACTGCATCTGGAACGAGCCGTCGCCGCATATTGCAACGACCGCCGCGCTCGGGTCTGCGGACTTTGCGCCGATAGCCGCAGGCAGCGAGTAGCCCATAGTACCCATGCCGCCCGAGGTGATAAAGCGCCTGTTCTCCGAAAATGTAAGCCCGCGCGCCGTCCATATCTGGTTCTGCCCGACGTCCGCCGCAATAACGCTGTGCTGCGGCAGCGCCCTGTCGAGTATCGCCATAAACTGCTTTGGGTTTACAAAGCCCTTTGCCGCAGGCTCTGTGGGAAGCTGCGTGCGGTGTTCGTCAAGCTCGCGCTTCCACGCGGTGCGGTCGGGGCGCTCCTCCGCCTGCTCAAGCGCCGCTATAAGCTGCCCGAGTACAAGCGAAATATCACCGACTATAGGTATATGCGCGCCTATGTTCTTGCCTATTTCCGCAGGGTCTATGTCAATGTGAATAACCGTCATCTCGCTGCGGTTCTTCATCGTGGCTATGGTCCTGTCGCCGAAGCGCGCGCCAAGCACTATAAGCACGTCGCAGCTGTTTACCGCGTAGTTCGCCGCCGCGTGGCCGTGCATTCCAAGCATTCCGTAAAAGCCCGCGCTGTCCGTGGAGACTGCGCCAAGCCCCATCATAGTGGATACCGCAGGTATGTCCGTAAGCTCCGTAAGACGCCTGCAAAGCTCCGCGGCGTTCCCCGTAAAAAGCCCGCCGCCCGCGCAGATAAGGGGCTTTTTCGCCTCGAGAATAGTCTGCGCCGCGCGCTTTATCTGATAGCCGTTGCCCGTGGTGCTGGGTCTGTAGGAGCGGATATCCACCGTTTCGGGGTACTCGAAATCTATCTCGGCTTTCTGCACGTCGAACGGTACGTCGATAAGAACAGGGCCGCGCCTGCCCGTACCCGCGATGTAAAACGCACGCTTGAACACCTCCGCGGTGTCCTCGGGGCGCTTAAGCAGGTAGCTGTGCTTTACAAACGGCTCTGCCGAGCCTGTGATGTCCGCCTCCTGAAAAACGTCTCTGCCTATCTGGTCGGAGTTCACCTGACCCGTTATCACAACAAGCGGCACGGAGTCCATATAAGCGGTGGCGATGGCGGTAATAAGGTTCAGCGCGCCCGGACCGCTCGTAGCTATCGCTACAGCGGGCTTCCCCGTGACTCGCGCGTAGCCGCTCGCCGCGTGGCCGCCGTTGACCTCGTGGCGCACAAGGACGTGCTTTATGTCCGTTTTATTCAGTTCGTCGTAAAACGGGCAGATAGCCGCGCCCGGATAGCCAAACACGGTGGAGATACCCTCCGCCTGTAAGCAGCGCGTCATTGCCTTGGCAACTGTCATACGTTCACCGTTCAAAAGTAACATTCCTTTCGGATTCATTGTATTAAAGCCATAAAGCGCAGCGGATATACTCAAACTGCTGCACCCTTTAATTATAGCAGACAACGCGCCCGTTGTCAAGGCTTTGCGAATTATTTTACGCAAGCCCCGCCGCAGGCGCAGCCGCGCTGTGCGGCGCGCAATGCCGTCTGTGCCTTCCGGACAAATTTTGGCGGATTTTTTGTGTATTCTGCCCATAAACGCCTGCGCGCTTTTGGCGTGATTTTTTGCATTCTGCCGCATTTCAACACGTGTTTTTTGTAGAATCTGCCGTAAACCGCACGAAGCGCGCCGCCGTGCGCGGCAATCCCCCGCAAAAGCGTTTGTGACATATTACGGTTGCACGCCAAAGCGCAGTCTACTATAATATTATAGAGAAACGTCAAATTCCGACGACAGCCTGTCGAAAAAGTCAATCATGCCCGCGTATGCGGGATTTGAAACAACTTTTTTCCTCGGGCTTCCCGAGGCGGAAAACCCCCGTATGGGGGGCAACGGTCTGAAATTCCGACATCGGTCGGCAGGCGTAAATTCTTACAGGCGCAGGGGGGAACTTGAGATGGTCTGGGCAAACAGAATAGAGCTTGAAATAAGCGGAGAACGCGCGTTGTTTTCAGAGCCGCTGCTGTCAGCGGGCGGCGAGCGCGTTACGCTCCCCGTGCCGACGTACGGCGCGCTGCGCGGAATACTCCGCAGCGTGTACTACAAGCCCACCATCGAATGGTATCCCGAGGAGCTGCGCGTTATGAACCGCATTTCCACCGACCTTGCGGGCGTGCGGCGGCTGCGGTGGAGCGGCGGCGCGTGCGTTCAGACCGCGCTGTTCCTTAAGAACGTGCGCTACCGCCTGCGCGCGCATTTCGCATGGAACGAGCAGCGCCCCGACCTCGCGCCCGACAGGAACGAACACAGGCACTTTCAGGGCGCTTTGCGCATGGCGAAGCGCGGCGGGGCGCGCCCTGTGTTCCTTGGGACGAGCGCCTGCCCCGCGGAAGTGCGGCTTCGGCGTTTTGACGAGGGGCGCGGCTTTTACGACGGCAGCGGGCGTATAGAGCTGGGGCTTGTTTACTGCGGCAGGGAGCTTTGCGCGGCGTACCCGCAGGCGCTTGTGATGAACGGCGGGGTCGTTCGCTACGGCGCGCCCGTGTTCCCGCAGGAAAGCCTATGAGCCTTTACGAACGCCTGACGGCGCTCTACGACGCGCTTTCCGAGAAAACCCCGCTCTTTTTTGAGTATCAGAACGCCGACATTATCGCCGATATAAGAGTGGACGGCGTTATACGCTCCGCCGCGCTCGGAAAGTTCCGCGTTCCCGTGCCTGTAAGCCCGCTGCCCGCCCCGCACGCAGGCAAGCGCGCGCCCTACCCGCTGTTCGACAGGCTGTGCTTTCTTGCGGACGGCGTTCCCGCCGACAGAGAGCTGCATGCGCTCTACCTTAAAGGGCTGCGCGCGTGGGGAATGTCACCTTACTCCACCACGCAGCTAAGGGCTGTAATGCGCTGCATTGCGGCGGGCGGGCTGTATAAAAGGCTCGGCGCGTTCGGCGCGCTTTCGGGCAATCCAAAGCGCGACAGGGAGCTTTTCACGGCCTTTACCGTAAACGGCGAGAAGCTCTGGGAAAGCGCGCGCTTTGTCTGCTCGTACGCGGCGTACTGCCGCGAGTGCCTGTCCGAAAGCGCGCTATGCACGGACACGGGCGCGATAGAGCCGCACGCCGTGTGCTTCCCCGCGGGGCTTACCTCCTGCAGCAGCCCTGCGCGGCTCATATCCGAGCCGCCGCGCGGCGTTCTCCACGGCGAGGCGCAGGTGTACGCGGGGCTTGAAAGCACCTTTAAGGCGCACGAGGCGCTGCGGCAGCTGCTGTGCCGGACGGGCGTGCGCGTGGGCGACAGCCGCTTCGCGGCGTTTACCGAGCGCGGCGCGCTGCCGCTCTACGGGCTGCTTAACGGCGAGGTGCGCTCGCAGCAGCAGGCGCTTGGCAAAACGGTAACGGTGCTGTGCGCGTCGGAGTATTCCGAAAGCAGGCTGTCCGTAACGCTCTGGCGGGAGCTTTCGGGCGGGGAGTTCAACGCCGCAGCCGCGCGCTATGCTCAAAGCGGTGCGCCGCCCATTCGCGAGGAAGCCCTGCTTAAGGCGGGAAACTGCGGGCGCTATGCCGAAACGCTCTGCCGCAGGCTGCTGAACAGGGTGCTAGACGGCTAAATGCAAAACGGCAAGGCTGTTTTGCCGTCCCCTAGCGGACGTGTTTTTAACTGAAAATGCCGCGTCGGCGCTGCGTTAAAAGGCAGCGCCGACAAGCGTTTATCGCAGGAAAAAGGGGCGCTCGCGTGAACGCCCCCGTATTATTCGCTTCTGTCAATCACTTGTTTTCCGCGTCGCGCATTTTGCGGAAGTTCCACGCGTCGCGGCACATATCCTCAATGCCAAGCTCTGCTTTCCAGCCGAGCTCCTTTTCAGCAAGCGAGGGGTCGGAGTAGGTGGAAGCGGCGTCGCCGGGGCGGCGCGGACCTATCGTATAGCCGAGGTCTATGCCGTTCACACGCTCAAACGCGTCGAGTATCTCGATAACGGAGTAGCCCTTGCCCGTGCCGAGGTTGTACGCAGGGCAGCCGCCGTTCATAGAGCGCGCCTTTCTTATCGCCGCAACGTGACCCTTTGCAAGGTCTACAACGTGTATGTAATCCCTTACGCAGCTGCCGTCGGGCGTGGGGTAGTCGTTGCCGGCAACGGCAAGCACGTCGCGCTTGCCCGCAGCCTTGTCAAGCACTATCGGCATAAGGTTGTTGGGGATGCCGTTGGGGTCTTCGCCTATCTTGCCGCTCTTATGCGCGCCAACGGGGTTGAAGTAGCGCAGCAGAATCATAGTCCATGTGCTGTCCGCAGCGAACATCTCGCGGCAGAGGTTCTCTATAATAAGCTTTGTAGAGCCGTAGGGGTTTATTGCGGAAAGCGGGAAATCCTCCCTTACGGGTACGCTTGCAGGAATGCCGTAAACCGTAGCGGACGAGCTGAACACGAACTTTGTGCAGCCGTACTTCTTCATCGTTTCAAGTATGTTGAACGTTCCGCGCAGGTTGTTGGAATAGTACATAAGCGGCTTTTTGGTACTCTCGGGAACGCACTTGTAGCCCGCGAAATGTATCACCTGCTCAATGTCGTTCTCGCTGAATATCCTGTCTACCGCGGCAATGTCGAGCATATCCGCCTCGTAAAAGCGAAAGTCCCTGCCCGTTATCTCGCGAATACCGTCAAGCGCGCGGGAGTTTGAGTTGTAGAAATTATCCATTACGACTATATCCTCGCCCGCATTAAGAAGCTCAACGCAGGTGTGAGAGCCGATAAAGCCTGCACCGCCCGTAACCAGAATAGCCATAGCACATTACCTCCGATATTATCCGCACAGCGTAATTGCCGTGAAAAAATTCACTTTAATTATAACCGATTTTCTTCAAAAAGTCAATACAAGCCCGTTAGATTTATTACGCTCGGGATAAAAAATTGCCCCGAGCATACGCCCGAGGCAAGTGAAGCCTATTGAAATGACTTTTTTGCCTCGGGCTAAAGGTGACTGCGTCGACCTGGCCGAGGCAAAAAACACTTCTATCCGCACAAGTGTGTGAGCGACGCTACGCTTACGCAGCGCGACGGCTTCGCCTTACGCAGCGCGACGGCTTCGCCTTACGCAGCGCGACGGCTTCGCCTTACGCAGCCGTGCGCGCAGCGGCACAATTTGCACTTTGTGCGAATTGTGCTGACTTGCGAAGCAATGCTTCGCAATGTCGTAGGATGTTTCGGCGGAAAACCCCCGTATGGGGGTTTTTCGACGGTCTGATTATCTTTCTTCCCTGAAATACGGGTCGCCAAGCGCCTTTGGCGGCTGATTCTCGCGCTTTTTGCGCAGGGTGATGAATATAAGCACCACGATAGTAGCGACATACGGCAGCATTTCAAGTATCTGCGAGGGAACGGTGAAGCCCCAGCCCTGCATCTTGAAGTTAAGGCCCTTAAGCATACCGAAAAGGTACGCCGCGAATATCGCCTTAAGCGGATTCCATGTGCTGAATATTACAAGCGCCACGGCTATCCAGCCCGCGCCCGCAGTTACGTTGTCCTGCCATGTTGTAAGGAACGCCGTAGAGAGATACGCGCCGCCCACGCCGCAAAGGAAGCCGCCCAGCAGCACGTGAACGTACTTGTAGAGCGTTACGTTTATGCCCGAGGCGTCCGCCGCCGCAGGGTTTTCGCCCACCGCGCGCATATTAAGCCCGAAGCGGGTTTTTTTGATGTAAATGTACGCGAGTATCGCCGTGATTATCGCCAGCTGTACGTATATTCCCTGCGAAAACAGCGCCTTGCCTATTATCGGGATATCGCACAGCACAGGGATATCGTAGGGCTTGAACGCGTTTATTACTTCTGCGGGAATGGACAGGCTGGAAACCTCTTTGCCTATAAACCCCGCAACGCCAGTGCCGAATATCGTAAGCACAAGTCCCGTAACGACCTGATTGCCGCGCAGCGTTACCGTAACGAACGCGTATATCAGCGCGCCGACAAGCCCCGCAGCGCCCGCCGCAAGTATCGTAAGCAGCGGATTCGCCGTGCTGCACGCCACCTTGTAGCCCACAGCCGCGCCCATAAGCATCATGCCCTCGATACCAAGGTTCATGTTGCCGACCTTTTCGCAGATAATACCGCCGACTATCGCAAACAGGATATGCGTACCCATCTGCACGGAAGTCTGCAAAAACAGCGAGATTTCATTCAATACACCCATTTTTTCAGCCCTCCACTTTCTTCTTGCGGAACGAAATGCGGTAGTTTATAAAGAATTCGCTGCCAAGCACAAAGAAGATGATAACGCCCTGCAATATCTCCGTTATGGAGGAGGGTATGCCCATTACCTGCAGCGACTTACCGCTTTGCAGCAGCATTGAGAACGCAAACGACACAAGCACTATCACAGGGGGCTTGAGCTTTGCGAGCCACGCCGTGATTACCGCCGTAAAGCCAAGTCCGCCCGACATCTGGTGCGTTATCGACTTTTCTATCGCCGAGGCCTGCATAAAGCCCGCCACGCCGCAAAGTCCGCCCGATATCACTACCGCCGCGAGCATTATCTTAAGCGTGTTCATGCCCGCGTAGCGCGCGGTCGTTTCGCTCTCGCCGAGGACGTCTATCTGATAGCCGAGCTTTGTGTATTTAAGCAATATCGTCATTATAACGACAAGCGCTAAGCATACTATCCAGCCTGCGTGTATGCCGAACACGTCGGGGAGAATGGCGTTGTCCGAAAAGCGCGATATCTTCGCCGCGCCAAGGGACTCGGGGTCTTTCCATGGGCCTGTTTCAAGGTAGGAGATGAACGCTATGGCAATGTAGTTCATCATAAGCGTAACAAGCGTTTCGCTCGTGGAGAACTTCGCCTTGATAAGCGCGGGTATCACCGCCCACGCCGCGCCGAACGCAAAGCCCGCAAGCCCCATAAGCGGCAGCAGCACAGCAGGGTGCAGCTCGGGGAAGCCGAACGCCACAAGCGCCGCGCCGAACGCGCCCATGTAAAGCTGCCCCTCCGCGCCGATGTTCCAGAACTTCATGCGGAACGCCGCGGAAATGCCGAGGGAGAGCGTCGTAAGCAGTATCGTCTTGTTTATGGTGAGAACAAAGCGGCTGTACTTCGAGAACGTCGAGCTTATTATCTTCACGAATATCTCAATGGGATTGTACCCCATTATAAGCATAACCAGTCCCGAAGCCGCTATTGCAGCCACTACCGCGATTATGCGCGTGATAAGCTCCGTTGCCTTTGACGTGCCGGTGCGCTTTGTTATATGAACTCTGTCAGCTATGCTCATACTGCCTCCTCGCCCGGCTTATGCCCAAGCATCATAAGACCTATTTCCTCTTTCGTCACCTTTTCAGGGTCAACGATATCCACCGCTTCGCCGTCGTGTATAACCATAAGGCGGTCGGAAATGCTCTTGAGTACGTCGAGGTCCTCGCCGATGAACAGCACCGCAACGCCCTTTTTCTTCTGCTCGTTAAGCACGTGGTAGATGTTGTAGGAAGCGCCTATGTCAAGACCGCGCACGGGGTACGCCGTGATAAGCACCCTCGGCGACAGCCAGATTTCGCGCCCGAGCAGCACCTTTTGTATGTTGCCGCCCGAGAGCTTCTTAACCTCGTGCGTTACCGAGGGCGTGGAGATGTCGAAGTCCTTTACTATCTGCTCCGCGAGCGTTTTCGCGAACTTTCTGTCAAGGAACGGCCCGCGGTTGCGGTTGTAGCTTTTAAGTATAACGTTGTTCATAACGCTCATTCCCGCGACAAGGCCCATGCCCAAGCGGTCCTCGGGAATAAAGCTCATGCTTATGCCGTGCTTAAGTATCGCGCGCGGCGACAGCCCGAGTATCTCCTCGCCGTCGAAGCTTACAGAGCCGCTGTCGGCTTTCATAAGCCCAGCGATTATCTCGCACAGCTCCTTCTGCCCGCTGCCCGCAATGCCCGCAACGCCCAGTATCTCGCCGCCGTAAAGGTCGAACGACAGGCCGTTCAGCAGCTTTACGCCGTCGAACGAGCGCTTTGTAAGCTCCTTTACGCACAGCAGCGGCTTTTCGCTCAGCTTCTCTTTCGGGCGCTCTATTTCAAGCGACACCGCGCCGCCTACCATCATCTCGGTAAGCTGCTGCGGCGTACTCTGCGCCGTAACGACGGTTGCCACGGACTCGCCCTTGCGCAGTACCGTAACGCGGTCGGATATCTCCATTACCTCTGCCATTTTGTGCGTGATGATGATAATGCAGCACCCGCGCTCTTTCATTCCGCGCAGTATATCGAAAAGCGCCGTTATCTCCTGCGGGGTAAGCACCGCGGTCGGCTCGTCGAGTATCAGCACGTCCGCGCCGCGGTAGAGTATCTTAAGTATCTCAACGGACTGCTTTTCGCTTACGGACATATCGTATATCTTCTTCTGCGGGTCTATCTTTATGCCGTAGCGCTCGCACAGCTCGTTAATGCGCTCGTTCATTCTGCGCTTGCTTGTAAAAACGCCCTTGTCCTGCCCTATCACGATGTTTTCAGCCGCGGTAAGCACGTCCACCAGCTTAAAATGCTGGTGTATCATGCCTATGCCCGCCTTTATCGCGTCCTTGGGCGAGTGGAACACTACGTTCCTGCCGTCTACCTCTATCTCGCCGCTGTCGGGCGTGTAAATGCCGCTCAGCATATTAACGAGCGTGCTTTTGCCCGAGCCGTTCTCGCCGAGTAGAGCCAGTATCTCTCCCTTTGAAACGTCTATCGAAACGTTCTTGTTCGCCTGCACTGAGCCGAAGCTCTTGCAGATATTCTTAAGCCTGATGTACGGTTGAGACATCGTTACCTCCTTGAAGCGCTCCTGCTTGCTTTCTCAAACGGCGCAGGGCTGCGCCGCTCGGGAAAACAAACAGAGCAGTCCGCCCTGCGGCAGGCTGCGCTGCTTGCTTGTTAATAAATACGGTTAAATAAGCGCCTTGCTTATGCGGGGATAGTGCCTACAACGCCTTTAACGAACCAACCCATGTTCCAGATTTCGTCGTCGGTCATTCTTACGCCGTCCTCAACCTTAAGCTCGCCGTTCTGGTCGTAGAGAGGACCTGTGAACGGCTCGAGAGAACCGTCGATGATAGCGGCCTTTGCAGCGTCAACCTTCTCCTGCGTACCCTCTGCGCAAAGTGCGGAAAGGTCGTCAAGGAACGTCATGTTAGCTGCAAGACCCTCCCAGTAAGAGCGGCTTGTCCATGTGCCGTCGAGCGCTTTCTTGCAGTCGTCGGTGTAGAACGTAGCCCAGTTGAAGCAAGCTGCGGTAAGGTAAGCCTCGGGAGCAGCGTCGGGAGTTGCGAAGTTGTAGCCTATGCAGTATGCGCCCTTTTCCTGTGCGGCAACCTGCGGAGCGGTGGTATCCTGATGCTGTGCGATAACGTCAACGCCCTTGTTGAGAAGCTCGAGAGCTGCCTGCTTCTCTACTGCGGGGTCGTACCATGTATCGGTGAATACAACCTCAACGGTAGCGTCGGGGTTTACGGACTGAACGCCAAGGGTGAACGCGTTGATACCGCGGATAACCTCGGGAATGCCCTTTGCAGCAACGTAGCCGATGTAGTTCTTCTCAGTCTTCATGCCTGCAACGATACCTGCGAGGTAACGTGCCTGATATACCTTACCGAAGTAGGTGGAAAGGTTGTCGGCGGTCTTGTAGCCGGAGCAGTGCGCGAACTTTACGTCGGGGTACTCGGCAGCCATCTCAACGGTGGAGTCCATAAAGCCGAAAGAGTTTGTGTAGATGAGGTTGCAGCCCTCGTCGATAAGGGTTCTGATAGCGTCGTTGCAGTCAGAAACGGTCTCGGGAACGTCCTCAACGTAAGCGGTCTCAACGCCCATAGCCTCGATTGCGAGTCTGCCCTGGTCGTGAGCCTGAGTGTAGCCGCCGTCTGTAATCTTACCAATGTAAACGAAGCCTGCCTTTACCTTAGAGGTGTCTACAGTGCTGTCGCCCGCCTCGGCGGTGTCTGCGTTGCTCTCAACAACGGAGCTGTTGTCCGCAGCGGAGCTGTCGCTTGCGCCTGAATCGCTGCTTGTCTTGCCCGCGCAGCCTGTGAGCAGGCATACTGCTGCCAGCGCAGCAGCAAGGATTCTTTTCTTCATGTTGTTTTCCTCCCTGTTTGTCTTGCGGTTTATCCGCACCTATGTATATCGGACGCGCTTTTGCGCACGCCCGCTGTTCAACGGCTCTCGCCGTCAAAAAGCAATGCCGCGGCTCACACCGTCGCCTCGCTGCGGAATACGCAGCCGCCCTCAACGGACATACTGTCAACTATAGCGAGGGACTCCACGCGGATACCCTGCCTGCGCACAAGCTCTCCGCCGCACTGGAAGCCCTTTTCGATAGCAATGCCCGCGCCCGCTATCTTCGCGCCGCTCTCCTTTACTATGTCTATAAGCCCGAGAAGCGCGCAGCCGTTCGCGAGAAAATCGTCTATTATAAGAATGTTGTCCTGCGGCGTTAAGAACGCCTTTTTAACGATAACGTTGTACAGACGGTTGTGGGTGTAGCTCTTTATCTGCGTGCTGTACACCTCGCCGTCTATGTTTATGCTCTGCGCTTTTTTTGCGAAAACAACAGGGCAGCCGAAATACTGCGCCGTAATGCACGCTATGCCTATGCCCGACGCCTCGATGGTGAGTATCTTGTTTATCGTCTTGTCGGGGAACAGCCTGCGGAACTCCTTTCCCATTTCGTTAAGAAGCTCTATATCCATCCGGTGGTTCAGGAAGCTGTCCACCTTAAGAACGTTGCCGTCCTTTACCACGCCGTCCCTGTTTATCCTGTCCTGTAAAAGCTGCATTGCACGTTACCTCTCAGATTAGTTCTCTACCCATAAGCACGCCCATTACCGAAGCCATCATAAGCCCTCTCGTCCAGCCGCTGGAATCGCCCAGACAATGAAGTCCCCTGATGTTGGTATTGAAATGCTCGTCCATCTTTATCTTGTTGCTGTAGAACTTAAGCTCGGGCGAATAGAGCAGCGTTTCGCGGCTTGCAAAGCCCGGCACTACCATATCCACCGCCTTTATGAAGTTGATGATGTTCGTCATCGTTCTGTAAGGCATTGCCGCTGTGATATCGCCCGCTACCGCGTCGGGTATCGTGGGCTTTACGTTAGAGAAGTTAAGCTCCTTGGGCCATGTGCGCTTGCCGTCGAGGATATCGCCGAAGCGCTGCACCATTATGTGGCCGTTGCCGAGCATATTCGTAAGCTCGCCGACTTTCTGCGCGTACTCTATAGGCTGGTTGAACGGCACGCTGAAATTGTGGGAGCAGAGTATTGCAAGGTTTGTGTTGTCGGACTTTAAGTCCTTGTAGGAATGCCCGTTTACTACCGCAAGGTTGTTGTCGTAGTTCTCCTGACTTACAAAGCCGCCCGGGTTCTGGCAGAACGTGCGCACCTTGTTCTTGAACGGCAGCGGGTAGCCTATAAGCTTGGACTCGTAGAGGACGGCGTTTACCTCCTCCATTACCTCGTTTCTCACCTCAACGCGCACGCCGATGTCTACAGTACCCGGCTGATGCGCTATGCTGTGGCTCTCGCAGGTCTTTTCAAGCCAGTCCGCGCCCTTGCGCCCGGTTGCTATTACAATGTTCTGCGCGTGCAGCTCGCGGCGGTCTGAGCCGTCGTTGCTGCTGATGATAACGCCCGTGCAGGCGTCGCCGTCTATTATGATATCCTCGCACTTGGTGTTGAACATCACGTCAACGCCGTTTTCAAGCAGGTGCTTTTCTATACGCAGGTAAAGCTGCTGCGCCATTTCCGTGCCGAGGTGGCGTATGGGACAGTCGACAAGCTTAAGGTTCGCGTTGATAGCCTTTTTGCGTATCTCGCGTATCTTTTCGGGAGCGCTCACGCCCTCTACGTGGGGGTCTGCGCCGAACTCAAGGTATATCTTGTCGGTATAGTTGATGGTTTCCTGCGCAAGCTGCTCGCCTATAAGCTCGGGGAGGCTGCCGCCTACCTCGCACGAGAGCGACAGCTTACCGTCCGAAAACGCGCCCGCGCCCGAGAAGCCCGTTGTGATGTGGCAGTAGGGCTTGCAGTTCATGCAGACTTTCGTCTTTGCCTTGGGGCAGGCTCTCCTCTCAACGGAAACGCCCTTTTCGATTATCAATATCTTCTTCTGAGAACCGCGGCGCAGCATTTCAAGCGCGGTAAATATACCCGCAGGACCTGCGCCGACGATTATAACATCATATTGTGCCATAAACTATCTTTGCCTTTCATTTTGCTCGGAGTGCCGACACGTTTCTGGTGTCAGGCATACTGCTCCAACATATTTTAATTTAGCACATATCCGCTCTGTTGTCAACCGTTTTTCGCCTGTTTTTTCCTGCAAACGCGTTTTTTCAGCACCTTGCCGAAAAATACGCCCTGCCTGCGGCGCAGCGAATGTTGTTTTGTAGAAAACGCCAACGGCGCACGCGCTCTACTTCTGCTGATTATTCCTTATTTTAGCAGCAAAATCCTCCCACGGGAGCTGCACGAGTATTACCGCCGCAAACACCACCGCGCACCCCACTATCTGGCGTCCTGTCATGGTCTGGTCGGTGCTTACTATCCCCAGCTTGTACGCCGCCACGCCCGAAACAGCCGCTATAACCGACTCGAGCGACAGGATAAGCGCCGCCGCCGTGGGGTTTAAGCCCTTCTGCCCGACTATTTGCAGCGTGTAGCCCACGCCGCTTGACAGCACGCCCGCGTAGAGTATCGACACAGCGCCGTCCGTAAGCTGCGAGAACGAGGGCTTCTCGAAGATAATCGCGCCTATAGTGCAGACTGCAAAGCACACGAAGAACTGTATGCACGACAGCACCACGCCGTCCACCTGCGAAGAAAACTTGTCTATGACGAGGATATGTACCGCGAACGCCGCCGCGCACAGCAGCACCAACAGGTCGCCCAAACCGAGCGAGAATTTCTCGCCGCTCATGCACAGCAGGTACATACCGAACGCCGCGAGAAGCGCGCCCGCAATGATTATCTTAGGCGGCTTTTTGCCGATGAAAATGCCGAATATCGGCGTAAATATAATATAGAGCGCGGTTATGAACCCGCCCTTGCCTACCGTCGTCATGGAAAGCCCGTACTGCTGCAAAAGGCTCGCCACGCAGAGCGCCGCGCCGCAGCACAGCCCCGCTGTTATTATGGTGCGCTTGTCCGCGGGCTTCTGCCCGTCCTGCGGCAGCTTCTTTTTCCTGCCGCGGGTGATGAATATCACGGGCAGCAGCACGACTGCGCCGAGCAGATTTCTCGCCGCGCAGAACGTAAGCACGCCCATATGCTCCATGCTCTCGGTCTGCGTTACGAAAGCCGTACCCCATATAAACGCCGTGAGCAGCAAAAGCAGGCTGCTCCTTATCTTTGTTCCGTTCATTCTATCTGTCTGTATCTCCGCTTAAACGTTCAGCACCGAGTGCAGGAACGTTCTCGTTCTCTCGTTGGAGGGGTTTGTAAAGAGCTTCTCGGGCGTGTCCACCTCGAGGATAGCGCCCTCGTACATGAATACCACCCTGTCCGCAACTTCCTTTGCAAAGCCCATTTCGTGCGTTACCACTATCATCGTCATTCCGTCTGCGGCAAGCTGCTTCATAACCTGCAGCACCTCGCCCACAAGCTCGGGGTCGAGCGCCGAGGTCGGCTCGTCGAACAGCATCATTTTAGGCTGCATGGCAAGCGCGCGCGCTATAGCCACGCGCTGCTGCTGTCCGCCCGAAAGCTTCGCGGGGTACGCGTCCGCTTTCTGCGAAAGCCCTACCTTTGCGAGAAGCTCGCGCGCGAGCTTTTCGGTTTCGGTCTTGTCGCGCTTTCTTACCGCAACGGGGGCGAGCATGATGTTTTCAAGCACCGTAAGGTGCGGGAACAGGTTAAAGCGCTGGAATACCATGCCCATTTCAAGCAGCGCCGCCTGCCGCTCCTCGGCGGTTATTTTAACGCGGTTTACGCCGTTTTCACGGTCGTCAAGCAGCTTTTCCTCTACCCAGAGCTTGCCGTTGGTTATTACCTCCAGATGGTTGAGCGAGCGCAGATAGGTGGATTTGCCCGCGCCAGACGGGCCTATAAGGCATACCACCTCGCCCTGTTCTATTGAAAGAGTGCAGTTTTTCAGCACCTTAAGGTCTCCGAAATCCTTGCAGAGATTTTCAGTTCTTATCATCGACATAGCGCATCACCTCCGTTATTCATACATGGAGAACTTCTTCTCCGTTACGGTAAATATCTTAGAGAATACAGCCGTGATAATAAGATATATCACCATCGACACAATATACACCGAAACCTCGCCCGAGGATGTAAGAATCGAGTTTGTTATCTTTGAGAGGTCCTGAAGCGCGATAATGGAAGTGAGCGACGCGTCCTTAAGCACCATGATGAACTCGTTTGCAATAGGCGGTATAAGGCGGCGGTAGGTCTGCGGAATGATTATCTTGCGCATTGTCTGCCCGTAGGTGAAGCCCAGCGCCTTTGCCGCCTCAAACTGGCCGCGGTCGATGGACTCGATGGCCGCTCTTATGTTCTCTGCGCAGTACGCCGCAGAGTTCATTGTAAACGCTATAAACGCCGCAAGGAAGCGGTCGGATATCGTAAGCGCGGGGAAAAGCAGCGGCAGACCGAACCACAGGAAGTACAGCTGCATGAGCAGCGGCGTACCTCTGAAGAAGAAGATGTACGCGCGGCAAATGAGCGACAGCGGCTTGAACTTCGACATCTTGCCGAGCGCTATGAACACCGAGCAGATAACGCCCGCCGCAACGGACGACACCGTAAGCGCAACGGTTATCCACGCGCCGCTGAGCAGCGAGGGCAGCCACGCGACAAAGTTCACGAAAAACGTTGTAAAGCCGTTGCCCGTGGTGTTTATTACCTGCCCTGCAATGCCCAGCATGGTAAGCTGGCGCACGTCTGCGGAGCTTATCTGCTTTTGCGCCTTGTACGCGGACATAATGCCTATGCTGTTAAAGGTGTCGGACTCCTTTTTTGCTTCAAGCTCCATGAACTCCTGCGGCACTTGCTCAAGAAAGTCTGCCTGCTTGGGCGCGGTTATGCACAGCGGAATGCAGACGATTATAATAATTGCCAGCACTATAAGCAGCACCCTGTGCTTTATCACGAACCTTACAAAGGCGTTTTGTGTGTTATCGGTCATTTGTTTCTAGCCCCTTTTTCAGTAGAATCTTCCGCGCTTTCCCTTGAACGGTGCAGCCCTAAACAACTTTAGGCAGACTGAGCCGCCTGCCTAAACGCTGTGTCCGCCGAGCGGCGGTATCAGAAATATGTGTTGAATATGCTGTCGAGCGTGCCGTCAGCCTTAAGCTCCGCAAGTGCGGTGTTTATCTTCGCCTTAAGGTCGTCGCTGCCCTTGGGCATGCAAACCGCGAACTGCTCAGGCTCGCCGTCGGTCTGAAGCCATGTCTGGGTGAATCTCTCGTCCGCAATATACTTTGTGGCAACGGTGCTGTCGCTTATTACCGCATCAAGGCGGCCTGCGGCGAGGTCGTCGTAAGCGTTCATCATCGTAGCGTACTCAAAGGTTTCTACCTGAATGCCGTTCTCGGCAATGTAATTCGTAAGATAAACGTCCGAGGTGGACTCCTCAAGGTAGCCTACCTTAAGCCCTGCAAGCTCGGAGGGGTCTGCGGGCTTTACATCAGCGCCCGAAAGCGTAACGATGGACTGCCAGTTCTCGATGTAGGGGTCGGAGAAGTCGAACTCGAGCAGTCTGTCGGGCGTAATGGTAACAGCGGAAATAACAACGTCGTAGTCGCCCTTGGAAAGGCCTGCGAAAATGCCGTCCCACGCGGTGTTCACAATCTCAACCTCGCAGCCGAGCTTCTCGCCGAGCGCCTTGGAAAGCTCAACGTCAATGCCTATGGGCGTAGTGCCGTCGGTATCGAAGTACTCGAAAGGCGGGTAAACAACGTCCGCGCCTACTCTGAGCGTCTTAAGGTCGGCAGCGCCGCTTGAAGTATCCTTGCCCTTGCAGGCGGTGAGTGAAAGCAGCATTGCAGCTGCCGCAATAACGGAAAGTACCTTTTTCATGCTGTGATATCTCCTTTCAGAAGATGACAAATTTATACATTTTATTTTCCATGAGCCGACACAGTTCAGCCCATGTAAGCACATAAATACAATATAACACACAAACTCCCGAATGTCAAGTTTTTTGCACCGTTTCGCGCATAATTATTCATATTTTTATAAACATTTATATAATTTTTACCCCGCGCGCCCCCGCATTTTATACACTTTACATATCTATTGCGGCGAATTATGTATAATCCCGCTTCTTTGACGTGTATGATAAGCCGCCATACCATTTTTTCCCTGACTGCATATAATGAAGCAGGCGGCGGCAGCGCCGCAATAATCTGAAAGGAAGCAATGCTATGAACGGCTTTACGATAAACATGAGAAACTTTACGCAGGCGGAAAAGGCGCGCGCGTTTCTTGCGCGCAGCGGAATAAAGAGCATGGTGCGCCGCACGACGGGGCGCGGCGGGTGTACGTTTTCGCTTATGGTGGCGGGCGGGGCGGACAAGAACGAGGTGTGCAGGCTGCTCACGCAGATAGGAGTAAACTGTGATATATCTTGACAACGCCGCCACGACCTATCCGAAGCCCCGACGGGTATACCGCGTGTGGCAGAACGCCATGAGCGCATACGGCGCGAACCCAGGCAGGGCGGGACACCGCTTTGCCGCTGAAACCTCGAGCGCAGTGTACGCTGCGCGCGCCTCCTGCGCGGAGCTTTTCGGGGCAGAACCCGAGAACACCGTGTTCACGCTAAACTGCACGCACGCGCTTAATTTTGCGATAAAGGGGCTTGCCGTGAAAGGCTGTCACTTTGTCGCAAGCGATATAGAGCATAACGCCGTGATTCGCCCGATATACGCCGCGGCAAAGCGCCACGGCGGCAGCTGCACGCTCTTTACTACCTACGAGGACGACGAGCAGACCCTGCGCAGCGCCGAGCGCGCCATCACCCCGAAAACGCGCGCGCTCGTATGTACGGCGGCGGGCAACGTCACGGGACTGCGCCCGCCCATAGAAGCGCTCGCCGAGCTGTGCCGCGCAAAGGGCATACCCATGATAATAGACGCCGCGCAGGGCGCGGGGGTGCTTCCGCTGCGGGTTGGCGGGGGCGTGAGCTTTATATGCGCGGCGGGTCACAAGGGGCTTTACGGTCCTATGGGAACGGGGCTGCTGATAAGCGACGGCACAGTCCCGCTTGAAACGCTTATCGAGGGCGGTACGGGCAGCGCCTCGGAAAGCCCCGAAATGCCCGACTTTACGCCCGACCGCTTTGAAAGCGGCACGGTAAACACCGCGGGCGTTATCGCGCTCGGCGAGGGCGCGCGCTTTGTCATAAAGAAAACGCCCGCCGCCATACTTTCGCACGAGCTTATGCTGTGCCGCCGCTTCTGCGCGGGCGCGCGGGAGATACGCGGGCTTACGCTGCTCAACGACATAACGCCCGAAAACTCCGCGCATTACGCGCCCGTGGCGTCGTTCAACCTGCGCGGTATCGACTCCTCGCAGGCAACGGATATGCTGAGCGCAAAGGGCTTCTATATGCGCGGAGGGCTTCACTGCGCGCCGCTCGCCCACAAAAAGGCGGGTACGCTCGAAACGGGCGCAGTGCGGTTCTCGCCCTCGGTGTTCACCGCCCCGCGCGACGTGGATTTGCTGCTCGCGGCGCTGCGTGCAATGCCCCTCGGCGAATGAAAGAAACTGCATAAAGCGCGGCTGGGTAAACGCCGCGCTTTTTCTTTGTTTAGATATTGAAAAAAACATAAGTTTATGATATAATATTTGCGGAGTGCCTCCGCTGTCAGTTACGGCTGAATGCGCTGTCTTGGCGCGGGTTTTCACACGCGGGCAAGGCGGCTCGATAAATCGGAATTTGTGGGAGAATATGATGAAAATAATAGCTATTGGAGCTGTGACAGCAGGCGGAAAAACAACAGTCGTAAATGCAATCAAAGATAGGCTTCCAAGAACAGCGTCACTTCACTTTGATGACTACTCATTTGAAGGAGAAGTCGAAGACTTTTCAAAATGGGCGTCAGAAGGTGCAGATGTTCATGTATGGGACTTATCGCCGTTAAAAACTGATATTGATAAAATAATCCGCAATGGTGAATATGACTGTTTACTGTTGGACTATCCATTTGCATACCAACACCAGATGATAAAACCGTATTTGGATTGCTGCATATTTATTGATACACCATTAGATATAGCAATGGCACGGAGAGTTCTTAGAGATATGAAAGAGGCTACGTCAGATGAAATTCGGAATGAAATGGATACATATTTGAAATGCGCAAGAATAGCCTATATTCAGATGGTGAAAAATCATTTGTCAACTTGCGATTATGTGATTGATGGCGCTAAAGAACTTGAGGACATTATCAACGAAACTATTGAAATAATTTCAAGAATCTAAATTCCCATTTACCGAGCCGCCCCGCCCGCGTGTGAAAACCTGCGCCAAAACAGCGCATTCAGCCGGAATTGACAGCGGAGGCACTACGCATTGAAATAATCACAAGGCTATGATATAATACATTTGGAAGTATGTCGTGCTTGGCTGCACGATAAATCGTAATTTGTGGGGGCTGACTATGAAAAAGACGATAGCAATTATGTTATGCCTTATATTTTTGATTTCAGCAACAGGCTGTAGAAACCAAAATAATGTATCCGAAGATGATACTCTATTCGGTGCAGTTAAATGGTTTGACACATTACAAGACGATGAAATAATAGTTGACGGAACACGCGAAATTACCCTCAACGAGTATCCCGATGTTACTTTTCGGTGCAGTTATGAAAAAATCGAAGCTGTAACGGAAGAAATCGTTCCTTTATATTGGGGTATGCCGATTTGGAGCGTTTATTTCAGCGATTTAACAGGCGACGGGAAACCGGAGCTATGCTCAACGATCAGTATGGGTTCAGGTCTTATTGACAGCCGCATAATTGTATATGATTATGTCGCAGGAAAAAGTTATGAATTGTCCGACAGAGGAAATTTTGATTTTAGGTTAAACCTTAGCGATAACAAGCTGGTTGTTGAGAAATATCAATTTATGCAAGACGAAATACTTTCTGTAGGGGAATTGGTAATTAACAACTTCGGCATTCAAATCGCTGATACCGAATAATGTATCGAACCGCCCCGCCCGCGTGTGACAACCTGCGCCAAAACAGCGCATTCAGCCGGAATTGACGGCGGAGGCGCTCCGCGAATTTCCTTTTGTCGAGCCACTCTGCCCGCGTGTGAAAACCTACACCAAAACAGCGCATTCAGCCGGAATTGACGGCGGAGGCACTCCGCGAATTTCCTTTTGTCGAGCCACTCTGCCCGCGTGTGAAAACCTACACCAAAACAGCGCATTCAGCCGGAACTGACAGCGGAGGCACTCCGCCGCCCCGCCGCATGAAAAGAGGATTATATGTTTGCTAAGATTATTAAGATTTCAGCGGCGGCTTTTGTTGCGCTGACGATTTTATTTGCCGTGATTTATCAATGCAGCTCGAGCGCCGCGGCGCTGAGCATAGCTATTACATTCGGGACTTTCAGCTACCATTATGTCATGCGGCTGGCGGTCGGGTTTGGTGTAAACGGAATTTTCCACAACAGGTTCGATTACAATAAAAAATGGTTTTTGGAAAAGAAGTTTGAAAAGCGCCTATACAAAGCGCTGAGGGTGAAGAAATGGAAGGACAGAATGCCTACGTTCGCGCCCGAAATGCTGGATTTGAGCGCGCATACATGGGAAGAAATCGCAGGCGCAATGTGCCAGTCGGAAGTGATACATTCCATTATAGCAGTATTAAGGCAACACCGCATAATCGCCCCCAAAAACGGGGCACAGTTTCAAACATTCGGTAAACGCCAGTGTATCTCTT
>CAKSIT010000023.1 GCA_934462925.1 uncultured Oscillospiraceae bacterium | reverse complement strand
CTATGGGAATGGTAGTACAGCACAACTTAAACGCGCTTTCCGCGTACAACAAGCTCAACACAAACGTAGCAGGTCTTAAGAAGTCTTCTGAGAAGCTTTCTTCCGGCTACAGAATCAACCGCGCAGGCGACGACGCAGCAGGTCTTGCAATATCCGAGAAGATGAGAAGCCAGATCCGCGGCCTGAACCAGGCAGTTCGCAACTCTCAGGACGGTATCAACATGATTCAGACCTACGAGGGTGCGCTTCAGGAATCCCACTCCATTCTTCAGAGAATGAAGGAGCTCGCTTCCGAGTCCGCTAACGGTACATACCAGAACGAAGTTGACCGCGACGCTATCCAGCTCGAGTTCAACCAGCTCAACGACGAGCTTAACCAGATTGCAGACACCGACTTCAACGGTACTGTAATGCTCAACGGCGGCCAGATGGCTGACGGCACTAAGGCTGTTAACGGCCAGTTCGACTATGTTGACGGCGCTAAAGCTGCTTCTAAGCTCAGCAAGAACGATGTAAACCTCATCGACGGTCAGGCTTGGGACAACGCCGGTGTAGCAGACACTGCTTGGACAGCACTCAACGCTCAGTGGACAAGAACTGCCGGCAGCCCTGACACCTACGGACCTGACTCTGTAGATGTTACTTTCCGTTTCGACAAGGCTAGCAACTCCTGGACTGCGCTTTCCGCTTCCAATGGCGCAGATATATCCAAGGTTACTACTGTTAAGTCCAACAACGGCGGCTTTGGAATTCAGATAAACAAGGTTGATGTAGGTACTGCTGTTATCGACCAGACCAAGCTCACCAACGGCGACACCATAACACTTACCTTCAACAACCCCTATGCAGGCACGGCTGCTCCCACTAAGGCTGGCGCAACTGTAAGCGATTCCTCTAACTACACCGAGGGTACTATCAAGCTGAAGGAAGTTGACCAGACTGTTGCTCTTGACGGCACGAATCTAGTTGACGCTAACATGACCGAGGATATCAAGAGCTTCCTCGACCTCATGAACGGCTCTCAGTACGACATGACATTTGCTAACAAGACTGCAACAAAGGCTAAGGATTTCAAGCTTACGCTGAACGATGGCACTTCCGTTGTAGGCAGCACTGGCGGTTCTAAGCTGACTGTTGGTCAGACCACATTCACCATCAAGACTACAGACGCTGGCGTTACTACTATCAGCTATGATAAGTCCGGTACAGATACCGCTATCATGACGATTACTGCTGGTAAGGTTGCAACCGATAAGGATACTTCTTCCGGTACTATCTCCTACAAGATAGGCTTTGAGTATTCAAACTACAACAAGAACGCGATTCCTTCTATCGAAGTAGCTAAGACCGGCAACGTATCCAAGGCTAACTCCAACGATACTGCAACCGCTCCTCTTACCTACACCGACCACCTGGTTCTCCAGACCGGCGCTCGTACAAAGGATTCCGTTGACTTCACGTTTGAGTACACGACCGATGGTATGGGCGAGCTTAAGTCCAACCTGAACGTTTCTTCGAGAGCAGACGGCCTTAACACCGCTAACCTGTCCCTCGCAACTCAGACTGACGCTAATGCGGCTATCGATAAGATTGACAACGCAATCAACAAGGTTTCGATGGTTCGTGCTACATTCGGTGCTACGCAGAACAGACTGGAACACAAGATTGACAACCTGACTACGACTTCCACCAACCTGACCGAGGCTGAGTCCTCTATCCGTGATACTGATATGGCTTCTGAGATGATGACTTACACCAAGTTCAACATTCTTCAGCAGGCAGCTCAGTCCATGCTCGCTCAGGCAAATCAGCAGCCGCAGTCCATTCTCCAGCTGCTCGGCTAATAGCTTGAAATCAGCATAATAAGTAATCCACAGTTTTGCCCCGTGCCGTTCCTCGGTACGGGGCGTTTCTTTGCTTAAAAACGCGCCAAACGGGCATACGAAAAGCGGGGCTTACCCACATAGGGCAAGCCCCGCTCAACTTGTTGTTTAAGGCTGGCGAGAAAGGTGCAGCTGCTAGGAAACGGCATTTCGGCTAGGCTTAGTGCCTGCCGAAATGCCGTTGACGACGCAGATGTGCCTTTATCGACAGCCTTGCGTTTATGCTCTTAGCTTATCAAGCTGTTCCTTAAGCATTCTCGCCATGCTGTTAAGCTCCTCGCACGAAGCCGCGGATTCCTCCGCGGTAGCGGAGTTCTGCTGTACAACGTTGGATATCTGCTCTATACCGGTTGTTACCTGCTTTACAGCCTCCGCCTGCTTGATGGAAGCGCTCGAAATCTGCGCGATAATGTCGTTGGTCTGAAGCGAAATGTCCTTTACCGCCTTCATGGTTTCCGCGGTGCTGTTCGCTATCTCCGCGCCGTTGTTTACCGCCTCTATAGAAGCGTTGATAAGTACGTTCGTGTTGCTTGCGGCCTCTGCGGACTTTGCGGCAAGGTTTCTTACCTCGTCCGCAACTACAGCGAAGCCCTTGCCCGCGTCGCCCGCGCGCGCAGCCTCAATAGCCGCGTTAAGCGCAAGTATGTTGGTCTGGAACGCTATGTCCTCTATAGTCTTGATTATCTCGCTTATCTTCGTGGACTGCTCCTCGATATTCTTCATAGCGCCGAGCATATTCGCGATTTCAGCGTCCTGTCTTTCAATCTTAACTTCTGTTTCAGCAGAAAGCTCGCTTGCTTTCTTTGCGTGTTCTGCGTTCTTCTCAATGTGGCTGGAGATGTTCTGAATGGTGGAGGAGAGCTGGTCGATAGCCGTAGCCTGCGTGGTTGTACCCTCCGCAAGCATCTGCGAGCCGTCAGCCATCTGCGCCGTACCCGACATTACGCCATCCGCAGAGTTGTTTATGCCTACCATTACGCCGTGCAGGTTGTCGCGAATGCTCTCGAACGACTGGTTTATCTTAACAAAGTCCCCCACGTACTCAACCGTAGGCTGCGCGGTAAAGTCGCCGCCCGCCATTGTGGACAGCACCGAGGAAATATCCCCTACATAGCTGTTGAGCGTGTGCTTGGTTTCCTCAATGCGGTGCGCCAGGTCGCCTATCTCGTTCTTCATGAACTTAAAGGTGGAGTCGGGCGCGCTCAGCTCGCCGCGGCTCATCTGCGCGGAAATCTTGCCCGCCTCGATAATGGGCTTGTCTATCATATGGCTCATTACAGTAAACATACAGATGTCTATAACAACAAGCGTTATAAGCGCAACCACAACGGATATTATGATAATGCTGCGCACCATGGCGTCGGCCTCCTCAGAGGATATGCCCGCAAAATACGCGCCTATGTAGCTGCCGTTTACGTCCTGCATGGGTTCGTACTGCACGTAGTGGTTCTGCCCGAGTATGTCAGCCATGCCCGCGTAGCGCTGGTGGCCGTTTATAACGGCGCTTTCAACCTTGCTTGCCATGGCCGTGCCTGTAGCGCGGTTTCCGTCCTCGTTGACAATGGTGGTAGCGTAGCGCAGGTTTCCGTTAAAGAGCGTTACCTCGCACTCGGTCTGCGTTTTTACGGTGTCAAGGTAGCCTGTTTCGGTAAGCTTCATGCCGAATACCGCCGTGCCTATAACGCCCCCGCCCTGCGGGTCGATAGGCTCTGCCGCGACAAGGTAAAGCTCGCCGCCGTCCGAAAGAACGCCGCTTACCTTTTTGCCCGTAAGAAGCGCGGCAGGTGAGGTGATAGCGCAGCCGTCAGTTTTCCACACAACATTGCCCGAAGCGTCGAATATCGCCGCGAAGTCGCTTTCGGTCTCCTTGTCGTCCTCAAACATACGGTCAAGCCCCGCAATGTCGCCGTTTATCGCCTTTTCAGCCGTGCCGCCAAGCTCAAGGGTAAGAAGTACGTCGTTACAGCGGTCAAGCTCGCTCTCCTCCGTGCTTTTTAGCACAGAGATACCCGTAAGCGCGCGCTGTCCCATGATGTGGTCAACATTCTTGTTGGTAAGCACAATGGAAACGACGACAAGCACCGCCGTAAGCGCCGCAAGAAAGCCTGTGACAATAGTCATCAGCCTTGAAGAAACCTTTGAAAAACGCATAAAAATTATTCCTTTACTGTCATATTAGGGCTTAACCGCCCCTGCCGTCCGCGCTTATACTTTCGGACTATACACATTATAGCATGGTTTTTTTTGTACGTCAATCAGCAATGTAGCTAAATTATGCGCAGAATACTATTATTTTCGCCAACTTTTGGCACACGCACGAAAAGGCGCGCAGTAAATCCGCGCGCCCCTATGCCCGTATTATTTTTTATTCGGCAGAAGAAAGCACCTCGTCCGCGCGCGTAACAAGCCCGTCAACGCGGTTTGTGATGTCGCTCACGTCGCTCATTGCCGCGCTTATATCGCCGCCCTTTTCAACGGTGCGGGTAATGTTGCCGTGCATTTTCTCGGACATCTGATGAACGTCCGCAGTTTTCTGCGCTATGTCGTCAACAATGGCGTTTACCGTTTCAATGTTGCTGAATACGAGCGCGTTGCTCGCCTCCGCCTCGGTAACCGCGCTCTGCGAATGCTCCGCAAGCGAGCGTACTTCCTCCGCGACTACCGCAAAGCCCTTGCCCGCGTCGCCCGCGCGCGCAGCCTCAATGCTCGCGTTTATCGCGAGAATGTTTATCTGCCGCGCTATGTCGCTAATGCTGCGCGTCATGCGCGAGAATCCCGTAACGCTTTCGTTTATCGAACACATTGCCGTGCTGATGTTCTCGCTTGCGCTCTTAAGCTCGTCTATTACGGCGGTAAGGCGCGTTATTTGCTCCATGTTAACGCCGTTCATGCCCGTTATGCCGTCCGTGGCCTCGGTAACGGAGGAAACGCTGCCCGAAAGATGCGATACCACCTCGCCGAGCTGCGCGGTGATGTCGCTTATGGCGCTGTTCGTTTCCTCGATATGGCGGCGGTGAAGCTCCGCCCTGTGCAGCGTGTACTGCGCGCAGGAATCCAGCGTTGAAGTACCCTTGGCGATAGCCTCCGCCATTTTTCGGCAGGTGGAGAAGCCGCAGGCGTGGCAGTTGTAGTTGCGCTCGGTGTGGGTCGTCTTGCCCATTTTTACAAGCATTTCCTCAATTTCCGCGTCCGAAACCTTTCGCGTGTCTACGAACTCGGGTTCGTACTTGCGCACAAAGTCCTCCAGCCGCAGCTTTTTGTCAAAGTCGACAAACTGCTTGTCGCGCTTTCTCAGGTCAAACTTTACGCGGTGGTGGCGGTTGTACTGCTCAATGCCGTTGAATATGCCGCTCATGCGGTAAACGGACATCTGCTGCCCGACAGCCGGACCGCTGCCGCAGCCGTGCGCGCAGGAAAGCACGTCGAACACGTCGGGTACGTCGCGCTTGTCGATATCCGCGTACATATCAAGGTCCGCGTACACGCTGTCAACGCCCTCGGAGGTTATTACCTTTATCGTTTTGTCCTCAAGCTCAAGGCACGCCTTAAGTCCGCCCGGACGGGGGTAAACAGCGCCCATTATGCCCTGCTGACCCGTAAACTCAAAGCTGCTGCGTTTGCCGCGCAGAGAGGCCACGCTCACGCCCTCGCGCGCCATAAGCTCGCCCAGCCGCTCGAACGTTACGTTGTACTCGATAAGCCCCGTTTCGCGGAACTCGTCCTTTTTAGCTATGCAGGGGGAAAGCGCCGCTATAGCGTCGGTGTTGCCCTGATACTTGCGCAGGTATACCGCCGTGCAAAGCATGGGCGAGTGAACGGGGGAGAGGTGCTTAAGCGCCTCGTGGCAGTACTTCTTTATGTAATTTACAATGGCGGGGCAGGGCTGCGAGATGAGCTTTTCGCCCTTGTGCTGCGAAAGATAACGCAGGTGCGCCCACGTGCATATGTCCGCGCCGAGCGATACGTCGTATATTTTTGACGCGCCCTTTTTCTGCAAAAACTCCAGCACGCTGCGCCAGCTGCCGTCAAACGACACCTTTATTGCGGGGGCTGCGATAATGGTTATTTTCTTGCCCGCGCGCAGGTCTTTCCAGAAGCGGTCGGTGTCGTCCTCATAGCTTCTCGCGCCGTGGCTGCACGCCTTAATGCAAGCGCCGCAGCGTATGCACTTGTCCTCCTTAACGTCGAAAACAAGCTTGCCGTTTTCATCATGTTTCCACCCGTTCGCTTCAAGCGTCGGACAGACGCGCACGCAGCTGTTGCAGGCAACGCATTTAGACGCGTCAAATAAAATCATTTGTATTTCCTCCCGAAACTTGTCATTTTCTGTCTGTCAAATGGGTAAGAAAAAGGACGCTGCGCCTTTTCGCACAGCGCCCTCAGGCCTTTTTTTACTTTGCGTAGTCTATCACGCGGCTCTCGCGGATAAGGTTCACCTTTATCTGGCCGGGGTATTCCATTTCGCTTTCAATGCGCTTTGCGATATCCCTTGCAAGCACCTTCATGTCGTCGTCGGAAATCTGCTCGGGCTTTATCATTATGCGCACCTCGCGGCCCGCCTGTATAGCGTAAGACTTCTCAACGCCGCTGTAGGAGCAGCAAATCTCCTCGAGCTTTTCAAGGCGCTTGATGTAGTTCTCGTAGTTCTCGCTTCTCGCCGCGGGGCGTGCCGCGCTTATGGCGTCCGCCGCCTGCACCAGCGCTGCGATTACCGTGCGGCACTCAACGTCGCCGTGGTGCGCCTCGATAGCGTGGATAACTTCGGGGCTTTCCTTGTACTTCTTACATACGTCAACGCCTATCTGCACGTGCGAACCCTCTATCTCGTGGTCGAGCGCCTTGCCTATGTCGTGCAGAAGACCTGCGCGCCTTGCAAGCGCTGCGTCCACGCCAAGCTCGCTTGCCATTATCCCCGCAAGGTGTGCAACCTCTATCGAGTGGTTGAGAACGTTCTGGCGGTAGGACGTGCGGTATTTGAGCCTGCCTATAAGGCGTACAAGCTCGTGGTTCAGCCCGTTTACGTTGGTTTCGAGAACGGCGCGTTCGCCCTCCTGCTTTATGCGCAGCTCTACCTCTCTGCGCGCCTTTTCAACGGTTTCCTCAATGCGCGCGGGGTGAATGCGGCCGTCCTGTATGAGCCTTTCAAGGGCAATGCGGGCAATCTCGCGCCTTACGTGGTCAAAGCACGAAAGCGTTATCGCCTCGGGCGTGTCGTCGATGATAAGGTCAACGCCCGTGAGCGTTTCGAGCGCGCGGATATTTCTGCCCTCTCTGCCGATTATGCGGCCTTTCATCTCGTCGTTCGGGATAGCTACTACGGATACCGCCGTTTCGGATACGGTGTCGGCAGCGAGCCTTGCTATTGCAAGGGATATGTACTGCCGCGCCTTTTCGTCGCACTCGTCCTTAAGGCGCTGCTCATACGCGGAAAGCTTAAGCGCTTTCTCGTGGTTAAGCTCGGTGTCGAGAAGGCTCAGCAGGTGTTCTTTCGCCTGCTCTGCGGTAAAGCCCGATATCCTTTCGAGAATATCCATCTGGCTCGCTTTGAGCTGCTCTGCCTCAGCTATCTTCTCGTCCGCCTTTTTGTGCTTGTGCTGGAGCTGCTCCTCAAGCTTCTCCATCTTGTCGGTCTTTTTATCGAGGTTTTCTTCCTTCTGCTGAATCCTTCTCTCCGAACGCGAAACCTCGCTTCTGCGTTCTTTCAGCTCGCGCTCGGCGTCGCTTTTCATGGACTGAATGTCCTTTTCGGCGTCGGTACGAAGTTTGTAGATTTCTTCCTTAGCTTCTACAAGGGCTGTTTTCTTGAGCGCCGCCGCTTTTTCGCCTGCTTCTTCAACAATGCGCGCAGACTCTTTTTCAGCCGACTCAAACTGGGCTTCCGCAGTTTTAATGCGGTGGCTTATGCCCATTTTGAAGCAGACGAAGCCTGCAACAACAGCGCCTACGAGGAGTGCGGCGATACCGATAAGCACAGCCGCAATAACCGGGACCTCCATCGTGTCTTTTCCCTCCTTTAAGAATCGGCGGGACAAATATAAAATTTTAGGAAAATCAAGGCAGCGCCGCAAAAAAAGCGGCATTACCTTAAAAATGTCAGGCGGAAACAGCTTTCCGCCGCGTAAATACCCCCATCATAACATATCACAAAACCGAGCTCCGCGCGGCAAATCCGCGCCGCCCCTATTCAGCCGCCTTACGGCTTATATTGCGAATCAAGGTATCAGCCGCAGCCGCGCAGCGCGCCGCCGCGGGGGCGCATAACGCACCCGTACAACAGTTCTCCCGAAGATTATATATTATTCCGCCACATAACGTAAATATATAATTGAAATATATAATAAACGCAGGCGTCTGCTCGGGCGGGGTCCGTGCCGCCGATACAGTATAGCCTTATTTTATTTTACATCATAATAACGAAATTGTCAAGGGAATGTGAGATATTTTTTTACCAAATTGCACATATCAGCCGTGAAATGGCGCTATCAGGAAAACAAAATGTAATCGGGCGGACTGCCGCTCACTCCCACGCGAGCGTCTGCGCGCTTTCGTCCGCCTGCACGTTGTACGCGGGGTATTCGGGGCTGCCGAGCGACGCCTGCCATACGCCGCCCGCCGTGCCGTCGTCGTAAAACTCCTCGTAGCGCAGCGCAAGCCCCTCGCATTCCTGCGGCACAACGTAGTACACCCACCCCGAAAGCGTGCCGCCCTCGGGTATCTCCGCGTCGTCGGGGTAGTCCGCAAAGCCGTAGCCGTTGTCCTCGCCGCCCATAAAGAACGCCTGCTGCGGCTCGCCCTGCGCCCACACAACGTCAAAGTCGTAGCAGGACATGGGCAGGTCGTATTCGGTGAGGTTTTCGGTGTCTATGCTTACGGCAAGTATGTCGCAGCCGTCCTCGGCGCGGTATTCGCCGATAGTGGACAGGCGCACCGCCTCGTTCACCCTGAGCGCGAAGAACGCGTTGTCGCGCTCCTCGCCTATGGCAAACTCGTGTACCTGCGCAAAGCTTTCGGCGCTCGGCGCGGATATCTGCGTATTTTCGCGCGCCGAGCAGGAAGTAAGGCAAAGCGCCAAAGCCGCGAATGCCGCAGCCGGTTTTTTGTTCATCTAAAATCTCCTTTATATACCGGAACGCCCGCGCAGAAGCGCTGCGCGGGCGTGTTGTACGATTACGTGTTACTCGGGCTTTTCCTCGGGATTGCTGTGCTGCTCCTTTACCTTGTCGAGGTTCTCCATTACAAGAATGTTCATCTCGAACGGCGTGAAAAGCTTAGCGTAGGGCGTGCGGGGATTAAGCACCGCCGTTTTTCCCTTTATCGACTGAAAAAGCTTTACGGCGTTTAGCTTCATAACGTTGAGTGTTTTTCTCTCGGGCGTTACAAGCACGCTCATTTTCGCGGGGGACGTGAAGAACGGCACTACGTGGTGTCCCTTGTCGTCGGACATCATAAGAATGTTGAGAAGCCTTGCGCCGTTGGCGTCGGTCTTGTCGGACATCTGCGCTACTACGAATATGTCCGCCGCCATAAGGTCGGGCAGAAGCTTGTTCCACTTTGCCTTGGTGGCGTCCTGGTTCGCCTCGAGTATGCGCTCCTCGAGCGCCTTGTTCAGATTATTGAGCTGCTCGGGAGTGGGTGTGTTTGCCATATTACAGCCTTTCTACGGGTATGCCCGTGTCTTATCTTACCTTTTCCGCGTTTTCCCTGATTATCCTTGTGATAACCTCCTCGAGCGCAACTGCGCCGAGGTCGCCCTCCTTGCGCGAGCGCAGGGCAACGGTGTTATCCTCTACCTCCTTGTCGCCGACAATGAAGAAGTAGGGTATCTTTTCAAGCTGCGCCTGACGAATCTTGTAGCCTATCTTCTCGTTTCTGTTGTCAACGGAGGTGCGTATGCCCATGCTTTCAAGGCGTGCGGAAATGCTCTCGCCGTACTCCTTTGCGCGGTCGGTTATGGGCAGTATCCGTACCTGCTCGGGGCTCATCCACAGCGGCAGAGCGCCCGCGTACTTTTCAAGCAGGTATGCAAGCGTTCTCTCAAAGCAGCCCAGCGACGTGCGGTGTATGATGTAGGGGTTCTTCTTCTGACCGTCTACGTCTACATACTCCATGCCAAAGCGCTTTGCAAGCAGCATATCTATCTGAATGGTTACAAGCGTATCCTCCTTGCCGAATACGTTCTTGTACTGAATATCAAGCTTCGGCCCGTAGAACGCAGCCTCGTCTATACCTATGGTGTAAACTACGCCAAGGTCGTCGAGTATCTTCTTCATGGTAGCCTGTGCAAGCTCCCACTGCTCCGCCGTACCCTCGTACTTGTTCTTGGGGTTCGCGGGGTCCCACTGCGAGAAGCGGAACGTGCAGTCCTCGAGAAGTCCCACCGTGCCGAGCATATACTTGGCAAGCTCCAGACAGTGTGCAAACTCCTCCTCAAGCTGCTCGGGGCGGAGGATATAGTGACCCTCGGAAATGGTGAACTGGCGAACGCGGATAAGGCCGTGCATTTCGCCGCTGTCCTCGTTTCTGAAAAGGGTAGAGGTTTCGGTAAGGCGCATGGGCAGGTCGCGGTAGCTGCGCTGCCTGTTAAGGAATACCTGATACTGGAACGGGCAGGTCATCGGGCGCAGCGCAAAGCACTCCTTCTCCTCGTCGTAGGGGTCGCCCATGATGAACATTCCGTCAAGGTAGTGGTCCCAGTGGCCCGAAATCTTGTAGAACTCGCGCTTTGCGAAAAGCGGGGTCTTTGTCAGCATACAGCCGCGCTTGTACTCCTCGTCCTCAACCCAGCGCTGGAGTATCTGCACCGTTCTCGCGCCCTTGGGCAGCAGCACCGGCAGACCCTGACCGATAACGTCAACGGTCGTGAAGTATTCAAGCTCCCTGCCTATCTTGTTGTGGTCGCGCTTCTTTGCGTCTTCAAGCGCCTCAAGGTGCGCGTTGAGCGCGTCCTTGGACGGGAACGCCGTGCCGTAGATACGGGTGAGCATCTTGTTCTTCTCGCTGCCGCGCCAGTAAGCGCCCGTAACGGAGGTGAGCTTATATGCCTTTACGGGAGATGTGGACATAAGGTGCGGGCCTGCGCACAGGTCGGTAAACTCGCCCTGCCTGTAGAAGCTTATCGGCTCGCCCTTGTCAGCGTGCTCGCGGCAAAGCTCTACCTTGTACGGCTCGCCCTGCTCCTCAAGGTACTTTATAGCTTCCTCGGGGGACATGGTGAACTGCTCGAGCCTTATGCTCTCCTTGACTATCTTCTTCATTTCCGCTTCAATCTTGGTAAGCGTTTCTGCGGTAAACGGCTCGGACGTGTCGAAATCATAATAGAACCCGTTGTCGATAGCAGGGCCTATAGCAAGCTTTGTGTCGGGGTAAAGGCGCTTTACCGCCTGCGCGAGAATGTGGCTCGCGGTATGGTTGAACGCTCTTTGTCCCTGTTCGGTTTCAAACGTGAGGAACTTTACGGTGCAGCCGTCGGTAAGGGTGGTGCGCAGGTCGCACACCTTGCCGTCGATTTCCGCGGCACAGGCTGTCTTTGCCTCGCCAAGCTCTCTCGCCGCGTCAA
Organism: uncultured Oscillospiraceae bacterium; assembly: GCA_934462925.1. Taxonomy (GTDB): domain Bacteria; phylum Bacillota; class Clostridia; order Oscillospirales; family Ruminococcaceae; genus CAG-115. Next base: position 17,796 of record CAKSIT010000023.1, on the reverse strand, counting down.
ACGCGGACAGCGGAGCGTCAAACTCCTTTACTTCGCCGTTTTCAAGTGTTACCTTTATCATTACTGAACTTCCTTTCCTTGCAGAGCCCGACAAAAGCCCTGCCGTTCAATGATTTATTCACAGCAATGCGCTGTGTATCCTTTATTGTACTACTATTCCCTGAAAAAGTCAAGCAGGCTAAGCAAAAAAAGCGCGGCTCTGCGAAAAGAACCGCGCCAGTATATCAGAATGCAAAGTTATCAGCTGTTATTTCAGGTATTTCCGTGCCGTTCCAGAAAGGCGAATAGTCGTAAACGCGCAGGTCTACCGACTCTATCTGCGAGGTATCTATGGGCTTTGTAAGCTCCATCTGGAATACCTCCACGCCGTCGTTTGTGTCGTAAGTGCCGCCGCGGCAGCCCGAAAGCGACGTGCCGTCCTTAAAGTTAATGGTAAACTCAACGTCGTAGCTGTCGCCCTTTTCAAACTCCGAGGTATCCGTTTCGATAAAGCCGCGCAGGGTAAACGGCGAAACCTCGAGCTTTATAAGGCGCGCGTCTATCTCATGGTCGGAAATAACCGTTATCTCTCTGTCGTAAACGCGCTCAACGTCCTGCGCGAATATGTCGAAATCTATCGGTATCTCCATGCTCACGTCGGCTCTGAGCGACTCCTTGTCGAGCCACGGGCGGTCGTCCTTTACGCTCGCCGTGGGTAGCTCCCTGTAAAGCTCGTAGAAGTCGAGCGTGAGAACCGCGTCCTGCCAGTCGTACTCGTCGAACGCGTTTATCTGGCAGTAATACGAAAACGTGCCGTCTTCCGCCGACATAAGCTCAACGCCAAAGCCGCTCACCATGCCGTAGGGAGCGCTGTCGTCCCTGTCGCGGCCTTCGGGGCTGACATTAAGCTGCCAGTCGCTCCAGCCGTCCTTCGGCGAGTAGTCGCAGCCCTCGTCGAACACCGCGTCGATAAGCACGTATGCAATGTGCCTGTCCGCGCATATTCCCTTAACGTGCAGAGAATACCCGTCAAGGTCGAACCACTTGTCAAGCTGCTTGCCGCCCTTTGCAAAGTCGAAGTCCGCGGGCGTCTGATATACGCTCTTTACGCTTTCCGCGTCCGTCGTTCCCTGCGAGCTTTCCGCATAGGTCTGCTCGTAGTCCGCGCTGTTCGCAAAAACGCCGCCGAAAGCCTTGTTGAAGTCCCAGCCGTTTACCGCGCCCACCGTGAGCGTTCCCGCAAGCGCCGCAGCCGCAACCGCCGCGGCCGCCACCCCTATGCGCCCCTTATTCTTGTGATTAGTGCTGCTCATATTTTCCGCCCTTTCTATAATGCTGCCGCAAACCTCTGTGCTGTCGGAAAGCGGCGTTATATCTGAAAAGGCGCGCTTTACTGCCTGCTTTATCTCAGTATCCATCGTGACCCTCCTCAGTCAGAAGCTCTGCGAGCTTTTTTCTCCCGCGTGAAAGCCTTGTCGTCACCGCCGTGGCAGTCTGCCCGAGCGCTGCGGCTATCTCCCTCACCGAAAGCTCCTCGTAATAAAACATATAAAGCACCAGCCTGTACTTCTCGTCAAGCTGCATTAGCAGGGACAGCGTGCCGTCCGCGCCCTTTGGCTCGCGCGCGGCTACGTCCTGCGCCTGTTCAAGCGGCACGCACAGCCGCGTGCGCCCTGCGCGCAGAACGTTCTTCGCGCGGTTTACAGCCGTCCTTATAAGCCACGCCCTTATGTGGCTATCGTCGCTGAACCGCTTTCCGCCGCGAACCTCGCACAGAAACGCCAGAAACGTATCCTGCATTATGTCGTCCGCTTCCGCGCGGTTTTTGACATAGCAGAACGCCGCGCGGAATACCGTGCCGCTGTAGCGTTCTATAAGCGCTGTCAGCTCCTGTTCGCCCATGCTGCTCCTCCGTCCTTATATGCTTTGAAAGGCCTTTCACTTACAACACAATCGTGGGCGCGGTTTTGTCACAGCATTCTCTGAACTTACCGCGTTTTTGCAAAATTCCGCTTAATGCGACATTTTACGACATAATATAGCCGCGTTTTTCTGCCCAATTGTGAAATTATTCTGATAATCCGCGCGCGGATATTGACTTTTGGCTCGTCTTAAGGTAAAATAGAGCCAAAGAAATCACGGCTCGGAGGAAAGGCTATGGCAAGACAAAAACTGCTTTTCGTTTATAACCCATGCTCGGGCAAGGGCGGGATACTGCGCTCGCTGCCCGAGATAATATCCATATTCACCGCGGACGGCTTCGACGTTACCGCGCACCCCACCTCGCGCAGCCTTGACGGGCAGGAGTTCATCGCGCAGTACGGCGCGCAGTACGACCTTGTTGCGGCGTGCGGCGGCGACGGCACGCTCCACGAGCTGTTCAGGGGCATGGCGGCGCATTCTCCCGACATACGCTGCGGGTATATCCCCGCAGGCACGATGAACGACTTCGCGGCGTCCCTCAAAATTCCGCGCGTTATGACAGACGCCGCGGACATGATAATGCGCGGCAATTTCCGCAGGGTGGACGCGGGTCTGCTCAACGGCGAGCGCTTCGCGTATGTCGCGGCGTTCGGCGCGTTTACGGAGGTAAGCTACTCCACCGACAGAAGCCTTAAGAGCGTGTTCGGGTCGTTCGCTTATTTTCTCGAGGGAATGAAGCTCTTTGACCTCAACTACTTCTCCGAGAACACCCGCCGCCTTAAAATAACAAGCGGCGAGAGCGTTTACGAGGGCGACTTCGTTTTCGGCATGGCGGCGAACTCGCTTTCCGTCGCGGGGCTTACGCGGCTGCTGCCCACAGGCGCGGCAATGGACGACGGGCTGCTTGACTGCCTTTTCATCAAAACGCCCAAAAATCTTGCCGACCTCGACCACATTCGCGCCGAGGTTTACGGCGAAGCCGAGTGCGGCACGAACGTAATAAGGCTGCGCACAGGCTCGCTTACAGTCGAAAGCGACGCCGAGATAAACTGGGACGCCGACGGCGAATTTGGCGGCAGCTTTACACGCGCGGAGATGTCCGTGCAGCCCTTAGCAATACTTATGGCAGCGCCCGCAGAATAAGCCTATAATAATACGATAAAGCCCGTGGAGCGTTTGCTTCACGGGCTTCTAACATATATTAGTTGTCCTCGAGATTTCTTAGCGCCTTTATCTCGTCGCGGTTTACCCTTATCTGCCCGTCGCGCAGCACCTTAACCTCGCTCTTGTTGATTGAAAGCGGAACGTCGGGCTTTTTGTCGAGCTTTACCTTAAGGATTCCCGTAAGCAGGTTCACCTCGTCTACTACGCCGCGGCCCTCGGGCGTTTCAACAAGCGCGCCCGCCTTGGGCGTTGTGCGCAGGAACTCCTCGTAGCAGTCCTGCTCGTACTTAAGGCAGCACATAAGCCTGCCGCACGTTCCCGATATTTTTGTGGGGTTAAGCGAAAGCGACTGCTCCTTTGCCATTTTAATGGACACGGGCTGGAACTCTCCCAGAAAGCTGGAGCAGCAGAACGGCCTGCCGCATATGCCAAGCCCGCCGAGCATTTTCGCCTCGTCGCGCACGCCTATCTGGCGCAGCTCTATCCTTGTGCGGTACACGCCCGCAAGGTCCTTTACAAGCTCGCGGAAATCCACCCTGCCGTCGGACGTGAAATAGAACAGTATCTTGCTGCCGTCGAACGTTACTTCTATCTCTATGGGCTTCATGTCAAGCCTGTGCTGCTCTATCTTCTCCGCGAAAACGCGCATTATCTCCTTTTCGCGTTTGCGGTTCTGTTCAAGCTGGCGCAGGTCCGCTTCGGTAGCCTTGCGCAGAACGTTTTTGAGCGTGGATACAAGCCCGCTCTCGGGGAACTGCCTGTTTGAAAGCACTATCTCGCCGCACTCAACGCCGCGCGCCGTTTCCACAATGGCCTTGTCGCCCTGCTTGAACGCAATGCCCGCAGGGGAGAAGTAGTAGACCTTTCCCACGTCCTTAAAGCGTATGCCGATTATTTCCACTGTGCGCACGGGCGCGTCGGGGTCGGCGGGAACTGCGGGGCGCTTGAGCTGCTGCGCGGGACGGTCGCTGCGGTCGTACCGCTCGGCGCGGTCGCTGCTCTCGGCGCGGTCGTATCGCTCAGCGCGGTCGTACCGCTCGCGGCGGGGGTGGCGCTGCTCGGTTCTGTCCGAATGCTCCGGACGGCGCTGCCTGTCGCGCTTGTCCTGCGCGGGGCGCTTTGCCGCGGACTGCTGCGCAGGCGCTCCCGCAGGCTGAGCGGGCGCGGCGGGAGCGTTGGGCGCGGTGCGCGCGTTCTGAGCCGCGCGTTCCTGCCCCTCCTGCGGCTTGTTCTTGGGGGCTATTTTTTCAGTATAGTAGTTATTATCCATGTTACTCCTTAAATATATGGCGGGCTGTCAGAACAGCGCCGCAGAAAGCCGCGCCGCCGTGAGCGCTATGTTCGGGTTGAACACCGCGCCGCCCATTATGTCGAATACCGCGTCAAGCATGGCTAGGATATGCCGCTCGTCAAACACCGCGGCTATGGCGCGCGCCTCGGCTGCTGCAAAGCTCTCCGCAGCGCCCCCGCAGCGCACCGAAAGCGCGTCGCGCAGGATATCCGCAAGCAGCGCGGTAAGCTCCGCAAACTCCGTTCTCCCGCCGCGCGAGGTAAGCGCCGCGCAAAGCCCCAGCCTGTCCATCTGCGCTAAGGCCCGGGCTGCCTTTTTCGCAGCTGCCGCGCCCTCGTCCTGCACGCCGTCAAGCGCCGCAAGGCACTTGCCTATGCTCGCGGGGCATTGTCCGGCAATTTTGCGCGCCTGCGCCTCGTCGCAGCCCTTGTCGCGCAGAAACCTTACGCACTCCTCAACGGGCGCGGGCGGCACTTCAAACGCAGTTACCCTTGAAAGGATAGTGACAAGCACGTTTGATGCGCTCTCGCAGGTGAATATGAACTTGACAAACGGCGCGGGTTCTTCTATTATCTTAAGCAGGTGATTCTGCACCTTGTCGCTTACGCCGTCAAAGTCCTCGAACACGTATATCTTCACCGCGCCGTTGTTAGGCAGCACCGCTATGTCCGAAAGCGCCGCGCGCACCGCGTCTATGGCGTATTTGCCGTCGCACGCGCGCTTAACGAGCTTTACGTCGGGGTGCGCGTCGGCTTCCGTCATGCGGCAAACCGCGCACTCTCCGCAGGGGGGCGCGCCGCACAAAAACAGCTGCGCCGCATATCGCGCCATAGTTTTCTTGCCGCAGCCCGCGCTTCCGCTGAAAAGCAGCGCATGGGGCAGCCGCCCCTTTTTCGCCGCCGCGTCAAGGCTCGCTTTAAGCGCGCTTTTTCCGTAAAGCTCCATTATACCTTCTCAAACCGCTCAACGTTCGTTACAAATATCGTAGCGCCGCCAACGGTCACCTCAACGAGAAAGCTTGTGTAGCTGCCTATGCCGTAGCTTGCGGAATTGGGCACAAACTGCTTTCTCCTGTGCGAATGCTTTTTTATAATGTCGATTATCTCGTCCAGCCTGTCGTCCTCAGAGCATATCATGAGCGTTGTGTTTCCCGCCATGAGAAACCCGCCCGAAGAAGAAAGCTTGGTAGCCTGAACGCCCTTTTTCGTGAGCGCAGACTGCACCGAGTGGCTGTCGTCATTGTTGATTATCGCGTATATAAGCTTCATGTCCGTCCTCCTTTATGGGGATACTCTATTTATTATACAGCATTTCCGCCAAAAAATCAACGGCTTTTAGCGCTTTGTGCAAAAAAACGCTCTCCCGCTTATAAGCGGGAGAGCCGAGTGTTACTGCTTAGCCTTTGCATTACCCTTTGCGGTATCGTCCGCCGCCTCGTACTGCCGCTCAAGCTCAAGCTCGGGGTAGGGGTTGCCGTCCTCGTCGTAGGCAATAGTCAGGTGATACGCAAGCACGCCATTGTCAAAGCCCGTAAAGTCAAGCGGGTTGTCCGCCTCAACGCCGTAGGTGTAGATAAACGTAATAACGGGCGGCTGGTTTTCGTCGGTCGCGGTAAACACCATGCGGAAGCTGTCGCATTCGCGGAACGCGAACGCTGCGCCCCTGTTTTCGTCGGTGATTATGGGGTCGATTGTGCGGCGGCGCTCAACAAAGCCCTCCTCGCCGTTCTCTATCGCGGGGTAAACGTTCTGCGCGGCAAGAAACTGCGCGTTTGTCGCCGCGGCGGTAAGCCCCAAATCCTTGTACACATAGTCCGAGCTTATCGGCTCGCCAAGCTCCGTTAAGCCATTGTATACCGAACCCGACAGTATGTAGGTGGATACGTCCGCCTGAGTAAGCGTTACGCTGAAAACGGGCGCGTATATTATATTCTGATACTGCGAGAGTATGTCGGTAAGCTCGGTGCTGCTGACAGAGCCGCTCTCGCTGTCATTCATCGTGCGCACTATCTCCGAGAGCGTTTCGTTCGCGTTAAGGTCGGTGGTGTATACCCTTGTAACGCGCGCGGTTTCGCCCTCGCCGTTTTTTATGTCGCCGCAGTAAACCATGTCGTGCGCGTTGAGCATAAGCACAAGGTACAGTATCAGCGCGCCCACAAGCAGCGCTACAAGCAGGATTCCCAAAACAATTTTCATCGTTTTACCTCTTTGTTACAGGCAGTATAAATTTGTGTCCCAGTCGGGGATATACGGGTGATGGCGCATATAGAGCGAGTATTTTCTGTTCATCTCATGCACCGCAAGCGGCAGGGCGAACATATCCTCGTTGCGGTGGTAAAGCGCAACGTTAAGCTTCGGGCGGAACTGCTCTATCGTACGCCGCGTTCCCTCCAGCGCCTGAAGCTCGCTGCCCTCTACGTCGTACTTTATATATGTCGCCGCAGCGCCCTGTAAAACCGTGTCGGGGCGCAGCATTTTCACCTCGCGGAAGCGCGCGGGGTTTATTCCCGTCGTCCCCACGGCGGGTACGGCGTGCGAGCTTCTGCCCGCGCGCAGGCTGAACATCACCGTGGTGTCCTCGTTCCACGCGCCCGCGTTGTACGCTTCAAGCAGCGACGGGCTTATCATATAGAGCCTGCGCAGCAGCTTACGGTAGTTTTTGGGGTCGGGTTCTATTGCGTAAAGCTTTGTAAACTGCATGGATGTTTCGTTTAAGAACTCCACCAGCGTGTCGCCGTTGTACGCGCCAAGGTCCACATAGGTTTCCTGCGCGCCTATTTCAAGCAGGTCGAACTTCTCCGCCGCGGGCGTTTCCACCGCGCGCAGCAGGTCTGTCCTGCCGCTCAGCTTATAGCGCACTACCGCCTCGAACACGCGTTTTGACTGCTCGTCGGCAAGCATGGAGTATACCTCGCAAAGCTCGCCGCGGTGTTCGCGCGCATAATCAAGGTCGAACAGGCCGCCGCCCGCTACAGGCACGTTCGGCGCGTAAAGCTCGTGCCGCTGCGCTATGCCGTAAATGCGCTCCATTACCTCGGGCAGCTGCGTACCGAAGCACACAAGTATAATAAAATCGTCCCCGTAAAGCTCCTCTATCTCCGAGAGCTTCTTCACGCGGTAACCCAGAAAGCTGTGACCGCGCACAAACTCGTCGCTCGCCATTATGTCCGCCACGGGAATGTCGAGCGCGTCAAGCACCGCCTTTATCTTCTCCGCGCCGTCGCCCATGCCGTAAAGCACTATGCGCTTTTTGGTCTGCCGCAGATAGTCCCACAGGCAGCCGTCTATCTCGTCAAGAAAAAAACTCATGTATCCCTCAAATCCCGCAGAAACGCTTATCAGAGCATTCTTATGCGCTTGGATTCCTTAACGCACCTCATAAACTGCTCGGATATCGCGTCGGCGGACAGGCAGTACTTCGCCGCCAGCTTATCCACCTTATCCCACGCGCCCTTTTCATAGCTGTATGCAAGCTCGTAAACGTCAGAGTAAAGCCCGCCGCTGCGCTTTAAGCCGTCCTTTATGTTCTCCGTTACTGGGAACTCCTCAAGCGCCTGCTCGAGCGCGCGCCGCCCGCCGTAGGTCACCATTGACAGCAGCCCCATTAAATAGAACGCGTCGCTGTCCGCGGCGGCCTCCGGTATCATAAGCGCAAGGCTCTTGCAGAACTTCGCCGTAAGTACGGAAATGCGCATTATCTCCACGTTGTCGTTCATGGTAACGCGCTGCATTCCCATAAGGTACACCCACTCGCGCAGGTAGTCGAGCCCCAGTATAACAAGCGCCTGATTTATGGAGGACACCCTGTTCCTTACGCCGAAGTAAACCGAGTTTATAAGCCGCAGCAGGCGCTGGCACATGGCGGTATCGCGCGAAATAACCTCTACTATGTCGCTTATCTCAGGCTCGGGCTGGCTTACAAGCTGCATTATCTGCATGAAGTTTATCGGCAGGGGCGCAAGCGAGTTCTTAGACATTATAGTGGGTCTTGCAAAATAGTACCCCTGCGTGAACGTGCAGCCGAGCCGCTTGGCATACTCGTACTCGTCCTGCGTTTCTATCTTCTCAGCCAGCATTATCTTGTTGCAGTAGCGGCAAACGTACGCCGTTTCCTCAATGGACTTCTGCGGCGTGCGGAAGTCTATCTTTACTATGTCGCCCAGCTGGAACAGCTCGCTGTAGGAGTTGTCGTACTCGAAGTCGTCGAGCGCCAGCGTGTAGCCGCGCTCCTTAAGGTCCTGACACGCCGCCAGCATATCCTCGTCCATTATCTGGCTTTCAAGCACCTCTACCACTAGAATATCGGGCGAAATCATTTTGGGAACGCCGCGCTTAAGCAGGTTGCCCGTAAAGTTTATGAACGCCCTCGCGTTTCCGATTATCTCCCTTACGTCAAGCCCGAAAAATGCGTTGGTTATAACGTCCGCGGTGGACTCGTCGCCGCCGACGCCGTCGTAGGCGTTCTTCTTGCCGTTGCTGCGATAAAGAAGCTCATACGCATAAACGCTGCTGTCCTCACCGAAAATAGGCTGCCGCGCCATATAAACGTCCATGCTGCCATGCTCCTTTCTGTATACGCCGTTTAAGCGCCCGCTTTACAGCGGTCATAATTTATTATACAGTATTCCGCGCGTTTTTTCAACCCATGTCGGAAAATTTTGTTTATTCTCTCTTATTTATGTGCATTTTCACATTTACAGCAAGTATTATACGCACAGATATTACCGGCTGCTATAGCAAACAAGGCATTACGTTTCGTAATATTACATATGAAAAATATGCGCTTTTCAAATCGGGCAAAATATGCTACACTATATTAGTCGGCTAAAAAAGCATAACGGCAAAAAAGACAAAATGAGATAAAGGGCAAGGGCAAAGGGGTAAAAAATGACGTTAACAAATAAACGCGACATTGATATGCTGCACGGGAAGATAGCTCCCGCTATATTGCTGTTCACACTACCGATAGCTGCAAGCAGCATAATGCAGCAGCTTTTCAATTCCGCGGACACCGCCATTGCGGGCAAGTTCGGCACGCCCGACGCGCTCGCTGCGGTAGGCACAAACGGCGAGATAGTAGCGCTTGTCGTCGGGCTTTTCGCGGGGCTTGCGGTGGGCGCTAACGTGCTTATCGCGCACTATATAGGCGCGCAGCAGCGTGGGCGCATTTCTGCGGCGGTACATACGTCAATGCTGCTGTCGGTGATAATAGGGCTTATCTTCGCGGTGGGCGGACAGTTTGCGGCAGGGCCGCTGCTGCGGCTTATAAACACGCCCGAGGACATACTGCGCTCGGCTGAGAGCTATCTCAGGATATACCTTGCGGGCGCGCCGTTTCTGATGATATACGACTTTGGCGCGGCTGTGCTGCGCGCAAAGGGCGACAGCAGGCGGCCGCTTATCGCGCTTATGCTGTCGGGCGTTATAAACGTGCTGTTCAACCTGTTTTTCGTTATCGTGCTTAAGCTGAGCGTTGTGGGCGTGGCGCTCGCAACGGACATCTCAACGGCGCTCAGCGCGGGTGCGGTGGTGTTCTGGCTTATGCGCGAGCAGGACGAGTTCAGGCTGTACCCGCAAAAGCTCGCCCTTAACGCGCACGACCTTAAAAAAATACTCGTTATTGGCATTCCCGCCGCAATACAGGACGCGGTGTTCTGCGTTGCAAACATCTTTATTCAGTCCGCTATAAACACCTTTGGCAGCAGCGCGGCGGCAGGCTCTGCCATCTCAATGAATCTTGAATACGTAGCGTACTATATAAATACGGCGTTCGGGCAGGCTGCAACGACCTTTACAAGCCAGAATTACGCGGCGGGCAACATAAAGCGGTGCAGGCGGATATTCTGGATATGCTTCGCGCTTGCAATGGGCTTTGCGCTGTTTATGTGCGAGGGCTTTGTGCTGCTGCGCGAGCCGCTTTCGGGCGTGTTCTCCTCCGTCCCCGAGGAAATCGCCTACTCGTGCGAGAGAATGCTTGTTATACTGAGCTTTCAGCCGCTGTGTACGCTTTATGAAGTACCCGCATGGACAATGCGCGGCCTTGGACACTCGACCCTGCCCGCAATGGAGATGATGTTCGGCATTTGCGGGGTGAGGATAGTGTGGCTCTTTACGGTGTTCAGGCACTTCGGCACGCTTAAGAGCCTTTACGCGGTGCTTCCCACAACGTGGGTAATAACGTCGGCGCTTGTGGGGGGAACGTTCGCGGTGATATGGCGCAGAACGCTCTCGAAAAAGCGCGCGGAGTTATCCGAGCCGATATGTGAAAAAACGACGGCAGGCGCTTGACGCGTCTGTCGTTTTGTTTTCCAGTAATATTATTCCACACAATGAGATTCGGCAAATATTCTTATGGGAACTTCTAAAAACCGGTTTGAAAAGGGAAAATGGGTAGAGTGCGCCGAATGCGATGAAAGCCGACGAAGTAAGGCTGTATGCCTTACGAGGAGGTGCAACACGACGTTGCGAAGCGAAATAACCGAGTGACGGCATGGACGCCGTCACATCAGAAATTTCGCTTGTTGAAAGAAGCAGTCGGTGCGCTATACACATTTTCACTCAAACAAGGTTTTTAGAGGTGACCTTATTCTAATTATGTGACATTATGTACAATTATATTGACATTCTCTGAGAAACCTGCTATAATAATTGGTAATTACACAGGGTTTTTCTTATGGTTTAAGGAGGTAATAATGACACAGACAAAACTTTGCAGCAAGCTTATAAGCCTGCTGTTGGCGCTTGCGATGATTGCGGCGTTTATCCCCGCAATTTCCCACACGGCTGCGGCTGCGGGCGACCCGCCGCTCTCAAACCTCAATGCGGACAATTATTTATACGGCGACGGCTGGACATGGGACGGTCAGACGCTGCATTTCTACGGCAGCCGTACGTTTGACTTAAAATACATAAATTTTTTTATAGAATCCACAAAAAATGGCGGGGCTGCGGTTATTGACATAGCAAGCTCAATAAACGTCACGGGTTCTTACGTCACAGACATATTTATAAACGCAATAGAAGTTCCGCTTGAAATCCGCGGCGCGGGCAAAATAGAGGCGGTGGGCAAGAGTACGTTATTCTCGACGAGTAAGTCGATTGAGTATGCGGGCGGCGCTATAACCTCAAATGACAATACGCGCATATTCGACTGCAACGTACTTACAATAACGCAGGGCTATATTGAAGCGCCGGAATCTGTGATTTTAATGCAAAGCGCTGATATAAAAAACAGCTACATTGCTATCAATGGCTTCAAGGATTCATTCTATGTTCTCTTTAACGCCAATATTAAAATTGACAGGAGCTGCGTTGAAGTTGCCTCGCTCATTTCAAATACGTCAGATTATCATGCAACAAACCCGCAGTATACGCTTACAAACAGCGTTCTGTGCAGCAGCAAGACTGAAGTGAGCGAGTTCTTCAGCGCCAGCAGTCCGCAGTTTGTATCTATAAAAAATTCCGTTGTGTACCTGCCCAAACTGGTGGAAAATAGTGCGCTGAATGAGAATGCCCTTCCCGGTACGCCTGTTAAGCATAAGGTTACGTCGGGCGGCTATGTGTTCTGTAATAAGGTGCTTACCGACAACGACAGAACCAACACCACCGATTTAGACGGCAACTCTGCAAGCATCGGCAATGAGCTAAGCGGCGTGTTTTACGACAATAATCAATCCACGACCGGCGCGCTTAACTTAAAGAACGTGAAACTGACAGGCGGTAATTTGTTTATCTGCCCCAATAATCTTACTGCAAATACAAACGTGCAGGCGGAAAACGCTACTTTAGCCTTTGTGTCAAACGGCTATAACAGAGATGTTGATTTATGCGGATACAGCAAGGCTTCTTTCAACTCCTGTACGATTGTAAGCACAAACGACAACACGGAAGAATGCCACATCAGCATTGACGCTCCGTATACGGATAAATGCAATATCTATTCAAACGCCACCGGTCTTAACGATACCAGAAGCATTTACGTTTCCTGTGATTATAATATAAAAACTGAAAACAATTTTTACGCGCCGAACGGAAATATAAATATAAGACCTCAAGTTGATAACATATATGCAAACATATGCGCAAAGAAACTTAAGAATCTAGCGAATACCTTTGTCTTTCACGGCAATGTTTACGCCGATTCTCTTGTTTATTCCAAAGGGTGTATTTTTGACGGCTCGGGCGACTACGAGGTAAACCTTTTAAGCAACGACAACTACGTTGAATTTGACAGCCCGCTTATTTACGTTCACGAAAAGAGCGGCGCTGACTGGGTTTACACAGAAATACAGCCCGATGAGAACGGCGACATAAAATACGCAGGCACTAACGAGATATACGCAGGCGGAATGGTTCTCAACCCCATTGCGGGCAGCCCCGTATTCAGCAACCCGATGAATGTAAGCGTGGGCAGCCCCGCGACAGTCAAAGTGCCGCTTACTTACCCCTTTTCAAACGGTACGCTGGATTTGGATATAAGCCTGCATGACGAGGACGGCAATTATACCTTAGACTGGAACGATATCGGAGTTACCCCTAAAATACTTAACACGGGCGGCGAGAAAGAGTTCACGCTGAGCCTTGAAGCAAACAGCGGCGCTAAGGCAGGCACTTATTTCTTTTACCTCAACATCAACGGGCAGACGATTAAAGACAGCTCCGGCGAGATATTTTTTAATATTATCGTAAACTATGCAAAAATAAGCTTTTATCACGAGTTTTTTAATTTTTCAGTCGGTTCAGACGATTCTCCGACAAATTACTATACCGTATCCGCAGAATATAACGGTTCTCCTTTAGTAAAGCAGGGTACGGGTATTGGCTCTTACTATACCGTCCCTGTGGGAGAGTACTTTGATATTACGCTGATACCGAAAGACGGATACTCCCTTGAAATCGAGTACGATTCCGACTTTATTCCACCTTCGCTAAACGGCTCTTATCATCTGCCCGCAGACAGCGACAGAACGATAACCCTGCGTATGACGAAAACAGGGGATACGAGTTACTATGCGCTTGATTTGTCCGCAGAGCTGCAAAAGAGCCTTGCAGACGGCGAGATAAGCTCCGTAACGGTGAAATACTCCGACGGCACGGAAAAAACGTTTGACGGCAAGTCTACCGATTTTTCCACAATGGTTCTGCGCAACGAAAAGGTTACGGTAAGCATTGCCGCGGCGGAGGGCTGCAGCGTAGCCAAAATCAACGGTGCTGACACCGTTTACGACAGCAAAAAAGCAACATATTCCACCGATATTACGGTGAGCGATAACACGACCGTCAACGCGGCGGTTTATAAAGCCGACGAGCTTTGCACTCTCGAGTTAAGCATTCTGAATATATCGCTCCCCGGCGATAAGGTAACTGTAACGCCCGCACCCGTAAATGCCGCGCGCAGCGAGTACGAAATCGGCACGGAGTGCGAGATTGTGGCGACGATAACCGACGACAAATTTATCGGTACGTCTGAATTTAACGGCGCGCACATTGACGCGTACAGCCTTGAGAGCGACGGCTGCCACTACAAGGTAAAGCTTGACAAGGGCGCTAATAAGTTTTTCATTTACTACGCCGACCTCTCGGTTCTCAGAATCCCCAAGCCCGCGCACGGCTCTGTCACATTCAGCGGCAGGCTTGACGGCGGCAGAAGCTTTGAAACGCTGAGCGACGGAACGCAGGTATACAATATCGGCAGCTGGGACGAGGTTACCCTCACGCTCACGCCCGACAGCGGCTACCGTGTAAAGTCCGCGAAGCTTAACGGCAAGGACGTTACGGTAACAAACAACGCCTGCACATTCACCATAGAGCAGCTTGTAGACTGGACTTTTAACGCTGAATTTGAGGAGATACAAGCAGGCAGCGCTGCGCTTACCGTTATAAGCGGCGAACACGGCACGGTAACTCCCGCCACAAGCGACTACCCCATAGGTACAGAGGTAACGCTCACCGTTACCCCCGACAGCGGCTACCGCGTAAAATCCGCCGCGCTTGACGGCAAGAAAGTTACGCTTACAGGCGGCAAGTATACGTTCACCATAACCGCCGGCTGCACGTTCAGCGCGGAATTTGAGAGAAAATCAAGCGGCGGCAGCAGCGCACGTCCCAACCATAACGGCAGCTCTGACGTTGGCACAAATCAGCCCGCTATAAACGGCGCAGCAAAGGACTGGGCAGAAATCGCCGCCGACCTTGAAAAGCTCAGCGGCACGATTACCATTGACCTTAACGGCAGCACCACCGTTCCCGCAGACGTAATAAAGGCGCTTAAGGACAGAAAAATCACCGCGATTTTCCGCGTGGACAATATAAAAAGCTGGACCGTAAACGGCGCTCAGATAACTGCGGTTTCCGCGGCAGAGCTTGGCGTATATGCGGGCGTTTCAACTGCGCAGGGCGCGCGCGGCGTTGTTGGGTACAGATTCAGCACAAACAACACGGGCTTGAACGCGGCGCTTGGCGTAAGCTTCAAGGCACAGTACGCGGGGCAGTTCGCTAATCTCTATTACATCAAAGACGGCAAGGCGGAGTTCGCAGGCACGGCAAAAATAAGCGCCGACGGCTCTGTAGCGCTCCCCGTAACCGGCAAGGGCGAATACGTTGTAATGCTCTGCAAGTACAGCGACCTTGCGGGCGACGCAGACAACGACGGCGAAATCACGATAGAAGACGCGCTCGCCGCCCTGCGCCACGCTATGGCGGTTGAGGACGCGGCTAACTCCGCAGTCGCGGACTTCAACGGCGACGGCAAAATCAGCATAGAGGACGCGCTGGCTATTCTTAAGTATGCTTTCAATGTAAAGGAAGCGTAAGGGATAATGCAAAACGGGAGTCTTTGTGACTCCCGTTTGAGACCGTCGAAAAACCCCCATACGGGAGTTTCCCGACGGGGCATCCGCGCTGCGCGCACGGTTGCGTAAGCGCAGCGTCGCGTACACACTTGCGCGGATAGAAGTGTTTTTTGCCTCGGCCAGGTCGACGCAGTCACCTTTAGCCCGAGGCAAAAAAGTGATTTCAAAGCCCGCATACGCGGGCAAAATTGATTTTTTCGACAAGCTGAGGCACTCATCTTTCGATAAGTGCCTTATTCTTTGTTGGTTGCTTGTTAGTTTTATGTTAGTTGTAGTCTGTGATTTGCCTGTTCCCAAACAGATGCACAATGCCACAAACCGCATAAACAAACGCTTCGTAAACTCCCATAAGGGATAAAGATTATCTCTTGGAGAACTGAGGAGCGCGGCGTGCAGCCTTGAGACCGTACTTCTTTCTTTCCTTCATTCTCGGGTCGCGAGTGAGGAAGCCTGCCTTCTTGAGGACGGGGCGCAGCTCGTCGGAGTACTGGAGGAGCGCTCTGGAAAGACCGTGGCGGATAGCGCCTGCCTGACCGGAAACACCGCCGCCTGCAACGGTGCAGATGATGTCGAACTTGTCGATAGTATCGGTAAGCGTGAGGGGCTGACGAACGATGAGCTTGAGCGTATCAAGACCAAAATAATCGTCGATGCTTCTGCCGTTTACGGTGATGTTGCCGCTGCCGGGGTATACTCTTACTCTTGCAGTGGAGTGCTTCTTTCTGCCTGTTCCGTAGTAATAGGGTTTAGATTCGTACATTTTCAGCCCTCCTTAAAACTTGTATTCAACGGGCTTCTGTGCCGCGTTGTTGTGCTCTGCACCTGCGTAGCAGCGCAGTCTGGTGAGAGCCTTTCTGCCCAAAGTGGTGTTGGGGAGCATTCCGTTTACGGCAATGGTCATTGCCTTCTCGGGGTTCTCCTTCATCAGCTTGTCGTAGCCTACTTCCTTAAGATGGCCTATCCAGCCGGTGTGCCATCTGTAAACCTTCTTCTCAAGCTTCTTGCCTGTGAGAACTGCCTTGGAGCAGTTGATGATGATAACATGGTCGCCGCAGTCGCAGTGAGGTGCGAATGTGGGCTTGTGCTTTCCTCTGAGAAGGTGAGCTGCCGTTGCGGCAACACGACCCAGAGGCTTTTCAGCAGCGTCGAGAATATACCACGCGCGCTCAACGGTCTGAGCATTCGGCATATATGTTGACATACTTTCTTCCTCCTGTTTGTTTCTGATTATACCGCCGTTTTTACACAATACGGCGTAACAACATTACTTATTATACACACCTCGCACCCTTTTGTCAAGCATTTTTTGCGTTGAATTTCAAATATAACGCGTTTTCTCCGCTTTACGCTCGCTTTCTCTCTTTTTTTCTCTCTTTCTTGCGTTTCATTTTGAAAAGCTCCGCGCTTTTGTATAGCATAGAATAAGCGAGAAAAAACGAGTATTCACGAGTTCTGTCTTTTCATATATTTTCGCACATAATGCGGCTTTGCCCGACTTGCGACAAAAATACTCCCAATCAGCCATAAGTGTGTGTTTTTGTGAACAATTTGCCCTTGATTTTTTCTGCGGCTTCTATTATAATAAAAGAAAACAGGGAAAGGGAGGGACAAGCCTTGAAAAACGTAAGACCTGCGGCCTTTGCCGCGCTTTGCGCCGCAGTAATGACTTTATGCGCCTGCGCGCTTGAAACGGGCGAGGGCAGCCGCGTGCATACCTCCCCGCCCGCAGAAGAAACCACGCCCGCAACCGCGCTCACCGAAACCTCGTCAGAGCCTGCGCCCGCGACTTCGCTCTCTCCCGAGGACGTTATACCCGAGGCCGTGCAGACCCCGCGCGTCGAGGGCGACCGCCTTTCCTATACGATAGTGAACGTCTATTCCGCGGGCGACTACTACACCGTGAAGATATCGGGCGTTAAAATGCAGGACGAAAGCGATTCCCCCGATATCGACATGACTTATATAAACGGCGTTCTTTACGGGGACTTTAGGCTGGACCTTATGAAAAAGGGCGAGCTTATCGACAGCCTTAAAATAAACGTTCCGCGCGACGACAGATTCCTTATTCTTGAAAGCGTGACGGACAGTCTGTCCTACGGGTGCGAGCTTATCTCAAACAAGCGCGAGTATTCCGCGGACGAATATCCCGACCTGCTGCAGCTCGACTTCTACATGATAAACGAGGTGGAAGCCCCGCAGTACGCGCGTTATTTTGCGGTATTCGACGGGAAGATAACAGAAGTTCCCGTGTATGAGAACGGCGTCGAGGTAGCCCCGCGCGGCACTCACCCGCAGATGAAGTCCGCGGGGCTTATGGTGCAGCACCTTGTGGTTGAGGAATACGCCGAAAACTACACGATAATAAAGTATGAATACACCTTTGACATTGAAAACCGCTGCCTTAATCGTCAGCAGGTGAAATTTTACGGCTGGGAAAACTGACCCCGACGCAGGAGACCAGCTATGAAAAGTCAATAGACAAAAGCGCCAAAAATTAAGCGACAAGTTTGGCAGGATTGAAAGGTGTATCAGAAGTCAGGAGCTTAAAAATAACTCTGGTGAGCTTATGAGCGACATGGCCAAGAGCGCC
>CAKSIT010000022.1 GCA_934462925.1 uncultured Oscillospiraceae bacterium | reverse complement strand
TATTTGTTTGTTCATACTTTTATTATATCACTTTGGTAATTCTGCGTCTACTCGTTTTGTGCGGTGTTGCCTTAATTCTTCCGCCGACGCTAAGGCTTTGAGCGAACGGATGTTTGAGCATTGGATAAAACCGCCTGCCTTTGAAGAAACAAAACGCTTTTTTGAGCTTTGTCCCGTGCCTGTCTATATTGTATCAAATATTGACAGAGATGATGTGCTGCAGGCAATCAAATACCACGATTTAACGCCGACGGGAGTATTTACAAGCGAGGACGCGCGGGCGTATAAACCAAGAAAAGAGCTGTTTGAGCTTGCACTAAAAAAAGCGGGATTACCCGCCGAAAATGTATTGCATATCGGAGATTCTATAAGCAGCGATATAAAAGGTGCAATGTCTGTCGGAATAAATGCGATATGGGTTAACAGGAGCAATCGGGAAGTACCGCAGAATGTTACCGCTGTACGAAATTTGTTAGAGGTGTTAGATACTGAGTACTTTCACTGACACGGCATTGCACCTTGAAATACCGCTTCCTTGGTGCAGGCTTTTGTGGGGTAAACCAGCTGTAAGAAAAAAGCAGGGACGTAACGTCCCTGCTTTTTATATGCTATGCAACATAGACACAACCCCGCCCGCGTGTGAAAACAAACGCTAACGTTTCACATACAGCCGGAATTGCCCGCGGAGGCACTCCGCGCCGGAATAGCCCGCGGGGGCTACCCCGTTATTCAAACGAATCTTCTTCGTTTCTGGAGTTGAAAAGCTCGACGAGCTTCTGCATTTCTTCTTCGGTGAGGGAAACGCCCTTGCTCATGCGGGTGTGGTCGGGCGACCAGTCGCGTATGTCGTATTTTGGCTCGCGCTTGTTCCAGCTTACCATGTTAAGCTCGCGCGTCCAGCCCTTTGCGGTTTCGGAAATAACGCCAAGCTCCTTTGTGATTTCAAAAGTGATTTCTGCCATGTTGTGTTCTCCTTTACTCTGCCGCGGCAGCCTTTTCCCGTTTCTGGCGGGGCTGCTTCGGCTCTTTTTTCTTTTTTATTCTGGTGGAATCCGCCGCGACTATTTTGTCGTACACGGCGTAATATTTAGGCGGGATAAGCTTGTTTAGGTGAAGCTTCCCGAAAAACCAGCCCTTGAACGCGAGCTTCTCGAATATAGCGTTGAGGTAGGTGTTTATGTGATTCCTGTCGCCCGCGTCGTCGTTGAGGAAGTCGTGCAGGCGCGATGGCGGCTCGTAGGTCACGACGAAATCGACCTCGCCGCCTGCGGCTTCGAGATTTGCAAGCCCCTCGTCAAGCTCCTCGTCCGAGGGAATCTCGCGCGCCCACCAGTTCTCGCCCTCGACAAGGTCGGAGTAGGTGTTGTCGCTCTGCCCGCCGCCAAACGCGAACACGGTCTTTTCCGCAATGGTGTACACCTGCCCGCGCATAAGCTGCCGCAGCCGCCCGCTTATAAGGCGCGTTTTGCCGCCGCACCAGTCGCTCACCTCGTATTGCTCGAGCAGGTCGTAGTTTTCGTGCGAACCCTCGACAAAAAGCACGTTGTAGCGCAGCTTGCCTATTTTTTTCAGAAGCTTCTGCTCCTTTTTGCTTCCGTCCCATATAAAGCCGAAGTCGCCGCAAATAATAAGCGCGTCCTGTTTTTTCAGCTTTCGCAGCATGGGGTCTTTAAAGCGCGAAAAATCCCCGTGTGTGTCGCCTGTTATGTATAGCATGAGAATCTCCAAAAATTAAAATTTGGTTACAAATCCGCAAAAGCCCTTTACACTTTCGGAAAGATTTGTTATAATAGAGGTACGGAGTGCCGTGCGCTCCATCACATAATAATATAATAACCGATTAAAGGGGATTTGTCTATATGCGAAAAGCAAAAATTTTTTCAGTTTTTAGTGCGTTTATTTTACTTTTTACAATATTCGGGGGTTCTGTGCAGGCTTTTGCCGCTTTTACGCCTAAATTTTCGCTTTACAGCGAGGGCGTTTACATGGTAAATCTTGACACGGACATTGTGCTTGTGTCGAAAAACGCCGACAAGAAGCTCTATCCCGCTTCCACCACAAAAATAATGACCTGCCTTGTGTCGCTCGCGAATATCAAAAACTTCGACGCCAAGGTTGAAGTCCCCTATGAAGCGTTCAACGAGTTTCAGGGCGCTAACATCAACTTTCAGGGCGTATCCGACGCCGCTATAGAGCCGCTGCAGGACAACCTCACCTACTGGGACTGCCTGTATACGCTCATGGTATGTTCCGCGTGCGAAAGCGCGAATATCCTCGCGTACAACGTTGGCGGCGGCAGCATTGACAACTTTGTTGTGATGATGAACGACATGGCAAAGAAGATAGGCTGCAAGAACACCAATTTCACAAACCCGCACGGCTTGTTCGACGAGAACAACTACACCACCGCGTACGACCTCTACCTCATTACGAAATACGCAATGGACAACTACCCCGCGTTCATGAAGATATGCGGCACTACCGAGTACGATATGCCCGCGAACCGCAGCAATCCCGACGGCTATACAAAGTATACCACAAACGCCATGATGAAGCCCTCGAGCGACTATTACTACGAGGGCGTGACGGGCGTTAAAACGGGCAGCATTGACAAGTACTACTACAAAAAGGACGGCGAGTGGAGCTACGACAACTACGACTACGGCAGCCGCGCGCTAGTCACCACCGCGCAGCGGAACGGCTACACCTACCTTATAGTGTCGCTCGGCGCGCCGTATTTCAACGACGACGGCACGGTAAGCGAAACGATGTACAACTTCACCGACCACATGAACCTCTACGACTGGGCGTTCGACGAGTTTGAGTATACCCTTGTGATACGCAAGAACCAGCAGATAATGCAGGCGGACGTCGATAAGGGCAAGGACGCGGACAACGTGGCTATAATAGCCACCGAGGACTTCTACACACTGCTGCCCAAGAGCCTTGATATTACCACCATACAGCAGATACGCCCAGTGGTGGAAATGCTTGAAGCGCCCGTTGAAAAGGGCAAGGACGTAGGCAAGCTCGAGCTGCGGCTAAACGGCGACACGCTTGCGAAGCTGAAGCTCGTTACCGAGGACAGCGTGGAGCTTGACATGGCGGCTTATTACAAGGAAAAGCTCGGCAATATAATGAAAACGCCGCAGTTTACCGCAATAGTAATAGTGCTTGCTGTGCTTATCGTTGTGGCTATCGTTGCAAGCGCCGCCACAAAGAACTACAAGCGCAAGGCAGCCGAAGCAGCCCGCCGCCGCAAGATACAGATGTCCCCGCAGGCGAGAAACGCAAAGCGCCCGAATCAGCGCCCCAACGACCGCCGCAGGTAAGAATCGCATATTATATAGGGGCTGTTTTGCAGCTCCTTTTTGCAAACGAAAGGAACTCACATGAACGTAAGCATAATAGCAATGGGCAAGATAAAGGAGAGCTGGTATCGCGACGCGTGCGTGGAGTACCTCAAGCGGCTCGGGGCGTTTGCGCAGGCGCGCGTGGCAGAGCCGCAGCCCGTAGACCTGCCGCAAGACCCCTCGCCCGCGCAGATAGAACGCGCGCTTTCGCAGGAAGCGGAGCGCATACGCGCGCAGATAAAGCCCGCTTCGTACACCGTGGCGCTTTGCATTGAGGGTAAGGAGCTTTCAAGCGAGGAGCTTGCGCGCAGGCTCGGCGAGCTTGGCACGCGCGGCGTAAGCGCGGTGAACTTTGTGGTGGGCAGCAGCTTCGGGTTGGACGAGGGCTTTAAGAAAAGCGCGGATATGCGCCTGTCCATGTCGCCCATGACGTTCCCGCACAGCCTTGCAAGGGTAATGCTGCTGGAGCAGGTGTACAGGGCGTTCTCAATTCTGGGCAACTCGAAATACCACAAGTAAAATCTGCGTAAATCGTGGAAATGGGGTTGTATTTTTCGACAAGGTGTGATAAAATAAAGAGAACGGTCATGCGGCAGGCGCGGAAAAGCGCCGTTCAAGACCGATATTACCAAAACTATTTACTGTAAGGACGGTGAAACCATGAACGCAGACCCCGGGCAGAGTCAAAGTCGATTATGCAAAGCGCAGAGTCCCGCGTCGGCGTTCGTCGGCGTTGGCTTCTTTGCGCATTAAACCGTAAAGGAGAGAGCGATTTGGTCAATTATTACAGAAGCATAGAGGGCAGGCTCTGCGAGGTGGAGAAGCCCGAGGCGGGCGTGTGGATATCGGTCATTGCGCCTACGGAAACGGAGATATCCGACCTTGAGGAGGATATGGGCGTAGACCGCGACTATATCCGCGCCGCGCTCGACGAGGAAGAACCGTCGCGAATCGAAAGCGACGACGGCGTAACGCTCATAGTACTCGACTACCCCGTGGCGGAGCAGGACAACGACCCCGACAGGACGCTGCTGTACTCCACCATGCCTATGTCCATCATAATTACCGAAAAGAACGTTATAACGGTAAGCGCCAAGGAAAACGCCGTTGTCGAGGAGATATCGAAGGGCGTTGTAAAGGGCGTTCAGCCGCAGCTAAAAACGCGCTTTGTGTTTATGATACTGCTGCGCGTTGCGGCGCGCTACCTGCAATATCTTAAGCAGATAGACAAGATATCAAACTACGTGGAGGGTACGCTCTACAAGTCCATGCGCAACAAGGGTCTTATACAGCTGCTGGGGCTTGAAAAGTCGCTCGTATACTTCTCCACATCGCTTAAGGCGAACGAGGCGGTGCTTGAAAAGCTCATGCGCGGGCGCTACCTCAAGCTTTACGAGGAGGATCAGGATATCCTTGACGACGTGCTTATCGAGGTAAAGCAGGCGATAGAGATGACGAACATCTACTCCAACATTCTTTCGGGGACTATGGATACGTTCGCGAGCATAATCTCGAACAACCTCAACATCGTCATGAAGCGCATGACTACCTTTACGATAATCATAGCCGTGCCGACGATAGTGTTCAGCTTCTACGGCATGAACATAAACGAGAACGCGGGCGGGCTGCCGCTTGCAAACGTGTGGTTTCCGCTTGTGATAAGCCTTGTGCTGTCGATAGGCGTGGGGTGGTTCATCAATTTCACGCAGAAGTTTAAGTAACATAAATAACGCAGATAACGCAAAGACCGCCCGAATAAGGCGGTCTTTCTGTATGGATAGCCCCCGCGCCGAAACGCGGGGGTTTGCTGTATCAATAGTCAAGGTCGCGGGTGTAATTGCAGTATTCGTAATTATCGGGATCGAAGTAGTATGTCAGCTGCATATATCCATTGTAGCTAATGTATAGATCAAGAATCGTTCTCCCGTTGGAGTTGTAAATGTAAATTTCATTGCTATATGTATCCATGGTGGCGTCCGACGGAATCACAGACTTCAAGTCGTCCTTGGTGAAAGATATTTGAGACCTATCAACGTCATACAATGAATTGTAGGTGAGAAGCCATGTGCCGGTCATTGCGTCAAGCGCCTTATCTATTCTTGATGCATCGTCCATCGTCGTCAGAACGGGGTATGTGCCGTGAGCGTATACGGCGTTGTCGTAGTCGATCACAATGCCATCGGTATATGACCATCTTGATGTGCTGCCGATAACGAAGTCCATGGTACTGATAAAGCTTAGGTATGTGTCGGAAACAACCACGCCAACTAATTTTTGGTCTGCAAAGTTTAGCCTTACATATGCGGATTTTAGTTCGCTTACGCCGGCAAGCATATTGAGAAGCTGACTGTCATAATCGTGCAGGTTCTCGGTGAATATATGTTCAAGCGGCTCTGAGACGTTATTCCAAGACCATGTGCCGCTCTCGGAAACATAGATGTCATAGCAGCCAAAGGTATTCTGTTTTAGCTGTGCACCGTGCATTTCCATGAACTTGCTGAATGCCTTGCTTATTTTCTCAGCGTAATCGTTGTAGTCGCTAATTTTAGCTTCCGCCTCTGCAATTGCCTTTTCGGTGGAGGATTCGCCTATCATCATATCGGGAATGGAGGCCATTACGAAGCTGTCCTTTGTTCCGTAGGGGTCGTAGTAATCGTTCACGTGGCTGTCGTACTCAAATGCAGTATCGATATAGTTGAACGCGTTGGGGAGCTTTGAGGGCAGGTCTGCGGGGTCGTCGGTGAGGACTACGCAAATTCCCTTTATGCTGCCGTCCATTACGGTAATCTCGGCGTAAACGCTGCGGCGGTCAAGGCCGCTGAAAACCGCATTCCAGTCGTAGGAGGAGCCATCGGTGTCGATAATGTTAAGCTTTGCGTCCTTGTCAAAATACATCTTGAGCGTGAACGTACCGCCGTCATTGTCGTAATAAAAGTTGCTGTTGTTGTATATCGATTCAAGGAGCGCTGAAGCTGCGGAGTAGGCAGTGTCGCCGGATACATTGGAGTCGTATGCGCTGTAGTGCTTATAAAACTCCATGTCCTTTTGGAGCGCTTCAGTCTGCTCGTCTATATCGCTTACGCTAAGTCCGAGCGCCGTGAAAACGGTATCGAGGTTGGCGTCGCCCTGCATTTTCTCTTTCAAGTAGGAGAGGGCTGAAAGCTGAATCTCGGGGCTGCTGAGGTCGCTTTCGGCGTACACGTCGTTGGTGCTTGCGGGGACGGTGGAGAAGTCCGCGGCAGGCTTTATGCCAAGGTTGAGCGAAGCCGTGCCGAGCTTGTTTACGTCCGCGCCGAGCGTGAATTTCACGCCGTCGCCGTCCTTTGCGGAATCAATGGTGAGCGTGGACTTTGACAGCACGGTGTACAGGTCGAGCGTTTCGCCGCCAACGTCGAACGTCTGATAGGAAAAGTCGTCCTTAAGCGCCTTTACGTTTGCGCTTATCACGAAATTGCCCGTGACAACGTCCGTGCCGAGCGCGCTCTCGGTCTTAAGGTCCTTGTACTCTATGCGCGCGCCGACAAGCTTTTTCTCGGTGGACGAGGTATTCGTCATAACCTCGAAAATACCCGCGTTCGCGCCCGTTTTGGTGGAAACCGCCTCGAACTGCTTTACCTTGTTCGCCGTAAGGCTTATCGCGGTATTTCCGCCCGCGCTCAGGCTGCTGAAAACAAAGCTCTGCTTTTCGCCGTACTTCTTGTAGGAAACGGAGATTTCCGCGCCGCAGGGCTTGTTTGCCGCAGTAACGTAGGCGTTTACCGTAAAGCGCATATCAAGCTCGTCGTCGTCCGCCGCGGATTCGTATTCGCTTATCATGTCGTCAAGCTTGTCGTGGAACGCTGAAACGTCGCCGCCGAATGCTTCTACAAGCTGCTCAACGTAGCTGTCGTCGTTTATTGCGGTGTAAACCTCGACGAGCAGCGCGCACACGTCCTGCTGCGAAAGCGCAGCGGAAACGCACGTACCCTTAAAGGTCTTTTCATATTCTGCGTCGCCAACGGTGAACTCCGCCTTTTCATAGCTGAACTCAGCGCGCTTGTACGCCTTTTCCCACGCCTTAATTATCTTGTCGTATACCGCGGAGAGCTTCTCGCGGTCTATCTCGGCGATTTCGGCGGGCTGCTCGCTCTCGTCCTGCGCCGCTGCGGCGGTTTTTGTGAGAACGGGCTTGTCGAGTATGCCGGGGAGCGTGGTGTAAACGCTGCCGTCCTCGGCTATGTAGATGTTTGCGGTGACAAGCTCCGCGCCGTTTGTTTTAGCGGTAAGCGCAAGCTGGGTGGAGTCGCCCGTTTTTGCGCTTGCGGAAAGCTCCGCGGAGTTTATCAGCCCGAACACGGCGTTCATAAAGTCTGCGTCATCTCCGAACGCTTCGGTAAGGCGCTTGTCGGGCTCAACGTTTGCGGAGAGGTTCACGGTAACGCCCTGCGCGCCCGCAAGCTCTGCGAGCGCCCCTGCAAGCTGCGCGCCGCTTTCCGCAGCGGAAGCGTTCCCCTGCATGAGCGAGCCGAGCGCGTCGGCGTCCGCAGCGTTCGCAAGACCTGCGCTGTTTGCGCCGTTCTTTACAAGCGTGGAGATAATCGGGTCTGTCTGCGCAACGTCCTGTGCGTAGTCGGTGACGAGCGAAACGGCGTAGCGTTCCTCGCCCATAAACAGGCGCATTATTGTCGGCCGCGCGAAGAAGTACACAAGCGTTCCTGCAATAATAAGGATAACGGCGAGCGCCGCAATTATTATAGGCACAACGGGTGCTTTTTTCTTGACCGCTGCGGCGGGGGCAGCCGCTGTGGGAGCGGTGTATGCTGCTGCGGGCGCGGCGTTCTCCACAGGTGTGGGAATGGGCGCGGGCTGCTCCACAGGTGTGGAAATGGGAGCGGGCTGTGCCACAGGTGTGGGAATGGGCGCGGCGTTCTCCACGGGCGTGGGAATGGGCGCGGGCTGCTCCACGGGCGTGGGAATGGGCGCGGCGTTCTCAACAGGTGTGGGAATGGGCGCGGGCTGCTCCACAGGTGTGGGAATGGGCGCGGGCTGTGCCACAGGCGTGGGAATGGGCGCGGGCTGTGCCACAGGTGTGGGAATGGGCGCGGGCTGCTCCACAGGCGTGGGAATGGGCGCGGGCTGCTCCACAGGTGTGGGCGCGGGCGCGGGCGCGCCTGCCATTACAGGCTCGCGCTCGACCTTTGCGCCGCAGAAGCCGCAGAACCGCGCGTCGTCGGCGATAGTATTGTTACAATTCTTGCAAATCATCTCAATGTCCTTTCGGTATATCAGTAGTCGTATTCTACCTTTGTCTTGGTGAACTTCTTACCGTCCTGCGAGGTGTAAATGTACCCGTCCGAGAACGCGTACACGGTGTTTGCGCTAATAGAATAGCTGCCGTAGCTGTCGTCCGCCTCTCCTACGCCGTCGCAGCGCTTGCCCTTGCCGCCCGTGCTGTACTTGTACTCGTCGTCGATAGTGTAGATGCACACGCCGTTTTCAAGCACGGTAAAGCTGTCGGGGCGGTCCGATTCAACCTTTTCGGTTTTGCCCTTGCCCTTTATGTAAAGAAGCTCGTCATCGTAGGTCGTGCAGTAAATAGCGGACAGGCTGCTGTTCGCGGAGAAAGAGCGAACGTCCTCCGCAAGCCTTTCGGGGTTTTCCG
Source organism: uncultured Oscillospiraceae bacterium (assembly GCA_934462925.1). Lineage (GTDB taxonomy): Bacteria > Bacillota > Clostridia > Oscillospirales > Ruminococcaceae > CAG-115. Next base: position 21,372 of record CAKSIT010000022.1, on the reverse strand, counting down.
TTTCCTTAAGCGCGGAGGCTCTGTAGAGCGTATCGTTTCTTTTGAAGATAATCGTCTTGCCGTCGGCGGAAAGCTGGTACGCGTCAACGTTTCTTGCGAGAACCGTCTTGTCGTACTCGCCGCCCTTAAGCGTAACGCGGTAAAGCTTGCTGTCCGAGTACATAACAAAGCTCTTTACGTCGGGCAGGTAATGGAACGCGCCCGACGGGTAGGCAATGTCCACGTAATCGGCGGAAAACGTCTTGACCTCCTTAAAGGACGGGTCGAATACGCGGTATTTGCCGTCGCCGCTGAAAATAATGCCGCGTCTGTCGGCGGTAATGCCGCACAGGCTGTAGTACGCCCCGAGCGTTTCCTTTGTCGAGTCGTCGAAGTTTTTAATATAGCATATCTTGCTCTTGTCGTTTACGCCGTAAAAGACGCTGCCGCCGTTGCTTACAAAGCCGTAGCCGTAGCTGCCGAGGCTTACAGGCTCGCCGCCCTTCCAGCCGTACGCCTTGGTCTTACCGTCCTTTTCAACGAAATACACAAGCGCGCCGCCGTCGGGCGAGAGTACCATAGAGCTGAACCGCTCGTCGCTGTCAAGCTCCGCGATTTTTTTGCTGCTGCCGTTGTAAATGTTTATAAAGCCGTCGGAGAGGTATGCGAGCGTGGAGCCGTCGTCGCTTATAGTTATTATATCGACATCTTCCGCAACGGTTTTCACGTCCGTACCCTTGAAGTAGTAGAGCGTGCCGTCAGCGACTATGCCCTGCGCCTTTCCGTTTGGGCTTAAGCGGCTATTCATAAATGGTTCGGTCGTCTTGCTTATAAGCTCGCCGTTGTAAAAATACCTGCTTTCGCCGTCTATGGTGAAGCTCATATAGCCGTTTTCAACCATGGCGAACGCCGAGCCGCCGCCTGCGTTCGCCGCTATCACCGCTATGATAATGATGATAACGATAAGCGCCGCGCCGCCGAGTATCCCGAGCTTAAGCGCCTTGTTTTCCTTTATCTTTGCCATAACGCCGCCGAGCGGGTTTGCTTTAGGCGCGTCCTGCGTTGGCTGTGTGTTCTGTACGGGCTGTGCCTGTGCAAATTGCTCCTGCGCCGTTTGCACGGTCTGAACGGGCTGCGCGAGTTCCTTAGCGCCGCACTGCGGGCAGAACGCCGCCTCGTCGGGGATATTAGCCCCGCATTTGCTGCATATCATATGTTGTCCTCCCATTATTTACGACCCTTCACGGGTCTGTTATATTGTGCGCTGAATACGCATACACCATGATTATATCACAAAATTATTCGCTTGTCAACAAATAGTGCGCGGTTTAAACAAAAATCGGCAAAAATAATACAATATCGGGCAAAATACTTTATAAACAAAATAAGATGTGCTATCATATAATAGACAGTATGCAGGAAAGGAACGCTTATCATGACATTTGCAATAGGGACAAAAATACAGGTAGCCTCGCTGTGCTTTCTTATCCTTGTTATCATAGACTTTGTGCGCTCGCAGCGTATAAGGCTGCTGTCCACAAGGATATTCAGCGCGGTGCTGGCGCTTTCCGCGGCGCACGTCGCAGCGGAGATAGCTACGGTATATACCATAATAAATATGCAGGACAGCATAATAAACGACATAGCGCACAAGATTTATTACGCGCTGCTGCTCGGCACGGTGTTCGCGTTTTCGGCTTATGTGGAGGTCGCGGGAAACGCGCGCAACGACAGCGTAAGCAGGCTTGCAACGGTGCTGTGGGCGCTGCCGCTTGCGGCGTGCCTTGCGGGAATACTCGCGGGTAACATAAACTATTTCGCGGACGAACACGGCGTGTACTCAACGGGCGTTGCCACATACTTTCTATATGCGGGCGTCGCTGTGTATACGCTCGTTATCTTTGTTGAAACGTTCCGCTATAAGGCGGCGCTCTCGGAAAAAAAGCGCTTTGCGCTGCGTATGCAGATAGTGGTGTGGCTGCTGGTTTTCATAGCCCACATTATAGACAACTACCTTTTGTATTCCAGCGTAGCTATTTCAATGAGCGTCGTGGCGCTCTACTTCTCGTTTGAGAACCCCAACGAGAACGTTGACGAGAATACGGGCGCGTTCAACGCGCGCGCGTTTTCGCAGATGTTTTTTGAGAAAACCAACTGCATAGGCGCAAAGCCGATAAAGCTTGCGGCGCTTGTGATAGACGACGAGGACATTTGCCTCAGCAGCATGGGCTTTTACCGCTGCGAGGCGCTTGTACGGCAGGCGGCGCAGCGCGTGGGCGCGGCATTCGACAAGCCCGTGTACAGGCTTCGCAGCAATACGCTGGCGGTAATGTTCCCTGCGGACGAGGGCGGCTTTGAGGAGCGGCTGGCGCAGCTAGAGCGTAAGATAAGCGGAGCTTTCGCGCTGGAGGACGCCTGCGTTGAGATGAAAACGCACGTTGTAGTGCTTGACTGCCCCGACGTTACAAGCGAACCGTCCGAGATAGCCGAGCTTATAAGCTGCGGCAGCGAATACGGCGGCACGGGCTTTGTGCGCGTTGCCGACTGTGCGATAGTCGAGAAGAAAAAGCGCGCCGACACGCTCAACAGAATGCTGTCCGACGCGATAGAAAACGACGGCTTCGAGGTGGTGTACCAGCCGATTTATTCCACGCGCGAGGGGGCGTTCCTCTCGTCCGAGGCGCTTGTGCGGCTTAAGGACAAAACCACGCTCGGCTTCGTATCTCCCGAGGAGTTCATACCGCTTGCGGAACGAAACGGCTTTATAATAAGGATAGGCGAGATAGTTTTCGAGAAGGTATGCGCCGCTGTAAGCAGGATACGCGCGGCGGGGCTGCCGCTCGGGTATGTGGAGGTGAACCTCTCCGCCCTGCAGAGCATTGACGAGAGCGTACCCGAGATATTCCGCGCGATAATGAAGCGCCACGGGCTTGAGCCTGCTTCCTTTAACCTTGAGATAACCGAAACCACCGCCGTTGAGTCCGCAGCGCTGCTTGAAAAGAACATGGCGCGCTTCAGGAGCATGGGCTGCAGCTTCTCAATGGACGATTTCGGCACGGGCTACTCCAACCTCTCCAAAATGGCGGAGGTGAACTACGACCTCATAAAGTTCGACAAGAGCCTTATCTGGCCGAGCTTCGGCGAGGACAGGAACGAAAAGAGCGCGATAATTCTCGCGAACACCGTGAACATGGTAAGCTCGCTTGGCGCGCACATAGTAGCCGAGGGCGTTGAAACGCAGGAGATGGCAGACAAGCTTACGCGTATGGGCGTGCATTATTTGCAGGGGTACTACTACTCCCGCCCGATAAGCGAGGACGATTATGTGGAGTTCCTGCGCGCGCATTCCGTGACGGCTTAAGCGGCGCTGAGCGCTCAGCAGGCGTAATTTGAATGCTGTTGTAATACTAAACTCGACAATTTAGCAGGGAAAAACGACAATTTGGCAGTTTTGCTTGAAAACCATTTGCCGATATGCTACAATAAGCGTGGCAGGAAAAATGGTTTCCGCCCCCTGCGCGCGTGGCGCGGGTACAGGTTTGGTATTACATATATGAATAGCCGTGGACGCGTCCGCGGCTTTTCTTCTTTTTACGGCGGGCTTTTCACAAAGGTTCGCCTTATTTTTTGGGAAATCTTCATGCCGTTTATTTCTTTATGTCACAAAATATACACAATTCCTCTATATAATTAAGCCATAAAGCAAAACCCAAGGAAAGTAACCACCAAAACCGAAAGGAGCTTTAATATGAATACAAAGCAGCTTTTAGCAATATTATGCGCAGCTTCAATAATAGCGACCACGGGGTGCAGCTCGGGCAAGGCGTCCTCGCAGGGTGAAACCTCGCAGAGCAGCGCGCCCGAAACCACGGACGGCGACAAGCAGACGGCAGAGCAGTCCGCAGAGCATACCGCGCAAACAAAGCCCGCCGACGAGCAGGGCGAAACAAAGGCGCTTAAGGTAACGGCGGTGGACGGCTCGACCGTGACCGCCGACGAGGGCGTGATAGTGCGCAGCGAGAACGCCTCCGCGCCGCAGGGCGAGCCGCCCGAGAAACCCGCAGGCTCTGACGGCAGCGAGGACGGCGGCAACGCGCCCGAACCGCCGAGCGGCGAAGCAGGCGGCGCTGACAACGCGGGCAACGCGCAGGGAACTCCCCCCGAAAAGCCGAGCGCCTACACCGACGAGTTTATTGAGGACGGCAGCGAGGTGACGTTCACGCTTACGGACAGCACCGAGATAACCGTTGAAAGAAACGGCTCGACCGAGCAGGGCAGCGCCGAGGACATAACGGTAGGCAGCGTTTTACAGGCAACGCTCGGCGAGGACGGCAGCGCGCTTTCCGTGACTGTAAAGAGCCTTGACGGCGGAATGAGCGGACCCGGCGGCTTCGGCGGGAGCAGCACGGTAACGAACGGCACGGCTGCGAACACGATTTCCGAGAACGTGACCGAGAGCGACGCCACCTACAGCTCTATAGGCGACGACGAGAACGCGCTGCGCGTTGAAGCGGCGGACGTTACGCTGAGCGGCATAACCGTCAACAAGAACGGCGGCAGCTCCTCCAACACCGAAAACGGCGACTTTTACGGGCAGAACGCCGCGCTGCTTGCGCTGAACGGCGCGAACGTCACCATCACCGACTCGACCTTTACAACGGACGCTGTTAACGGCAACGCGGTGTTCAGCTACGGCGAGGAGACGACCGTCACCATCTCAGACAGCGTTATCCGCACGTCGCAGCGCAATTCGGGCGGTATTCAGACCACGGGCGGCGGCACTACCATAGCCTCTAACCTCGACGTTGAAACGCAGGGCAATTCCTCCGCGGCGATACGCTCGGACAGGGGCGGCGGAACGGTGAACGTGACGGGCGGTAAGTACGTTACAAACGGCACGGGCAGCCCCGCTGTATACTGCACCGCCGACATCACCGTGCAGGGCGCTGAGCTTACCGCAAACGCAAGCGAGGGCATAGTTGTAGAGGGCAAGAACTCCGTTGCGATAACCGACTGCGACGTTACCTGCGAGATGTCGGGAACGTACAACGGCGACTCCGACGAGAACATACACGCGATAATGATTTACCAGAGTATGTCGGGCGACGCGGACGTGGGCGAGGCGCGCTTCTCCGCAGAGGGCGGCAGCGTTACGGCGCTCGCGGGGGATATGTTCTACGTTACCAACACCGCCTGCACGATAGCGCTGCGCGACGTTGACTTTACGCTTGCAAACGGCGTGTTCCTGCGCGTTGAGGGCAACAGTTCCTCGCGCGGGTGGGGTACGCAGGGCGCTAACGGCGGCGACGTTACGCTCACCGCAAGCGAGCAGACCATTGAGGGCGATATCATAGTGGACGGCATTTCCTCGCTTGACATGACCCTTACGGACTGCACGCTCACGGGCGCTGTGAACTCTGCGAACTCGGGCGGCGAGGTAAGCGTTACCCTTGCGGGCGGCACAAAGTGGACGCTCACCGCAGACAGCTGCTTAAGCGAGTTTAACGGCGATATAAGCGCTGTTGAGAGCGCGGGGTATCATCTCTACGTAAACGGCGAGCAATTGGTTTAACGGCTGTAATAATATTGAGAAGCCTGCTACGATTGTGGCAGGCTTCTTTTTTCTGCGTGAATTATTTCACTCGACTACTTGCAATATTTCCTGCGATGTGATATACTTAGTAGGTATGCAGGTGTGCGGCTCACTTTGGGCGCGGCTGCGGCATATAATAAGCGGGGCGGGGCGGCGCTTTAGGGCAGAATGCTTAAAACCGCGGTTAAATTGTTGAATGTTTTTGTAGGGCAAATTCCCCTAAACCTATTGACATAGTATGCATTATGCGCTATAATATTCTTACCGAAAGGGAAGCAGTATTGCGGCGCACGGCATGAGAAAAACAGGCGTCAGACGCCTTTATACGGAGTGATGTTGTGGACTGGTCGTTTATTGAGAGGTTTGCGCCGATGTACTGCGAGGCTGCGGTGCTTACCGTCACCATAGGCGTTTTTGGCATAGTGCTGGCGATTGCCGTGGGGCTTGTGTGCGCGCTGGTGAAGTATTATAAAGTTCCCGTGGCGCGGCAGATAGTGGCGGCTTATATTGAGCTTTCGCGAAATACGCCGCTTATCGTGCAGCTTTTTTTCCTGTATTTCGGTCTGCCCAAGGCGGGCATTCTGCTGTCGTCGGAGGCGTGCGGCGTTATAGGCCTTGCGTTTTTGGGGGGCAGCTACATGGCGGAGAGCTTTCTGAGCGGGCTGCGCTCGGTAGGGCGCATTCAGCTTGAGAGCGCGGAGAGCTTAGGACTCAGGCGCTGGCAGGTAATGCGCTGCATAGTGCTTCCGCAGGCGGCTTCGGTGTCCGTTCCCGCGTTTGCGGCGAACGTTATATTCCTGCTTAAGGAAACGAGCGTGTTCAGCGCGGTTTCCCTTGCGGACCTTATGTATGTTGCAAAGGACCTTATCGGTATGTACTATAACACGGGCGAGGCGCTCACAATGCTTGTGGCTGCGTATCTCGTGATAATCCTGCCGATTTCGATTGTGTTCTCGCTCATAGAAAGGAGGCTTCGCCGTGCAGGGAATTGAAGTGCTTTTCATGGGCAACAATATGCTGCGTTTGCTGCAGGGGCTTTGGGTAACGCTAAGGCTCTCGCTCATATCGATAGGGCTGTCCGTGGCGATAGGCATACTGGTGGGCGCGGTAATGCTTGTTAAAAACCGCGTTGTAAAGGCGATATGCCGCGTTTACATCGAGATAGTGAGGATAATGCCGCAGCTTGTGTGGCTGTTCATCATCTTCTTTGGCGTTACAAAACTTACGGGGCTTAATTTCAGCGGCGAAACGGCAGCTGTTATAATGCTTACTATTTGGGGCGCTTCAGAAGTCGGCGACCTTGTGCGCTCGGCGTTTTTGGCGATACCCGCGCACCAGTTCGAGTCGGGGCTGTCGCTTGGCTTAAGCCGCGTGCAGCTTTATACCTACGTTATCTTCCCGCAGGCGGTGAGGGGGCTTGTGCCGCACCTTATCAACCTTTCAACGCGAATGATAAAAACAACCGCGCTCGTGTCGCTCATAGGCGTTACCGAGGTGCTTAAGGTAGGCAAGCAGATAATAGACGCAAACCGCTTTGAGTACCCGAACGCTGCGCTTTGGGTATACGCTGCGATATTCCTTATGTATTTCATAATATGCTTCCCGCTGTCGCTGCTGTCGCGGAAGCTTACAAAAAAGAGAGGTGAATGACGGTGAGCGAGCATATAATCGACATAGAACATCTGACAAAGCGCTTCGGCGGCAACACCGTCATAAACGACCTGTCGCTTAGCGTTTCCAAGGGCGAGGTAGTGGTGCTTATAGGCCCGTCGGGCTGCGGCAAGAGTACGCTGCTGCGATGTATCAACGGCCTTGAGCCGATACAGGGCGGCTCTGTAAGGCTGCACGGCGAACCTGTGGAACACGGCAAAAAGAGCCTTTACAAGGTTCGGCAGAAGATAGGCATGGTGTTCCAGAGCTACGACCTTTTCCCGCATATGACGGTGATAAACAACATACTGTTAGCGCCGCTTAAGGTGCAGGGGAGGAGCAAGGAAGAAGCTCTTGAAAAGGCTATGGTGCTGCTTAACCGCGTAGGGCTGGGCGACAAGGCGAACGCCTTCCCCGCAGAGCTTTCGGGCGGGCAGAAGCAGCGCGTGGCGATAGTCCGCAGCCTTATCATGAACCCCGACATAATGCTGCTTGACGAGATAACCGCAGCGCTCGACCCCGAGATGGTACACGAGGTGCTTAACGTCGTGCTTGACCTTGCAAAGGGAACGGCAGGGCTGTCTGAGAACGCGGGCGGCACTACAATGATGATAGTAACGCACGAAATGGCGTTTGCGCAGGCGGTGGCGGACCGCGTGGTGTTCCTTGACGGCGGCGTTATCGTCGAGGAGGGAACTCCCGCGGAGTTCTTCAGCGCTCCGAAGACCGAGCGTGCGCAGAGATTCTTGCAGACGTTCACCTACTCGCGCTGAGCGGGCGGGCTGACAATATAAAAAACCGCTTAAAGCGGCACAAAAAGGACAAATGGAGGACACAATCATGAAACTTTTTAAGAAAATCGCACTGGTATTCACGGCGGCGGCAATGGCGCTCAGCCTTGCGGCTTGCTCGGGCGCAAAGACAAGCTCGGGCGCTTCTGACGCTTCTGGCGCTGCGGGCAGCGGCTCTTTCAGAACCGTTGACGAGATTAAGTCGAGCGGCAAGGTAACTATCGGCGTATTCTCCGACAAGAATCCTTTCGGCTATGTTGACAACAACGGCGAATATCAGGGCTACGACGTATACTTTGCAAAGCGCATAGCGCAGGACCTCGGCGTTGAGCTGGAGCTTGTTCCCGTTGAGGCGGCGAGCCGCGTTGAGTTCTTACAGACCGCAAAGGTTGACATTATCCTCGCAAACTTCACCGTGACTGACGAGCGCGCGGAAAAGGTAGACTTCGCGCTGCCCTACATGAAGGTTGCGCTCGGCGTGGTTTCTCCCGACAGCGCGGTTGTCACCGAGGCTGAGCAGCTCAACGGCAAGACCCTTATCGTAGTAAAGGGTACTACCGCTGAAACCTACTTCACCGAGAATTACCCCGACGTAAAGCTCCAGAAGTACGACGAGTACAACGAGGCGTACTCCGCGCTTCAGGACGGCAGAGGCGACGCGTTCTCCACGGACAACACAGAGGTGCTTGCGTGGGCTATGAGCAACCCCGGCTTTACCGTTGGCGTTGAGTCGCTGGGCAGCACCGACGCTATCGCGCCCGCTGTAACAAAGGGCAACGAAACGCTCCTCAAGTGGCTCAACGACGAAATCACGGGCCTTGCAGACGAGCAGTTCTTCCATGCCGACTACGACGCTACGCTTGCAGCCGTTTACGGCGAAAACGTAGACAAGGACAGCCTTGTAGTAGAAGGCGGCGTAATGTAATCACGCCCGACGATAAAGGCACATCTGCTGCGTCACCCGCGCAGCGACAGGCACAAAGCCTAGCCGCTGCGCGGGTTTCTTGCATCTGCACCTTTCTCGTTGGACTTTAGTTAATGCAGGGGAAAAATGTGAACACGCAGTCGCACTTTTCTTGCCGCTGCGAATGCTGAATGCTGCACGGCTCTTGAAAAAATATGCAGAATATGCTATAATACGATAAAACAATTTGCGGAAAGGGGCGGCGTTATGGACAACTGCCTTGAAAGGCTCTATAAGCTGCTTGCGGCGGAGCTTAACTGCTCTGCGGGCGACTTTACCAAAAAGGAGAACGTGCTGACGGTATCCGCGCTCAATGCGGGCAGGCGGGCGTATTCTCCCGAGCGATACTTCTTCCACATGGCGACTACGGGCAGGAACGCCGTGATTACCGCGGACGAGCGGCTGCACGGCTTCCTTGCGCAGTATAAGGAGCGCTGCGAGGGATACAGGCTGTTTACGCTGCCCGAGCTTGCGGGGCTTTCGCGCGAGCTTGAAAAATACGGTTACAGGCTGACGGAAACCTATCATATGTTCCTGCCGTGCAGGCGCGCAGAGCCGCAGCGTGATTACGCGGTGCGCTGGTTTACGGGGGAGGAGCTGCGGCGGTTTTACGGCGACAGCCGCTTCCCGAACGCGCTATGCCCGCAGTACACGCCCGAGCGCCCCGACACAGCCGCCGTGTGCGCTTACGACGGGGAGGAGATAATGGGCATGGCGGGCTGCTCCGAGGACGCAAAGGGCTGGCAGCAGATAGGCGTTGACGTTATGCCGCAGTACCGCTCAATGGGCGTGGGGACGTATCTCGTAACGCTGCTTAAGAACAGGATAGAGGACGCGGGCGACATTGCGTTTTACGGCACGGGCGTTTCAAACTACCACTCGTGGAACATAGCGATAAACAGCGGCTTCCGCCCCGCGTGGCTTGAAATAGGCGCGGAAAGGGCGCGCGATAAGGCGTGAGCAGGCGCTCGGGCGTGCGCGGGGGCTTTTAGCGGCGCGGCAATTTGGCTGCCAAACGCCGCAATTTTGCGGGAATACTTGACAAATTCTCAAACGTGTATTATAATAGATGAAACGGCGCTGTTTTTAAGTGTGAACGCGCCCCACGACAATGAAAGGGAAGTAATTTATGAGAAGACATCTTGGGATAGCGGCGCTGCTGGCGGTTTCCTGCCTGCTTTGCGGCTGCTCGGACGATATGGAGGACTGGCTTGCAACCACCGAGCAGGCCGCCGATTTTACGTATGAGGACGGCGCGAATGTTTCGGAAGACGCGGACGGCGCGGAGTCTGCCGACCTGCAATACGGCACGGGCTTGGAGGAGATTTCCGTAACGGGCGAACCTGACGCCGACCCCGACAGGAAGATAGTGATGAGCCGCGCGCCCATTCGGCAGGTAAGAGGAGTGAGCATTAACGGTAGCAAGCTTTCCGACGACTTTTACTTTTACCGCAGTATGCTGTCCACGCAGCAGAAAAAGGCGTACGACCAGATTTATTCCGCCATATACAAAGGCTGCGACACGGTTACTATGAGCGTTCCTGTGCATTACGGGGATTTGGAAAGCATAATCTACAGCATTTCCTACGACCACCCCGAGCTTTTCTGGGCGGAATCGGCGTTCACCTACTACTACAACGGCAGCGGCGAGGTAACGAGCGTTACCGTAAGCTTCAACAGCACCGCAAACGGGCTGAGCGACCACCAGCGCGCGTTTGAAAGCGCCGTTTCAAAGGTGCTTACAAAGGCGAACACATTCTCCACCGACATTGAAAAGGTGAAGTATGTGCATGATTACCTCACCAACATAAACAACTATGTTTCAGGCTCGCCGCTCAATCAGAGCGCTTACAGCGCGCTGGTACTCGGCAAGACCGTATGCGCGGGCTATGCAAGGGCGTTCCAGTACTGTATGCAGAAGCTTGAGATACCCACGGCGTTTGTTGTGGGCTACGCGGGCGAGGCTCACGCGTGGAATCTCATAAAGCTTGACGGCGAGTACTACAACATGGACGTTACGTGGGACGACCCCATAGGCAACCCCGCGACCACCTATTACTACGACTACTTCAACATCACCGACAGCGAGATAAGCCGCAACCACACCCGCAGGGAGCTGTCCCTTGGGCTGCCCGCTGCAAACGGCACAAAGTACAGCTACAAATCATGGTTCGGCGGCAACAGCCCCGGCAGCGACTTCTCCGACTGGGCGAGCATTATAGGCAACGTCGCATCGGAATACGGCGATAACGCGACGGAAAGCAAGACCGACTGGTCTGACATAGACTGGAAGGATACCGACCCCGACGAGATAAACTGGAACGAGATAGACTGGGGCGACCTTTCCGAAACGGCGGACTACGCGGACGAGGGCAACGACGACAACTGGTATGACGACGATTGGTTCGACGCGCTTGACTGGGACATCTTCGACTGGGAGGACGAGGACGAGTACCCCGACGACTACTTCTACGACTACGACGACTTCTCCGACTGGTGGGGAACGGAGGAAAGCCTGTTCGACTGGGGCTTCGGCAACGATTTTTGGGATTAAGTATGCTTCGGGGCTGTAAAAGCAGCCCCGACAGCCTGTTGAAAAAGTCCATTTTGCCCGCGTATGCGGGCTTTGAAATAACTTTTTTGCCTCGGGTTTCCCGAGGCAAAAAACACTTCTATCCGCACAAGTGTGTACGCGACGCTGCGCTTACGCAACCGTGCGCGCAGTGCGGATGTCCCGTCGGGAAACCCCCGTATGGGGTTTTTTCGACGGTCTGTCGGGGCTGTAAAAGCAGCCCCGAAACTTTTTTTGCGCCCCGTGCAAAAGCGGTTGACTTGCGGCGGAAAATGCTGTATAATCTAAAGTATAGGCATTCGGCGCGACATTCTGGAGGACGGCAATGAGAATTAAATGCGAATACTGCGGCAGCTTTATAGACGACAAGGACGAAACCTGCCCCTACTGCGGCGGCGTGAACGCTCACCTTGCGCGCAGCGCTTCGGCAGAGCCGAAGACCATAGAGGAGCTTAAGGAGTTCTGCAAGAGCAAGAATCTGCCGCTTGCGCAGATGCGCTTCTTTATCGGCGAGGACTACAAAGAGCCGAAAGCGTTCGGCATATACAAGGACGGCGACGGCAACTTTGTCGTTTACAAAAACAAGGGCGACGGCACGCGCGCGGTACGCTACAGCGGCAAGGACGAGGCGTACGCGGTAAACGAGATTTATCAGAAGCTTAAGACTGAAATCGCTATCCGACGGGAAAAAAAAGCCGATGAGGGGACGTATCAGCGCGTTTCCACGCGGAAGCAGTCTGCACAGAACAAGGCCGCGAGCGCGATAGGCATAATTATTTTCGCGGCAATAATCATTATTACCGTGGTAATATCGGTCATGCTCTCCACGGGCGGAACAAAGGACGGCTACTACGACTACAACGGCAGCCACTACTACCACAGCGCTTCGGACTGGTACGTTTACGACGCGCTTTCGGGCGGCTGGCGGCCTGCGGGCGGCGTTGACAGCGAGCTGAGCGGCAACGCGTCCGACTACTGGGAGGGCAGCAGCTACAGCAGCGGCAGCGACTATTCGGACTTCAGCAACACCGACTACTACTCCGCAAACTCAAGCTACAACGACGACTGGGACAACGACGACTGGGACTGGGGCGGCGGCAACTGGGACGCAGGCAACACCAACTGGGACACCGACTGGTGATATCGCGCGGTTCACTTGAGATAAGCGCCCGTCAATATTACTAAAAGCATAGCGCCGCGCGGCGAAATTTCGCGAAAAAGCCTATTGAAAAAAGCAGCGCGGCGTGATATAATTAAAGAAGTATTTTATAAAAGGAAGGTACAACAAAATGGCTCACGAGCTTGTTCTTGTTCTGGATTTCGGCGGTCAGTACAACCAGCTGATAGCGCGCCGCGTCCGCGAACACAAAATATACTGCGAGGTAAAGTCCTACAAGACCCCCGTTGAGGAGATAAAGGCGCTTGCGCCTAAGGGCATCATCTTCACGGGCGGCCCTAACAGCGTTTACCTTGACGAATCGCCGCGTATGCCGCGCGAGATATTCGAGCTTGGCATTCCGATACTTGGCATATGCTACGGCGCGCAGTTCATGGTATACGCGCTTGACGGCGAGATAGGCCCTGCGCACGACGCTTCCCTTGCGGAATACGGCAGGACGGAGTGCGAGGTGGACACCACGTCTCCGCTTTTCGACGGTATCGAGCAGAACACCGTTGTGTGGATGAGCCACAACGACTACATCACGCGCGTACCCGAGGGCTTCAAGTCAATAGGGCACAGCGTAAAGTGTCCGTTCGGCGCAATGGCAGACGAGAGCAGGAAGCTCTACGGCGTGCAGTTTCACCCCGAGGTGAACCACACGGTGCGCGGCTTTGATATGCTGGGCAACTTCCTTTACAAAATATGCGGGTGCGCGGGCGATTGGACGATGGACAGCTACGCGGAAACCGCGATACGCGACATTCGCGCAAAGGTAGGCGACGGCAAGGCGCTTCTGGCGCTTTCGGGCGGAGTTGACAGCTCCGTGGCGTGCAAGCTGCTTGCAAAGGCTATCGGCAGCCAGCTCACCTGTATTTTTGTAGACCACGGCTTAATGCGCAAGAACGAGGGCGACGAGGTAGAAGCGGCGTTTGCGGACAGCGGCGTTAATTTCGTGCGCGTAAATGCGGGCGAGCGCTTCCTTGGTAAGCTTGCGGGCGTTACCGAGCCTGAGCGCAAGCGCAAGATAATAGGCGAGGAGTTTATCCGCGTATTCGAGGAAGAAGCTAAGAAGATAGGCAGGGTAGACTATCTCGTGCAGGGAACGATATATCCCGACGTGATAGAGTCCGGCCTTGGCGACGCGGCTGTTATAAAGAGCCATCACAACGTTGGCGGGCTTCCCGACTACGTTGACTTCAAGGAGATAATAGAGCCGCTGCGCCTGCTGTTCAAGGACGAGGTGCGCGCGCTTGGCATAACGCTCGGGCTTGACGAGAAGCTGGTATGGCGTCAGCCGTTCCCGGGTCCCGGGCTTGCGATAAGGATAATAGGCGACATCACGCCCGAAAAGGTAGCTACGCTTCAGGACGCGGACGCTATATTCCGTGAGGAGATAGCAAACGCAGGCCTTGACCGCAGCATAAACCAGTATTTCGCGGTACTCACGAATATGCGCTCCGTTGGCGTTATGGGCGACGACAGAACCTACGACTACACGCTCGCGCTGCGCGGCGTTTCCACAAGCGACTTCATGACCGCGGATTTCTCGCGCATTCCATACGATGTGCTTGAAAAGGTATCCGTGCGCATTGTAAACGAGGTTAAGAATATCAACAGGATTGTGTATGATATTACCTCTAAGCCTCCGGCTACTATTGAGTGGGAATAATCGCCACACTCAAAAATTCCGCATAACAATGCGGCTTGACGGGCTTCAAACAGCTCTCCGATACCGTTTTGATACCGAAATCCGAAAATATGAAGTAGTTGCAAGTGGCTTATAGGTTGTAGCCAATTTGTAGCCAGCATAGAATTTACCCCCGAAAATCTGCACATACAGGTTTTCGGGGGAATTCGTTACTGCCTACCACTTTATCACCGCTTCACCGTTCTCGTCTTCTGTTTCAAAAACTCCTCCAGCTTCTGTGTGAGCTTCAGGGTCTCAATAAACTCCAACACCTTCTTGTACAATGCCTTCAGGCTCCCAAGCTCGTTTTTGGTTTTACGGAGTTCCTCACGGAGCGGGTAAATCTCCTGTACCTTCTGTTCAAGAGCGGCATTCCTTGCCGCAGCTTCCTCGTTTTCTTTTTTCAGCCTTGAAATCTCGGCGGTCAGCTCGCTTTCTCTGTTTTCGGCGGCAATCTGCTTCTTTGAGAGGTCGGTCAGCATACAATAATCCTCTTTGGAGAGCGTAACCTTGCCACCGAACATCGTCTTGCCGGTTTCTATCTCGTCTATGGATTTGAGCTTTGCTGCCTTTCGGGCGCTCGTTTCAAGCAGGGTCTGATTATCGGCAAGTGCAGCGGTAGTCTGCGAGAGAGCCGAGGATTTCTCCGCAAGCTCCTTGTCCAAATGCTCAACGGCAGCGTTCTTTTCTTGATACTGTTCGTCCAGCTCGTCAATAACGGCTTCGACCTGCGTTCGCAGCTCCTCACGGTGTTTCAAGAGCCTGTCTGCGCTTTCAGCTTGCTCGGATAGGACAGCGATTTCCTCTTTCTTCTCCTCAACCTGCTCCGATATCTTGGCATACTCCTTGTACTGCTCAACTGTCAGACTGCCACGGGACTTTTCGGGAGCGGCGATTTGTATTCCGTGCCTATTACATATCTCGGTCAGCACCTTGCACTCGGCTTCACGCCAACGGCTGATAGTGTCCTTGCCACTGCCGTAGCCCATTTCTTTCAGAGCCTGCGCTATACCGTTTTGGGTGTCAACACCCATTTTGTAATGCCCGACAGGAATATAGTCGATATGTAGGTGTGGCGTGGCTTCGTCAAGGTGCAGAACTGCATTGAACACATAGAAATTCGGGTTGCGTTCTTGAAAGCCTTGCATATACTCGGTCAGGCAAGCGGTGGCGATGTCAGCGTCGGGAGTGCCGACACCCGTATTCTTCATATCTCCAATCTGCACCACATCTTCATAGAAGCTCTTGCGCTTGTCGGCGGCGGTAACAACAGTTTGCGAGATTTTCCGCTTGAAAGTATGCTCGTAGTAGGTTGTGGTAATCTTCCTGTCGGGGCGCTTCTGCCTTGCGTTGTATCGCTCAACGGCAGCACCGAACAGGTGTTCATAGGCTTCTTCGATAGGCTGTTGAACGAAAGCAATATTATCTTTCGTTCGGGTATCGTCCACATTTTTGGCATTGAATTTGCGGTTGTTGTGGGTAAGGCTACCTTTGCCTTGACAGTGGGAAATGCGTTTTTCGCTCATAAGAATAATCTCCTTTCGTTGCGGTATTTTTACTGTTGTGCCAACAGTAACGCCATAATACCCTTGACATTGATTTCCGCAAGCTACAATCAACATCAAGGGTAAGGCGCTCTCCGAGGGGCAAAGGGAGCGCCCTTTGCAAACCCCTTTCTCGCTCTCTGCTCGTCCTGCTTTCACACACCGACATCGGTGCTTTTTTCAAAACTGAAAAAGAAAAGTGTGGGACAATCGGCAAGGCGCTCGGATAGGGCAGCGCTGAAAAAGGATTGAATTTTCTGGTTGGTTATGGTATAATAATCTCATCGACATATCGGAATTTGATAGGATAAGGTCGATAATACATTCGATTTTGAGTTAAAAATAACGCAGCGTGATATATTGCTTGTCACGCCGCGTTATATGCTAATATAGCCTTTGAAAGGAGGCAGAAATATGTCATTATATACAACTGGAGAACTTGCAAAGAAGTGTGGCGTTTCAGTAAGAACCGTTCAATACTATGACGAAAGAGGAATTCTTGTTCCAACGGATTTGACAGAGGGAGGAAGAAGACTTTTCTCTGAAGATGATGTTGCTACATTGGAAACAATTTGTTTTTTAAGAGACCTGGATATCTCCATTAAAGATATTGCTGAAATATTGGAATCCGATGAGTCAAAAAGAGTAATTGAACTTTTGCTTGATGAACAAGAAAAAAACATTCAGGATGATGTTAAGAGAAGAACGGAACAATTAGAAAAAATAAAAAGTATAAGAAGTGCTTTATCTTCTTTCAAGGACGGAACGAAAAAAACAATTCATGACATATCACAGGTTATGGAAGAAAAAGAAAAACGAAAGAAAATGTACAAGAAAATGGCAATAATAGCAATTCCGTTAGAAACTGCAGAAATTGTGACTTTTGTTATTGGCATACTAAAAGGAATTTGGATACCATTTTTTGTATCTTTGGCAGTGCTTATTATTTGTGCTGTTTTTATGGTTGACTATTGGTATAAACAGATTGAGTATATTTGTCCTGAATGTCATACCAGGTTTCAGCCCAGGAAAATGGAAGCAGTATTAGGAAATCATACTCCAAAAATGAGAAAGTTAACTTGTCCAAGTTGCAAGAGAAAAATTTGGAGTCTTGAAGTATACAGAAAAGGGGTTAATTAATAATGGGAAAAACAATAATTAGTAGAAAACAATTTACTATATATATGATAGCGACATTTGGTTTGGCTTGGATTTTGGAAATTATTGCAAGCATTTATAGCAACAAAGGAAATCACTTGGTATTCTCCATTATTTTGATGATTGCTATGTTTATGCCTTTCCTGGGAGTACTCATAGCAAGAATTCCATTAAAAGGCATGGGGTGGGTTCCGCATTTGAAGGGAAGAATTAGATATCTTTTCTTTGCACTTTGGGTTCCTGCATTACTAAGTATTATTGGTGGTGTTTTGTTTTTCGCATTTTTTCCCGACGCGTTTGATTTTGAATTTCTGACCTTGCGCGGTATTTTAGAAGGAACCGGTACACTTCAACAGTTAGAAGAACAGGGCTTAACTATGCCGATGTATCTCCTAATCACTACCATTCAGGCTGTTACATATGCACCATTTGTTAGTATGTTTGTGACATTAGGTGAAGAGGTCGGTTGGAGAGGTGCTTTGTATCCATATCTTAAAGAGAAACTTGGTGTTACTAAGGGACGAATCGTGGGTGGTACAATCTGGGGTGCTTGGCACTGGCCGGTTATGATTTTTGCTGGCTATGAGTATGGTAAAGGATATATTGGAGCCCCGGTGCTCGGGCCGATTGTATTCTGTATCTGTACTGTTATGATGGGGATTTTGTTTGATTATGTGTATGAAAAGACAGAAACCATTTGGCTTCCATCACTGATGCATGGTGCAACCAATGCATTTACCATATTCGCTTATCTTTCTAAACCCGAGTATGCAGATAAGGCAATCCTTGGTCCAGCATATATTGGTATTATCAGCATGATTCCATTGATTGTTATGGCAGTCATCATTTGTGTAAAACGGAAAAGAAATTGAGTATTAAAGCGATATTCATTTTCAGTTATGTCAAGATGTTTGATAAGCAAGGAAATTGTTATTTTATCTAAAAGGAAAATGACAACTTCCCATAAGCCGAGCGTTTACATATTCCCATTCAGCCGCACCCGACATCGAGTGCGGCTTTGCTTTCATCTAGCGACAACGCCTCCAACTCCAAATCTGAAAAAAGAAAATGTGGCGATTTGGCTGAAAGGCGCTCGGATAGTGGCAGGGTGCTGCGGCGAGCAGTTACCCCATTTTCTTTTTTCAGCTTTGCAATAAATTCGCAGTCCGCTAAAAATAGGGCAAAGCTGAAAAGAATTATAAGGAATATTGAGCTGTTTTTGGTGTACAGGCGTACATTCCGCACAACCAAGCGGCTTGACAGGCTTTCCGCCGATGTACGGCAGCGTACCAGCCTTGTACTCTGTACGCCATTGTACACCCTTTGTACACGCTGTTGTCGCCGATATTCCGCATTATAAAGCCAATCGTACACCTGTACACCAAATTCACCTATTAAGAAAAACTCCCTCAAAACCTCGGACACGCTTTCCGTTTTCGTAGATGTTGTTGGAGTATCTGACGCTGTATTTGTCGGCGTTGGATTTCAGCCAATTTATAAAGGTTTCCCGCTTCAGAGCGGTCAAGCCGTTGTCCTCGCACCACTCAACATACACACGGTGAAGCGTGGTGGAGCTGATTGCGGAATTGTCGCTGATGACAGCCGCTTCTGCAAGGAAATCCACAATATTGCAGTTATCCGCAACCGCCTCGGCTACATTCGCCCGTGTTTTCTCGCTAACCGTGAACCGAAAATTGTTCTTGATAAGCCGTCGCAGACCGTCCAACATCCAGCAGAACACCCGTTCCTTTTCAGCTATGAACTTATCTGCAAGAAACGGATTGTCCTCGCGGTTTGGCGGTTTAGGCTTGGTTGAGAGGATAAGCAAGCGGCGGGCAAAGCCGTCCGACTTGTCGTAGAGCGCTTTAGGCGAGCCGTTGCCGAAGCACAGGAAGCGGCTATACACCTGCGCTTGTTGGGATTGCTTGCCCTTTGCTTCAACATCAATCGGTATCTCTGCGGTGATGATGTTCTTGATGTAACCCGTGGATTTAAGGGCAGTCATCTGCATATCGTCATCGTTCATCAGCAGCTTGTTGATGAGGTTGTAGCGGAAGAATTTATCGTCCTCCACACGCTGAAAGTTGCCCGACAGCATAGCCGAGCCGAATATGGCATTCAGAACAACCCCGATACGGCTCTTGCCCTCGCCGCCGTTGCCGATGATGAATAGGGCGGTCTGTGCTCTTGTGGACGGTATAAGGCAGTAGCCGAGGTATTCTTGCAGCGTAAGCACGTCTTCGCTGTCAAGCAGCTGATACAGGAACGTCTGAAAGTGTTCGGGATAGTAAACGTGCCGCCAAATTTCGGAGTCGTAGCTGACGTTGAGCCGATTTACGCAAAATCTCTTTTCGGGTATGAACGTGGGCGGACTGCCGCAGTCGCCGTCAACCTTTACAACGCCGTTCAGGACGTGAATCTCGTCCTCGCTCGGCTTGATCGGTGCGCTGTGACAGAATAGCTTCAGCGCTTCAAGCAGCGACTTTGACCGCTTGGCAATCCCCGTGGTAATGCCGTTTTCAATGAGCATTTCGGAGATTTTGGCGGCAATTTCATCTTGGCTCAAAGCGCCGTCAACCGAGTAAAATATTCCGTCCGTGCACCGCAGCTCTCGGCTCTGACAGAAGTATTCGCAGAACAGCGGCTCGTTTATCTTGTTTTCGTCCGACAGCCACTTGATTTTCGGCGGCGGTTGTGATATAATATTCGTGTTAAGACTTTGGGAAGACTGCCTCTCATCTGCGCCAACAGATGAATTAGGGGCGGTCTTTTCATTTTCCTGCACTATACCTCACCGCCTTTTATGCCGTTAAGCGTAACGGTGATAAGGTTAATTGTTTCCAGCAGGTCGCTGTTTGTAGCAGCTTCCCCATTCTTTTTCAGTTCTGCGAGCACCAATTCCAGCCTGTCTTTCAGAGCCTTATACACCCTCGGATTAGGCTGTACCACAACATCCCTTTTCAGTACCCTTGATATGATATAGTCCTGCTTTGTAAGCCCCGACAGCTGTACCGCCACATCAAGCGCAGCATTCTCCTCCTCGGAACAGCGGAATGATACGATTTTCCCACGAAAGCGACCTTTCGGGTCAAGAACTTTAGCCGACATTTTCCTCGCTCTCCTTTCTGATATTATTCAGCTTGTCCGCCATTTCCGTCTGCGTTGATGGGAACATATGGGCGTAGCGGTAGGTTATGTCTATGCTCTCGTGTCCTACTCGCTCCGCAATAGCAACCGCCGAGAAGCCCATTTCAATCAGTAAACTGATTGCACTGTGACGAATGTCGTGTATTCTGATACGCTTCACCCCTGCATCCTTACAGCCACGCTCCATTTCGTGCTTCAAAAAGTGCTTGGTTACGGGAAACAGCCTGTCGGTAGGCTTGCAATCATACAGCGATGAAACAAGGTCACGCATTTCATCACACAGGAAATCGGGCATTTTGATAGTGCGGTTGCTTTTCACGGTTTTGGGCGATGTGATAACATCCTTCCCTTTCAGCCGCTGATACGACTTGTTAATGGTAAGGGTACTGTTCTCAAAATCGAAATCAGCGGACGTCAGAGCAAGCAGCTCACCCTCACGAATGCCGCACCAATACAGCAGTTCAAAGGCATAGAATGCGAGAGGTTTGTCCATTATCGCCTCGGAGAATTTCTTATACTCTTCCTGCGTCCAGAACTGCATTTCTTTCTTTTCAGATGTGCTTACATTACCCGCTTTTGACGCAGGGTTGCTTGGTAGGTCATAAAAGCGTACAGCGTGGTTGAAAATTGCGCTTATCTGATTGTGTATGGTGTGAAGATACTGCACCGAAATAGGCTTTCCATTATCTCCGATAGAGTTACGCAGCTCGTTCTGCCACTTGATTACGTCTTTTGCGGCAATATCCGATATAACACGGTTTCCGAAGTACGGGAGAATGTGCTTGGTGATGATTGCTTCTTTGGTAAGCCAGGTATTCAGCTTCAAGCGGGGCTTTATATCCTGCTTATAGAGCTGAAAGAAATCGCTAAAGGTCATCTCCATTTTACCCTGCTCCTGATTATGGAACTTGCGTTCATACTCCGCAGCTTCGTGTTTTGTGGCAAAACCACGTTTCAGCTTTTTCTTCTTACTGCCGTCCCACGCCGTAAACCACAGCGACACATACCACGTTCCGTTCTTGTTGTCCTTGTAAACAGGCATTATGTACCCTTGTATGATATAGTTAAGCCCCATATCATATCCTTTCATAAGATTTACGCTCATCTCCGAAGCAAGGGAAAATT
>CAKSIT010000021.1 GCA_934462925.1 uncultured Oscillospiraceae bacterium | reverse complement strand
GCGGGCTGTTTCGCGCGGTTCGCCGCGCCCCGTCGGCTGCCCGAGCGTAAGCAGCGTGAGCCGTTTGTTAAAGCACATGCGCCCCTCCTACAAAAGATTTACCGCGTGCATATCGAGTATCTGCCGCTGGAACTCGTTGAGCTGCGTTCCCGCGGTCATTACAAGCCGCTGCGTGAACATCTCGTTCACCATGTTGAGGTACGCCGCGGTTATGTCGGGGTACTCGTCGAGCTGCTCGGGCGTAAGCCCCGTGTAGTCCGCGATGAATTTCTTCGCCGCGTCCATGTACACCGCCAGCAGCTCGTCCGAATCTTCCCCCGAAACGCCGCAGTGCGCCTTAATCAGGCTTAGCCCTGCTTCGCTTATTTTCATGCTTCACCTCGTCGGCTTTGGCAGCTTCCGCTTCGGGCTGAACCTTGCCCGCCTCGGCGAGCTGCACCGCCTCGGCGGGTTCGAGATAGCCTATGCGCAGAAGCTCGTTGACCGTGTCGTTCTCCTCAACGTCGCGGACTTCGCCCGCGTACATACTGAAAGGTTCACCCGTGCTGAAAAGTCCCGAAAAGCCATTTTTTGCTTTTACTTTCATACATTAGCCTCCCTGAGCAGCTGCTTTCATCTTGATAGCGACGAGCTTCTGCGCGTTCTCGACCTTGGCGTCAAGCTCCATCCACGCCACCGCTCCGATGGCGTGCTGCGTCGCATACTTCTCGAGCAGAAGCTGGAGGGAGAAGCCCTCGGAAACCTTGACAGCAAGCCCCGACGGGTCGCCGTAAATAATGGGCGTCTTACCCGCCGCAATGCCGTCCATGGCGTCGGAGATGTAAACGGGCCTGCCGAAAAGCGTGTAACCCCACTTTGTGGTGGCGTCCTTGTTGAGCAGGTAGTTTCCCTCGCCGTCCTTGAGCTTGCGAATAGCTGTGCGCGCAGCCTTGCTCATAATCCATATGCACTTAGGCTGGAACACGTCGGGGACGGTGTCCTGCGCGTCTATAAGCTCGTCGGCGGTGATAGCGGTGGAAGCTGCGGTTGTGACCGTCTGCGTAATGCCCGAAAGCCCCTCGATTTTGTTCGTAGTGCCTTTAATAAGCTCCTTGTCTATCCACAGCGCAAACTTCTCCGCGATTTTGTTCACAACATAATCAACAATGTTGAAACTGCTGTTGTTGATAAGCGAACGGGAAATCTTGGACAGAGCGCCCGCGAGGAAGTTTTTCAGCGTAATGCTCTTGAACTGCCCCGCAGAACCCTCAAGCTCGCCGAACTCATCTGCATAGCCCGCAGAAATCTCGGTGGTGGATTCGTCATAGTAGGGAATGCTGAAAGTGCCGCCCACGTCGTAATGAGAAGCAAGGCTGAACAGCGGGGATATCTCCTTTACCTTATCGACTATCTTGTTCGCAATAGTGGCAGGAATTACCGCGCCGTTCGCCGTGGTAGTCCAGTTGGTGTCGCTGCGGGTCTCCATCTGCGCAGCCCCGCCCGAGCGCAGGAACTTTTCAAAAGCGCGCTCCTCGTTAAGCGCGCGCTGTTCTGCGTCAACCGTGCCGTCGGCAGGGACAAAGCCGACTACAGAACGCTGCTCCTGAAGCGCCGCAATAGTTGCGCTCAGCTTCTCCACCTCGTCCTTTTTCTTGTTATACTCCGCAAGTTCCTCGGCGGTGAACGCGCGTGTCTCCTCGCCGTTGTCAAGCTGCGCGAGCATTTCCGAAAGCTGCGCCAGAAGCGCGGCGCGCTTCTCCATAAGATTCTTCAACTTGTTCATAAATTAACCTCCTGAATAAAAAATAAGGCGCGCTCAGAGCTTCAGAAGCTCAAGCTCGCGTCGTGCCTTTTCTGCTTTGTTTCTGGCGTCGTGCGTGGCGACTGCCTCGCACTTATCCTCCGCGGCGCGCGTTTCCGTTTCGCAGCAGTCCTCGCCGCGAAGTTCAACGGACGTGCCGTAATACGCGGGCGTTACCGACAGCAGGCTCACTTCGTTCAGCGTAAAGCCGTCGAGCGTGCGCCGCTGCAGGTCCTGCGTAACGTCCTCCCAGCGGTCCACCGCGTCCGTAAAGCCGAAGCTCCACCCGCGAAGCTCGCCGCGTTTTGCCGCCGCAATAACCTCGCCGTCGGTAATTACGGCTTCCGCCTTAAGCCCTATGTTGTCCTCGCGCAGCTTCAGCGAGCCGTCCGCCGTGCCGCCTATGTCGCGCGCGTGGTTGTACATCAGGCGAATCTCGCGGTTCGCTATGGCCGCCGCGAACGCCCCCACGCTTATCTTCTCGGTAAAGTCCGAGCGCGCCCTCGCGCACATTCGCCGCGGAAGCCGCCTGCTCTCGCGCTCCACGGCGTTCACATAGCCGCTGACGTGCAGCGCGTTGTTACGTAGTTCCAGCTGCATTTCATCACCTCCTTTCGCACGTTACCTGTGCTTCCCGTACCTGCTGTGCTTCGCGAGGAAAGCGCGCAGGGAAGCACGCGGTTCGGGCGCAGGGAAAAGCGTTGCGCAGTCGCTATAGCAGCTGCTCCCGCCGCACGTCAGCGCCATTCCGACCTGCGCCTTGATGAAGCGGTTAAGGCGGCTGCTGTTTCTGTTGTGTTTCATGGGCACTCCTTTCGGGCATAAAATTAGCGCCCTTTCGGACGCTGTTACGTATGGTTAAAAGTGGCGGCAGCGGGGGTCGAACCCGCCGGGAGTGGACTGAACCCGCGCAAGCGCGGGCGTTTCGCCTTCACCGTATCCGGTCATATGCCGCCATGTTCGCGCGGGGACGAAGGAGGTAAACCCCGCGCATATAGTCAGCCGCAGGGCTAAGGCTCTGCGGCTTTTACGCATAAAAAAAGCGCCGTGCTTATGCAGGGCGCTGTTGTGTTCAATTAAGTATCTTATCCTATTGCAATAGTGCGAATACTATCCACCACATCATTTCGGCGGAAAGCCGTAAATATATGCGGCAGAAGCCAGTCGGTATCAGATTTATCTGAGCTTTTGGAAAGCCTTACAACGGTAAGTTCACGGTTTGATTTGTCAAACCTTATAAGCCCGTCGCACTCTTTGTTTTTACCGGAACTGTACCCGATATCAACGCAATTAGCATTCTCCGAACGTTTGATTATATGCCATACCATGAACTAAACACCTCGCTTCATAAGTGCCTCTCGATAGTTGTATTTCTTATTTGCCAAGTCGTGAGCTTCCTGTTGGGATAAACCTTTCGACATATACTTGCTTTCTGCGTACTCATGCTTTAGCAAGATAATATCGTGTTTCTGTATTCCTTTTCCGGAAATCAGGCGCTGCCATGACTGGGCTATCTGATAATCAGGGTAAAAATACTGTGGCTTGTCGCCGCCAAGGTCATGCTTTTCCATAAAAAGATGATTTTTTACCCTTTGAATATTGGCTTCTTTTATACCAGTATTTTTGGATATACTCGCAACGTCCGTAGTCATAGACCTCACAAGCCCGTAATACCGTTCTGCATGGATAGAAGCGCGTTCACTCTGTGGGTTGATTGCTCCGGAAAATGCTCCTGTATTTATTATACCACCTTTTGCGGAATTGTCAACCCTTTTCGCGCCGCTTGACGAGCCGCGACCGCCCAATTCCTTACACCTCCGATTATATCACATTCGCGCCGGAAAATCAAGTCCAAAAACGGCACAATTTAATTCCCGCCGAGTATAGCCGCAAGCGGGTTCTCTTTCTTCTCGGCGTTACCCTTTGGAATAGCCCTAAGAGCAGCCGCGACGGTCATGCCATTTTCTTTTTCAAGGTCCAACATCATCTTGCGCTTCTGCATTACCTTGTCATCAAGCTTGTTAACCTGCGCCAGAAGCGCGGTGTATGATTTCATAAATGCTGTTTCGTCCTCTACCTCTCCTGAATCATAACGCTGTTCCAGCTTGTCCATGAGCTGGCGAAGACGTTCCGTTTCTCGCTGACATCTGTCCACCTCTGAAAACAGTTCGCAGTATCGGTTGACTATCGCAAAATACAACGCGTCGTCCTTTCCCACAGCTTTCATCAACGCCGATACCCGCTTAAACTCCGTGTGAGCTATCGGGTCAGCCTTGACGTTCGCGCGCTCGAATCCTTTCTTGCCGGAGAGCATATCCTGCTCCGCCTGCTGCCGGGATTCCTTTTCGTCTTTCGTGCGGTGTCCGGTCGCCGCCGCTATGGATTTGCTTCCTCTGGGCATTTTTTTCACCTCCTGGGGGTCGAAAATTATATCGGGAATATTTTATTTACGATGGGGCGCGTCGATGTCAGGTCGAATCTCGACCTCGGGGCGACCCCTAGGGGGGTATTGTTGAAGACTCGACCTTCGATGTTGAAAACTACCGTCCAAATTATTGAAAGCTCGAAAAATTACGGTTGAAAACTCTCGCAAGCCAGTTTTCGGAGATACGCTGCCTTGATTGCTCCGCGCTCCGCCTGTTCGTGATGGAATCGGCACAGCGTGATGAGATTATCCTCGTCAAGCCGCTTGCTAAAATCGACAGCGAGCGGCGTAATGTGATGTACCGACAGGTCAGCCGTGCGGACCTTGCCGTCAGCATAGCAGACCCGGCAGCAATGATAATCTCGTGCAATAATCGCAGCGGATTTTCTACGCCACGCCTGCGTATTTCGGAATCTGTCAGCCCTCGAATCGCGCGTGAATACCGGTTTGCAGCGCCCCACGTGTATCTTGCGGCAGACTGTACAGTAGTGCTTCATACGCCCCCCAAACGCAGACAGCGCCCCGAAGCGGAGCGCTGTTCAGTATTTCATGCTACCATTATACCACAGGTGAAACGGACAAAACGGACAGATTTAAGCGCCGTCAAAAAAGCGCGTGTAAATCTTGCGAACGCTCTCCTCGGTATTGTTCCCGCCGACTTCATACGCGACCCTGCGCCAGCTGAACAGGCTCACACAGCGGTAGTAAACCACCTGCCGCGTAAGGCTGTCGGGAATGCCGTAGACGTACTCCACAGCGCGGTCGCGAAGCTCCTGTATCTCGTCGCGCTTGGCGGCGATAAGGCGCTCGAGGTCTGCGGTTCTGGCAGCGCGCTCGGCTACCTTATCCGACACGCCCGAGCCATGCGATGTACTCGACTGCGGCGATTGCACAAGCGACCGCCCACGCAGGCGTTCAAGCTCGCGCTCCCACATACGCAGCTCGCGGTGGAGGTAGTATATCTGTTCAAGGTCTGTTCGGGTCATTATCAGCTCTCCTGCATTTATACGATGTTACTGTGTAACCTGTACACTTGTTCGTTTTGTTCCTTTCGTAGTAATATGGGCACTCTTTCCCAAGGCACTCAGGAAAATCTTTGCTTACTATCGTGCGAGCTATTTCCGGCTTGTGTATTGTTGTGGTGGCTCTAAACGGACATTTCATTCGTCAATCCTCCTGTTCCACGCTTTAATGACCGATTCTGTTGCATTTCCCGCCACACCTTTTACCGAAAGCATATCTTTTAATACTTTCGAGCTTGCGCGGCACTCAACGCATATAACCCTTACACCATCATCAACAAAAATTGCTGCCTTGCCCCCGCAAAACGGACAGGGCTTTAATTTGATTTCAGACATCTGTATCACCTCCGTCCATCTTAGCGCCGCAGTTCGGACAGTAAAAGCAATTGCACGGCAGCGCTGCCGCTCCCACGCATTCCCCGCACGCCGTGCATACCGTTCCCGCCCATTCGCCATGCACCACTGGCGCGACGTCGGCAGTCAGCGCCTTAAGCGCAGCAAGCTTGTCCATTGCCTTTTTCTCCAACTGGCGTATGCGCTCGCGCGTTACTCCGTACTCTCTGCCTATGTCCTCAAATGTGCGCTTTATGCCGTTGGAAAGCCCCTGCCGCAGCACGACTATGTGTTTCTCGCGGTCGGTCAGCGTGTCGGGGTAAGCCCCATACGCGGCAGTTATCAGTTCATCGTCCTTGCACTCGGAAGGCGGCGTTACATTCCTGTACCCTGCCGCGACAAGTCGTTTGGCGTACTGATAAGACATACATATCATCATTTTGATGTGCTTGTCACCCTTGCCGCCATACTTGCAGGTGCGGCAAACCTTATTCCTGCAATACTCCCACGATTCCGCAAAGATGTCCATGAGGGGCTTTTCCTCGTCGGTTATCGTGTAGTTCAGCCCATCAAGATATTCTGTTATATCAGCCATTTTTACCACCCTCCTTTGCAGGGCTGTTGAGCCATTTCACAATTGCTGCCGCGCAACTTGTTGTTTTACACAAGCGCTCGTCGCTACCCACTATCGGGCAAGAACCGCACTCCAAATCTTCTTCCGTCCAATCCGCAATCTCCTCCGCGCTCATAGTGCGTATGCGGTCAAGGTTCGTGCGCGGCGCGTTCTGCTCCTGCTGTTCGGCAGCCTCGACCATTTCCAGCGCATCAAACACGCCCGACAAGTACCCTCGCGCGTGGGCGTCAATCTCTTTAATCGCCGTATCCCTGTGCCTGTTGCCCTTTTCAAGCAGGCGCGTCCTGATTTCTTCAAACTTATCCATCTTCCACCTCTTTCAAATTCCTCGCCGCAAGCCCGTCCTCATGCACCGTAATCTCCACGAACTCAAGCGCGAAGCGGAGCTTGCCGAGCGGCGTTTGCGCCTTGTATATCTCGTTCACCAACGCGCCCATGCGCACGCGGCTTTCGGTGTACTGCCGCGCCGCGTTTACGTTCGAGGCGCGCTCGTCTATGTCGTCCAGATAATCGCGCTTCGCCTGCGCAATGTCCCTGCGCGCAAAGTCCTTTGGGAAGCCCTCGTGCCGAACACGATACCCTATGTCCTGCACGCGGTCAAAATAGCGGTACTCCGCCGCAGGGAAGCTGTTGAAATCAAGCTGCCCGTCGTACGCCTGCCGTTCAAGCTCGGCGAACTTTTCGGGGTCGTTAAAACTTACCATAATTTAGGCGGTGTGGAAGGTGTGGAGGGTTGCTATATACTTTTTATATATTTTTATTTTTTTCTATACAAAGGGTTATATAACCTTCCACACCTTCCACACTTCCATAATTCACCACCTTATCTGTTTAATCTCAAGCCCGAAAAATAGTTGCCGTCGCGCCTTGAAATCTTCTGAAATCTCTTGTCAAGCTCCACAGAAAACTTCGTGTTGCTCATCTTGTACTCTGTGTTCGCCTCGCACCATGCGGAATAGGCGGCGTACAGCTCCGAGGACTTTGCGTAAAAGCCCTCTCCCACTTCACAGCAGTCCCCGAGGAAGCCCGAGATAACGTCCATTTCGCGGCGGTATTCGCGGGTCATGTCAAGAACGGCGCGCGGCTGTTTCAGCCCCTCGCGCTGCCACAGCAGACAGCCCTCTGCCGCCCACCGCAGGATAGCGGGGTACTCGCGCTCGAGCTTCGACTTTAGCTGCCTGTCCACCTTTTCGGGCGGAATCTGCACCGTAAACGGTATCATATGAATGCGCCGCCATATGCCCTCGTCCGTGCCGCGAATAATAGGCTTATGGTTCGTCGCCATCCACAGCTTGAACTCGGGCTTGAACTCGAACTCGTTGCCGTAGAGCTTGCGCGCCGTCACCGCGTCGTCGCCCGTAAGCTGCTTTATCAGCCCCTCGTTTATGCGCACGCCCTCGTTCGGCTCGACGGTAGTCACCATGCGCGCGCCCTTAAGGCGGGCAATGTCGCTGTTTATGCCGTTTCCCATGCCGTTCTTAACCATTATGGTTTCGGGCTGAATGTTGCTCACGTACTCGCCGAAAATCTCGCGCAGAACGTCAAGGAACGTACTCTTTCCGTTGCGCCCCGTCCCGTAAAGGAAGAACACGCACTGCTCCGACGTATCGCCCGTCATGCTGTATCCGACGGCTTTCTGTATGTAGCGGATAAGCTCCCTGTCGCCGCCGAAGACGTCGCCGAGGAACTTCTGCCACAGCGGGCAGTCGGCGTTATCAGTTTGGTGCAAAATATCACCTGAGCTATCAGCGGTAAGTTCCGTGTTGCACCAAACTGGGTATTCAATCGGGCTGAATTTGGTTATGAAATGCCTGCGCTCATGCGGTACAAGCTGCCCCGTTTTAAGCGACAGCGTGCCGTTGGGGACGTTGAACGCCATGTTGTGGCGGTCGAGCTGCGACGGCATTATCGGCATATTGTGCTGAACCTCTTTAAGCATATTCGTCTTGGATTTGTTTGAGCGGCTCGCCTTAACGTGCTTGCGGAACGCCTTTGCAAGCTCCTCGTCCGTGCGCTCGTAATGCTCCGCTTCAAGCGACATTGCGCCGACTGCAACGTCTGCGGAGCGTTCGGCGCAGCCGTCAAGGTCGCTCGCCCAACGTCGGCCGTCCCAGTAGAGAAAGCACTTGTCGGTGTAGTTGTAACGGAAATCCTCCCCGAACAGGTCGAGAAAGCGCGCGGCATTGCCCATGTCGTCCATGGTGTAGAGCTTGGGCTGCTTAGCTTCGTCGGGGTCGGCGCTCGGAGCGCTATTGCCGCCGATTTTCACGCGGAAAACAGGCGTTGGCTGATAAATCTGCGCGCATTGCTCGCAGGCTTTCTGAATCGTCAGCGCGCCGTAGGTCGAGCCGCTCTGCTGCCTGTCCCACTTGTCGCGCATAAGCCCGCTCTGTCGGAATATCTCGTCCATAAGCCCCGCGTTGCGCCCCGTCCAGAACGCCAGCATATTGCACAACGCCATGTCCGCCTCGCTCTGCGAGGAATACTCCGAATAGTTCCCCGCGAACAGCGACCGGAACTTGCAGCCGTTCTTCGCCGCGCGCGCAAGCTCAAGCACCTTAGCCGCCGTGGCGGGGAGTTCCCCCTGCTGCACTACGCGCTGCGCAGGCTCTGCCCTCGCGCCGCCGAGATACTTCTCGTGCAGCGGCTTTATCGCCTCGGTGCAGTCGGCAACGCCTGCGTATGAGCCGATTCTGTTGCCCGTCACGGTGAAGAACCTGCCGCTGTCGTACATCTCAACGTTGCCGCGCCTGCGCCCGCCGTTCGGCAGCGCCCCGCGGCAGAGAATGTGTATTCCCTTGCCGCTTGGCGACAGCTCCGCGTAGCTTTGCAGCGCGTGAATGAACTCGCTTACAATGCCGTCGCCGCCCTCGAGAAACTCGCGGATATCCGCCTCCGCCCTGTCAACGTCAACGCCGAAGTAGGGCGAGTTGCCGAACATAAAGCCGATTCCCGAATACTGTTCCGAAGCCTTAAGGGCGGTATCGAAATCCGCCCATGTGTCGGGGTTGTTGCTCTGCGCGCCGCCGCCCGTGCGCGGGTTTATCGGCGTTTTGCCGAAGTGGTCGGGGGCGTCGGGGCGCGGCTTGTAGACTGCGCTCCAGCAAACCCAGTTGGGGAGCGCTTTCAGCTCCTCGGGTACATTTTCATACATGGTTTATTCCTCCTGTCGTTTTGTCTGAGGTTTCCCTCGCAGAAAATATACCTTATCGCTTTCTGCAATTGTCTGCACATCAGAACGGGTAATCGTCATCAACCGCTGCGGCGGGATGTTCACTTGCCGCTGCCGCAGGCGCGGGAGCAGGTATAGCAGGCGCGGCGGTTGACGGCTTGCCCTTTGTCTTGTGCTTGACGGCGGCGAGCGTTGTCGGCTCATGCCTGTCGATTTTTTCATACCACTTGTCGTTGTAATCATCATGATAGAGATGTACGCGCAGCGGCTTACCGACAAGCTCCGCGAGAAGCGCGTTAAGGTCGGCGTACTCCTTGCCGTCGGGGAGCTTCGCGGCGTTCGCTATCGCCATAAGGTTCGCGAAATTATAGCCGCCTATGCTCTGGTCGTCCTCGTTCGGGTTCTTTTTCTTCCAGATTGAATCGAAGATAAGCCCGTTCTGGTACGCCTGCTGAACGTCGTTGCGGATAACGTACACGATGTTGATTTTGTCCTTGCCGGACTGCGTTCTGGTTACCTCCGCTGTATCGATAATAACCTCATAATCGCCCTCGGGTTTGAGCGTGTTTCCGCCCTCCCGCGCCTTGCCTGTGTTGGTTCTGAATGCCATAATTATTCCTCCTGTAATATGATTCTGCGCGCGTCCTCAACGCTCCGCGCTATTCCTGCGAGCGCGCCGTATTCGCGCATTTTCTGAATGAACCTTTCCTGCTCGGGGCGGACGCGTCCCGTTGCCGTTTTAATCTCGATGAATACCGCCCTGCCGTCCGACAGGCGAAAACCGAACAGGTCGGAGAATCCTTTCGGAAGCCCCGTGTCAAAGTGCCGCCCGTCATAGGTCACGCCGCTGCCGACGTTCGCGCGGAACAGCAGGGCTATATCGGCGGTTTCGCTGCGTATTCGGTTCTGCACGTCATGCTCCGTCAAGAAATCCACGCTCCTTTGCTTTGAAGTAAGCCCAGCCGGGCTTGTAACCCCTGCGCTTTGCGAACTCGCGCAGCTCCGCATAGCTGTGGCAGCTCTCGGCTGTAGCAAAATTCAGCCTGAAGCCCTCGATTTTCTCGAGCGCGCCCGCCTGCTCCGTAAGCTCCTCGCGCTCTTTTTTCGGGAAAACATATCCACAGCACGGGCAGGTCAGCCGCCCGTTGGTTTTCGGCGCGTTCTCGGGGTTGAACGTTCTGAAGCACTCGGGGCACATCTGCGCCTTTATCCCCTCGGATACGGCGCGCTTTTTCTTCTGCTTCTTTTCGAGCGACCACTCGCGGTCGTCGTCGGGCAGCCCGAAGCGCGCGTAATTCCCGACATGGTCGATTATCACCGCCCGCTTGCCGTCGCGGTAGCGCATACACCGCATGGACTGCTGTATGTACAGCGTGAGCGACTGCGTGGGGCGAAGCAGTATCGCGCACTCGCAGTCGGGTACGTCGAAGCCCTCGCTGATGAGGTCAACGTTGCAGAGAATGCGTATCTCGCCGCTGCGGAATTTTGCGATAAGCTCCGCGCGCTCGGGCTTGGGCGTTTCGCCGTCGATATGCGCGGCGGGTATTCCCGCTTCGCAGAACGCCTGCGCCATAGCCTTGCTGTGGCGGATACTCGCGCAGTAGCAGACGGCTTTTTTCCCGTCGGCAAGCCTGCGGTAATACGCTATCGTGTCGCCGAATATCGCCTTTTTTATCATTGCTTTCTCGACCTCGGCGGTCACGTACTCGCCCATTTTCGTATGCAGCCCCGTGAGGTCTGCAAGGCTCGGGGCGTAATAGTCGTACGGCGCAAGGCACTTGTTTTCGATAAGCCACTTAGCCGACACGCCTATAATAAGCTCGTCGTTGACGTCGCCCAGCCCGTCGCCGTTGAGCCGCACGGGCGTTGCGGTAACGCCCACGCGCAGCACGTCGGGGAACTGCTCGTAAATGTTCTTATAGCTCGCCGCAAGGCTGTGGTGGTTCTCGTCGGTCATTATTAGCGCGGGCTTCGGGAGCTTTGCGCGGCGGCGCGTTGCGGTCTGCACCATCATCACGTCGCAGTAGCGCATATCAACGCCCCATCGGCAGAACGTCCCGACTATCTGCTCGACAAGTTCCCGCCGATGGACGAGGAACAACACCCGCCTGCCGTTGTACGTAGTTCTCCGCGCTATCTCCGCGAGTATGCAGGACTTGCCCCCGCCGCAGGGGAGAACTATGCACGGGGCTTTATAGCCCTCCCGCCACGCTGCGCGCAGGCGCTCCACAAGCTCACTCTGATACGGTCGCAGCGGCATTGTCGCCCGCCCCCTTTGCCAGCTCAGCCTTTGCGCACGCCGCGCAGAGAACGCGCCCGAACTTCTCCGCTGACGCCGCGCAAAGCTCTGCCACCCCGCGCCGCGCCGTTGGCATTATCACCCCGCCGCAGTCCGCGCAGCGCTGCTCGGGGACAAGCCCGTAGAACATTCTGATGTTCTCGTCCACCATGCGCAGGTCGTTCGGGATAGCGTACCCCGCGAACATTCCCGCAGGGGATTTGCAGCAGTCGTTCCCGTCTGTCTGCGTGAGGAACTGGTAGCCGTTCTCGCTTACGCTTGTGCGCAGCACTATCGAGAACATACCCTCGATATTAACCTTTTCGTCAAGCAGCTTGCCGACGGTCTTTGCCTTTAAGCGCCCGTCCTCGCCGCATTCGATATGGTGCAGGAAGTACACGACGGTATCCTGCGGGAGCTGTTCAATGCAGCGGATAAGCGCCCAGAAATGCTCCGCAATCTCGGTGAACTTGTCGTAGCCTTTTTCCTTGCTGCGCCGCATGAACTCGTTGAGCATGAGGTACTGGCTGTCGTCCACGACAATAGCCTTTGCCTTTGCGGACGACAGGAACGCCTTGATTTTGTCGAAGTCGTCGCTGTTAAGCGTTTCGTCGAATCTCCCGCGGAACGGCAGGAACTTTCCGTTGACGTTGACAAGCGCAAGCTCGTCGGGCTTGAAGTTTCGCATGGAACTTGACTTTCCGCTGCCCGAAAAGCCAAGAATAAGTACGGGTAAACCCATTGCAATCTCTCCTTTCGCCGAAATAATACCTCGGCATTAACTGCAATTTGCTGCAAATCACTTAATAATCAGCGACTGCGTTCTCGCAAGCCGCGCCTCGGGGACTTCCTGCCCGCTTCTTATCAGCGCCATCACCTCGCGCTTGCGTATCTCGGGCTGAACGTATTTCAGCGTATTTTCCGCGTTCGCCTGCGCCCATTCAATAAAGCGGCGCTCGTCCGCTATCTCGACGGTTTCGGGGTTGTTTCGCACGGATAT
Source organism: uncultured Oscillospiraceae bacterium (assembly GCA_934462925.1). Taxonomy (GTDB): domain Bacteria; phylum Bacillota; class Clostridia; order Oscillospirales; family Ruminococcaceae; genus CAG-115. The sequence continues at coordinate 20,395 of CAKSIT010000021.1, read as the reverse complement.
CGCCGCGCGCGGGGTCTCTACCTTGCGCCTGCCCGCGCGTTCCATCTCGGAAAGCAGGTACTCTATCATGCGCGAAAGCGCGTTCTCCTTGACGGCGCGCCGCCTGCGCAGGGCGCGTTCCTCCTTGTGGATATCCTCCGCCTGCGCCTTGAGGTTCTTTATGTACGCGGCTATGTTTCCCGCCTTTTCGTCGAACTCCCCGCTCACGGCTTCGAGCGTGCCGCGCCATGCCGCAAGCATTTCCGCACGGAACGCCGCGACGTCTTCAATGACGTTTCCGTCGTCGTCAATGGGATTCCCGTCCGCGTCGGTGTCGGGCTGCCATTCAAGCGCCGTCTCGAGATTTTCGGCTACCTGTTCCATTTCGTCTGTAAGTTCGTAAAGCTTCATGCTATCCTCCTTAAAGCGACGCCTTAACGGTGTCTATAAGCTTAATCGTGCGGTCATAGTGTTCGTCTGTCCGGTGTTCGCGGACATACTCCACAAGGCGATTAAGGCCGTCGTACGCCGCCTTAAAGTACGCCCTGAACACCTCGTTCTCGTCCTGCTGAGCGACCGCCTGCGCGCGCTTGCTGCGCTCCTCCTCAAGCTGCTTTTCAACGTCGCCGAGCTGGCGTTTCAGCGCGAGGTACTCCGTTTCCATCTGCTCGCGTTCGGCGTTGTGCTGCTCAACAAGCTGCTCGTAAGCGGAGATATCGACGTACTTGTCGGGTATCTTCTCGACTACCTGCACGGCGGTTTCTACGGGGCGGTTTTCAAGGCCCTTAATCCGGCTGCCAAGCTCCGTTATGCGCGCGTCAAGGGTCTGCTTAGTGCGCTCGAGGGCTGCTATCTCGTCCGATTTCAGCGCGCTGTCCGCTTCCGCTGCGGACTTGTCCGCGACTGCCTTGTCCTTTTCGGCGCGCAGCTGCTTCACCTGCTGCTCGAGCTGCTTCACCGTCGCGCTTTCAAGGTCGGTTTCGGCGGTTATCTGCGCGCGTTCCTCGTCGTCGAGGGTCGTGAGCAGCAGCACCTTTGTCATTCCGATTTGTGCAATTGATTGCACAAAATCTGTAGGTAACTTCTCGACAATCGTTATATAGTTGTACACCTGCCTGCGCTTTATGCCCGTTTCCTGCTCGCAGTACTCGCCGAAATCTGTGTACCCAAGCTCCTTATAAAGCTTGCTGTCGCGCATTTCCTTGAAGCCCGCGCACATCTCGTAAAGGTTCTGCTGCGCGAGCTGCGCCGATACGATTATTCGGCGGTTGAGGTTCAGCGCCCTTATGTACTCGTCCGTGACGGGGAGCGCCCCGTCGGCGGGCGATATTCTCTCGTTGGGGATTATCATGCGGTTTTCCTCGCTTTCTTTCTGAAAATTTCTTTGATATACTGCTTGTACTGCTCGATGAAAGCTCTGGCTTCCGCTGTCGGGTCGCAGTTCCGGAGTCCTCTGACCTGCTCGACCTTGCCGGAGGTGCTGAGCTCCATTGTGTAAAGCGGCGTTTCCGGGTCGCTCGCCTTGCGGATAAACAGAATGTGGAGTATTCCCTCGGCATGCCTGACGGCATATCCGGCAACGCAGTGGTGCAGCGCTCTGCCTTCGGCCACGATTTCGTCCATGCTTTCCGGCTGTCTGATGAGGTACTCGCCGCTGCGGAACTCCAGTTCGGTGCGAAGCTGGTAGTTCTCGCTGAAAATCCGGGCTTTCTCTTCGCGCTTTCTGCGGTTTTCCTCCTCATGTATCTGCTGGATTATCTCGGAGCACCTCGTGTGCATGGCGCGGAAATCATGCGGAAAGGCTATCGCCGTGTCCCGCATATCGTACCGAAGCTCGCGGCATTGCCGCAGGTAATCCTCATAATCCCGCAAATTTATTTCCTGCGCGAGAATGTACGCCGCAACGCGTGTGAGCTTCCTGCCCGTAAGCTCCGCAAGCCTGCCTGCCGTTGCAAACTCGCAGCGGAACACCTGCGCAAGGGAAAGCAGCTCCCCGGGCTTGAGATTCGGGTATTCCCGCCGCCATCTGACGTATTCAAAATAGCGGTATTCCGCGCCCTTAAGCGCCCTGAACTCCGTGCGGGTCAGCCCGAGCATTTTCAACAGGTCGTTTGATTTCAGATTGATGTTCGCGTCGACGGCTATTTTCTTCCGCACGCTCCAGTAATAGTGGTCTGCGTCGCACTCCCCAATGGTGCTTTCGTAGCCCGATTTCATAAGATACTCAATGTTCGGGTGCTTTGCGTAAAGCGCGAGGTATTCCATAAAAAGCGTGCCACGATACATTTCGACGCAGGAATATTTCATGCAGGAACGCTTTATCGCTTCCTTGTTCAGCACGGTGTAGCTGTTGTCAGCGCTGTAACCGTAGGTTGTACAGAACACGGGTTCGCGGAACTCCCCGCGCGCCGCCCAGCTGCCGTTTGCCGCAATGCCGTAACGGCAGCAGCCGTCTGTCGCAAAAACATAGCGCTGACGTTCGGCGATTTCATCGCTGTAATACTTGTGGTAGCAGCGGGCGAAAAGCTCGTCGCCGTTCGTGAGCAGCACCACGAAGTTCTGCGCGTGCCTGCGCGGCGCGTCTGTCATCTGTTCCATTATTTCCGCAGGCACAGGCGGGAACTCGCCCAGAAGCGCCTGCTTGCGTTCTTTTCTCATGGGGCGCGCCTCACAGAAGCAGGTCGTCCAGCGAGAGCGAAAGCCCGCCCGGTTTGTCCGAATCTGTCCGAATCTGTCCGGGCTTGTCCGGCTGAACGTTTGAGAAGCCCTCGTCCCCGAGGTCTATTGTCATGTTGAAATGCACCGTTGCGCCCTCGAAGTAGAACTGAACCGCGCGGCGGTACACCTCAATGTCCGAGATGGAGCTGCCGCAGCCCATCACCGCGTTCTCTACGCATTCGGCGGCGGTTTTGCCGCTCTGCTCTACCGCCTGCGCGAACTCCGCGTTTTGCTCGCAGAACAGCGTGAGCGCCTCCTCGACCGACGAAGCGACCGCCCGTCCCTTTACAGAGAGCCTCGCGCCGCTAAGCTCGGATTTGATTTTTTCTGCTGCCATCATATTGACAAATCTCTCTTTCTGTGGTACAATACCACTGTACTAATATTTCTTTGCCGCTTGCTGAATTGCCGTTCAGCGGCGGTTTTTCTTTTCGCCGTCTATATCGCCGCTCAGCGGCACGGACGCAAACATCAGCAGTACGCCGACTACTGAACGCAGCGCGAACTCCTCGACAAAGATTCCGTCAAATTCTGCCTGCGATACGGCGCTCAGGCACATCAGGAATCCTATTGCACCGATAATGCCTGCGGCTATCTCGCGTTTAGTCATGCTTTTTCACCCTCGCTTCCTCCGCCGCTATTCGGGCAGGCGTCTTGTAAAACGGGCACTCGCGCTTGCCGAAATTGTTGTCCGTAAGCGCCACGCATTTGCCGTTGTTGTATGCGAAGCAGGTGTACCTGTCGCACTTCGGGCATTCATCAAGTCTTGGCATATCATCTCCTCCTTTCCAGTTCCAGTACCATCTGTCCGTAGCTCAGACCGCGTGCTGCTGCCATCGCGTTTATCTCCGCTATCGTACGCGGGCGCTTTCTGCGCAGCGCCGCTATCTCGGACACCAGTCCGCGCGGCTGTGTTACACACTCGCCGAGCCGCTCTATTTCCCGCGTGAGCTTGTCCCGCTCGCGCTGCGTCATGTTTGTTGCGTCAGTCATGTTGCACCTCGCTAAGGCGCTGTATCAAATCAACAAGGTCTTCAATACCGCCTCTGTGATTTACACCGATACACGCGCAACATCTGAGACCGTCGGTGTGGTCTGCATAATGCACGGATACCGTACCGTTCCTGACTGTGTAGTCAACGGACGACACTATTTTGCTCTCGCCTATAAGCTTAAGCAGCTCCTCGACTGCGTCACAAATTTCCTGCTTGTTCTTTTTACGCATCTTTGTCCTCCCTGCAGCGTTTCTGCAGCGCCCCGAGCGTTGCGCAATAGCCCGCCCGAAGTTCGTCCTGCGCCTGCGCGAGTACGTTCCTCTCGGTGGCGGTCAGAGTTTTTACAGTCTGGGCGTCGCCCATAATGTCGTTGAGGAGTTTGTAAGTATTGAGCACCCATCTGAGAGTTTCGGCTGCGTCGTCCCTGTTCACTACCTCGTAGTGCGCGTTCTTGATTGTGTAATACTTGTCGCCGAGTTCTTTGATTGTCATACTGCTCACTCCCTATCACATCAGCGCCCTGCACACGTCGATAATCGCGGCTATCGCGCTGTCGAGCGCGATGTTTACGTCGATATAGCCGCCTGCGGTGTAAACCCGCGCCGTGTCGCCGTCGGGCGTAACCTCTATCGCCCCGACGTCCGCGCCTGCGCTCGTGTGGTGCAGGGCGTACACTAGCAGGTTCAATGCCTGCTGCTTGTCTTCTGTGTTCATTGGTTTACTCCTTTCAGTCGTTTGCCGCAATGCCACGGCAATAGTTAATGAACCCTTCCTTTGGTATCTTAACGCGCGACCCTGTCATGATAACGGGAAACCCGAGCTTAGACGGGTCTTGCATTGCCTGACAGTTGATGGTGTACTGCGCGCACTTAAGGTAGCCTGCAATTTGCCGCGGAAGAAGTATCGGGGAATCTATCTTTTCAATGTCCTCGAGAGTAGCATAATCCACCTCGGGGCGTTCCACTTCGACCTCGACCCCGCTGTTCGTCATAATTTTGCTGTCTGTAAGGACGGCCAGCGGTCTGCCGCTCTTGTCGCGAATCGTTATCCGCGTTGCCTGCTTGTAACCTATTTCCATGATTTCTCCTCCCTACAGCCCCATAACGTCGGTTATTCTCCGCTTAAGGTCAGCGGTAATAGACCTCTTGCCGTTAAGCAGCATGGACACGTAGCTTTCGTCCACGCCGAGCCGCTGCGCGAGCGTGCGCTGTTCCCATTCAAGGTCGATAAGGCGCTTGCGCACGCGCTTTACAAACGCCTTTTCGCGTTCGTTCATCTGCAGTCCTCCTTCCGCGTCTTTTTGTAAATTCGCTTGACAAATCCCGCAAAATGTGATATATTAAAAGTGTCACCAAGTTAATACTCACTTCGTTCCCTGTTTTTGTTCCAAGGGGAAGGGTTGTTTTTGCTGTGTCATTTCGGTTTACAAGCATAGTATACCCCATAATTATGGGTTTGTCAAGTACAAAACACACCATAATTATGGAATTTATGTTTTTAACAAAAATGGGCGGTAGTATTAGTGCAATTTGACTGATGAATTTAACAGGGAGTATAGCATGGATTACGAAAGATTACACAGAGTTGTCAAGGAGCTTGCAAGCAAAAAAGGGGTTTCGTTAACAAATGCGCTTATTGAAAGCGGGGTAAAGAAGAACTTCTTTTGGTCAATAGAAAAGCAGGGCTCAGTCCCCTCGGTTGAGAAGCTCCAAGCCCTTGCAATATATTTTGATGTTTCTGTGGACTACCTTATCGGGAACACCGATGTCCCCGAGGTCAATCGCGCGGAGGAATCCCCGCAGCTTGCGCTTGCGCGGGCGATTGCCGCGCTACCCGAGGACAAGCGGCAGGCGATTGAGAATCTCGTTGCGGGGCTTGCGGGGTCGAATAAGCAAGAATAGCGTTTGATACGACCTGCATTTGGTCGTTGTTTAAGGTGTTCAGATTTTTTATAAGCTGCAATATGTTCATATGTACCTCCGCAAGTGAATTTGATATGTTCATAGTATATCACAGCTTTGAACAAATTGCAAGCAAAATTCGATACACTTTAGCGTTTTTTGTAAAGCTGTTGGTGATTTACGTCTAAAAATTCTTATACATACTAAATGGGAGGAAATTTATGCACAAAAAGCGTGTAATAATAAGCGATTACGTCTGCTTTGACCTTGAAACAACAGGCTTCGGTCGCGCGGCGGAAATAATCGACATCGGCGCGGTTAAGGTTCGGGACGGCGAAATTGTTGACACTTTCTCCGAGCTGGTTAAGCCGCACCTGCCTATCTCCCGCAAAATCACCGAATTAACCGGTATTACAAATGAAATTGTTCGGGATTCCCGCGGCATAGAAGCGGTTCTGCCCGATTTTTTTGCATTTATAGGCGAAGATGTTCTCGTCGGCCACAATATCGCGACATTCGATATTCCCATGATTCGCCGCCACGCGGCAGTCGCGTTCGGCACGATGTTTGAGCCGAGCTACATAGATACCGTTTACCTGTCAAAGACCGTGCAGGGCGTTGCCGACAATAAGCTTCAGACAATGCTTGACCATTACGGCATAGACAACTCCCGCGCGCACCGTGCGTTCGAGGACAGCGAAGCTACAAGCAAGCTGTTCGCCGCGCTTGTCGCCGACGGTATTGCTCCCGATGTAAGGCGGAGCTATTCTTACACAAGCGTTGAGGAGTATCAGCGGCAGGCAGCTCCGCAAAAAGAACACATTGATAATATTGATTTTTTTGATATCGTTCTTGATTCTGTCGAGGGACTGCGGGTTGTGCTGACGGGGGATTTTGCTTTCGGTTCAAGGGACGCAGTTAAAGCCTTTTTGACTGCTCACGGTGCAAAGGTTTGTTCAGCAGTCACACGAAAGACTAACTTTCTGATAGTCGGTAACGGCGGTTCGCAGCGGTGGAAGTATGATAACGGAGGCGGAAAGGTCGCGAATGCTATGGAGCTTATGGTTAAAATAATTTCAGAAGATAGTATTGCAGATTTTCTGCATACAGCGGAGGTTCAAAATGTCTGAACAATTCACATTTCTAAACGAGCCGCTCACCGCAGAAACGCTTCCCGACAAGCTCGACGGCATGGTGCAGGAAGCGCGCGACAGGTACGGCTACCATAAAATGCACACAAGCGGTATGTACGAGATGATTAAAAGTGCGCCGCAGAGCGAGCTTTACGACATACTGGAACTCAGGGCGGGGAAAACGGGCGATATCGGCTTTTACTTTGACGGGCAGCTTTGCGTTAAATTCGGCGTAAAAAAGAGTACGCTCAACACAACACAGGAACTGTACCGCGAGCTGCTGAGCGGCGTTCCGTGCGAAGCACTCTCGGGTTCGGCAGCGCCCAAGGGTGGCGTAAAGGTTACAATTCCGTATGACGAGCAGGCGGCGTTCTTCTCCGAAGCCCTCGAATATCTCATAAAAAACAAAAAGCCCGCGAATAAGTTCGGCTGCTGTTCGCAGTACGAAACGTGTTCGCGGGAAAAGAAGTGCGTCCATGAGAACCAATTCTACGCGAAAGGCTGCTCTTATCGCGAGAACCTTGAGGGCGGGCGCGTATTTTATAGCTGAAAATTCTCCCCCTGCCCGAAATGGCAGGGGGAACGTATCAGAGGTGAGAAAAATGAAATGTATCCGCTGCAAGCGGGAGATAGACATACGCTCGGTGTATTGTATGTTTTGCGGCGCAAATCAGATGAACGACGAAAAGCCCGAGCGTTCCGTCAAGAAGCGGGGGAATGGCGCGGGCAGCGTTTACAGGCTTCCGAGCGGCAAATGGGCTTGCGCGCGCACGTGGTACGTAGGGGGGAAGCGCAAAACGCTGTGCAAAAAGGGCTTTGCAACGCAAAAGGAAGCGAGCGAGTATCTGTCCCGGTTGGACAAAAAGCGCAGCAAGTCTATAACGATAGCGCAGGCTTACGAAGCGCTGCAGCCTACGTTCGCGAAGCTCTCCGAGAAGCGGCAGAAAACCTATCAGTCAGCGTACAAGCACCTAAAGGATGTTGAAATGGTGAACATTGACGCGTTTGAGCTGAGCGACCTGCAGGCCATTATCGACGACGTGGACGGCGGATTCTACACAAAAAGGTACATTAAGGACCTGCTGAATAAACTGTTTACCTATGCGTATATCGACGGGAAGCTGGAGCGTAATGTCGTGCCGCACATAGTTCTGCCGAAAAACGAGCCTGCAAGAGAAAAGACGATTCTTACCGATGAGGAGATACAGCTGCTGTGGCATTGCTGGAACAGCGGGGAAGTGTTTGCAGGATATTTGCTTATGCTGCTGTACTGCGGGCTGCGCACGGGCGAGCTGTGGAGTATCGAGTGTGATTCCGTTGACTTTGACAAACACGTTATGTACGGTGGCATTAAGACCGCAAAGGGCAAGAACGCGCCCATATTCATCATAAGTAAGATAGAACCTGTGGTACGCTTCTTTGCGGAAAAGGGCGGCAATACGCTTTATTCGGGAAATGCGACTGCGTTCTATCGTGCATGGCAGGCGTTCAAGGAGCAGCACAAGCTCCGCGCGGAGTTGCAGCCGTACTCCGCCCGTCACACCTGCGCAACGCTGCTTTCAAAGGCAGGCTTGCCTGAAGCGGTTATAATGGACATTACCCGTCACACCAGCTACGACACCACGCTTAAGTACACGCATATAGACATTGAAAGCGCTCTCGGCGGACTTGACAGGGCATTGAGCGGGGTGTAATAGGGATGTAATAAAGTTAAAAAACGCACGATTTTTGGAACTATTTTACACTATGCAAGAAAAAAAGAAAAACCCAGCAGAACGCGTTATAATGCGAACTGCGGGGTTTGCGTATTGGTGACCCGTACGGGAATTGAACCCATGATTCCGCCGTGAAAGGGCGATGTCTTAACCTCTTGACCAACGGGCCAAAAAAATGGTAGCGGCAGTCGGATTTGAACCAACGACACCCTGGGTATGAACCAAGTGCTCTAGCCAACTGAGCTATGCCGCCACATATTTTTTATACGCAAGGTTTACCCTTGCGACTAGATAATTATATCACAGCTTTCGAGTTTTGTCAAGGGGTTTTGCAAATTTTTTTGAATTTTCGTGAAGATATTTTGGCAGCGCCTTAAATTGCGTCCGCGCCCGCCGCCGTATAAGACTTTTTATGGATTTATCGTTAAAGGCATTGCATATTCGGCAGCGACAGCGGGTGCGGCTAAATCCGCAAAAGGAGTATATTGTGAAAGAGCAAAACGCAGTCTGAGAACAGCGCCGCAATGGAATAAGCCGCGCGCAATTATCTAAGAATTTTCCACCCTTTCGCCCTGTTTGTCTACCGACAAACGGGGCGATATGCCGTATAATAGATTTAACAAAACAAACGGAGGTAAACCCCATGCCAAACAGTATAAATATCGAAAACGCACATCTTCTCCCCGGGCTTTTCAAGGAGCGCGCAGACGTAAACCGCGCGTACCTTATGGAGCTTACGACGGAGAATCTTCTCCAGAATTTCTACCTTGAAGCGGGCGTTCGCACCGACAGGGACGTGACCGAAATGCACCTCGGGTGGGAGTCGCCGACCTGCCAGCTGCGCGGGCATTTCCTCGGGCATTGGCTTTCCGCAGCGGCGGCGCTTGTCGCGCAGAACAACGACCGCGAGCTTAAGGCGAAGCTTGAGTGCGTGATAGACGGGCTGGAGCGCTGCCAGAAGCTCAACGGCGGCAGGTGGATAGGCTCAGTACCCGAGAAGTACTTTGAGAAGCTTGAAAAGAACGAGTACGTATGGTCGCCGCAGTATACCCTGCACAAAACGCTGCTCGGCCTATGGCACAGCGCGCTTTACACAAAGAGCGAAAAGGCGCTCGCGCTGCTGTCTAACGCCGCGGACTGGTACATAGACTGGACCGCCGACATGGCGCGGAAAAACCCCCACGCCGTTTACAGCGGCGAGGAGGGCGGAATGCTCGAGGTGTGGGCGGGGCTTTACGAGCTTACGCGCGACGAGCGCTACCTTACCCTTGCGGAAAGATACTCGCGCCCGTCCATTTTTACAAAGCTTGAAAACGGCGGCGACCCGCTCTCCAACTGCCACGCTAACGCGAGCGTTCCGTGGGCGCACGGTGCGGCTAAGATGTACGAGATAACGGGCGAGGAGCGCTGGCTCGACCTTGTAAAGCGCTTTTGGAAGTGCGCCGCAGCCGACAGGGAGGCGTTCTGCACGGGCGGGCAGAACTCCGGCGAGTTCTGGATACCCCCGCATAAGCTTGGCGCGTTTATGGGCGAGCGCACGCAGGAATTTTGCACCGTATACAACATGGTGCGCCTTGCGGACTACCTTTTCCGCTTTACGGGAGAAAGCGCGTACCTCGACTACATTGAAAAGAACCTCTACAACGGCTTTTTGGCGCAGCAGAACAAGTACACGGGAATGCCCGCGTACTTCCTGCCGATGAAAGCGGGCGGGGTTAAGAAGTGGGGCAGCAAGACCCGCGACTTCTGGTGCTGCCACGGCACGACCGTTCAGGCGCACACGATATACCCCGAGCTTTGCTGGTACGAGGACGGCGAGCGCCTGTACGTTTCGCAGTACATAAACTGCGAATACAAGCGCAGCGAGAACGTTACCGTAACGCAGAGCGTCGATATGAAGTACTACAACGACGGCGCAACGTTCGACGAGCATGACGACAGCAGAATGAACCGCTGGTACATTAAGCTTAACGTGCGCGCGGAGAATCCCGAGAGCTTTACGCTAATGCTGCGCGTACCCGCGTGGGTGAGCGGCGCGCCCGTTATAAGCGTGAACGGCGAGGAGTATTCCGCGCCTGCGGAGAACGGCTTTATAGCCGTTACCCGCACATGGGGCAACGACGTGATAAACGTGTATTTCCCTGCGGCGCTCACTGCGTCCACGCTGCCCGATATGCCGCGGCTTACCGCGTTTGCGGAAGGTCCTGTTGTGCTTGCGGGGCTTTGCGGGAGCGACAAGGGCATTTACGCCGAGGGTGCGCCCGAAAGCGCGCTTGTTAACGTCACCGAGCATACTTACAGCACGTTCCCGTGGCAGCAGAGCGTTTACCGCACGGTAAACCAGCCCGAAAACTTCGACCTCGTGCCGCTTTACGATATAACCGACGAGCGTTACACGGTGTACTTCACAAAAAAGGGCTGATTAGCCTGTTATAATGCTTCGGCGGAAAACCCTGTATTAGGATTTTCCGCCGATTTAACTAATTGACGTTCTTTTTCCCGAACGATTCCTTGTACTGCGTGGGCGTAAGCCCTTCAAACTGCTTGAACACTTTCATAAAATACTTTTCGTCTGAGAAGCCGCAGGAATATGCGGCTTCTTTTGCCGTTACGCCGTAATTTGTGAGCAGGGTCTTTGCGGTGCTTATGCGCAGCCTGTTAGCGCAGCGCGTTACGGACTCGCCCGTGCATTGCTTAAAGAGCGTTGAGAGGTAGTCCGCGCTGTAGCCGAGCGCCGCGGCAAGCTCCGCCATCTCAAACGGGCGAAAGCAATGGTTCTTTATCCACTCCCTTGCGGAAGCCACGGCGGGGGGCAGCCGCTGCGCGCCCTGCGCGCTTATATAGTATTCCTGCGAAAGCTCCATCATAAGCAGGCTCACCGCGTAGTCCGCCATGTTCTGCGAGTACAGGCGCTCCTCAAGCGAAAGGTCCATAAGCTGGTGGAAAAGCTGCGCGGACCGCCCGTAGTCTGACAGGCGCGCGGTTTCGGGCAGAAGATAGGCGAAGCCCGCGTTATCCGAAGCGCTCGCAGCGTTCGCAACGCCCGCAGCGCGCTCGCACTCGCGGAACTCCCCGCTGAAATGCGCCCATAGATACGACAGCCGCCCCTGCGAGGGCGCAGCGCCGTAATGCTCCTCGCCTGCGGGCAGCAGGATATACTGTCCCGCGGAAACGGCGCGCCGCACGCCGTTGGCGGTAATGCAAAGCGTACCCTCGGTTATCATTATAAGCACGTTTTCCTCAAAGCGGCGGCGGTGGTGAACAAAGCCCGCAGGGCTTATAAGCTGTCCGCACGCAGAAAAGCGCAGCGTTTTTTCATAACAGCCCATAAGGCGGGGTAAAGGTTCATGTGACATAGCTTTCTCCATGTGATTTGATGTTGCCTTAATTATAGACGAAACGCAGCGTTTTGTCAAGGATACGCAAAACCGCGCCCCCATGCTCGGGAGCGCGGCGTTTTTGTTATAGCGGAAGATTACGCCATTTCTATTGCAAGACCCTGAGAGCTTCTTACCTTGAAGTTCTTAGCAGAACCCTCTGCCTTTACCTTGATAACGTCGCCGCGTCTCTGCGCGGTAACGGAAAGCACCTCGCGGCTGTCCGCGTCGTAGAGCTTTGCAGAAGCGCTCTCGCCGTCCTCGAGCGCGTAAACCACGATGTCCGCGTTCTCCGCGTAGTCGTAGGTGAAGCTGCGCTTGAAGTCGCCGTATGCGATAATGCTTGCGGGCTTTGCAAGCAGCGGCATGGAGAAGTAGTCGTGCTTTGTGGCGTACCACTTGCCGCCCTCGTATACCTCGCCGGTCTGAATGTCCGTCCACTTGCCGGCGGGAACGTAGTACTGCGCAACGCCCTCCTCGTTGAATACGGGGGCTGCAAGCAGGCTGTCGCCGAGCATATACTGTCTGTCAAGCGCAAGGCACGCGGGGTCGTCGCAGTAATCCATAACCATTGCTCTCATCATGGGAACGCCCGTTGCGTGGGTGTGCTGCGCCTGCGCCCAGAGGTACGGCATAAGCCTGCCCTTAAGCTTTGTCCAATGGCGCAGAACGTCGCAGCTCTCCTCGTCGAAGTTCCACGGAACGCGGTAGGAGCTGTTGCCGTGCAGTCTTGAATGAGAGGACATAAGTCCGAACGCGCACCATCTCTTGTAGAGGTCGGGAGTACCCTGCGCCTCGAAGCCCGAGATGTCGTGGCTGAAGTAGCCGAAGCCGCTCATGCACAGCGAAAGACCGCCGCGCAGCGTCTCCCACATACTCTCGTAGTTGGAGAAGCAGTCGCCGCCCCAGTGTACGGGGAACTTCTGCCCGCCGACGGTTGCGGAGCGCGCGAACAGGCACGCCTTGTCCTTGCCGTAGTATTCCTCAAGCACCTCGAATACGGTCCTGTTGTAGAGGTAGGTGTAGTAGTTGTGCATTTTGTAGGGGTCGCTGCCGTCGTAGTAAACAACGTCCTTTGTGGGGATACGCTCGCCGAAGTCGGTCTTGAACGCGTCAACGCCCATTTCGCACAGCGCGCGCAGCTTGCCCTTGTACCACTCGCGCGCGGCGGGGTTGGTGAAGTCCACGATAGCCATGCCGGGCTGCCACATATCGCCCTGCCATACGCTGCCGTCCGTAGTCTTTACAAAGTAGCCGCCCTTAACGCCCTCGTCGAACATGGACGAGCGCTGCGCAATGTAGGAGTTAATCCACACGCATATTTCCAGTCCCTTTGCCTTAAGGCGCGTGAGCATTGCCTTGGGGTCGGGGAACATTCTCTTGTCCCATGTAAGGTCGCACCAGTTGAACTCCTTCATCCAGAAGCAGTCGAAGTGGAACACCTCGAGCGGGATATCGCGCTCCGCCATGCCGTCGATGAAGCTCGAAACGGTCTTTTCGTCGTAGTTTGTGGTAAAGGACGTTGTAAGCCACAGGCCGAACGTGTAAGCGGGCGTGAGCGCGGGCTTGCCCGTAAGATTTGTGTACACGGAAACGACGTCGGAAATCTTCCCGCCGCCTATAACGAAGTACTCAAGGTGTTCGCCCTGAACGGAGAACGCTACCTTGGATACGGTTTCGCTCGCTACCTCGAACGTTACCTTTTCGGGGTGGTTTACAAACAGGCCGTAGCTTCTCGAGGATACATAGAACGGAATGGACTTGTAGCTCTGCTCGGAGCTTGTGCCGCCGTCGTTGTTCCATATTTCAACGGTCTGCCCGTTCTTTACGAAGGTGGAGAACTTCTCGCCGAAGCCGTAGATGTTCTCGCCTACGCTTATGTTCATCATCTCGCGCATTACAGCGCCGTCCGCGGTTTCGTCGTGCGCAAAGAACGGCTTCATCGTGTCGTTCGCCATGCGCTCGTTGGTCTTCCACTGCTCCTCGGTGATGTAGGAGGTGGTGCGCCAGCCCTGCTTTGTCAGCAGCTTGTCGCCGTAGTAGTACTTAATGTCCCACGCGCCCGTTTTTGCAACAACAACGCGGGTCTTGCCCGAAACCAGCTCGAAAGCGCTTTCGGTTTCGTTTATAACGGGCTTAAAGGAAGCGTCCTCGTAAAGCTCGAAGGACGGGGACTTCTTAACGCGCCCCTTGTAGTGGTCTACCGTAACCTTGATGGTGTTTTCAAGCGTAGAGGTAAAGCTGATTTCGAGAACAGGGCCGCCGAGGGTCATGCCGCGGTTCGCTATCCATTGGTTGGTTGCAAGAACGTTAATCGAGGTTTCGTCTGCGGTTACCTCGTACATCTGTGTTGCGTAATTTACGCCGTAGCCGGGCTTGTTAAGCCAAAGTCCGTCTGCATACTTCATAGGTGAGTCCTCCGTGTAGTTTATTTTGGTCGCCTCTAAAAACCTTGTTTGAGTGAAAATGTGTATAGCACACCGACTGCTTCAGAAAACCTCCTCGTAAGGCATACAGCCTTACTTCGTCGGCTTTCCTCGCATTCGGCGCACTCTACCCATTTTCACTTTTCAAACCGGTTTTTAGATGTGCCCTTTTCTTGTCGGCGCGCCGCGCGGGTGCGCCTTTTGTTTTCGTTCAGAGTGTCGGGCGTTCGGTAATCGTTTACATTCAAGCGCACAGATACCCCGCGCTCAACATCTTGGAATTATTCTAGCATACTCCGCAAAATTTTTCAAGGGGGTAAACGCAAATTTTTCAAAAATATTTTTTACGGGGAGATTATCCGCTCGGATTTGGACAGACGTCGGCTTTTGCGGGCGTATCCGCGCGGTTCGCCGTCATTTTTGCGGGGGCGTCCGCGCCGACAAGCGAAGCTTTCACCGCGCGAGCGGCGGCGCTCTCACGCCAGACACAGCAGTCCGCGCGCCGCCATGCGGAACGCCCGCGGCAAGCGCGTCCCCTGCGTAAGCGGCGGCAGGGGCGCTCTTATGCGGCTGTGGCAAGCTGCGCCCGTAATGCGTGGCGCGCTCGCCGCAGCCTACGACGAGATATTCGACATAAGCTGAGCAAACGGGGGAGAAGCCTGTAAAGCCGTAAAAACGAAAAGGGGACAGCCGAAGCCGTCCCCGAAGCTATTGCGCCGCTGCGCGCCTTATTCCTTGCCTGTGCCGTTGCAGCGCGGGCAAAGCCTGCCGCCGTGACAGCCTGCGCACTCTACCCAGCCGTCGTCGTCCTGCCCGTAGGTGTTGTAAGTCATTCCGCCCCTGCCGTGGCATACAGGGCATATGCCCGTGCCGTGGCACTTAAGGCAGCTGGTGTAGGTGGGTACGTAGACGTTGCCGCCGTTGTTGCCGCCGTTGTCAATGTAGCTGCTTTCGCCGTAGCCGTTGTCGTAGCCGCCGTAACCGCCGTTGTCGCTATAGCTGCTTTCGCCGCGGTGGGAGTAGTAGTCGTCATTGCCGCTGTAGCGGTCGGAAATCAGATAGCTGTCGCTGCTGCCGAGGTCCGCGCTGCTTACGGCAATCAGCACGATAAGCGGAATCATCATCACAACGCTTGCGCACGCTGTGATAATGGGCGCTTTGGAGCGCTTTGCGGGCGCAGAAGCCGCCGCCTGCGCAGGCTTGCCGCAGTTCGGGCAGAACGCCATGTCCCCCTCAAAGCGCGTACCGCATTCCGTGCAGAACGCCTGCATATTTGCGGGAAGCTGCGCGCCGCATTCCGCGCAGAACTTAGTACCCGCGCGCTGTTTTGCGCCGCAGCTCGGGCAGCAAACGTCCGCGCCGGCAGAACCCCGCGTTCTCTTTATAATAATAAAGAACACGGAAACCGCCGCCGCGCCTATGCAGAGTACCAGAAGCACTATGGAAATAACCAAAAGCAAGACAGAGCCTGACATAATATTCCTCCTTCGCTGAGTAACCTGATGTCCATATGTATTTGTATTATTCTACCACATTATTCCGTATGAATGGAAGCACATTATATGTCAAAACCCGCGCAGGGCTTCTGCGCGGGTCTGTTGTGTTGTTTTACATTCCGAGAACGCTCTTTATCATCTCGGCAGTTTCAGCGGCTGCAACGTCGTGGCTTGCCGCGGTGGGGTGCCAGTCTGCGGCGTAGCCGTTCTTGTTGCCGTCCTGCGCGGTAAGGTGCAGGGTGGACACCTTTTCGTCGCCCGTTTGAGCCGTGTAATTTTCAACGGCGGCGCACATAGCCTTGTAGAGCGTATCGCCCATAACGCCGAGCGCGCATATTATCTGCGCGTCGGGGTTGTCCTTACGCACCTTTTTAAGGAACTCCGCGTATGCGTCGGCATATTCCTGCTGCAGCTCCTTGTCGCCGCCCGTGTAGGAAGCGTCGTTAGTGCCGAGGTTAATCACCACAACGTCGGGTACGAACCGCGTGAAATCCCACGGGGTGGAGCTTACGCTGTAGCCGTTGTAGCTGCCCGCGCTGCGCGCGAACTCCTCGTAGAACATAGGCACGCGCTGCGCCTTAACCTGCTTGCCCTGCGTGGTGTAGCCCGAAACAATGCCGTTGCCGCTGTAGGACACAAGGCTGTAGTCCGCGTCGAGAAGGCGCGCGGTCTTGTACGCGTACGCCTTTGTCGCGTCCTCGGTGGAGGTGGCGAAGTGGTGGTCGCGGTCCTCGTCGTCAACGCCGTAGCCGCAGGTTATGCTGTCGCCTATGAACTCTATCTTGAGCGCCTTTTCTGCCGTGGGGGCGATGTCGCCTGCGCTCGTTACGTCAATGCCGACAATGCCGCAGGTGGACTCCGCAGCCTCGGAGAGCTTGATGAGCGTTACGGTTACTTCCTGCTCGGCGTCGTAGGTGAATATTTCGAGCGACTGCATACTCTGCGAGAGCATTTCGTCTACAACGCGCTCGCCGTTTACATACGCCGCGAAGCGCGGGCGCTTGGCCTCCTGCTCGCACATATTGTCCGCCGCAAGCGTTACCGAAGCGGAAGTACCCGTCATAGTGAACTCAACGCCGCTTGCGGAGTGCGCCAGCCACAGAATACCGTCCTCGGTATGCGTGCGCCCGAGCATTTTAACGTGCTGCTCGTCTGCTGCAAAGGTTTTTTGCGAAAGGGTCATTGTGGTATCCTCCGATGTTTGTGATGTTTCGCCGCTTTCGGGCGATTTAGCGCAGCCCGTAGCGAAAATGGTGAGCGCCGCGAATATCGAGAGCGCATTTTGTATAAGGTCAGTCATTGCTTGTCCTTTCTTGCGCAGAAGCGCGCTTCGGTGCGAAAATGAAGTAAAGCGCCGCCCCCGCGAACAGTATTATGCTTATAAACTGCGAGGTGGACAGTCCGAAGACATAGCCGCGGTATTCGTCCCCGCGCCAGAACTCCAGTATAAACCGCCCCACGGGGTAGGTAAGCAGGTAGAGCGCCAGCAGCCGTCCCTTAAGCGCGCCCTTACGCTCTAAAATAAACAGCAGCGCGAACAGCGCAAGGTTGAACGCCGCCTCGTAAAGCTGCACGGGAACGCGCGTCACGCCGTTTGCGGACTCCACAAGCGAGTTTGTGAACATAACGCCGTACTCGCTTTCCTTGCCGTAGCAGCACCCGCCCAGAAAGCAGCCTATCCTGCCGAACATATGGAACAGCGGTATCGCAAACGCCGCGCAGTCGCAGTAGAGCGCCGCGTCAAGCTTCTGCACCTTAATTGAGATACCGCCCGCGACAAGCCCGCCGATAAGTCCGCCGTAAAACACGCCGCCGCCGAAGACAACGCCCACGCGTTTGCAAAAGTCGATAAAGTCCTTAGCCTTGAATATTTCGCCCCAGTAAGCGATATTTGTAATACCGTACAGCAGGTGCATTCCCGCCAGAACGCCCACGCCGCCGAAAAGCAGCACGAAAATCATGCTGATATCGTCGCCGCCGCGCTTTTTGCAGCGCGCTATCGCAAGCGGGCAGGCGGTGAATATTCCCGCGACCGTGCAAAGTACGTAGCTGCTGATAAATTTTCCGAACAGAGTAAAACCTGGAAACATAGCATTCCTTTCCAAAAAATAAGCCCCGCCCCTATGGGGCAGGGCTTGTGGATATTGCCAAATTACTGCATGCTACCTGCAAGCTCGCCGAGAGCGCCGCCGAGAGCGCACAGAGCGCACAGAGCGCAAGCAAGCATAAGTACGGACAGAGCGGTGGAAACGATACCGCAAACCAGACCGCCTACTGCAAGACCCTTACCGTCAGTGTTGCCGGACGCCTTGATGCTCTTAAGCGCAAGCGCACCGAAAACGATACCTGCGATAGCGCACAGCGGTGCAATGTAAACTACACCGGGGATAAAAGAGCCAACAATACCAACAATGCCGCACACGAGAGCGATGATGCTCATATTCTTTGCTGTCATAGACGAAACCTCCATTTTTTGTTGTTTTTTCAGGCAGATTTTCATCTGCCAATCATATTATATCATATTAGACAACGCTTGTCAATATTTGCAGAAAAAAAGCAAAGCAAAATATTCACTCCCTTTTTTGTGCAATTCTCACACCAAAAGCGCTCCCCGCGCTCTTTATAATGAATATTCCGCGCCGCCCGTGCAATAATATTTCCGCGAGGGCAAAAAATTTTGTAAACCCCCTTGACAAATTTCGGCGATGGTGGTATAATATCATTCGTTAGGTTATTGCGGTGTCGCCAAGTGGTAAGGCAACGGACTCTGACTCCGTCATTTCAAAGGTTCAAATCCTTTCACCGCAACCAATAGAGTAAAGCAGGCCGCACGGTTTATGTGCGGTCTGTTTTTGTTTTCGGCGCGGGGCTGCGGCTTTTCGGGGCGGTTCAATGCGCGGTGTCTCAGGCTGTACGCGGAGCTTTTGTCGCCGCACTTAATACAGTCTGTCTCAAAAGTCCAGCAAAAGCTGGGCTTTTTTCGTAAATATGGTATAATAAAAAAGGGTGATAAAATGTTGAACCGAGAACAAAAAGAAAGAAGCCGGAGTGAAATTGATATTGTCAATATAGCTTTACACATTTCACTCAAAAATTTATTCCATTGCGGCGGCCGCCGATTTGCCCGTCTTATCCGAGTAATATCTGAGGCGCTTCTCTGCCGGAGGCATTCCGCCTATCGACGAGCATATCCGGCGGTTATTCCAATAGCTCATGTAGTAGCGCCGGATCATTGTTTTCAGCTGTTCTGTCGTGTAATCCGTACTTCTTCTGCCGCGGCTGTAAAACAGCTCGTTCTTCATTCGCGCCCACATACTTTCGCAGCGGGCGTTGTCATGACATCTGCCTCCGGCGCTGTTCATGCTCTGCTTTACTCCATGCTCGTTCAGCATGGCTCTGTATGAAGCGCTTGTGTACCGGCTTCCGCGGTCGGAGTGGAGTACCGCACCGCGAAATTCGGGATATGCTGCCGCTGTATTTTCGACAGTTGCAGCGCATAACTCGGCTTTCATGTTGTCGTCCATTGACAGCCCGACGGCAGTCAGGTCGTAACAATCAAATATCGCCGACACATATAGCTTACCATTTTTAGCTTTGACCTCCGTGATGTCCGTTACGCATTTGCTGAAAGGCTTGTCGGCTTTAAAATCACGTTTCAGCAGGTCGTCTGACTTTCGCGCTTCGCGGTCCGCCTTCGTAATCCCATTCGGCTTTCGGTTGGGTCTGTGCGTTATTCCGATGGCTGTCATCACGCGGTATACCGTGGTTTCACCTGGTATTCCGGAATCCGGATATTTAAGGAGCAGCGCCTTATGCATTCGCTCCCTGCCATATGTATCGTTGCATTCGTCCTCATTCAGTATCTCCATCATTTTTGCCGCCGGTTCTTCGTGCTTCCAGGGTTTATTACGATTTTTCAGATATTCGTGAAATCCCTGACGTGTCACTTTCAGCGCTTTGCAGCAGAATGAAATTCTGCCTTTTGCGCCTACATCGCAGGTTTTGAGCGCAATGAACTTCATTCGCTCCTGCTTGTTTATTTCCGACGGCTCGCGGCGAAAAAAGCTGCCGCCTCATTCAAGAAATCCCTCTCCTCCTGAAGCCGCTTGTTCTCTTTGTTCAGCCGCTTTACCTCGCTTCGCAGCTGCCGGATCTCCTCCGCTGGGCTCATTGCGTTTTCAATTGTATGTTTGTTATAATGCAGCGCTATAACAGACCGCGGGTAATGAGAATGATTGAAAGGCAGAGGATATTAAGCAGTCAGAAGAATTGAGAGAACGCTTTTATGCACATTTCAATCTGCGGTTTTTATTGCAATTTGTGAGTTAGGGCAACACCGCACAATTAGCGGCTAACGCCTTTTCTAAGCGACGCCTATGGCTTACGCGGCGCTTGCTTGCATCTTTTCCGCCATATTGCACAATTCGTCCTAGCAAGGCATACAGCCTTGCGTCGTCCTCATTGTACAATCTGACGAAAAATCTGACTGCGCAATCGCGCGAAAATAATTATGCGGTATTGCCTTAGGAACTTCAGGCGCGGCAGGGTGAGCGCCGAGCTTTTTCTTTGTATATCTATGGCAACACCGCACAAAACGAGTAGACGCAGAATTACCAAAGTGATATAATAAAAGTATGAACAAACAAATAAGCCTG
>CAKSIT010000020.1 GCA_934462925.1 uncultured Oscillospiraceae bacterium | reverse complement strand
ACAGACAGACAGACAGACAGACAGACAGACAGACAGACAGACAGACAGACAGACAGACAGACAGACAGACAGACAGATTATATCTATAAGCTGGCTTTATCTGGATTTAATTACAAAATATGTATAGCGCATCTATGATTATTCATAGATGCGCTTTTTGTTTTGGAGACATTGTCTACATCACTACTAAATTTCGGAGGATAATAAAATGAACATAGCAATATGCGATAAATCAACCGAGTTTATGAACAAGTTTATTGAGGAATTGCAAGCCTACGACAGCTTAATAGATGTCTATACTTTTTCTGAGTATGAGCAGCTTACCCTCGGCGGGGAACTTGCAAAATATGATTGTATTTTTATTGCAACCGAAATAAATTATCGCAGCGGCGTTGAAGCGGCACTGGAAATAAAAAGGCGCTTTCCTCATATTGAAATAGTATATATAACTGAGAACTGCGTTGAGTATTGTCAGCGAATATTTGATTACGCTGATATTTTCAGACCCTTTGCACTAATAAAAAAGCCGGTAAGCCGTTCTTTTATGCGCCATGTTTTGGATATGCTTAAGAGGACTATCGGAAGAAATGGAAGCAACAGCGTTGTTGTCAGACTGGTGGATAAGGAATATATATCAATTCCTGTTTCGGAAATCCTGTATGTGCAGCATAATAATCGCATATCGTATATTTATACGGAGGGCGGAGAATGCTTTGAAACAAAGTTCGGCATTTCATGGTTTGAAGAAAATCTGCCCGATTCTTTCCTGCATTGCTCTAAAAGCTGTCTTGTTAATTTACATAAGATACAGACCGTGAACGACGTTGAAATAGAATTAAAGTGCGGTGAAAGGTTATGGAGTTCACGGCAGTATAAGAAAAGCTTTATTGAGCAGTATCGTAAATTCCTTAATGTGGAATCGGGAAGTCTTTCATTGACGATTTGAACCGAAAATGCAAAAAAACTGCATTATTGGTTTGCAAACGACCTTTTTTTCAGGAAATATACCAAAAATACAATTTCAATGCACAGACGTTTTTTTTGTGCTATACTAAAACCACAAACAAAAAGCCCCTCGCAAGAGGGCAAAAAAACAACACGGAGGATATTGCTATGGAAAAGGCTAGAGTCAATTATCAAGCAACACGAGAACTTGGCAAGCAGATTAAGGGAGAGGCGGAAGCGTACGAGCAAATCTACTCGACCCAGATTTACACAAACTTCAAAGAAGCGCTTCAGAACGCATTCCAGGGCGATGACGCAACAACGGCTATTGAGCGGCTTGATGAACTTAAAGACGATTTTGTTGCTATGAAGAAAGTTATTTGGGAATATGGTCAGCAGCTTGTAAAGGCAGCCGACAATTATGAACAGGATATGCAGGGGTCTGGACGTATAGCAAGTAAGCTTGCGGTAAATAGAAAGTAACACAATTAAGAAAGAAGGTATTTTATTATGGCACTCGGTTATACATATGTCGATTTTGCAGCACTTGAACAGGCAATAAATCAGCTTAAAGCGGCTAAGGAAGATTTGGCGACAAAGCTTAAGAATATTAAGGGCAAGATAAGCGGTTCTGTTAATACTCCCGATATTTATATGTCGCAGGACGCGAGAGTTACTGAGCAAGAGTTTGAAACCATGTACAGCAAATGGGCTCCTAAATTTGACCAGTTCGTTCAGGAGTATATAGACTATTTCAACGAAGCTAAGAAAATATACGAACAGCGCGGAGAAACCGAAACCAAGGTTGCAAAGAGCCTTAATACTTTCATCGACTGATTCCGATAGTGTAACGGGCGTCGGCATGAAATACAATGCCCGCCCGTTACTTGTGAAGTTAAAAAGGGAAAAAACATGAAGAAACGAATGTTCAGCACCGTTCTTGCTGCTGTGATGCTAGCATGCCTTGTAATGACGAACCTGAGCGGCTGTAAGGCGGTGGATAATGGCGATTACTACTCAGTCACCCAGTGGCTGGATATGGTTGAAAATAGCTTTAACCTGCTGTACTATACGCAGGAAGAACCGCTTGTGACATCTGTAAAGACCTCTGACGAGAGATTTGATACAGTACAGATTGCAGCCGAGTGGGGGCTTATCGATATTTCTGACGACCTTAAGTTTAACGGAAAGGTAACAAAGGAATTTGCAGCAGACACCCTTATTCGTGCAATGAACTGCACACAGCCTTCAACTGTTGATTTTACCGACAGCGCAAAGGTGAAGCCGCTGTATCTTGACAATGTAATGACTTCGGTAAATGAGGGGATTTTCACCCTTGACGGTCAGAAATTCGACCCGAAGAAGGTACTTGGCAAAACTGAAGCTGACATTGCTCTGCTTACTGCGTACGATAAGTGGATTAACTTCTCCTATGGCGGCGAAAGCTATGACAGGTCCATTGTTAAGGATAATGTTATTAACTACGGCGGCGTAACCAGCGAAAACAGCGTTGTGGTGGAGTCAAACTACAAGGTTGAGTATACCGGCAGCAGGACGTTTTTTGATGAAAACGGCGGCTATACGGACAACACCGAAAAGACAATCACTTTTCCTGCGGGAGATGTGCCTGCTTCTCTTGAGGTTGGAACGGTGCTGGCTATGCCTGCGGACGATGTTATTCCGATGAATTACGCCGTTGTTGTTACAGGTATAACAGAGAACGGCGATGGCTCGGTGACTGTTGCCACGCGTAAGGCCGAGCTCGAGGAAGTGTATGAAGAAATAGATGTGCAGCAGTCAGGACCTGTTGATTTTAGTCAAGCTGTATTTTATGGACCTGACGGTCAGCGCATTGAGTTTGAAGACGAGGTTGCACCGCTTTTTGCGGATTCAACAGGAGAAAGCGCACCGCTCGGCGTATATCGGCCGGGGCAGGCGGGCGACCTTCAGAAAACCGCTACAAAGAATTCTAAAACATTTGATATTGGCGACAACATGTCGATGACGCTTTCATATTCGCTTGACAGCGGAAAAGGCGGAATCGGAGTCAAAATCAAGGGCAAAGTCAACGGTTCTAACGGACAATCGACCAGCGTTGAATTTGGATTTGACGAGAACGTCAGCGTTGAAAATAAGCTGAAAACCCACTGGGATTGGTTTAAGCTTAAAATAGATGAGCTGCGTTTCAGCCTTACCGATAAAAAGCAGGAAACGTTCGGATTTTCTCACTCCGCAGTTGAACACCCGGGTTCGATACAAAATAATGTCAAACAGAGAGGTGACAGTTGGAGTATTGGCGACTGGGCAACGGAAGGGCATAAGCTCGGAAGAATATACGACGACCTGCAGCTGACGGGTAAGAGCTTCAAGGAGCTTTCCAAGAAAGCAAAAGACGCGACAAATAAAAAGCTGCTCGACATTATTATTCCGAATACAAATCTTCATTTTGTCATCAGGGCGGAGCTTTCAGTCGATGGCTCGCTGAAGCTGACGCTTACGCAGTCGTCTACGGCAGGCGTTGAACTTGTAAGTGGCAAGATAAGACCGATATCCGATAAGTCAAGCACTCAGAAACTTGACTTTTCCGCAAAGATAGAGATGGCTCTCAGACTTGCTCTTGAATTCCAGCTTGTTGGCATAAACGTTGTTGACCTTGGAGTTAAGGCGGGCGTCGGGGTAAAGACCGGCTCTGTAATATACTCGTTTGATAAGGGAACGAATTCCTTGGAGGAAGTCTGCGGCATCGAGGGTGTAGCAGTTTTGCCTGGGAAGCCAGTAAATGCGGGCGATGATATTCAAATCGTTGAGAACGGGCTTCCTGTTCAGACCGACGACACGAGAGAAGAAAGAATCTGCGTTGAGTTTTCATTGTATCCTATAGGTTCTGTGTACGCTTGTTCTTCTTCAAGCGTTGCCGGAAAGGTTTTCTCGCCGATAGAGCTAACCCTGTGGGGTGAAGATACTCCGTTCTTCAAGTCTCATTATGAAATTGACGATAACGGCGGCGGAGCGGTAAGCGAATGCACTGTTACCGCAAATGACAGCTTTGGCATTGAAACGGGCGACAAGCTTACTATGAATCTTGAGGAGCATTCGATACCTGTCAGCGAAGAAGGCGACACTACTCTTGCTGTGGCTACGATTCCTAAGAAAACGACAATCAAGGACATCTCTATTGTAAGCGACAATACAGACATACTTGTTGTTGAAAATCTGCTTCAGTCTGTTGTTGCTACGGCTACGCCGGCTGTCAAGCCGAAATTGACTGTAGGAGGTAATGCAATCTCCAAGAAATTTATGTCAGGTGATGTTGCTTCTTATGATTTTACGACTGGGACTATTCAGTTCGGAACATGGTTCTATAATAAGCCTTCTAAGGACAAAAAGCCGCAGTTTGTACTGGTAGGCAAAAAGAATGGTATGGCGAATGTCACCATTACTGCAGGCGGTCAGTCAGTCAAAGTTCCGATACAGGTTGGCACAGGCGTAGAAGCGGTTGAGTCTTTAGGCGCTCTAATAAGCGACGTTTCTACCTTTACAATCGCACCAGGAGAGTCTGTTCAGACATCTTTCTCCTATATTCCTGAAGGGAAAACAGCGGCTGATATTACATACTCTACTGCCGACAGTAATATTGCGACTGTTGACAAATCGGGCGTTATAACTGCTGTGGGCGAGGGTTCGACCTTTATTACGGCAATTCTGGAAGGCGAAAAGGGGCGCTATGAATCTACATTTACAATTCATGTATATGCCGATTCTTAAATTATAACTTTATACGACATCTGCATAGGCTCTTACGGGTCTATGCAGTGTTGTGGTTTTATAGTTTTTGTGTTTAGTGAGGTGCAGATTATGAAACTGACAGGGAAAAAGGATATCTCCGAGCGTAAAAAGCTTGACAAAGAGATAGCTGAGCTGGAAAAGAAGGAGAAAGCCGTTCAGGCTGAGGAGGCAGTAAAACTGCGGCCTTCTATGCGCACAATACTTCTTTCTGTAACGGTGGTATTATGTGTTGGCGTTGTGGTTTTTGGATATTTCCTTGTCAGAAAGCTTATGCTTGACGAAAGATACACAAAATCTGTCGGAATATTTGAAACAAGTGACAATTATGCAGACTATGAGTTTAATTATCAGGTTGAACCGAATAAAGATTTGACGGACAGCGACACTAACGGAGCTAATGATAGCACAGAAAAAGACGATAATGGAATATTACCCGGCGAAAACATTAAAAATCCTGCTTTGGACTGGAACTATAATCTTATAGGTTCATCTGATGGAAAGAACAATCTGACCGATGGAAAGAATGTTTTGCCAAACGCCAATACTCCCTCATCAAGCGGCAATAATCCATCATATGACGGCAAACCATCTTCTGATGGAAAAAAGCCATTGTCTGATGACAATACCAATGGAAAGAAAAATAACAATGACGAAGCATTAACAGGTTCGGCTTTAGGTGACGCAGATGATAGCGTTTTGTCCGACTCAAAGGATAATCTTGTGCTTGATAATGGTTCATCTGACATTGCTGATTCTGGCATTGACGACTCTGACATTCCTAATGTTGATGATTATGAAAGCGGCGAAGCTGCAAATATCGTCTATGATGATAATGGGCTTCCCGAGTGGCCTGATGACCCGTCTGACTGGAATGACGACCCTTCAAAATGGAATAACGTACCAGCTGCAGAGGATAATACTCAACTAAACGGAGCAGATGACAACAGCAATCTTCCCTTAGATGACAGTGTCAGCCTGTCCGATTACCTCTCACAGATGGATAAATCAAATATGGAGTCTGGCGTTGACCCGGAGGAGGTTACACTGATAGACCCTGAAATGTGGCTGAATTGACAGAGGTTTTAGTATATGGCTATTCAAGTTTTAAGACGTATTGCAGCGGTCGTGGTGGTATGCGCCATTTTAATTGGAATACCTGCAAATGTAGCGTTCTCAGAGTCTGTCGGCTTCAGTACAAAAGGCTATTCGTGGTGGGATAATCAGCAGGGATACAGATTTTCTGTTTACGATTATACTGAGAACAGGACGGTTAAATCTATTGATATTTTCAGCAAGAAGGCAGCTATACTTGACCCGCTTTCCAGTGACGAGGCGGGGGGAACGGATACGACTAACGATGGCAGGAGCAGATTTAAGTACGTAGAGGCAAGCTATTTGTATTTGGATATGGTAAGCCAAAGAAACATAGCGAATGTACGTGTTGGAACAGGCTGCAAGTTTGATTATCTCAACAGATATTATCAGGCTATGCAGTCGGGAATGAGTTTTCTGCAGTTTTGCAGGGAGGAGTATCAATCGTTTTATTCAGGTGTTGGTGCTGTTGCAAATTCGCGCACCGAGAGTGGGTACAGCGTATATTCGTTGGACAAATACACTGACCCCGATGACCCTATTGCTAAGTATGATAAAGGGTTCATGCCGATAAGCCAGGAAAAAGCAGACAATTTTAATAAATTGGCTTATTTTACGCCAAACAGAAATATCTGTAAAGAACTACTCAGAGCTGACAACATTACGATGGCATATATTTTGGCTGTTATGGGTTTTTCAGTTGATGACTCGCTGATGTATTTTGACTCGGAGCGGTATGTGCTGATAATTGAGCCAATTTTTTGGTTTTACAACAAATACTTTAATAACAGAGGTCAAAGAGAGTATTTCTATGGCACTATTACTGAATGGGCAATATATGACCAGGCTACGCAGTACTCCGGGTATAGTTATGATGGAGTGTCCAAAAGTAGTATTCGCAATATAATGGGCAGACTTATTTCTCTTGCAGGGCCTATCAGTACAATAAATTCTCGTTCAAAGTTCATGGAGGAACGATACGGTGAAATTCTGAATAATCTTTGTGTTATCAATGAAAATGATGCGACGGAGTATTTGAATAAGTTTACTTATACGAACCCTGAGTCAAGTGATGAGGAAATATTCAGAAAATGGGCATATGACATAATGAGTCCAAACAGCCTTTTCCCATTTTTCATTGACATTGTTGGGACAAATACGGAATTTACTGCTGGTGAAGAAGCTATCCTGTCGTTTGTTATAGGGCAGCAGACAGAATTTGGCGACACAAAAACAATTGCGCCTGATATTCGTTATTCTGATGGTGATATAAATAACCTTAGCGAGGACGACTATGGACTAAAGCTTACTGTTAAAACATCAAATGGCTTTTTGTTAAATGGTTCACGACCGGACATAAAATCAAGCGATGTTCCAACAATTACCCTTACCTGTGATGGAATGCCTGAATATGGTTATGATTCGGAATTGCCGTACAATACTACGCTTTGTTGGACAAAAATCAAAGTTCCGAACAAAACTGGAGTGTGGAAAATAGGGGTTACATTAGACGGTCACCTTTATGATGCTAACGATTCGCGAAGCGACCCTAAAAATGCGTGGGATGACTGGTATGACAAGGGCAATGGCATTGGGACGCACAATGGGTATAGAAGAAGCACTTCATCAAGTGAGGGCAGGAGAATGCCTCCAGAAGTTTATTTTGAGCTTACAATAAGGGATTCTGAAACCCAGATAAATCCTTCAAACCCTAAATATAGCGACAGTATGCCAGCGGGTTTTACCCCAAAAACGGTTGATGAAGCCGAGGCAAGCCTGCCGCCAACAAGCAATACTGCTTCGTGGAGCTATTGGAAGCTTACGGATATTGTCGAAGATGGTGTTGATGAAGCGGGCGAGCCAAGATATGTTCCGCAATTTGACTGGATAACCGAATCATTGAGCCTTGAAATGGGTGAACAGTACTATCCTTGCACATATGGAAATCTTCCCGGGGCGGAATATGTTTATCACAATGGCAGAAATTTGCTTAAAATACGTTCCGGATACGGCTTTGGAGTTAAGCTTGAAATGAATAACTCGGGCACGTCAGGCAGCTTAACCAACAGAAAAATTTATGTTAACGATACCGAACTTGACGACAAACTTCAAGCAAGGCAGTTTTATTCAGACCTGTCCCTTGACGATATGAGTGGCAGCGTAAAGCTGCCTGAGTTTGAATATGGTTCGACTATGGTAGAGCTTGTGAATTTGGGCGGCACAGTTGTAATGAAGAAAAATCCATTTTCAAAGTACTACGATACTTCTGATTATTCCAAATCTGATTATTCTCGAGTTCATTTCACTCCTGTGTGGTATCCTGACGGGGAGTATAATATCCTTATTCAAACTTCGTTGTGGACACCGCGTGGAAAACTGTATGGACATTGTTTTAACACAATACTGATAGACGGCAGCGTTTATGATGATTGGTATGTTACAAGAAAAAAAGAATAGCGAGGTAAAAGATGCTCTATTGCAGAAAGTGCGGCAATCCCGTAGAGGATGCAGATGTGTTCTGTTCCTCTTGTATGTCCAGACTTAGCGTGCCGGGAGCTGTTATCACAAAGAGAGAGATTTCCTTTGAAGCAAATCAAAGTTCTGAATTTAACCCTGACGCAATTCAGCCTTCTTTGGATTTGTGCGGGTTTGAGGTACTTGGACACAGGTTGGTTGAAAGAGCTTCGTATATAGGGGGCGCGGATTACTATTCCGCAGTCGCCGTTGATGGAGGCTCTGGTGTTTCACCGTATATCAGGCATATTATGCTGTCAGACGAGGATTCTGTTGACATGGCACTGTTCGGTACACACCTTGACGCTGAAAGAGCTCATTACAAAACAGACTATCTTTTGAAAAGTATTGTTTCAGAACAGTTGTCTTTTCAACAAAAATGCAGCATAGCTGGTGTGGAGTCGCTGAACTATGGTATTAAAACATATTCATCAACTCTCCATGGAAGTTACCATGTCTTTTTCCTTATGAAAAAAGCAATTCCGCTTCCTTACTATTTGTCCAAATATCAGATTACTATGCGGCAGGCGATTGAAATAACGCTCAAGGTTTGTGAGGGCATTATAAAATTGCGCAGGTCAGGTTATGACTATGGTTCATTTTCTGATGAAATGATTTTTGTTTCACAGGAAAGAGATGTTTATCTTGGAACTGCGTTACCTTTTATGATGGGAAATTTGTCGTCGTTCGACAACTCTTTCAGCAGGTACAGAATGTTCGTTGCACCCGATGAAGCCGACAAGAGCGTATACAGTTTGTCTATGATGCTTTATCTCATGCTTTCGGGTTATCGCCACCCGTGGTGCAATCCAGTTAATAATGATATCCTCAGCAATGAATATATAGAGGCTGAATGCAATCGTATTCGTCGCAAACAGCCGTATACGCCTTATCTTGCAATGAATATGCTTGGCAGCATGGTTATAGGAAGCTTATCAGAGCATGATGGCACGGATTTTACGATAGAGGATTTTAATTCCGCATTAAAAAATTCGTTTAATTTTATTTCTTCTGCGGAGCTTGACGAGTTCATTCCCACAGGAAATTCGAGGAGTAATGTATGAAATTAACACTTATTCAGCACAGCTGTTACCATGAGCTATACCTGCCTAAAAAAAAGTCAGGACAGTTTTTTGTTAATTACACTACTGCCAGAGGACAGAATGAGCCGATATTGGCTGTTGTGGCATCAGAGAATGGCTGGGTAGCTCATGCAGGAAAAAATGCAACTCTTTTTGATGAAAATAGAAAGGTACTGGGTGATAAGGAAAAGAACTATGCGGTTCTGGATTATGGAAATTTCATCGTTCGGTGCAGCCACACCATGGAAGATTGTCATTTGATTGTTAGCGATGATACCGAACCTATGCTGGTGTTCCATAGATATGCGGTTAACGGAAAGATAAAAATTGGCTCGGACAAGAATTGCGATATTGTTCTTGATAGCAAATTAGCAGAGCCTGTAGCAGCAATCATTACTTTTTCCGATAAGAAAACTACACTTGAATCGGGTTCAAATTGCTTTGTAAACAATATTCCTTTTCGCAGTGGAGAGCTTTCGCCGTCGGATATGGTATATTTGTATGGATTCAGGTTTATCATAGGCCGAAGCATTATTGCAATGGATAGTGGACCTAAGCTTAAAGTAAAGCTCAGTGCTTCGATAAATGTGCTTGCTCCTTTTTACAAGGAAAACAGCCTTGTTGAGCAGAGCTTTGATGACTATGACAGAGAAAATTTCTTTTATGTTTCACCGCGTTTTACTGTAAACGAAAATTACCCTGAGATAGAACTTCTTCCTCCGCCTCAGGGTGCAAAAGCAGGAGACAGTCCTGTTGCGCTGTCGCTTGGCCCTGCGTTTACAATGGGTATTGCTTCTGCTTCAACGGCGGGAATTACGCTTGTCAGCGGTTTACAGCAGGGCAAGGAGTTTACCGAAATGCTTCCGACGCTTATTATGTCAACGAGCATGGTTATGAGCAGTATGCTGTGGCCTGTAATAAACAGGCTCTATAGTAAAGTGCGTAATACAAATAAGGAGAAAAACAGGAAGAAGGTATATCTTCAGTATCTTGATAAGAAGGAAACAGAAATAAAAGAGTTGCTTGAAAGGCAGCATAATGAGTTGGTTCTTGCAAATCCCACCGTAAGCCAGCTGGTAGAACGTGCAAACAATCGACTGGCGTCTTTGTGGGAAAGAAGGCTGTGTGATGCGGACTTCCTTCGGTTTTATGCAGGAACTGGCAGGGTTGATGCGGCGTTTAATCTGAAAAAGAACAAGGAGTCTATTCAGGTGGAGTACGACTCTCTGCTTGAATGTATGGAAAAACTGCTTAATAAAAAGTACTATATCGATGATGCTCCGATAATCCTGTCGCTTAAGGAAAATAGTGTAACGGGAATTGTTGGTAATCGGGCTAAAGTGGTGGACTATACCCGTAATATAATTCTGCAGCTCACCACCTTATGCAGCTATTCCGAGCTGAAAGTTGTTCTTATATGCAATAGGGAAGAAGAACGTCAGTGGAGCTATATTCGCTGGCTGCCACATTCCTGGAATAATCAAAAAAACTTTCGGTATATTGCTTGCGATACCTCGGAGCTTAAAGCTGTTTCATGCGAGCTTGAAAAGAGCTTAAGCATACATGAGGGCAATGAATCATTGCCTGAAGTGCATTATGTTGTTATTTGTGCCGACCAGGAGCTGTGCAGTAAAACAAATTTAATAAGCAATATCATTCAGCGAAAAAACAGCAATGTATCTATACTTGCGCTATACAATGAAACCCGAAACCTCCCGAATGAATGCTCATTGATTATTCAGCTTTGCCGCGAGGAGTATGCCGAGCAGAAAACAGGAGACGCATCGCGCAGTTTGTGCATAAAAAGCAGATCCTCTGCTCAGGAAATGTATATCAGGCCCGTCAATTTTGATGAGGTAGATTTTGCTCAGCAGGCAGTTGGTTTGGCAAATGTCAAGCTTGGTAATATTGAGGGTGGTTACAAGCTGCCTGATATGCTGACATTCGCGGAAATGTACAAATTTAGAAATGTGAATGAGCTTAACTGCCTGACGAGATGGAAAGAGAGCAACCCTGTGCTTTCACTCGCTGCACCGCTTGGTGTTGATTCGCACGGAAGCTTAATGATGCTTGACCTGCACCAAAATGCACACGGCCCGCACGGGTTGATTGCAGGTACAACAGGTTCGGGTAAGTCGGAGTTTATAATGACGCTTATCCTGTCGCTGGCAGTAAATTTCAGCCCGAAGGAACTGGCGTTTCTTCTGATTGACTATAAAGGCGGCGCATTATCAAAGGCATTCACAAAGCTTCCTCACCTTGCAGGAACGATAACAAACCTTGACGGCGCGTCGCTTACCCGTTCGCTTATTTCAATAAGAAGCGAGTGTACGCGCAGGCAGACTCTGTTCAATCAGACCAGTACTGCGCTTGAAACTACTGTTAACGATATTTACAAGTACCAGCGTCTGTATCGCGAGGGCAAAGTTTCTGAGCCGCTGCAGCATCTGTTTGTTATCGCAGATGAATTTGCGGAGCTGAAGGACCAGTGCCCGGACTTTTTGGACGAGCTTAATTCTGCAGCAAGAATAGGTCGTTCACTTGGTATTCACCTCATCCTTGCTACGCAAAAGCCTTCAGGTGTTGTAACTGGTCAGATATGGTCAAACTCAAGATTCAGGGTTTGCCTTAAGGTACAGGAAGCGTCTGATAGTAAGGATATGATAATGTCGCCGGACGCAGCATATATCACTCAGACTGGCAGATATTATTTGCAGGTTGGCTATAATGAGGTGTACGAGCTTGGTCAGTCGGCATGGGCTGGCGCGATTTATAAGCCTGAAGAAGACCTTGAAAGCAGAATTGATGATTCTGTTCAGATGATTGACAACAACGGCACACTTCTCAAGCAGGCAACAAATGAAATAAGAAAGCAGATTTTGCAGCAACAGTTAACAACAAGTGCCAAGCAGCTTGATGAAAAAGAGAAAAAACAGTACAGCCAGATGGAAACAGTTGTTAATTACCTTAATGACCTGTGCGAGGCAGAGAACATACATAGCGCAAGGTTATGGCTTGACCCGATACCTGCAACAATATATGCAGAAAAACTGGTTGAGAAATACGGTTATATGACTGATGAGGACAAGATAACCGCTGTTATTGGCGAGTACGATATCCCGCAGCAGCAGTCGCAGAAGCTGCTTACACTTTCGCTTATGGACGGCAACACAATTGTATATGGCTCGTCGGGCTACGGAAAGACCACGTTCCTTGTTGCTTATATTTATGATGTGCTTAACCGTTACACGGCACAGCGCGCTACATTTTATATTCTCGATTTTGCTTCTGAAACTCTGAAAGCATTTGAGAAATACAATGCGGTGGGTGCTTTCATTACATCAAGCGAACCTGAAAAGGTGGAAACGTTTTTTAATTTCCTGCTCAAGGAAATCAATCGCAGAAAAGCAAAACTTGCATCAGAAGGCGTTGATTTCTCACAGTATTTCAAAGAACATGATGATTTGCCTGCAATGAACATTATCATAGCAAATTACGGCTCGTTTAGGGAGGCGTTTGAAAAGGAGCAGTATGACTCGCTTGTCGAGGTGCTTTCGCGTGACGCAAGCAAATACGGAGTTTATTTCTTGCTGACATCTGTTTCCACGACAGGTTTGCGCATGAAGATAATGGAAAACTTTGGTAATGTTTTTGCCCTTAATCTCAATGATGCTTCGTATAGCAATGTGCTACCCAAAGCTAAAAAGATGATTCCTACTGATTGCAAGGGCAGAGGTCTTTGCAGTAAGGATGAAGTTTACGAATTTCAGACTTGCTATATTACTGAACGCACGGATATATTTGCGTTTATAAATGAACAGGCTGGCGTAATAAACGAACGAAGTGCTTGCCGTGCGATGAGAATAGTAAACTTACCAGATGTAGTTACCGTGGATTATGTGAAAAAATTCATTACCGACGATAACAACGTGGTTGTTGGGATTGACAAGCTTAATATGCAGCCTGTTTACCTTAACCTGAACAGATTTATGAATGTGTTCACGGCAGAAGGGTCTTACGACCTTACGGACATTGCAGGAGCTCTTATAAAGCTTATTGAGGACGATTATCATTTGTACGTTTTCGATATCAGCGGCTCGCTTAAAACCAAGTCGGAGGACTACTATACCGCAGGAGAAATACACGATGGGCTGAAAAAGCTTGCTAAGCTTATGGCAAACAGGTCTAAGGACAACTATGTCCCTGATGGAAAACCTGTGATATGTATACTGTCGGAATTTGCGAATATTATTCGCGAGGACAACGCAGATGTTGAGGGCGAAGACGAACAGCGCAGCATACTTTCCCTGCTTTTGCTTTATGCCGATTTGGGCGTTAATTTCGTTATATTTGGCGACTACTTTTCGTTCAGCAGTTACACAAGCGCGGAGTGGTTTGAGAAGTTCCCGAGGGATACCTATTTCTGGCTTGGAGGCGGCATCAACAACGACAGCTATTTGTTCATCCATAGCGATATGCCCGAAGTAAGCGGAAGTGAAAGAAAATGCAGCGGTTTCAGTTATGTAAACGGATTGGGAAAGTCTGTAAAGTTCATTTCGCTTGGTAAGGAGGATTAACATGGACAAGATTTTGGTTGAAATATGGTTTCCCTCGCTTATGAAAGCGTTTGATATGTATATCCCTGTAAATACACGGTTTTATATGATTGCTGCAATGGCACAGAATGCCGTTGCGGATATAACTGGTGGAAAATACGTTCCGAGTGATAATGCATTGTTATGCGACAGACTGACTGGAGATTGCTTTGATATGAACAAAACGCCCCGAGAAAGCCTGCTTCATAATGGTTCAATGCTTTATATAATATAAAATTAAAGAAGGAGACTCCTTAAAATGAATTTACTAAAGAACAGATTTTTAGTTGGTTGTGTTTGCATTGTGTTGGCATTTGTTATCGGATTTGTGGCCGTACCGCTGCTTACAAACAGAATGAACAACAAGATAGCAATAGTGGTGCTGTCAAAAAATGTTGAAAAGGGACAGCAAATTACGGCGGATTGTGTAAGAAGCATTGAAATTTCTGAGAGCGATATGCTGTATGCAAATGGCGAATATTTTTCATCTGTTGAAGACTTCAGGAAAAATCAATATTATGCTGCTTTGGATATGAGAACAAACGATGTTCTCATCAAAAGCAAAATCAGCCCTGACAGGCCATTTGCAGACTATACTTACAGAGACCTTGGCGATAACGAATATGCCGTGTCTGTTTCGGTCAAGTCATTGCCGCAGAGCGTTTCTGCGAAAATAGCCGTTGGCGACATAGTAATGCCTGTGTTGTATTCCGATGGGACATCCAGAATTAACCCGAACATCATGTACCTCGAGGTTATAAATATTGTCAATAGTGCCGCAGATGACATTAACAAGGATGGCGATTCCGCAAACGATATTCCGAGCGTCGTAACATTTCGTGTAAATCTTCAGCAGGCGCTTGACCTTGTTGCCTGCGAAAACGAAACTTCAATACATCTATCTCTTGTGTGCCGCGGTGACGAATACAAAAAGGAGCAGCTTTTAGCAAGGCAGGAAAGTTATCTTAAGGCTAATCATCCTATTAGTTCAGACGCATGGTTTATGTTTAATGACGACAGAACCGATACGGGTGATGCAGGTAATGCTGCTGAATCACAGACGACAGAACAGGCAGGTTGATTATGAGTGCGAAACTAATTTGTGTATGGGGAAGCCCGTCAAGCGGAAAGACAGTACTTTCACTTGCGCTTGGAGCTGCCTTAGCAACTCAAAAAAGCAATGTAATTGTGTATAACGGCGATAAGCTGACGCCGATGCTAAAGGTATTTGTGCCGTCCGCTGATATTGAGAGTTCTCAGAGTATAGGACCGCTTCTTATGTCTGGCAGATTTGACGATACCATATTTGCGCAAAGACTGGTTGTACACCCCGAGTGCGATTACCTTTGCTTTATCGGCATGGCTCCGTCTGACACATACATAACTTATGACAGCTTCGGCGATGAACCTGTTATGAAGGTTCTGAACAAAATGATGAATCTTGCAGAGTATGTAATAGTGGACTGCACAGCGAATCCGATTGACGATAATATGTCTCAGGTTGCCATGGGGCTTGCAGATTATAAAATTTGCTGCATTACCGCCGATACCAGGGGAATATCATATATGGACAGCGCCAGAATGATATATTCCGAGGACCGCTTTGATATAAATAACCACATAATGGTAGTGGGCAACGTTAAGAATGTTTCTCCGTTAACCGAGCTGATGAGGGTTTCCGGCAAATACGATTATGTGCTGCCATATTCGCCAGAGATTGAAAATCGTTATATAGGCGGAGAGCTTCTGACAGACCTTAAACGTATGGCCTCTCGTGATTTTTCAAAGGAAATAAAGCGGTTGGTTAAACGAATCGTGGAGGATAACCATGGTAAACTCTAACCTTCAAAATTTTAAGTCGCGAAAAAATGGATTTAGCAATTATGAAAGTATCCTTCAGTCGGCGCAGAGTTTTATTGCCAGCACCTATGAGAATATTCTGTCTTCGGATATGAATAACAGTGACAGAAGCTTAGTCAAGGAATACATAAAGCAGTATCTTATAACACATTCAATAAGACTGGATGATTATTCCGATGAGGAGCTAGCCGACAAACTTTTTTCAGATATGGCTGAGTATTCTTTCCTGACTAAGATACTTCAGAATGCAGATACAAACGGTCTTGAGGAAATAGATATAAATTCATGGGACGACATTGACCTTATTGTTTCGGGCAGAAGGTATAAATCACCTGAAAAATTCCTTTCACCGCAGCACGCGATAGATATTGTCAGAAGAATGCTGCAGAAAAGTGGTACAGTTATAGACGACGGAAATCCTACTGCTCTTGGTTCGCTGGCAAAGAATATTCGTATCACGGTATTAAAGACGCCTGTTCTTGATGAAGATGTCGGAATAGCGGCATCTATCCGAGTAGTAAGAAAAAGTGGAATAAGCAAGCAGGACCTTTCTGAAAGTACTGCCACTATGGGAATGCTTGATTTTTTATCTATGGCAGTCAAGTACGGTATCAGTATTTGTATTGCCGGAAACACTGGTTCAGGAAAAACAACAACTGCCAGCTGGCTTATGTCTACGCTTCCGTCATCAAAAAGAATATATACGATTGAAGAAGGCTCTCGCGAGTTTGACCTTATTAGGAGAGATAAGAACAATAAGGTGACGAACAGCGTCATACATACTGTTACTAAAAGCTCGCTTGATAAAATGCAGGAGGTGACTCAGGAAAACCTCTTGGATTTTGCATTGAGATTTAACCCTGACGTAATTTGTGTTGGCGAAATGAGAAGCCAGGAGGCGTTTGCTGCCCAGGAAGCGGCAAGAACAGGCCACACGGTAATAACTACTATTCATTCAAAGACGGCGGCAGGCGCATATATGCGAATGGTGACGCTAGCAAAAAGGGCATATGAATTTGAGGACGATATGCTGATGAAAATGATGGTTGAGGCATTTCCGATTATTGTATTTCAGCGGCAGCTTGAGGATACCACAAGAAAGATTACAGAAATTATAGAAGGGGAGAGCTATGCCAACGGAGAGCTTAAATACAGAACTTTATTCAGGTATGTAGTCGATGATAACTCCTCTGATTCAAAAGGGAAGGTGACAATAACCGGGCATTTTGACCGAGTTGATGGTATAAGCGAGCAGCTTAGAAGTGAATTTATTCAAAATGGCGCGCCAAAAATTATTGCCGATCTGTTTTGAGGAGGATAAGCGGTATGTTTTATATATCTCTTTTAATTTCTGTTAGTCTGACTATTGCTGTTGTACTCATTTTTAATTTGGACAGCAGTGCTGTAAAGTCTTTCCTTTATGAGGTTGAGAAAACTGTTAGGCGAAGCAGGGAGCATAAAAAAGGTAAGGTTTCTCTTAAGAAGCAGAGAGACGCATTGTTGGGAGAAAAGAGAAAATCGTTTATTGTAAAAAGCTTTAACGAAGCAACTGAGATACTTGTCCAGAACCATGAAGCCAACAAGATACGGGGCATTTATCTGCTATCTGGGATATGCGGGGCTTTCGGGCTGATTGTAGCATTGCTTTTCAATAACGTGTTTCTTGTCCCGTCATTTGTAATAGGCGCAGGACTTATTCCAACATGGGTAGTGAGGGTCACTTCAAATAAAAAAAAGAAAAAGCTTAACAACGACCTTGAGGTGGCGTTATCAGGAATAACTACTTCTTATATAAGAAATGACAATATTATCATGGCAGTCGAAGAAAATTTGGTGTATATGGATGGCATAGTTAAGCGTTCGTTTGCAAAGTTTGTTAATGAGAACAAGATGATTAACTTTAATGTCGGGCTTGGTATTCAAAAACTAAGGCGAAGCATTGACAATCCCATTTTTGTGGAATGGTGTGATGCGCTTTATCAATGCCAGAGCGACCGAACACTAAAGGTGATTTTGTTTCCGATAATAAACAGCTTTTCTGAAACAAAAGCTATTCAGCAGGAACTTGACACAATGATGATGCTGCCACTCAAGGATACTTTGTCTGTCGCAGTTACTGTGGTACTTAGCATACCTATGATGAATTTGCTTAACGCAGAGTGGTATGCGGTGCTTACTACAACGCTTCTCGGTAAGATAATACTGGGCGCGCTTGGTGGAGTAATGGTGTTTGCGGTAAACAAGGCTGTAGCTATAACCAAACCATTGAATAGAGGTGACAAATAGCAATGAAAATAGATTTGTTTCACAGCTCTGTGGTTATACTTGGAAACACCATAAGCTTTGCGGTTTTTCCGATATTGATTGTGGCAGTCGCAATAATGTCATATGGTTTGTATCAGCTTGTTATGGACTATATCTATGTTCCGAGCAAAAAGGCAAGAAATGCGGTCCTGAATACGAAAAAGGGAAAAAGGTCTTTTACGGAGGAGTTTACTATTCCGCTGGCAAGCTTTATTGTTGATAAGAATATTATCCGTCTGAGCGATGACCGCAGGAATGCATTGCGCAAGAAACTGAAAATCTGCGATATCCATTATTCGCCGGAGTTTTACACCGCAAAGGCATTTGCTGAGGTAATACTGCTTTCGCTGCTGGCAGTACTTTCTTTCTTTATCCACCCGCTGCTTGCAATTGTTGTTGGTGTTCTCGCATTCGCGGTATATGGCAAGAGAATGTCTGACCTAGACGACCAGATAATGAAGAAAGCTGAAAAAATTGATATGGAGCTTGTTTTATTTGCAAACACAATTAAGCAAAGCATCTCTACCACAAGAGATGTAATGGCTATTCTGTCGTCGTTTAGGAAAGTTTGTTCAAAGGAATTTGAACGAGAGCTTGACATTACAATTGCCGATATGAAAACGGGAAACTATGAGTCGGCACTTCGTAATCTTGAATCAAGAATCCCGTCGGTGGGGTTATCTGAAATAATCAGAGGATTATTGGCGGTAATGCGTGGTGACGACCAGCGAAGCTACTTTGAGATGATTTCTCATGACCTTGCGGTAAAGGAGAAGGAAGAACTTAAGCGCGTTGCAATAAAGCGCCCTGAAAAACTTAAGCCCATTACTTTTGTTATGTTGGGCGGATGTTTGGCAATGTACCTGTATGTAATCATTTATGTAGTTGCACAACAGCTTCAGAACTTGTTCTGAGCTTAGTGAATATAAAACAGATAAGGAGAGTAACTTATGAAGAAAACAATCAATAATCAGCTTATGCTGATACAGGCGAGGGCAGAGAAACTTTTGACCAACAAGGGTGAAAGTGGATTCGATACCCTTATCAAGATTCTTATCTCGGTTGTGGTAGGAGTGCTGGTTCTGGGACTTGTAACTGCTTTACTTAATTTTATGTTCCCCGAAATTGCGCAGAAGATAATGGACGCATTCGGAATATCCGGTACATATACTCCGTCTTCTTCAACAAGCACAACATGAGCAGGCGGCTAAAACATTTACCTCCGTGGAAAAGGTTAGGCAAATCGCGCAGCAGGGTTTGCAGATGTAATGGCTTCTCGTATATTGAAACAATGTTCGAGGTGTTTATTATCCTTGTTTTGCTTGCAGCAATAATGTCGCTATTTCCTTTGTTTATGCAGAAATATTCGCTTGATATAGCTGCAAATGAAATTGCGGATAATATAGCTCTTTCAGGATGCACGGGGGAGTATTCGTTTGATATTTCTTCAAAAGATGCAGTCATTCAGGCGATTTCAGAGGAATACGGAATGAAGCTGGACGATTTTTTGCTTGAGATAGACAGCGGCGCTATAAGCCAGACGGTATCTGATACACGCGGTACTTTGGTGCAGCTTGGCGGAAAGTTCAGCGTTACTCTGACAGTTGTAAGAAACATTAAAATCGGAGGAATAATTCCCGACATACCTGTTACTCTGGAGTCGACTGCAACCGGAAGGAGTGAGTTATATTGGAAAACGCTTGCTGCAG
This sequence comes from uncultured Oscillospiraceae bacterium, assembly GCA_934462925.1. GTDB lineage: Bacteria > Bacillota > Clostridia > Oscillospirales > Ruminococcaceae > CAG-115. The sequence goes on along the minus strand of CAKSIT010000020.1, from coordinate 13,886 downwards.
GTACTCCGTGATTTGCGCCAGACTTGCACGCTCTTTGCTTTTGCTGAAAAGAAAGAGCGGAGCGACTGCGATACGCACGCTCCTGATATTTCTCATTGTTATGCTTTTGATAGCCTTTGGTTCGCAGGTGTTTATGCTGTACACAACGAGCGCTACTGTTTATTCATCTTGTCAGAATGCCATGGTTGAGCTTGCTTCACGAAATCTGTATACACAGGAAATGTTTGAAGGCATGCGCGAGTTTCAAATGGAACTGGATTTGGACGACCCATATACAGATGTTTTGACAGATGACGAGCTTAGCGCCGTATTGATTCGTGACCTTGACCTTGTGAAAGGAGAAAGCAATTCTTTGGTTCGGCTAAAATCAGAAAGCGTAGCGTATACTATCAGCAACCTTAGCGTGAACGCTGTAGTTAAGAACGAAACAGGTTATTCCACGGTAACCTATACAGCATATTTTGAGCTTGTTATGCCGGTCGCTTCCTACTGGAATTACGGCCTGATGGTGATACCCATGCAGATTGAATCGACATACAGAGCAAAGCTATAATAAAAAACGAGCCGCTGTTAAGCGACTCGTTTTTTATTATCTGCTAGTTATTCTTTTAGATAAGCTAAAATATCATTATTGCTTTTTATTCAAGATTATATCACGCCGCGCTGTCAGCCGTTTCAATTGTAGAGAACGGCTCGCCCGATTCAGCGCTTTGCGCGCTCTGGGCGGGAGCGCTTTCCGTTGCAGCCTGTTCAGAGGCGCTCTCGGCGGTCTGCTGGGTTTGCTGTGGCTGAGAGCTGTCCGCAGCGCTGCCTGCGTTCGGCGCGGAAGCGTCGGGCTGCGAGCCTGCGCTTGTTTCCTCGGTAGTGGAGGGCGATACGTACGCATATACGACAGCCGAAGCGATTACGATGTCGGTCACGGGCTTTGTCAGTTCGCCGAGATTGTTGGTGGTAAGCTCGGTTTTGGCAATGCTGTCAACAACGTCAAGCCCCTCGTAAACCTGCCCGAATACCGTGTAGCCGCCGTCCCAGAACGGATAGCCGCCCACCTTGGCGTACTTCTCCTTTACCTCGTCAGAAGCGCCCTTGAGCATTGCCGCAAGATTCCTGTAATGCGTTTCCTGCGCGCTTATGCGCTTGTACTCGGGCAGGGAGGCGTCAAGCTCTGCCTTTTGGGCTGCAAGCTCGTCCGCCTTTGCGGTGAACTTTGCGGGGTCGTACTGCGTAATGTCGATAGGCGTTTTGTTGTTTACTATGTAGAACTGCGTGGTGTTCTCGCCGTCAACGTTGGCGTAGCCGAGCGCGCCGTAGAAGTTGCGCGCCTTGTCGCTCGTTTCAATGGCAAAGGAGTCGTTGTTGTCGAGTATAGCCGTGCCGCCCGTACCGTCGCCGTTGAGCGAGCCGCCCTGCATCATGGAATCGGGCGCTACGCGGTGTATTTTCAGTCCGTCGTAATAGCCCTGCTCGCAAAGCCGCTTGAAGTTTTCCACGGCGTTTGGCGCAAGGTCGGGAAAGAGCTTCGCCTTTACCGTGCCGTAGCCCTCTATGGTTATCTCTGCGACAAGGTCGCCGTCCGCAAGCGCTATATCTCCGATATTCCCGGGCTTTGGCTTGTTGAACAGCGCGCAGGCGCTCAGGCTCACCGCAAGCGCCGCCGCAGCGATAGTGCTGATAATTCTGCGTATTTTCATTGAAACGTCCTCCATGATTTTTCTGCCGCGTCAGTCAGCGGTGTATTCATAGACCTTTACAGATTTTATTGTGATATCCTTTACGGGCTTGGACTGCTCGCCGCTGCCGTTGTCGGTAACTTCTGCGGCTGCTATCTTCTCAATAACGTCGAACCCGTCGTAAACCTGCCCGAAAACGGTGTAGTTTCCGTCGAGCGAGGGCGTGCCGCCAACCTCGGCGTACTTCGCCGCAGCTTCGTCGGAGGCGGCGGTTACGGCTTCAGCCATGGTGTTGTAATAGTCCGCCCAGAACGCGTAGTACGCCGCCTCGTCCGAGTCGGTCGCTTCCTGCGCCGCCTGCGAGTACTGCTCCGCGTATGAAAGAATGCCGTCCACGTTGGTGTCAGAAAGCGTTTGCGGCTTGTTGTTGTTTACAATGTAGAACTGCGTGGAGTTTCTGCCCATGGCGTTCGCATAGCACAGCGCGCCGTAAAAGTGCCGCGCCGCGTCAAGGTCGGTTTCAATGCCGAAAGAGCCGTCCTCCACGAGCGCCTCGCCGCCCGTGCCGTCGCCGTTGAGCGAGCCGCCCTGCATCATAAAGTCGCTTACCACGCGGTGAACCGAAAGCCCCTCGTAGTAGCCGCTGTCGCAGAGCTTTACAAAGTTGTCAACGCCCACGGGCGCAACCTCGGGGAAAAGCTTTGCCTTGATAGTGCCGTAGCCCTTTATGTCGAACACCGCGACAAGGTCGCCGCTAGCCAGCGTAAGCTCGCCTGTGTTGCCCTTTGAGGACTCGCCCTCTACTACCGTAATGCCCTTGGCGAGGTCCTTAGAACTCATTTCGCCGCTGCACCCGCACATTGCTAGCGCCATGCCCGCCGCGAGTATCCCCGCAAATATCCTGCTCCAGATTTTCATGCAATTATTCCTCCGCTTTATACTGCGATATAGTCACGCTGTTTATCATAACGTCCTCTTTGGCTCTGAAATTATCCTCCGCAGGGATAGCGCACAGCCGCTCTATAACGTCCAGTCCCTCGTATGCCTGCCCGAATACCGTGTACACGCCCGCAAGCCCGAAAACGCCGCGCACGCTGTAGAACGTGTCAAAGAGCGTTATAAGGTTGTCGCGCTCGTCCTCGTCGCCTTCCATAGCCTTTTGCTTAAGGTCGTTTATCGCTTCTTCGGTGAGCGACTCCTTGTCGTCGTTGCACATAAACCAGCGCGCGTCGCTGTAGCCGCCCTTTTCGGAGAACGCCATAAGCGCGCCCTTGAACGGCCAGAGCGCCGTGGTGCATTCCGCCGCGACAAGCTCGTCGTCGCTGCTTCTGCCTGTGTAAACGCCCTTTTCGTTTTCGCCGCCGCCCGTTAGGAAGTAGCAGTCCTGCATAACGCCGTAAACGGGTTTGTTGTCGTAGTCCCCGTTGTTTGCGTGGGTGATGAACGCCTGCGTTGTGTTGGGACACAGCTCCTCGTACAGCACCGCGCGTATCTCGCCGTATTCGGTGTCTATAATGGCGATAGTGTCGCCCTCCTGCGGGGCTTTGAGCTGTATAAAGTCGGTGTTCATTTCGGCGAAGTCGTAGGTCGCCATTGCGTTAAAGCCCCTGTCCGAGCAGCCCGAGAGCAGAAGCGCTCCCGCTGCGCAGACGGCGGCAAGTATCTTTTTCAAATGCCTTGTCCTTTCAGTTCGCGTTAAAGCGAGTTTTGCGCGCTATAACGCCCTTGCTGTCACGCCTTTTTAACTATCGTACCCTGACGAGTTTCCTCTACTGTGTAGCCGAGCGCTGTTATCTTGTCCCTTAGCGCGTCTGCAAGCGCGAAGTCCTTTGCCTTGCGCGCCGCTCTGCGCTGCTCTACAAGGTCGGTGACCTCCGCGGGGATATCGTCGTTCTCTTTATTATACAACAGACCGAGTACGTTTGTCAATGCCGTAAATTCGTCATAATACGCCGCGACGTCGCCCTTTGTAACGTCGGGGGAGGCGAGCGCGGAATTTATCTTCCTTACAAGCTCGAACAGCACGGAAATGCCGTCGGCGGTGTTAAAGTCGTCGTCCATTGCGGTGATGAAGTCCGCGCGGGCGGTCTTTACCGCTTCGAGCGTCTGCGCGCCGGCTTCGCCGTCCTTTGCGGCGGACTTTACGCGCTCCATGGCGTCGCGGCAGGTGTAAAGGCGCTGGAGAGCCGCCTTGCAGGACTCTATTACCTCGATGGTGTAGTTGAGCTGGCTTCTGTAATGCACGGAAAGCAGCATGAAACGGATAGGTTCGTAGCCGTACTTGTCGGACAAGTCGCGCACCATAAAGAAGTTGCCCGCGGATTTGGACATCTTCTTATTGTCTACGTTGAGCATTCCGTTGTGCATCCATATGTTTGCAAGGGGAGAACCCGTCGCGCATTCGCTCTGCGCTATCTCGTTCTCGTGGTGCGGGAAGATAAGGTCTGAGCCGCCGCCGTGAATGTCTATTGTGTCGCCGATGTAGTGGCGGGACATGGCGGAGCATTCAATGTGCCAGCCGGGGCGTCCCTTTCCAAAGGGGGAATCCCAGTACGGCTCGCCGGGCTTTGCAGCCTTCCACACCGCAAAGTCCATGGGGTCGCGCTTCTTTTCGCCGACTTCTATGCGCGCGCCCGCCTGCAGGTCCTCAAGCGGCATATGCGACAGCTTGCCGTACTCGGGGAACTTCTTTGTTTCAAAGTAAACGTCGCCGTCCGCTTCATAGGCGTAGCCCTTGTCTATAAGGGTCTTTACTATGTCTATGATTATGCCCATGTTTTCGGTTACCTTGGGGTGAATGTCCGCTTTTCTGACGTTCAGTCCCTGCGCGTCAACAAAGTACTCCTTGATTGCGTTCTCGCTCACCTCGGACGCGGTCTTGCCAAGCTCGTTGGCTTTTTTTATTATCTTGTCGTCAACGTCGGTGAAGTTCTGCACGTAAAGCACCTTGTAGCCGCGGAACTCGAGGTAGCGGCGCAGCGTGTCGAACACGCACAGCGCGCGCGCGTTTCCTATGTGAATGAGGTTGTAGACAGTAGGACCGCAGCAGTATATTTTTACAATGCCGTCGGTTATGGGTTTAAGCTCCTCCTTCTGTCGGGTCATGGTGTTGTAGATTTTCATTTTTCTTCTCCTTTGTTCAGCTTGTTTATTTGCTCCTTAAGCTCTGTTATTTCCTCGTTGAGCCTGTCGATGTACATTCTGTGTTCGCACAGAAGCTGCGAAACGGGGTCGGGAATGTGTATCTGGTCAAGGTCGCTGTTGGTGACTCTCATGCCGTCGCGCTTAACCACCCTTGCGGGAACGCCCACGGCGGTACAGTTGGGCGGCACTTCTTCAAGCACGACGGCGTTCGCCGCTATCTTTGAGTTGTCGCCTATCTTAAATGGCCCCAGCACCCTCGCGCCCGCGCCCACAAGCACGTTGTCCCCGAGCGTGGGGTGGCGCTTGCCGATGTCCTTGCCCGTGCCGCCTAAGGTCACGTTCTGGTAGAGCGTACAGTTGTCGCCAATCTCGGTCGTTTCACCGATTACAACGCCTGCGCCGTGGTCGATAAAAAGCCCCTTGCCTATCTTCGCGCCCGGGTGAATCTCGATGCCGGTCTTATTCCTGCTGCGCTGCGAAATCCACCTTGCAATAAAGAAGAAGCCCCTCTCGTAGAACCAGTGCGCGCGGCGGTAGCTCCTCAGCGCCTTAAAGGACGGGTACAGGAATATTACCTCCCATGCGGAGCGCACGGCGGGGTCGCGGGCTTTGATGGAAGCTATTTCCTCTCTGAGCCTGTCGAACATAGAAACCTCCGTTCAGTCAGGGCGAACCGCACAAAACGCGGTAACGCCCTAAAGCTTGGCACGAAAAAACCTCCGCGCCGACGGCGCGAAGGCGTAACTGATACGCGGTCCCACTTCGCTTCGGGCATAACGCCCCTCAAAACTCCTTAACGCGGAAAACGTACGAGGCTATAAACGCGCTTCACCCCGTCGGCTCGCGGCCGCACTTCACCGTGCCTGCCCTCCGCGCTCGCACCATATGCGCGGCTCTCTGTGCGGCAGCAACGCGGCTACTCTGACCGTTCATCGCCTTTGATGAGGAATATCCTCGATATTCATATTTAATATATTATATACCATTTCGCAGGATTTTGCAAGTGGTTAGGCGAGATTTTTTGAAAAAAATTATGCCAGCAGCACAAAGGCGAGCGCGCCTATAAGCTTGATGTCGGCTTTTTCGTGCAGCAAAAGCAGTATCAGGGCGATAAGTATAAGGGCGTCCCTGTCGGACAGCAGCGCCCTGAACGGGTCTGCGGGCGGCTGCGGCGCGCTGTGGGGAGCGTTTCCGCCTGCGTTTTGCGGCGCGCTGTGGGGAGCGTTCCCGCCTGCGGGCTGCGGCGCGGTGCGGGGAGCGTTCCCGCCTGCGGGCTGCGGCGCGGTGCGGGGAGCGTTCCCGCCTGCGGGCTGCGGCGCGCTGCGGGGAGCGTTTCCGCCTGCGGGCTGCGGCGCGGTGCGGGGAGCGTTTCCGCCTGCGGGCTGCGGCGCGGTGCGGGGAGCGTTCCCGCCCGAAGAATGCTGCGGTGCGGGCGGCTCTCGCTTAACCACAACTGCGGCGTCTGGCGGGGTGAGTACCGCCGAATTGTTGCGCGCAACGGCGCTGTAAAGCTCCTCGCGGGCATTTCTCCAAACCATAATAACGCCTCCTTAAAGCAGCTTAAGCAGACCGCTGTCCTTTAGCAGGGGCAGCAGCGAAAGCAGCTTCAGCAGCTTTACCGCCGTGTCCACCTTTGCGCGGTTTTCCTCGCGCAGAAGCGGCTTTAGCGACATCAAAAACCGCTCGTTGTCGTCCGTTTTGGACAGCGCGTCAAACGCCGACATAAGCCCCAGCAGCATTTCGGGGTCAAGCCCGTCGAACAGCCCGCCCTGCTTTTCTCCCTGCGTATCCTCGCGCGGCTCGTTCCCGCCGTCCGCGCCGTCGGGGGAGTCGGCAAGCGCGCGGAGTATATCCTCGATGTTGTCCATGCGTGCCGTCCCCCTTTCCTGCGCGGCGTCAGCCGTTATTGTTCAGAATTTTTATGATGTCCTCGGGCGCGGAGGCGTTTTTGAGCCTCTGCATAAGCGCCTTGTTTGCAAGGACGGCGCGCAGCTTCTCCTTGTCCTCGCGCGAGAGATTCGCGGAGAGCGCCGCAAGGTCGCCGCTGCCGAGGGCGCTTCGCAGCTTTTCGGGCGTTGTGCCGAGCTTTTTGCTTGCTGCCTGTAACAGGGCTTCGTATTTGCTTTCGTTCATGGTGTTGTCCTCCTTGTGCAATGTTTTCAGGGCAGAACGCCCGAGAGCGCCCGCCGCGCTATCTCACAGGAATAATATGGAATATAACCTCCGTACCTGCCGTAAAACATCAGAAAACCCCTTTTAATATATATTCAAGTGTGCTATAATAATACAAATGTGCATTCGGTAGATTTTGCGAAAAAGGGAGCTTTACCGCACAGCGGCGGTTTGTCTGCACGATACAGGTGCAGGGGAAGGGAGAAATATGAAGATAGTAGTCGTGGCTGACACCCACAAGAATTTTGCGGTGCTTGAGGATACCGTGCAGAAAAACCTCGACGCCGACTTGTTTATACACTTAGGCGACGGCGAGAACGAGGCGCGCGACGTCCACAACCTGCACCCCGACAAGGCGATGATATATGTACAGGGAAACTGCGATTTTGGCACGCACAAGCCCTTTCACATCGTAAACGCCTGCGGGTTCAGAATATTCTGCACGCACGGGCATATGCAGGACGTTCACAGCGGGCTTGACAGGCTTGTCGCGGAGGCGAAGCTCAACGACTGCCGCATTGCGCTTTATGGGCATACGCACCTTTACCGCACGGAAAACATAGACGGCGTGTTCGTAATGAACCCCGGCAGCCTTGATTCGCCGCGAAACCATAACGCGCCCACCTACGGCGTGATTGAGCTTACCAGCAGCGGCGAGATAGGCATGAAGATAATCGAGGCGGACAAGAAATGAGCAGGCTCATAACCCTTGATGAAACGGATTCCACAAACAGCTATATCCGCGCGCATTTAAGCGAGCTGTCCGACGGCGACGCCGTGACCGCGCTGCTGCAAACGGCAGGGCGGGGCAGGCGGGGGCATTCGTGGTCGCCCGACAGGGAAATGCTGCCTCTTTCCGTGCTGCTGCGCCGCCCGCCGTATCCCGCGGCGGTAACGCTTTGCGCGGGCGTTGCGGTGTGCAGGGCGCTCAAAGCGCTCTGCGCAGACTTCCCCGAAACGGGGATAAAGTGGCCCAACGATATAATCGTGGGCGGCTTCAAGGTCTGTGGTATTCTATGCGAGAGCCTTTGCTTTGGTGACAGGTTCGACATAATTTGCGGCATAGGCGTTAATCTTTCGCAGACGCGCGCGCATTTCGACGCGATAGGCCTGCCGCACGCGGCTTCCGTTAAGGAGCTTTCCGGCATAACGCCCGACAGGAACGCGCTTGCGCTCGACATAGTAAGCCGCCTGCGCGAGCTTTGCAAAAAGGACTTCAGCGAGATACGCGGGGAATATTCCGAGCTTTGCCTGACATTAGGGCGCGAGGTTCGCATCGTGTCGGAAAACGGCGAGCGCAGGGCGTTCGCGCAGGGAATAGCGGAGAACGGCTTTCTGATATGCCGCGACGAGAGCGGCGAGTTCGAGGTAAATTCGGGAGAGGTCAGCGTGCGCGGGCTTCTCGGATATGTGTAAGGACGGTGCGGAATGATAGAGAACGAGTTCAAGATAATGCTGACGAGCGAGCAGTACGAGCGGCTCTGCGCGGCGTTTGAGTGGGACAGCGTGATAACGCAGACCAACCATTATTACGACACGCCCGCGCTGGAGCTGGCGCAGCGGCACGTCACCTGCCGCGTGCGCACAACGGACGAGGGCGCGGCGTTACAGATAAAGCTGCCGCACGGGGACGCGGGCTTCTCGCGCGTGGAGCTTGAACAGAAGCTGCCCGACGTGCCGCAGCGGCTCTCCGCGGAGCTTCTGAACGGGCTTGCGCGCGGCTACGCGGAAGCCCTGCCCGAGGTGGGGCGTATAGGCGAGCTTTCAACGCGCCGCCGCGTAAAGCGCTTTGACGGCGTGGAGCTTGACCTTGACAGAAGCGAGTACTTTTCCCGCACGGACTATGAGCTGGAGCTTGAATTTACCGACGAAGCAGCGGCGCGCGAACTTCGGCGGCGGCTTATGCTGCTTGCAGACCTGCCCGAGTGCGGCGACGTTTGCCCGGGCAAGGTTCGCAGGTTTCTTGCGGAGTATGAGAAGCGCAGATAAGGCGAAAACCGCTGTTAAAACGTGCTGCGCCTTTTATAAAGTTTGCGGGAGAGCGATTGCCCTCCCGCGTTTTTGCGCACAAAAATGCCCGCGTATGCGGGCTTTGAAATAACTTTTTTTGCCTCGGGCTAAAGGTGACTGCGTCGACCTAGCCGAGGCAAAAAACTCTTATATCCGCACAAGTGTGTAAGCGACGCTACGCTTACGCAGCCGTGCGCGCAGGGCGGATGTTTCGGCGGAAAACCCCCGTATGGGGGGGTTTCGACGGACTAACGGGCGGCAATGCCGCCCGTTACAGACTATAGAGCGTGCGTTAAGCGCGCACGTTAAGCAGATTGCCCCTGCCGTCGGGCGAGGGAATACTGTCGAGCATTTTTGTGAATGCCTCCATCGTCTGCTCGGTGGAGTCAATGCTCTTTTTCAGCATACTTGTGGAAACGCTGCTCTGGACGTTCTGCATAGCCATATCCATAGACAGCGCGGCAATTGATTCAATCATGGCAAAGACCTCCTTTCCTATAATATAGCACATATTTAAGCGCTTGTCAAGCCTGCGGTTCGTAATAATTATCAAAAAATCTCGGGGAAATCTTACAAAGCATATTGATTTTTTCTGAAAGATGTTGTATAATGTAACATATGGTAACACAGCGCGACGGCGCGTTACCTTCACCAAAAACGAAAAGGGGTTTTTAATATGGAAAACAATATCCTTCTCGAAAGCGGAACTAACGAGCTTGAGGTGCTTGAGTTCGTTGTCGGAGAGCAGAGCTTCGGCATAAATATCGCTAAGGTAATTGAAATAATGCACTATCAGCCGATGATTCCCGTACCCGACTCGCCGCCTGAGTTTGAGGGTGTATTCACCCCGCGCGACAAGGTCATTTCCGTTATAGACCTGCACAAGGTGCTTCATAAGGACAGCGGCGACCCCGAACACGACCTGCTTATCATCTGCCACTTTAACCAGATGGACGTGGGATTCCATGTGTCCTCGGTCAAGGGCATTCAGCGCATCTCGTGGGAGGACATTGAAAAGCCCCCGCGCATTTCGGGCGACGGCGTGAACAATATCGCTACGGGTATCGCTAAGTTTAAGGATAGAATTATTCTCATCCTCGACTTTGAGAAGATAGTTTCCGACATAAACAAGACCGCCGTGCTTGACCCGACGGGCGTTTCCGCCGCGGACGAAAGCAAGGCTGCAAAGCATATCGTAATCGCGGAGGACTCGCCGTTCCTTAACACGCTTATCGTAAACACCCTGCACGACGCGGGCTACAGAAACGTCATTTCTTTTGACAACGGCAAGGACGCGTGGGATTACATATCGGGGCATAAGGCGCTCGGCGGGGATATTCTCGAGCAGGTTTCCTGCCTTATAAGCGACATTGAAATGCCGCAGATGGACGGTCACCGCCTTACAAAGCTCATTAAGGACGACGAGGTGCTTCACAGGATTCCCGTGCTGCTGTTCTCCTCGCTTATTAACGAGCAGATGCGCAAAAAGGGCGAGAGCGTTGGTGCGGACGCGCAGTTCTCAAAGCCGCAGATAGGCAGCCTTATCACACATCTTAACGAGTACATCTGAGATTAACCATTCAAGTGGGGGACGGTTGTCCCCCACTTTTTTATTGGCAGTTATAACCACAAATCCTGTGCAACTTGCACAAATTTCGGCAAAAAATTAGCTTTATCTTGAAAAATTCGACCGAAGATGATATAATATATAGCAGAGAGAAAATACCCCGCAGGCTGCCGCAGCGGTACTCCAAAGCGGCGTGGACATAAAGGAGGGGCGACCCTATGAAAAAGACTAACAACACCCCCGAGGCTGAGGAGCTTATCACAGCGGCCGAGGCTTCTGACAATACACCCGAGAGCGCGGATATTACCGCCGAAAGCGCAGAACCCGCCGAGCTTGCCGAACCCGCAGAAGCTGCGGAGTTCGCGGGCGCGCAGGAAGCGGAATCTCCGCTTTACCCCGAGGATACCGCCGAAACGCCCGATGAAGCGCTTGCCGAGGAATACGCCGAGGAGCTGCCCGCAGGCGAGCTTGAGCAGGAGCAGCTTTCTGCCGAACCCGAGGTGGACGAGCCGATAACCGAGAGCGCCGAGCCTTTTGGGGACGAGCAGGCGCAGGGCTTCGCGCAAAAGCGTGCAAAAAAGCGCCGCGAACACAGAGATAAGGCGAAAAAAGCGGCGAAGATGTTGCGCGCCAAGGGGCAGACATCTATTAAGCTTAGAATACTGCGCATAAGCATTCTGAGTGTATGCGCCGCCGTGCTTGCCATGCAGGTGCTTACGGTGGTAAGCACCATTGTGTCATACAGCAGCTCCTACCAAACGCAGGCGGAAGCGCTCACCACCTCCTACATACAGCTGCTGCAAACCAAGATAAGGTCGCTTACGCTGGAGCTTGAGGGCGTGCGCAGCAATACCGCCATGACCACGGTAATCGACGAGTCGTACCAGCTGAGCACGCGTAAGTCGAAGCTCAGCGAGCTGTGCAACTCAACAATGTTCAAGGACATAACCCTTGCGGACTCCAGCGGCGACACCTACAACGAAACCAACATTGCCGACCGCGAGTACTTTCAGCGCGCGCTTGACGGCATAAACACCATGTCCTCCCCGCTTGTAAGGCGCACAAACAACGATGTGCAGGCGCTTAAGGACGAGCTTGTAATGTTTATGGCGGTGCGCTATAAAAACGTGCTTTTCCACGGCGTGCTTGTCGGCGCGGTAGAGCCGTCGTTCATGTCGCAGGGTCTGGACTCTATGGTTGGCGGCACGGTCGTTGTGCTTGACATGGACGGCAACGTCGTTGCAGGCTCTGACTTAGCGCAGGTAATGAACGGCGAAAATTACGTGAACAGCGGCGACAGCGGCCTTGAAAAGCTTGCCGCGGCAATGCTCACGCAGGAGGCGGGGACGATAAAGTATTCGAGCGGCGGCACGCGCTATGTCGCTTCGTACAGCCCCATTGAGCTTACCAACGGCTGGACCATTGCGGTAAGCCTTGATTACACTTCAATCAAGCAGAACATTTTTGCAAACCTTGTAATAGCGCTCGGAATAGGGCTTGCGCTAATCGTGGGCATTACGCTAATCGGCGCAAAGCTTGCTGACAGAATAGCGCACCCTGTTATAATGTCTGCGGACAGGCTTCGCAAGCTGTCCGAGGGCGACATATCCGAGGAGTTCTACGTTCCCGCGCAAAAGGACGAAACGCGCATTCTCGCGGACTCCCTTACCGAAACGATACGCGAACTCGGCCGCTACATAAGCGACATTAAAAACGTGCTTGCGGCTATTGCAGGCGGCGACCTTACGGCGCACTCTACAATAGAGTACAAGGGCGACTTTGCGGCGATAAGCGCTTCGCTTGACAGCATAACCGCGTCGCTTAACGAGTCAATCTCCGCCGTTAAGGAGAGCGTTGACAGTATCCGCGACGGCTCTGCGCAGGTTGCGGACGGCTCAAAGACGCTTTCGGAGGCTGCCGCGCAGGAGGCTGCCGCGGTAGACGGAATCATGCGGACGATAGACGACATCAGGCGCGGCGCGGATAAGACTGCGGAAATCTCCGCAAAGGTGCTTACGGTAACCAAGGAAGCGGCAGACAACGCAAGCGGCGGAGGCGAGCTTATGAAGGAGCTTTCCGCGGCTATAAACAACATCAACGAGAAGTCCGAAGCGATAAGCGCGGTTATCAAGACGATAGACAGCATTGCATTCCAGACCAACATTCTTGCGATAAACGCGGCGATAGAGGCTGCGCGCGCAGGAGAAGCGGGACGCGGCTTCGCCGTGGTAGCCGAGGAGGTCGGCAACCTTGCTTCCATGTCGGCGGACGCCGTTAAGCAGACGGCGGCGCTCATCACGGATTCTACAAACGCCGTAAAGCAGGGTACGGCGATTGCAGGCAGGGCAGAGGAAGCTATCGGCATGATAGTACAGGACGTAAACAAGGTTGCCAAGCACATGGGCAGCATTGTTGAAGCGGCAGACGAGCAAAAGAGCGCCGCAGCCCTCATCACGGAAAGCATGAAGAAGATAGACGACGGTATGCACTCCACAACAGGTACGGCTGAGCGCTCCGCGCAGTCCAGCGAGCAGCTCTCCGAGCTTGCAGTATCGCTTGCGGCTAAGGTTGAGAGGTTTAAGACGGAGAATTAACACAAGCACAAGCAGGTAAAATTGCCTTTTTCAACAGACTAACGCGGCAAAGTATATTTGCCGCGTTCAGTTTTTTATAACGCATTATGTCGTACCGCCGATACTTGCGGCTGAGCGCTGAAATATAACAAGCCGTCCCCGCGTCGCGTGTATGCGGGGACGGCTTCGTGCAGGGCGCGTGAAATAACTGCCGCGAATGTTATGCGTCGAGCTTTTCGCCCCTGCTTTTAGCCCATTGTGCGGGGTTTGTGTCATCGGGGAGCGCCCCCGAAAGAATCTGCTCGTAGTGCTTGACTTTTTTCTCCATGTACTCGACCGCCGCTTTTGCTTCTTCAAGGCGGGCGTAGCTTTGCTCGCGCTGCTCAAGTATTATGCGAAAGCGCGCGGCGAGGTTCTCGGGGCTTTCGGGCTGCCTGCAAAGCGCGCAGTATTCGGTTATCGCCTTTATAGATGCGCCGCAGTTTTTAAGGCAGGTTATGCCCTGCATCCAGCTTACGGACTCGTCGTCGAACACCCTGCGGTTGCCGCCGTCGCGCCTGCACGGCAAAAGCCCTATATCGGTGTAATAGCGCACGGTATGCTCGGTCGTGCCGAACATCTGCGCAAATTCCTTTAATGAGTATTCCATATGTGCCTCCCGTTTTAATTTTATTTAAGGCAACACCGCATAATCGCCCCCAAAAACGGGACACAGTTTCAAACATTCGGTAAACGCCAGTGTATCTCTTA
>CAKSIT010000019.1 GCA_934462925.1 uncultured Oscillospiraceae bacterium | reverse complement strand
CAAGCCGTCAAACCGTGCGCGCAGTGCGGATGTCCCGTCGGAAAACCCCCGTATGGGGGTTTTTCGACGGTCAGAGGCGCTCACTGCTTCAGCGGTGAGCGCCTGAATTAAGCTGCTATTCGTCAACCCATTTCATATTGCTTTCTACATCACAAAATGATTTTCCGTTCCAGATAGGCGCTTCTTCTAATGCTTCAATACATTCGATAGCAGACGCCTTGGTGACTGAAAATATAATTGCGTCTGTTGAGAGATTATATACTTCCAACTTAACGCTTATAACTTTTCCATTGGCGTCCTTTTCAGACTGACAGCCATTGAAAAAGTACTTTTCGTTGTTTCATAATCCATCAGGTCTTGCCACTCCTTTTTAATAGTTCTAAGGCAACACCGCACAATTAGCGGCTAACGCCTTTTCTAAGCGACGCCTATGGCTTACGCGGCGCTTGCTTGCATCTTTCTAGTTTGGCACAAAATGTTTGGTAATTGTTAAAAGATAAAGATTGCAGGTTGTGCCAAACTGCCATATTGCACAATTCGTCCTAGCAAGGCATACAGCCTTGCGTCGTCCTCATTGTACAATCTGACGAAAAATCTGACTGCGCAATCGCGCGAAAATAATTATGCGGTATTGCCCTAAAATTCGGGTTGCGGTTTCCTCGTCGATATCATCAAAGGAACGCGCGAATTGTAAAGCAGCTTCTCTCTGATAAGATTCGGATTGAGAAAGAATGATTTTAACTTGCGTTTTGGAGTTTTCAGCCGATTCCCTCATTTCTTCTATCTGTTTTTCATTGAGAGAATAATGCTTGGCAATGATATCAAGCCATTCAAAGGGGACATTCTTTTTGCCGTTTTCAACAGCTGATAAAAATGGAGCAGATACGCCGAGAAGCTTAGCCATATCGCCCATGACCTCATGATGTTGAACACGCAGGATTCTCATAAATTCGCCAAATTTCGTGTATGCCATTTCTATCCACCTTCTTGCGCCATATATTGTATCACTTAATTATCCTTTTGTTAAGTAGTTTTTTTAATCTTATTCTGGTTAACAAGTTATTCGGCTTTTTGCCAAATCCGCATGAATAAATCAACATAAACAATAGGCGGAAACGCTGTTAAATAACCGCAGCGGAAGCGCGGAGAGGACGTTGGGAAAAAAGATACATAAAAACGAAGCGCCTGTCATTACGACGGGTGCTTTGCTGTAAATAAATTACCTGCAGCGGACTTTTGCAGAAAAACAAAAGGGCGGCTGGCTGTGTAGCCGCTCTGTTAGTCGATATAGGCGCAGAGCCTTTCATCTTTTCAGAAGCGTTCGTTTAGCCTGAGTGACAGCACTCACAAATTCTTAAGCCACACGACCTCAAATTCACGCATATCCATTCCGACAGCGGCATACCCCATCGCAAGCGACCGAAGTCTTTCAAACTCTGAAGTATTACCTTGCTTCATCGCGAGGAACGCATTTGCAGAATACGCAAGAAACGAGGCTGCGGCAAATGTACACTGCCTGCTTATCGCCATCATATTATAAACGGATTTTTCTGCCTTGTCAAACATACCAAGCGCAGCCGTTGCATTAGCATAAACATAGTTATACATCAATAAATCCAAAACATTGTATTCTGTATTTTCATAATAATCGCTTATCTGCTCTGATATAGCATATGCCCTCTGATAATCGCCCGCATAGAATAAAACCTGCGCGACAAATTTTTTTGCGCCCATTTTCCTGTCTGAATCGTTGATTATACATGAAACATCCTGGTCTGTTGCTTCATCAAGCAGCCGTTGAAATGCATGATTGCTTTCATCATATTTTTCATCACAGAACAGTTCCGCCGCATACTCAAGTCTTTCATTGATATCCATTGAAATTTTTCCTCAGAGGTCCACAAGATAAATTCCAATTGAAATTTTCATGAATGATTCGTTTATCTTTTTGGCGCTTTTAACGCTGGCTGTCAGCATTTTTCCGGCGTCAAGAAGCCTTGAAAACACCGCGTTATCAGCCTCGGGAACATATCCCGCTTTCTTTCCCGACGGCGCAAAAAGCGCTATCGCGTGCTCGTCAAACTTGTTGTCCTCGCGCTGCATTGTGAGCTTACAGCCCTCCTGAAGCTCGTCAAAAACGGACTTGTCCTTCAGGTGCGACGTCCCTGCAATGTACGAATCAAACAGGAATATCTCGCGAATAAGCGGTTTCAGCACCGTATCAAGTCCGCCCTGCTGCGTGAGAGTAACAAGCTCCCCGTTGGTTATGGTCAGTTGATTATCAGCCATGTTCTCCTCCGTTATGTAAGAAATTCACCAAGAACAGCGTGAAGCTTGTCTGCATAATCCGAGTATGTTTCAAACTCCTCGTTAAGCGACTGCTTTTTTTCTTCGACAAGTTTTTGATTGCAAAGCAGCTCTCTGTAATTGTACGGCTCAGTTGTGATTATTTCCTGTATTTCCGCTTCAAGCGCGGTTATTCTTTCGCTTATGTCGGGTATCGCCATCTCAAAATGGTCCTCGCCGCTTCGCTCGAGAAAGCCGTTTATAAGCGCTGCGACCTCCTGCGTTTCTTTCAGCAAATTACAGTTGTACGCCGTAACCAGACGATACCACAATTCCATAAGCTCAGGGTGTTTTTCGGTAAGCGGACTTATATCGGGGTGCAGCTTTTTGGCGATATCACGATATATCTTCTTTATTTTCAGCACGTCGTATTCCGAAACTGCTTTTGCATCTCTGCAAGCCTTGTTTTCATCTGCCATGGCGCGCAGCTGTTCGTAATATACGGACATTATCCCTGCAATGTAACCGTCCAGCTTTTCTTTGTCGGGAGCGTTCCCGTGATTGCGTTGGGCCTGACAGAATGCTATTGATTTTTTAAGCTTTATACACTCGACCTGCTTTTGGTAGACCTCCATGATAAGCTCGCCGAACACTCGTATATATTCGCCCTGCCGGTGTAATGCGTCCTTTTTCAGGCTGTCCCGCCGCAGCAGAAGCGCCTCATACTGCATATAATCTCCGTTGCAGATTCTGACGATATCCACTCAAATCACCTCGAATCCATACAGGTCGCAGCACAGCGCAGTTATCCTTATTCCGTCAATTTCTGCTTTCAGGAAAAAGTCCTTACAGGTGCGAAACCACTTTCCGTCAAGGCATATTTCGGGTTCGGTCTCTCCCTCGGCAGATTCAACTGTATGCTGTTCATCGTCATACCAAAAACGGACTTTTACGGGCGTTTTCAGCACGTGAAACAGGTCGTACAGTTCTATATTGTCCGCGTCAAATTCAACGATGGAATAGTAATCGCTGATAAGCCGGTTCAGCTGATTCAGCGTTCCGAAAAACGGATTGTTCATCATGCGCTGTTCAAGGAACGGCCGTGCGCCGGCAAGCAGCTTTGCCGCTTCTTCGTTCCTGCCGTCGTCCTTGTATATCCCAGCAAGGCGGGTATACACCTCGGGGAGCGGGTCGTCCAGAAGTCTTGCGTTTTTGACTTTAGGGTAAAGCGCAATAATACGCCGTTTATACTCGTCTGAATTTTTCTCAACAAAATACCCGTTCTTATACATATCGGCGATTTTTATTTCCGATGACAGGCTGCCAAGCTCGGCGGCTTTGGAGTAATACGCGAACGCTTTTTCGTAGTCTGTCCTGCCCGTTCTGCCATAATACCAGATGTATCCCAGACCCTCAAAAGCGTGCAGGACTCCTTTGTCCGCTGCCGCTTCGTAATATTTCAGCGCAAGGTCGAATCGGCGCTGTTCGTAATAAAATCCCGCAAGCCTTGAAATATATTCGCCCTCGCCTGTTTTGTCAAACAGATACTGCAGCGCTTCGGTATACATAAATTCTTCGTCTTTTCCGAAAGCGGGGGCGCTCTCGAACCTTTCAACTATCTTCAGCGCGTCGGATATTCCGTTTATATTCATATGAACCGCTCCTTTCCTTAAGGCAACACCGCACAATTAGCGGCTGAAGCCTTTTCCGCACGCTTGCTTGCATATTTTCCGCCATATTGCACAATCGCGCGAAAATAATTATGCGGTATTACCTTGATTTAAGTATACAATATTCAACAAATTCTGTCAAGCGTTATATATGCCGATTTTGATACAGATACGCAGTTCTAGTGTGTAATGGAAAACTTTGCGGCTCGATGGGCGGCGCTGACGCCGAGTTCAGCAATGGATTCATAGAATTTTGTCGAATCCGCATGAATAAATCAACATAAACAGCAGACAATACCACCACAGGCAGAAATGCTGTTAAATAAACACAACGGAGGAATTTATATATGAAAGCAACAGGTATTGTCCGCAGAATCGACGACCTCGGGCGCATAGTTATTCCCAAGGAGATACGCCGCACCATGCGTATCCGCGAGGGCGACCCGCTCGAGATATACACCAGCCCCGAGGGCGAGGTGATATTCAAGAAGTACTCGCCCGTGGGGGAGATAAGCAGCACCGCTTCGCAGTACGCGGACGTGCTTAGCAAGGTGGGCGGCTGCCCCGCGGTAATATGCGACCGCGACCACGTTATCGCGGTATCGGGCATGAGCAAAAAGGAGATAATCGAGCGCAGGGTGAGCGGCTCGCTCGAGGACCTTATCGAGCAGAGAAAGTCCTACGTCTGCAAGAACAAGGAGGACAAGCGCTTAGCGCCTATCGAGGGCGTTGACAGGTATGCGCTCGCCTGCTCGCCGATTCTGGCGCAGGGCGACGTGAACGGCGCTGTTATAATGCTTGCGGGGGAGGGCAGCGAGGTTGCGACGGGCGAGCAGTCCGCGCTGGTACAGGCGGCGGCTATGTATTTCGGCAAGCAGATGGAGGAGTGACCGGGCGTCACGCCCCACGATAATGGGTACAGGCGCAGGGTGAATGCTCTGCGCCTTATATTTTTGATATTATGTAAAATATACTTGACAAAACGGAAATAATGTGTTACACTATAAGCGAGGTGAGGATATGGCGAAAAATCTGAAGCTCAAGGCGGCGCGCGCGGCGCTCGACCTGTCGCAGGAGCAGCTTGCGAAAAAAGTGGGCGTTACGCGGCAGACGATAAGCGCGGTTGAAAACGGCGACTACAACCCAACGATAAACCTGTGCGTGGCGATATGCAGGGCGCTGGGCAAAACGCTTGACGAGCTGTTCTGGGAATAGGGAGGTATTATTATGAGCATGAAGAGCTTTGACAAATTCTGCGAGCGGATAATAATGGGCGAACCCATGCAGGATAAGGCGGTATTCGACGAGCGGCAAAAGGTGGTAAGGCTGCGAAACGGCGTGATAGCGCTCGGGACGTACTCGGGGCTGACGTTTTTGAACACGGTGCTTATGGAGTGCGGGCTTAAATGGTGCGAGAGTGCCTTTGCGCCGTTTGTGCTTTTCGTTCCGATATGCGCGGCGCTTTTCTATATCCTCTGCGCGGTAAAGGGCGCGCTGTTCGACGTTAAGGGAACGCGCGCAATGAAATACACCGCTACCATGATGTGCGTGTACAGCGTGATGTTCAGCGTAATGTATTTTCCCGACGAGGAACACCCCATATTTGTTGACGGCGTGCTGTCCGATGTTTTTGTGTGCCTGATTGCCGCCGCTGAAGCAATGGTTCTCGGGATTGCCGTGCTTATTATGTGCAGGCGTGAAAATAAGCGTATGCAGGAGGAAAACCGTCTGCGGGAGGGCGAACGTCTGCGGGAGAGTGACAGTCTGCGGGAGGGCGACGGTTCGCGTGAGGACAAGAACGACTGAACGCCCTGACAGGCATGGCGCGCCGTTTTCTAACGCAAAATTAAGTTACATAAAGTGAAGCGTTCCCCCGTTTGGCAGGAATTGTGCATATGCTACAAAAATCAGAACAGGCGTTGGTTAAATATTGCTGATTGACGTAGCGGGAAATTTGTGGTACAATTATACTGTAAAGCTGTAAACGTTTGCAGACTTTTTGGACTGCGTAACAGGGGGTGACGGGCAATGAGGAGCGTATTCGGCGCGGCAAAGAGGGCCGTGTGCTGCGTACTTGCGGGCGCGGTGATTGCGCTGTGCGGGTGCAGCGGCAGGGACGGCGAGAGCGGCGGCGCTTCAAACGGCGTGGTGAAAGCAACGGACGAAGCCGTAGCAACGGACGTAAGCGCCCCCGCAGAGCCTGCGGCGGTAAGCCTTGAAACGCCCGTGCTGCGGTATCTCGGCAGCTACGACCTCGGCGCGGACGAGGACACGGCAGCCGCGCGCGCAGCCTATCTAAGCACATACGCGGCGGATTATCTGGATAAATCCTCGGGCAAATACTATTTCCCGAACGGCGGCGACGCGCTGATAATAAGCGAGGCAGTAAGCGCCGGCAGGATAAACGAGGTGCTTACGGCGCGCATTCAGGCGGACGACTCGCCCGACCTTGTGGACGTGCGGGAGGACTCGTTCCCATATCAGATGTCGCGCAATATGTACGAGGACATCTCCCCCTACATGAATATGTCGGCGCCGCAGTGGGCAGAGCTTGGGGAGTATATAAACGCGTTCGGGATAGGCTCGAAGCGATTTTACTACCCGTGGCGGTACGAGGCGGCGACAGAGCGGCTATACTACAACCGCACGCTGTTTGAGCAGTACGGCATTCCCGACCCTGCGGAGCAATGGAGCGCGGGCGAGTGGACGTGGGACGCGCTGCTTGAAGCGGTAAGGACGTTTACCGCGGCGGTTGACGGCGCTGTGGGCATATGCGGCGACGACCCCGCGCAGGGCTTTTTGCTTTCGACGGGGACGGCGCTTATAAGCAGAGCAGAGAGCGGCAAGTTTGTAAGCAACATAGGCTCGCCAGAAGCGGCGCGCGCTATGGAGTGGCTTGACGATAACCTGCGCTCGCAGGGGCTTATAACAAGCGCGTGCGCGGGGTACGACAGCGATTCGGCAATGCCCGCGGCGATAGGGCTTGCGGCGTTCAGAGCGGCGGGCAGCGGCGAATTTTCGCGCTACTGCCGCGATTACGCGGAGTACGATATGTGGAACGTGCCGTACCCGAGCGAAAACGGCGAGGGCGCGTATTCTGCGGACGCGTTCGGGTATCTTGTGCCAAAGGGCGCGAAGAACGTTGCGGGCGCGTGCTGCTTTATAAATTCCTGCCGCATAACCGAAGCGGGCGAGCAGTCCGACGCGGAAAAGTCCCGCATAATGAAGAAGAACGGCTACACCGAGGAGGAGTATGCGTACATGGAGCAGTTCATGTACGCGGAGCGCTTCAGCGTGGTTATAGACTACACCGCGTTCGACCCGAGCGCGCAGGCGGCGTTCGCGGCGCTGTCCGCGCAGGAAGGGTCGTGGCAGGAAATTTCCGCGCAGGAAGCCCCCGCGTTCGAGCGCGCGGCGGCGGATTTGTCGGCGATGGTTGAGTAGGCTGGGTAAGCTGTTTTTGGTTAGGTGTATTGCATGAAAAAAGTATTGAATATAGCGTTAAAGTCGCTCCTGATATTTGCCGCGATTATCGTGCTGTTCGCTGCGGTTTCGTTCGTTCGGCATAAAATATGCAGCGCCGACGAAAAGGCTCTGCTGTCGCCTCTGGGCGAACCGGTAGAAGTAAACGGTCATAACATGAGCGTATACACGCAGGGCAGCGGCGACAAAACTCTTGTGTTCATGTCGGGCGCAGGGACTTGCTCGCCGATACTGGATTTTAAGTCGCTCTATTCGCTGCTGAGCGACGAGTATAAAATCGCGGTAGTGGAAAAGCTCGGATACGGGTTCAGCGATGTTGTTGATGAAAGCAGGGATATAGACGCGATATTGAGCCAGACGAGAACGGCGCTTGAAAAAGCAGGGGCCGAAGCGCCGTATGTGCTGTGTCCGCATTCAATGTCAGGGCTGGAGGCTTTGTACTGGGCGCAGAAGTACCCCGAGGAGGTCGAGGCAATCGTAGGGCTGGATATGGCAGTGCCTGACTATTACGATGAAATGAAAATCAGCCTGCCGTTACTGAAGCTCGGGCAATACGGTGCAGCGCTTGGCGTTACAAGGTGGATTCCGAGCCTTGCTGAAAGCGAAGCCGTTAAGCATGGAACGCTGACCGACAGGGAAAAGGAGATATACAGAGCCTTATTCTACCGGCGGACGGCGACCGTAACAATGATAAACGAAGCCTGCGCCGTAAAGGACAACGCGGAGGTTGTAAAGGAAAACGGCGTTCCGCAAGTGCCTATGCTGCTGTTTATCTCCGACGGCTCGGGCGGAACGGGCTTTACCGAGGAAAAATGGAGGAGCATTCCCGAGGAATACATTTCGGGCGCTGACAACGCAAGGTATATTGAACTGAACTGCCCCCACTATGTCCATGATTACGAGTTTGAAGAGATAAGCAGGGAACTCAGGCTGTTTGTCGGCTAGATAAGGAGTGCTGCGCTGCTTCCCGCCATGCTGGCAGAACAGATAAAATCTCCCGCAGGCGTTTAATGCCTGCGGGAGATTTTGCACGCGTATTTTTCGCGGGAATTTTCGCGCCGTGTTCAGCGCTTGATTATCTCAAGGGAACATCTAAAAACCGGTTTGAAAAGGGAAAATGGGTAGAGTGCGCCGAATGCGAGGAAAGCCGACGAAGTAAGGCTTGATGCCTTACAAGGAGGCGCAACACGACGTTGCGAAGCGAAATAACCGAGTGACGGCACGGACGCCGTCACATCAGAAATTTCGCTTGTTGACTGAAGCAGTCGGTGTGCTATACACATTTTCCCTCAAACAAGGTTTTTAGAGGTGACCTCAATGTAATGCGGGATAATGTCGGCGTACGTGCCGTCGTTGCGCCTGAAGCCGTGCGGTATTGTGCCGAGCTGCGTGAACCCCAGCTTTTTGTAGAGCCGCAGCGCGGGCGTGTTCGTGCTGACTACCGCGTTGAACTGCAATATGCCGAAGCCAAGCTCGCCGCACATTTTAATGCAGTCGCTCACAAGCAGCTCGCCTATGCGGCGGCCGCGCATATCAGAGCGCACCGCGTAGCTTGCATTAGCGATATGCCCGCAGCGCCCGACGTTGTTTGGGTGCAGGATATAGAGTCCCACAAGCTCGCCGCCGTCCTCGCACACGCCGCAGCGGCTCTGCGCGGAAAAAAACTCGCGCGCCGACTGCTCGTCAAGCTCCTCGGTCTGCGGGAAAGCCTCGCCCTGTCTTACGACCTCGTTCCATATGTTCGCCATTTGTTTTACGTCGGATTCGGTATACGCTCTGACTGTCATAATGGTCACTCCTTTTCGCGGATATTATAGCATTTTTCTCGGCAGATGTCAAGCAGCGGTGATTTTTGGTTATTATAAAGAAAATTTTTGCGTTTGGCGTTAGTTTTTTATGCGATTTTTACATTTTCTTGTTGACAATATTGCGCAATGGGTATATAATATATATGTAAGGCGTGCTGCGCGTTTTTGTTGCAGCGCGCCGTGTAAAGGATGGGGCAGGGAGTACAGGGGGTGCTTTCGGTGAGAGTCTGCGCTGTTCAGGCGGATACCGTCTGGGAGGACAAACAGGCGAATATGACGCTTTGCCGCCGTTTTTACGAGCAGGCGGGCGACTGCGGGCTTGTTGTATTTCCTGAGCTTTCGCTCACGGCGTTCTCACCAAAGCGCTCCCTGTGCGAACCTGTTAACGGCTCTACGGTGGGCTTTTTTAAGGAGCTTACGCGCGGCGCTGCTCCCGCTGTGTGCTTTGGCTACGGCGCGGAGGAGGGCGGCAGGATTTTTAACAGAATGTGCGTTTGCGCGCACGGAGAGGTCATAGCGCAGTATGATAAGCTCCACCCGTTTACGATAGGCGGGGAGATTTTCTCCGCGGGAGAACGCGCGGTGTGCGCGGATATCGCGGGGGTGCGCACGGGGCTTACGATATGCTACGACCTGCGTTTTCCCGAGCTTTATCAGCGGCTCTCGCGAGAGTGCCGCGTTATAGTCTGCGCGGCGAACTGGCCCGCCGCACGCCGCGCCCAGCTTGAAGCGCTTGCGAGGGCGCGCGCTATTGAAACGCAGTCGTTCGTTATCCTGTGCAACCGCACGGGTACGGGCGGGGGCATAGCGTACGACGGCGGCACGGCGGTGTACTCGCCGCTTGGAGAAACCGTGGCGGCGGCGCAGGGCGCTTCGCAGCAGGCGGTTTTCGCAGATATAGACGTGGGCGCGGCGGACGCGGCGCGCGCGGCTTTTCCCGTGGCGGCGGACCGCAGAAAGGAACTTTACCGCAGCTTTTACGAATAAGCTGCTTGATATATAGCGATTTCGGGGGTGTTATCATGGAAATAGAAAGAAAAATAGCATGGCTGAGTCCCGAGCGTATACAGAAGCTTTACGGCGGGCATAAGGACTCGTTCGGCAGCAACCGCCTTTTCGTTATCGGCATAGGCAAAAACGGCGTTGACTGCCTGCTTCGCTGCAAGCACCTTACACAGCGCCGCTTTGGCACGGACGACAAGGTGGTGCGCTTTTTTGCTATAGGCGAGGATAAGCTGCTTGAAAGCGCCTCGTACGAGGGGACGGCGCTTGAGCCGTCGGAGTGCCTGCCCATAGTCCCCGAGGAAGCGATATACAAGTACCTTAACAGCCCCGCGCGGCTGCCGCAGTACGCGCTCGAGTGGTTCGACACGGGGCTTAAGAACTACTCCCCCGCGACGCCCACCTACGGGCTTACCAAGCGGCAGTGCGGGCGCGTTGCGCTTTTCCACTACATGAAGCAGCTGCTTAAGCGCATGGGAGAGGCGATAACGGCGTTTGCGGGAAAGGGAGATTCCCTTGAAATAGTGATAACGGGCAACATGGGCGACGTGTTCTTCGGGGGAATGTTTATTGATATGGCGTATATTCTGCGCTCGCTTTTCGAGGACGCTTCGTACCCCGTGAAGATAGACGCGTCGCTTTTTGCGGCGGACACGGCGGCTCTTTTTGAGGAGGACCAGCGCGAGCTTGGCAATTACTACGCCAACACCATGATAACCAAAAACGAGCTCGACCTGTTTCAATGCCACAAAAAGCCGTTTTCGCAGAGGTACTCCGCGGCGTTCGAGGTAACGTCGGACAAAGTGCCGTTCAACTCCGTGCAGATACTGCCCGCGCTCGCTAGCTACGCGCTTACGGTGGACACGGCTGCGGAGAAGATAATGTCGCGCGCGGAAATGGTTTTTGCAAAGGACGACGACGCGGAGCGCATAATGTCCTACAATATGCTAAAGCCCCACGAATCGCACGATTTCCGCTACCTTACCTACGGCGTAAGCGTGCGCGAAGTGCCTATGGGCAAAATAGTTTCGTATCTGTCGGTGAGGGTGTTTACGCTGCTTAACCACAGGCTTAACGCAAACTCCGTGGGGCAGCGGCAGCTTGGGCTTTTCGGCAGCAGGGTAACGCCCGACGGTATGCTGCTCGCTTCAAAGGCGGGCGCTCTGCCCGAGCTTGAGTTCGACGAGAAGCTGAACCCGACGTTCTCGCCGCGCGCGCTTAAGATAAGCTCGGACGGCTCGCAGGGGTATGTTGACGAGTGGGCGCAGAAAATGTCCGACCTTACGAAAAAGGGCGCGGAGATATGCGGCAAGGAGATAGTGGACGAGATAATCTCCACGTGCGAGGCTGCAAAGACAGACATGGAGAAAGGTCCGTTCTACGCTATTGAGATAGTTAAAAAGTGCCTTGCGGACCTGCGCGTTGCCATTGCAAAGGAAAACGCGGAGTTCTCCGACATGGAGGAGCAGGTGGAGCGCGCGCGCAGCCTTGTAAGCGGCGCGTATATGAAGGTAAAGACCTCCGCGCTTTTCGTGGGAAAGGCTGTGGACCAGTATATCTACGAGCTTCGCGACTACGCGGAGTATTCGCGCAGGCTTAAAACGTCGGCTACCATGCGGGAGTTTTACAAGCAGGAGTACGATACGCTGAACGAGTACCTTGATGGAACGCTCGCAAAGGCTGCGGAGGCGTTTGAGAACATTGCCATGAACCGCGCTTCGATAATCGAGCAGATATCCCGCGAGAGCGAGGATACGTGCGCAAAGGACGCGTTCTCGGTGTCCGACCCCGCGGTTGCGGCAAAGCTTGACGAGCTTGTTGAGAAGCTGCCCGAGGAGGTGCTGTCGCGCGCGTTCAAGGCTTCGGGAATGCTTGAGATACCCGAGGACGACGAGAGCGGGCTTGCGCGGGCTATGGTGAATATAGTTGCAAAGTGCTTCAACACGCTGCTTTCAATGAATTTTTCGGAGATATGCGGGTTCTTTGGCGTGGGGGGCATTGCGCCCTCGCTTGAGGAGTGCCTTGGCGTAAGCACGGCTGCGCCCGCGCACGACGACTTCACGCTTGACAGGGTGATTTGCCCGAAATACACGCGGCAGGACGAAATAGCCGCGCTGCGCGCTGCGCACAAGGGCATGGGCTACATCTGGAACGGCTCTGTGCTTGGTACGGCAGCTGTTGTAACGCAGATAAAGGGCGACGTTAAGCTCGAGAGCTTTAACGACTATCAGCAATGGGAGAATATGCACTACGCATATATCAACGATTCGCTTAAAAAGCACGGTATACACATCTTCACACAGTAAGCTTTAAGACTTAGGTTCAAGGAATAACAACATTCATGAGTAAAAGAAACGCGCCCTGCGGGGTGCTGGTATATGACAGATATTACGGCGAGAAGCCGAAAGCGCCGCTGCTGATGCTGAAAAAGCTGCTCTGGTGCTGCGCGTTCGCCGTTTGCGGAATGATGTTTCTGCTGACGGAGTACGAGCTGCCCGCGCGGCTTTGGGTGATGGGCGCGGTGTGCGCCGCTGCGGCGGCGGGCTTCTCGCTTATTTTTGCGTTTGTAAGGCGCGGCATTGCAATACCCGTTATGGCGGCGGGCGCTGCGTGGGCGGCGTTCACCGCTTCTGACGAGGTGCGCGCGCGGCTTTCGTATTTTGCGGACGCGCTCATGCTCTCGGCAAAGGGGCGCTTTTTCGACCCCGAGGGGCTGCTGTTTAACCAGCAGGAGCTTTTAACGGGGCTTAACGCGGACTACGTGGGCGGCGTGGAGCTTGGCTGCGGGCTTATGTGCGTGGTGTTCGCGCTTGTGTGCGCGGCGGCTTTTGCGCGCAAGCCTGCGTTTGTGCCGCCCGTGTGCTGCCTTATCGTTATGGCAGTGCCGCTGCTTGCGGCGGAGCGGCTGGAGTTTAACGCGTGGCTGCTGCCGTTTGCGGCGCTTGCGGCTGCGGCTGCGGCTGTAAGGGTGTGCTTTCGCGGAGGGCTTGCGCCCGCGCGCGGCGGCTCGCCCGATTACCGCAGGGCGGCGGCGTTTGAGGAGCATGAGTTCAGGCGCGGCATGGGCAGGGCGGACTACGCCAAGCGCGTTAGTATGTCGGCGGTGTATTATTCAAAGTATTTTTCGGTGGGAATGTACTGCGCGGCTCTGTTCGCGTGCGCGGGTATAGCGGCTTCCGCGGCGTTCGGCAGGGGCAGCAGCATAGACTACAGCGCCGTTTACGAGTTTGTGACGGGGCTTGGCGGCGAGCAGGGCATTACATCCTCTCCGTTTGACGGCGGCAGGGCTTCGGAGTATTTCACCACCCCGCAGGGCGACGGGCGCGAGGATTCGCTGAACGTTGTGTCCCCCGGCACGGGCGACGAGGAGATACTGCGCGTTTCGGTGAGCGGAAGCGCGCCCGTGTACCTGCGCGGCGATATAGGCATTGATTTTACGGGTACGTCGTGGACTTCTCCCGTAAACAACGAGCCGCGCGAGTGGCGCAGCGGCAGGCTTCGCCTTGACAGGGTATACCGCCCGTGCGAGGCGCGCGTTATCCACTCAATGATGCAGATGGGCGGTTACGAGGCGGACAACATTATTTCCGTGGCGGACGTTACGATAGATTACCTGTGCGACACGTCGGTCGTGTTCCTGCCCGCGTATACGTCGGAGTACGCCTACTACGACAGCGAGCTGTTCGACGTTTACGGCGACTATGTGGTGCGCGTAAACCAAAGCTTCGACAACGTGAATACCGTGCAGTGTACAGCGCTTGTGCCTGCGTACACCTCGACTGACAGCAGCGGCGACGGAATGCAGTACCTTAACCCCGTGCTGATGTGCTTTGCGGAGTGGGCGGTAACGCCCAACAGCATTTTCAACGTGGTAGTACCCGAAATGAGCGGCGGCGCTGTGCTTACGGAATACGCGGAATACGTGAACAAGGCGTACACAAAAGTCCCTGACGGAATGGCGGGAGGGCTTGAGAATTTCCTGCGGGAAACGGGGCTTGCGGATAAGGCGGACGAGCTTCTTGCGGACTACCCGTGGACTGACGGGGCTGCCAACAGGGCGTACACGCGCTACGCCTGCGCGCAGCTTATAAGCGACTACCTGCGCGACAACTACGCATATTCGCTCACAACCGACAACGGCGCGGCAGACCCTGTAATGAGCTTTCTTAACGAAACCAAAAGCGGGCATTGCTCGCTTTATGCAAGCGCGCTCACGCTGCTGCTGCGCGAGTGCGGCGTTCCCGCGCGGTACTGCACGGGCTTTGTTGCAGACCCCGCGCTTGGCAGCGTGGTAACGCTGCGCGCAAAGAACCTGCACGCATGGACGGAGGTATACCTTGACCAGTACGGCTGGGTGACGTTCGACCCGACAAGTTCTGCGGCGAACCCCGCACCCGCGCAGCCCGCGATACAGACTACAGCGCCCGCCGCTACAACGCGCCCCGCGCCTGTTACGTCCGCAGCCACAAGCGGCGTGCCCGCGCACACCACCGCGCCCGCGCCCTCTGCGCCTGCGGAAAGCCGCGTGAATATCACGCTTATCCTTGCCATAGCGGGAGGGGCTGCCGCGCTGATTATTGCTGCGGCGTGCGCGGTGTACGCGCTTTACGGGCTTAAAAAGCGCGCAGAGCGCTCGCTTGCGAACCTTGCGGCGGGCGAAGCGGGGGAGAGTGCGCGCGACATTTACGAGGCGATTACGGATATCCTTGCGTTCCTTAAAATGTCGCCCGCGAACGGCGAGCTGCCCGAGGCGTTTTTCGCGCGGTGCGACAGCCGCTTCGGCACGGGGCTTGCAAAGCACGCTGCGGCGCTGCAGCAGGCGGCGTTCGGCAGCGGGGATATGGACGAGGAGCAGCGCGGCGTTCTCCACGGGCTGCTGTGCGAACTTTATGCCAAGGCACAAAAAGCTGCGGGCGTGCGCAGGGTATGGCTATGGAAAATTATGTCCAAAAAATAATAGATTTTTTTTGAAAATGCTGTTGATTTTTGTCTGAGGATTTGATATAATGTAAATATGGAGATGTTCCGCATGACAAGTGCGGCGCTCCGCCCGCGGGTTGCGCTGCGGGCAAATCACCACACAGAGAGAGGTACTCAGCAATGGCTATGCGACTTATTACGCGTTCGGATTTTGACGGACTTGCCTGCGGCGCGCTGCTTTTGTGCGCGGGTGTTGTCGATTCATGGACATTTGCCCACCCGAAGGACCTGCAGGACGGCCTTGTTCCCGTGACGGAGAACGACTGCCTTGCAAACGTTCCGTTCGTTGAGGGCGCAGGGCTGTGGTTCGACCATCACTCAAGCGAGGAGGAGCGCAAAAAGTACAAGGGCAAATACAAGGGCGAGAGCCGTATCACCCCGAGCTGCGCGCGTATTATATATGAATATTACGGCGGCAAGGAGCGTTTCCCGAACTTTGACGACCTTATGGAAGCGGTGGACAAGGTTGACAGCGGCAACCTCACGCGTGATGAGATTCTCAACCCCACGGGCTGGATTCTCATAGGCTTCCTTATGGACCCCAGAACGGGTCTTGGCAGATTCAGAAACTTTACGATAAGCAACTACCAGCTTATGGAAAAGCTGCTTAAGTGCTGCGCGTATATGAGTACGGACGAGATACTCGCCATGCCCGACATACAGGAGCGCATAAAGCTCTATAACGAGCAGACCGAGCTTTTTAAGGAAATGGTACATAAGTACACGCGCGTTGAGGGCGACGTTATTATAAGCGACCTGCGCGGCGTTTCGCCGATTTACACGGGCAACCGCTTCCTTATTTACTCGCTTTATCCCGAGCAGAACATTTCCTGCTGGATAGTAGACGGCAAGGGCGGCAAGGGCTGCTCGTGCGCGGTGGGCTATTCTATTCTTAACCGCACAAGCCGCGTGAACGTCGGCAGCCTTATGCTGAAATACGGCGGCGGCGGTCACATGGCGGTAGGCACGTGCCAGTTTAACGACGAGAACGCAAAGCAAATGGTTCCTATGCTGCTTGACGAGTTGGTTCATTACGACAAGTACTACCCGCACACCTAAATACATAAAACGGGGCTGACGATAAAGGCACATCTGCGTCGTCAACGACACTTCGGCAGCACACAAACAGGAAGTTTGTGCCGTTGCCCCAAAAGCCCGACACGATGTCGGGCAACCAAGGGCAACCCTAGCCTAGCCGAAGTATCGTTTCCTAGCAGCTGCACCTTTCTCGCCAGCCCCCTGCAATTTTATTTAATAATATAAACTGAACGGGGCTGTCGCAAAACACCCCCGTAATTTCTCTGCCCCCTTGTGCGAAGGGGGCAGATTTTTTGTGATAACCGCGCGGCTCAGCTCATCTGCCCGTCGATTGTTTCGCTCAGAAAGTCGAACGACAGCTCCTTAAGCTCCAGACCGCCCTGCGCGAAGTAGAGCCTGCACGTGATGAAGCGGGAATAGAATATCGCGCTGCGCTCTATCTGCGCCCACTTGCCGTCCGTGCCGCTGAATGTGAACACGCACTCGGGGAAGCCCGTCTTAAAGAACGTTACGGGCAGCTGCGCCGTGTGCGACAGCGAGCTTTTCGCGGTGAGCGTAAGGCGGTAATTGCCGAGCTTCTGCACGTCCAGCGCGAACACGTAGCTGCTGCCGCGCTCGGTGGACACGCCCTCGAGCGGTATTACCGCAGCGCCGTCAAGCTTGTGGAATACAACGTCCCCGCTCTGCTCCGCGTTCTCGTCCGCGGGGCGGTTTGTTATCACGATTTCGGGCATTGCGCCGCACAGGCGGCGCATTGCGTTGCTGTGCGCGGCAAAGGCGCAGATGTTCGCGGCGCAGCGCTGAAGCTCCCCGCGCGTTAGCAGCCCCTCCGCAAGGGAGGACAGCGTGTTGTCGTTGTTGCGGGCGCTGTCGGCGCATACCATGTAAACGTCGTTCTGCGCGCGTACCATCTGCGCGAAGTTCGTTTTGCCCTGCGGCGTGCCGCGCTCGTTGATGTCCGCCCACCAGTCTGTCATCACCATGCCGTTAAAGCCCCATTCTCCGCGCAGTATGGTGGTGCAAAGGTCGTAGTTTCCAGCCGTCCAAAGGCCGTTGAGCGAGCCGTAGGTCGTCATTACGCTGTCCGCGCCGCCCTCTTTCACGGCTATTTCAAAGCCGCGCAGGTATATCTCGCGCAGCGCCCTTTCAGATACAACGGAGTCTATAACGTGCCGCCCCGTTTCCTGATTGTTCGCGCAGAAGTGCTTTATCGTTCCCGAAACGCCCGCGCTGTGAAGCCCCCGTACCTGCGCGGCGGCGGTTTTTCCCGTAACAAGCGGGTCTTCGCTGAAATACTCGAAATTGCGGCCGTTGAGCGGGTGGCGGTGAATGTTCATGCCGGGACCTAACAGGCACTCTACCTTGTTTGCGGCGACTTCAACGCCTGCGAGCGCGTACAGCCGCTCCACAAGCTCGGTGTTGAACGCGCACGCAAGCATTGTGCCGTTTGGCAGCGAAAACGCCTTTGTGCCGCAGTCAAGGCGCATTCCCGACGGGCCGTCGTCGCAGCAGCCGCAGGGTACGCCCTTTTCGCGCAGCGACTCTGTAACGCCGCCGAACGCGCTCGCCGTTCCCGCCGTAACAAGCGGGCTGCCCATGCCCTCGCCGCGCACAATGCAGCTAAGCTCCTCGTCCGTAAGCTGCGCTATGAACTCCGACATTGTGTGCGCGCCGCTTACAACGTCGCAAAGCTTTATGCCGCAATCTCCCGTCTGCGGTATTTCTGCGGGAAGCTCCTCCGTGCGGCGCTCGTCCATGTCCTTTGTGCAAAGGGGCGTTGCTTCCTTAACGGGGAAGCCGTTTTTGTTTACAATGCGCTCAAACGGCAGCACGGGCGCGCACGCCGTTTTGCAGCGGGAAACCACGGTCTGCGGAAGCTCTGCGTCCCCCGCGAGAGCCGCGCTTCTCACGTCCGTGCCAACGTAGAACGCGTAGCGCCCCTCCTCGAGGATATAGCAGAAGCGCTCGCCGGTAACGCCGCCGTCGTCGTAGGAAGAAACGAGCGCGAGGTCTGCGCGCAGCGTAAGGGTCTGCGTTTCGCGCGGGGCGAGAACGCGCGTTTTTGCAAAGGCGCACAGCACGCGCGCGGGTTTGCCGAGCCGTCCCTGCGGAGCGCTCACGTACACGCATACTACTTCTTTTCCGTGCGCGCCGCCCGTGTTGGTAACATCAACGGTTATTTCCGCGGCAGTCCCGCCCGAGTGAACGACAGCGCGCGGCTTAATATCAAAGCTTGTGTAGGACAGACCGCAGCCGAACGGGTAAAGCACCTTTTCGGGCGCGAATGTTTCAAACCAGCGGTAGCCGACGTAAATGTCCTCGCTGTAGAAGTTGCGCAGCGTGTCGCCAAAATATGGCGCTGAGGGGTAGTCGGAAATGCTGCGGGCAATGGTGTCCGTAAGCTTGCCGCAGGGGGATACCCTGCCCGTGAGTACGTCCGCCGTGGCAAGGCCGCCCACCATGCCGCCCTGCCATGCGTAAAGCACGGCGTCGGGGGAGACGTCCGCGACCCACTTCATGTCTATAATGCCGCCGACGTTCAGCACGACGGTCATTTTGCGGAAATAGCGGCGCACGGTGCGCAGCATTTCAAGCTCCGTATCGGACAGCAGGTAAGACCCGCCGCTCTCGCTCTGGTCCTGCTCCTCGCCTGCGGTCCTGCCGATTATGCAGAGCGCTGCGGGCGCTGCCTTAGCCGCTGCGGCGCAAACCTCGTCGGAAAGCGGCATTTCCCGCTGCGACCACGGCTCGCCGCCCCAGCCTACGCCCTTGTCTATCGGGTTTTCGGCTTCCCATGCGGCGTAAACGGCGCGCAGGGTCGGCTCAAGGGTAATGCCGCACTCCTCAAGCCCCTCGGTGATGTTCCACACCTTGGTTACGTTTACAAGCCCGCCCGAGCCTGTGCCGCTCTTATAATAATGCTCCTGTATACGCCCGAAAACTGCGAGCGTTTCGTCAATTTTAAGGGGCAGCGCGCCGTTGTTTTCAAGCAGCACCATACCCTCTGCGGCAGCCTGCCGCGCGGTTTCAAGGTATTTGTTCCAGTCAAGCTTCATCTGTTCCATGCTGTGCCTCCGTTAGTCAATAAACATAAGGTTAAGGTCGGTGTAGGTGTCTATGCCGTCTACCTTGCCAAAGCAGGTGAACTGCCATATATCGTGGCGGTAGGGGAAGTCGGGTTCGTCGGTGTACTGCGCAAGCCAGAGCGTTTCGTCGTGCAGCGCCGCCAAATCGTAGCGGAATATCGCGGTGTTCACGGACGAGTAGTACGCCGCCTCGTAGCCCGCCTCGCGCACGGCTGCGCAGAACGCTTCGCAGCAGCGCGTCTGCTCCTCGCCGCTCAGCTCCTCGGTGCGCACGTTTTCGCCCTCGGGCAGCTCCCAGTCGAACACGAGCGGGAGCGTTATTTCTGCGTTAAGCTCCTCAATGCAGGACACGAGGTACTCCGCTTCCTCGCGCGCCTCCTGCTCGGTAAGCGCCTGCGAGTAGAAGTACAGTCCAACCTCTATTCCTGCGGCGTAAGCACCCTCGGCGTTCTCAATAAAGCGGGAATCCTCCGCAAGCCGCCCAGTTTCGTACCCGCGGTAGCCCGCGCGAATAAACGCGAACTCTATGCCGTCCGCTGCCGCCGCCTGCCAGTCTATCTTCCCCTGATGAGAGGAAACGTCCACGCCGAGCCTGCTTTTGCGGCTGCCGTCGCGCCCGTAGAGCGTAAAGCGCTCGTCCGTGCCTTTTATAAGGCGGGACATATCGCGCGTGTTTAGCGCCGCGCCGTGAATCATAGGGTAGCGCCCCTCGGTTTCCGCGGCGCTTTCGTCGGGAGCGCTCTGCGCAGGCTCGCTCGTTTCCTCGGTATAGGGCGCGTCCGCGCGCGTCAGCCGCTCAATCTGCGCCTTAAGGCGGGCGTTCTCAACGCCGAGCGCCGCTGACGTCACTATTCCTGCGCCGCACAGCACCGCGAGCGCCGCGCATATTATCTTCCCTCGTTTAGTGTAGTTTTCCGTATATTTAGCCATATTATCCCCTTGAATGTGTTCAGTATCGTGCAACGATTTGTTTTCAGATGATGTCCGCGCCTTTTTTCCTGCGGTATTCGCCGGGGGAAATCTCCTCGTACCTGCGGAATACCGCGCCGAAATACGTGGGGTCGGCGTAGCCGCACTGCCGCCCTATTTCCGCTGCGGTGCTTTCGGTGTTCCACAGCATAAGCTTTGCGCGCGCTATGCGCTTGCGGGCTATGTATTCCATGGGGCGCATACCCGTGGCGCTTCTGAACACGCGGCAGAAGTGCTGCGGCGTTACGGCGCGCCCGCCCGCCCAGAGTTCTGTAAGCTGCGAGAGCGTGATGTCCTCGCCGTAATGCTCGTCCACAAACGCAAGCACGCGCTGTACAGGCTCGCTGCTGCGCGCGGCGGGGAAGAACAGCGCCCGCCGCGCGGCAAGCACATACTCGTACACAAGCAGCGAGCATTTCTCCACGCCAAGCGGGTCTGAAGCCGCCGCAAGCACCCGCGTGAACAGCGCGCGCATTTCGTCCGTTACGGCGTTTTCTGCGCTTGCATAGCCGTTAAAGCCAAGGCGCGGCATTATCTCGGAAAGCTCGCGCCCGCGGAAGACTGCCCAACAGGTGCGCCACTCGCCGTTTTCGGGGCGGTAGCGGTGCGCAACGCCCGGCGCTAAGTAAAACAGGCTGCCCGCGCTTTGCCTGAAGGTCTGCCCGTTTACCTCGAGTATGCCGCAGCCGCTTTCGGTAAACAGCAGCTGGTGCGAGGCAAGCCCCGTTTCGCGTCGCACGTCGTACTCGGGGTCGCACACGCCCGCGCCCGTGAGGTAAAACGGCAGCGCCGTCTGGCTGAGCGGCGCAGGGTACACGGCGTTTATCAACTGCAAGTCCTCCTTTCACATGGTTATAGTATACCACAGTTTCCGCGCGATTTCAACAGTTTTCGCAAATAATAAGCGGTCACCTCTAAAAACCTTGTTTGAGTGAAAATGTGTATAGCGCACCGACTGCTTCTTCAAACCTCCTCGTAAGGCATACAGCCTTACTTCGTCGGCTTTCATCGCATTCGGCGCACTCTACCCATTTTCCCTTTTCAAACCGGTTTTTAGAGGTTCCCAAGCACAATATTACATGGCGCGGCAGGCGGCGATTATTTTGCGTAAGTCTTGACAAAAGGCGAATAACGTTATATAATAAAGTGTACAGCTGCGCCCGTGATTCGGGCATAATATTACAAAATACCACAAAATTTACACAAGGGGATAAATAAGATGAAGATAACAGTCGCAGGAACGGGATATGTCGGGCTTTCAAACGCCGTGCTGCTTTCCCGGCACCACAGCGTTACGGCGGTGGATATCATTGAGGAAAAGGTGGAGCTTATCAACGCGCGCCGCTCGCCGATAGCCGACGAGTACATTGAAAAATACCTCGCGGAAAAGGAACTTGACCTTACCGCCACAACGGACTGGCGCAGCGCCTATACGAGCGCGGACGTTATAATTATCGCGACCCCCACGAATTACGACACCGAAAAGAACTACTTCGACACAAGCTCGGTAGAGAGCGTTATAGAGCAGATACTGGGCGTAAACGACAGGGCGGTAATAGTTATAAAATCTACCGTTCCCGTGGGCTACACCGTTGGTATCAGAAAGCAGTACGAGTGCGGCAGGATAATATTCTCGCCCGAGTTTTTGCGGGAGGGGCAGGCGCTTTACGACAACCTTTACCCCTCGCGCATAATCGTGGGCGCGCCGCGCGACGACGAGCAGGCGTGCGAGGCTGCGAAGATGTTCGCGGGGCTGCTGTGCGAGGGCGCTGTAAAGCAGGATATCCCCGTGCTTTACACCGACCCCACCGAGGCGGAGGCGGTAAAGCTTTTCTCAAACACCTACCTTGCGCTGCGCGTGGCGTACTTCAACGAGCTTGACACCTACGCGGAAATGAAGGGGCTTGACGCGCGCCAGATAATCGACGGCGTATGCCTTGACCCGCGTATCGGCGGGCATTACAACAACCCCTCGTTCGGCTACGGCGGCTACTGCCTGCCAAAGGACACAAAGCAGCTTCTCGCAAACTTTGCGGACGTGCCTAACGACATCATAACCGCGATAGTTTCCGCGAACGCCACCCGCAAGGACTACATTGCGGACCACATAGCGGCGCTCGGCGTTAAGACCGTGGGCGTATACCGCCTTACGATGAAGTCCAACTCGGACAACTTCCGCCAGAGTTCCATACAGGGCATTATGAAGCGGCTTTCCGCAAAGGGGCTGCGCGTTGTCGTATACGAGCCTACGCTTAAAAAGGGGCAGGGCTTCTTTAACTATGAGATATGCGGGGACTTTGAGGAGTTTAAGCGCATTTCGGACGTTATCATAGCCAACCGCCGCAGCGCGGAGCTGTCGGACGTTTCCGACAAGGTTTACACCCGCGACCTTTACAGCAGGGATTAAGGCAACACCGCGCAAAGACCATTTATTGGATTTTGCACGTGTCTTGCTTGCATCTTTTTCGTTATATTGCACAATTCGTCCTAGCAAGGCGCAAGCCTTGCGTCGTCCTCATTGTACAATCTAACGAAAAATCTGACTGCGCAATACACGTACAATCTTTGTGCGGTATTGCCTTAAAATTACGCCGCCCCGTGCGCGGGGTTCGGGCTTGGAGGTACAGCACATGAAACAATCGCGCGGCAGCGTAAACTCGGGCATGACGGGCGTTTACACCCTGACCACGGAAAACGGCAGAGCCATGTCCCTTACAATGGACGACGAGGTGCTTGAAAAGCTTGCAATGAAGCGCAGCGCCAGTCCCGAGCGCACCTTTAACGAATGGATAGAGCGCGTTGTACCCGAGGACAGGGGCGCTATTGCGCACGCGGTTTCAAGCTGTATCGGCGGGCTTCAGGCGGAGGTGCGCTTTCGCTGGCGGCACGAAACCGTGGGGCTTACTAGCGTTTCATGCACGGGCGTGCTTATTGAAAACGACGGAAAGCACGCGCAGATAAAAGGCTTTTTCAAGATAGCGCCGTACCACTCGCAAACGCAGGAGCAGCAAAAGGACCTGTCGCTCTACAAAACCATGGCGATGGACATAATGCTGGAGTCGTTTTCGTTCTTTGCGCTGGCGGGGGTAGACACCAACAGCATTCTCGTTCTGCGCGACTATGTGTCGCCGGGGCTTGTCGGCAGGAAGATAACCTACGACGGCTGGCGCGAGCTTGCGCTGCAATGCGTTCTGCCGGACGACGCGGACGAGTTCAGGCGCTTTACCGCGCGCCAGACGATAAGGCGCTACCTCGACAGCCACCACGGCGAGATGGCGCTCGATATCCACTACACCCACCCCAAAACGGGCAGGCAGAGCGTGATGAAGCAGCACTACGTCCACCTGCTTGAGCCGATAGCGGGGCAGTACGACCTTATGGTGATACTCACCGAGGTGGAGTCCAAAAAGGCGCAGGCGCTTAAGGACGAGCTGCGCCGCAGGCTGCTTGACGGCATAGCCCTGCCGTACCGCGAGCTTGACCTTGTAAACCTCAAAACAGGCACGACGTATTCCTCCAAAACAAGGCAGGGGGAGTATGCGGAATGGTTCGAGGAGATGGGCAGCTTTGACGACAGGCTGAGCGTGTACCTTAGCGAATGCGAGCTTGACGACGCGCAGCGGCTGGAGCTTATGGGCAGGTTCAGAACGCGCAGCCTGAGCAAGAGTTTTATTAACGGCGAGCGCCTGCTTGAAGCGGAAATGCGCCACAGAGCCTCGCCTAACGGCGACTACGAG
Source organism: uncultured Oscillospiraceae bacterium (assembly GCA_934462925.1). GTDB lineage: Bacteria > Bacillota > Clostridia > Oscillospirales > Ruminococcaceae > CAG-115. The sequence continues at coordinate 23,413 of CAKSIT010000019.1, read as the reverse complement.
TGGGTGAGAGTGCAGGCGTTCCAGTCCGCGGCGGACGAGGAGCGCAGCCCCTATATGGCGATAGTGTCGGTAATGCCGATAAACGACGAAAAGGAAAAGGAGCTGCGCAGCAAGCAGGCGCTGGAGTTCGCGCTGCGCTCGGAGCGGCAGTACAGAAAGGCGATACTGTCCTCGGCAATGGCGGTTTACACCTACAACGTTACTACCGACACGATTTTTGAGGAAGCGATAGAGGAGTACGGCACGCAGCCGCTGCTGCCGCTGCTTAAGCTCGGCATTCCATGTTCGTACAACGAGTATATCGAGCGCAAGTCGAAGTACTTTACCACCGCGGAGGAGGCGGAGGTGTTCCGCCGCACGTTCTGCACGCAGACGCTGCTTGATATGTTCAACTCAAAGCGGTTCACATTTGACACGGAGTACGAGTTTGAGATAGCGGACAGGCGCGGAGTATTCCGCGAGCAGGTGCTGCTTACGCAGGACCTTGAAACGAAAGAGGTGTGGGGTCTTACCATAGTGCGCAACGTTACGCAGGAGCGCAGCGAGTCAAAGCGCATTGAGCAGACCCTGCGCGACGCGTTCAATCAGGCGAACAACGCAAACCGTGCAAAGTCCGCGTTTATGTCGCAGATGAGCCACGACATACGCACGCCGCTCAATTCCATTCTCGGTATGTCCGCGATAGCGCGCGAGCATATAGACGACGCCGCACGCGTGAACGACTGCATGGAGAAGATAGACAGCGCGGGACACCACCTGCTGGAGCTTATCAACAACGTGCTTGATCTGAGCGCTATTGAGAGCGGCAAGTTCGTGCTAGCGCAGGAGGAGTTCAGCCTTGTGGCGTTTATCGGCGACCTTATAAGCATTGTAAAGCCGCTTGCAGACAAAAAGCGTCACAAGCTCACCGTGAACATAGGCAAGCTGCGCGACGATGTTATCGGCGACAGCACAAGGCTTAAGCAGCTTTTGCTGAATATCCTGTCAAACGCCGTTAAGTACACGCCCGACGGCGGCGAGGTGACGTTCACCGCGGTGGAGCTTGAACCCGAGCGGCAGGACGTGAGCCGTTACCTTTTTACGGTAGTGGACAACGGTATAGGAATGTCGCAGGAGTTTTTGAAAAAGGTGTTCGACCCGTTTGTGCGCGCGGACGAAAAGCGCGTAAGCAACGTGCAGGGGACGGGGCTTGGTATGCCCATAGCCATGAACCTTGCGCGCATGATGAACGGTGATATCAAGATTGCGAGCGAACCCGGGCGCGGGTCTGCGGTGGACGTTGCGGTGTGCCTAAAGCGCGGCGGCGAGGGCAGAAGCTCGGAAAACACGAAGCTTAAGGTGCGCGAGCGCGTGCGTATGTCTGACTACGACTTTAAGGGAAAGCGCGTGCTGCTGGCTGAGGACCTGCCGTTCAACGCGGAAATTGCGGGCGAGTTTTTGAGCGAGGCGGGGCTTGCCGTTGAGTACGCCGTAAACGGCGAGGAGGCGGTAAAGTGCTTCGCGCGGTCTGCGGTGGGCTACTACGACCTTATTTTTATGGATATACAAATGCCCGTAATGGACGGCTACGAGGCAACGCGCAAAATACGCGGGCTTGACCGCCCCGACGCTTCGGCCGTGCCTATAGTCGCAATGACCGCCAACGCCTTTATCGAGGACGTAAACAGGGCGTTTGAATCCGGCATGAACGGGCATATCGCAAAGCCTATTGAGATACCGGGGCTTTGCGCGGAGCTTGTGCGCCATTTCGGCGACATGAGAAGGGGCGGCGGAGAATGAAGCGCGTTGTAACGATACAGGACTTTTCGTGCGTGGGACGGTGTTCTCTTACGGCGGCGCTTCCCGTGATTTCGGCGGCGGGCGTTGAGTGCTGCGCGATACCCACGGCGGTGCTGTCGAACCATACTGGGTTCAGCAGCTTCTACTCCCGCGACCTTACCGAGGAGATAGCGCCGATAAGCGATATGCTGGCAAGGCTTGGCATAGCGTTTGACGCGCTCTACACGGGGTACATGGCTTCAAGCGCGCAGATGGAGATAATTTGCGGCTTTATAGAGCGCTTTGCGGGGGACGGCGCGCTTGTTTTTGTAGACCCTGTTATGGGCGACAACGGCAGGCTGTACGCCGCCCTCACGCCCGATTACCCCGAGAAAATGCGCGCTCTTTGCGCCCGCGCGGACATAATCGCGCCGAACCTTACCGAGGCGTGTATGCTTACGGGCAGGGAATATATCGAGCGCCCCTGCGGCGACGACTTTAAGCGCCTGCTCAAGGACCTTGAGGGGCTTGGCGCGCGCCGCGCGGTCATCACGGGGGCGTTCCCCGAGGACAGGCGCGGCCTTACGGGAGTTATGGGGCTTGACGGCGCGGAGTTTTTCGGAACGTTCACGCCGAGGGAGGACCTTGCTTGCAGCGGCACGGGCGACATATTCGCTTCCGCGCTGCTTGGCGCGTATATGCGCGGGCAGTCGCTCACGCAGGCTGCGGGAACGGCTGTAAAGTTCACCTACCGCGCCGTGGAGCTTACAAAGGCAGACCCCTGCCGCCGCGAGTACGGCGTGGGTTTCGAGGCGGCGCTGCCGTATTATATAGAGCTTCTGGGCGGGTAAAATACACAGATAAAGAGATGAACAGAAGAAATGAAGATAAAGGAGCTTGCAGCTAAAATTCCGCAGAAAAACAAGGCGGTGCTGTGCATACTTTGCGCGGCGTTCTTTTTTGCGCTTATGAACCTTTTCGTGTCGCTTTCGGGGGACGTCCCCACGGTGCAGAAAACGTTCTTCCGCAACTTTTTCGCGCTGATAATAGCGTCGGGCGCGCTTATAAAGAACAAGTGCAGCGTTATCCCGCCGAAGGGTGCGCGCGCGGAGCTTTTCATGCGCGGCGCGTTCGGCTACCTTGGGGTGGTGTGCAACTTTTACGCCATCTCGCACCTTAACATTTCGGACGCTTCGCTGCTCAACAAGATGTCGCCGTTCTTTGCGATGATATTCTCGGCGATAATACTTAAAGAGCGCGCGAACGGCTTTCAATGGGCGATGATACTCACGGCGTTCGCGGGGGCGCTTTTCGTTATAAAGCCGACGTTCCAGAACGCGGACCTTGCGGCTTCTGCCGCGGGCTTCGCGGGGGGAATGTTCGCGGGACTTGCATACACGTTTGTGCGCAAGGCTACGGGCAAGGGCGTTAAGGGATACTACGTTGTGTTCTTCTTCTCGGCGTTCTCAACGCTTGCGGCGCTGCCGCTTACGATAGCGCAGTTTTCGCCGATGACGGCGGCGCAGCTGCTGTCGCTCGTGGGCGCGGGACTGAGCGCTGCGGGCGGGCAGTTCTCGATAACGGCGGCGTACACGTTCGCCCCGGCGAAAGAGGTGTCGATTTACGACTACTCGCAGATAGGCTTCGCGGCGCTGCTGGGGTTCGTTTTCATGCGGCAGATACCCGACGGGTGGAGCTTTCTGGGCTACGGGATAATCTTTGCGGCGGCGCTTGCTATGTTTATTTACAACAACCGCCCTCACACGGATAAGGAGAAGCAATGAAAGGCATAATAGCGGCGCTTTTGGCGTTTGTGGCGGCGCTTCCCGCGGCGGCGCAGGAATCGGCAGACCTTGTGGTGGACGGGCGCAGGCTGTCGCTTACGTTTGAGGACGACTTTGACGGCGCGGAGCTTGACCCCGCGAAGTGGTCGCGCGCCGATGAAATGAAGCGGCAGGACAAGGAGAACTACTGGGACGATTCAATGTCGCGTCTCAACGGCAGGGGAGAGCTTGTAATATCCGCGCGGACCGAAAGGGATACGGGAAATATTCTGACTGGCGCGGCGTGGACAAAGGGGTTATTCGAGCAGACCTACGGCTACTATGAGATACGCACGACCCTTAACACCGTGCCGGGGTACTGGACGGCGTTCTGGCTTATGACCGACAATGTTGCGAGCGAGGAAAACGGCGGCAGGGACGGCACGGAAATAGACGTGTACGAAAGCGCCTATTATGACGAGGGACTGGTGCAGCATACGCTCCACTGGGACGGCTATGCTGCGGCTCACCGCTCTGTCGGTACGACAGCGCCGCTTGAATACGACGGGGAGTACCACACCTTCGGCGTGCTGTGGACGCACGAGGAGTATGTTTTCTACGTTGACGGCGCGGAAACATGGCGGACGGACGCCGACGAGGCGGGCGGTACGTGCGAAGTTCCGCTTTACATGATTATTTCCGCGGAAACAGGGTCGTGGACGTATGACAAATTAGACAAGAACAGCCTGCGCGACAGGATAAAGATAGACTATGTGCGCGCTTACGCCCTTATGGACTGAAAGAACAGGAGAAAGCAATGAGCAATGTGACCTACGAGTATATCCGCCGCAACAAGGATATACAGACCTACATCAACTACGCGGACGCGGTGCTGAGTACGATAGGGTATACGGAGCATTCAAACGCGCACGTTGAGCGCGCGGCGGCGGTAGCCTTTGAGATACTTGACACGCTGGGCTACGACGCGCGCACCTGCGAGCTTGCGCAGATAGCCGCGTATATGCACGACATCGGCAACGTGATAAACCGCATAGACCACGCGCAGAGCGGCGCTGTAATGGCGTTCAGGCTGCTTGACAACATGGGTATGCCCGCAGAGGAGATAGCGCAGATAGTAAGCGCCATAGGCAACCACGACGAGAACACCGCAAAGCCCGTAACGCCCATAGCAGCCGCGCTTATCTTAGCGGACAAGAGCGACGTGCGGCGCTCGCGCGTGCGCGCAAAGGACGGCACGGCGTTCGTGCCGAGCAGCGAGAACCTCGCGCGGGATATTCACGACCGCGTGAATTACGCCGCGAAAAGCTCGCGCCTTGCGTTTTCGGACGACAAGAAGGAGCTGGTGCTTTTCCTTGAGATAGACGCGGCGATAAGCCCCGTTATGGACTATTTCGAGATATTCTTAACGCGAATGGACCTGTGCCGCGCAGCCGCGGGCTTCCTTGGGCTGCGGTTCGGGCTGGTTATCAATAACTCGCGTATTCTGTAAGAGAATCCCCGTGTGCTATACAATATGTAGATATTGACGGTTTTGGCGGGGATTTTTCCACGCGTTTGAGATAAATTGTTGAAATTTCTCAAAAGCACTTGCAATTGCGCGGGGAATGTTGTAAAATAAAATAGTGATGTTTGCACGGAAAGTTTCGTATAAAACCGATTGGAGCAGATATGATGTACTTGATAAATCATGCTTTACTTTCAGATAAGAGGTCGGCTGGATTTTACGGAATAAGTGCATATAGGTTCAATCTGTGATTTTTTAGCTGTATACCCATACAGCTATTTTTTATTTGAAAGGAATGGTCGATATGTCACAGAAAAAAGTCGCGGTAATAATGGGCAGCGACAGCGATTTTCCCGTTGTGAGAAAGGCGGGAGAGGTGCTTAAGGAGTTCGGCATACCGTTTGAGATGCGCGTTCTGTCCGCGCACCGCTCGCCCGTGCAGGTGGCGGAGTTTGCGCGCAGCGCCGCTGACAACGGCTTTGGCGTAATCATTGCCGCAGCGGGAATGGCGGCGCACCTTGCGGGCGCTATCGCGGGCAACACAACGCTCCCCGTTATTGCAATACCCGTTAAGGCAAAGGCGCTCGAGGGCGTGGACGCGCTGCTTTCGTCGGTTATGATGCCGCCGGGAGTGCCTGTGGCAACGGTAGGCATCGACGCGGCTGCGAACGCGGGACACCTCGCAGCGCAGATACTGGCGCTCGGCGACGCGGAGCTTACGCAGAAGCTCGCCGATTTCAGGCGCAGGCAGAACGAGAAGAACCTTGAAGCGGACAGGAAAATGCAGCAGTCCGCAAAGGAAATCTGACCCAAAACGCAGACCGATAAACGACCTGCGTAAGAAACATATCAGAGCAAAGGAGAACACATCATGGAGTACACAAAGTGCGAGCAGCTTTACGAGGGCAAGGCAAAGAAGGTTTTCGCAACCGAAAACCCCGACTACGTTATCGTATCCTATAAGGATGACGCCACGGCGTTCAACGGCGAGAAAAAAGGCACAATCACGGGCAAGGGCGTTATTAACAACAGAATGACGAACTATATGTTCGGGCTTCTCGAAAAGGAGGGCATTCCCACCCACCTTGTAAAGGAGCTTAACGACCGCGAAACGCTTGTTAAAAAGGTTGAGATAGTACCGCTCGAGGTTATCGTAAGAAACGTTGCAGCAGGCAGCTTCTCCAAGAAGCTCGGCATTGCGGAGGGTACGCCGCTCAAGACCCCCACGCTCGAGTTCAGCTACAAGTGCGACGAGCTGGGCGACCCGTTCATCAACAGCTACTATGCGCTCGGCCTTGACCTTGCAACGCAGGAGGAGATTGACACCATTTCCAAGTACGCGTTCAAGGTGAACGAGTTCATGCTCGGCTTCTTCAAGAAGCTCAACATCGACCTTATCGACTTTAAGATAGAGTTCGGCCGCTTCCACGGGCAGATACTGCTTGCGGACGAGATTTCGCCCGACACCTGCCGCTTCTGGGATTCCACCACGCATGAGAAGCTTGACAAGGACCGCTTCCGCAGGGATATGGGCGGCGTTGAGGACGCATACAACGAGGTCATGCACCGTCTTTTCGGCTGATAAAGCCAGAAAGGGGACAGAATGCTAAACAGTATCCATGAGGAATGCGGCGTTTTCGGCATATATACAAACAAGCCCTGCAACGTTGCTTCGTCGGTTTATTTCGGGCTTTACGCGCTTCAGCACAGGGGGCAGGAAAGCTGCGGCATTGTTGTGAACGACCGCGGCGTATTTCAGACCCACAAGGGGCTGGGGCTTGTGAACGAGGTGTTCACAAAGCGCGTTCTCGACGAGTTCGCGGACGGCAGGATAGCGGTAGGACACGTCCGCTATTCCACCACGGGCAACGTTAACACCGCAAACTGCCAGCCCATGGTGGTGCGCCATATGAAAGGCGCGCTCGCCATTGCGCACAACGGCAACCTTATTAACGCTCTCGACCTGCGCCGCGAGTTTGAAATGCAGGGCGCGATATTCCACAGCACAAGCGACACGGAGGTAATTTCCTACGCCATAACGCACGAGCGCATTCACAGCGGCTCTATACAGGAGGCGGTGGAAAAGGCGATGAACCGCATTCGCGGGGCGTACTCGCTTTGCATAATGTCGCCGAAAAAGCTTATTGCCGCACGCGACCCTCAGGGCTTCCGCCCGCTCGTTCTCGGGGAGCTTCCCGAGGGGGATGGCTACGTTGTAGCGAGCGAAACCTGCGCGCTTGACAGCATAGGCGCAGAGTTCGTGCGCGACATCGAACCCGGCGAGATACTTGTAATAGACGACAAGGGCCTGCAGAGCATTCGCACGCACTGCGGGCAGAAAAGCTCTATGTGCGTGTTCGAGTACATATACTTCGCGCGGCCCGACAGCGTTATCGAGGGCGCGAGCGTACACAGGGCGCGTATCCGCGCGGGCAATTTTTTAGCGCTTGAACACCCCGTGCAGGCGGACGTGGTTATAGGCTGCCCCGACAGCGGGCTTGACGCGGCGCTCGGCTTTGCGCAGACGAGCGGCATTCCCTACGGCATAGGCTTTGTGAAGAACCGCTACATAGGCAGAACGTTCATACAGCCCTCGCAGGGTATGCGCGAAAACTCCGTGCGCATAAAGCTCAACGCCCTGCGCGAAACGGTAGAGGGCAAGCGCGTAGTTCTTGTTGACGACAGCATTGTGCGCGGCACTACCTCCGCAAAGGTGGTAAAGCTGCTGCGGCACGCGGGCGCGAAAGAGATACACATGAGGATATCCTCGCCGCCGTTTATAAGCGAGTGCTTTTTCGGTACGGACATAGACAGCAAGGAGAACCTTATCGCAAACAAGCACACGGTTGAGGAGATAGCGCAGATAATCGGCGTGGATTCCCTCGGCTTTTTAAGCACCGAGAGCGTTGTAAAGCTTGCGGAGAACGCCTCGTGCGGGTTCTGCACGGGATGCTTTACGGGCAATTACCCGATAGATGTGCCGCGCGAGATACCCAAGGACAAGTTTGAGATGAAGTTTGACGAATAAGCGCGCTTACGGGCGGCTTTACAGGGCAGAATAATCACAAGGAAGGTTTATCATGAAAAGTTTCAGCGAAAGCTACAAGGCGGCGGGCGTTGACGTTACCGCAGGCTATGAGGGCGTACGCCTGATGAAAAAGCACATAAAGCGCACCGAGATACCCGGGTGCATTTCGGGGATAGGCGGCTTTGGCGGGCTGTTCGAGCCTGACCTGACGGGGATAAAGCACCCCGTTCTCGTAAGCGGCACGGACGGCGTTGGCACGAAGCTAAAGCTCGCGTTCCTGATGAACAAGCACAACACAATAGGCATTGACGCCGTTGCAATGTGCGTTAACGACATAATCTGCTGCGGCGCAAAGCCCCTTATCTTCCTCGACTACATTGCGCTCGGCAAGAACGTACCGGAGCTTGTTGCGGACATAGTAAGCGGCGTTGCGGAGGGCTGCGTGCAGGCGGGCTGCGCGCTCGTCGGCGGCGAAACCGCGGAAATGCCGGGCTTCTATCCCGTTGACGAGTACGACGTTGCGGGTTATGCAACAGGCGTTGTAGACAAGGACAAGATGCTCGACAGCAGCAAAATCAAGGCGGGCGACGCTATCGTGGGCATTGCTTCGAGCGGCGTTCACTCCAACGGCTTCTCGCTTGTAAGAAAGGTGTTCAACATCAACGAGCAGAACCTTAAGAGCTTCTATCCCGAGCTTGGTATGTCGCTCGGCGAGTCGCTGCTTACGCCTACAAAGATATACGTAAAGCCCGTTCTCGACCTGCTTTCTAAGGTAGACGTAAAGTCCATATCGCACATCACGGGCGGCGGCTTTTACGAGAACATTCCGCGCGCGCTGCCCGAGGGCATTGCCGCGAAGATAGACAAGGCGAGCTATGATGTTCCCGCGATATTCAAGCTCATTCAGCGCGAGGGCGGCATACCCGAGCATGATATGTACAACACGTTCAACATGGGCATTGGCATGGCGCTTGTAGTTGACAAGGCGGACGCGCAGAGAACGGTAGAGATACTCAAGGCAAACGGCGAGAACGCTTACGTTATCGGCGAAACTGTCGAGAGCAGCGAGGGCGTTATCATCGGATAATTCCACACCACAGCCGCATACGGGCAAACCGCGGGCGGCTGTGCGGCTTTAACGGAGGGGCGGCAATGAAAAACATAGTTGTGCTGGTGTCGGGCGGCGGCACAAATCTACAGGCGCTCATAAACGCGCAGAAGCGCGGGGAGATTAACGGCGGCAGGATAAAGTGCGTTATCTCCTCAAAGGCGGACGCCTACGCGCTTGTACGGGCGGCGGAAAACGGTATAAGAACGCGCGTTCTGCCGAGAAAGGACTATGCGGACGCGGCGGCGTACAGCGCTGCAATGCGCGGCGCGCTGATTGAGGAACAGGCCGACCTTGTGGTGTACGCGGGGTTTATGACGATACTCGACGAGCAGGTGTGCAGCGCGTTTCCGAACAAGATGATAAACGTTCACCCCGCGCTTATCCCGAGCTTCTGCGGCAAGGGCTTCTACGGGCTGCACGTGCATGAAGCGGCGCTTGCAAAGGGCGTAAAGGTATCGGGCGCTACGGTGCATTTCGTTACGGCGGAGTGCGACGCAGGGCCGATAATCCTGCAAAAGGCGGTTGCGGTGGAGCAGGGCGACACGCCCGAAACGCTACAGCGGCGCATTATGGAGCAGGCAGAGTGGAAGATACTTCCGCAGGCGGTGTCGCTTTTCTGCGAGGACAGGATAGCCGTTGAGAACGGCGTGACCGTGATAAAAAGCAGGGTGGAGATAACCGAGAGCGGTTATTACGGCGCGCTTGGCGGCACGCTTTATTCCGAGAGATACGGGTGCGGCGTTGAGCTTCTCGGCAAGAAAACGGGCGAGGAGCTGCTTAGGCGCTGCGCTGAAAGCTTCGAGCGGCTGCCCGATGAGCTGCTGCGCGGGCTTTATGCGGCTTCGGCGGAGTACCTGCGCGACGTTATCGCGGAAAATGCGGACGCGTTCGACATTGAGTGCGAGATAACGCCCGAAAACGTGCGGGAGCATTTGCAGCCCGCGGCGCTCACGGCATACGCGCACGACCTGCTGCCCGACGAGGAATCGCCCGCAGCGTACAGCGTAAGGCTCACCTTTACGGACGTGCCCGACCTGTCCGTGGAGTGGGCTGTGCGTGATAACGAGCCGGTGTATGTCGGCGAGTACCTTGGCGTGTCGCCGTGGAACGACCGCCTGCGCAAAAAAAGCGGCAACTACGCGTGGGCGTGACGTGAACGAGGAAATGTTCAGCGGCAGGGCGAGGAAAATTACGAGCCGCTGCGCGCGGCGCTTTCGGAGCTTTTCGACAGGTACGGCAAGGACGGAATGATAACCGTGCCGAATATCACAAGATGTTATCTCGGTACGGTATAACAGGAGGATAAAATGGACTACATCACACTTGACAAGGAGCTTAATTCCCTTGCATACCACGGCAGGGGCATTGTTATCGGCAGGTCTGCGGACGGGAAAAAGGCGGTAATCGCCTACTTCATCATGGGCAGAAGCGAGAACAGCCGCAACCGCGTTTTCGTTGAGGACGGCGAGGGGATACGCACGCAGGCGTTCGACCCGACGAAAATGGTAGACCCGCACCTTATCATATACGCGCCCGTGCGCGTTCTCGGCAACAAGACGATAGTAACCAACGGCGACCAGACCGACACTATTTACGAGTGCATGGACAGGCAGCTCACCTTTGAGCAGTCGCTGCGCACGCGCGAGTTTGAGGATGACTGCCCCAACTACACCCCCCGCATTTCGGGTATAGTCCACGCGGAAAAGGGCGGCATGAACTACGCAATGTCGATACTTAAGAGCGCCGACGGCGACCCCTCCTCCTGCCGCAGGTACACCTTTGCCTACAGCGACCCCGCGAACGGAAAGGGCAGCTTTATCCACACCTACGCGGGCGACGAGTGCGAATGCAGCGGCGTTCGCAGGCTGCCGAGCTTTGAGGGCGAGCCTAAGAACGTGCTTATCCCCGAGATGGATATAGACGCTTTCACGGCGTTTGTGTGGGACAACCTGAACGCCGATAACAAGGTGTCGCTTTTCACGCGCTATATCGACCTGGAAACCGGCAAGTACGAATCCCGCATAGTAAACAGGAACGTGTAAAGGAGAACGAACGATGAACGAACTGGAGTTAAAGTACGGCTGCAACCCCAACCAGAAGCCCTCGCGCATTTTTATGGCGAACGGCGCGGACCTGCCCATTGAGGTGCTTAACGGCAAACCCGGCTACATCAACTTTATGGACGCATTTAACGGCTGGCAGCTTGTAAAGGAGCTTAAGGCGGCTACGGGTTATCCCGCCGCGACTTCCTTTAAGCACGTATCGCCTGCGGGCGCTGCAATAGGCCTGCCGCTTTCAGAAACGCTCGCCAAGATTTACTGGGTAGACGACCTCGGCGAGCTGTCCCCGCTTGCCTGCGCATACGCAAGGGCGCGCGGCGCTGACAGAATGAGCAGCTACGGCGACTTTATCGCGCTGTCCGACGTGTGCGACGCTTCCACCGCGAGAATAATACAGCGCGAGGTATCCGACGGCATAATCGCCCCCGGCTACGACGACGACGCGCTCGAGATACTAAAGTCCAAGCGCAGGGGAACTTACAACATAATCAAGATAGACCCGAACTACACGCCCGACCCCATCGAGCGCAAGCAGGTTTACGGCATAACCTTTGAGCAGGGCAGAAACGAGCTTGTGATTAACGAGGAGCTTTTTGCAAACCGCCCCACCAAGAACAAGGAGATACCGCTTTCCGCGCAGCATGACCTTGCTATAGCGCTTATCACGCTTAAGTACACGCAGTCAAACTCCGTGGCGTACGCTTGCGGCGGGCAGGCTATCGGTATCGGCGCGGGGCAGCAGTCGCGCATTCATTGCACGCGCCTTGCAGGGCAGAAGGCGGACAACTGGTATCTGCGCCAGTCCCCCAAGGTAATGGGGCTGCAGTTTGTTGACGATATCCGCCGTGCTGACCGCGACAACGCAATCGACAACTACATCGGCGAGGACTACATGGACGTGCTTGCCGAGGGCGCGTGGCAGAGGCTCTTCAAGGTAAAGCCCGAGATATTCACCCGCGAGGAGAAGCGCGCATGGCTCGACACCATGAAGGGCGTAGCGCTCGGCTCTGACGCGTTCTTCCCGTTCGGCGACAACATTGAGAGAGCGCACCGCAGCGGCGTTGAGTACATTGCGCAGCCGGGCGGCTCAATCCGCGACGACAACGTTATCGAAACCTGCGACAAATACAACATAGCAATGGCATTTACGGGAATCCGCCTATTCCACCACTAAAAAAATTCGGGCGATAAGCGCTCATCTTCGTCGTCAACGGTATTTCGGCAGGCACAAAGCCTTGCCGAAATACCGTTTCCTAGAAGCTGAACGCTTCTCACCCGAATTTGGGTTGCTCGTAAGGCTATGAGGGCTTTTTGGCGTTTGTCCCAAAGCTGGGCAACTAAGGGCAACCTTTGCCTTGCCGTTGTTTTGATTCCTAGAATCTGAACGCTCCTCACCCGAATTTGGGTTGCTCGTAAGGCTATGAGGGCTTTTTGGCGTTTGTCCCAAAGCTGGGCAGCTAAGGGCAACCTTTGCCTTGCCGTTGTTTTGATTCCTAGAATCTGAACGCTCCTCGCCCGAATTTAGGTGGCTCGTAAGCCTATTAAGGATACTTTCCCGATAGATAATCCCCCTGCGAAAAAACAGGGGGATTATTGTTATTATGCAGAGCTTAGTAGCCCCAGTCCTGCTGCGTGAGGAAGTTGTTGTAATACGTTACCGTTGAGGCTGTCGCGGCGTGGAACGCGTTGTTCGCGAAAAGCACGTCGGTTACGCCGTTGTCCTTGATGTAATCAACTATGTTATGCGTGAAGTAGCGCATATCCACAACGTAAATATTGTCGAACGACCCGAACAGATATCCGGGAAGCGCGTTGCCGTAGCTGTCCTTAAGAATAAGCAGGCTGCGCCCCGTACCAGCGTTCGTTTCAACGTGTACTATTTTCGAGTCGCCGCCCATGAACGTGCAGTACGCCATTGAGCTGCCGTCCTTGTACTTTATAAAGAAGTTGCCCGTTTCGGGCGCGGAAGCTCCCGTAATCTTGCCGTCAGTCAGCTCGTACTCGTAGTAGGTTGTGGTGTACTCGACGTTTTTCGGCACGTAGTACACAAAATCCTCGGGGTTGTTCTTTATCACGATATCCTCGCTGTAGGCGTACATCGTCCCTACATAGTCATGCACCACACGCTCCTCGTACTCAGAAATGTCAAGGTAAGGCACGCCGGCAGCCGCTGCGAACTCCTTTGCGGCGTAATACGCGCCGAGCGGGGCCCAGTGGTGGTCGGTACGCAGGTAAATGGCCTCTTTGGTGTGGTTTGCAAGGGTGGTGTATACGTCCACGGCGCGCACGTCGTCGCGCAGGTTCTCGATAACGTAGTTGATGTTGTCAAGCTCGCTGCCGCAGTAGGCGCGCACCTCGGCGGGGGAGTAGAACTCGCAGGACGTCGGGATTATCATGCTGTACACGTTGACGTCGCCGAGCGCTTCCTTGTACTTGTTTATCACCTCGGCGTACTCCTTGCCGACGGAGAAATTACCGCCGTAGAGCATTAGCGCGCGCGTTCCCACAACGGCAATGCCGTTGTTGATTATCGTGCGGTTGTCGTCCGCGTCGATGGGCTGCTCGACAGCGTCTATTTCGTGGTTGCCCTGCGTGGTGGTCTGCGTTGTCTGCTCGGGCTGCGGTGTGGATTCGTCGGGCTTTGCAGGCTCGGGCGCTGTGGTTGCGGGCGCGGTTGTCGCTGACGGCTCGGGCTTGCTTTCCTGCGGCTTTGGCGCGGTGACGCCGTGCAGCTTTATGCCCGACTGCCTGAACCCGCGCAGCTCGCGCAGGCTTACGGACATTTCCGTGAGAGTGTCGCGCATGGGTACGGTGTCGCTGAACCACTCGCTCACGTCGCTTGCAAACTCGCCGCTGAACCAGCTTTGCGCGGTAAGCTCTGGGAACTGCTTAAGCTCGCGCTTCTCGCTTTCACTATAGGTTGTGCGCGGGAATATAACGAACATAAGCCCTATCGTTTCAAACGCTACAAGCGCGCACGCAAGGTAAACTGCGTTCATCACGCGCTGCTTTTTCGTGGGTTTGGGCAGCTTGTATTTCTTAGTATTTTTCGGTTTCATCTTACACCTCTCAGAATCTCGTGTAAAGGAACGCGTTCGTTGTGTCGCCTATCAGAAGCAGCGTGCTTGCTGCAAGTATAAGGCACGCGCAGCATATCTTGCCGAACGTCATAAGCGCGAGGGGCGCTGCGCTGTCCGCGCTGCCCGCCTTGTCGTAGAGCCTGCGCACAAGCTTACCCAAGGGCATACTGAACACCGCCGCCGCGATAAGCAGCCAGAGGTTCGTGAAAAGCGTGTTTTTCAGCATAAGGTCGCCGCCGCCCGCGCCCGCGAACCCGAACAGCACCTTAATAAACCCGCCGAGCCGCGTAAAGTCGTCAAAGTAGAATATTACCCACCCGAACACGATAAGCAGCAGGCTGTAAATATGCAGAATAAACGACGGGATTTTGTAGCGCACCTTGATTATCGTGTATTTCTCAAGCATTATTATCACGCCGAAGTACACGCCCCAAAGCACGAAATTCCAGCTCGCGCCGTGCCAAAGTCCCGTAAGAAACCACACCACCATGATGTTGAGCGGCTGGTGCTTTCTGTTGCCGCCCATGGGGATATACACGTAATCGCGGAAGAAGCTGCCGAGCGATATGTGCCACCTGCGCCAGAACTCCGTTATCGTGCAGGAAACGTAGGGGTACTCAAAGTTCTCGTCAAAGTGGAAGCCAAGGCAGCGCCCCATGCCGATAGCCATGTCGGAATAGCCCGAGAAGTCGAAGTAAATCTGGAATGTGAACGCTATTATGCCGAGCCACGCGCCGCCCGTTGTGAGCGCGCCGAGGTCGCCGTCAAGAAACTGCCCCGAAAGCTCTGAAAGCTCGTTGGCGAGAATTACCTTTTTGCCAAGGCCTATAAGAAAGCGGAACGAACCCTCCGCCAAATCGCTGAATGTAATGCGCCGCTCGTTTATTTCCGCGGAAATGGTGGAGTAGCGCACGATAGGTCCTGCGACAAGCTGCGGGAACATTGAGATGTAAAGCAGCAGCGACCAGAAGCTGCGCTGCGCGGGGACTTCGCCCCTGTAAACGTCGGCAAGGTAGGAAATCGACTGGAACGTGTAGAAGCTTATGCCTATAGGCAGCGCAATGTCGGGTATCGGCAGCGGCACGCCGAGCGCCGCGACAATCTCCGCGAGAAAGCCCGCGTACTTGAACACGGCAATCATAGCTACGTTAAGCGTAACGCCCACCGCAAGCGCCGCCTTTGATTTGCGCTTTCCGCGGTCTATGCACAGCCCCACAACGTAATTCATAAGCACGCTGCCAAGCATGAGAAAGACGTATACAGGCTCGCCCCATGCGTAGAAAATAAGCGAAAACACGACAAGCACCGCGTTCGAGTAGGGCGCGGTGTTGGCAGGTCTTGAATAGCGCCCGCTGTCGAAGCCGCCGACATACGCCCTGTCGGCGCAGCGTGCGAGCGCATAGCATATCATAACGGCAGGAATAAAGACGTAGAGAAAGAATAAATCTGAAAATACCATGAATAGCCCCTCTGCATGAATGCTTTCCGTCAAAAAATATCCCGTGCGCCGCAGCTTTCCGACCATCGGACATACCTCGGGCGTACAGGAAAACGGATATTTCTATGTATTTTTACGCAGCTCGTGCGTTCCCCATATAATTATTATAGCACTCCGAAATATCTCTGTCAAGCGCCGTTATGTATCTTTTACTGCGAAATTACGACATTTTTTCCGCTTTTCTTGCCGATATAAAGGCGGCTGTCCACAAGGGAAATAAGGCGCTCTATGTTGTCCTCGCCGTCCTCGGTGTAGTCCGCAAAGCCGAACGTCATGGACACCTTAACGGGCTTGCCGCCGCTTTCTATGCCAAGACTGTTTATTTGCTCCTTAAGCCTCGTTATAAGCAACAGGCACTCCTCGCGCGAGCCGTACATTATTATGAGCATTTCCTCGCCGCCCCAGCGGCAGGCAAGGTCGCGCACGCCCGTCATGGTGACTATGACCTCCGCAACCGAGCGCAGCACCGCGTCGCCGCAGTCGTGACCGTAGGTGTCGTTTATCTTCTTGAAGTCGTCGAGGTCGCCCATTGCAACGCAGTAGCTTTCATTGCTCTTTTTAAGCTGCGTTAAGAACCCGCGCAGGCTGTTGCGGTTGTAAAGCCCCGTTAGCGCGTCGTGCGAGGCGGTGTACTCAAGCTGCGCGTTTGTGAGGTTCAGCTTGCGGATAAGCGCGGAAATCTCCAGTATAAAAATAAGCGTGAACAGGAATATTATGCCCGTGTTGAAGAATATGTTAACGCCGCGCATTACCACCACCGACGCGGGGGTAAGCTCTCCGCGCTCAACGCTCATGAACGGTCCGTGGAAATTAAGCACGAATATAAGCGCGAAGTAAAGCGCGCAGGTAACGCCGCCCATAATAAACGTTGTCCGCCAGAAAACCTTGTCGGAGCAGGTGATGAACAGCATATACGGCGCGAGCGCCAGAATTACCATCATGTAAAGGTAAAACGCGCTGTCCCAGCCTGTTATCAGCGTTGCAAGCAGGCCGTGCAGCGTAACCTCCGCGTACATGATACTCGTCCATGAAAGCGGGTGCTTTTCGATTATTTCCGTGCCGATAAGCAGCCCCGATATAAGGTAGAACGCAACGCTCGCGAAGTTAAAGAGCATCATCAGGTAAACCTGCGTTACAAGGAATATTACCAAAAACGTGCAGTTCATTACAGCGCCGCTGAAAAACATCACCCTATATTTTACAACGCTGCTTATTTCAAGCGTAGACAGGTCGCGCTTCATTTCAAGACCTCCATGTTTTTCGGGGATTCAGCCGTTTTCGCGCTGCAAAAGGGTTTTGCGGAAACGGCTGCCTTTACGCTTTGTTAATAAAGGTTTATTTCTATTTTAACACATTTTCTTGTATATTTCAACAAGTTTTTTTGTTTTCCGATACATTTTTCGCCCGAATTTTTACAGTTTACGCTGCGCGCCCTATTGACAGCGCGGGAAATAACTGCTATAATAACAATGAATAATTATATGCGGCTTACAATAGACATATGCCGTTCGACAAAAAAAGACACATACAGACATATAACAGGGGAAAAGCATGAGAAAAAAGCTAAGGGGCGCGCTGTGCCTGCTGGCGGCGCTTTGCGTTTTGAGCGGCTGCGGCAGCAGGGAGGCGCAGAACATCAGCATTATAGACGCGGGCGCTGTAAGCCGCGCGGAAAGCGCTCCGGACGGGGAATCGACAGACGCGCAGCAGGTGCAGACGACGGCTTCAGAGCCTGCGATACCCGCCGAAACGGAGAAGCAGGCGGAATCAACGCCAGCTCCCGCTGAAACAGAGAAACCTGCGGAATCCACAATTCCCGCAGAAACGGAAAAGCCCGCGGAATCTACGACAACCGTTAATGCGCAGAAGCCCGCGGAATCCGCGCCCGCTCCCGCCGAAACGGAGAAGCCTGCGGAAACGGAAAAGCCCGCAGAGTCCGCAACCCCTGCGGAAACGCAGCAGCCGCCCGCGCAGACAACGGCGCAGACCACGACGACGGCTCAGCCCGAGCAAAAGCCCGCCGAGCTGCCCTCGTACGGCAAAAACGGCTACAGCGCGCTTAATTACAGCGAGGTGCGCGGCGTGTGGATATCCTACATTGAGCTTGCGGAAATGCTCACGGGGAAAACGGCGGCGCAGTTTACGCAGGCGATAGGCGCGGCGTTCGACAACTGCGCGGCGCTGGGGCTTAACACGGTGTATGTTCACGTGCGCTCGCACGGGGACGCGTACTATGACAGCGACATTTTCCCGCAGTCAAAGTATGTTACGGGAATGCTCGGAAAGAAAGCGGACTTCGACCCGCTTGAAATAATGGTGCAGCAGGCGCACTCGCGCGGGCTGTCGCTGCAGGCGTGGATTAACCCGCTGCGCTGCTGCGCGGTATCCGAAATATCGGGCGCGGACGGCACGCTTATAGGCAAATGGGCGAGCGAGCGCGCAGGTACGTACATTGTAAACGTAAACGGCACGTACTATCTCAACCCCGCTTACAGCGAGGTAACGGACCTTATAGCGGCGGGCGCTGCGGAGATAGCCGCGAATTACGACGTCGACGGCGTTCACATCGACGACTACTTTTACCCGACGACGGACGCGTCGTTCGACAGCGCGGCGTATTCGCAAAGCTCGTTCGGCACGCTCTCGGCGTTTCGCTTTGCAAACTGCGACAGGCTTGTAAGCGGGCTTTACGGCGCGGTAAAGGGCGCGAACAGCTCCGCGCTTTTCGGGGTGAGCTGCCAGGGCAGCCTTGAAAACAACTACAACCAGATGTATGCGGACGTTAAGAAGTGGACGACGTCGGACGGCTATCTCGACTATATCATGCCGCAGATATATTACGGCTTCGACAACTCCGCGCAGCCGTACGAAACCTGCGTTGCAACATGGGACGCGCTTGCGGTTGCGGGCGGAAAGCCGCTTATCGTGGGGCTTTCGGTGTCAAAGCTTGGGCTTGAGGATACATGGGCGGGCGCGGGCAAGCGCGAGTGGATAACGGATAGCGACATTATCCCGCGGCAGTTCACCTGCGCTGCGGAGCGGCAGTCCTACGGCGGCGTGTGCCTTTACAGCTACCGCAGCGTGTTTGCGCCCGAAAGCTCGGTAAAGGCGCAGGTAGACAAAGAAATAAAGGCGCTTAAGGCGCTTTTCGGATAAAGACATAAACACGGGGAAAACGAAAATGAAAACAAACATCTTTGGGGAACGGCTCGCGCGCTTAGGGCGGCGGGCGCTTGGCGCGGCTATGGCGGCGGTAATCGCGTGTTCGGCTTTTTCGGGCGGAATGGCATTCGCGCAGCCGTCCGAGGAGAGCTTTACGGCGCAGCAGCCGCAGGAATCGCAGCCGCTGCAGCAGGATTACGCGCTTTATTTACAGGAGAATATGCGCGCGGTGCGGCTCACGCCCTCGGTGGACTTTGCCGTTGACGAGAACGGCGGCGCTTCTGCGGAGGAGCTTGCGGCGCTTTTTGAGGAAATAGCGGGCTACGGCATGAACGCGGTAATGCTGGACGCTTCTACAGATGAAAGCGCGTTTTACGACGTGGAAAACGGCGGCGGAGCGCTCTCTGCGGCGCTTTCGGCGGCGCGCGGGGCGGGGCTTTACGGCTACGTTGTGCTGGACGCGGGCAAAATGCTGCGGCGGCATATCGCGCAGGGCGGCTCGCTTAAGGAGGGCTTCTCGGCGTTTGTACACAAGTTCGCCATGAAATACCCTTGCGAGGGCGTTATACTCAGCGGCTACTACACCTACGACACGCCCGAGATGTACGCGCAGTACCTTTGCAGCGGCTCGGGCATAGGGTACGAAAACTGGCTTTACGAAACGAACGAGTACCTTATCCGCACCATGTCGCAGGTTATACGCAGAACCAACAACACCATTGCGGTGGGGCTGCTTATCGCGGATATGTGGGCGAACAGCGCTTCAAACGAGGCGGGTTCTGCAACGGCGGACACGGTGCAGGCGCTTTACGACGGTCACTGTGACACAAAGCGCTATATCGAGCGCGGCTATGCGGATTTCGCGCTTGTGCAGGCGTACGGCTCAACCTCGGACGCGGCGCTTAACTTTGATAAGGTCGTTTCGTGGTGGCACGAGCTTACGCAGAGCGCGGGCGCAAAGCTATATATGCTGCACATGAACGAGCGTATCGGGCAGTACGCGGGGTGGTATGAGGACCAGCTGCTGCGGCAGCTTACGGTAATGGAGGACTACGACGGCATAGGCGGCAGCGCGTTCAACTCGCTGTCCTCGCTGCGCGCAGACCCGCTCGGAACGACGGACACGCTCCTCGATTACTTTGCAAAGCGCATTAACACCGACACGATTTTCGAGGACCTTACAATGCTTTCGCCCTCGTCGCTGAGCTTCGTTACATACGACAACTCCGTAAAGTTCATGGGAACGTTCGACGAGAACTTCGACGTGTTCTTTGACGGGGAGAAGATAAAGCTTAACGAGGCGGGCAACTTCTACTTCCAAAAAGAGCTTGAGGTAGGCTGGAACAGCTTCACTTTCGAGCATAAGGGAAAGCAGTACAAGTACTCCATAGAGCGCCGCGTTGACGTGCTGCGCTCGATAGGGCAGGAGAACGACATTATTGTCGAGGGTGGAACGCGCTTGTCGCTTGTGGCGGTAGCGTACAGCGGCTCAAAGGTGAGCGCCACGATAGGCGGCAATACAGTCATGCTTAAGGAAAAGTCAGGCAGCGCGGAGGAGCTTGACGCGAACAGCTCTTACGCAAAGTTCGTCGGCTACTACACCGTTGGCGACGAGATAGTTGGCGAGAAGCAGTATCTTGGCAATATAAGCTACTACGCTTCCTACAGGGGAATAGAGGAAACCATGACGGGCGGCAGCGTTACGATAGAGGCCGCGCCCGAGCCGCCAAAGGAGATAGTCGCTGAAATAAACCCCGACCAGAGCAGCGTTGGCAGCGGCGAGGTAGTGGGTACGATAGAGCCTGTAGTAAGTTCGTCGGAATCGGTGCAGTATGTAAAGGTGCTTAACGACTTTACGATAGTGTACGACAGCCGCACCACGGGCGATATTGAAACGCCGCTCTTTTCGCAGCTGCCCGCAGGCACGCTCGACTACTACAAGAGCGCTTCGGGCGGGTATATCTCCACCACCTCGGGCAAGCGCTTTGAGCAGAGCGCCGTCACTACGTTTACGGACACGGGACTCGGCTACAACAGCCTTTTTGTAAAGGAGATAGGCAACGCTTCGGGCAGCAGCTTTATAAAGCTTCACCTTGATTATAAGTCAAGCTTCAACGTGACCACGCCCGTGGAGTACCACGAGGAGGTTTCGGGCGAATACGGCGTTGCAAGCTATGACGCGCAGTACGTCTACATAACGTTCGACAATATAACGAGCGTTACAAGCCTGCCAAGCTTCGACTACTGCTCGCTGTTCAGCGCGGGCAGGTGGGAAACCACCACTGAGAACGGCGTGCCGAAATTCAGGCTGGTGCTTACGCTGCGGCAGGCGGGCATATACAGCGGCTGCGCGGCGCGCTACAACGCAGACGGCGACCTTGTGCTGACGTTCGCCGTGCCTACGGCTACGCTTTCGGGCAAGGTTATTGTAATAGACCCCGGCCACGGCTACGGCAAAGTCCCCGACAAGCTTGACCCCGGCGCTATAGGCAACGTTACGGAGCAGTCCGTAAACCTCGCCGTAGCAAAGGAGCTTGAAAAGAAGCTTACCGCAATGGGCGCGACGGTCGTTCGCCTTAAGACAGAAAGCGAGTTTATCCTCACAAGCACCCGCCCCACAGTCGCAAGGACGTACGGCGCGGATATGTACGTGTCGCTGCACTGCAACAGCGTTGAGAACAACGAGAGCGCGCACGGCGTTGAGGTGTACTATTTCACGCCGTTCTCACAGCCGCTGGCGAGCGCTATCACCTCGCAGCTTTCAAATTATTACGACAGCGAGGTGTACGCGGACGGCACGCAGAGCAATCGCGGCGCAAAGTACAGCTACTACTGGGTAACGCTTCAGCAGGATTTCCCCTCGGTGCTTGTTGAGATGGGCTTTATAAGCAACGAGCGCGAGTGCATGACCATGGCGAACAACACCTACCAGCAGGGTATGGCGCAGGCGATAGCGAACGGCGTGTACGCGTATTTCGCGCGGAGCGGCCTTAGCTACAGCGGCAGCGGCAGCTCGGGCGCGGACGTTCCCGACGTAACGCCCGACGAGCCGAAGCCCGACGATACCAGCCCTGAGGAAACAGCTCCGACCGAGGATACGGACGTTCCCGAAAGCACGGAGACTGCCGAACCCGAAGCGCCGAGCGGCGAGAGCGAATCAGACCCGACCGAGGAATCCGAACAGACCGAACAGGCAGGGCAGACGGAGGAATCCGAAGAAACAAGCGAAACGCCGCAGCACAGACCCGGCGGCATTCATGTAGGGTAAAATAAACCGGCAGGGGGAGCGTTTATGCGGGCGCTCCCCTTTGTTTTGCGGAAAAATATGAAAAAAAGGCAAATTATTTTGTGAAAACGGTTGAAAAAATGCTGAAAATATGTTAAAATGTAAAGCGTAAAGGAAGACGGCGGATTATTCCGCCCTCATGCTGCCTTACGGCAGAAGTATTTTTTGAAAGGAATCTGATGACTATGGCAAAGAATCCCGCTAAAAAAACGGCAGAAGCTGTTAAGGAGAAGGCTGCCGCTCCCGCAAAGGCAGCAGCGCCCGCAAAGCCTGTTGAGGCAAAGCCCGCTCCCGTAAATGAGACCAAGCCCGAGGTAAAGGCAGCGCCCGCTAAGACCGAAAAGGCAGCGGCTAAGCCCGCTGAAAAGGCTGCAAAGCCCGCCGCTAAGGCAGCGAAGTCCGCGGCAAAGAAGCCTGCCGCAAAGGCTGCAAAGGCAGCGCCCGCAGCAGAGCCCAAGAAGAAGGGCGGCAGAAAGCCCAAGCCCGTTATGATAGGCGACATCTGCGCAAAGCTTTACAAGAAGATAGACAAGACCAAGGCTGCAAAAATCAAGGACCTTGTTGCGGCTGACGTTGAGGTTTGGGGCTGGGAAGACGGCACTAACAAGCATCTTTTCGTTGAGGTACTCGACGGCAAGGTAAGGGTTGAGCCTTACGACTACATAGACTGCACGCTCAAGGCGCACATCAGCTTTGCTGACGCTATAGCGTTCCTTGACGGCAAGCTTACGCTGGCTGACGCTCTCGCAGCGGGCAAGCTCAACGCAAACGGCAACGTAGGCGCAGCGCTCAGACTTGCAGGTATTTTCTGATAAAGAAAGAAGAATAATTAAACGCGGCGGGAATTGTTCCTGCCGCGTTTTTTGCTCTTATTTACAGTTTTTTTGTTGTTTAATATTTTGAATTTTAATGAGATTTGGGTTAGAATTATGTCGTAATATTACAAAACACATAATATTTATAACAAAAAACTTGACAAAGTGTTATTTGTGTGCTACAATTATAAAAAATAAAATTTTTTTCAAAAAGGGGTTGACAAACTCGATGAGGTGTGCGACAATTTTAACAGACAGACAGACAGACAGACAGACAGACAGACAGACAGACAGACAGACAGACAGACAGACAGACAGACAGACAGA
>CAKSIT010000018.1 GCA_934462925.1 uncultured Oscillospiraceae bacterium | reverse complement strand
GATGGGAATACTCTGAAAAAATCCCGCACGAAAAGAGTGACATAATGGCGCAGCAAGTGAAATCCCGCCAGCGAGTAGCCGACCACGGCGAAGTATTCACCGCCGAGCGCGAGGTCAAAGCCATGTGCGACCTCGTGAAGCCCGAAACCGAGCGCATTGACAGCCGCTTTCTCGAACCCGCCTGCGGGGACGGGAACTTCCTCGCCGAGATACTCGCGCGAAAACTGGCTGTTGTACGCAAAAAGTATCGGCGTTCTGTGACGGACTTCGAGAAGAACAGCCTGCTCGCCGTGTCGAGCCTTTATGGCGTAGATATCCTTGCGGACAACGTTGAAGCGTGCCGCGAGCGGCTCTTTGCGCTTTGGAACGCAGAATACAAGGCCCTCTGCAAAAAGGACTGCAACGATAATATGCGCCGTTCTATTCGCTTTATTCTCAGCCGCAATATCGTCTGCGGAAACGCTCTGACGATGATGTGCGTTGACGAAAACGCGCGGGACACAGCCGAGCCTATCGTCTTTTCCGAGTGGGCTTTCGTCATGGGCGGGCAAATACAGCGCAAGGATTATTATTTCTCCGAACTTATGGGAGAACCTTCTGAAAATCAGCTTTCTTTGGAAGAATCGCCTGACGGCGGCATCTTTCTAACACAGGAAATTTGCGATTACAGGAGGTTAGGAGAATGAGCGAAGGATTATTCGAGAATGTCTATAATCCCGATGTTTTGAGCTGCTTAGCTAACTTGTCGAGCGACGAGGTTTTCACCCCGCCGTCAATAGCTAACGCAATGCTTGATATGCTTCCGCAGGAAATTTTCAGCAATCCCGATACGAGGATACTTGACCCTGCGTGCAAATCGGGCGTTTTTTTGCGTGAAGCTGCAAAGCGCTTTGATAAAGGACTTGAAAAGCAGATACCCGACCGCGAACAGCGGTTCGACCATATTTTCAAAAAGCAGCTCTTTGGCATAGCCATAACCGAGCTGACTTCGCTCATTTCAAGGCGCAGCGTGTATTGCAGCGCATACCCCAACAGTAAATATTCCGTTGCGCGGTTTGACGACGCGCACGCTGATGGTAACATCAGATT
Organism: uncultured Oscillospiraceae bacterium; assembly: GCA_934462925.1. GTDB lineage: Bacteria > Bacillota > Clostridia > Oscillospirales > Ruminococcaceae > CAG-115. The sequence continues at coordinate 47,836 of CAKSIT010000018.1, read as the reverse complement.
CAAGCGTATAGAACACCTTTGGAAAGATGGAAAATGCTCGTGGTGCGGCGCTGCGCAGGCGCAGTACGACCGCAGCGAGGACAACGAAACTCACGCATACGAATTTATCCATTGTGAACCAAAGGAGCTATACGACATGAAATTTGATGTTATCATCTCAAATCCGCCGTATCAGCTTAGTAATGGTGGCGGGTTGGGAGCAGGAGCAATACCTATATACAATAGATTTGTGCAACAGGCGAAAAAACTAAATCCCAGATATATTACGATGATAATTCCGTCAAGATGGTTTTCAGGCGGTTTGGGTCTCGATGCATTTAGGGATAGTATGCTTAATGACTCTAAAATAAGCCACCTTACAGATTATATGGACGCTGCAGATTGCTTCCCTGGAGTAGAAATCAAGGGAGGAGTATGTTATTTTTTATGGGATAATGCTTATTGTGGCGACTGCACAGTAACAACTTATAAAAATAATGAAGTTTTTTCTATCGCAAAAAGACCAATTAAAGAACCAAATACAGATGTTTTTATTAGATACAATGAAGCTGTAAGTATATTAAGAAAAGTGAGACTTCTGAGGGAAGATACATTCGACAGTGTTGTATCATTCACACAACCTTTTGGCATTTCAACCACTTATAAAGGTAAAAGCAATTATTATGCTAACAGCATTTCTTTGTATGAAAGAGGTGCTAAAATAACATATATAGATAGAATAGCTATTTGTAAAAATCTTGACTTAATAGACAAAGAAAAAGTATTGATATCAAGTGCATATAATGCGGGTGATGGATTTCCACATCAAGTAATAAATAAACCAATATATGCTGGTAAAAATAGCGCATGCACAGCAACTTACTTAGTCTTAGGTCCGTGCAAAAGCAAAGATGAGTGCTTTAATATGATGAGTTATATTTCCACAAAATTTTTTAGGTTTATGGTTCTCTTAAAGAAAATATCTCAGCATGCCCCTAAAAGCACTTATTCTTTCGTCCCCATGCAAGACTTCTCCAAACCATGGACAGACGAAGAACTCTATGCCAAATACAACCTTACGCAAGAAGAAATCGACTTTATCGAAAGTATGATAAAGCCCATGGAGATAGGCGGTGACGACAATGGCTGAAACTGAATTTTTCCCACAGCGCCCCCCGATAACGCCCACCATATACGCCTATAAGCTTGACGGCGTGGATTCCCACAAGGGCTACATAAAAGTAGGCTACACCGAGCGCGACGCTGCTACGCGAATAAAAGAACAGCTTCACACGAGCGGCGTAAAATATACCGTTCTGCTTGTCGAATCCGCCATGTGCGCGGACGGTTCATGCTTTACAGACCATGAAGTCCACGCAATTCTGCGCAGGAACGGCTTCCGTCAGCTTAACGCAGGCAGCGACCGCAACGAGTGGTTCAACTGCTCCGTAAGCGACGTAAAAGCCGCAATTCGCGAGCTGAAAACGGGCGAGGTTTCAGCGCCCCTGCGAACAAACAGCTTTGGAATGCGCCCCGAGCAGTTCAATGCAGTTCAGCGTACGATAGACTATTTCAACAGCGCAAAGCAGGACGAACCCGACCGTTCCCCGAAGTTCCTCTGGAATGCTAAAATGCGCTTTGGCAAGACCTTTGCCGCATATCAGCTGTGCAAAAAGATGGGCTTCAAGCGTATACTTGTGCTGACATTCAAGCCCGCGGTTGAATCCGCATGGCACGAGGATTTGCAGACCCATGTTGATTTTGACGGCTGGCAGTTTATCTCCAACAAGGACGCGCACAACAACAAAATCGACATCGACCGCGCGTACAGAAACGCCGACAAGTCGAAGCCGATAGTTGTTTTCGGTTCGTTTCAGGACCTGCTTGGAACAAATGAAAACGGCGGTATAAAGGCGAAGAACGAGTTTATCCACACCGATAACTGGGATATCGTTATCTTTGACGAGTATCACTTCGGCGCATGGCGCGAAAATGCGAGAAAGCTGTTCGACAATCCCGACGAAGAATCCGAGGCGGATTTTGACGTTGAGAAGTATCAGCAGGAGGAAGCGGGAAACGCCTGCAACGAAACATTCCTGCCCATAACAACGGGGTATTATCTTTATCTTTCGGGAACGCCGTTCCGTGCGATAAACAGCGGCGAGTTCATCGAGGAGCAGATATTCAACTGGACGTATTCCGACGAACAGCGGGCAAAAGCCGAATGGAAAGGCGCGGGCAACCCGTATCTTGCGCTCCCGAGAATGGTTCTCATGACCTACAAGATACCCGAGGAGATACGGCAGATAGCCATGCAGGGGGAGTTCAACGAGTTCGACCTTAACGTGTTCTTTTCCGCAAAGGGCAAGGGCGAGGACGCACGGTTCGTATACGAAAACGAGGTGCAGAAGTGGCTTGACCTTATCCGCGGCGCACATCTGCCGTCGGCGGTGGACGAGCTTAAACTCGGGCAGGACAAGCGCCCGCCCATGCCGTTTTCGGATACCCGACTGCTGAACGTGCTGTCGCATACGCTGTGGTTTCTGCCGAATGTGTCTAGCTGCTTTGCAATGTACAATCTGCTTCAGCAAAAGCAGAACACATTTTACCACGATTACACAATAAACGTCTGCGCAGGAACGAAAGCCAGAATCGGTCTTGACGCCGTGAAGCCTGTTATAAACTCCATGGGCGACCCGCTTAAAACCAAGACGATAACGCTCTCCTGCGGCAAGCTGACCACGGGCGTTACCGTAAAGCCGTGGACTGGTATTTTCATGCTGCGTAATCTTAAAAGCCCCGAAACATACTTCCAGTCGGCGTTCCGTGTGCAGTCGCCGTGGGTAGTCAAGAACGAGGACGGCGAGGACGAAATAATGAAGCGGGAGTGCTATGTTTTCGATTTTGCGCTTGACCGTGCGCTGCGTCAGGTTTCGGATTATTCATGCCGGCTGAACATAGACGAGGGCGACCCCGAAAAGAAAGTTGCGGATTTCATCAGCTTCCTGCCGGTTCTTGCGTATGACGGCTCTGCAATGAAAGCGATAAACGCGCAGGACGTGCTGGATATCGCCATGGCGGGAACGTCGGCGACGCTGCTTGCACGCCGCTGGGAGTCTGCGCTGCTTGTCAACGTCGATAACGACACCCTTGCACGGCTTATGGAAAACAAGGACGCTCTTGACGCTTTGATGAACATTGAGGGCTTCCGCAGCCTGAATACACAAATAGAAACGATAATCAACAAATCCGAGGCAGTCAAAAAAGCAAAGAAAGACGGCGAGGAAAAGCTCACGCCAAAGCAGAAACAGGAGCTGACCGAGGACGAAAAGAAAACCAAAACCCTGCGCAAGCAGATACAGGAGAAGCTCATCAAATTCGCTACCCGCGTGCCGATTTTCATGTATCTTACGGACGAGCGCGAAAAGTCGCTGCGTGATGTAATAACCGAGATATCCCCCGGACTGTTTAAGAAAGTCACGAATCTTGACGTAAGGGATTTCGAGCTGCTCTGCACTATGGGGCTGTTCAATTCCAATCTGATGAATCAGGCGATATTCCAGTTCAAGCGGTATGAGGACGCAAGCCTTACATATACGGGAATCGACCGTCACGACGATGACGAGGTCGGCGGCTGGGATATCTCTATCCGCAAGGAGGAATTTGAGCGGCTGTTCTACAATCAGCAGAATAGCATGGCGGGAGCTGCCGCGGGCGTTCCGACAGAGCCAGCAAAGCCCGCCGCGCCGAAACCCGCCGGGAAAATCCCTGTTACAGTCGGGGCAAAGCCGTCCCTTGTCACGGAGCAGTACGGCTTTTCCAAGCCCGAGCCAACAAAGCCCGTGCAGGCTGCAAAACCCGCGCCTGAGCCTGTTGAAATCGACCTTTCGGGCGTTGCTGTCGGCAGCACGGTAAAGCACAAAGTGTTCGGCGAGGGTACGGTTGTAAAGCTGGACAGCAAGCATATCAGGGTTCAATTCAAAATGGGCGAGAAGATGTTCCCGTTCCCTAACGCGTTTAATACCGGATTTTTGACTATATAACATATTCCCGCTGCTGAATGAACGGCAGCGGGATTTAGCTTGCAGCTTTAGCGCAAAAATATTTGCGGAATGAATTGCTGTTGGCGGACTTCGGACACAAGCCTGCAATACGCCACGATTACAGGTTATCTTGTGAGAAAGCTGCGCATGGTATCCTAAAAGTGAAACATATAGTATAAATCATGCGGCGGCTCTGCACCCGCAAAGCCGCCCCCGAATGCCATATACCGCCGATAAAAACAAAGAACCGCTCCTCTTTCGAGAAGCGGTCGTTTGGTCTGAGTGACAGGATTTGAACCTGCGGCCTCTACCACCCCAATAAATCAAAACTATTTATTTGCACTATTCCGACATCTTTTGTGTTATAATGACAATGAACCAAGTTTATTATAACCTAAAGGAGAAAAGGGATGGAAAAACGAATAAGATTTAATGAGTGGGCTGCGGAATGGCTGCGGATGAAATCTGGCATGGTTAAGTCAAACACATTTGAAGCAACTTATCGCAATAGCGTTGAAAATCATCTCGTTCCTGAGTTTGGATGTATGTTTATTGACGAGATAAAGCCTATAGAGCTTCAGATTTTTCTAAATCTTATGATTGGAAAGTATAGTACAGATACTGTAAAGAAGTTCAAATCATGTTTGAATCAGCTTTTTGAAGAAGCTGTTTGGAATGGCTTATGCAAGCGTAATCCCTGCGATAGGCTAAAAATTCCAAAGAAAAACTATAATCTTTCAATTGAGCAGTCCGATGGTCGTATTTACTCTATCGAGCAAATGAAATTGATAAAGGAATACGCCGTTCAGCATAGGTTCGGATATGAAGTGTTTGTTTTGATAGAAACCGGTATAAGGAGGGGCGAGCTTTTGGGATTACCGTGGAAATATGTTGACTTTGAGCATAATGTCATCTATATACGGCAAGCTGCCGCAATTGTTAAAGAAAACGGTATAAACACCGTGATTCTTGGCTTGCCTAAGACCTCGACTAGTATCAGAGATATTCCGATAAGCGCCGAGCTTTCGACGATATTATTAAAACAGAAAAAGAAAGCCGCAAGTGACTTTGTGGTATCTACAGGGACTGGCGGGGTAATCAATCCACGAACATGGCAGCGGAGGCATTATGATGTGTTTATGAATGATATGCAGTTATTTTACAAGGGCAAGGGCATAGATATGCCGATTTATACTTCACATCGATTGCGTCACAGTCGGACAAGCGAGTGGGTAAATGCTGATTGTAATTTATTTGCTGTTGCAAAAACACTTGGTCACTCGAACTTGGAAATGTTACATAAGGTTTATGCGCATAGTGACATAGAAGAAACTCGACAATTGCTTAATATTTACTAATATTATCATATCTGAAAAGAAATTTGAATCAACGCTTTACAAATGCTTTCAGATATGTTACAATATAAGCAAAGGCATGGAACTTAAGCTTGAAAGGAGTATCGTTATGGCTTTACCAACAACAGGTTTCAGCGCGATAGGGGTCGAGGATATCGAGTGGAGCGAATTTTCTTCTGCTTGGTTTCTCAAATACATGGACGAGATATCAAATCGGAAGTATTTCAAAAATTTCAGTTCAAAGTATACCGAAGTTGTAGACTGGGCATTTGCTCATAAGGATATGGTTTGGGACACTCCCTTTGAGGATCAAGAAAAGATGATGATTGCAGACGGCGTTCTTTCCGAAAGCGACATCTAAGAGCCTAAATCAAAATAAACAAAGCGGAGAATGTAACAGTTCTCCGCTTTTTTGTGTAAAGGGTGATTTAAGTGATAAATAAGCTTACCGGAGAGCCAGTTTCAGCGGAAATGCAAAGGGTTCTGAAACGGCTTGCCGCAAGCGAAAGCGTTCCAGCAAGTGAAATAGCTGCGTTGAAAGAAATAAAGGAAGCAAACTCTTGTATCAATGACAGCACTCCAACTTCGCTTCTTCCACATCGGGATGGTATACGTCAAGGTGTGCTTAACAAGCTTCAGAATATGGGCAGCGCCGTTACCAAAGAGGACGGCGCTATTTCTTTTTCAGGAGAGATTCGGAAAGACCGCCGGTTAGATATAATTGTAGGTTTGCCTGCGTCGGGAAAATCTTCGGCATTAGTCGAACCGATTTCGGAGCTTTATCAATCAAGGGTGATTGATAGTGATGAAGCAAAAAAACTACTTCCCGAATACAACAACGGCTGGGGCGCAGCTGTTGTCCACAAAGAAAGTCAATCCCTATCCGAACAGCAGTTGGCAATGGCAATAGGCAAGGGAGAAAATATAGCATATCCCCGTGTCGGCGGGGATTGCACAGAGTTAATAAATATTGCCGCCGCTGCTAAGAAGAAAGGCTATTCCGTTTACATTCATTACAACGAACTTGACCGAAATAAGGCGCTCGGACGTCTGATGAGCAGATTCCTTGAAACGGGCAGATACATAAAGCCCGAGCTTGTCACCAAGTACGGCGGCAGTATTCACGAAACATACGAAACGCTTAAGAGCCGCACCGACCTTATCAGCGGTTACAGCAAATGGAGTAACGACGTGCCTTTGGGCTGCCGTCCGAAGCTGCTGGAATACAGCGAATCGTGCGAGGATATGGTGCGGGCGTTCAAGGCAGCGCCTACTCTTAGGGAACGGGCGCAGCAATCCGAATCAAGCTGCAAGGTTCTTTTGACGAAGATAAGCGAGGTAAACGACGTGTTTCGGCGCAACCCCGAGCTGTCGCGCGAGTATGTGAAAAAGCGCGATGAGCTAAGAGCGCAGAAAGGAATTGGCGTTCCTGTAAAAAAGAATCCGCCCAAACGTCCCAACCACTAAACTACGGTTAAACGCTCTTCGGAGCTTTAACATCACGGCGAACAGGGTAGCTACCTGCGGGGCGGTTTTTTCCTCTTTCACCGCCCCCTGCCGTGTATTATAAACAACTATAGAAAGAGGCGTGATATAGAAAGAGAATTGTATGACTATCGACAATGTTGAGCTTAGCACACAGGACTCCATAAGTCCCGAATACCCATTGAATCTGTTGCAGGCAGTAGGCTGCTTCCGAGAACGTGCTACATATAGCACAGGAAGATACGAATGAGCGATATAAACATCAAAGCGGCGGGCTTGCGAATAAAAGCCTTGCGCAGGGAAAGCGGCTTAAGCCAGACCGAGCTTGCTAAGCAGCTGGACAAGTCGCTGCGCTGCGTTCAGAAGTACGAAAAGGGCGAAACGGATATGTCACTATCCGTAGTAAACGATATAGCCCGCGCCTTAAGAGTGTCTCCCGCCTGTATTCTTGGCGAGGATTACGGAAAGGAGGAGGTTATGGCAGGCGTAAAGCTTGGCGAACGCATTCGTGCGATTCGTAAGAACGCAGGGTGCAGCCAAAAGGAGTTCTGCTCGCGGCTGGGAATCCCGCAGTCCACGCTTTCGGCATACGAAACAGACAGAATGCAGCCGACCGTTGCTACCCTTATACATATAGCGACAGAGTTTAACGCGTCAATAGACTGGATTTGTGGTTTGGATAATAGCCCGGTCAACGAGGGCAATATGCCTGCGCTACCTGCGGCAATGCCTGCGAAGCGCATTATCAGACTTACGGGAAAGGAGCTTACAGCAGAGCTTCCCGCAGATATATCACCCGAGCTTCTGTCAATTTTGATTGACAAAGTGGGAAAGTAAATGTGCTACATATAGCACGCGACAGAAAGAGGTATAAAATGGCTGTAAATCTTACAAAACCGCCTAGAATGCGGGAATACACGCCTGTCCACTTGATGGACGAGGAAGAAAGTATTCGTCGCAACTCCCGTGGTGTTGACGTTCCATCGAATGCTATTGAGGTTGTTGTTCACACCGACGTCGAAAACGCACCGCCAGCTGTGGTTCAAAAAAACGACCTCGACCTTAGTGTTTGCATGGACACGTTACTTAATGGAATTGAAACCGCCGACGATAACACGCAAAAAAGGTTCGCGAATGAGTTCCTGAAAGCAGCAAAAAAGAAAAAGAAAGCCCTTAGCAGGCAAAAGAACACAATGTTTGTGGAATACATTCTCCCAGCTCTTTTTAGAACCACATTTTCATGTGGCGCTATGGCATTGGGGATTTTTCTTCCACAAATCGTTGAGTGGAGCGTCAGCTGGTTGCCACCAACATATGCTGACGAAACAACTTGGCTTTTAGGGGTCGTAACAGCAATACAGCCTATATTTATGCTGCTCGGTTTTATGGGAGGTGTGACATTTTTTATAGGGCTGCTGCACCGAATAACACAATTACCATAAAAGAATGTGCTACATATAGCACGCGACAGAAAGAGGAAATTATGACATCAATAGCTATTTACAACAACAAAGGCGGGGTCGGAAAGACGACTAGTGTTATCAACATCTCACAGCGGCTCGCGGAGCTTGGTAAGCGCGTGCTTGTCGCCGATACGGACGGGCAGGAAAACTGCCGCAGATTCTTCAGCGGCGCTGAAACACCCGAGCGCCCTTACGGTACGCGTTACGACCGCATAGACATGATAGCCGCAGCCAAAGAGCCTGACGATATCTTTTCTTTTTCAGACAGGCAAAGCTACGATTATATGCTGATAGATATGCCGCCCGCGCTCAACGATTTTACGCGCAGTATCCTTACCGCAAGCGACTACGTTTTCGTTCCCATTGAGCTGGGGCTGTTCGCCATACAGGGAGTGCCTACCGTCACCGACATCATCAGCCGCAGCGGCACAAGGTTCGGCGGCTGCTTTGCGAATCGCTTCGACAGGGACAACCCCTCGGACGTGCAGCTGCTCGAAATGCTGCGCAGCAGCCTTGGCAACAAGGCTATGGATAGCGTTATCCCCTACAGCCGAGTTATTAAGAACTCCACGAATTACGGCGTTACAGCCGCTGAATATATGGGCTGGACTGCGGCTTCGGCTGCGTTCGCAGCGCTTACGCGCGAAATAGTTGAAAGGACGGGTGGCTGACATGGGAAGATTTGCGTTTGCGCCGAACATCGGCATGGACATGAAAGCAGCTTCGGCGGACAGCTTTCTCGACAACATAAAAATGGTTGACTTTTCGGAGATAAAGCTCAACAAGGAGAATTTCTACGAGATTTCCGATATAGAGCTGCTCGCGGACGACATAGAGCGGCAGGGGCTTAAACACAACCTTGTTGTATGCAAGGACAGCGGCGGCGCGGGTTACTGGCTCATCAGCGGTCACCGCAGATATTCTGCGATAAAGCTGCTTGTCGAGCAGAAACGGCTTACAAGCACGCTTATTCCCTGCTATATTGACGGCGAACGCAGCGCGGCGGAAGCGCGGCTCAACCTTATCATGCTCAACGCCACGCAGCGCAAGTACACGGACGCCGAGGTAATGCAGGAATACCGCGTGTTACGGGAAACGCTCGAGGAGCTGGAGTCGCAGGGCAAGCCGATAAAGGGGCGGCTGCGCGAGTACATCGCGAAAGCGCTCAACGTTTCCCCCGCGCAGGTCGGGAAGATAGAAAACGTCATGAATAACGCCGTTGAGGAAGTAGAGCAGGCGGTGCATTCGGGCGAGATGTCCATAAGCACCGCGAACGAGATTGCTAAACTGCCCGCAGAGCGCCAGCGCGAAAGGCTTGCCGAAAAGCCTGCCGCGCAGATTACCCACAAGGAGGTTAAAGCCGAGGTTCAGGCGCAGGCTGAAAAAAGCGCGCCTGCGCCCGAAGCAAAATCGGCTGCCGATAAACCGCAGACCCCCTCGGGCTTTGCCCTGTCTGCCGAGGAGGTCAAGGCGCTGTTAGCCTACATTGACGATACGATAGTTTACGCCGAGGTTCAGGATTATATCATTCTGAACCTTTGGAGCAAGCTTAAAAATGTTAAATAAAATCATAAAATGTCAATAAGCAGTATTGACAGGGACTGAAAGCTGTGTTATAATACTGGTGTGGCATTTATTCTACATATCATGTTATTATTTAGGAGGTAATGTGCAAAATGAAAAAGGGATTTTTTCTTTCTGTGCTGCTGCTTTCGGTTCTTGCAGCGGCGCTGGCGCTTTCGGGCTGCTCTAGTGCGAAAGCGACCGTTGACTTTGAGAAGTGCGTGAATATGGAGTTCAGCGGCTTTGACGGCGAGGGCGAGGCTCGCGTAAAGCTTGACGACGCATACGCGCTTTCGCTGCTCGGCGATATGAACATGGCTTCCGCTGCGGCGGTGCTGAGGTCGTTTTCCGTACATAGTCACGCGGACAACGGCAGCCTTTCCAACGGCGACGTGGTAACGGTCACGGTTGACACCGACCCCGAGATACTGAAAAATTCAAAGGTAGCCGTAAAGAACACGGAGCTTGAATTTATCGTGAGCGGGCTTGAGGAAAAACCGCAGGTTGACGCATTCGACGGGCTTAAGGTAACTTTTGACGGCATATCCCCGTTTTGCAGGGTTGATATAGCATATGAGGGCGGTAATCCGCAGATTAACACCTCTTATTTTGGAATCGTTCTGCCCGACGGGAAGAAAAGCGGCAGCCTCGCCAACGGCGATAAGGTCACGGTTGAAATTTCAGAGTACGGGCGAAAAGTTATCGGCGAACTCGGCGATATAAAGGAAACCTCGCGCGAATACACCGTGCAGGCTGACAAGTCCTACATACTGTCTGCGGCAGACCTTGACACCGAGAGCCGCGAGAAGCTCATTTCGAGCGTTACAGCGGCTCTGCCCGAAAAGCTGGCTGCGCTTGACGACACCTCTAAGCTCAGCATTGTTTCGGGATTATCGGGCATAGACGCGTTCACAGTTTCAATGCACAGCCATAGTGTTAAGAGCATAGAGAATATAGCTTATGATTCGGGGTATGCGGGTATAGAAGTATCCAAAAGCACGTTTGGCGTTACAAAGGAGAACAGGTTTATCTATCTGTTTTATACCGCGGACATTTCCTACTCCGTTCGGGACGGTTCTTCTATGAAAGAAGAAGAGCTGAATGGAGCAGCGCTTATCGTACGCCTTACGGACGCGACAATATCCTCTAGCGGAGAAATATCCTACTCAGCGCTCGCCCTTGGCGCAAGGCGCGACATACAGACTGCGTACGACAGCAAGATAACGTCCGATTTTACCGGCATAAGCTGATGTAATCTCAACAAGTTAATTAAAGCCGATTGTTTCATACAGTCGGCTTTTTTTATTTTGTGCTACATATAGCACGTCACTATCAACAAGGAGGAACATTCATGCCCACAGGAGATGAACTTGCGAGCGTTGCGTTAAGCAGCTCGCAGAAAGCGATTGAAATTGCGGCAGAGCTTGCGCGAATGCTAGCTTCTGTCGCTAAAACTGCCACGGAAAAGGCAATAGAACTCTCGAACAACTCGCGGGAGCTGCGCGGGGCGGTGTCGCGCGGCGAGATTTTGCGGGAAAGCTCGCTGCACGACAGCCCCGTAAAATCAAACTCCAACTTTCTCGCCGCCGATGCGGAGAAGCTCGCAGCAAAAGCAAAGGAGTACGGCATTCCCGTAGCCCTGACGGGCAGCGAGGGCGGCAAGCACACCGTGGAATACCTTAAGCGCGACGCGCCCGTGGTAAATCAGATAATACAGGAGCTTATGCAGGAGCGGTTACAGGAAGCGCCGCAGGATATCAAGTGCTTCGCCGTCAGCCGCAGCAATGCTGCCGCAATCAAGGAACAATTCGAGCAGCACGGCATTGAGTGCCAGTTCGCACAGAGCGCCAACGGGAAAATATACTGCCTTTACCCCGCCGCCGAAAAGGAAGCGGCAGACAAGATAAAAGCAGAATACAAGGCTATGCAGAGCGACATTTCCGAGAAATTCAAGGCTGAACGTGTAAACGGCGTAGCCGTAATGACGGACGATAAGCTCGGCAAGAGCATATCCTTTGTGAACGAAAAGAACGACCCGCTGACAAAAGAAAGCGTTATGGAAACCATTCAGGCGCAGTTTAAGTATTCCCGCGCCGAGGCTGAGATTGCCGCTAATAAATTCTGCGACGACCTTTCGCTTGACAAGGAGAAGTACCTTGTCGGCAACAAGCAGCTTGAGCAGATTTCCGCGCTTAAAACGAACATCAGGTTCGAGAGCGACAGCGCGCTTCTCAAAGGCACGACGTTTTCGGCGGTAAGCTTTAAGGCGGGCAGCGGTACGCACATATTTGTCGAGCATGAGGGCAAGGGCGTTGTGATGTCGCCTGCGACTATGAGCGCGGCGGATATGCAGCGGCTTTGCGTATCCAACCTTGCCATGTCCGAGGAGCAGGCGCAGGAAGCGGTGGCGAAAACGCTTAAAATAGACGAGCAGATAAATTCCAGGCTGCACGAAACCGTTATATACCGCGAGAACGGCGCGCAGTCGCTGAATATAGAGCGCACGTCGCAATCTTCTTTTTCAGTAAAGGTAGGCAGCTTTTCCCGCTCTTACGACTTTTCTGACCCGCAGCTAAGCGAAAAAATGAGCCGCGAGCTTGGTATAAGCGACGGCAAGGCGCAGCAGATAATCAACAAAGCCGCTAAGCAGAGCGCCCTTGCAAACAGGCTGCGCGAGGGTATGAAAAAAGCTGCGGCGAAAACGCCTAAAGCTCCAAAGGAAAAGCTCGATATTGGTAAAGGGGTAAAAAGATGAGAAAGAAAAAAGACCCGCTGAATTATGTGCTTTATGGCATAATAGCGCTTGCCGTGGTTTACCTTGCAGCGGCGCTCGGCGCTGCGCTGGATATGTCCGTAAGCGAAAGCGGCGAGCTGGATTTCGGCGTATTCCCGACGACCTTTGAGAGCGTGCTTACGGACACGGACGTTATCTTCGGGCATTTTGCAACGAGCGGTTCATACGCGCAGACGCTGCCGTTTGCGGCTCTGTCTGCGCTCGGTATTTACGCGCTCATGAAATACACTTCCCGAAAACGCCTGCACCGCAAAGGCGTGGAACACGGCTCTGCGCGCTGGGCGAACGAAAAGGAAGAAAAGTTCCTTGCAGATAAGCCCGAAAAGAAAAAAGGGGGCAAGTCCGCAAAAGCCGACAAGCCCAAATCCCCGTTTGAAACGGACAACAATATTCTTCTCACGCAAGAGGTGCGAATGTCGCTTAACACCCGACAGCACCGTGAAAACCTCAACGTGCTTGTAATAGGCGGTTCGGGTTCGGGTAAGTCCCGCTTTTACGTCAAGCCGAACCTTATGCAGCTCAACACATCATACGTTGTAACAGACCCCAAAGGCGAGCTGCTGCGTTCCTGCGGACGGCTGCTGAAAAAAGCGGGTTATGCGATACGGGTGTTCAACCTTATTGATATGTCGCACAGCAATAACTACAACCCGTTCAACTATGTTTACGACCGCGATGGTAACGTAAACAAGTCCTATGTCCTTAAGATGATAAACTGCCTGATGAAAAACACCAAAAAAGAGGGCGCTTCGGGCGGCGACCAGTTCTGGGACGACGCGACGCAGGCGCTGCTTTTGGCAATATCATTTTACCTGTTAGAAAAGGCAGAGCCGCAGGACAGAAACTTCGGCACGGTTATGAAAGTGATGAAGCTTGCGGAGATAAGCGAGCAGGACGAAAATATGCAGTCCCCGCTCGACGAGATGATGAACGAGCTTGCCGATGAAAATCCATACAGCATGGCTGTCACATACTACAAGGACTTTAAGAAAGCCCCTGCTGAAACCGCGAAGTCAATCCTCATTTCGGCGGCGGTAAGGCTGCAAGCGTTTAATCTCCCCGAAGTAGGAGATTTGACGCACACAGACAACATACGCCTTGATACGCTGGGCGACAAGAAAACGGCTCTGTTCGTTATTATACCGTCCTCGGACGCGACGTTCAACTTCTTGGCGGCAATGATGTACACACAGCTGTTCGATACGCTGTATGATACCGCAAACTTCAAGTACGGCGGTCGTTTACCCGTACACGTCCGCTGCCTGCTCGACGAGTTCGCGAATATCGGTACAATACCCGATTTCGATAAGCTCCTTGCAACAATGCGAAGTATGGAGATATCGGCGAACATCATTATTCAGAACCTTGCACAGCTGAAAAAAATGTACGATAAATCTTGGGAGATTGTCACAGGTAACTGCGACAGTCTCCTTTTTTTAGGCGGTCAGGAGGCGAGTACGCTTGAAGCAATATCGAAATCGCTCGGCAAGGAAACCATTGACGTGGTATCTCAAAATCGGACGAAAAGCCGCAAGTCGCCGTCCACCTCTGAGAACAACAGCATTATGGGCAGGGAGCTTATGACGCCCGACGAGCTTAAGGTTATGAAGCCGAACGAGTGCGTGCTGATAGTCAGGGCGCTCTACCCATTTTTCTGCCACAAGTTTGATATAGAAAAGCACCCGAATTACAAGTATCTCGAGGACAGCAACAGAAACTACGCCTATCTGATAGACGAGCTGCGCACCGTACAGCAGCCTGACAACGCGGAGCTTTACACCGAAAAAATACCACCAAAGGAGAAAGAGCCTATGTATGCAGATATAGATATCCCCGAAGATGAGGATACTCTCACGCCCGAAGCCGCAGGCGGCGATTCGAGCGATAAGTATTCCCTTGAGGACGAATTTACAAGCCCCTTTGAGGGCGCTTCGGAAACGCAGCAGGAGCAGGGCAGCGCAAGCGAGCGCCTGTTTGCGGTTGACAGCATGGAGGACGAGGAGCTGCCCGACGATATCACGGCGGCAGACTTCAGCTCTGACGCGTTCATATCCGACGACGATGTTCTCGACCTGATGAGCATTTTCTGATTTACTATGCAACCACCCGCAACAGCGGTTGGAATATATTAAGGAGGTTTTTCTTATGGCTAAGGAAAACGAAATCATCACTACCCACAGCACAACTACCCCCGCAGCCGCGCCCAAGGAAAAGGGCGCGATACTTACGGCATTACGCGCTAAGTTCAAGCACGCAGTACTCGCCGTAACTACGTTCTACGCGATGAGCATGGTCATGGCGTTAACAGCATTCGCAGAGTCGTCAGGCGGCTCGGACGTAGACCCCGACGCAGCGTTCAACACGGTGGTCAAGTTTTTTGCAGACTGGATTGGACGCATAGGACTTGTAGTCGCCTTCGTCGGCGGCGTTATGTTTGGTCTTGCCTTCAAGAGCGATGACGCAGAGGGTAAGACCCGTGGACTTCAGACGCTGGCTGCGGGATTCATCGTATTTGCGCTGTCCAAATCACTCAACCTGTTCGGCATTGAAACAGCTATTATCTAATCGCATCGCATTATTCCTTTGGAACAAAGGCTGCGCGTGCGCAGCCTTTCGTTTCTTGGGGCAAGGAGGTTAACCTATGGGTATCGATTATGACAGCGTTGCGGCTGGCATTCGCACATATGCACAGGTACTTAACAGCCTGTACAACGCGATAGTATCGTTGCTGTGCAACACATCGTTCATAAATTCCATTCTGACGGACGAGTCGCTTAAGTCACTCATGTCGATTATCAAGGGTACGGCAATCACCCTGTGCGTACTCTTTTTCCTTATAGATTTTTTCGCCAAAACCATGCACCTGCAATGGGTGACGTGGGAAAATGTATTGATGTTATGCCTGAAGCTCACTGTGGCAAAGCTTGCCGTAGACAATGCGGAGTGGATTACAACTACCATTTACAGCGGCTTTACGGAGCTTGCAGGCAGCATATCCGCCTCGCGGTTTGTCGGAGAGTTCATCCCGACAACAAGTGAGATGTACGGTTTCTTTTTGACAAGCGACGAGGTCGCCAAGTTATACGAAGAACCAAGTTGGTTTTTAGATTTATCCCCGATGTTCACAATGACAAAGGTCAACATACTCGGCTGGATAATGATAATAATTATGTACGTCGCCAACATCGTCGTAATAGGGCGTATGTTTGAATTGACGGTATACACCATCATTGCACCGATTCCGCTTTCGACGTTAGCTTGCGACGGATTGCAGGATATCGGGAAGAATTTTCTTAAGTCCTATGCAGCGGTAACGCTACAGGCAATCGTGCTGATAATAATGTTTCTTGCGTTTAACGCCGTGCAGGATATGGACCTTATCGCTGCCCTCAGTCTTGACGGCTGGAAGGCGATGGTGCTTGTGCTGACGCTCGGACTTTGCGTAATGCAGAGCGGCTCGTGGGCTAAGCGCATTACAGGCGCAATGTAAGGAGGACTGCATGAGCATTGAAATAAAAATCCCGAAAGAGATAAAGGAGTACAAGGAAAGGTTCGTTTTCGGGCTTACGGTGCGGCAGTGCGCCTCCGCAGCTGCGGCGCTATGCGTATGCGTGCCGCTTTATATCTTCGGCAAGGACGCCCTAGGCGGAGATGTTACAGGCTGGCTTGTTATGCTTGCCGCAGCGCCGATTCTCGCCTTTGGTTTTTTCCGCTACAACGGGTTAAATTTTGAGGACTTCCTGCGGCTGCTGTACCGGCAGAAATGGGCAGAACCGCAAAAGCGCAAATACATAGACCTGCCTGTGTTCTGGTTCGCGCGCGAGGCAATAATCAGCACAGAGCTTGCACGCCGGCTTGCCGCCAAGAAGCGCAAGCAGAAAGGAAATAAAGATGAGCAACGCAAAGGAAGCCGACAAGCTGCGGCTAGCCAAGGAGAAGAAGCCCAAGAAGGCTAAGGATAAATCCGTGCGCAAGGTCGCACGTTCGGTGCAGGATACCATACCATACGACCACGTGTGCGGCAACTATATTTTTGCGGTAAGCCAAAACCGCTTTTCCAAGACTTATTCTTTTTCAGACGTGTCATATACGGCGGCTTCCGCCGAGGAGCAGGAAAAGATATTCCTCGCCTACGGCGACCTGCTCAATAGTTTCGACACCACGGACGATATACAGATAACGTTGCACAACAACGTTATTAACAAAAAGGAGTTTGCACAACGCATACTCCTCAGGCATATGGACGACGGCTACGACGAGTACCGTGACGAATACAATGCCATGCTGCTTGACAAAATGCAGCAGGGGCAGAACGGCATTACCACCAAAAAATATTTCACGGTCACGGTAGCGGCGGCGGATTTGGAAACCGCCCAGCAGCGGTTCGGCAGTATCGAGCTGTTCATGCGCAGCTGCTTTCAGAAGCTCGGCAGCGAGCTTACCGTGCTTAAGGCTAACGAGCGCGTGCGAATAATCGCGGATATATTCCGCGGTGTAAATCAGGAGATACGCCCTATAAGCAGCTCGGAGTTCCTGCGCGGGGCGGAAAAATCGCTCTGCTGCCCCGATTATTTCGAGTTCAAAAAGGATTATTTTCTTTTCGACGACAAATTCGCAAGAATGATTTACCTTAAGCTGCTGCCCTCGGGGTTATCTGACAGGATACTTACCGACCTGTGCGAAACGTCGCTGCCGATAGTAGTGACGGTGAACATTGCGCCCGTAGACCCTGCGGAAGCCCGAAAAACCGTCAAGCGCCAGCTTACAGCTATGCGTTCAAACAAGATTCAGGCGCAGAAAAAGGCGGCGCAGCACGGCGTAGTTACCGACGTTATAGGTGACGACCTGCGCCGGTCGCTCGAGGAGGCGGAGTCCCTGCTCGATGACTTGCAAAGCAAAAACCAAAAGATGTTTTTGCTTAACCTTGTCGTAATGGTTACAGGCTCGAGCTTCGACGAGCTGAACGCGAATACGGAGAAAATCGAGGCGGTGTTCCGCAAGCACATCTGCACCACGTCGCGCGCCCCGTTCCAGCAGGAGGACGCTATGGCGAGCTGCCTGCCGATTGGCAACTGCCGGCTGCCTGTGCGGCGCACCCTTACCACGGAAAGCACCGCCGTGTTCCTGCCGTTCAATAGCAAGGAGCTGTCGCAGAAAGGCGGCGCTTACTACGGATTGAATCAGACCACCAACAACCTGATTATCTTCAACCGTGCAAGTCTTATAAACGCCAACGGGTTTATACTCGGCTGCCCCGGTTCAGGCAAGTCGTTCAGCGCAAAGCGCGAGATGGTTAACACGTTCCTTGCCACCAACGATGAAATTATCATAGTAGACCCCGAGCGCGAATACACAAACCTCGTCAGGGCGCTGGGCGGCGAGCTTATCTATATCTCGGAGAGTTCCGCGTCGCACCTTAACCCGCTGGACATTCCGCCCGAAATGTTCCAAAGCGGCGAGGACGACCCGATAAGCGCCAAGTACGATTTCTTCCTATCGTTCTTTGAAACGATAATGGGCAAGAGCGGGATTTCTCCCGAGCAGAAAACCATTATTGACACCTGCCTGCACGAGGTCTACAAGAAGTTTCAGATGGGCGAAAGCCTTGAAATGCCGACGTTGCTCGACTACTACAACATACTGCGCAAGAATCCGTCGGAAGCGGCGCAGCCGCTGTATCTCTCGCTCGAGCTGTATGTAAGCGGTTCAATGAACGCGTTTTCGTACTCGTCAAACGTCAACGTGAATAACCGCGTTGTCGTATACGACATAAAGGATTTAGGCAAGCAGCTTAAGCCCCTTGGCATGATGGTGGTGCTTGAAAACCTGTGGGACAAAATCGTCCGCAACCGTGAGCGCGGCATACGCACCCGCATTTACATAGACGAGATTTATCTTCTTTTCAGAAATGAGGAAAGCGCCAACTTCCTGTTTGAGCTGTACAAGCGCGCAAGAAAATGGGGCGGCATTCCGACGGGAATTACGCAAAACGTCGAGGATTTGCTGAAATCCGATACAGCGCGCTCCATGCTTTCAAATTCGGAGTTTATCCTCATGCTCAATCAGGCGGCGAGCGACCGCGAGCAGCTCGCACGAATACTCAAAATCCCCGACGAGCTTATGAACTATGTTACGGGCGCGCCCGCAGGCTCGGGGCTTATATACTGCGGCATGAACGGCTCGCTGCCGTTTAAGGACGACTTCCCTACAGACACGAAGCTGTATAAGCTTATGACCACGAAATTCGGTGAGTGAGATGATAATAAAAACGCGCATTATTAACAGGCGCACGCCCAAGCTCGCCGATATCAGGCGATACAAGCTCAGCAGCAGCCGCGTCGCGCCGAAAAGGCTGCTGCATAAAAAGCCGCGCGTGGTAAAAGGCGCGTTAAAGTCCGACCCCGCGCGGCTGCATTTTTTTAGGCAGGCGGCGCGCAAACGGCTTAAAAACGCGCGCATTGCCCCGCGCGGCAAATACTCGGTAGCAAATTCGAGCGCGGCGAAAAGCTCGGGCGGCTCTGTCCTTAAGAGCGCTTCCAAGGGCGCGTTGTCGGCGGCTGTAAAGCCCGCAGCTGCCGTAAAGGACAAGCTGCTTTCGCAGCGCGCCGACCTTAATAAAAACGGCGACACGGGCGCGGAAGCGACAAAGCTCGGATTGCAGACCGCAGGCTATGTCGATAAGGCTGCGCAGAAAATATTCCGCGCCGTTAAGAATCCCATTGACAAGGCGCAGGACGTGCGGCGGATATATAACCGCATAAACCGCCACGTTTCGGGCAGAATGCGCTCTGCCGTGCGCAGCACAACGCGTCGTTCCGTGCGCACGGCGGTCAAGACCCCGACGCATACAGCCCGTGCTGTCAAAACAACGACTAAAGCGGCGCGCACGTCTGCAAAAGCCGCAGCCAAAGCCGCAAAGGCAACGGCAAAGACCGCGAAAACCGCAGCCAAAGCCGCTGCAAAGGCTGTCAAGGCGGCTGCCAAAGCCGCTGTAAAGGTGGCGCAGACCACCGCAAAGGCGGTGCAGAAACTCGTTACGCTAATTGCCGAAACATCGCCGTACAGCCTTATCGTTATTGCGGTGATACTTTTATTGATTCTCGTTTATGTGCTGATAACAATGGCGCTTGGCGGCGTGGACGGCGCGGTAACAGGCACGCTTGGCTGGACGATTTCGGACAGCGAATACAACGACCCGTCGGACATATGCGACAACTACGAGGAGTATGTGGACGACGTGCGCGACGTTCTCGAATCGCGCGTTAAATCCGTCCTTAAATCGACCGTTTCAAGCTTTTGCGAGGAACTTGATGAGGACGAGCCGCAGCGTATCATTTCCTATTACGACAACGCGAACAGTATGCTGTTTTTCCCCGCGGAGAGAAAGGACGCGTTCATCAATCCGCTGATTGATGAGCTGCTGATGTCCGACGAGGACTGCGCGGAGTTTCTTGCAACGCTTTTCGTGCTTATAACGCGCGAAAAGCAGATTGCAGCAGGCGTGTCGGAAAATGAAATATTCGATTTCGACTTCAAGCGCTCCGATTTTGAAGAATTTATCGGCGAGGTACAGTCGATAGCGATGACAGAGGACGGCGTTACCGTAAGCAACGGCGGCGGGAACAGCTGTCGCTGGGGTACGACGTATTTTTACAAAACCGTAAAAACGCAAAGCCCCGTATACTGCCCGGGGCGCAGCTGCGAGCGTGAAACGCGTCCCGACTGCCACGACGGCTATGTGGACGACGAGAACGGCGACCGCCACTACTTTTGCGTGGGTCACCCCTACTGCCCCAAGAATCATATGCAGATGGACGTAACGCTTATGACGGCAGAGCAATACTACGGCAAATCGGTGGCAGAGCTTTACGAGTTCACCGACGCCGAATATAAGCGATACACATCTGCGCGCGATATGATAACAAGATTGCTCGCAGACAGGGAAAGGGGGCTTATATGAAGAAAATCACGGAATACCTTGCTGGCAAGAGCATAAGGCAGCGCATACTGCTTGCCGTGGGCGGGGCGCTGCTGATTATTTTCCTGTTTTTCGTCGTAAAGGGCAACGTGGGAAGCTTTGCTCCCGCTCCCGATGAAAGCACGGCTGAAGCAGCGGAAGCGGAATCGGCGGAAGAAGTCCCCGCGCCAACGCTGCACGTCGGCATTATAGATATTATTCCGCTGGCGGCGGTTTCGGCGGGATACGGTATACATAAAATTCGCGAGAAAAAGCGAGAGAGGAGAAAGTGAATGTCAACAGAAAGTAGGCTTAAAAGCCTTAACGCCAAGATTGCTGCAAAGCGGCAGAGGCTGTCCCAACACGGGGAACAGCTTAAAGCCGCAAAAGCAGGTATCAGGGCGGTAAAAAAAGAGCTTGCCGAGCTTGAAGCGGAGCTGGCGCAGCTGCGTTTACAGCAGCTATCGGACACGCTGACGGCAAAGGGCATAACACCCGCCGACATACAGGAAGCCATAGCCGCAGGAATTTTTGATAAAAACGACCGTGCTACATATAGCACAACCGTGCAGGAGGTGGAAAAGCGTGAAGCTAGTGGTAGCTGAAAAGCCGTCCGTTGCGCGTGATATCGCCGCCGTTATTGGCGCGGACGAAAAGACAGACGGCGTTCTTAAGGGCAGCGGCTACATCGTGACCGCCGCGCGCGGACACCTTGTTCGCCTGAAGTCGCCGAACGAATACGACGCGCGCTATCAGAAATGGGTGCTTGACGACCTGCCCATTCTCCCCGAGTTCGAGTTCACGCCCGTTGCGGGCGCGGAGGAGTGCCTTGCAGCGCTTACCAAGAATATGCTGAACAGCGAGGTAGACGAAATCATCTGCGCGACGGACGCGGGGCGCGAGGGCGAGTGCATTTTCCGATATATCTACGACTATATCGGCTGCACAAAGCCCGTAAAGCGGCTGTGGATATCCTCGCTTACCGCTGAAAGCATAAGGCAGGGCTTTGAAAGCCTGCTGCCGAGCGCGGCAAAGGACAGCGTTTACGCCGCAGGGCTTACCCGCAGCAAGGTGGACTGGATACACGGCATGAATCTGTCGAGGCTCTACTCGATTTACTGTGGCGCGAAATGCTCCGTAGGCAGGGTGCAGACCGCCGTTGTAAATATGATAGTTCAGCGCGACGGCGAAATTGCGGCGTTTGTGAAAAAGCCGTACTACAAGCTTGCGCTGGAGAACGGCGCAGAGTGGTTCGACGGCGAAGAAGAATGCTTTTCCGAGCGCAGCGCGGCGGAAGCAGTCAGAGCAAAATGTGAAAATCAGCTTTGCACGGTGAAGTCGGTCGATACAAAGCCGAAAAAAGAAAACCGCCCGCTGCTGTTTTCTCTCACGTCCTTGCAGGCGGAAGCCAACGACAAGCTGGGCTTTTCGGCAGCGGAAACTCTCGTCATAATGCAGTCGCTATATGAAAAAAAGCTGCTTACCTATCCCCGAACCGACAGCAGCTATATCACAGACGATATGGCGGCAAAGCTCGAGGGGCTGGTGCAGAAGCTGCGGTTTTTCAACGAGGCTGCTGTCAACGAGCTGCTGCTCGCGGGGCTGAATGTTGACTCCCGCGTGGTCAACAACGCAAAGGTGAGCGACCACCACGCGATACTTCCCACGGAATACATTGACAGGGCGGACAAGACGGAGCTTTCCAAAAATGAAAGAGCCGTGCTTGAGATGGTTATGACGCGTTTTCTCGCCGTTCTGAGCGCCGAATATCAGTACAATGAAACTGTTGTGATATTCGATGTGTGCGGCGAAACATTCCGCCTTAAATACAAGACTCCCGTAAAGCTCGGTTGGAAAAAGCTCTACCCTGCGCAGGATAAAGACGCTGCTGCAAGCTATACCGAGGGCGAGTGCTTTGAGGCTAAAAATCCGGCAATTACCGAGTGCGAAACGCAGCCGCCGAAGCACTACACGGAAAGCACGCTGTTAAAGGCGATGGAGAACATCGACCGCCGTATCGAGGACAAGGAGCTTAGCAGCTATGTTTCCGAGCGCGGGCTGGGAACGCCCGCAACGCGCGCAGCTATCATCGAGCGCGTTATTACGGTAGGGTACATCTCGCGCAGCGGGAAATCACTTGTCGCGGAGGATAAGGGACGCAAGCTTATCGACTTGCTTCCCGAAGCCGCGAAAAGCATTGAGCTTACCGCGACAATGGAGCAGCAGCTCGCCGCCATCGAGAACGGCACGGAAACCGCCGAAGCCGTAATAGCGCAGACGGTGAAGAACGTGCGCGAAATCATAGCGTATGAAGCAGGGCGTGAACACGTATCCCTTGCGCCCCCAAAAGTTCCATTGGGCAAATGCCCGAAGTGCGGCGGCAGCGTGTTCGAGTTCCGCAAGGACAGCAGCACGGTGTATTATTGCGAAAACTCGCCGCAGACCTGTATATTCAGGCTTTGGGGCGACGATTTATTCTGGAAGTCAAAGGGCAAAACGCTCACGTCGAGCGTGATGAAGTCGTTGCTGGCAAAGGGTAAGGTCAGGGTCAGCGGGTTCAAGTCCGAGAAAACGGGCGGCACATACGACGCTATTGTTTCTTTTTCGGACAAGGAATGGACGGATAAAAAGGGTAATCTCCACGTTGGATTCTCGATGGAGTTTGACAATAAGCCCAAATCAGGCAAAAAGAAAGGCGGTTGATAGGGATGTTTTTCTTTAGAGTTTCTATCAGCAGCTTCGACGACGAAACGCAGGTGATTTTCCTCGTACCGGACCAGTCGGACGCGGACGATTTGGGCGTGCCGTTTCAGGAGAAGCTGCTGACAAACTCCCCGCAGTATAAGGAGTTTGTCAAGAAAACCAAAACTACGGTAGTAGACGTTGCGTATACGCTCTACAAGGCGGAGTTAATACCGCCCGAGCTTACAGAGGAAGCGTTCGGCGAGCTTATGGCGCAGGGCGCGCTCGAGGCTGTAGACGAAAACGAAATAAGCATAACCACGGGTAAGAGCAAGAGCGGCGGCGGCAAAAGCAAAAACGCCCCGCTGTTCATCGTCGCGGCTGTTGCTGCGGTAGTGGTTATCGGCTTGATAGCCGCAGCCGCAGGCGGCGGGAAGTCCGAACCCGACGCGCCGACGGCAGAAACCGTTGAAACCGCAGCGGGCGAAGCGACGACCGAATCAGCGCCGGTTACGGCTGAAACCGAAACCGCCGACACGGCTGCCGTTTTGGAAACCCTGCAAACGGCAGATGTGTACATAGACAGACCCGCCGAAACCGATTCGGCAGAAACGGCGCAGAACGAAACAGCCACCGCCGAGGCTTCGGCTGAGAGCGTGCCGCAGGGCGGTCAGGGCGGCTCGGACGGGGCGGCGGAATATGTGATAACGTTCAGCGCGAACGGCGGCGCGGGTACGCTTGACAGCATTACGGCTGCGCCCGGGCAGTACGTCACGCTGCCAAACGCCGCAGAAGCCGCGAAAAGCCTGTCGCGCGAGGGCTACGACCTTATCGGATTTTCCGACAGTAAGGCGGTAAACTACCCGCTTTACGACTACAGAATGCCGTATCAGAACGTCACGCTCTATGCGGTGTGGGAAGCTGCCACATATACCGTGACCTACAACAGCAACGGCGGCGTTGGAACGCTCTCCCGCGCCGAGTGCAGATATGGTGCGAACGTGCCTATGCCTGCGGATGCCGCGATTTACAAGGACGAGCTTGTGCTTGCGGGCTGGAACACCTCGCCTGCGGCAAAATCGGCGCTTAAAAGCCTTAAAATGCCCGCGGAAAACCTTACGCTATACGCCGTGTGGAGCAGCAAGAAGCCCACGGCGAAAATAACGCTTCATTACGACGACAACGTTATCGTAATGGAAAAGGAAATCGGCTCGCACGTAGATATGCTTGACGATTTCGGCGCGCAGAAAGAGGGCATGGTGGTTTCGGGGTGGTATTTGGAGGGTTCGCAGCAGCGCATTGAAAACCTGTACGTTTCGGGCAGCTGCGATGTTTACGCAAAGTGGGAGCGCGCGGAGTATATCACCGTGTCCATAGACCGCAGCTACCTCAACCGGTCCGCCGAAAAGCACCGCATAGCCGTCGGCATGAAAGGCGCGCGGCTAACGCTGCCCGTGGTAAACGACCCGAACGACCCGTACCAAAGCGTTTACGGCTGCACCTACGGCTACTCCACAAAGCCGCAAAAGGGGCAGTACGCAGCGATAAAGTATTACGGCGGGACGGAATACTGCTTTACGGAGGACGTAACGCTCTACCGCGTCCTTGGCAGATACGGCGGCGGTAAAGGCACGGCGGCTGAGCCGTACATTATCAGCAGCTACGACCAGCTGCTGTTCCTCGCCGAGAACGGCGCGGCGGGATATTTCAAGCAGACTGCCGACATCACATTCCCCGCAGACGCAGAGCGCCGCCCGATAAGCACGCACGTAATATATGCGGGCTACGAGGACAAGTACTACGACCTGTTCGTATACGACGGGCAGGGATATACGATAAACGGTCTGCGCGGCGAGGGCGGACTTTTCGGAACGCTTGCCGCCGCCACCATACGCAACGTGCGCATTAAGGACGCGAAGATAACCACGGGCGGCGCTGACTGCGGCATTCTCGTTAATAACGTTACCTCGTACTTTTTCGACGACGAGCAGGGCGGCGGTAAATTTGCAACAGGAAACACTCGCATTATCGGCTGCACGGTAAGCGGCAGCATTACCGCCGATAAGCCGACGAACAGCGTAGGCGGGCTTGTCGGCGCGGGCGGCGTTATCGAGGAGTGCATGGCAAATTCCGTGCGGATTTCGGGCAGCGCAGAAGCGGCTGGCGGCATAGTCGGCACAGCCTGCACGGTAACGGGCTGCATTGCAAACAGCATTAACGTAGAAGCAGGCATAGCCTCGGCAGGCGGCATAGCAGGCACGGCTTACGGCGCTGAAATTTGCAGCGGCGGCAGTAAGCCTGACAGGACGGGCGGCAGCATTATAGGCTGCGGCGTGCGCACGTTCACGTCAAAAGCAGCCAACAGCGGCGGAATCGTTGGAACGGGTACGGCGATAGGCAGCGGGTATATTAAAAGCTGCTATGCGGCGAATCTGTTTCTCAACGGCACAAACAACGGCGGTATCGTCGGCGCGGACGGCAGCATGGATTATTCCCACGCTATAAGCTGCTGCATAGTCGATGCGTCAAACGGCTACAGCTTCGTTGGCAGCGGTACGCGTTCGAGGATAGGCTCGCGCGTGCTGTCAGTTCCCGCAGACAGCGGACTGACTGTAGACGGCGTGCTGTCCGTTCTCAACGCCTCGGGCAGCGGCTACAGCCTGTGGCAGCGCAAGCCGAACGTGTACAACGGGTATCCGTACCCCCTCGGAGTTAATTTCTAGTGTGCTACATATAGCACAAAAAGCGAAAGGAGCTTTTTATGTTTAACAGGTCGATAATCATGGGCAGGCTCTGCAATGCGCCTGAGCTTAAGGTAACGCCAAGCGGCAAGGCGGTAACGGTTTTCCGCGTGGCGGTCGAACGCGCATATTGCCCGAAAGACGGCGAGCGGGAAACAGATTTCTTCAACGTCCGCGCATGGGGCAAGCGCGCAGAATTTGTCTGCAAATACTTCGGCAAGGGCAGTATGATAATGCTCGAGGGCGAACGTCAGCAGCGCCGCTACACCGACAAGGACGGCAACCCCGCCGTGTGGGACGAAATAGAAGCTGATATCATAAGGTTCACAGGCGAAAAGGCTCGTGCTTCCGTAGACGCGGGAGCAAAGCCCTCCGAGCCTGCGGAAGAAAGCTATACAGCGCCCGACTTCCCCGACGATACGGGCATAGATACGGACGACTATCCGTTCTGAAAAAATAAATTCAAACTTCAAGGAAAAAAGCTTGACTTTATTGCGTTAATGTGGTAAAATACAATTACAGGAGGTAAACATGGCTCGACAGACACGAGAGGAAAGGGAGCAGGAGGTTCGCGCGCAGTACGAAGCGGTAACCGACAGGCTCTTTTCCGACAAATCCGCACTTAAGGCTTACCTTTCTTTTTCGGGCAGGCACTATAAGCTTCCCGCAGACCATGCCATGATGGTATTCCACGCAAATCCGAATGCGGATATGGTGACGGATTACGACACGTGGCAGCGGCTCGGCAGGCAGGTTGAACGCGGGCAGCGGTCGATAGCGGCGTTCGAGAACGGCAAGCTGCGGCATTACTTCGACATCTCCCAGACCAAAGGCAGGGAAATACAGCCGCGCTGGCGCTTTGACAGCAAACTCGCCGCGCAATATGTTGAGGCGTATTCAACGCAGGCGGGGTTTAAGTTCAGCACGCTTACCGACTGCATTGACGCGCTCACCGACGAGCATACCGCAAGCGCGGCACAGGCTGCGGCAAAGGAGTTCGGGATTTCTACCGAGCAGGAGAAAAATTTCGTAAAGTCCGTAACAATGATGGCGCGCGCCGTCGTTGCCGCCCGCTGCGGGTATCAGAGCGGATTCAAGTACCGTTCCGCCGACCTTATCGACAAATACCCGTGGGCTATGGATATGCTGCAAGACAAGGCGCAGAAGGAGCAGCTGCTTGCGCTCGTGCAGCGCAGCGCCAAAGGGGCGCTGCTTTCGATGGAAAAGACCGTGAACGACATTCAGAGGAGGAACACTTATGAGCAAGGATACGATAGTAAACGGCGTTCGTCAGATATGGTGCGAGGAGGACGGGAAGCATTACCCCGAGATAATCAAGGAGAACGGCAGGACGTACAGGCTCGACCCGACGACGTTCGTTTATCTCGAGCAGCCGGAGCTGGGGCTGACGGACGAGGAACAGGAGCTGATGAAGCGCCCGATAGGGCATTACGGGACGGCGTGGCAGCGTTTCATGGAGGAGAATCACCCGCTGGAGATACCCGCGCTCAAGGGCAGAATGAGGTGGGAGATAATCCCTCGTCAGATAGACGCGGAAGCCGAGGAAATGGCGTGGAACATGGAGCAGGAGTACGCACGGAAGAATCCTCGCCCCACGACGTTTTTGGAAATAGCGGCATGGGAGAAAACGAAGCAGCTCGAGGTGGAGCACAGAGTGATGACAGACCTGGTGCTTCAGCGCAGAGCATAAATAGCATAAATAGCACGACAGCGACAGCGGAGGATTATTCCCCCGCTGTTTCTGTTTTAGAATTTATAGATTTGGCGAGTTACGCTCTTTACGAGAATAGCACGGTTCGCGGCGCGCACGAAAACTCCGACAAGGCGAATTTTAACCTTGCAGTCAGAGCCGCCGTAAACAGCTATTTTACATCGCTCATTTCAGGGCAGGAAAAGGATAGTTTGAAATACTCTGCCGAGCAGCTTGCACCCCTGTACGACAAGTTTCAGCAGGATAAGGATTTCAGAGAAGAAGTTTTTCCTGCGGTTGCTGAACGCGTTGATAAATTGCTTATCGAGCTTGAAGAGGTACGAATCAAAGCGGCTGAACTGGGCATTCCTTTTTCAGACCGCTTTTATGACCCCGATGAGAGCTACGACCCCTATTCTTACGACGGCAGTATGAGCGTTGAGGACAGCAGAAAAGCTGCCGCCGCAAATAACCTGCACGAATTTATGAGCGGTTATTCCGACGAGCTGAAAATGGCTGCGGCTTCGTACAATGCCGACGAGTTCCGCCGCTATTTCGCAGACCGCGCCGCCAAGGCGCTTGAAAGCAACACCGAGCATTACCTCGACAGCCTGCGCAGCGACCGTGATTATCTTAATTCGGTATGCGACCTTGTGTCCCCCAGCGTGTATAACGAGCTGCGCGAAGATATTCAGCAGGAAAAAATCACATACCCCGCTATTTATGTGAATGGCAGCTACAATAGAAATTTCTCGCCGGAAGAAGTCGGTTTCAAGGTCAAGTACCCCTATACCGTGGAGGAATTCAACGCGGCGCTCAATCAGGCAAACGAGATTTGGAACGCCGATGAAAAGTACCTCGACAGCCTGCACAGCGTTTCTGTTTCCGCGTATGCAAGCGAAACGGAATCTTCAACATACGACGTGGAGCTGTATGCCTCATATCACAGTATCGGTGAAATCATCGCCGAGAAGCAGTCCATCGCACCCTTAAGCGTTTTAAGCAAGCTAAAGGCGGCAATATCCGAAATTGAGAACAAGCAGCAGGACGACATACCGGACGATATAGATAAATTCTATGTCAATGCCGAAGCGGAAAATGTAACATGGGTACGCTATAATCCTGACAGCACTGCCGGTGGTCAGTTCGTCTACACCTATATATCCTTTGACGATATTTTCGACGCAATGGAGCAGGAAGACCCGATGGAATATCTTACCGAGCATTGCAAGCAGGAGCTTCTCGACCGTGGTGCGGAGGGCTTCGACGTCGCTGTAGAAAAATTCAAGTCCGACAGCGAGGATATTTCAAGTCGAGATAGGAACTACCTGAGCAAGCTGTTTGCGCTTACCGAGCCGAGATATGCGATTTTTCAGCTTAAAGATGATGAAAAGCTGCGGGACTACCACTTCGCCAACAGCGAATATCTGAAAAATCACGGAATGTATATCGACCGCGAGAATTACGACCGTGTTTATCGCGGCAGATTGCAGGAGAACGAAACGCTCGATGATATCTACAAGCGTTTCAATGTTGACCACCCGCAGGATTTCCACGGGCATTCTCTTTCGGTCGGAGATATTGTTGCCGTAAAGAAAAACGGTACAACAAGGGCGTATTTCGTTGACAGCTATGGGTTTACCGTTGTGCCGGATTTCACTCTTTCCCGCGAGGAACGTAAAGCTCAAAGGGCGCTGACGGACAACATCGGCTTGCTGGCTGAAAAGCAGCTTGCAAGCGATGAGATGGACGACTTAGGCAATAAGCTGTTCGATTACGACCATGCTCCGGTATATAGCGGCATAACCAACTGGACTATGGGCGCAAGTCTGAGCGCCGACGAATTTGAGGTTCTGACCACCCGTTTCCATAACGGTGAGGACATCAGCGCCGAGCTTGCAAAAAAAATATACTGGAATATGCAGTTTCTCAATTTTGAGTACCCTCCCGCCGACGGTATCAGCAGAGTTGAGATTTCATCAGAGAAAACCGATACCGGCATGACTTTCCGCACAAAGGGCGGATTTGAGGTTTCCCACACTTGGGAAGCTCTAGGAAATGCTCTGATTACTGCGGCAAGGCAGGAGTTCGACCGTCACGAACAGCTTGACAGAGCATATTCTCTGAATGAAACCGTGCAGGAAGAAAAAGTATGGACTCCCTACATAATAGCAGACCTGAAAACATGGGCTGACAACAGCACCGAAAGAGCAAGCTTGGAGCGTTACAATACCTTCGAGGAAGCCAAGGCAAGGTTTGACGAGCTTAGAAGCCGGCAATATAATAGCGAGGAAACCGGGAACGCAGACGGTATACCTTACGCGCGGCTTACCCTCGGCATTGAAACGAAAAACGGCGCAGTCGATGTGCTCCATGTACGTAACGGACAGAACTACCTTGTGGACGATTTCACCCGACACCCCGAATTACTCACAAACTCCAGTGCAATGGAGCTAATAAATAAAGCCAAAAATGAGATAGGCTTTGACCGCGTGTTTAGCTTCAAAAAGTTGGATAACGGCAAATACGATAATGGAACGGATATTTCTTTTTCAGAATGGAACGAGAAAAATCGTCTTTTTGCTGAACAGCCAAAGGAGCAGGCAAAATCCAAGGTTGAACCCGAAATGCAAGCGCAAAGCGGCGGTTTCCGTATCACAGATGAAACGGTACTCGGCGAGGGCGGTCTGAAAACCAAATATCAGAACAACAAAGCGGCAATAACCACCCTTAAAACAATCGAGAGCGAAAGCCGCAGCGCAACGCCCGAGGAGCAGCAGATACTCGCTAAATATGCGGGCTGGGGCGGTATGCCGCAGGTATTCGACAGGGCTAACGAGCAATGGGGCAGGGAATACAAGCAGCTGCGCGAACTGCTCACAGACGACGAATACAAGGCAGCGGCGGAAAGCACCCTGAACGCGCACTACACCTCGCCCGAAATAATCAGCGCCATGTACAAGGCGCTGGGTAACTTCGGCTTCAGCGGGGGAAACGTCCTCGAGCCTGCTATGGGCGTGGGCAATTTCTTCGGCTGTATGCCGCAGGCAATGAGCAGCGACAGTAAGCTGTACGGCGTGGAGCTTGACAGCATAACGGGACGTATAGCGAAGCAGCTCTACCCGCAGGCGGATATCCGCGTGCAGGGCTTTGAAAAAGCTGCATTTGCCGATAACTTTTTCGACGCTGCCATCGGAAATGTTCCTTTCGGCAATTACGGAGTAGCGGACAGGCGCTACGATAAGGAGCATTTCCTTATCCACGATTATTTCTTCGCGAAAACGCTGGATAAGGTTGCTCCAAACGGCATAGTGGCGTTTATTACGTCAAAGGGAACGCTCGACAAGCAGAACCCCAAGGTGCGCGAGTACCTTGCAAAGCGCGCCGACCTTATCGGCGCGATACGGCTGCCGAACAACGCCTTTAAGGCGAACGCAGGCACAGAGGTCACCGCCGACATTATCTTCCTGCAAAAGCGCGAGAAAATGGCGGTTGAGCTGCCCGACTGGTGCTACACGGCGGAGAACTCAAACGGTATTACCGTTAATCAATACTTTATCGACCACCCCGAAATGGTTCTCGGAAAGCTCGAATACACCACAGGACCGTTCGGGCAGGAAACGACCTGCGCACCCATAGAGGGTGAAAAGCTGTCCGAGCAGCTGGAACGCGCCGTATCGAATCTCCATGCACAGGCAAAGCAGCAGAAGCGCGAAGTTAAGCAGAACAAGGAGCAGGGCGTTATCCCCGCGACGGACGACGTGCGCAATTTTACGCACGCCCTCGTTGACGGCAAGCTTTATTTCCGCGAAAACAATATAATGCGTCAGGTCACCCAGACAGGCAAAGACCTTAAGCGCATGATAGGTTTGCACGAGCTGCGGCAGACTATGGTGCAGCTCATCGAAGCGCAGAATCGCAGCTGCACGGACGTGGATCTGCAAAGCTTGCAGCAGAAGCTCGATACGCAGTATGAGAGCTTCAAAAAGAGCTTTGGCAGCATAAACGACAGACTCAACGCGAATGTGTTCCGCGCGGACGACGATTATAACACGTTATGTTCGCTGGAAATAATCGACCCCGAAAAGAAAACGACCGAGAAATCGGATATATTCACGCAGCGCACCATTAAGCCGAATGTCGAAGTAACGCACGTCGATACGCCGCAGGAGGCTATGCAGGTTTCTATGGACGTAAAGGGGCGCGTGGACATCGGATATATGTCCGCGCTTTGCGGCAGCTCAGGCGAGGACATCGTGGCAGAGCTTTCCGAAAGCGCGCTCATTCTCCCCGACCCTGCGCGGTACGACCCCGAGAAGCCGCTGGAATGCTATGTACAGTCGTCCGAATACCTTTCGGGGAACGTTCGCAACAAGCTCCGCGCGGCGCAGTATGCCGCAAGAGAAAACCCCGAGCTGTTTTCGCGCAACGTGACGGAGCTTGAAAATGTAATTCCCCCTACCATTGAGGCGGGCGAAATAACCGCAAGGCTCGGCGCTTCGTGGGTAGACGTCGAAGATTACGAAGATTTTCTGCACGAGTACATTGGGCGCTCGGTTTATTACATAAACCTGCGCCGCACGATTTCGGGCGAATACAAGCTTGAAAATAAGATGTCAGACCGCAGCGCCGCAGCAACAAGCATTTACGGAACAGAGCGCTTGAGCGCATATCACATCTTTGAAAATCTGCTTAATCACAGAGATATCAAGGTTACCGACCGCATAGAGCTTGGCGACGGCAAATGCAGGTATGAGCTGAACAAAGACGAAACGCAGCTTGCCAACGAAAAGGCAAGGCAGATGAGCGAAGCCTTTTCGCGGTGGCTTTGGGACGACCCTGCCCGCCGCAGCAAATACACAGAGCGCTACAACGAGCTGTTCAACAGCATTGTCGGGCGCAATTACGACGGCGCGCACCAGACGTTCCCCGGAATGTCGCCGTACATACAGCTCAAACCCCATCAAAAGGACGCCGTGGCACGCGCTAAGTACGGCGGTAACACGCTTCTTGCGCATTGCGTAGGCGCGGGCAAGTCCTTTGAGATGATAGCGGCGACAATGGAGAAAAAGCGCCTTGGGCTTATAAATAAAGCCTGCGTAGTAGTCCCCAAGGCGCTTGTCGGACAAACCGCGAACGAGTGGCTGCGGCTTTACCCGCAAGCGAAAATCCTTGTCGCAGGCGATAAGGATTTCTCAAAGGATAACCGTCAGAAATTCATCGGGCGCTGCTGCACAGGCGACTATGCCGCCGTGGTGATGAGCTACGAGCAGTTCGAGAAGATACCGATGTCCATCGAGTATAAGCGCCGCTTTCTCGAGCGCGAGCTTGAAACCGTGCAGCAGGGGCTTGAGGAGCTATCTCTGATACGCGACAGGGCAAGCGTAAAGGACTTACAGCAGGAGCAGAAGCGAATCCGCGCAAAAATTGAGCGCCTGCTGGAGGGCGGCAAGACAAAGGATAACTCCCTTACGTTCGAGCAGCTCGGCTTTGACAGCCTTGTCGTTGACGAGGCGCACAGCTACAAGAACGGTCTTGTAGTGTCAAAGATGAGCAACATATCGGGCGTTACCACCAACCCCGCGCAGAAAAGCGAGGATATTCTCATGAAAACGCAGTATCTCAACGAAACATACGGAAATAAGAATATTCTCTTTGCCACGGGAACGCCCGTAACGAATAGCATGACAGAGCTGTACACCATGCAGCGCTATCTACGCCCCGACCTCCTTGAACGCGCAAGACTGCAAACGTTCGACGATTGGGCGAGCAATTTCGGCGAGGTGGTGTCGCAGCTCGAGCTTAAGCCTGCGGGCGACGGCTTCCGCACGAAAAAGCGCTTTGCAAAGTTCTCAAACCTGCCCGAGCTTATGCAGATGTACAAGGAATTTGCAGATATTCGGACGCAGGAAATGCTGAACCTGCCCGTTCCCGAGATTGCAGGCGGCAAGCCGCAGACTATCGTCGCGCAGCCCGACGAGTTTCAGAAAGCATATGTACAGCTGCTCGCAGCGCGTTCCGAAGCGATACACAGCGGCGCTGTGGAGCAGACCGAGGACAATATGCTTAAGATAACGCACGAGGCGCGGCTGCTCGGGCTTGACGCGCGCTGCATTAACCCCGAAGCGGAAAACAGCCCGACAAGCAAGGTAAATCTCTGTATCGACAAGGTAATGGAGATTTACAAAAATACGGAGGAGCAGAAAGGCGTTCAGGCTATTTTCTGCGATATCGCAGTAAACGACGACGACGGCAAGTTCTCCGTTTACAACTATATAAGAGAGGAATTGCAGCGCAGAGGCGTTCCTGCAAGCGAAATTTGCGCCGCAGGCGACGCCAAGAATCAGGAGCAGCGCAACGAGATGTTCTCGGAGCTGCGCGCAGGAAAGAAGCGTATAGTTATCGCTTCCACCGCGAAAATGGGAACAGGCGCTAACATACAGACGAGGCTTGCAGCGCTGCACAACCTCGATATACCGTGGAAGCCCTCGGATTTGGAGCAGCGCAACGGCAGAATAATCCGTCAGGGCAACAGCTTTAGCGAGGTCGGCGTTTACAATTACGTCACCGAAAACACCTTTGACGCGTATATGATGAACATAATCGTCACGAAGCAAAAATTCATTTCGCAGCTTATGTCGGGTAAAACTCCCGCGAGAACCTGCGAGGACGTTGACGAGATGGTGCTTAATTACTCCGAAATGCAGGCTCTCGCCACAGGCGACCCGCGCATAAAGGAGAAAATCGAGCTTGACATGGACGTGTCGCAGCTGCGCACGCTCGAGAGCGCGCATTACAGCGAAAGGTATAAAATGCAGGACGTTATTTGCGGTAGAACGTCAGACCTGTCGCTTGCGCAAATACGGCTCGAAAAGCTTAACGGTGACAAGAGATTTGCAGCCGCGCAGCCTGCGGACTTCTCCGTAAAGCTTAACGGCAGCGTTTACACGGAACGTGCGGAAGCTGCGGAAATTATAGCGGCGGAGGCTGTAAAGTGCATAACGCTTCACAGCAAAAAAACGCTCGGCGAATACAAAGGATTTGAGCTGAGTCTTGAACCTGCAAGCAGCGGTTCTGCCTGCTTCCCCGTTGCGCAGCTCAAGCGTACGGACGGGCTGGTTTACAGCGCGCCGCTTGCGCTGGATAACAACCTTGGCAATGTAACGCGCATTGAAAACGCAATAAAAACGGGTATTGAAAAGGCGATTGCAGCGTGCGAAGAACGTATCGAAAGCGATAAAGCGGATATCGCTCAGGCGCAGAAAAAACTTGATATGCCGTTTGAGTTCGAGGCTGTTCTGAAAGAGAAAACCGCGCGCCTTGAACAGCTTAACGCGGAGCTTGACTGCGGCAGAAGCGAGGAAGTTTTCGCCGCGGACGACGAGCTTACCGAACCCGCCCCCACGCAGAAGAAAGCACAGGCGCACACACAAAAGCGCCCGAAAAAGTAACTGTACTGCTGCCCCGTCGCTTGCACGACGGGGCATTTTTTTTTGAAAGGAGAATACCATGTCAGCTATCAACGACGAGCTTATACAGAAAGCGCGCAGCGCCGACCTTGCTGCGTTTTTTCAGCAGGGCGGATACGAATGCGAGCTGAGAAAAAACGAACTCCACGTCAAAGGCTACGGCGGGCTTTTCGTAAATGTACAGACAAATAAATGGTATTGCTTTTCGCAGGAAAGCAGCAGCCGCGGCGGAAGCAACCCGATAAACTGCCTTACCGACGTGCTGGGAATCGACTTCAAAACGGCGGTGGAGAAGCTGTCGGGCGGCAGGCTTACGTACGAAAAAACGCAGAGCGGCTCGATTCCTTTTTCAGAAAAGCCGCGCGAGCCGGAGCTTCCCGAAAGGGACGATAACATGAAAAAAGTTTTCGCGTATCTGTGCAAAACCCGCTGCTTAAAGCCCGAGCTTGTGTCGCAGCTCGTTCACGACGGACTGCTATACCAAGACAAAAAAGGCAACGCCGTTTTTCTCCACAAGGACGAGGGCGGCAAAACAGTCGGCGCAGAAATTCAGGGGACAAATTCGTTTCAGCGCTTCAAGGGCGTTGCAGCGGGAACGTCCGAAAGCGTGTTCGCCGTAAAAATCGGCGAGCCGAAAAAGTGCTACGTTTTTGAAAGCGCAATCGATTTGTTGTCGTTCAGACAGCTTGCAAATCCCGAGAAAATACAGGATTCCGTGTTGGTATCCATGGCAGGGCTTAAGCCGAACGCGCTGAAAAAACTCAAAGAAAGCGGAATGAAATTATACAGCTGCGTGGACAACGACGAAGCAGGAATTAAGTTCACGCAAGCCAACGGACTTACGCCCTGCCGAAAAATTCTTGAGGAGCAGGACGTTAAGGACTACAACGACCTGCTGAAAAAATTCGCTTCGCAAACGCAGCAGAAAACGCAGTCCGCTTCTCAAAAAAGCGCGCACACAAAGCGCTGATTTTTGAAACAAAAGCTGCAAAAAGGGTTTCAGGGATTTGCCCTGAGCGAGAAAAAACAGTCGCGAAAAATTTCAGAAAATTTTTCTTCAGAGCCGAAAAAGAAAAACAGTTTTCTTGCTCGGCTCTGTTTGTTTTTCGCAGGATACGCGAAAAAAATCAGCGGCGTTTTTTCGGCTTTCGCGAGAAAACTGCGGCGGGGTCCGGGGCGTCACCGGCGAAATTGCACATTGTGGAAAACGGTACGTTTGCCAAAATTGCTTATTGAGTATAAGCAGTTTTGCGGACTCCCCCCGTTTTTGTTCCAAAAACTGCTTTCAAAAAAGTTGGAACGCCTCAATTTGCATGACTGAAAGAAAAACGCAAATTCTGCGCAAAAGCAAAATCCCACGAAAAAAAGTAAACGAAAAAAAGAACGGAGGAACAGAAAATGAGCGCAAATTCAGCGGCGGGAAAATCGGGCAGAGGCGGCAGTCAGAAGCTCAGCCTTACGTTCCGCGTGGACAAAGGCGTTGTCGAACACAACAACCGCACATTCATCGCAAAGAACGTTGTCCGCGAACGCATTCCCGACAACATAATCTACACGCAGGAGAATATCCGCGAAAAATATCACGAGATTTTTGACGAGGCTCTCGCAGAGTATAACGCCCGCCAAACGCGCGCCGACAGAAAAATTTCCGACTACTACGAACACATGGAACAATCCAAAAAGGAGAAGCCGTTCTACGAGGTCGTGGTTCAGGTCGGCGACATAAACAGCTGCGGCTATGGAAAAGAAAACTATGAGCTTGCCAGGCAGATACTCGACGAGTATATGCGCGGATTTGAAAAGCGCAATCCGAACATCAAGGTGTTCAACGCCGTTATGCACCTTGACGAGGCTACGCCTCACCTGCACATTGACTTTCTGCCGATATGCCATACTACGGGACAGGGACTTCCCACAAGAATCTCTCTCAAAAAAGCGTTAGAGGAGCAAGGCTTCGTATCAAAATCAAAGCGCAATTCCGAGTGGGCAATGTGGGCGGCGGCTGAAAAAGAAATTATGTCGGAGCTTCTGCGCAAGCGCGGTATATCACGCGACGTCAAGGGCGCTCACTACGCGCACATGGAGTGCGAAGAATATCGTCAGAGCCGCAGGGAGCTTGAAAAAATCAACACGCACATCAACGAGCTTAAAAAGAAACCCGACGCGGAAATCACGCAGGAGGACATAAAGCTCATCAAAAATCAGAACGACTTTATGCGCAGCGAAATTCAGAAGCGAGATGAAAAGATACGCGTTCTCGCAAAAAAAGCGGGCGCAAGGTTCGTTCCGTTCGAGGTGTACTCGCCCGACAAGCTGGCGTTCATTTCCGAGGAGCTTTCGCGCTCGAACATACGGTACGTTGAAGAACAGAACGCGCTCTACGTACCCGACTGGGCGTACAAGACCTGCTGCGCTATCGCCGCAAAATATCAGCCGATTAAAAACGCGGGCGTTCGCGACGAGATAAAGCTCGACATCGACACGCTCGTGTATTCCTGCGAAAATTTTTCGGAGCTTATCGGCAAGCTTCGCGAGCGCGGCTATGAAATAAAAGAGGGAAAGTACCTTGCCGTAAAAAGCCCGGGCGCGCAGAGATTCGTGCGGCTCAAAACTCTCGGCGAGGATTATCTCCCGCAGAATATTGAAGCAAGAATTGCGCAGCGCGATAAATTCCCGCGAGCAGTTCAGGCGCGTTCCGCCAAGGCGAACGAAACCGAGCAGCGTTTTTACGCCGCTATACAGCAGACGGTTATTGCTGTGCGCTCGCTGCGCCTGCGCCCGCAGAGGTCAGACCCGAAAAAGCACTACTGCTATGAGAACGACAGGGAGATAAACCACCTGTCAGAGCAGCTGCTGACTATGCAGGAAATGAACCTCGGCTCCCGCGAGGATATCTACAGCGCCGCCGAGGAAAGTCAGCGGAAGATAAACGATACGCTTGCAAAAATCAGGCAGCTTTCCGAGGACATACCGACGCTCAGAGCCGACATCAGGGAGCTTAAATTTTTCTTTTCTGAACGGAAACCCTCGGACGCAATGGACGCAATGAGTCAGGTAAGGCTCGCAGCTGCCAAGGAAACCGCTGCGAAATACGGGATAACAGGCGCGGACGAACTCGAGAGCCTTGAATCCCGCCTGCGGCTTTCCCCGACATACATAAACGCTCTTAAGGACGAGGTATCGGGCGAACAGCTGCGGCTCGGCAGAATCTCGGAGCTTGTGCGCACCTATGAACGGCTGGTCGAGGGCAACTACATAGACGAGCTTGTGAAAGCGCAGCAGGAGCGAGAACAAAAGCAGAAGAAACAAACGAAGTAAATACGCACATCACCCGCTTAGCAGCGGGCTTTTTTATTTGCAGTTAATTGCAGTCCCACAAGCGCTAGAATGTTCAAAAAAAGAAAGAGGTACATACTATGAACGCAGTTTTTCAGCTTCTCAACCCCGCGAACACCGTCACCGTGAACCGCCCGCTTGCGCACGCAATAGGGCTGAACGAGGCGGTAGTATACGGCGCTATAGTCGCTAAGTATTACTGGTACAGCGAGCGAGGTATGCTCGACGACGGGTGGTTTTACTCCACCGCGCCCGACCTCGCAGAAAGCACCGCGCTTTCCGAAAAGCAGCAGAAGCGCAGCGTGGACGCGCTCGTAAAGGCTGGGCTTATCCGCTGCGAACTGCGCGGTATGCCCGCCAAGCGCAGCTTCTTCATCGTCGAGGACATAGAGCTTTTGCAGCGCCTTATCGCGCAGGGAGAAGCCGCTATGCGCGCAATTAAGCCCGCCGCCGCGGAAAGCTACGAGAAAAAGCGCAAGCCCGCCGAGCCGAATGCAGCAACGCAGCAGATGAACGCGTTCCTGTCCGCAGCGTTCGGGGGAAGCTGCGCAGAAGAACCTGCGCCCGAAGCGCCCGTAGAAGCGCCTGTATCGGATATTCCGCATAACAGCGCCGATTCTCCCTGCTCCGACAAAAGGGCGGAGCAAGCTCGGACGAAAGGGGAATCCTTGCTCCGCCAAAAGGTAGGAGCAAGCTCCGACGTTTGGGAGGAGCTGTACTCTAATAAAACTAAAGATAATAAACCAAATATAATCAATCTATCTATCCCGCGCACGCGCGGGGAAGATGATGTGATTGATGGAACGGACGTTCGGCGCAGGGCGCAGGAACGCGAGGAATACGCCGAGCTTATACGCGAAAACACCGAAAGCGAGCTGCTCGCGGAGCGTTCACCCGCAGACGCAGCCGCCATAAACGAGCTGGTGTCGGTCATGGTGGACGTGGTATGCTCCACGAAGCCCACCGTCCGCGTAAACGGCGAGGAGCTGCCGCACGAGGTAGTCAAGAGCGCATTTCTTAAGCTTGACAGCTCCCACATCGAGTACGTCGTCGAGGCGCTCAAGAACACCGCAGCAGACGTGCGCAATATCCGCAGCTACATGATAACGGCGCTCTACAACGCCCCTGCGACCATAGGCAGCTACTGGCAGGCGCGGGCGAACCACGACCTGCGCGGGGAGTGATTTTTCTTTTCAGGCATGAAGCATTTTGCGGCGGGAAATTTCTTTTAGCGCGGGACTTGACAAATCTGCAAGGTTCGGTTATAATATACTTGACAGATGTTCGATTGCTCATCGTAGTGGCGTTTCGCTGCCGTCCGTTTAACCACAACGGGAAATGCGACCTGTTTTATTGGCGTTTCGCTGCCGTCCGCTTAACCACAACGGGGAATGCGACCTGTTTTATTGGCGTTTCGCTGCCGTCTGCTTAACCACAACAGGGAATGCGACCTGAAAAGCAATCAAAGCCGAGGCGACTCGGCTTTTTTTATTCATAAAATACAGTAGAGGTTGAAATGGACATCAAATTTTATTATGTTGACCCCGAATATATTGAATACTTGAAAAACGCTGAAATAAAAGAACGTGGATTTACCTGCGTTCCGAATGTTACATATGCCAACAGGGAAAAATTCTTCTACGGCGCAGTAATTACAAAAAAGAGCGGTATAAGCTATTTCGTTCCCATTTCATCGCAGACAAAGGACGACGCGAACAGCATTCTTATAAAGACCGATGATAAGAAGAATCAAATAAAGGGTTCGCTGAGATTTGCATATATGATACCTGTTCCGCGCCAGATGTTGATTCCTATGGATTTTAGCAATGCGGGCAGCGAGGACAGAAAGCGCCTGCTCCAAAAGGAACTTGCTTTCTGCCGCAGGAACAAGGACAGGATTGCCCGACAGGCTACAAAATCATATGTCAGCATAAGTCAGTCCACTTCGCAGAAGCTTCGGAACAAATCATGCGACTTTGCGCTGCTTGAAAAAGCTTACTTGGATTTTTGTGCAAAGAAAAAACTGCCCATGCCGACAATAACTGAGTCTACCGAAACAAAAGAAACGGTTCTTACCGGAGCTTCAAGTGGCAGCACGATACATTCTGCTAAAAAGAAGCCGAAGCTATAAATTGTGCTACATATAGCACAACCCCTCCCGTTACCGTCGAGAGGGGGCTTTTTCTTTTCAGCCATGAAATTATTTCACAGAGGAGAAAAGTATGCACAAACACAATGATGTTGCGAAAAATTCAGCAGAAGAAATCATGCGAATGATGGTTATTGCCGACCTCCACTCATGGAGTGAGCAGGAACTGGAGAGGATTTGTAATTACGAATACCATTGTTGTATATTGTTGGGCGATATACCGAATCAGGCACTTGAACTTATACGCTGCGTTTCCCGCAAGCCTATTTTTGGCGTCCTTGGGAATCACGATGAACTCAACCAGCTTGAACGCTGCGGAATAATTAACCTGCACGGGAAAACAATAAAACTCAACGGCATAACAATTGCAGGCTTCGGCGGTTCTCACCGGTACAAGGACGGCAGCTATGCTATGCTTACGCAGCGTGAAAGTATCGCTGCTGCAAGGTCGTTACCTCCCGCAGACATCTTAATATCCCATGACACCGCATACTATATTATGGGCAGGCGCGACAAAGCGCACTGCGGATTGAAAGGAATATCACGATACATTGCTCATCGCAAGGTGAAATTAAATCTTTGTGGACACTATCACGAAACTGTGGAGAAAAGATACAGGGGGTGCGAAATACAGTGCATTTATGGCGGTTCTCTGATAGAGTTCAATTCAACGACAGGGCGCAGCAGGCTCGTGAGGCAGGTCTTTTGACTTTTCTTTTCAGCCATGAAACGCGCTTTTTTGGCAACAAACACCAAAAGCCATGCGCAAATTTCATTCAAAATGCCATACACTAATTTACATAAGTAATCTTGACATTCTGACACGCATGGTGTATAATATTAAGTGCAATAAAAAAACACCCGACTTGTGTGTGCGTGTACACACACACAAGCTATCGAACAGATATTGCAGTATCTGAACGACTTTTACGAGTGCCTTTTATATGCTGAATTTTGCGCCCTTTTTCGGACGTTTCTATTCTAGCATATTAAGATACATTTTGTCAAGAGCTGTTCAGAATGTGCAACCGTCTGGACGGCTCTTTCTCTACAGTTTGAGCGGGT
Organism: uncultured Oscillospiraceae bacterium; assembly: GCA_934462925.1. Classification (GTDB taxonomy): domain Bacteria; phylum Bacillota; class Clostridia; order Oscillospirales; family Ruminococcaceae; genus CAG-115. The sequence continues at coordinate 6,044 of CAKSIT010000018.1, read as the reverse complement.
GTATTGCCTACAATTGAATTACTCCGTGCGAGAACAACTTTTCTGCTGTTAGGACTACGCCACGAAGAACGACACCGTTTCCATTCACGAAGCACGTTCGAGCGAGTATCCCGCTGTGAAGCAGGTAAACAGAGCAGTCACACCAGCCGCAGGCTGCGGCAAGAAAACAAGGGCGCTTTCGCGTTGACCTCGTCCGCGTAACAACCGCGTCAAAGTTAAAAGCGTAACACAGGAGTGCAACAATCGTATAAATCACGGGGCGGTACTGTTACCGCAGCAACTGCTCCGTGTTTTATATAAACTTACGCTAGATATAGCAAAGAGATTGCACATTCTATACTAGATAGTGCAATCTGTCTGCTATACAACTGGTCTGAGTGACAGGATTTGAACCTGCGGCCTCTACCACCCCAAGGTAGCGCGCTACCAATCTGCGCCACACCCAGCTATCTGACGCATATTATTATAGCACACCGAATCCGATTTGTCAATAGCTTTTCCGAAATTTTTATAAAATTTTTCCCCGCGGGCGAATAAACCGCGAAAACGCCGTAACGCTTCGCATTAAACCGCCATATGCGCGTATGGCGTTCGCTGCGGCGAACCGCGCGCTGAAAGCCCCGCCTTGCAGAATTTTTTCTCAAACGTTGAAAAAAGCGCGAAAATCCTTGACAAAATGCGAAAAAAATTGTATAATAACTCATACGAGCATTAAAATACATTTTGGCTCGAAATGTGATATAAAAGGGGCAAGGCAGATGAATACTTCCACACGCCACGACAACGACAAGCGCGTTGTGCGCACAAAAAAGGCTATCAAGGCTGCGCTGTTCAAAATAATGGAAAGCAAGGATATTTCCGCAATAACCATAAGCGAGCTTACAGCCGAAGCCAACGTCAACCGCCGCACGTTTTACACGCATTACCGCAATATCACCGATATTTTGAGCGAAATCGAGTCCGACCTTGTCGCGGCGCTCAAGGAGCTTGCGGATAAATTTGACACGTCCGACTATGAAAAAAGCACTTACGAGCTGTTTTTGGGACTTGACAGGCTTATCACGGTGGATTTTGAGTTCTACTTCCACCTTGTGCGCGTGGATATGCGCGGCATTCTTGTTTCACGGCTCAAAACTGTTATCAAAAAGGCTGCCGACGCCGTGCTTGAGCAGTTCTCCAACGGCGCGAGCGCAGATTCCGCGGTGCTGTCCGCGTTCCTTGCGGGCGGCTTCTTCAACGCGTACCTTGACTACACGTATAACCCCGAGCGCACCATGCTCGAGCATTCCGCGCGGCTTGCCGCAAGCGCTGTGGCGTTCTGCATAAAGAACGCGCGCACCATCTGTCAGAACGCGGTTTCCGCACAATAACGCGCAAAGGCGTTTGACAGACTTGTTTTTGGTTTGGTAATTAAAATGAATACAAGTAGAATCGACATTGAACAGGAAAACTGCCCTTAACGGGGGCGGAAATTGACAGAATATCCGAGAAACCGGAATCGGAGCTTACGGGCAAATGCAAATGTCCGCCCAAGTACGCCAAGCGCATATGCCTTACTACAGAGGAAATACTGCTTAACATACGCAACAGGCTGCTCGGTATCCCGTCCGAGGGGCTTGCGGCGGCAGTCCCCATTGAGATGATAATGAAGTGCCTTGCAACGGGCGTGAACATAATGTCCATTCAATGCGTGCTTATAAGAACCGCCGACAAGTTTTCCCGCCGACAAAATCGGCGGGATTATTTTATACGTGAAGTGCTTGTAAATCGCGGAAAATCACCCCATAACAAACACCTCTGCTCTGCCGCGGACAACGCCCGTAATGCCGTAAACCGCGTGAGTTATAACGTACTCCCCGCCGTTTACGAACACCTCGATAATGTTCTCGTCAACGTAGGCTTCAATGTCCGCGCCGTTAAGCGGGGGAGTAGCCGCCGTGGGGCGCTGCCCGCATTTCATAACGCGCGTTCTGTCGGCGGTGAGCCTGCCGCCGTTCATGCTGAGGACGTACCCGCCTATGTCGAGCGTTTCGCCGTCGCGCAGCGCCGCGCGCACCATGTACGCGCCCTGCGGCTTGTCCGTTTTCACGCAGAACCGCGCGCGTATATTCGGGTGCGGCCTGAAGAAGATATGCCCGCGCTCCGCCTCGCATACGCGGGGAATGCAGAACATACCGACAGCCCCGCTGCGCATAGGCTCGGGCATTCGCAGCCATGCCGCAACAACGCGCCTGCCGTCGCTGTCGAGCGCGCTTTGCGGCGCGTACAGGTCAAGCCCGAGGTCGAGGAACTGGTAGCGCGGCGAAATCTCCATGCGGCATTCGCGCTCGTCAAACTCCGCAAGCGTACACAGCGACTGACTGCCGCACGGCATATCCAGCGGGGAGAGCAGCAGCACTCCGCCGCCGTCCGTGCGGAAGTAGTCGGGGCATTCCCACATCCAGCCCCCGATGTCGGCTTCGGCGAAGCCCGCGTATTCCCACGAGCAAAGGTCGGCGCTTTTGTAAAACAGCAGCCGCCCCCGAGGCTCGGGCAGCCCATTGTTATTCACCGTGCTGCCGAGTACCATGTACCAGCCGTCCGCGCCGCGCCATACTTTGGGGTCGCGGGTGTTGCGCATATCGCCGCGCTTCGGGTCGGTTATCGGCGGAATCACCACGCTTTTGCCGCCGAAGTTGTCAAAGCTGTACCCGTCGGGCGAGGAGATGTGCAGCTGCGCGGCGGTGAACAGCCCGTCGAGGCAGACGTTCACGTTTTCGGGGTCGGGCGCGTCGTATTTTACGCCCGTGTAGAACAGGTGCATAACGCCGTCCTTTTCAACGGCGCTGCCCGAAAAGCACCCGTCCGCGTCCGCAGGTTTTGTGGGAAAGAGCGCTGTCTCAAGGTGCTGCCAGCTCACAAGGTCGCGGCTTACGGCGTGTCCCCAGTGCATTCGCCCCCAGCGCGCGGCGTAGGGGAAGTGCTGGTAGAACAGGTGGTACTCTCCCTTGTAGAATATAAAGCCGTTGGGGTCGTTTATCCAGCCCCTCGGCGCTTTCAGGTGAAGCATGTCCATAAAAAGCCCTCCGCTGTTTTTACACTATTATAGGTCTTTTCCGCGCATTTGTCAACACGGAATCCAGACGGCAGTCCACATTGACAAGAAACAGCGCGCGGCTTTTTCAATTCGTAATGCGTAATTGTTGGTTTGTGTGAACTACGCGCCATACTCATTGCGATTCGTGCTACATACAATTAAAGTCGCCGTGCTTGCAATAAGCGTGACACATAATTTATGCGGTTAATTACACATTACGAATTACGAATTATGCTTTACGAATTACGCATTATTTCCGCACGAAATTTGGACATCTGTCCCTCTTGACAAGCGCCCTCGCGCGGTGATATAATCTATTCGCAAACGGGAAAACGGCGCTCGTGATTTTGCGGGGAGCGCCCTTTGCATGAAAAGAGGAACATAAGATGAAGCTGTATTTTGGCAATGCGGTAACTACCGCGACAACGATAATGATACTGGCGCTTTTGGGCTACATAGCGGCGTGCGTGGCGTGGCGCGGGAGTATCAGGTACTGGGGGCGCATGAGCGTGATTCTGCCGGCGTACGGGCTTGTGGTTTGCTGCTTTGCGGCGGCGCGCGACGGACTTGACAAGACCATACAGAACGCAATAGACGGCAGCTGCAATGCGGGCGTATTCCCGCTTGTCAGCGTGCCTAATATAATCGGCTGCATAGGCGCGCTAGTTATTATCGTAAGCGCGATAGCCACGCCGATAGCGCAAACGCAGGAGGCGCGCCGCGTGTGGTTTTACATAATGAGCGGCGGGGCTGTGATGAAAATAGCCGCTATGGAGATAGCGAGGGTAATTAAAGTTAATAGTTGATAGTGAATAGTTAAGGCAACACCGCACAATTAACGGCTAACGCCTTTGCCGCACGCTTGCTTGCATATTTTCCGCCATATTGCACAAATTTCGCTTGACGGGCGTCAGCCCGTCTGCACTCAATTTGTACAATCTGACGAAAAATCTGACTTCGCAATCGTACGACAATAATTATGCGGTGTAGCCTTAATAGTTTGGACGCGCTGCGCTTATAGCGGGCATTGCGCATTTTCAGCAGAAAAGGAGAGAAACCTATGACTTGGGACAATAAAATATACCCGCGCACGGGCGATAAGCAGATAGTGTACCTTAAAAGTGTGGTGAAGTCGCCGAATATTGAGGTGGGCGAATACACCATGTACAACGATTTTGTAAACGACCCGCGCGACTTTGAGAAAAACAACGTGCTGTACCACTATCCCGTAAACGGCGACAGGCTGAAAATAGGCAAATTCTGCTCCATAGCGTGCGGGGCGCGCTTTCTGTTTAATAGCGCGAACCACGCTATGCGCTCGCTTTCAAACTACACGTTCCCGATATTCTACGAGGAGTGGGGGCTGGATTCAAAGGACATTCGCGACGCGTGGGACAACAAGGGCGACATAATTGTCGGCAGCGACGTGTGGATAGGCTACGAGGCGGTGATTCTTTCGGGGGTTACAATAGGCGACGGCGCGATAATAGGCGCACGCGCGGTGGTAACGCACGACGTCCCGCCGTACACCATAATGGGCGGCGTGCCTGCAAAGCCCATTCGCAGGCGCTTTGACGACGACACGGCAGAGCGGCTGCTCCGCCTGCGCTGGTGGGATTGGGAGAGCGACAAAATAGCGCGCAGCATTGCGGCGATAAAATCGGGCGACATAGAAGCGCTGGAGCAATTCGTAATGCGTAATGCGTAATTCGTAATTGTTGGTTTGTGTGAATTACGCGCCCTGCTCAATGCGATTTGTACTATATACATTATAAAACGCGCCGTGCTTGCAATAAGCGCGGCGCACAGTCTGTCGAAAAAGTCCATTTTGCCCGCGTATGCGGGCTTTGAAATAACTTTTTTGCCTCGGGCTTCCCGAGGCAAAAAACACTTCTATCCGCACAAGTGTGTACGCGACGCTGCGCTTACGCAACCGTGCGCGCAGTGCGGATGTCCCGTCGGAAAACCCCCGTATGGGGTTTTTTCGACGGTCAGCGCGCCGTGCTTGCAATAAGCGCGGCGCATATTTTATGCGGTTAATTACGCATTACGAATTACGCATTTTTATAATGCCTGTTATCTTTTCCCTCGCTTCACAAAAATTTTCGCAGGGGGCTTGACAATTCGGTTAGTTTGTGCTATCATAACAGTGTTATATAACAGCGTTATATAGGAGGAGCGATATGGCTGACGACAGGAGTACGTATGAAAGAATAATGAGCTCGGCGGCTGAGGAGTTCCTTGAAAAGGGCTTTCAGCGGGCTTCGCTCAGGAACATTGTGAAGCGCGCAGGCGTTACGACGGGCGCGTTTTACGGATACTTTGAGAGCAAGGAGGCGCTGTTCAATGCGCTTGCAGAGCCTGCCGACAGGTTTATGGCGGAGTATTACAGCGTGCAGGAGAGCTTCGCGCAGCAGCCGCCCGAGGTGCAGCGGGATAATCTCGGCGTTACGTCAAGCACGTGGATGATAAGCAAGATAGACTTCCTTTACGAGAACAAAACCGCGTTCAGGCTGGTGCTTACGCGCTCTGAGGGTACGCGCTACGCTGCGTTCATGGACGAGATGGTGCGCGTTGAGGTGGACGCCACGCACAAGTTCTACAGCGTGCTGCGCTCGCTCGGCACGGACGTTCCCTACATTGACCCCGACCTTGAACACGTTATCGTAAGCGGAATGTTCGCCTCGTATTTCGAGCTTATAATACACGACCTGCCGCGCGAAAAAAGCCGCGACTATGTAAAGCAGATGTATATGTTCCAGGCGGCGGGCTGGTCGCGCCTTATGGGCGTTGCGGACGTTGTGGGAACAGACCGCCTTTTTACGGGCGGATAACAGGCAGCTACGGCGGCGAAGAAGTCCGCGCGACTAAAGAGCCGCCTTGTAATAACATATGGTCACCTCTAAAAACCTTGTTTGAGTGAAAATGTGTATAGCGCACCGACTGCTTCTTCAAACCTCCTCGTAAG
>CAKSIT010000017.1 GCA_934462925.1 uncultured Oscillospiraceae bacterium | reverse complement strand
TTCGTCGGCTTTCATCGCATTCGGCGCACTCTACCCATTTTCCCTTTTCAAACCGGTTTTTAGAAGTTCCCATAAAAAAACGGGCGCTCCCCATTTCGGAGAGCGCCCGCTGCTGTTTATTCGGTTTACTTTACAACAAATCTTGCAATCTCGTCAAGGAAATCGCGGCAGTTGTCGCTGTGGATATTGAGCGTGAGCTCCTTGGACAGGTCGAGCGAGAAAATGCCCATGATGGACTTTGCGTCGATTGCATATCTGCCCGAGATGATGTCTACGTCATAATCGCACTTGCTTACGATAGACACGAAATCCTTTACGTCGTTAATGGTGTTGATGTTGATTTTTGCGGTTGTCATAGCAATACTTCCTTTCTGTCTTTAGCCTTAACCTTATTTTAGCATATCCCATGCGCGCCTGTCAAGCGCGTATGTCGGTTTTTTCTGTCGGCGTGTGCCAAAGCCGCGCGTTATACCGCGAACTTCTTTATCTCGTCGACAAAATCCTCCGCGGCAGCGCCGCTTGCATGAACAACGACCTTTACAGCCTTGTCGAGGTTGAGCGAGAAAATACCCATGATGGACTTGCCGTCGATAGCGTATCTTCCCGAAACAAGGTCGATTTCAAAAGCGCAGTCGTTTGCAAGCGCTACAAATTCCTTTACCGCGTCGATAGACTCAAGCTTTATCATCAGTTCCTTCATAATACCTTCGCCGCCTTTCTGACAATGTATATATATTTCTTTTGTTCTGCAGGGAGCTTTCGCTTCCTGTCTTTAATATAGCAACTTTTTTGAAAATAGTCAATAGCTTATTGCAAAATTCGTAAGAATAAAGTATAATAAAGAAATAAGCGAACACCGTTTTGTTTATTTTGTCAATTTTTTTGTGAAACTTTTTGTCGAGGACCGATTTATGACTTATGAAATAATTACGCTTGGCTGCAAGGTGAACTCCTGCGAAAGCGCAGCCATAGCGCAGCAGCTTGAGCAGGCGGGCTATACCCCCGCTCAGCAGGGCGCGGACCTGTGCGTTATAAACTCCTGCGCCGTAACGGGCATGGGCGTTAAAAAGGCGCGGCAGGCGGTGTCGCGGTGCAGGCGCGAGAACCCCGCGTGCGTTATAGTGCTTTGCGGGTGCTTTCCGCAGGCGTACCCCGAGGAAGCGAGTCAGGTAACGGGCGCGGATATCGTCACGGGCAACTCGCATAAGGGCGGCATTCCCGCGCTTGTCGAGGCGTACCTTGCCGCGCGCGTGCGCACCATGCGCGTGCAGCCGCTCACCCGCGACTTTGACGAAAACTCCGCAGGCGCGGATATCGACAGAACACGCGCCTTTATTAAAATAGAGGACGGCTGCGACCGCTTCTGCACCTATTGCATTATCCCATTTGCGCGCGGCAGGGTGCGCTCGCGCCGCCCCGAGGAGATAGCGCGGCAGGCGGCGCTGTGCGCGCAGAGCGGGCATAAGGAGATAGTGCTTACGGGCATAAACCTCGGCTGCTATGGGCAGGAGTACGGGCTTACCCTTGCGGACGCCGTAAGCGCGGCGCAGGCGGAGGGCATTGCAAGGATACGCTTAAGCTCGCTTGAACCCGAAATGCTCACCGAGCGCGAGATAGAGCGGCTGCGCGCCGTTGAAACGCTCTGCCCGCATTTTCACGTTTCCCTGCAGTCGGGCTGCGACAAAACGCTCCACGATATGCACCGCCGCTACGACGCCGCGCTTTTCGCGCAGACCGCGGACAGGCTGCGCGAGGCGTTCCCGAACTGCTCGCTCACTACCGACATAATGGTGGGCTTCCCCGGCGAAACGGACGAGGATTTTGCGCAGAGCATGGAGTTTATAGAGCGCATGGGCTTTGCAAAGCTGCACGTTTTCCCCTATTCCATACGGCGCGGGACTGTCGCCGCAGAGCGCCCCGACCAGATACCCCCCGCCGTAAAAACACAGCGCGCACGCGCCGCAGAGGCGCTCGGCAGGCGGCTCGAGGAGCGCTTTCTGTCCGCGCAGGTCGGCACGGTACAAAGCGTTCTTATAGAAAAGCCGCGCACGCCCGAGTATTCGCAGGGCTTTACCGCAGGGTACACGCCCGTGAGAATTTACGGCAGGGAGCTTCCCCGCCACACGCTCGTAAACGTAAGGATAACGGGCTGCCGCGACGGGTACTGCACGGGCGTCCCCGCGTAATAACGCGCTTTTTGTAAGATGTGCAGAAAAAATCCTGCCGTTCGTGCGCACAGATAGTCGAATTATTGATTGACAGCGCGCGCTCACGGTAGTATAATTATATTGTGCGGCGCTTTTTTGCTCGCACTTTTCCGACAAACAAAAAACGGAGGTAACCAAACAATGGCAGTTTATCGCATTTACGTCGAAAAGAAGCCTCAGTACGCCGTAGAGGGCGCAGAGGTGCTTTCCGACCTCAACGTGGCACTCGGAATAAAGTCCGTGGAAAGCGTGCGGATAATCAACCGCTACGACGCGGAAAAGCTCCCCCGCGAGAAATTTGAGAAGGCCGTACCCACTGTGTTCTCAGAGCCGCCCGTAGACGAGGTGTTCACAGCGCTTCCCGCCCTTTCCGAAAACGAGCGTATGTTCGCGGTGGAGTACCTGCCCGGACAGTTCGACCAGCGCGCGGATTCCGCCGCGCAGTGCATTCAGATGCTCTGCAAGGGCGACAGACCCGTTGTTAAGTACGCGAAGATATACATACTGCGCGGCAAAATGACCGACGAGGAGTTCGCCCGCATAAAGCACTACCTGATAAACGCCGTTGAGTCGCGCGAGTGCGGCTTCGACGAGTACGAAACGCTCGAAACAAAGTACACCATACCCACCGAGGTAGAAACGCTCGCGGGGTTCACCTCGCTTTCGGACAAGGAGCTTGCGGATTTTGTCGTAAAGTACGGCCTTGCAATGGACAACGACGACATCAAGTTCTGTCAGGACTATTTCAAGAGCGAACACCGCGACCCCACTATCACCGAGATACGCATGATAGACACCTACTGGTCCGACCACTGCCGCCATACAACGTTCGGCACGATAATAGACCGCGCGGACATCGCACCGAAGTACATTGCAGACACCTTTGCGCAGTACAGGCTCGACCGCAGCGAGCTTGGCAGGGACAACAAGCCGCTTTGCCTTATGGACATTGCTACCCTCGCCGCAAAAAAGCTCAAAAAAGACGGACTTCTGCCCGACCTTGACGAGAGCGAGGAGATAAACGCCTGCTCCGTTAAAATAACCGTGGACGTTGACGGCAAGGACGAGGACTGGCTGCTGATGTTCAAGAACGAAACGCACAACCACCCCACGGAAATAGAGCCGTTCGGCGGCGCGGCTACCTGCCTCGGCGGCGCTATCCGCGACCCGCTTTCGGGCAGAAGCTACGTTTATCAGGCAATGCGCGTAACAGGCGCTTCCGACCCGCTGCTGCCCGTTGAAAAGACGATAAAGGGCAAGCTTCCCCCGAGAAAGATAACCACCACCGCGGCTGCGGGCTACTCCTCCTACGGCAACCAGATAGGCCTTGCAACAGGCCACGTAAGCGAGATATACCACCCCGGCTACATGGCAAAGCGCATGGAGATAGGCGCTGTAGTGGGCGCTGCCCCTGCGCGCAACGTCCGCCGCGAGCGCCCCGAGCCCGGCGACATAGTTATCCTGCTCGGCGGCAGAACGGGCCGCGACGGCTGCGGCGGCGCTACAGGCTCATCCAAGGCGCACAGCGTAAAGAGCCTTGACACCTGCGGCGCAGAGGTGCAAAAGGGTAACGCGCCCGAGGAAAGAAAGCTCCAGCGCCTGTTCAGAAACCCCGAGGCTACCCGCCTTATCAAGCGCTGCAACGACTTCGGCGCGGGCGGCGTGTCCGTCGCTATAGGCGAGCTTGCGGACGGCCTTGAAATAGACCTCAACGCCGTTCCCAAGAAGTACGACGGTCTTGACGGCACGGAGCTTGCGATTTCCGAGTCGCAGGAGAGAATGGCTGTTGTAGTAGCGCCCGAGGACGCCGAAAAGTTCCGCGCGCTGGCTTCCGCGGAGAACCTTGAAAGCACCGTTGTCGCAAAGGTGACCGAGCAGCCGCGCCTGCGCATGGAGTGGAACGGCAAGACGATAGTGGATATCTCCCGCGAGTTCTTAAACTCAAACGGCGCTGAAAAGCACACCGACGTTGCCGTACCCGCCGTTAAGGTAAGCTACGAAAAGCACCGCCGCAACACCCCCGCCGACTGGGAGGCGCTTGTAGGCGACCTCAACATCTGCTCGCAGAGAGGCCTTGTGCAGCGCTTTGACAGCACTATCGGCGCAGGCACGGTGCTTATGCCGTTCTCCGGCAGAACGCAGCAGACCCCCGTGCAGGCTATGGCGGCAAAGCTCCCCGTGCTTGGCGGAGCTACTACCACGGCTTCGGTTATGGCGTGGGGCTTCGACCCGTTCGTTTCTACACAGTCGCCCTACCACGGCGCGTACTGCGCAGTTGTTGAGAGCCTTGCAAAGGTAGTTGCCGCAGGCGGCAGCGCGGAAAAGTGCCGCCTTACGTTCCAGGAATATTTTGAGAGAACGCAGGGCAAACCCGAGCGCTGGGGCAAGCCGTTCGCGGCGCTGCTGGGCGCATACCGCGCACAGCTCGAAATGGGCTGCGGCGCTATCGGCGGCAAGGACAGCATGAGCGGCACGTTCGAGGATATCGACGTTCCCCCCACGCTCGTTTCGTTCGCAATATGCACCGCTAAGGCGCAGGACGTTATCTCTGCAGAGTTTAAATGCCCCTACAGCAGCATAGGCCTTATCGTCCCCGAGTACGACGAGGACGGTATGCCGATAGCCGAGAGCGTAAAGCGCGTGTTTAAGACCGTTGAGAAGCTTATCGCCGAAAAGAAGGCTATCTCCGTGTGGGCGATAACGGGCGGCGGCGTTGCCGAGGGCGTGTTCAAGATGGCGCTCGGCAACCATGTCGGCGCAGAGCTTAAGGGCCTTTCCGACAAGGAGCTGTTCGACCCCGTATACGGCGGCTTTGTCATGGAGCTTGACGGCGCGACGGACGCGCAGGGCGTGCGCATAATAGGCGAAACGCTGCCCGATTACGAGATACTCTGCGACGGCGTGAAGCTTGACATGGCGGCGCTTGAAAAGAAGTGGGAGAGCGTTCTCGAGCCGATATTCAAGACTAAGCTGCCCGTGCAGCCCGCACCCGCGGCGGAGTCCTACGACAAGGGCTGCGACCTGCTCACCGCCCACATAAGCCCCAAGCTTGCAAAGCCGCGCGTGCTTATCCCCGTATTCCCCGGCACAAACTGCGAGTACGACATGGCGAACGCCTTTGAGCGCTTCGGCGGCGACAGCAGGATATTCGTTATACGCAACCTCTCCGCAAAGGACGTTGAGGAGAGCGTCGAGGAGTTCGCAAGCCTTATCGAAAAGGCGCAGATGATAGCGATTCCGGGCGGCTTCAGCGGCGGCGACGAACCCGAGGGTTCTGCAAAGTTCATCAACGCGTTCTTCCGCAACCCCAAGGTCACCGAGGGCGTGGAGAACCTGCTTTACAAGCGCGACGGCCTGATGATAGGCATATGCAACGGCTTCCAGGCGCTGATAAAGCTCGGGCTTGTGCCGTTCGGGCATATAGTGCCGCTCACCGCGGATTCCCCCACGCTTACCTATAACTCCATAGGCCGCCACCAGTCGCAGCTTGCCTACACAAGGATATGCACGAACAAGTCCCCGTGGCTTATGCACACAAAGGTAGGCGACGTACACGCTATACCGATTTCTCACGGCGAGGGCAGGTTTGCCGCTCCCGAGGCTGTGATAAAGCAGCTTTCCGAGAACGGGCAGATAGCTATGCAGTACGTTGACCTCAAGGGCGCGCCCACTATGAACCCCGCGTTCAACCCCAACAGCTCCATGCACGCTATCGAGGGCATAATCTCCCCCGACGGCAGAGTTCTCGGCAAAATGGGCCACACCGAGCGCCTTACCGACTACTGCTGCAAGAACGTTGACGGCGACAAGGAGCAGCTGCTGTTCAAGGGCGGCGTGGACTACTTTAAGTAATCGAACGGAGGTGGCGCGATGTGCAGCAGGGAGGTATGGCTGTGGATACTGCTTGTAATGCAGCCGTTCAATCCGCGCACGCATGAGATACTCGCACTCTGCGGCGGCGACGCAGAACGCGCAGCGCGGTTCATTCGCGACGAGGAAAGCGCGCTTGTCACCGAAAAGGAAAAACGCAGCGCCAAAAGCGTGCGCTCCGCCGAGGTAAAGCAGCTTGTAACGCTCTGCGAAAAGAACGATATCCGCATAATAACGCTTGACGACGAGGAATACCCCGCACGCCTGCGCGCCATTTTCAACCCGCCGATTGTGCTTTTCGTAAGGGGAAGCCTTGAGGGGCTTAACGATGAGGTGACGCTTGCCGTAGTAGGCGCGCGCAACTGCGACAAATACAGCCTTGATATAGCGCAGGGCATCTGCGCAAGGCTGGCGCAGCTCGGCACGGTGATAGTAAGCGGCTGCGCCGTCGGCATTGACGCGGCGGCGCATAGCGCCACGGCAGAAGCGGGCGGGCGCACCATAGGCGTGCTTGCCTGCGGGCAGCTTGTAAATTACCCCGCAGAAAACGCCCCGCTCAAGAAAAGGATACTGGAAACGGGCGGCGCGCTCATAAGCGAGCTTCTGCCGCACTCTACCACCTTTGCGGCGTATTTTCAGCAGCGCAACCGCATGATTTCGGGGCTTTCCTCTGGTACGCTCATTGTAGAGGCGTCCTCGCGCAGCGGCTGCCTGCTGACTGCGGAACACACGCTCGAGCAGGGGCGCGACCTTTTCTGCGTTCCCCCGCGCGACGTTACCTCGTCGAAATACGCGGGCGTTATACCACTGCTGCGCGACGGCGCTATACCCGTGTTCAGCTATATTGATATAGTAAACGAGTACATCTTCGGCTACCTGCACGGCAAAAGCTCAGAGCGTATGCTGGAGCGACTGAGAAACAAGGACGGCTTTAAGCTTGAGGACGCGCGCGAGAAACCCGCGCACCCCCAAAAACGCGCAAAGCCCGCCCCGCCCGCGCGTGAGCAAGCCGCGCAGGAGCAGCCCGCAGCGCCAAGCGAGGAACAGCTTTCGGCGCTAGACCCGAACGAGGCGCAGCTTGTGCGGCTTATCGCCGAAAAACCGCAGAATATAGACGCTCTTGTAGAGCGCTCGGGTATGTCGTTTATCGACGTTACCTCCGCGCTCACTGACCTTGAGCTTTTCGGCTACGCCGAGCGCCGCATGGACGGCGACTACGCGCTTAAGCCCGAGGCTTTTCAGAAATAAGGCATTATTCGCGCCATGCTAAGCGCTTCCCCACTTGACTAATCGCGCTATTTGCGCTATAATTACATGGGTAGGTTTATCATTTTTGTCCCCGTAAGCCATACGGGGCGTGAAAGGAATATTTGACAATGAACAACACAGAAAAAACGCTCGACAAAATCGTGGCGCTCTGCAAGGGCAGAGGCTTTGTTTACCCGGGCAGCGAGATTTACGGCGGCCTTGCTAACACGTGGGACTACGGTCCTCTCGGCGTTGAGCTTAAGGAGAACATCAAGAAGGCGTGGCGCAAGAAATTCATTCAGGAAAGCAAGTACAACGTAGGTCTTGACTCCGCTATACTGATGAACCCGCAGACGTGGGTTGCGTCGGGTCATGTCGGCGGCTTCTCCGACCCGCTGATGGACTGCAAGGACTGCAAGACCCGTCACCGCGCCGATAAGCTTATAGAGGACTTCGGCGAGACCGACGCAAACGGCTGGTCCAACGAAAAGATGATGGAGTATATCCGCGAAAAGGGTATTAAATGCCCCAACTGCGGCAGCACCAACTTCACCGATATACGCCAGTTTAACCTTATGTTCAAGACGTTTCAGGGCGTTACCGAGGACAGCAAGAACGAGATATACCTCCGCCCCGAAACCGCGCAGGGTATCTTCGTAAACTTCGCTAATATACAGCGCACAAGCCGCAAAAAGATACCGTTCGGCGTTGCGCAGGTCGGCAAGTCGTTCAGAAACGAAATTACCCCCGGTCAGTTCATCTTCCGCGTGCGCGAGTTTGAGCAGATGGAGCTTGAGTTCTTCTGCAAGCCCGGCACGGACCTCGAGTGGTTCAACTACTGGAGAAGCTACTGCAAGAACTTCCTGCTGTCGCTCGGCATTAAGGAGGAAAACCTCCGCCTGCGCGACCACGACAAAGAGGAGCTTTGCTTCTACTCCAAGGCTACCACGGACTTCGAGTTCATGTTCCCGTTCGGCTGGGGCGAGCTGTGGGGCGTTGCGGACAGAACCGACTACGACCTCACCCAGCACATGAAGACAAGCGGCAAGTCGCTCGAGTACTTCGACCCCGAAACCAACGAGAAATACGTTCCCTACGTTATCGAGCCGTCGCTCGGCGTTGAGCGCCTTTTCCTCGCGCTCGTATGCGACGCCTACGACGAGGAGACTCTCGAGGACGGCACGAGCCGCACCGTTATGCACCTGCACCCCGCGCTTGCGCCCGTTAAGGCAGCCGTGCTGCCGCTCTCCAAAAAGCTCTCGGACAAGGCGACGGAGCTTTACGAGGAGCTTTCCAAGTACTTCCCCGTTGATTACGACGAGGCAGGCGCAATAGGCAAGCGCTACCGCCGTCAGGACGAGATAGGCACGCCGTTGTGCGTTACTATCGACTTCGACACGGTAGAAAAGGACAACTGCGTAACTATCCGCGAGCGCGACTCCATGCAGCAGGTAAGAATACCTCTTGCAGACGTTAAGGCGTACATTGAGGAGCGCATTGCTTTCTGATTTTGACAAAAATCGGGCTGCTTCTGGCTTTGCCGCCAGAAGCAGCCCTTTTCTCACCACAAAAGAGGCGCACATGAATAAACAGGACTACACCGCCGCTGCAGGGTGGTACGAAAAGCTCGGCTACAAAACCATACTAAAATGGACGGGCGGCGGGTTTACGGGGTAATACCGCAAAATCCCGCCCGCCTGTATAAAATATCCGCTACCCCCTTGACAAATACTCACATATGTAGTAAACTGTATATATCAAACATAAACAGCGGCGAAAGGACGGGCATATGGTAAGGATACGCAACTTAAAGAAGAAATACGGCGCATTCTCGGTGCTTAACGGGCTTAGCATGGACGTTTACGACGGCGACGTGTACGGCTTTCTCGGGCGCAACGGCTGCGGCAAAACAACCACAATGAACATCATCTGCGACATAATCCCCAAGGACGAGGGCGAGATAGAACTCGGCGGCGGCAAGCCCGTGACTATAGGCTATCTCCCCGAAAGCCCGATGATATTCAGCTACATGACCGCGCGCGAGTATCTGCGGTATATCGCGGCGTGCTGCAATTACGCCGAAAACCCCGAAAAGCGCGTTGACGAGGTGCTTGAAATAGTGGGACTCACGCAGGCGGCGGACAGGCGCACAAAGGGCTTTTCGCGCGGTATGACGCAAAGGCTGGGTATGGGCGCGGCTATATTCGCAAAGCCGCAGCTGCTGCTTTTTGACGAGCCGACCTCCGCGCTTGACCCGCAGGGCCGCGCGGACGTTATCGCAATAATCAACCGCCTTAAAAGCATGGGCAGTACGATAGTGCTTTCCACGCATATCCTCTCAGACGTTGAGCGCGTTGCCAACCGCATAGGCATAGTGCGCGGCGGCGTTATAGCGGAGGAGGGCGGACTTACCGACCTGCTGAAAAGGCACGGCGGCAATGTGATAACACTTAAGGTACGCTCTCTCACGCAGGAGCAGAAGATAGCGCTTCTCTCTGTTGACTTTGCAAAGGCGGAGTACAACAACGATACGGGGCTTTTCCGCTTTGGCGTGCGCGAAAACACCGACGCCGCCGCGGAGGAATGCTCGCGCAGGCTTATGCAGCTTATGAGCGAAAAGGGCGTGACCGCAGAGAGCTTCAACATTACTACGGCAACGCTCGAGGAGATATTCGGAAAGGTGGCGGGCTGATGAAAATGCAGATAAAGGCAGGCTTTGTCAAGGAGTGGCTCTACTATTCGCGCACATTCCGCTTTGGCGGTACTATAATAGCGCTTGTTTCCTGCGCGTTCGCAAACCCGCTGCTCTACCGCCTTATACTTATGATGTACAGCTCCATCCTGAGCGACCCCGAAATGTCCGCGCAGCTCGGCGAATCCGCCGCGGATACCTTTGACATGGCGCAGAGCGTGCTGTCAAGCGCTTCGGTGGTATTCCCCGCCGCGCTCAATGAGATTTGCGTTACGGGTATGCTTGTGGTGATGATACTGCTTATGGCGGCGGCGGGCGGCGAGCAGAAAAAGCGCGCCACGATAATCCCCGCGGCGGCAGGTCTTGATTATTTCAGCTATCTTGTGCCGAAATTCGTGCTTTACCCATGCGTTGTCGCGGCGGTTACCTTTGTGTGCGGCACGCTGTCAGGCTTTTTGTGCAACGCGCTGTTCCCCGACGGGCATATGGGCGCGGGAATGATAATGCTCGCCGCGCTTCTGTGCGCGATATACACGGCGTTCATAACCGCCGTATATATCTCCGTAGGCGTATGCACAAGCCGCCCCGGCGTTGTTACCGTGCTTATGGTGGTGGGTACAAGCCTTGTGATGATGATACTCACGCAGCTGCAGCTTACGCAGTTCCAGCCGTTTACGCTAAGAACGCTCTGCACGGGCGAAATGTTCGCAGAGGACTTCGACCTTGCGGCGAACGCCCCCTCGATAATAGTCGGCTCGGCGCTCTCCGTGGTGATAGGCGTTATAATGTTCTTCCTCGCTTACGCCGTGCTTAAGGCGAAAAAGATAAACAACCGCGAGGACGCCCCCGAGTTCTGATAAATCGACAAAAAAGTGCGCCGCCTGCAAAACAGGCGGCGCTAAACCGTAGAAAGACCCGCACACACGGGTAAAATGGACTTTTTCAACAAACTGAGCGCCGCCCGAATTTTAGGGCGGCGCTTGAATTATTCTTACTTGTAAAGCGCTCCGTAAGCCGCGCAGGCTCTGTAGTCCGCGCCCTCAAGGTCTGTCGTGCCGAACGCGCTCCATGCGTGCGGACGGAACAGCCTGTCGTCGGAGAGGTTGTGCAGCGAAACGGGAATGCGCAGCATGGAAGCGAGCGTAATAAGGTCCTCGCCGATATGCCCATGCACAAAGCACCCGTGGTTTGCGCCCCAGTTCGCCATAACGCTGTATACGTCTGCGACTGCGGCCTTGCCCTCGACCGTGATAGGCGCGAACCATGTGGACGGCCATGTCGGGTCTGTTCTGTTAAGAAGCGTTTTGTTTACCTGCTCGGGCAGCTCTACCGTGTAGCCCTCGATTATCTGAATGGTAGGTCCAAGACCCTTTACAAGGTTTACGCGCACGAACGTCGCAGGCATAACGCCCTGCGTTGAGTAGCACGAGGAGAACCCGCCGCCGCGGAAATAGCCGAGGTTTGCGCACGGCCACGTCGTAGCCTTAAGGCACGCGTCTATGTCCTTTTCAGTCATATCCCACCACGGCTTCATAATGCTCTCGCCGTTTTCGTCCTTAACTGCGCCCGTGCCGTCAAGCGCCGCAGCGCCGCTGTTTATAAGGTGGATAAAGCCGCCCGCAGCCTTGCCGTCGGGCGTCCAGCCCGTAACGCGCTTTACCGCCTCAGGACTCCAGTAGGTGCGCACGTCCGCGAATACCGCAGCCTTGCCCGTAAGCAGGTGCAGGAACATAAGCGTCGTGCCGTTGAGCGTGTCGTTTTCCGTTGCAAAGGGGATAGGTTCGCGCGCGCCGTTCCAGTCAAAGGTGGAGTTGAGTATAGCCTCGGTGAAGTCGGCGTTGGGCATAAAGTCCGTCCACATTCTCTGCCCCTGAAAGCCGCCGAGAACGGCGTTTCTGCCCTTCGATTCCTCAAGCCAGCCCATTTCGGCAAGCTTGGGGTTGCCCTTGAGTATATCGCGCACTATGCAGGTCATCTTCGCAATAAACTCCCAGTTCTCCGCCTTTTCCTTTTCGGAGAGAACGGGGCGCATATAGGTCATGCCGGGCGTGGGGTTGATGTCAACGCCCTCGGGGCATTTCTCCTTTATCCACGCAAGCGCCTTTTTGTACTCGTTTTCGTCATAAATGCCAAGCTTTTCGCGGCGGATTATCTCCGTCATATCCACCCATTCGGGGTGAATGCCAAGATACTCCCTGAAAAAGTCCTCGCTGCAATAAGCGCCCGCAATACCCATCGCAGAAGCGCCGATATTTACGTAGCTCTTGTTCTTCATGTCGCCGACGGCAGCCGCGCACCTTGCAAAGCGCAGTATCTTCTCCTCAACGTCCGCGGGGATTACTCTGTCGTCCGCGTCCTTTACGTCGTGGCCGTAAATGGAGAAGCACGGCATACCAATCTGCGCGTAAGCGGAGTTCGCCGCCGCGAGAAATACAGCGCCCGGGCGCTCCGTGCCGTTAAAGCCCCATACCGCCTTTATGGTGTTGGGGTCTTCGTCTATAACCTGCGTTACATAGCACCAGCAGGGCGTTACCGTAAGCGTTGCGGTAACGTTCTCGCGCGAGAATTTGTCCGCGCACGCGGCGCTTTCCGCAATGCCGCCTATGGTGGTGTCGGCTATCACGCACTCAACGGGCGTGCCGTCTGCGTGGCGCACCTTTGCGGTGATAAGCTCCGCGGCAGCGCGCGCCATGCCCATGGTCTGCTCCTCGAGACTCTCGCGGATACCGAACTGCCGCCCGTCGATAACGGGGCGTATTCCTATCTTTACTGACATAATATGTATTCCTTTCGTTTAATTTTATCTGTAATCGTTATTACAGAACCTTATTTGTATTATACCAAAATCCCACGCCCATTTCAATAGATTTTTACGAATTTCACAAGGTCACCTCTAAAAACCTTGTTTGAGTGAAAATGTGTATAGCACACCGCCTGCGTCGTCAAACCTCCTCGTAAGGCATACAGCCTTACTTCGTCGGCTTTCCTCGCATTCGGCGCACTCTACCCATTTTCCCTTTTCAAACCGGTTTTTAGATGTGCCCACAAAAATAAGCCCGACCGAGAAAACTCTCGGACAGGCACGCTTTTTGTACGTTTCGCTTTTACGCCTTGTTCTTCCAGTGGCCGAGCTGCGGCAGGGTCTGCTCAAAGTACGCCCTCGCCTGCTCTTTCGGGAAGCTCTCCCCCGACATATGCTCGACAAGAAAATCCGTAAGCTGTTCAATGCTCGCGTAGGCGAATTTGCCGTCCGCGTAGCACCACTTGCAGTAGTCCTCGTTGAACGCGCCGTCAGGCTCTTTGCTGATGTTGCCGTCCTCGAGGGGCATTCCGCAGCACTGGCACACGAGCGTGCGCGGCGCGCCGAGAAGCGTGTTCACAGACACGTCGAAAAGCGCCGAAAGCAGCTTGAGCGTTTCGGTGTTGGGGACGGTTTCGCCCGTTTCCCACCGCGATACCGCCTGCCGCGTGACAAATACCTTTTCCGCAAGCTGCTCCTGCGACATTGAGCTTTTTTCGCGCAGTGCGCGTATAACTTCCTTTGTTTCCATATGTATCACCTCGCCTATATTATACTGCGGCTCGGGCGATTTTGCAAGCAACTTGCTGTTGCTAAAGACCGTCAAAAACACATACGAGGGACAGTCTAAGCGGCAGGCTTAAAATCCCGCCGCTTTAGCTTGCCAAAAAAGTTCCACACTAGGCGGGACTCTCGCTCATTTCCCTGTCTGTCACTACAACTATGTCGTCTGCGTGAATCTCTGTCGCGCCGTCGGGGATAATGCTCTCCTCGCCGCGCTTTATAAGCACGATAAGCAGGTTTGCGGGCAGGTCGAGCGCGCTTATCCTGCCGCCCGCCCACGGGTGACCCGCGCCCACGTTTATCTCGCGCAGCGACAGCCCCACGGCCTCCTCAAACGGCGGCACGGTGAGTATAACGTTGTCCCCGTTGTGCAGCACCGTGTTTCCGCGCGGAACTATGCTCTCCTCCCCGCGCTTTATCATTACCGCAAGCGAACCGTCGGGCAGATGGCACTCGCTGAGCTGCTTGTTCTCCCATTGGTGTCCCTCGTTTACAAAAACGCGTATAAGCGCGGGAGAATTGTCCGTGCGGTAGTCGTTGAACGTGCGCAATACGTCCGAGCCGTCGTCGATAAGCTGAAGCTTGCGCGCGGCGGTCGGCAGCAGCGTACCCTGCACGAGCATTGAAAGCAGGCACACGCAGAAAACTATGTTGAACACGTTATTTTCCGTGTGGCCGCTGCTTATTACCGCCATTATCGAGAATACGACAGAGGACGCGCCGCGCAGTCCCGCAAGCGCTATAAATAGCTTCTCCTTAAGGTCGGTTCTGTAGCACAGCAGCGCCACCGCAACAGGGCGCGAAATAAGCGTAAGGCATAAGAACACCAGCAGCGCAGGTACAAGGGACTTAAGCATTTCAGACGGCGTTGCAAGCAGACCCAACAGGAAGAATACCGCTATCTGGCACAGCCCCGTTATGCCGTTGAGAAAGCCCACGGCTTCGGTTTTGCCGCTTATTTTTGCGCTGCCGAGGATAGCGCCCGCTATGTACACCGAAAGATACCCGTTGCCGCCGAGCGCCGTCGGCAGTCCGTAGGCAAAAAGCGCCGCAGACAGCAGCAGTATCGAGCCGAAGCCCTCGGACTGCGCCTTGAAGCGCTTAAGCGCAAACACGCCCGCCGCGCCCACAGCCACGCCGAAAAGCAAGCCAAAGAACAGCTGCGTGAATATCAGCAGCCCGAGCGAACCCGCGCCCTCGCCTTTCATAAGCGACAGCGCTATTACCGTGAGCATATAGGAGAACGGGTCGTTACTGCCGCTCTCCACCTCAAGCAGCGGCGCTAAGCCGTTCTTAAGGTTAAGCCGCTTTGAACGCAGCACCGCAAATACCGAGGCGGCGTCCGTCGAGCTTATTACCGCGCCCATAAGAAAGCTTTCCTGCCAGCTGAACCCCAGCACGAAAAAACAAAACACGCCCGTTACCGCCGCCGTAAGCACAACGCCTACCGTTGACATAAGGCAGGCCTTTACCATAACGGGCTTCGCGCTCTGTATCTTTACGGAAAATCCGCCCGTAAACATGATGACGATTAGCGCCGCTTCGCATATGAGCGAGGAGAACTCGTAGTTTTCAAACGGTATCTTTAATATACCGTCCACACCGAAAAGCATACCAACGCCCATAAAGATAAGCAGCGCAGGCACGCCTATCTTTCCGCTGAGCTTGTCGGAATAAACGCAAAGCACCAGCACAACCGCCGCTATAAGAATAAAGAATGTCAAGCCGTGTCCCTCCTTGTTCTGTCTGCCGCCCGCTTTCTTATTTATATGATTATATGTCTATGATATAATTATAACATATTTTACGCCCGCGCGCCACCCCTATGAGAAAATTTTCACAAATTTTTCAACCGTTTTAGAGCAATAAAGCGCCGCTTAACAAAGCCGTTTGTGCGGGTTTACACGCCCTTTTTTGCGTTCGACAAAAGCCGACACAAAAGCCGCCCTCGGATTCCCGAGAGCGGCTCAGACAGTTACATTGTTATATTTTGCTCAGCGCCAGATATGCCCGCGCCTTGTTGACTATCAGCCTGTCGTTGTCATAGGTAAGCTTTGCGGGAGCTGCGCCTATCTCCACCCAGCGGATATCGGATATTTCGTCCTCCTGCGGCACAGCGTCCATGGTGAGCGCCCTGCCGATGAAATACACGACTTCCTTGCGGGTGTCGCGGCGGGGGCTGAACACCACCGTTTCGCGAAAGGACGGGTCGTCTATCGAAATGTCGATGTTCGTTTCCTCCTTTATCTCGCGCACGGCAGTCTGCGTTTCCGTTTCGCCCTCCTCGATATGCCCCTTGGGAAAGGACCAGCAGCCCGAACGCAGGTGCTTTATAAGAAGAATTTCGGTGTTTCCGTGCGAGCGCCTGTATACCACAGCCCCGCAGGACCTTTCAAAATTCAAGCCGTTTATCCTCCTCTCGCGGGATATCGAACCATGCTCTCAAAGCTTCTCTATCCAGCCCATGTCGTCGGGAAGCTTGCCGTACTGCATACCCGTCATGGTGTCGTAAAGCTTTTGTGTTATCGGGCCTATCTTGTTGTTGCCTATCTCCATTATCTTGTCGCCCCACTTAAGGTGGCCTACGGGAGATACGACAGCCGCCGTACCCGTGCCAAATACCTCGTCGAGCTTGCCCGCGTCGTACGCGTCGGCAACCTCCTGTATGGATATGCGGCGCTCGGATACTTTCATGCCCCACTTGCGGCAAAGCTCGAGAACGGACTTTCTCGTAATGCCCGGGAGAATCGAACCCTGAAGCTCGGGCGTTACCACCTCGCCGTCGATAACGAACATAATGTTCATCGCGCCGACTTCCTCAATGTACTTTCTCTCAACGCCGTCAAGCCACAGTACCTGCGAGTAGTCCTGCTTGTGCGCCTCGTCCTGTCCCGCAAGGGAAGCGGCGTAGTTGCCGCCCGTTTTGGTGAAGCCCATGCCGCCGCGTACCGCGCGCACATAGTTGGTTTCAACATAAATGGAAACGGGGTTAAGCCCTGTAGAATAGTATGCGCCCGAGGGGCTGAGGATTATTATGAAGTAGTACTTGTCGCCCGGGCGAACGCCGAGGAACGGGTCAGCCGCGAAAACGAACGGGCGGATATAAAGCGAAGCGCCGTCGGTATGGGGAACCCAGTCCTTGTCTATCTCAACGAGCGTGTGCAGCGCCTGCAGCGCGTCCTCAACGGGAATCTCGGGGATAACAAGGCGCTTTGCGGATACGTTAAGGCGCTTGAAGTTCTCCTCGGGGCGGAAGAACTGCACCGAACCGTCTGCCGTTCTGTACGCCTTGAGTCCCTCGAATATCTCCTGCCCGTAGTGCAGCACCATTGCCGCGGGGGATATCGTGATGTCGCCGTAGGGTACTACCCTTGCGTCGTGCCAGCCCTTGCCCGTGTCGTATTCCATCACGAACATATGGTCGGTGAAAATATGCCCGAAGCCGAGTTTGGATTCATCAGTAGGCTTGGTCTTGGGGGTTTTCGTTTTTTCGATTCTTATTTCCATCTCTTTGTTCCTTTCCTGCCCGCTTAAAGCATATGCGGACACAATAACTACAAATTCATTATAGCACCGTTTGCAATAAAAGTAAATAACTTTTTGCAAATTTCCTGTATAAATCCCGCAGGATATTCGTTTTTCGCAGGAAAAACTACGCCCGCACGGCATTTTGTACAATTAAGTATCCCCCGCGCCGAAGCGCGGGGGACGGGTCGTATAGCTAATGGAACTCGCTCTTTAATTGTCGTATTTCTCAGCAAGCTGCGACATAGCCTCGGAAAACTGCTCGAACTCGTTTGCAATATCTTCCATCGAGCCCGCTATGCTGCTCGCAGCGTCCTGTACGGCCTCCTGCATATTTTCAGCTTCTAAGCCCTCAAGGTAGCATTCCATCGTCTGCGCTAGGGCTTCGGGGCAAAACCTGTTTTTCATCTCGTCAAACATTCCCCGCATTGCAGCCATAGCGTCGGCTGTGCTTATTTTATTCTGCGCAGCGGGCGGCATTTTTTCGCCCGCGCCGCCTGCTGCCTTTTCGCGCGCCGCGCGCAGGTTTCTGGTGGAATACCACTCATCAATAGGGAAGCCGTCGTCGAACACGATATTGTGCCGCTGCGGGCGCTCGCCCTCAAACTCGTCAAGTACGTCGGGAAGCTCCGCATACGCCTCGGGGTCTTTTGCGGCAAGCACCGTCATATACGCGCGCTGCGCCACAAAGCGAAGCTGCGTGTACTCGTTGTCAGCGGTCATAAAGGGAATCTCGTAAAGCTCCCAGCCGTTGATTTTTCTGAGCGGACGGATAAAGCTGCGGTTGAGGTTGTAGGTATAGCGGTTTTCGTAGTCGTTGTTGAATATTACCTCGAACCTGCAAGTCTCGTTATTGCTGTCGTTTTCACCGCCGTTAAGCCAGAAAACGAACGTGTGCAGCGTGTTCTTCTGCAAAATGAGCGTTTTCGACGTTATTTCCGTCCAGTTCCAGTCCCAGTCGCCTATCATAAACGCCTCTGCCACTACCCCGTCCGGGCCTTGCATAAAGCTGCGGCAGCCGACGTTGTTTGAGCAGTCCTTGTTAAAGCCCCATTCGCGGGCGCTGAAGTAAAGCCTTGTTACGGGCGGCTGTGCGTTCTGTACGGTATTATTGTTATCGAACTCCATCGTATGTTCCTCCGAAATATCGTTTCCGTCGGACACGTTCATACGAATTTCAAAGTCGTTCACAAACTGTGCCCGACCCTTTTTGACAAGCCCCCTCGCCCTTTTCGGGTAGGTGAAGCCTGCCGTTTCCCCGTCCGCGGAAATAATGCGGACAGTCCTCTTTTCCTCGGGTGACGCGTTTTTTTCTATGGGTGTCCTCCCCTTTCCGAGATTTGCGCGTTTTTTGTTATGAGCGGCGCTCCGTATAAATAGTATAGCATACAAAACGAGCGGCTGTCAATAGCTTATGTAAATTTTTACGTCTTTTTTTGCAGAAAGCCGAAAAAGCGGCGCTGTCAAAATTGCAGCGCCGCTCGTTATTGTGTTTTTCAGTCCGTAAGCTGCGAAAGGATTATCCCCGCAATATCGTAAAGCGAGGCCTGCACCTCCACCGCGCCTATCTTGAACGCCTCCATAGGCATTCCGTAAACAACACAGCTGTCCTTATCCTGCCCGACGGTAAACGCGCCCGCCTGCCGCATTTTAAGCAGACCGTCCGCGCCGTCGCGGCCCATTCCCGTGAATATAGCGCCGATAGCGCGGTCCTTTGCGACCTCAGCAACGCTCGTGAACAGCACGTCTACCGACGGGCAATGCCCCGAAACGCGCTCGCCCGGCTTTGAGCTTACATAAAACCCCTGCCTGTCGCGGCACAGCCGCAGATGGTTGTCGCCCGCGCCGACTATTATAAGCCCCCTGCGCAGCCTGTCGCCGTCCTCGGCCTCCTTTACCGCCATGCGGCAGCCGCGGTTGAGCCTCTCCGCATAGAGCTTTGTAAAGCCTGCGGGCATATGCTGCACGATAAGCACTGGCGGCGTGTCCTCGGGAAACGCCCTTACCACCTGCTCAAGCGCCTCCGTGCCGCCTGTTGAAGCGCCAAGCGCAATGACCGCCTCGGACTTGCGCAGGCGCGGGTGCGCCGTAGTGCGGAACACCGTGTGGCGCGGCTCGGGCGGGGGCGCGCTTTTTGCGGCTGCCGCAGCCTTGTCGCGCCTTATATAGGCGTGCTTTATCGCCATGCATACCTGCTGCGCAAAGCGCTCCATTTCCGCAGCGGTCCTCGTCTGCGGCTTTGTGATGAAGTCCATAGCCCCCGCAGCCATTGCCGCGGCGCGCTTCTCCTCGGAGGAGGATATTATCACCGTGGGAACATAGCACTGCGGAAGCAGCTTTCTCAAAAAGGCTATGCCGTCCATGCGCGGCATTTCAACGTCAAGCGTCATAACGTCGGGCGCGGCTTTTTCTATCATATCGCGCGCGGCATAGGCGTCGCCCGCCATGCCGATAACGTCAATCTGGTCGTCGCGGCGTATGTAACGCGCCAAAAGCTCTCTGAACAATATAGAATCGTCCACGACAAGCAGCTTTATCCTGTTCAAATCCGTGCCTCCCTGCCGCATACTTCAGCCGTCAGCGAAGCGGCCTGCGGTATATCGCGGGCTTGATATACTCGAACTTAGTTTCGCCGCGCGGAATGCTCTCCGCGTGTCCCGTAAAGAAATACCCGCCGGGCTTTACAACCTCGTAAAAGCGGTTTACAAGCGCGTTTTTCGTCGGCTGGTCGAAATAAATCATCACATTTCTGCAAAAAATCAAGTCAAACGGCAGCCGCTTGTATTTTTCGGGCATTTGGTCCATAAGGTTAAAGGGCTTAAAGATTATCTGATTCTTTATCGCCCGGCATATCTCGTACTTGCCGCCGCCAAGGTCGTTAAAGTAGCGCTTCTTCCACTCGGGGGAAAGCCCCTTCATGCCCTCCTCGCTGTATACGCCCGCTTTCGCCTTGTCCATTACGCTGTGCGAAATGTCCGTTGCGAGAATGCGCGTGTCCCACGACGATTTCTGCGCGCCGAGGTAGTCGTCGAGAAGCATGGCTGTGGTGTAGCACTCCTCCCCGCTCGAGCAGCCCGCGCTCCATATGCGCAGCTCGTGCGTTTTCGCGTTTGAAAGCGCCCACGGCAGTATGACCTCGCGCATAAAGGTGTAATGCTCTGGCTCGCGCATAAAGTAGGTGTGGTTTGTCGTGAGCTTGTTGAGTATCGTTGTTACCTCTGCGCCCGTGGTGTCTGCAAGCACCGCGTCTATGTACGCGTCATAGCTTGCGAAGCCGCGCTCTTTGAGCATATTCCCCAGCCGCCCCTGAATAAGCACGCGCTTTGCGGAAAGGTTTATGCCGTAGTTGTCGTGCATAAAGTCCACCAGCCGATGGAATTCGCGGTCGGTAATCTCCATGATGAATTACGCCCCCTGCTCGTCAAGCAACTTGGATACGTCGAGAATTAGCTTTACGTTCTCGCCCGAGCGTATCATGTACTGTATAAAGCAATTTGTGTTTACGGAGTGGTTCTCGGGCGTTGCGGAAATGTCGCCCGTGTGGATATCCTCAACGTCTGCAACGCTGTCCACGATAATGCCAACGGAGATATCTCCGAGCGCTAAAATTATTATGCAAGTGCGCCCCGTGTAGGGTATCTCGGGCTTGCCGAAGCGCGCTCTTATATCCACGATAGGCACTACCTTACTGCGCACGTTGATTATGCCCTTGATGTAGGAGGGAACGTGCGGCACTTTGGTTATGCGCTGCATTTCTATTATTTCGGTGACGTACTGTATCTCTATGCCGTAAACCTGCTCACCGATATTAAAGGTCATCACCTTGCCCAGAACGCTGTTGTCCGCAGCAAGCTTTCTGTCGCCCGACTGCTGCTTTGCGACAGCCTCCTTGATAACGTCGTTCGTCATTGCTGTTCGTCCTCCTTAGCCTATAAGCGTGTTAGTGTCGATGATGAGGGAAATGCTGCCGTCGCCCATTATGGTGCAGCCCGAAAGTCCCTCGCCCTTTATGTTGTACCGCGCAAGGTACTTCGGGAACGGCTTTACAACGACCTGCTGCTCGCCTATGAGCTTGTCTGCGAAAATGCACATACTCTTGTTGTCCGTTTCCACCAGCAGCAGAATGCCGTCCTCAAGCTGCGTTACCTCGGTGTCTATGCCAAACTTCTCGTGCATTCTGAGGATAGGGTAGCATACGCCGCGTATCATTATCATCTCGTTGCCGCCCGTGTCGCGCAGTATCTGGCTGGTTTCCGCCTTGAAGCTCTCGCGTATGGTGGATATCGGCACGGTGAACACAAGGTCGCCGACTGTTATCTCCATACCGTCTATGATAGCAAGAGTAAGCGGTATCTTTATAATAAAGTGCGTATACTCGCCCTTCTTGGAATCTACGATTATCGAGCCGCCGCACTTCTCAACGTTCGCCTTTACAACGTCCATGCCTACGCCGCGTCCGCTGAACTCGGTAACGGTTTCGTTGGTGGAGAAGCCGGGCAGGAGAATAAGGTTCTGTATCTCCTTTTCGGTGTACTCGCTCTCGGGCTTTGTAAGTATGCCCTGCTTTCTCGCCTTGTTGAGTATCTTCTCGGGGTCTATGCCCTGTCCGTCGTCGCTTACGGTGATAACAACCTCGCCCGACGCGTTCTGCGCGGTAAGCTTTAGCGTACCCTTCGCAGGCTTGCCTGCGTTGGTTCTGTCCTCAACGTGTTCCTCTATGCCGTGGTCCATGCAGTTTCTTACAAGGTGCATGAGCGGGTCGTTAAGGCTGTCCACTATCGACTTGTCTACCTCGGTATCCTCGCCCTCGATAACGAAGTCTACCTCCTTGCCGAGCTTCTTGCGCATATCGCGCACGATTCTGTTCATCTTCTGGAATACGCCCGCAAGCGGTACCATTCGTATGGACATGACCGTATCCTGCAGCTCGCTCGTAAGCTTTCTGAGCTGTCTTGCGGCCTTGTTGAAGCTTTCAAGCTCCAGCCCCTCAAGGTCGGGGTTGGAAATAACCATGCTCTCGGTGGTTATTATCTCGCCGACGATATCGTGCAGTGCGTCAAGCTTTGCAAGGTTTACGGAAATAAGATTCTGCTTCTGTGCGCCGCCTGCCGCCTGCGCCTTTTCTACGGCTGCCTGCGCCTTTTCTACCGCGGTCTGCTCCTTTGCGGGGGCGGGGGCTGATGCGGGCGCGGGCGCGCTCTTTGCCTCGGGCGCTGCCGCGGGTGCTGCAGGCTCGGGCGGAAGCTCCGCTGCGGGAGCGGGCGCTGCCTCGGGCGCGCTTACTATCTCGTAGGACTGCACGTTGAGCGCGCTTTCAATCTGCTTAAGCACGTAGTCCGTGCTGTCGTGCGGGATAAAGGTGATAAGGAAGCCCTTTTCGATTATCTCCTTTGCCGTTTCGGGGTTGGTTTCAACGTCCTCGGGCCGGTACTCGAGGAAAGAACACTCGTCCTTGATGGTGTTTATCAGCAGGAACGCGCGCAGATTCTCCATCTGGCAGCCGTCCTCAAAGAACACGCGAACGGTGGTCTTGTTGTCGGCTGCGGGAGCGGGCGCGCTTTCGGACGCCGCAGGGGCAGCCTGCGCAGCGGGAGCGGCAGCCGCAGGTTCTTCGCCCTTGGTTTCGCCAACGAGCGCGTCGCGCGCCTTTAGCAGCTTGTCTATAAGCTCGCTGAAATCAAGCGCCTCGTACTCGCCCTCAACGTTGTTCTGAATGATTTCGAGCTGCGCCTTGTAGGAGTCGGACACCTGAAATACAAGGTCGTACACGAAGCTTACGTCGGTTATTACGTTGGGGTTCTCGCGGATAACAAAGAACATATCTTCCGCCTTATGCGCAAGCACGGAAAGGTTGTCGAAGCCCATCATAGCCGACGACCCCTTTATCGTGTGCATGATACGGAAAATCTCCTTGATGTCCTCGCTTTCAAACGCGTTCGCCTGCTCGGTGCGCAGCAATATCTCGTCAAGCTGGTCGAGAAGCGAATTTGTTTCGTAGAAATACATATCAAGCATTGCTTCCATGCCGGGTTCGATTTTTGCCATAATAACATATCCTTTCCGTGACACGCATTGCGTGATTTTTCTTTAATTTGAAAAAAATTTCAAAAAACTCTTTTATATTAACAGGATTTATGCTAAAATATTATACAGATGATATTTCAGCATTTATCCCGATTTGCTGAATGGAGGGGTGAACAATGGCACAGATACCACAGATAAACAACCCGATTACCGCCAAGAACTATAACTACAGCCCGCGCCAGCAGGACGCAAACACCGAGCCGTTCGACATCGTAAAGCTCACGGGCGTGGGCGGCGCAGGCGTTTCGGGCGATTCGGCGGCTAAAAGCCGCCTTGAAATGGGCAACAGGGAGCTTATCCCGCTGTCCGTGCAGGTTGCTAAAGACCCCACGCTCGCCGTGGAAACGCTTAAGGACCTGCTCAACGTCGAGGTGCTTAATCAGGCGCTGATTACGGGACACACCGAGCTTTACGGAAAGCTCGAGAATCTCGCGAAGCAGCTTTATGTAAGCCCCGAGCAGCTTGTTGACGAAATACAGAGCCAGGAGCAGCAGAACACCATGTTCAGCGGCCACGAGTTTTACGACGTGCTGCGCGAGGTCGCACAGACCACGACGGACCCCGAAACCAAGGAGCTTATCGGCAACCTGCTTAAGTCCCTCAACTTTGCGCAGAACAAGAACGAGATACTCGGCGCGCTGCGCGCGAACCTCAAGTTCCTGTCCGAGTACTACTCGCCCAACGAGAAGCTTTCCGCAAAACTGCTTTCGCTCTCGCAGGAATGGGGCGCAAAGGACTCCGACAAATACTTCGACTACCTCAAGGGGGAAACGCTCGCTATCCTTAAGGACGTGAGCGGAAGCCTCCTCAACGACGATAAGACGCAGATGCTTATCCCGCTTATCGTGCATAACCTCTCGCGCTACAACAACAGCCCATATATGTGCAAGGAGTACTTTAACCTGCTGCTGACGCAGATACCCTCCGCGACTTTGCGCGAGGCTCTCAAAAACTCTTTCAGCCGCCTGTACACCGCGATATTCGCCGAGAAGTCCATGCAGAACCCCGCTCATACCAGAATGCCCGAGCGTTCTCAGCAGGAAAACACCGAAGCGCAGCCCGCCGATGAGCCTTTACATAATTATACTACAAACACATCACAAAATCAACCACTTTCGGGCAATTCCACTATCAAAAATTCGGATTCCGAGGGCATTGAGGACGATATTCAGCAAATTAACAAAAATGCCGAAGAAGATTTTGTGAATAATGACGAACCCGACGTCACCGACGAAGCCGACGAACCCGAGCAGCTCGACGGCTACCGCCGCGTACTCAACGAAGCCATGAGCGAAAAGGGCTACACCCAGCTGCTTAAGCAGAGCGGCTATAATATCGAGCGCATTCTTAGCGCCTACTCGCGCGGCAAAACAAGCGGAATGGACGCGATAAAAACGCTCACGCAGGGGCTTTTCCCCGACGGCGAGGAGGGCGAAAAGGCTTCAGAGCAGCTCATGCGGGAGCTTTCGGGCATAAGCACCATGCAGGGGCTTATCGACAAGCTGAACGAGGTGCTGCGCTCCATGCCCGACATTCCGCTCAGAGAGCGGCTTTACGGCGTGTTTGTCGAGGTTATAGACAAAATGTCCGTAAAGAACGAGCTGCCGCAGCACGGCGTGCGCCCGCCCGTAAGCTCCACCCTTGACAGCCTTACGGACTTTATACAGGAGAACATAAACCACCCCGCGCTCAAATCGCTTGACAGCTTTAACGCGGCGAACCTGCTGCAAAGCCTGCTGAACGCTCCGGGCGTGTTCACGCCCCTTGCGCACTATATTCTGCCGCTCGACTGCAACGGCACAAAGGCGTTCGGCGAGCTTTGGGTGGACAACGACGAAAACAACCCCAACAACACCCCCGGCACGCAGCGCAACTACCACCTGTTCCTCACGTTCGACGTGGAGAGCATAGGCCGCTTTGAGCTTGATATGTACGCGCTCGGCGAGGAGGTGAACATAGCGCTGCTTTACCCGCCGCGCTTTGAAAAGCAGATAGAGCCCATGAAAGACCGCGTAAACAAGATAGTGCGCAGCTGCGGATATTCCACGCGGGCGTTTGAAACAGCGCCGCTCAAAAAGCCGCACAACCTCGTCGAGATATTCCCGAAGATAACCGACAAGCGCACAACGCTCAACACCCGAGTATAAAAGGAGGGTACAATGGAAAAGCACCCGTCAATGCCTGCGAACAACAAGCGCCTTTACGGACAGAACGCAGCCGTGGCGCTCAAATACAACCCCGACATGAACTACGCGCCCGTAGTCGTGGCTTCCGGACTTGGGGAGCTGGCGCAGCGCATAGTAAACATAGCCGACGAAAACGGCGTTCCCATTTACCGCGACGACAGCGTAGCCGCGCTGCTTGTAATGCTGAACGCCGGCGAAACGATACCCAAGGAGCTTTATCAGATAGTAGCCGCAATTTACGCGGAGGTGGTGTACTCCTCTGCGGAGCTGCGCAAGTGATACCTATATAAATGTAAGGGCGGCCTGTTTTGCGCAGACCGCCCTTTTTCGCGCTATTTTTTCTCCTCGGAAAGCACTTCTATAAGATTGCTTACGACAAGCTTTGATTTTGCGGACAGGCAGGAGAAATTCTGCGCAAGCTGCTCGTTTATTCCAAAGCTACCCGATTCGCGGGCGCTTTTGGGCGCAGCGCCGATACCGCCCTTGTTGTTGGTGCGCCCCGAAAGGTAGTCAAGAGATACATTGAAAAGCTCTGCCAGCGCCGCCGCGCGTTCAAGCGGAAGCTCGCACAGCCCCTGCTCGTACTTGCCGTAGTACTGCGTTGTAGTGCCGAGATATTCGGCTACCTGCCGTTGGGTCATGTCCGCGTCCTCGCGCAGGTCGCGCAGCCGCCTGTAATAAGCCATATCAGACACCTACCTTTCGGTATAATGTTATCATATATGACGATAAACGACAGCGTTATGTGCTTTTTATGGTTATAACTGCGCATATATCTTCCATTTAGTAGTCAGATATAGTTAATTTTAATAGTATCTCTTGTACAACTGTTATAATGTAAATAACCCGAACTATTAACATTTTTCGGGAAATATTTTAAGGAAGGTATAAGCACATGAAAATTGCAAAGAAAATCGCCGCTGCCCTGCTTGCGGCGGCTATGGTATTCACCGCGCTGGTTGTTTCCGCACCAGCGGAGAGTATTGAAAATACGGCTACGGCTATTACTAGCGGAAAAACGTATTCTTACACATTCCCAAGCAGCACGGATTTTGCAGATTACAAAATTACTTGCACGGAAAAAGGGATTCTTTCTTTCAATATTGTTGCATCAATGAAACGCATATACGTGACGTTATATGATAGTAATTTTAATTCTGTGGGCATAGACGATTGTATTGCAACAACTGGGAAGCAGGCTCAAAGTTCAACTGGACTATTAGTTTGGGGAGGATATGTATGGAATAAAACAGCAGAAAAAATGGACGTAACTACAAAGTGGGTTGTAAATAAAGGCACATACTATATTAGGGTAATAAATGCTGATGATTATGTGAGCTACAAGGGAGCTTATTCAGACACCCCAGGAACAGCATATTTTACTGCCACATTTCCCAGCACAACAGTAAAAAAAGCCAAGATATCATACATCAACATAAACCTTGCTAAGGGCAGCACGCTTTCGCTCGGCGCTACCGTAACCAACGGCGGCACGGTAACATGGAAAAGCAGCAACAGCTCGGTCGTTACGGTTTCCTCTGCGGGCAGCATAACCGCCAAGGGCAAGGGTTCTGCAATTATCACCGCAAAGTGCGGCAGCTCCTCCAAAAAGGTAAAAATAGTAGTTTCGTAATCTCCCCACATTTCGCCCCCGCCGATTTGCACAAGGCGGGGGCTTTTAGCGCCCCGCTTCAACACGTGCAAAATTACGCGTTGAATTTTGTTGTCACTCACTTTCGCCGTTTATGTGCAAAACAAACTTAAGTTTTATCCGTTGTGCATTTTACACAATATTGTCTATAGAATCTTGTTAAGATGGGAGAATTAAGAAAAATGTCAGAAAAAAGAGCAACCTTTTACCAAAAAATCCGTTATAATATATATAAGCAGCAATTTCACGAAAGCCGTCCGGTCCTTGTAAAAAAATTTTCTAAATAGTGCAACTTTTCGGGGGTCTGGATTGTTTTATATTATGAAAGGCGTTTTCGGCAAAACGAAAGCGCGGCGCGTGCAAGCGCCACTATTCTTTATATGGGGAGGAATAAACTATGAACTCGTTCATGAAAAAAGTCACGGCTGCGGCTGTGTGCGCGGTACAGGTAGTTACTGCCGTATCGTTCGGAACGACTGCTTCTGCGGCGGCGCAGGCAACCAGTCCCGACACAATTGCAGCAGGCGCAAACCACACTCTCGTCATCAGAAACAACAACACCCTGTGGGCGGCGGGCGACAACTCGTACGGTCAGCTCGGCGTTGCGGACATAGACAGCTCCGCAGGCGTTAAGGTGATGTCCGACGTAACCTATACAGAAGCCAACGACAACGTAAGCTTCGCTATCGACAGCAAGGGTACGCTCTACGGCTGGGGCGACAACGGCAGCGGACAAGTTTCCGCGGGTACTACAAGCTATACCGTAACAAAGCCCCTTAAGCTTATGGACAACGTAGCCGCAGTAAGCGCGGGTATGGACCACACCGTAGCGCTCACCACCGACGGCACGGCTTACGGCTGGGGCAGCAATACATACGGCCAGCTCGGCATGGCTGAAAACGGCAGCAGAAACAGCGCCACCGTTATCATGAAAGACGTTGCGGACATAGCGGCGGGCGACGGCTTTACGCTTCTAGTAACAAAGAGCGGCGAGCTTTACGGCTGCGGCCTTAACGACAACGGCCAGCTCGGCTTAAGCAACTATAGAGACCAGTCCACCCCCACAAAGAGCATAAGCGGCGTTTCTCAGGTCGAGGCAGGCGCTACGCACTCCATAGCGCTCAAAACCGACGGCTCTGTATGGACGACGGGGCTTAACGACTGCGGGCAGCTCGGTCAGAGATACGCAGGCACTACCGAATACACGTTCGGCAGCGTTCCGCTTGACAACGTAGCGTACGTTTTCGCGGGCGGCAGCTCCTCGGGCGCTGTTACAAATTTCGGCCGCCTTTACACATGGGGCGACAACGCTTACGGCCAGCTGCACAACAACAGCAGCGACAACGAGTCTACCCCCGTTGACGCAGCGTCGAGCGTGGTTTCCATCGCTTTCGGCGACCACCACTCAGCCGTGCTTACCACAGGCGGCAGCCTTTCCACCGTCGGCATGGGCGTTTACGGCGAGCTGTTCTCGTCCGTTGCTAGCAGCTGCATAACGCCGCAGCTTACCCTTAAGGACATTGTAAGCTACTCCGCAGGCGCGGACCACGCGGCGGCTGTAACCTCTGCGGGCGTGCTTTACACATGGGGCAACAACGACTGCGGTCAGCTCGGTCTGGGCGACACCTCGCAGCGCGTAATGCCCACAAAGGTAAGCCTTAAGGCAGACGCTGTAAAGGTATGGTGCGGCAACAAGATGACGTTCGTACTCACGGGCGACAACACCGTTTACGTATTCGGCGATAATAAGGATAAGCTTCTCAGCTCTGACTCCAGAACAAGCGTTATAAAATCTCCCACGCTTAACGCCGACCTTTCAGACTACTCCGACATTGAGATATATCCCTCCAACGGTTACTGCCTCGCTCTTGCAGGCGGCAGCGTTTACGGCTGGGGCAGAAACACCGCTTCCCGCCTGCTCGACTGCCCGTCCAAGACGACTAGCCCCACCCTGCTTTCAGACGCTCTTACAGGCATAAAAAAGCTTGCAGTAGGCAGCACTCACGTTCTCGCGCTCGATAACGCAGGTTCTGTTTATGTATGGGGCGCAAACAGCAACGGTCAGCTCGGTCTCAACCAAAGCACAAGCACTATCTCCGAGCCTGAAAAGCTCGAAATATACAACCGCAAAAACGAGCTTCAGGCAGACAGCTTCAGCGATATCGCAGCAGCGGGCAGCCACTCTATGGCTCTCGACACCAACGGAAAGGTATGGGTATTCGGCAACAACTCCAACGGTCAGCTCGGCACTTCCTCGGGAAGAGTTAAAACCCCTGTAGCCGCTGCAAAGGACGTGCGCTACGTATTTGCCGGCGAAACCGCCTGCGGCGTTATCACCGACGACGACAAGCTGCTTATGAGCGGCAAGAACAGCTTCGGCGCGCTCGGCGACGGCACGGTACGCGATAAGGACAGCTTCTCAGACGTTACGGGCAGATACATTACATACGTATCCATAGGCGACGGCTTTGCAGGCTACATAGACGACCGCAGCGAGCTTTACTGCTGGGGCGACAACAGCATGGGTCAGGCGGGTATAGGCAGCGGCGGCAACGACGTCAAGCCCTCTACCGTAATGAAAGACGCAGCTGTAATAACCACCGTTCAGGCGGACAGCGTAGAGCTTAACAAGACAGAGCTTACCCTTAAGCCGAACCAGTCCGAAAAGCTTACCGCTACCGTTAAGCCCAGCGGCGCAAACGCAAACGTAACATGGTCAAGCTCCAACGCAAACGTTGTCACGGTTGCCGCAGACGGCACGGTAAAGGCTGTTGCAACGGGTACGGCTGTTATCACCGTAAAGACCGTAAACGGCAAGACCGCTGCCTGTAACGTTACTGTAAGCGTTCCCGTTACAAGCTTCTCCGTAACTCCCTCCAAGAGCAAAACGGTTACCGTAGGCAAGAGCTTCAAGCTCAAGACCAAGGTTTACCCCTCCAACGCAAGCGACAAGGCCCTGCTGTATTCCTCCGACAACGAGGACGTTCTCGTGGTTGACGCGAACGGCACGGTAACAACGCTTTCCTCGGGCAAGGCGGTAATCACCATCACCGCTAAGAGCAACCCTGCAAAGGTACGCAAGGTTACTATCACGGTTCGCCCCGCAAAGGTAGTTATAACCTCCAGAAAGTCCACAAAATCTGGCATTATCCTTAAGTGGAACGACGCCGAGGGCGCGGACGGCTACGAGGTATTCAGAAAGCTTTCAGGCAGCAATAAGAAGGCGGTTTCCATAGGCGATACGGGCGACGACACCACCTTTACCGACGAAACAGCGGTAAAGGGCAAGGCTTACGTCTACACCGTAAAAGCATACACCATCGTCAACGGAAAGAAGATTTACTCTGTGGCTTCCAAAAGCTACAAGATAACCGCTAAATAAGCCATCTCCTTCCCCCCATTATATAACGCGGAAAGGCGGACCATTAAAAAGGTCCGCCTTTCTGTGTGCATGGAAAAGCCGCGCAGTTTTTGCGCGGCTTCTGTTATGTCAAAATTCGAGCGCTTCTCCTCCGCCGAGATACATCAGCCTGTCGCCGAGTATCTCGTCCATCGTATCGAAGCCCTTAAAGCCCGTGCAATGGCACGCGTATATGCGCTCCGCGCCGCTCATTTTAAGCGCGCGCGCCTGCGACGCTACGTATTCAGCCGAGCAGCCGAGCGTTTTAGGGTTCGCGCCGCTCATATGAAAGCCGCCTATTACCGCCAGTATCGGAATGTTGTACCAGCGGCGGCGCACCGTTTCAAGCATATTGCCCGCGCCGCAATGAAAGCACCCGCCGATAAGTATTAGCCCGTCCGCCTTTCGCTTTTCGGGGAATATCACCGCAAAGCTCTCGTCGCTGTGGTCGAACGGCTTCGTCTTTTTTCCGTCGCTCACGCAGTAGCTTCTGTCGGGGTTTATGTGCTTTTCGTCAAAGTCCTCGCAGCTTGCAAGGTAAAAGCCCGTGAACACCCGCGAGAAGCCCTTGAACAGCACAAGCTCCTTTGCGTATTTCTTGAAGAACGCCTTACCCGCGCCTACGGGCGTTTTGAACAGCCCGTTCTTCTTGAAAACCTCGTTCTGCGCGCCCGCCCTCAGATATATCGGTATACCGGGGTTCAGCCGCATTACCGCGTCTACGCCGCCTATGTGCGCTGCGGAGTTATGCGTTATCACAAGCGCGTCCAGCTCGTCTATCGGCAGGCGCATACGGCGGGCGTTTTCTACAGCCTTGCCCGTAAGCCCTGTGTCTATAAGAACGTGCTTGCCCTCGTATTCCACAAAAAGCGACATTCCGTCCTCATAATACAGCTTGTCGTCTACCGCTGTGTTTTCTATAAGACATATGAGCTTCATTCCGTCCCGCCTCTCTGAAAATACCGCCAGTATAATGTGGCGGTATTTTTGTATTGTGTTATATTATACGAGGTCTCCGCCGTACTTGCGCACAAAGCCCTTTATCGCCTCGAAGCTCTCCGCGCTTATGCAGTGTTCTATGCGGCAGGCGTCCTCTGCGGCAATGTCCTTGGGTACGCCCATGGACGTAAGCCAGTCGGTAAAAAGAACGTGGCGCTCGTATACTCTGTCCGCTATCTCCCTGCCCTTGTCGGTAAGGGTGATGTATCCGTTCTTGTCAACGTTGATACAGCCCTCCTCGCGCAGGTTCTTCATGGCAACGCTTACGCTCGGCTTTGAGAACTCCATTTCCGTTGCAATGTCCACAGAGCGCACCTCGCCGTTCCTGTTAAATAGTACAAGTATGGTTTCAAGGTAGTTTTCCTTTGATTCAAATATTCTGTCTTTCATTAAGCGCCGCCTTTCCGATTATGTGAAAGCTGCCGTCATTGCCCGCTATGCAGACAAAATGGCGGTTCTGATTCAATTTTACCACATTTTTGCGAGTTAGTCAAGAGCAATTATTACTCCTCGCCCATGCTGAGTATGCGGGCGATAACGCTGCCCTCGTATACTATCGGGTACTCGCGCAGGGAGAATATAAGCCCGTCCGATGGCGCTGTTATCTCCTGCTCCACAGTGCCGCTCACGGGGGTTACTATCTCGCCTATCACAGTCCCGCGGCTTACCCACATATTATGCTCTGCGGACGGAATGAAAATGCCGCTCTCGCCCGCGTGTATCACTTTTACAGCGCCGTCGGTAGACACCATGGGGTGCGACACCGTTTCTGTTTCGCCCGTCCATATGCCCATATCCGAAAATAAGCGGAATATGCCCCTGATAAGCTGCTCGCAGTACGCCTTTGTTATGCGCTGACCCACGCCCATTTCTATAACAAGCGTAGGCACGCCTATTTTGTTGAGCGTCTGCGAAAGCGAACCCTCGCCGACGGCGTTAGAGTCGTGCACCCATACAAAGTCGGTGTTAAGCAGCTTGGCATAGCGCAGCAGGTGCGAGCTGTTCTCAACGCTTATGCGTACCTGCGGCACTTCGCGTATGAATATATTGCTCGCGTGAATGTCTATACAGACGTCCGCGCCGCTTATGTCGCGCACAAGCTCCGCTGCGACGCGCTCCGCGATAGCGCCCGTTTCAGACCCCGGGAACACCTTGTTCATATCAAGCCCCGACATCGGCACGGCGCGCGTTACGCTCTCCATGCCAAGCGGGTTTACAGACGGGTAAACGTCCACCGTGCCGTTAAGGCAGGATATGCCCGCGGTGAGCCTGCGCACCAGCTCAAAGCATACGTACTGTCCCTCAAGCTCGTCGCCGTGCAGCCCCGTTACTATCGCCGCGCGCTTTTTGCCCGTGCCGCCCGTAAGCCTGTTGCGCAGGATATTAAGCTCCTCGTCCGCAGGCAGCTTTGCCTTTACTATGCTCTCTATCATTTTCTTCTCCCCCGTTCGCCTCGGAACGCTCCGAATCTTTCAACAAAAACCGCACTTTCAACACCCGTTACTCAACGGATTTAAGAGATTCAACCATGCTTATGCGCCTGAGCGTTCTCGTCATAAGCAGGTTAATAAGCAGCGAAAACGCCACCGTAATAAGAAAAGCCCAGATATACGACAGGAAATGCACGCTCCTGCCGAACATAACCTCGTCTATTTCCGCCGTAGTCACCACAAACCCGCACAGCCACCGCCCGAGCAGCAGCCCCACAAGTCCGCCCATAACCGACAGTATAATGTTCTCCCTGAAAACGTAGCTTGCAACCTCTTTGTCAAAGAAGCCAAGCACCTTAAGCGTTGCTATCTCGCGTATACGCTCTGTTATATTAACGTTTGTGAGATTATACAGCACCACAAACGCCAACGCGCCCGCAGACACGATAAGCACTATAATTACAAGGTCAAGTATCTTCATCATGTCCGTAAACGTTTCAGAAGCGCCGTACTTCATCATAACGCTCAGTACCTCGTCGTTTTTCAGCATTTTCTCGCAGAATGCGTCCTGCGCCGCCTCGTCGTCGGAAACGTTGTTTTCAAAGTAGATTATGTTGTACTCGGGCGCAGCGCCGAACGCTTCCTCGTACTGCGCCTGCGTTAGGTACAGGTAGTGGCTCGCGTAATGCTCGGTTATTCCCGCCACGCATACGCTTGCGGTGCTGCTGTCGGATATCTTCACGGTTATCTCGTCGCCGCGGCTTACGCCAAGCAGCTTTGCAAGCTTTTCGGTTATAACAGCGCCGTCGGAAAGCGTGAGCTTCTCGCCCGTTTTGCGCTCGTGCAGGTCCACCATGCCCTCGAATATATCCGCGTCCTCTACCGCCGTTACGTAGCATTGCGCGCTGCCGCCCGCGCCCGAGGTGCTGTACTGCTTTATCAGCGCGCGCGTGTGGACGGTCTGCGGGTCGTAATCCGTAAGGTCCGCGTATATGCTTTCAAGCCCGCTTTCGGTGATGTCGCTCTCCACAGCTAAATACCCGCTGTATTTATATATATTATTATACTGTAAGGCTACTATATCCGAAATGCTGTCCTTAAGCCCGAAGCCCGTAAGCGACAGCGCCGTGCAGCCCGCTATGCCCACTACCGTCATAAACATACGCCGCTTGTATCTGAACAGGTTTCTGCCCGATACCTTGCCAAAGAAGCCCATGTTGTTCCAGATGAAGCCTATTCGCTCCAGGAACACGCGCTTACCCGCTTTGGGCGCTTTGGGGCGCATGAGCGAGGCGGGCGTTTCCGCGAGCGACTTTTTGCACGAGAAGAAAACCGTGAGCGAGATAGCCGCCACCATTGAGCCTACTGACATCAGAATATTCCACGGTGATAACAGAAAGTGTATTTTTGTGATATTATACATCATGGAATACGCGTATATTATTACAAACGGGAATATAAAGCACCCTATAAACGCTCCGACAATACTTCCCGCCGCTGCCGCGGACACAGCGTAGCTCATGTAGTGCCGCATTACCGCGCCGTTTGAGTAGCCAAGCGCCTTAAGCGTACCCGTCTGCGTGCGCTGCTCCTCAACCATGCGCGACATGGTAGTAAGGCACACAAGCGCCGCCACAAGCAAAAAGAACACCGGAAATATCGCGGCTATCCTGTCAATACGCTGCGAGTTGCTCTCGTATTCAGCGTAGCCTACGTTGTCGTCCCGCGTGAAAACGTACCACTTTGCTTCTCCCGCGTCCTCTACCTCGCGGCGCGCGTCCGCAAGCTTTTTCTCAGCGTCCGCTATTTCCGTGCGGAACGTTTCCTCGCCGTCGTTATAGTCCGCAAGACCCTCGGCGTACTGCTCCCTTGCGTCTGCAAGCTGCTTTACGCCCTCCTCGTAGTCCGCAGCGCCCTTGTTATATTCCTCGCGCTTTTCTGCAAGAGTCGCGCTGCCCTCGTCATATTGCGCCTGACCCTCCTCGAGCTGCTTTCTGCCCTCGTTGAGCTGCGATAAGCCGTCCTCATATTCCTTTTCTCCGTCAAGATACTCCGCCCTGCCCTTTTCGTAATCGGCAAGCGCCTGTTCGTACTGCGCGTATCCGCTCTCGTACTGCGCGCGCCCCTCGTCAAGCTGCGCCTGCGCGGCAGTTATCTGCGCTTCGCCCTCTGCAAGCTTTGCTTCGTTTTCGGCAAGCTGCTTTTCCGCTTCGTCAAGCTGCGCGCTCGTCTGTTCGAGCATTGCGCCCGCCTGTTCTAGCTCGGTTCGCTTCTGCGCAAGCTGCGTTTTCGCCGCTTCAAGCTCTCCTCGCTGTTGAATCATCAGCGGATTATCCTTGCCGTATAACAGCTCCGCCTGTTCAAGGCTGCTTTCCGCCGCTGCAAGCTCGCCCTCGGACTGCTCAAGCCGGCTCTTGCCCTCGTCATACTGCGCCTTTGCCTGCTCGTACTGCGCCTTGCCCTCGTTATATTGAACGCGCGCCTGCTCGAGCTGCGTTTTGCCCGCTGCAAGCTCCGCGCTCTTTTCGTCAAGCTGCCGCTGACCCTCGTCAAGCTCCTGTTTGCTTTCGTCAAGCTGAGCGCGCGCTTCATTGAGCTGCTGCCCGCCCTCGTCTACCTGCCGCTTTGCCTCGTCTAACTGCGCGCGGGCGTCCTTTAGCTTCTGCTCGTTTTCGGAAAGGCTCGCCCAGCCCTCGTCAAGCTGCGTGCGCGCTTCTTCAAGCTGCTTTTCGCCGTCGGCTATTTCCGCTGCCGCGTCCGAAAGCTTCTGCTTTGCGTCGGCAAGCTCCTTTTCGCCGTCCTTGC
This sequence comes from uncultured Oscillospiraceae bacterium, assembly GCA_934462925.1. Lineage (GTDB taxonomy): Bacteria > Bacillota > Clostridia > Oscillospirales > Ruminococcaceae > CAG-115. Next base: position 20,084 of record CAKSIT010000017.1, on the reverse strand, counting down.
GCGCCTGCTCAAGCTCGCGCTCGCCGTCGGCTATCTCGTCAAGAGCCTCGCCCACTACCTCGTCGTAGCGTATGTCGCTGCGGTCGTGACCGAGCGCTTCAAGCCCCTCGGATATCTCGTCGCGCAGGCTCTCGTACTCGGTAGAATAGCTCTGCATTGCTCTCAGCTCGTCCGACGTTACGTATATCTCCGTGTATACTTCCTGCTTAAAATTACTCTCCGTAACAAGCAGGAACGCGTCTATCGCGCCGTCGCCGATATTTGTGCTGCCGCGCTGCGTTATTGAGATATACATAGGCGTGTCGTACGTGCCTACTATCTTGTATTCCGTGCGTTCAAGCGGGAACTCGTCCGCGCCCGATATGTCCGAGAGCCTTATCGTGTCGCCTATTCCTATGCCCTCGCGCAGCTTGTTTATGCTTATAAGGCACTCGTCGTCCGCTTCGGACATTCTGCCCTCTTTTAGGTCTATGGCGTTTACCTCGCCGCTGTTCATTGAGTAAACGCGGGTTATGTACTCCGCCTCGTCCTTGTAAAGCGCAAGGTCGGTGTATTTCGACGGGTACGCCTGCACTCCGCCAAGCGCATTTATCGCCTCAACGTCGCCGTCGGTCAGCCCGAACGTTGAAAGCACGCGCAGGTCGAAAAGCCTGTGTTCGTCGTAGTAATCGTCCGCGGTGCGCTTCATGTCGCCGCCCGTTGCGCGCACGCCGCTGAAAAAGCCGACGCCTATCGCGCATATCGTAAAGAGCGACAAAAATCTGCTTTTGGTGTGGGATATCTCCCTGAAAATGTTCTTATTTATTGCTTTCAAGACTCTACCCCTTTACCACTCTATCTGCTCGACGGGAGTCGGGGCTTCGTTCATGATTATTTCAGCCACCCTGCTGTTCTTTATGCGTATTACCCTGTCCGCCATCGGCGCTATCGCTGAGTTGTGCGTTACAAGCACTACCGTCATTCCGTCGCTGCGGCAGGTGTCCTGCAAAAGCTTAAGTATCATCTTGCCCGTGTTGTAGTCGAGCGCGCCCGTGGGCTCGTCGCAAAGCAGCAGCTTTGGCTTTTTGGAAAGTGCGCGCGCTATCGAAACGCGCTGCTGCTCGCCGCCCGAAAGCTGCGCGGGGAAGTTTTGCAGGCGCTCCGCAAGCCCTACCTTTGCAAGTATCTCCGCCGCGGGGATAAAGTCGCGCGTTGTCTGCGCGGCAAGCTCTACGTTCTCCTTTGCGGTAAGGTTGGGCAAAAGGTTATAGAACTGGAATATAAACCCGATATCGTATCGGCGGTATTCGGTAAGCTGCTTTCTGTTCAGGCCGTCAACGCGCTTTCCGTCAACGGAAATCTCGCCCTCGTCGCAGGTGTCCATGCCGCCCAGCATATTAAGCACCGTTGTTTTTCCCGAACCGCTAGGTCCAACGATTATAACAAACTCGCCCTTTTCTATGTCGAACGTCATGCCGTCCGCGGCGTTTATCGTCACCTCGCCCATGTGATAGCGCTTGTAAACGTCCTTAAGTGATACGTATGCCATGTGGTTTATACTCCGTTCTTTTGTCTGTATTGTGAAAACGGCAGGACTAACACGCCGTATAATATCCTCAGATACTACAGTCTGTTATATCCCGCCTTTTTTTTCGCACTTTATGTCTTAACCGATATGGTCCTTGCCGCCCATGTATGGTCTTAATACCTCGGGTATGCTTATTGTGCCGTCTGCGTTAAGGTTGTTTTCAAGGAAAGCAATAAGCATTCTGGGAGGCGCTACAACGGTGTTGTTGAGCGTATGCGCAAAGTACTTGCCGTTCTCGCCGTTCACGCGTATCTTAAGTCTGCGCGCCTGCGCGTCGCCGAGGTTGGAGCAGCTGCCTACCTCGAAGTACTTCTTCTGTCTGGGAGACCACGCCTCTACGTCGTAGCTCTTTACCTTAAGGTCTGCAAGGTCGCCGGAGCAGCACTCGATTGTCCTTACAGGGATATCCATGCTTCTGAACAGGTCAACGGTGTTCTGCCAGAGCTTGTCGAACCACATCTTGGAGTCCTCGGGCTTGCAGACAACTATCATCTCCTGCTTTTCAAACTGGTGGATACGGTAAACGCCGCGCTCCTCGATACCGTGCGCGCCCTTTTCCTTGCGGAAGCAGGGGGAGTAGCTCGTGAGCGTTCTCGGCAGCGTGTTCTCGTCAAGTATCGTGTCAATAAACTTACCTATCATGGAATGCTCGCTTGTACCGATAAGATAAAGGTCCTCGCCCTCTATCTTGTACATCATAGCGTCCATTTCCGCAAATGACATAACACCTGTTACAACGTTGCTTCTTATCATAAAGGGCGGTACGCAGTAGGTGAAACCCCTGTCAATCATGAAATCCCTTGCATAGGATATAACCGCAGAATGCAGGCGCGCAATGTCGCCCATAAGGTAATAGAAGCCGTTGCCCGCAACCTTTCTTGCGCTGTCAAGGTCGATACCGTTAAGGCGCTCCATTATTTCGGTGTGATAAGGTACTTCAAAATCCGGTACTACAGGCTCGCCGTAGCGGGTTATCTCAACGTTCTCGCTGTCGTCCTTTCCTATAGGAACGGTCGGGTCGATAATGTTCGGAATGGTCATCATTATCTTGGTTATCTTCTCGTCAAGCTCCGCTTCAAGCTTATCGAGCGCCGCTTCCTCGTCGGAGAACGCCTTAACCTTTGCCTTTGCTTCCTCTGCCTTGTCCTTTTCGCCCTTTGCCATAAACGCGCCTATCTCCTTGGATATGCGGTTTCTGTCGGCACGCAGCGACTCAACGCGCTGTTTTGTCTGGCGAAGCTTTGCGTCAAGCTCAATTACCTCGTCAACAAGCGGAAGCTTTGCGTCCTGAAACTTCTTCTTGATGTTTTCCTTTACTACGTCGGGGTTTTCTCTTAAAAACTTAATGTCTATCATTTTCTTTGCCTTCCTTATTTAGTCTTGTATAAAATGCTTCAATATGCCCTTAAGCTGTTCCTCGTTCTCAAAGCATATCTGCAGCGTACTGCCTCTTTTTCCCTCGGAGATTTTAACTTTCGTGCCGAGCTGCTCCGCAAGGCTCACCTCAACCTCTGTGTAATAGGTCGCGCGCGGCTTAATCTCCTTTGTGTGCGAAGCCTCCTCGAGCCGCTTTGCTTCGCGCTTTGCTATCTGCTCCACCTGCCGCACGGAAAGCTCGCCCTGCGCCGCCTTGTTTGCAAGCTCCGTCATAAGCGCGGGGTCGCTTATCGCTTTAAGTGCCTTGCAATGTCCCGCGGAAAGCTCGCCGCTTTCAAGCAGCTTCTTAACGCCGTTAGGCAGCGAGAGCAGCGAAATGCTGTTTGCAATAGTCGAGCGCGCCTTGCCTATCGCCTGCGAAAGCTCCTCCTGCGTCATGTGGTAGTTGTCCATAAGCTCCTTATAGCCGAGCGCTTCTTCAAGCGGGTTGAGGTTTTCGCGCTGCAGGTTCTCTATAAGCGCCACCTGCATTACCTGCTCGTCCTTAAGGTCGTCGCGCACAACTACGGGTACTTCGGAAAGTCCCGCCATTTTTGCGGCGCGCCAGCGGCGTTCGCCCGCAATTATCTGGTATCCGCCCGACGGCAGCGAGCGCACGATAAGCGGCTGCAAAATGCCGTGCTTATTTATCGAATCCGCAAGCTGTGCAAGGCTCTCGCTGTCGAAGTCCTTGCGCGGCTGCGCCTTGTTCGGCTCAACGCTGCTAAGCCTTACCGTGGTAAGCCCGTCGGCGTTTTCTATGTCGTTATCGTCAAACAGGGCGTCAAGGCTGCTCTTTGTTTTTCTAGTTGCCATTTTCACTCTCCATTTCACGGCAGCGTTCAAGTATCTCCTTTGAAAGGCGCTTATACGCGTCCGCTCCCTTAGATGTTTTGTCAAAGTAGATTATAGGCTCGCCCGCTGCCTGCGCTTCGGATATGCGCACGTTGCGCGGTATTTCCGTTTTGAACAGCACCTTGCTGTCAAAGCTGCGCTTGATATCGTACATTATCTCGTTGCTCTTAAGCAGGCGCTTGTCCAGCATGGTGAACACTATGCCCATTATAGTTAGGTCGGGATTTGCCTTTCTCTTTGCGGTTTTTACCGTCTGCATAAGCTGCGCCAGTCCCTCAAGCGCGAAATGCTCGCACACCATCGGCACAATTATCGTATCGCACGCCACGAGAGCGTTTGTCGCAAGTATTCCAAGCGACGGCAGGCAATCCACAATAATTATATCGTAGTCTCCGCGAATCTGCAAAATAGCCTTTTTAAGCTGCTTGCTCTTTTCTTCCATGCCGAAAAGCTCCTGCTCGGCATTGCAAAGCTCCTTTGTCGCAGGCATTATCGACACGTTTTTGTAGCGCGTTTCGATTATCGCTTCCTGTGGGCGGCGCTCTCCCGCAATTACCTCGTATGTAGTCACGTCAAGCGTCTTTTTCTTTATCCCAAAGCCCGTTGTTGAGTTGCCCTGCGGGTCAAAGTCTATCAAAAGCACTTTTTTTCCGAGCGCGCCGAGTCCCGCAGCAACGTTTACCGCCGTTGTTGTCTTTCCAACGCCGCCTTTCTGGTTCACAACTCCTATTACGATACTCATTTTACTCCCCCTTTTCTCATAGCTTATTATATTATAACACACCTTAATAAAAAAATAAAGCCCTTTTCTCAAATTTCACGTTATTTTCTTAAAAAAGTTCCACGTGGAACATCTTTCGACACACTCGGTCAAGATGTTCCACGTGGAACAAATTTTATTCAGCCATAGGAAAACGAATTATGTACTCGTAGTAGCCGTCCACCGCGCCCGACGACGTTACGCATGGAATATCCGCGTCCTTCATCTGTCGGATAAGCTTGTTTATGCTGTTCATATAAAGCTTTGGCGGTTTGGGGAACAGCCGCTTGAACTTGTCCTCGCGCAGCTTTTTCTCCTGCTTCTCCGTACCCTCAAGAATTTCGTTTACAAGCGCTTCAGTCTGCTCGAGATTCAGTCCGCGTGCTGCTACCTTTTCAAGCGCCTTTATTCGCTTTCCATCGTCCGCAATACGAATCAGAGCCCGTGCCTGCCGTTCCGTAAGATTTGCGCCTATCATAAGCCGCCGTTCAACGTCGGTAAACCTAAGCAGCCTAAGCTTATTTGCAATAGTAGACTGAGCTTTTCCGAGCCGCGCCGCCGCCTGCTCCTGCGTAAGCCCGTATACCGAAATGAGCTTCTCAATTGCAAGAGCTTCCTCAAAAAAACCGAGGTCGCGCCGCTGAATATTCTCAATAAGCGCTAAAACCGCTGAGCGTTCATCGTCCGCTTCCATAACAATGCACGGAACTTCCGTCAACCCCGCGAGCTTAGCCGCGCGCGTTCTGCGCTCGCCGCTTATAATCTCATAGAGCGCGCCGTTTCTTCTTACGCACACAGGTTGGATAATGCCGTTCTCTCTAATGCTTTCCGAAAGCGACTCGAGCGCCGCTTCGTCAAACTCGCTGCGCGGCTGTGAGCGGTTAGGCCTAAGCAGCGAAATTTCCAGCGATACTACGCGCTGTATGCTTTTTTCCTTTGGTTTGAATATTCCGTTCATAATACTTCCTTTCTACGGTGGGCTTTTTCTTGAGTCCCATTATACCACTAAAAGGAAATAATATCCACAAGTACTTTTCGCATTTCCCGACATAAAAAGCGCTTCTGCAACAAAAAAAGCCGCATTAAAGCGGCTTTTTTGCAATATTAGCGGAATTTCTCGGGTATTTTGTCGGAGTTTGCGATACTTTTTTTACCAGTACAAGCCGCCGCGCGTCCCCATTTGGCAGGGAATAGTCGCGAACCTCGCCAATTTTGCCGCCGAGAAGCTTTAAGGCGTTATCCGCAGCAGCTGCGTCCTCGTTGACCGATTTCAGCGCCGCAAATGTCCCGCCCACCTTAACAAAAGGCAGGCAGTATTCCGTAAGCACCGGCAGAGCCGCAACTGCCCTCGCGCACGCTATGTCATAGCGCTCGCGCTCCTTTCTGCCAAGTTCCTCGCTTCTCGCATGGACTACGCGCGCTTTTATATCAAGGTGTTCGCATACCTTTTCAAGGTACACACAGCGCTTATTAAGGCTGTCGCAAAGCGTCCCATTAAGGTCGGGGCGGCATATAAGCAGCGGCAGCGACGGGAATCCCGCACCAGTACCTACGTCGATAAAGGAAGCGCCCTCCTTTAACTCAAACATAGTGAACGGCAGCACGCTGTCAACAAAATGCTTTACTACAACCTCGCTGAACTCGGTTATAGACGTGAGATTCACATTTTTGTTGTACTCAACCATATAGCAGCATAGCTTTTCAAGCTTTTCCGCCTTTTGCACGTCTATAGTGATTCCCGCAGCGGCAAACTGCTCAATAATGTACGGTATTCTTTCCATCAGCTCTCCCTCCCCGCAAGCCATATAAGCAGCACGGAAACATCCGCAGGGTTCACGCCCGAAATTCGCCCCGCCTGTCCTACGTTAAGCGGCTTGTGACGGTTGAGCTTCTCCTGCGCTTCAAGCCGAAGTCCTTTTACTGTGCGGTAGTCAACGTCCTGCGGCAGCGTTTTGTCCTCTAATTTGCGTGCGCGTTCCACCTGCTCCATTTGTATTTTAATGTAGCCCGAGTACTTAAGCTCGGTTTCAAGCCTGTTTATAAGCGCTACAGAAAGCTGCGGGCGCTCTTTATCAAACTTGGCAAGGTCGCTATACGCTAGCTGCGGGCGTTTGAGAAGCTCCGCAAGCTTTGTGCCGCCTGTAATCGTCGCAGTACCTTTTGAAACGAGCAGCGCGTTTACTTCCTCCGTCGGGTGGATTGTAACGCGCTTTATGCGCTCCAGCTCGTCGCTAAGCGCCTTTTGCTGCGCGAGAAAACGCTTGTAGCGTTCGTCGGACACCAGCCCTACCCTGTGACCTATAGGCAGCAGGCGCTCAGGCGCGTTGTCCTGCCGCAGTATCAGGCGATATTCGCTGCGCGAGGTCATCATGCGGTACGGCTCTGAGCAGCCTTTTGTTACAAGGTCGTCAATAAGCGTGCCTATATAGCTGTTTGAGCGCTCGAGTATCATTGCGCTTTCGCCTTTTATCTTAAGCGCGGCGTTTATTCCCGCTACAATACCCTGCGCTGCCGCTTCCTCATATCCGCTTGTGCAGTTGAACTGCCCCGCGCCGTACAGTCCGCTAATTTTCTTAAATTCAAGCGTTGGCAAAAGCTCCAGCGGGTCGCAGCAGTCATATTCAATAGCATACGCGGGGCGCATTATTTCTACGCGTTCGAGTCCCTTTATCGTTCGCAGAAACTTCAGCTGCACGTCCTCGGGCAGGCTTGACGACATTCCCTGCAAATAGAACTCGTCCGTGTCAAGTCCCATAGGCTCAACAAAAAGCTGGTGGCGCTCCTTGTCCTTAAAGCGCACTATCTTGTCCTCAATGCTCGGACAGTAGCGCGGGCCTATTCCCTCAATTCGCCCCGAATAAAGCGGCGAGCGGTCAAGGTTATCAAGAATAACCTTGTGCGTTTGGGCGTTTGTGTAGGTTACGTAGCACTCAACCTTATTTTCAAGCGGGAGCGTGTTGTCGAAAGCAAACGGCATTATCTCCTCGTCGCCAACCTGTCGCTCCATTACGGAAAAATCTATTGAACGCCTGTGTACGCGCGCAGGCGTACCTGTCTTGAATCTCCTCATAGACACGCCAAGCGCCTTAAGGCACTCCGTAAGCGCGCTTGACGGCAGCACGTTGTCAGGACCGCTGCTGTAGCTAAGCTCACCTATATGTATCTTGCCGTTAAGATATGTTCCCGTGGTGATTATTGCGGCTTTAACAGGGTGGACTGCGCCGAGCTTTGTTTCAACGGCGGTTATCCTGCCGTTCTCGACATGAACGGCGGTGACCTCCGCCTGCTTTATAAAGAGGTTTGGCGTGTTTTCAAGGCGCTGCTTCATATAGGTGTGATACTTTACCCTGTCGCTTTGCACGCGCAGGCTGTGTACGGCAGGACCTTTGCCCCTGTTAAGTATGCGGGACTGTATGAACGTAGCGTCCGCCGCCCTGCCCATTTCGCCGCCAAGCGCGTCTATCTCGCAGACAATTTGCCCCTTTGCCGAGCCGCCTATGCAGGGGTTGCAGGGCATATTCGCAATGCAGTCAAGCGAAAGCGTGAATATCGCGGTTTTAAGCCCAAGCCGCGCCGCCGCGAGAGCAGCCTCGCACCCCGCGTGACCCGCGCCTATTACGGCAACGTCGTATTCTTCAAGCGTATAGCTCATTTTGTATCCTTTCAAGTGTTCGACATAATCTGATTTGTTCCACGTGGAACTATCACAAAATTTGCCCGAACGGTATTTTGTTCGGGCAAATCGTCTTGCTTATTCTTCGGGAGCGTCCTCCGTGGACTCCTGTCCCTCAGCGCTCTCGTCTGTATCGTCGTCGGGCGCTTCGTCAGGCTCTATTATCTCCGCGGATTCCTCCGCAAGGGAAGCCGCTATCTCCTCGTCGGAGGCCTTTTCAACCTCGGCGGTTTCTTCGCCCTCCTCGTGCATCATGCGCGAGAATGAAGCAACTCTGTCCTCTGCGCCAAGCCGCATTACGCGCACGCCCGAAGCGGGTCTGCCCATGTTGCGCAGGTCGTTTGCGCGGATACGGATTACAACGCCGTCAGCGCTTATCAAAAGCACATCGTCGTCAGGACCGAGCGTTCTTATGCCGCAGACATAGCCCTTTTCCTCGGATACAGGGTAGTTGCGCAGGCCAAGACCGCCGCGCTTCTGAATGCGGTAGCTTGCCGCAGCGACGCGCCTGCCCATGCCCTTGTCGGTAACGGTGAGAATAGAAGCGTTCTCATCGAATATCTTTGTCGCGCCGACTACATAGTCGCTATCCTCGCGGAAGCGGATAGCCCTAACGCCGCGCGCGGTTCTGCCGAGTGCGCGGCAGTTGTTCTCGTCAAAGCGGATAGCCATACCGTTCTTTGTGGCAATAAGCACGGTGCAGTCGCCCTCGGTAAGGAACGCGGAGGCTATCTCGTCGCCGTTTAAAAGCGTAATTGCACGCAGTCCCATTTTACGGACATTTTTGTACTCGGAAAGCCGCGTGCGCTTGATAATTCCATTTTTAGTTATGCATATAAAATATTTATTCTCGGCGAAATCGCGCGTCGTCATCATTGCCGCGACCTTTTCACCCTCGGAAAGCTGCAGCAGGTTTACAACGTTCATTCCGCGTGACTGACGGCTGCCCTCGGGTATCTCGTAGCACTTCATGCGGAACATATTGCCCTTGTTGGTGATGTAGAGAATATTCTCATGCGAGGACGCAATGAACATATTCTCCACAAAATCCTCCTCGCGCTGCTTCATGCCCGAAATGCCCTTGCCGCCGCGTTTCTGGATATTGTAGACCTCCGCGGGCTGGCGCTTAAGGTAGCCGAGATTAGTGTAGGTTACAACGCAGTCCTCCTCGGGAATAAGGTCCTCTATATCTACCTCGCCGCTTACAGGCTCGATAGCGGTGCGGCGCTCGTCGCCGTACTTCTTCTTCATTGCGGCAAGCTCGTCGCCTATAAGGCGCATCATCTTGCCGCTGTCGGAGAGAAGCTCCAGCATCTGGCGGATAAGCTCGCGCTTCTCGCGCAGCTCGTCCTCAACCTTGCTCTTTTCCATACCCGTGAGCGCGCCGAGCCGCATCTGTATGATAGCGTCCGCCTGCGCCTCTGAAAGCGAGTAGGTATGCTCCTCAAAGAAGCCCGTCTGCGATACGTCTATGTTCTTGAAGCGCTCGATAAGGCGCTCCTTGCCCTCGGGAATGCTCTTGCTGCTCCTGAGTATGGCGATAACCTCGTCGATAAAGTCAATAGCAAGCAGGAAGCCCTCGAGTATATGCGCGCGCTCCTCCGCCTTTTCAAGGTCGTACTTAGTGCGGCGCGTTACAACGTCAAACTGGTGGTCAAGGTAATGCTGAAGCATATCCTTAAGATTAAGGATTTTCGGCTGCCCGTCAACAAGCGACAGCATGATAACGCCCACCGTGTCCTGAAGCTGCGTGTAGGTATAGAGCTTGTTAAGCACCACATTCGCGTTAGCGTCGCGCTTAAGCTCGATTACCACGCGCATACCGTTTCTGTCGGACTCGTCGCGCACAGCTGAAATACCCTCGATTCTCTTATCGCGCGCAAGGTCGGCAATGTTTGCAAGCAAGCGCGCCTTGTTCACCATGTAGGGTATCTCGTCAATAATAATGCGGGTGTGGGAGTCTTCCTCAACGATATTCGCCCTGCCGCGCAGAATTATCTTACCGCGCCCGGTATAGTACGCCGAGCGAATGCCGCTGTAGCCCATGATTATACCGCCCGTAGGGAAATCCGGACCTTGTATGCAGGTCATGATATCCTCAATGGAAGCCTCCGGCTCGTTTATCATGAGCGTGAGCGCGTCTATTACCTCGCCGAGGTTATGCGGAGGAATATTTGTCGCCATGCCAACGGCTATACCGTTACTGCCGTTTACAAGCAGGTTAGGGAAGCGCGAGGGCAGCACCACAGGCTCAAGAAGCTTATCGTCGTAGTTCGTCATAAAGTCTACGACTTTTTTGCCGATATCCGCGGTCATTTCGTTGGCGATTTTGGCAAGCCTTGCCTCTGTATAACGGTAAGCCGCAGGCGGGTCGCCGTCTACCGAGCCGAAGTTGCCGTGACCGTCGATAAGCGGGTAGCGCAGCGAAAAATCCTGCGCCAAACGCACAAGCGCGTCGTAAACCGAAGCGTCGCCGTGCGGGTGGTATTTACCGAGAACCTCGCCTACCGTGTAAGCGCACTTTCTGAACGGCTTGTCCGCAGTATTTCCCGCCTCGTTCATCGTATAAATTATACGGCGGTGAACGGGCTTAAGCCCGTCGCGCACGTCGGGCAGCGCTCTCTGCGTGATAACAGACATCGAATACTCAATGAACGAAAGCTTCATTGTGTGTTCAAGGTCAATGTTATGCAGCTTCTCAAGACTGAAATCTATATCCATTTTTCCTCCATTATATAAGCGCAAAACCGCTTTATCTGCCAAGCTTATCCGTCAGCAGCTTCTGTATTTCGTTTTCCTGCTCGGTGGTCATGCACCGTCTGGGAAAGCAGTATATCTGGTGCTTATTGTAGATAAGCAGCAGCGACTCGTCGTTTTCAAAAAACTCCAGCACGTCGTCGGCATATCTGAACACGTTTTTAAGCGGGGAAATAATCTCCTCGTCGGCGTCCTCGTCTATCTTAAGCGCCACTTCGTTGGTTTTTTCGCGCACAAGCGTTTCAATTTCAACTCTGTCATTAAAGAACGAAGCCCTGTAATCCTCGGGATTCATGTCCTTAAGCGCGTCTATAGTCTTTTTGCGCGTGCGCTTTTTGTCGGTAAGGCTGTAGTAAAGCCCCCACGCGCAGAAAAGAAGCGCGCCGTACGCCAGAATGTTCTTAGGGTCAAGCACGATTGCAACGACTACTCCCGCCGTAAGCAGCGAATACGCTATCATTGCAAAGGTGTTTCGCCTGCTGCGGAAGTGCTGCTGATACGTTTTCATAGCCCCGTCTATTTCCTCAAGCGTATTGTCGTAGGAAAAGAAAACTATGGGTTCTTCCCTGTTCTCCCCTGTTTCCCCGCCGAGGTCGGGCAAAAGACCGTTAGAAATAGGTAACACCTCCGATAATTATATATCAAGATTTACTGCGAGCTTTGCGTTCTGCTCTATAAACTCGCGGCGCGGCTCTACCTTGTCGCCCATAAGAACGGTCATAATCTCGTCCGCCCTTGCCGCGTCCTCAACGGAAATACGGAGCATTGTGCGCGTTTCGGGGTTCATGGTAGTTTCCCAAAGCTGCTCGGGGTCCATCTCACCAAGACCTTTATAGCGCTGTACGTCGGTCTTGCCGCCGTCCGCGCCAAGCTCGGCTATATACATATCCCTCTCCTCGTCGGAGAACGCGTAGCGCACCTGCTTACCGCGCGACACCTTAAAAAGCGGCGGCTGCGCGATATATACGTGACCCTGCTCGAGCAGCGGCCGCATAAAGCGGAAGAAGAACGTAAGCATAAGCGTTCTGATGTGCGCGCCGTCTACATCGGCATCTGCCATGATAACAACTCTGCCGTAACGCAGCTTGTTTATGTCAAAGTCCTCAGAAATGCCCGTGCCGAGCGCCTTAACAACAGGCGAAAGCTTGTCGTTGTTATACACTCTGTCCGCGCGCGCCTTTTCTACGTTAAGCATTTTGCCCCATAGCGGCAGTATAGCCTGAAAGCGCCTGTCGCGCCCGCTCTTTGCAGAGCCGCCCGCAGAATCTCCCTCGACAATGTATATCTCGGTAACAGCGGGGTCGGATTCGGAGCAGTCCGCAAGCTTGCCGGGCAGGCCGTTGCTGTCCATAACGGACTTTCTCTTAGCTTCCATAGCCTTTTTAGCGGCGTCGCGCGCAGCCTGCGAGTTCATCGCCTTGTTCATGATTATCTGCGCGGTTTCGGGGTGTTCCTCGAAATAATAGGTAAGCTGCTCGGTCGCTATCTTATACACAACGGGCTGCACCTCGGGGTTGCCGAGCTTGCCCTTTGTCTGCCCCTCAAACTCGCACTCGGGCAGTTTTACGGAGATTATAGCGTTTATCGCCTCGCGGATAGCTTCTCCGCTGAAGCCCGTAAACGGCTTTTCCTCTTCGCCCTTTTTGGACTTTTTCTTTACCTTGTTCTTTTCGTTGGCCTCTTTATAAGCCTTTGCGTAGTCGTTTATAACCTTGTTGAGCGCCTTTTTAAGTCCAAGTTCATGCGTGCCGCCCTCGCCCGTGTGAATATTGTTTGCAAACGAGCGGAACACCTCGCTGTTGAAGTCGGTGGTGTACTGAAAGGCAATTTCAACGTTAATGCCGTTCATAGTACCGCTAAGGTAAATAACGTCGGGGTGAAGCACCTCTGCGCCGCGCTTTTTGTTCAGCCAGTCTATATAGCTGCAAATGCCGCCCTCGTACTGCATGGTTTCGTTTACGGGGTTCTCGGGGTCGCGCAGGTCGTGCAGGGTTATCTTAAGCCCGGCGTTAAGGAACGCCTGCTCGCGCAGTCTTTCCTGCAGCGTTTCGTAGCTGAACACGGTCGTGTGGAATATCTCGCCGTCGGGCTTGAACGTTACCTGCGTACCCGTGTGGTCGGTTTTACCCGTTACCTTTATAGGCTCGCTGTACTCGCCGCGCTCAAACCGCTGGAAGTGTACGTTCTCTCCGTCGTGTATCTCTACCTCGAGCCACTCCGACAGCGCGTTTACTACCGAAGCGCCAACGCCGTGCAGACCGCCCGACACCTTGTATCCGCCGCCGCCGAACTTACCGCCCGCGTGCAGCACGGTAAATACCAGCGTAGCCGCGCTTATCCCCTCGGAATGGTTGATAGCCGTAGGAATACCGCGCCCGTTATCTATAACGCGTATAACGTCCCCCGGGAGAATAGAAACGTCTATAGCGGTGCAATAGCCCGCAAGCGCCTCGTCTATGGCGTTATCCACAATCTCGTAAACAAGGTGGTGCAAGCCTCCCTCGCCCGTTGAGCCGATATACATACCCGGGCGCTTTCTTACGGGGTCAAGACCCTTAAGCACCTGTATATCGTCCGCTCCGTAGTTGGCGTCCACTTTTTCTTCTATATCCGGCATTTCGTTTCTCCTTTGCAAAGCCAGCGGTCGTTTTATCAGACCGCATATTATATATAGTATACCACAAACAGGGGATAATTGCAAGCATTAGCGCCATTTTTTATGCAATATGCCGAACAAAATTGAGATATTTTTCAGCAAAAAAAGCGCTCTTGTTTCGCGCCTAAAATAGGACACTTTTCGCGCTTCATTTTTCATTCGCAGGGACTTAAAAAACAGGTTCTTAATGTCGCGAAAGACACGAAAAAAGCGCCCTTTCGGACGCCCACAATATACAACAAGTTAAAAACCGCCTTTTCTTGCCCGTTTGTTTATTGTAAGATTGCTTACGTTTGAAATGTAGCTCTTATCCTCGCACACAACAAGGCTTTTCGGCAGGTCCTCAGACACGTTGACGATTTTCCCCTGCTTCTGCCGAACGCGCAGGTGTTCGTTTGTAATGCCGCTTACCGTGCATTCCTCAATGTTGAATATGCCGATAACGCTCCTGTCGTCCACCGTGACGTTCCCGCCGAGAAATAAAAACACCTTTTCCCTCCTATTACAAAGCGTAATAAAGACGCATATTTATACAAATCTACATTTTCGTAAAAGACCCGTTTTCGGTAGTCCACGCCTTGCCGTCCATAAGCGCGGAAAGGTCATTGATATTACAGCAAGTTATAAATACCTGTGAATTATCAATATGGTTAATCACATACTCCCTGCGCATAGCGTCAAGTTCGCTTAAAATATCGTCCAGAATCACCACAGGGCGCGTTTTATTCCGCTGGCGTATCATCTCCGCCTCGGAGAGCTTAAGCGCGAGCGCCGCGCTTCTGAGCTGCCCCTGCGAAGCAAAGTCGCGCGCAGCCATACCGTTGATGAAAAAACTAACGTCGTCGCGGTGAACGCCCGTTACGGTGTACCTGAGCTTCATTTCAGCTTCAAGCCCCTGTTCAAGGCGAGTGATGTATTCTGTATACAGTTTGTCGGATTGTTTAAAATTTATACTCTCAGTATTAAAAACCGTGCTGTTATATTCCATTTCAAGCCGCTCTGCACCGCCCGTAAGGTCCGCGTAAATCTCCGCGGCGTACTCTTTAAGAAACTTAAAGTAGTTGAGCCGCCCGTAGGTCACGTTCACGCCCTCCCGCGCAAGAACGTCGTTCCACGGCGCAAGCTGCGCAGAAAGCAGCGCGGGGTCTGTATCCGGGCGAATACCGCCGAGAATAATGTTGCGCTGCCGCAGCCCCTTATTGTAGCGCGAGAGCTTTTCAAGGTGAGTGCGCGTCTGCATTACCGCAACGTCGTCAAGGTACGCGCGCCGAAGCTCGGGCTGTCCTTTTATCAGGGTAAGGTGTTCCGGTATAAAAACAACGTATTTTAACACGCCGTATAATTCCGCAGCGTCTTTTATCTTAAGACCGTTGTGTTTTACCGTAACTATATTTTTACTTACAGTATATTCAACGATATTTTCACGCTCGGTATTATCTGCCTTAAACCACAGCCGCACGGAAACGTCGGCGTTCTTTTCGCCCGCGGGTATAAACTGCGAGAACCGCGAACGGCGAAAGCTACCGCCAAGACACACGGAAAGCGCTTCCATAAGGTTTGTCTTTCCCTGCGCGTTCTTCCCCGCAAACACGTTCAGCCGCCTGTCAAACTCAAGCTCGGCGTGCCTTATGTTGCGGAAATTGTCTATACAGACCCTTGTTATATACATTCGCACTACCTCTGAAAACATTATGTATCGGCGAGCCGCAGCCCGCCATTGTCTGCAATACGGTTTTCAGAGAATACGGTTATTCGGCGTCAGCCGCAGCAGGCTCGTCGTAAACTACTTTATACGACTTGTTTCTGAACTCGATAATATCTCCGGGCTTTATCTTCTTGCCCCTTTTGGTGCAGTATTCGCCGTTTACGTTCACGTCGCCAAGGTCAATAAGTATCTTTGCCTTTGCCCCTGTTTCCGCAAGACCTGCGAACTTTACCAGCTGGTCAAGCTTTATAAACGGTGTGTTGATTCTGATTTCTTCCATTGCTAAAACCTTTCTTTTTCATAATGCTAGTTTTTGCGCGGCGAAAGCCATAATGCGGCTGCGCTGCGCTTTTTCGCGCCTTTTTATTTCTTTCGGCGCTCGCCTTAAAGGCGCATGGGCAGCAGCAGGAACGTAAATTCGCTGCCCTGCATGGGAACTATGATTATCGGCGCTACGGAGGACTGCGCAAGCATCACCTTTGCCATATCCGTATCGCACGCCTTAAACGCGTCAAGCAGGTACTTTGCGTTGAAGCCTATGGTTATAGGCTCGCCGTTGTACTTTATGCTTATTTTGTCGTTTATCTTTCCGAGCGCCGTCGTGCAGCTTACCAAGAGCGTATCGCCCTTGAACTCGCAGCGCACGGGGCACTTGTTCTTTTCGTTGATGATAAGCATGGCGCGCTCGAGCATTTCCGTTATGTCGCGCGTGTTTATCTCAGCGAAAATAGTGCTGTCCGTATTAAGATGCTTCTTATAGGGGATAAACTCGCCCTCGATAAGGCGGGAAATCATCACGCAGCCGTTAACGTCAAAGGATATCTGATTCTTGCATATACAGATAGTAACGTTTGCCTCTGCGTCGTCAGAGAGTATATGAGTAAGCTCCTCAAGTGTTTTAAGCGGAACAATAAAGCTTATGTTGTCGTAGGTAACGTTCTCCTGCCTTAAGGCTATTCTTATGCCGTCTACCGCCACAACGTTAAGCACGTTGTTTTCTATCTCAAATTTGCAGCCCATAAGCGCGGGCTTTGTGTCTGTAACGGCGCAGGCGTATTTCGTCTGGTTTATCATGCTCTTAAGCAGCTTCTGCGGCATGGTAAAGCTCGTTTCGGGGTCTACCTTGGGTACTGCGGGGTAGTCCTCCGCGCTCATGCACATAAGCGAAAACTCCGTATCTCGGCTTGTTATAAGCGCTATATTGTTCTCGCACGAAAAGGTTATCTCGCCCGAGGGCATTTTTCTTATTATGTCCCCTGCCATTCTCGCATTGATAACGGCAGCGCCGTCCTCAGCGGAGGAAACGGGTATCTGCGTTCTTATGCCTATATCAAGGTTATAACCCGTGACTGTAAGCACGTTCTCAGAAAGTTCCATCAACACGCCCTCAAGCGCGGCAATGGTGGTCTTTGCCGCCGCGGCCTTTGAAGCGGTCATAACTGCACCGAGCAATATTTCCTTTGGACAAGTGAATTTCATGTTCTGCTACTCCTTTCAGGCGGAAACGTCCGCGCAGCGGATAGAAAATAAATGAATTTATATTTTTATAATAATAATAAGGGCTGTTGAAACCGTTGAAATCTTCTCAAATCCTTTAACAGCAAGCCCTCGCGGGTCGTATTTTATCAACACGCCCCTGTTGAAAACGTGCTTAAAGCGGTAAAAAGCCGTTTTTGCACCGAATGTTGAAAACCGCTGTTAAAAATCAGAGATTCGCCCTTATATTCTTAATAAGGTCCTCTACAACGGATTTGAACGAGCTGTCCTGCTCCATTTTCTTCTTAACGTCGTTTATCGCGTACACAACTGTAGAGTGGTCGCGCCCGTTGAACTCCTGCCCTATAGTTTCATAAGGCAGCCCGAGAACGTTCTGAATAACGTAGATAGCGACTTTTCTTGCCTGCGAGATAACGGCGGCGCGCTTCTGCGAGCGCATTTCGTCGGGAGCTACATTGTATATCTTCCCTACCTCGCCTATTATCTTGTCGATAGTTACGTCCGTAGGCTGGTGGTCGGTCATTATGTCGTTAATTATCTTCTGCGCAACGGGAATGGTGGGCTTTACTTGATTCACCATATAAAGGGCGTTGAGCTTAGTTACTACGCCCTCAATCTGGCGTATGTTGGACTTAAGCTTTGTGGATATGTAGGTAACTACGTCCTCGGGGATATGGAAGTCAAGAAGCTCCGCCTTGCGCTGTATTATAAGAAGGCGGGTTTCAAATTCAGGCGGCTTTACGTCGGCGATAAGCCCCGAGGAGAAGCGCGTGCGCAGTCTGTCGGAGATAGAGCGTATCTCGCGCGCGGGGCGGTCCGACGTCAGGACGATAACCTTGTTCTGATTATAAAGCTCGTTGAATATATGGAAGAATTTTTCCTCGGTCTGGTCCTTACCCGCTATAAACTGGATATCGTCTATAAGCAGGGCGTCCGCGCTTCTGTACTTGTTGTCGAACTCCTCCGTGGTATTTGCGGAGATGGAGTGAAGAAACTCGTTCGTAAAGGTTTCAGACGGGATATATATAATGTTTATGCCGGGGTAATTCTTCTGCATTTCATGCTGAATGGCGGACAGCAGGTGCGTTTTGCCAAGTCCCGAGTCGCCGTAGATGAAAAGCGGGTTGTATTTTTCGTGCTGCTTGTGCGAAACCGCCTTTGCCGCAGCGAACGCCAGATTGTTGGAAGGACCTACGATAAAGTTGTCAAAGGTATAGGTGACCTTGCGGTCTATCATCTCAACCTTGTCCGTAACCTCCTCGGATTCCATCATTTCGCTTACAGACCTCTGCGGCGGCATTTCCTCGTTTACTATTATCTGTATGGATACGGGCATACCGAGAACGTTCTTGAACTGCTTTTCGAGGTTGGCTACATAAAGCTCGTTGAGCGTATTGCGCTTATACTCGCTGTCAGTCGCAAGAACTACGGTATTTCCCTTTATTTCCACAGGAACAGTCGTATCGAGCCACAGGTCGCGCGCTGTGTCGGATATTTCGTAGGTTTTGACATAGGAATCCACGACCATCTTATAAAGGTCTGAAAGAGAGGACGGGCTATTCATTTCTTTTCTCCATTCCTTACAGTTTTCCGTTGATGTTGTGCCATGCTCAAACCAAAAGACAAAATATTGTATGTACAATATTTTGATATTTTACTATTGTCACTTTGCCGGAGTCTTATACTTAACTCATAAGCGTTCACTTTTAATAATAGCACAAAATCCGATTTTTTGCAAGTCCAAAAGGAGATAAAAAAACAGAATATATCTGTGAATTTTCAACAAAACGCTAAAAACTTAAGCTCGCTAAGGTGCGGTTAAAAAATCCCTGTTCGGTATTTTCAACATACGCAGTTCTTCCATGTTTAACTTCAACCCGTTTTCATAAGTTTTTATATGCAAATATGTTAATTGCGAAAAAACAGAGAGTATATGAGTGAAAAACTCGCCCGCAAGTGTTGAAAACTATGTTGAAATCGTTAAAAACTACGAGTATTAAGGCAATCCTGACAAAAATTTATCAACAGAAAAAATGAAACGCTATGTTAAAAACGCCTTGAAAGCCTGCGGAAAACCTAAAATATACAAAGCGTAATCTTAAAATTCTTAACGACTTAATGCGGGTTTGTCCCGATAACAGTAACCTGTACTGTTTTCTTACTAAAAATTATTAAACAGAGAGCTTTCAAAAGGTTTTGAACGCCCGTTTTTGAGTCCTTTGAGTCAGAAACTCGAAAGCAATTGTTGAAAACTCAGTTGAAAGTGTTAAAAAAGCGCATTCCTTTCGCAAAAACGTTTAACTGTTGAAAGTTGAGAAAGGCGGTTTTTGCCTGTTGAAAATCTGTTCAGAAGTGTTGAAAAGTCAGGTAATCAACAAAAATAGTGTTAATCGTTGAAAGAAAAACTTCATCATATCACGCATTAAAGCACAAGAAAACGCCGCCCTGAATTCAGGACGGCGCAGTTTGTCGAAAAAATCAACTCTGCACTCGTATGGTTCTTTTCAACGGTATCGGTTATTCCTTTTCCTTTTTATCCGCTCCCTCAAGGAAGTAGGAAGCCTCCATATCCGCGACTGAAAGCGCGAACGCGAACGGGTACGTCTCGAGCGCCTTGCCTATGGTGAACTTATCCTCCGTCCCCGAAAAGCCCATGTGCCAGCGTATGGCGAGCGCTTCCTCGCGCGTGAGCCGCATATACCCGCTTATCATGTACACGCTCTTTTCTCCGTGACCGTAGGGCAGGGTGTCGTTTATTTCAAAATAGGGGGCTTTTTCCCATTGTCCCGTTTTTTCGTTTTTTACGTTCCTGTACGACATACGGTAGAAATTCACCTTGCATACGTCGTGCAGCAGCGCGGCTATAGCTATGCTCTCGTCGGAAGCCTTAAGCCCGTATTCGTTCTGAACGCGCTCGCGCGCCATATACGCCTTAAGGCAGTGGTAAACGTTTAGCGAGTGCCTGAGCAGTCCCCCAACAAAAGCGTTGTGGTAGCGCGTGCTTGCGGGCGCGGTAAAAAAGTCGCTCTTGTTTTCAAGAAAATCAAGCAGCTTGTCCGAACCCTCGCGGTGAATATTCTCGGTGTATATTTTTATAAATTCTTCTTTATCTGTCATTATGCCCTTGTATGATATAGTTAAGCCCCATATCATATCCTTTCATAAGATTTACGCTCATCTCCGAAGCAAGGGAAAATT
>CAKSIT010000016.1 GCA_934462925.1 uncultured Oscillospiraceae bacterium | reverse complement strand
CTATCGTCATGTGGCTTGGCGGCGGATTATCCTGCAACAGCCACATATATCGTATGTCAGTCTTGCAGTATTTTTCGATCTCTCTTACCGACGCATATCCGTTCTCCATGAACGCAAACAGTATTATTTTCAGCAAAGTTTTCTGATCATATCTCGGACGGCCCGGCCTGCGCTCTTCAATCGTCAGGTATTTTTTTTAATTTCTACCGGTAATTTCAGCTGATATGCTGTATAATGTTCTTGTGAGTTTTGTTTTTGCACAATTACATTATACCACAAAAAAGGCTGCTTCCTTTATTTTTTCGGGATGCAGCCTTTTCTTTTGTTTTTTTACAGCGCCTTGTTTTACATTTTCTTCAAGCCACGATCTGAGGATTTTTACAAATAAACCGCACAACCATGCGGTATTCCATGTTTTTCAAAATTATTTTGATATAATATTCTGAGGATTTTATTCTTTTTCACGATAATTTTGAAATCACTGCTGACAAAGCATTGAAGATATGCTATATTGATATTGCGATGAGCCACGGCATCCCGCCGTGGACATACGCAATAAATCACAGGAGGAATATTATGTCATTACCGGAATCACTTGCGGCTCGTGAAGCATTCATGAGCATGACTACAGAAGAGAAGCAGAAGTTTCTCCTACGGCGAATCACAGAAATAACAAATGGCGAGATTTCAGCCTGCCCGTGCAATACGCTGCCGCAGCCTTCACAGGAACATCTCGCCGAGATCTTCAAGCAATCAAAGAATATTGACGGCACAATCGAAATAGATTTTGAAAGTGCAAAGATCAATTCATACGATCAGAAGGCCGACGGCACGAAGAGAGAAAAAAAGTACCGCGCCACAGGTACAAATCTGTTCATGATTTCCGACCGGCTTGCATACAGTGCGGTGTTTGGCGACGAGTACCTTCCCATGAAGCTGCGCGTTGGCAAAGACGACGGCAAGGATATTCTTGTTGCGAGAATACAGCATGAGAAAGGCAGGTATGTGTACCCGGCGCCTGACGTCTGCGTTGCCATGAGCCTGATAGGCAGACAGAAAGGTATCAGGGACGCTGTGTACATGATCGTGTATGACCGCATTCACAGCGCATACAACAAGTGCACGATGATCGCTATTCCCGATTGCGGTGCGCCCTTCAACATGATCGAATTCATAAAGGTTCTGACCGGCGCTCTGGCTGCAAAGGAAGGAGGAGCTTCCGAATGATTAACTCCCTGCCTTTTGATGCTCCGTCGGTTTCAGCCTCTCGTGCGAAGGAAAACGGCTTTGCACCGCCTGACCTGAGCCGAAAGGCGTTCGAAAAGGTAATCACGAACTCTCTGCCTTTCAGCAACGAAACAGGGAATGATGAGTACAGCGAGACCATCGCTGAACTTATGTCGCAGGCTGATTTTCTTGACGAACTTGATCGTGCCGAAGACGTGGAGACTGATATTGAAGACGACGACATCAGCGACATCCCTCAGCAAACTGCAAGCTCAGACAGCGTGCCCGACACACAGCAGAAATCCCCCGCTTCCCCACCGCCGCTTCCGGAATTTGAAATTGAACCGCCGCCTGACCTGACATTTCCTGCGGAAGCAATCGGATCGGCGGGTATGACGACGCCTTCGGTACCGTCACTTCCCGGAGAGCTTCAGCCATCTGCAGCAGGCAGCGCCGCTATTTCATCACAGCTCCATGCACAAATCGAGAAAGCTTTTTCTCAGGTGCAAAGCGACAGCGGCGAACCACGCAGACTTGCTTCTGACGCCATAGCCACAAAGGTTATCAATGGTCACCTCTAAAAACCTTGTTTGAGTGAAAATGTGTATAGCGCACCGACTGCTTCAGAAAACCTCCTCGTAAGGCATACAGCCTTACTTCGTCGGCTTTCATCGCATTCGGCGCACTCTACCCATTTTCCCTTTTCAAACCGGTTTTTAGAGGTTCCCCAATGCAATACGCGCCATCAACATCAAAGGGATACTGTATGCATACACCGATCCGATATACAGTAAGCTCACCCCGGATATAATAAAGGGGCTGGCGCTGAAACACTGTGCCGTTGACCTGGCCAGGACTCAGAATGACAACCTGCTGAACCTGATATACACCTATTTCAGGGCAAAGATGTCGCTGAAAGAGGTTTCTCTTGAAGAGGACTCGCGATATGTGGTATTCAGGGACTGCAGATACGATCCTGAGGAAGGACGCTTCGAGCCTAACGGACCGGATATCTGTGCGTTCAGCTATGTCAATGTCTGCATAACGGAAGCAACGGAGTACCATGCGTGTTTTGACGACTTTCTCTACAGGGCAACAGGCGGTGATGAGCGCCTGCAGTATCTTATCTGGGAAATGATAGGCTACATTATTTCTGCCGATATGTCTGCAAAGAAGTTTTTTATCCTTAAGGGCGAAAGCGATACGGGCAAAAGCCTTATGATCCGTATTCTGAGGGCATTGTTCCGTCAGGACACGACCGAGCGCGTTATACCGCTGCATTCGCTCGGAGAACGTTTTGCGCTTGGCGGGCTCGCCGGAGTACGCCTTGTCACCGACGGCGATTACGCGGGCGCTTACCTCTCTGCAGCAAGCGTGGCCGCTATCAAATCAATAACCGGCGGCGACTCTGTGAGAGCGGAGATGAAAGGTCAGGACGCCGTGACGATCACCCCATGCAGCAAACTGGTTGTTGCTTCAAACTTCATTCCCGTGTCCAGTATCGACGACCCTGCATTTAACAAACGTCGTCTTGTGATACCATTCAACAATGTTATCCCCGAGGAGGAGCAGGATCCGGAAATCTTCGATAAGATAAGGGAAGAACTCCCTTCCACCGCCGGAACGGCGCTCCGCTATCTTGTAAGACTGCGTGACAACAGGTTCAAATTCACGCAGGTAAACCGGGTTTCCGCCGCCTCAACGGCAGAAGAGAAGCTAGGGGAACTTCCGCTGAGAGCAGCGTCTGCGCCTGACAGGCTGGTGCAGGATTTCGTCGGATCATACTGCTCATTTGATGATCCCGGCAGCTTTACCCTCACGCAGGACCTCTTTGCGGTTTTCGGGGGTTTCTGCACCGACAGGGGGCAGCGCGCGCTTAACATCAAGGACTTCTCAGGCAGGCTCCACAGGCTTTTTCCGTGTATATCCAAGAGAAAAAGCGACGGAAAGAACGGCTTTGTCGGCATATCACTGAATCCGCAAGGCAAGTAAAATAAAAGGTATATTATTCCATCGGAGGTGAACAAATCATATGCAGCTTTTCCTGTTCCGACAGAAAACCGCTGTGCGGCAACACAGCGGCTTGAAAGAGTCGGAGCGGTAAACGTCTTCACGAAAATGCTCCGTGGTTATTGTAACATATCTGCGGAGCTTTTTCAACCGTTTTATTCGTACATGCTGTAATATTTTGCGCATATGCTAATATATTATAGCAAGACCCGGACACACTGAGAAAGGAACACAGTTATGACCTATAAAATAACCACCACTTCTCCGCAGACTCAGAAAGAACAGCTTCGCCTTGACGCGGCACGGCAGGTGTATGAGGAACTTCTTCGGTACATAAACGGCGGCGCCAAAAAGACCGCATGACTTCGGAGGGATGTTGAATGACCGCAATCTACGCCCGACAGAGTATCGACAAAAAGGACAGCATATCGATCGAGACCCAGACAGAGGCGTGCAGGCGCTGCTGCGACGGTGAATACCGCGTTTACTCCGACAAGGGCTGGAGCGGAAAGAACCTTGACCGACCGCAGTTTCAGCAGCTTCTCAGGGATATCAGGGCAGGTGAGATACATAAGCTTGTAGTTTACAAGCTGGACAGAATTTCCCGCTCGCTCAACGATTTTTCCAACCTCATGGAAACATTCAGAAAGTACGGCGTTGAATTTGCTTCCACCGTGGAGACGTTCGACACCTCGACGGCAATAGGTCGGGCAATGCTCGGCATAATCATGGTGTTTGCGGAGCTTGAGCGTGAAAATATCCTGCTGCGCGTAAAGGACAACTACTACGCGCGCGGCGAAAAGGGACTGTATCTCGGCGGAGTGCCGATATACGGCTTCGACAAGCTGCCAACAAAGCTGAACGGTATAAAAACTTCCGTGCTCGTGCCTAACGGGGATATGTCCACCGTGGAGTACATTTTCAGCGCATACCGCGAGAGCGGCTGTTCACTCGGCGACATTGTAAAAACGCTTAATCAGCAGGAGGTACCCTCTCCTGCCGGAACGCTCTGGGACGGCAGCAAAATAAGCCGCCTGCTCCGAAGCCCCGTGTATGTATGCGCGGATATGGAGGTTTACCGGTACTTCAAGGATAAGGGCGCGCGGATCTCCAACCCGACAGAGGATTTCACGGGAGAACACGGCTGCTTCCTTTACGGAAAGCGGGAGTCCAACGAGCGGAAATACACGGACGTTCACGATCACGTTCTGTCGATAGGGCTGCACGACGGTGTGATATCATCGGAACTGTGGCTTGACGTTCAGCGAAAGCTGGACGGAAACACACAGCTGAAAAAAGGCAAAAGCGGCACGTACTCATGGCTGACCGGTCTGCTGAAATGCGGAAAATGCGGCTACGCAATGCGTGTGGTCTCGGGCGAATACTTCTACTGTTCGGGCAAGGCCAACCATCACATATGCGAGGGCATATATGGCAAGCCCGGGATAGAAGCGGCTGAACAGGCGGTGTACTCCGAGCTGAAAACAAAATTCGGAGAAATAAGGGAGCTTCACCCGTCGGGAAAACAGCAGACTTCTCCGAAAGCCAACAAACTGAAAATGCAGCTTGAAACGCTCAATACGCAGATAGACAACCTCGTTGACAAAATTGCGGTTACTTCAGCGGCGATCGGGCAGGTGCTTGAGGAAAAGCTTGAGCGGCTCATCGCGGAGCGCGAGGGTATCCGCCGGGAGCTGGACAAGCTTGGCGGCACGCAGCCGCGGCGCAGCTACGAAGATGTGATCCCGCTGCTTGACGAATTCCCCGAAATGCCGACAGAGGTCAGACGTCAGATCGCCGGGCAGTTCATTGCAAAGGTGCTGATGTGGGAAGACCGTCTTGAGATACAGTGGAAATTCTGATTTGAGGCAGGTCTCCCGACCTGCCCTTTTTTGTACAGCAAATGAATCATTAAAACACTGCAATTCCGCATAACAATACGCCTCGTCCGTATTGAACGCCTTACAGCCCAACAAATGCAAAACCCGCCTCCTGAACCTGACGGTCAGCAAGGCGGGTCATATTTTTCAGGCGATAACTATGCCATAATATCCAGCACGGACATCTGATTTTCCTTCTGCTTTGCCATGACATAGCTCTGCGCCTGCATAACAAGCTTCTGCCGCGCAGCTTCTGCAACCTCGCTCGGCATATCCGCGTCGCGTATCGACGAATCCGCCGCTTCGAGGTTTTCAATATAAACCTGATTGCGCTCGTATGTGTGTTCGGAGCGGTTTTTTGTAACTCCCGCGAGCGAGCGCCAGCTTAGGAGATATCTGTTTGCATAGTCGAGGCGGTCTATCGCTTTCAGGGCGCGCTCCATCGTGGTCACTCCCGTGGTATTTATGCGCATGAGATGGTTGTCCGCGCGGGTTTTGTTGTACCATATATAGCTGTCCGTGCGTCTGCCGAAGTGAATGCCTATCTCCGTATCCTCATCGCGCTTGTCAGCGCCGTAGAACATATCGTCCGCGCCGTTTCCACTTATTCTGTCAATGCTGTACGCGCCGTTTTCCGTGGTGTAAAACATCAGTTTACCCTTGTTGTCCATTGTGCGTACGATACAGCCAAGCGCCTCATACTGCTTGTTCAACTCTGCGGAAAGCTCCTCGCAGGTGTATGTCCCCGCAGGCACTGTCACGGATATCTTCTGCTCGTCAAGTTCAAGGGTGAGAGTATCATTGACGCCGCTTTCTATTGTAAGCCCGTTGCTGAGGTCCGCTTTACCGATAACACGGGTGGGTCTGGGCGACTGCGTTGCGGAATAAAAAAGCTTATACGCTGCGCTTCCGCGCACGCCGTCTATTATCGCGTCCGCTTGCTTTATCGTGCCGTTGTTAGGCAGGATATAGCTCAGTATCAGCTTGTCATTGCTGGGTATGGTAACATTCAGCTCGTCCTTTACGCCGATAGCGCCAAGGCCTATCGTTGCATGGAAATATTCAGCGGGAAGCGGGTCGCCGTTCACGTCCCGCATATTCGCAAGGGTCTCCCTGCCCGCTTTCCGGATAGCGTCCGCTACTCCCTCAGGGTTGTATCCACCTGCGGGAATTGTGATATCCACCTTATAAACTTCGCCTTTGTATGTAAGGTCGAAAACAAGCTTGTCGTTCAGACCTGTATATATGATGACGTTCGTGTCGGTTTCAATCTCCTCGGCAGTTTCAGGGTTCATCTCGTTTCTGCCGATGATATACGAAACCGCAGAACCGGTTGTTGTACCGACTGTTTCGGAATGGTTCCTGACGTTTGAATAGGCAATATCCTGAAATACCCTGTTGAACAGCCTGCCCTCGAAATTGCTGAACGCCTGGCTGTTTCCGACCTTAACACCCGTTATGCTCAGCTTGCCCGACTCCGCGCCGACCTTTAGCTGACCCGCGCCTATCTGCCCGTCTATGCTAGCCTGCATTGCCGCTGCAAGCCCCTGCATGGTATAAGCGCCCTCCGCTACGGAAACGGTTATCTTCTGCGAGTTTCCGTTGTCGGAATAATCAAACGTGAACTCATTGCAATAATCCTTTATATCAATTGATGAAAAGCTCCGCTTACCGGTTATCCTGCAAGGTCTGAAATCCCTGTCCGCTTTCTGCGGCGCTGCGCTCATCTGCGCCCTTTTGAAATAAGGCGCGGTATTGTCGCCCGCAAGGTCGATAGACGCGCCGCTTCCCACGGACGAAGTGGTTATCCTGAGCTCGCCTGTGCCGCTTACGGTCGCGCCCGAGCCTGCAAGCCCATTGTCAAGCTGCGAAACAAGAGCGTTTCTGCCCGTGCTGCCCGCATAAACGCCGTGCGTCAGCGTAAAGCTGTAATTCGTCCCGTCAATGTTGATTGATACGCGGTCGTTGGTTTCGTTTATCTCAACGCCCTCGCCGTCAAACAGCGTGCCGAAATTGGTATTTCTTATGTACGCGGGATACTTGACCTTATTTTCACCGGGAACGGTCGTACCGCCCACGGCGGGATTTGTCCTCTTGTACTGATTTATTTTAGAACTTCCGCCTATATTGCCCAGCGAAACATTGTCGCCGCCCGCTATGGTAGTGAAAGTCAGTCCCTTATTGCTGCCCGATGAAGAATAGCTCGCTTTTATCTTCCCGTTAAGCGCAGGGTCTGCCGCTATTGCCGCATTTATCGCGTCGGCGTAATCCGCGCCGCTTGCATAGACGCCGTCGGGTACGGTTATGGTAAGGCTCTCGCGTTTGAGCTGCGTCGGATCTGCGGCGTCGGGCGCGGTATAATCCATGGTTATCGTGTTATTCGTGCTGTCGACAGTCATGGGGAAATGGCTGTCCGCGCCGGATATACGCACGCTCGCAGGTTCCTTTACTGTGCCCGAGGCGTCATCGTAATAGGGCGAATTCTTAACGTCGGTCACCGTCTTTTTCCTGTTTATGGGGCAGGTGCCCGAGCTGTCGATAGTTATTCCGCCCGTACCCTTAGGGGGCGCGGTAAACGTAAGCGAGTTTCCGCTTGCGGTAACCTTTGTAAGGGCGCTGCCACCGTCCGCCGCCGCTATTTTCGCATTGACTTCCGCCGCAAAATCCGCGAGGGAATTATATGTGCGGTGTTCAAGGCGGATATCGTAATTTCTGCCGCCTGCGGAGAATTTCAGGCGGTCGTTGGCGCCGTCCGCGACGTAGGGGATATTCGTCCCCGCATTGCCAAGCGTCATCGTTGTGGGCACATATACCTTATCCCCGTCGATAACGGCGTCCCCGCGCGAGGCAAGGCTGCTTCTGTATGCAGTATTTATAAGATTTCCGCCATAATTGAAGAACTCAACGTCCTTGCCCGTTTCGGCCGAAGTGAAAACAAGGCTGTTTCCGTCAGTTTTAAGGTCCGCCATGCCGCCAAGCGCGCTTCTTATCTTCTCTACCGCCTGTTCAGCCGTCGAACCTTTCGCGATACTCACGGAGAAGTCGGTTTTTTTCTTATTTCTGTCATAAAGGCTGAAGCTGAAGTTTATATCCCGCATAGATGTTCCCGCCGTGTTGAACTGCGTCAGGACATTATTCAGGCGCAGTGTTGCCGGGGTATAGCTGCTGTCGGGCGGATCGACCCAGTCTTCAAACTCGTCTTTTCCCTGCGTGGTTCCCTTGCGCGCCTCAACGCCTGCGGCGCTGTAATGCAGAAGGTCGTCTTGCCGCGCCGGGGTTGTGGACGGAGTATAATCCGAATATTTCACCGCCTCGGTGGTTTTGCCCGCCGTGGAAATAACGTTGGACCTGCCCGTCGCGGGGTCGGTGGTGCCGTAGGATATCAGCTCCTCTTCCCGCCCGGAGGAATGTGACCGGTCAATGCTGTCGTAATACATCGGACCTTCTATCAGGCGGCTGTAAGCGGTGTCCTTTTCTGCCTTTACGGAGGTTATTTCCCACCCGTCCGCGCCCGCCGCGCCGAGAGACAGCCTGCTGCCCACGGAAAAAATAAGCTTGTCCCTGAATGACGGATACTTTGTTTCTATAAGACCGTTGAGCACGGACTGAAGCCCCGCGCGGGTGTACACGCCCTTCGGTATCTCAAACTCCATCACCTCGTCGCTGAGGGTGCCGTCAGGGTCGGTTTTTACGGTGAATGTGAGCTTGTTGTTATTTTCGGGTATAACTATGCTTGTGTCCAGCTCTTTCCTGCCTGTGACAAAAGCCGCGCTGTATTTTGACCGGGTGTTTTCCGGCGACAGCCTGCGGAGAACTGCGTAGTCAAACAGATCATATCTCATATATTGGCTCGGCACATCGGAGGCGTCAAGCCTGATTTTGCATTCCCTGCCGTATTGAAGCGTGGTGAATTTAAGCCTGCCCGAATCATTCTCAACGCTTATCGGGCAGTCAAGCGCGGCAAGCCGATCGGTTATTCGGGATACAAGTTCGTCGGTGTTTGCGTAGCTGCGGAGATTTTCGCCTGCGTCAAGCAGGTCTATCCTTAATTTTTCCGTGTGAGGATTGCCGTCGCCGTCGTACCAGCCTGCATTAAGCACAAAATAATCGTTTCGTCCGCGCTCTATTTCAATTCCGCCCGAAAGGTCGCGGGTAGCCTTTAATTCCGCCTCGCTGTTTACAAGGGTGCTGTAGCAGCAGATATCGTATATGGGCGAGTGAACGACCAGCGGCTTTTCGTCTATCATCAGGAAATTTCCCGACAGACCTGTCATGGTGATTTCGCTCTTCATGCCTATTATTTTGTAGCCGTCGCTGTTTTCCTGCATTACCGCCTCAACTTTGCAGGGCAGTCCCGCAGCGTCCAGCTTTTCGTTCATGTGCGCGACAAGCTCGGGGCGCGTGTAGCTCCCCTCGTCGAGTTGTATGGAGTACTTTGTGTCGTCATTGTTGCCAAGACGGAATTCTATAATATCGTTCTTTCCGGGGACAATACTAAGTTTTGCGGTCGTATCGTCGCGGAATTTTGTTACGCCAAGCAGATATCCGTCGGACGAGCCTATCTTGATATCATAAAACAGAGAAGCTCCGTTTCCGCCGATGTGGTTTATCTTTCCGTCCTCGCACTGTATGGTGAGCTGCTTGTCCGTATTCACGCCGATTATCAGCGACGGCTCCTTATCCCACAGCACCGTATCTATCACGTCGGAAAGTTCTTCTGCGGTATAGTTTCCGCACGGTATCTCGACGGTGCATTCGCGCGATTCTCCGTCTCTGGTATATCCGAAAACAAGGGTATTGTTCTTTCCGTCTATCTTTACAATGCCGTCATGTACCACAACGCCCTCATTCTTTTCATATTCGGGCTGATGGCGCTCAAACAGGGGTATCCCGTTAAACTCGGCAGAATCGGTTATCTGCCCAATTTCATCTATAAGCTGGCGGTATTCCAGGTCGAGCGCGTCGCGGTCAACGCTGTCAAGCGTGCCGTTTGCCGCCTCCACCGCAATTTCTTTCATACGGTGGAGCATATTGTTCATTTCCTGCGCGCAGCCGTCAACGGTGTCGAGATAGTTTATACCGTCGTTGACATTGCGCAGTCCCTGGCGCAGGCCCCGGTCTATCGCGCGCAGCTTTTCGGATATCGCAAGGCCCGCGGCGTCGTCCGCTGCGGAATTCACACGGTTTCCCGAGCTGAGCCGCCGCGTTGCCTGCGCAAGCTTTGTGCAGGCGCGCGACATATTATTGCGCGTTTTAAAGCCTTCCGTATCGTTTATAATGCTCACATTTCCTCACCGTCCAGAAACATAAATTACCACTTTAATTATAAATCCTGTCACTGCGTTTGTCAAGAGATAAATGTATCTTTCTGATATAAAAATTACAGAATTGCCGAAAAATTTCCTTGGCACAAGATATCCCCCGGAGAGGTCGTCTGCTCCGGGGGACAATTATTCATTCAGGGATCAAGACGTTATTCGTCAGATCCAGTCGAGGTCGTTGAAGTCCTTTGCGCCCGAGTTGTCAAGATCGGGTTTGTTTTCCATACCGCTGCTGACGCTGCTGGTGGTTATTATATCCTCGGTCGTAAATCTGATTATCTCTACCTCGGGCTTTGTGTATTCTTTCATAATGAAGCCTCCTTAAACCTCAGCCATGCTCAATATGATGGAAGTGTACTCAATATCAACGCCTGCGGGAATGTTCAATATCGCGAAAGCGAGCAGCTTCTGACCATCGGCAGCGGATATTGTGTCGCCCACTGCGGATATGCTGTCATAGCATATTGTCGTGGATATAGTTGCGGTCTGGTTGGTATCCAGCCTCTTGATGGTGATGTAAGCCACCAGCCTGAGTCCTTTGCCGCTCACAAGATCGGAAGAAGATACTGACATCACAAATCGCGTGTCATATACCTTTTCGTCAGGATTTCCGGTACCGGGCTTTAAGCCTGTGGTCTGCGCGGTGGTCTTATCGGTCTCAGGTTTGACAGCGGGGGGAACGTAGTCCTCGGGCTTATCCGCATGAGCCTCTATCTTCTCCTAAAATACAGGGGAAATGACAGATACCTGATAATTAACGCTGTCGCCCTCCTTCGGCGCCCAGAGCTGAACCGTCATATTCTTGTCGGCAAGCTCCTTTACGGTCTTACAGTTCCAGTACTTCATCAGCTCGCCCACGCGGACATGGATATTGAAATCGCGCTCGCCGAACTGATATGCGAAGCCCTCGCTGTAATCGCCGTCGTTCTTGGCGATAACAAGTTTTGAATACTCGTCATAGTAATCCTTGTTGTACTTCACCTTGACGATGATAACGTCGTCCTCGGTTCTTATCCAACTCGGATCGATGCCGACGACATTGATATCAAGCTGCTCGGGATCCCATTCGGACATCTTGAATACCGTTGTGCCCTCTGCCTTGATATCGCCCAGTCCGTCGTACTTGATGTCGTCTTCATCATCGTCCGCGGCTTCCATGTCGTTGATGAATATCTTGTCGGTTTTCTCAGGGTCAAGATTGCGGATAATCTCGCTCACCGCCTGTGATCTGCCGTCAGGCAGCGTTTTGATCACGGGGAAGACAGTAAGTCCTATCTCCTCGATAACGTAATCGTCAAATTCGGCGTCTATATTTTCGGTATCGGCAGTCGCGATTTCGTCAAAAGAAACTAACTCGCCGCGCCACCATTCCTCCTGTTCACCGTTTTTCATATGCAGCCATACCGCATAGGAGAAAGCGTCCTTGCCAAGGTTCAGGGAATCCTTGGTGTAAACGGGTTTTCCCGACGAGGAAATGGTCTTGACAGTCTGCTTGAGTTCCTTTTACAGTGGTCTTGCCGATGGTTATTCCGGAAACGGAAGAGGCGGGAATATCTGCGTTTGCCATCGTTCCATCGTTCCATTCGTCGCGATAGCAGTACATCACTATTCCGCCGGTGGGCGCAGGTACCGTTATCTCACTGCGGGTATCCTCTGCCGTCCGGATAGTAATGACAGTGCCGTCCGTAAGGTTTCTGACCTTTTCGCTGACCGCCTGATTTTTGCCCTCGGATTCAACGTATTCCGTTCTCGGACGGATAGAGACATGAATCAGAGCAATAGAATCGTCCCTGCTTCCGGGATAGTAGAGAGCGCTGCTGTCGAGAGAAAGTACGCCGCCTTCCTTATAAGATATGGCATTGATCGTGCAGCCCCAGAACTCGTTGCCACCGGCGTCCCTGCCCATGAAACCGATATTCATCTCAAAGCCGTCGGCGCCCAGCCCGAGGGAATCGCCGATGTACTTCCCGGCGGGAAGCTTTGCCTCCCTGAATGTGTCAACAAATTCACCGAACGTCTTTACATTGAACTGGTCGGTAACTTCGAACTCGTAGCTTGCAGTCGCGCCGATATTATTTTCGTCGGTATAAGCGCCCATTCTGATGTTTGTCGGCAGGTCGAGAGAAATCTCTGCGGTGGTGCGCTTATCCTCCCTTGTCTGAATGGTGATGGTGTCTCCGGCTTTAAGGTTCCTCACCTTTTCGCTGACCGCACGGCTCATGCCGTTTTCGGCGTCCTCAAGCTTTGTTCTGAGACAAAGCGCAACGGAATTCAGCTTGTCGCTGTCAGAGCCGTTGTATTCCGGCTTGTTGAGCGGGAATGAGCCGCCGTCGGCATAGGATACCGAATCGTATACTCCGGCGTACTGAACCTCGTTATTGCCGTCCGTTGCATTGTATTCCAGCACATACTCGAACCCATCCGCGCCGAGACCCAGCGTGTCGCTGAAATACTCACCGGCGGATATCGTGATGCTCTTGTACTTCTTGAAAAGGTCGCCTATGGTTTCTGCGTCCAGTATGTTGGTCAGCTCTATCCAGTTTGCCGCATTGCTGCCGCTGAGCCAGCTGCTGTCCTGATACGCCTCCAGCCTGATGTTTACCGGCAGTTCGGGAGCAGACACAGTTTCACGGGTATCCTCGGCAAAATCAACCGCCTTTACGGTCAGACTGACGCCGACATCGCACGCCTGAATGATCAGCGATTGTTTTCCGACAAGCTCAGAACCGGGAATTGTAATGCTGAACTCCGTCTTGCTGCTGTCGTAGGATACAATGTACTTCGGCTCGTCGCCCCAGTCGTCCTCTGAAAGAATGGGCTTGAACAGCCTCTGACCGTCCCCTGCCCCCTCGGGTGCAGGACAGGATATGACCAGACTTGAGTTTTCTCGGCAGCAATGCCTGCCTTGCCGAAGTCGACCGTAATACTTTTCCATTTTTCGACCGCAGCATCGCTGATAAGCGTGGCTTCAACAGCGCCGGCCGAAACCTGGCAGACTATCGCCGAAGATACAGCCATGATCCCGACGGTCATACCGGTCAGAAATTTCTTGAATTTCATTGCCAGATATCTTCCTTTAATAGTTTATATCGGAATATAATTCCAATACTATTTTATCATATTTCACAGAGATTGCCAAGTGACTTTTAACGTCACTCTGTTTTTTCTGTGTAGTGCTACAATAGATATTGGACAAAGGAATAAAAAAGGAAATGCGGTTTCGTCAATCCCTGATGAAATATTCCGAAAAGTATAGAGTAAGAGAGCCTCAGGGAAATACAACAAGAACGGAGCAGAAGCTCTGTCAATACACTGCTATCGACGAGTTTTCCGGACTCCGCTTTGTTTATGGCTATGAGGAACACAGCACATACTCCTCGGCTGATTTTCTGTTTGATTTCGTCGGTTTCATCTATAACAATGGAGGTATTCAGCTAAAAACGAAACAGGTTCCACTCGTTACAGGGAACCTGTTTGCCGCTTAATTCATGCAATAGGGACTTTTTTGTACTGTCTGTACAAAATGGGGTAGTTCATATTTTCGGGGCAGGGATTTTTTCTACTTATTTACTGAGTCTTATCAATTACTTTAAGAATAATTTCCGCGCTTTTTTTCCAGTCGTATTTCTCCAGGAGCTGAAACGGCGGCTTGATCTGAGGCATTATAAGTTTATTTAGGTCGGTTTCAGGGTGGTATGGATCTATATAATATACATACTCACCGAATATTTCGTGCATACAGCTTGTATCAGATACTACTGCCTTTGCCCCTTCCGACAGCGCCTCAAGCGGCGGTATCCCGAACCCCTCATAGAACGTTGGAAAAATGAAAGCAGTGCAGTTCTGCATAAGTGTGCGGGCCTCGGCGTCGCTGACGTAGCCAAGCAGCTTCAGATTAGACGGTATCGTAAAATCTAGTGCGTCACCGAATACCTTTTCATTGACGGAACCACCCACTGCAAAAAGCGAATCAGGATACAACTTCGCGTTCTCTGCTAACCACCTGAAATTTTTATTCGGAGTAACGCTGCTCATGGCAAAAAAGAAGCCGTTTTGCTCAAGACCGAATTTACCGAGCGCCTCGCTGTCAGCCGGCGCCCTTCTCAGATGCTGCCATCCGTTATATGCGATGGTTATATTTCTGAAATCAGTTTTATATGTCCGGCATATTTCATTTCTGCTGAACTGAGATACGGTGACTATCTGCTTTATTCTGTGAATAATCAGCGAAAAGACAAGATTATACCACATGGCGAACTTTCGCGAAAAATAGCCTTTATTCACCTTGTAGCTTACATCGTGTATCACAACAATATGCGGAGTTAGTATTGGCGCCATATTACAGAGATTTACGCATACCGCCCTGTGTTTCAGCACATACAGCGGAAGCGATATCTGTTCCCAGGCATTTCCGGTCAGGGAACCGACCTGCTTTACACGGATGTTCTTATATGATGGAATGTCCGAAGCGTGTTTGTCAACGGCTACAACGAAATCTGCTCCGGCCGTGAGAAGAGCGTCCAATTCATTCAGTATCTCACGGGCATAGCGCTGCACGCCGGTAATTCTCTGAGACATGAATTTTCCATTTATTACAACCACATTAAACTACCTCTTAAACTATTCTCGTAAAAACACGCAGCTCCAACGAGCGTCAGAGCTGCGCACTGTTTAGAAGACAGGCGAATTTGTATGTCCGATAGGCTTTAGTTGTCCTGTTCAGATTTTACTTTCAGTCTGCTGTTCTTTCTGCGCTTGTATATTCTACATACGCAGATGGCAATCCAGAACAGTATAGCGGCAAGAGCAATGATCCAGCCAATAATTCTTGGCATAGGAATATACCTGAACTCTATTGTATGCTCCCCATTCGGAACATTTATGCCCATGATTATGCCGTTTACCTTATAGACCGTCACCTCGGAACCGTCTATATATGCGTGCCAGTTAACATTAAAGCACTGTGAAAAATTAACGAAAGTGTCGCCCTCAGCAGATATACCTGCGGTTATCCTGTCGTTTCCGAAATCAATGTCAGAAAGCTGTGCAGGGGCATTTTCGCGACTTTCGAGATCAACGGCGTAGTTAACATCTGCAAGGTCGAGCGCTATCATGTTTTCATAGACGTAATTTGTACTGTCCACTTTTTCGATCCTTGACGTAACGTAAAGGATATCCCTTGCATTCTTGTTCTCATAGATCAGATTTTCACCGTCGTTGTAGAACTCTGTATATGCGGTTTCTACCACAGATTCATACTCGGTCAGCCTGACGTTTTGGATTGAGATGTCCGCTGTATTCGGGGTGAGTATTCTCCAGCAGGTTTCAGCGTCAGAGAGTGACGCTTTTCCGGAAGATATCAGGAACTCATAGTGCTGACCATCTGTGATGTTATATATGGTCCTCTCCTGTTCCGCTGTGTCATACGCCGCACCGCCGTAAAAATCCACTGTGAATACAACCTCAGGGATCGTGCATGCACCATCAAATTCGAACTTGTACAGGCAGTCGTCCTGAATTTCAAGCGGGTAAGTCAATACATTAAGTTCTCCGCCTGCTGCAGGGATATCTATCCGCTCTATGTCATATTCAACGCGGTCTTCGCCTTTTATCTGGGCTGCTTCACCATTTGCTGAAACCATCCCCATATTGTCCAGGACATATTTAATGCCCATCATTGACAAAAAGTTATTCTGGAAGAAGAGATTTGACGAGGCGTAAACAGAACCTGTCATAAGGCCGCTTGAGTTGTAGCTGTATGTGCCGGAATTCTGAGAAAAATATCTATATATATCAGGATTATTCAAGGCCATGTAGCTATTGATGACCTGAATGTTTCTGGAGCTGATGCTGTTATTGCTTAGAATGCTTATGTGAGAACCATCAATGTACGGAAACGCTTCCCATATTTTTCCGTCCCCTATATTTTCCTGAACAACGTCAAGTGCTTTAACTGTTGATTCACTAGTTTCCAGAGAGGACGCCTGGTTATAGAATGAATATGGATATACCTCTACAAGAGTTGTTACGGTCAGAATAACCGTAAATGCTCTCATAAGAGTCTTGGAAGAAAACCTGTTTCTGCGGATCATACAGCCAATGATTATCACAGCAATAAATATAATTGCAAGCGATAATACCGCAGGAACGAATGTGTATGAAAAATAATCCGAAACCGCACTGGCAGCAATGCCCTGGTTGGATATTATCACCAGACCAATTACAATTATTGCAAATGCAGTCAGAAATACTGATAATGTTGCTGAAGCTCTCTTAACATATTTTTTTAGATCATCAAAGGCATTATCATTGATCATTTTTGATAATGTTATAGCAACTATTGCATAGATAAAGAAAACAAATATGAACAGAGCTCGTGAAGCGCACCTGAATCCGCCAAAAACAGGTAAGTGATATACTATCTTGTTAAGTACTGGAATATGCGGGCAGACACAATATATCAGAGCTGCCACAACAAAAAGAAAGCTGATTTTAATATTTATTTCTTTCCAGTACTTTACAATTCCGTATATTGCAAACAAACCAAGAGAGAAACCTAAAAAGATCTCAAAATCTATTTCAGAAGAATACGTGGCACCAAATGCTTCAGGTTCCATATATCCAAACATATTGGGGAAAAGAAAATCAAGTATCTTTATCGGGTGCATTGAATAACTGGCAAAGTAATCAAAGCTGGGCTCCGAACTGGGCATACTTGTTGTATACTGTTTCATTGTTGCCACACGTTCTAAAAGTGCAGGGCATATTAGGGCAACATATGTTAAGCCCCAAGTCATACCATGCAAGAACAGCCTTTTTATGGTGAAGCTTTCTTTGATTGCCATTATGACTATATATGCAAAAACGGCGATATCAACATACAATGCAGTCTGCAAATGTCCACCGTAAAATGCAAAAACAAGCGGTAAAACTGATAGCCCCAACCAATACAGCTTTTTCTCGTTAAAATATTTCTGTACCAAAAACAAAGCCATAGGTAAGTAGGTTATAGCTATGACAATTACCATGTGCCCCCTTCTGATACCGGATATCTGGACAGAAAACTCATATAACAGTCCTATAAGCAGCGAAACAACGGTATCGCATTTTATAGAACCAAGGTATTTATATGTGAAAAATGCGCCAATTGCAATATGGACGCAATATACAGCGTAAACATAATAATTATTTGGAAGCCAGATCAGCAGCAGCATTATAGGATTAATGCTGTAAAAAGCTCCGGATGGAGAACCCGCTGAATAAAGCTTTTGCCAGGAACTGAAAGCAATGTCTTTCCAATTATGTGTAAAGCTCAGCCACTGAAAGCTGTCGGCTCCGCCCCATATCATATTTGCGGCGGCAAAAGAATAGTATACCCCCAGTGCTATCAGCAGGAATCCACAGAAAATTGCCAGATCCCTGAATACCGAACGGTGTTTTTGTAAAAACGGATTCATTGGTTTTCCACCTCTTCCAGTAATTTCACAAGATAA
This sequence comes from uncultured Oscillospiraceae bacterium, assembly GCA_934462925.1. Taxonomy (GTDB): domain Bacteria; phylum Bacillota; class Clostridia; order Oscillospirales; family Ruminococcaceae; genus CAG-115. Next base: position 51,948 of record CAKSIT010000016.1, on the reverse strand, counting down.
TCCTCATCGTAGAAGCCGTTTGCCAGCGCGTCGTCAAGAAGCCGGTCTGCCATATCTGTTTCAGCAAACGTTCCATTTTTTACGTCTCTGAAGAAATCGGCATATTTCCGGCAGTTCATTTCAATTCGCGCAGTGCTGCTTATGAACTCCGCGGCAGCCTTGCTGTACTGCTGATATGCCCTGCTGTCAGAAGCCAGCTTGTCTATTGCGTTCAGAATATCCGATATTTCATTGCTGCCGTATGAAACCTTGAATGTGCAGCTGTCAGGATATTCGGAGAAAGTGCCTATATCAGTTACTATCGCAGGAATACCCATGCCGAGGATACGCTGAAGGTTTGCGGATGATTCCCCGTTCGTTGGGTATCGCAGATTGACGCAGATGTCACAGGCGCGCATATACTGCTTGTATTCATCAAGCGTTATATATCCGGTCACTATGACTTTATCCCTGATGCCAAGCCTTTCCGCTTCCTTTTCCAGGTCAAGGTCGACTTGCTTTCCGACAACGACATATCTGAAATCGCGCTTTTTATACTTTGACAGCGCCTCCAGGGTTTCCAGAATGCGTTTGGTTTTTGTCGCAAAGCCGAATGCGCCCAGAACAACACATTTTTCGGGAATACCCAGCGCCTTTTTGGCTTCCGATTTAGTTTCGGGCGTATTAGCGATAAGGTCCGGAACATGAAGAGGAATGTTGATTATCGGGACGCCCGGGCGTTCCGCCTTGATCATTTGTTTTGCCATGTCCGAGTGAACGATGACCCCAAGCGAGCTGTCAACATAATGCTTATTGACTGTCAGCTCCAGCGGGTGGGTTTCCCATGGGGCGCCTGCCTGACCGTTAAGGAATTCTTCAACAAGCCGGAGCCCCTTTTCGCCGTGGCAGTATCTGACAATTTCTTTATATTCATCATGCTTATTGCTGACAAACTTATCTGCCGCAAGAAAATGGTGAAGAGATATATCGTGAAGCTCAAGTATTCCCGGATGTTTTAGCATCATTTCGGCAATGTCTTTATGACAGTCGAAGCTGTTTCCCATCTGGTAAACGATAAGGTCGTATGCGGAAGAAATTTTTTCATCGTCCAGACACTTGATATCATAGCAGGAAAACTTTGAACAAAGCTCCTCGTTTTGTATTGGTTCCTCATAAAAAAGGTCGATGTCGACCAGTTTTGCAAGCTCCGGTACAAGTTCTTCACTGAAATCGGAAATTCCGGATCTCAGCGGTGAAAAGGGGGAACAATATGCTATCTTCATGTTTATAATTCCTTTATCTGATCGTTTCAGTAAGTTTATCTATTACATTATCCCAGCTTATGTCCTTCACGCGCATAAAGCCCTCCATGCCCATGTCGCGGCACAGCTTTTTGTCAGCATACAATTTGTTGATATTTGCGCCTATTTCAGCAGGATCGATCTCATTTACGAAGCCGCTTACCCCGTTTTCAATGAATTCCAGCACTCCGCCGCTGTCCTTACAGGTGACAACGGGCTTATGTGACAGGAATGCTTCAAGCGTGATATAGCCGTAGTCCTCATCAACGGGAGAAAAGAATACCGCAAACGCCCCTGCATATAAGTCGAGCAGATCATCATCCGGCACAAATCCCAGAAAATCAACGCGGTCCTCCACGCCGAGTTTCTTAGCGAGCTTCCGGAGCGGTTCCATCTCAGGACCTTTTCCTGCTATTTTGGCCCTGATACCCTTGTCGCAGTATTTCAGGGATTCTATGAGCAGTTCGTTGCGCTTGAGCCTGTCAAGCCGTCCGACAGATACGATGTAGTCGCCGTATTCTCCGGTCTTATATCTGCCTGCCATTGACGGCGGATGATACAATGGAGCAGAATCAATGTTATTGTATTTTTTCAGTCTTGCTGCAACATTCTTTGAAATTGCAAAGATACTCTGCGATTCGAGCAGTGCCATTCTGTCAAATTTCATTACCTGTTCGCGTATTCTTTCGCCCTCGGGAAGACTTGAATATCCATTCTCAGTCTCATAAAGGTCGTAAACCTGTCTGAACTGGTGAACGACCCAGGACACTTTATTGTCATGCTTCACTCCGTAAGACGGGACCTTCGTGGAGATCACCAGATCTATCTTTTTTCCGTTAGCCTCGCTCAGATCCAGCATCCTCCATGCAAGCATACTGTTGTAAAGAGAATTCTCCGGATACCACTTGTATGGAAGTGATACTACCTCTGCGTCAAAGCCTCTTCTTATCAGATTTCTGACAAGAAAATCAACGAGAAGCTCTGCTCCGCCTTTTGTAAACGGAATCTGGGACGCTGTAACAACAACCCTTTTTCTCATAACATTACCATCCTTATTTTGCGTTATTTTCTTGCAATTATTGTATAATCTCTTCCCGAGAACAGTGCTTCATTGATGTCATTGAGGATTTCCTTCTTTTCAGGTTCGTCGCAGGTATCGACAACGTATCTCCTGAATCTTCCGGCGTAAGGGTGTCTGCTGTAATCATCGGACAGCCTGGTTATTTCGCTGTATCCATTTTTGCGGAAGAAGTACTCGAGGGTCAGATAGTGAACCGGCTTGATGTGCGAACCGTCTATATAGAAATTCATATATGTAGAAAGCGACTCAGGATTTGGGGTTTCTATAATAAAGCAGCAGTTTTTACGGAGCTTTTTGAATCCCGTGCGGATAAGCTGATACAGGTACTCCGGTCTGATGTGTTCTGCTACCTGGGACAGAATGATTCCATTAAGACTGTCGTCCTCGCACCAATTAAGGTACTGAAGTGCGTCAGAACGACATACATCCATACCCATGTCAGCGCAGTATTTTACGAATGTTTCGGAAATATCCGCGCCCTTTGCAGAGATGTTGTTATTTCTCATCGTCTCAAGCAGCTCTCCCCTGCCGAATCCGAGCTCAACAACAAAGCCATCGGTATAATCAGTTTTAAGGTAAGGAATATATTGCTGCTGATGCTCGATTATTGATTCACGGGAACCTCTGAAATGGTCCTCAAAATCAAAATAGTCGATTATGTCATCATCGACCAGGGAAGGATCGTAGGACAGGCAAAGTGCGTCCTTTATGCGCGGAATCTCTCCGTTTATTTTCTCCAAAGCGGCGTCCATGGTATTCTCTTTCTGCTCCAGAGAGGAGAGTGTACTGCCCAGAAGCCGTATATCATCGCGGTTTTTATCAACGTGTGATTTTGTCTGTGCCTGATCTATTTCATATTTCGACTGCTGCGTTTTGAAGAGTTGCATTTCTTTACCGGTCTCATCAAGCAGTGTTTTTATCTGAGCCATTGCGGCAGAATATTCTTCCTGCTGTGTCTTCAGCATATTGGCTGTGTCTTCAAGCTGACGTTTCAGAATGGAGTTTTCCTCGCCTAGCTGAGCCAGAGCCTCGCCCTGCTCGTGTACAGCGGTGATCAGCAGTGATACGGCGTTGTCTGTCTTACCATTGAATGTGCTCTGCCGTGAGTATATCGGAAAGATATACCAGCCCCAGAATATTTTGAGCAGCTTTCTCATAGCTTTTTTGATAAAGACAGCGAGTTTGTTTCCCTGAATCGGCAGATATCCATCCTGAGATGCGCATGAGAAAGCGGCATTATGATTTTGCCATGCTTCATCGATATATGCGCCTGCCTGTATCGACTTCTTTTCAGAGTGATCCGGCGTCCTGATCCCCTCTTTGAATCCGGGAGTGTATTCCAATGCTGCGAGCCTGTTCCTGATCTTTCTTTTTACATCGTCATGCGTCATACAAATCCTCCCTGTTATGATCTCCAACTGTGCGGAATTCTCTCAACACCGATATCAGCATTCAGCGATGCCACAGAAACAGCTATTGCCTTTCGGCAATAATCGTAAGCAAATCCATCCGTTGTGTGTAATGCGACATCTATGGTATATTCTCCCGCAAGAAGTACGTTATTTTCTATCTCAAAGATCACGGTTCCATGATCATTTAACTTTAGAGTTACATGGTCTATATCTGTGTTTGTGCCGTAGCACTGTACATCATCATTTCTGAATACGCCTATTCCGCAGGAGGCCTTTTCCAGATTTTTATGGTTGGCATACTCAATGCATATCGAACAAGGTCTTCCGGATATCAGCTTTGTTGTGCGTTTTCCTTTTTCATCAAGCATATATGCACTGACAATTTCAATATCTTTGTTACCCCAGCGCAATTGTTCTCCGGGCTTTTCCGATTTCTGAACGGGTTCTGTATCCGTGATGGAACCGGCATTTCCGGTAGCAGATTCGGTGGCAGCTTCATCTGCGGCGGATGTTGTCCGGGAAGCTTCTGACCCGTCGTGCGGTTCAGATTCAGGCGGGAGAGTTTCGTGACTGCTTCCCACGCCATGCATGGTGCTCATATAGTCAAGATATGCCGGATGTACCTCTCTTGGAAGTCCTTCCATAGCTATTTTCCCGTTGTTGATCCAGATGGATCTGTCACAGAACTGCTCTATTTGTGTGAGGGAATGCGACACTATAACGATCGTGGTGCCGTTTGCCTTTATTTCCCGGAGCCTGTTGAAGCATTTTGCCTGAAATGTTGCGTCGCCTACTGCAAGTATCTCATCAATAAGAAGAACACTTGCGTCAACATTTATAGCCACGGAGAATGCAAGACGCATATACATGCCTGACGAATACGTCCTGACAGGGTTGTCAATATATTCACCAAGCTCAGAAAATTCAATTATGCTTTCCAGTCTGCTGTCGATTTCCTTTTTTGTAAGCCCGAAAATTGAAGAGTTGATATAGATGTTCTCTCTTCCGCTCATATCCGGATGAAATCCGGCTCCAAGTTCAATAAGGCTTGACACGCGCCCTTTGATGGATATTGAGCCTTCATCAGGATACATTATCCGCGTCAGCAGCTTCAGCGTTGTGCTCTTTCCGCAGCCGTTGTTGCCTATAAGACCGACAGCTTCTCCTTTTTTTACATCAAAAGAGATCCCGTCAAGAACAACACGTTTTTCATATCTGCTGCGGCCGCGGAACAGAATCCTTTCTTTAAAGCTCTGACCCTTGTCGAAATACACCTTAAAAGACTTTTTAAGGCTTTTGACTGATATAGCAATATCATTATCAGACGGCATATATCACATCTCCTCTGCAAAATGTCTTTTCAGCTTTCCGAAAGAAACAAAACCTATTACCAGAAATACGATCCCGAATACGACTGAACTTATCAACGTGGAAAACTCCGGCATACGACCATAGTACAGGATGTCCCTGTAAGCGGTTACAATGTGGGTCATAGGATTCAGGTCAAAATACATTCTGAAAGAATCAGGAACCATATTCGGCGTATATATGATAGGGGTAAGATACATCCATGCCATCATAATGATTCCCAGTATATGTTCCAGGTCGCGGAAATATACGGTTACGGCGGATACCAGCATTGTGATTCCAAGCACCAGTATATACTGTATGATAAATATTACCGGAAGAAACATCCATGTAAGCACATTGACCTCAATTCCTGATATCAGGACAGCGGCAATTACCACGATAAAACAAAGCAGCATATTGACAAAGCCGCTTGTGACATATGATATCGGTATTACTTCCCGTGGGAAATAGATCTTGCTGACCATGTCCTTCTGTGCTATTATACAGCTGGCTCCGCCGGCAATGGAGTTGGAGAAAAAAAGCCACGGAATAAGTGCGATAAAGAGATACAAATAATATATCTCGACGTCTTCCACGCGCATAATGTTAGTAAACACCAGAGAATACACAAGGAGCTGGAGCAGCGGGTTTACGAAGGTCCACAGAAATCCAAGAAAAGATCCTTTGTATCTGCCCCGCAGGTCTCTCCTGACCAGGCTGGCGATCATCTGCCGATATTCATACAATTCTCTGAAAATCCCCATTGCTATCTCCTAAAAAATTATAAATTGCTGCGCCAGAACTCAAGCGTATCGCTTATCGTATTAACAATATCGATTTTGGGCGCCCAGCCCGTATCATTGCTGATTTTGGATATATCTGCCTGTATGAGCGGAACATCTACCGGACGGAACCTTGTTTCATCCGTTTCAACGCTGACAACCGCTGAAGTCTGCGAAAGTATTATATCCAGAATGGAGCGGATCTCTACTGCTTTTCCGGAGCCAACATTATATGTTTCGCCGAATCTGCCTTTTTCCGCGAGCATTCCGTATGCCCGGACTATGTCGCGCACATCTGTAAAATCGCGCTTTGCGGAGAGGTTTCCTACTCGTATAACCGATTCGTGGCGGCATGCCTCGATTTCTGCGACCTGTCTGCAAAAATCCGAAATAACAAACTGCGGGAGCTGTCCCGGACCGAAATGGTTGAATGCGCGCACACAGATTATTTTCATGCCATAAGCATTGTGATATATATTGCCGATACAGTTCTGTACAGCCTTTGTTGCAGCATAGACATTGCCCGGATGCGGGCGGACGTTTTCGCTGATGATGCCGTCGGCTGTCCCGGCTGCGCCATACTCTTCAGACGAACCCACAAGAAGCAGCACGGGCTCGCATGAAGCGGCGCGTGCTGCTTCCAGGACGTTTATTGCGCCGACTACATTTATCTGTGCAGTGAGCGCCGGTTTCTTCCATGAAACGGCGACCGAGCTTTGTGCGGCCAGATGAAATATCCTGTCAGGCTGTATTTCTTTTATCAATGCGGTCGTTGAGGAAGCGTCAAGAATATCAAGGTTCCTGACGCAGCAGCCGGCGTCAAGCGATTCAGCGGGCAGCTTTGTTGCATACACTTCATCGCCGAGTGTCTGAAGCTCTTTTATCAGATATCCGCCAACAAATCCGGCTGCGCCGATTATAAGTGACCTTCTCATGCGTTCTGTGTGCGCAGCTCTTTTTCAACGAGAGCAATATCGTTTTCAGTCATGAGAGAAACAAGCTTTTCGAAAGACACCTCACGCTTCCAGCCGAGTTCGCTTTCAGCCTTTGAGGGATCGCCAAGCAGGAGATCCACCTCAGCAGGGCGGTAAAACTTCGGGTTTATCTTAACGATGACTTTGCCTGTTGCTGCGTCTGTACCGGTCTCATCGACGCCGCTTCCGTTCCATCTGATCTCTGTGCCGACAGACTTGAAGGCAAGTTCCACGAACTCGCGCACAGTATGTGTTTCATGTGAAGCGATAACGTAATCCTGTGGCTTGTCTTGCTGGAGCATGAGCCACATAGCGCGGACATAATCTCTGGAATGACCCCAGTCGCGCTTTGCGTCCATATTACCGAGCTCAAGGTGATCCTGAGCGCCGAGCTTTATCCTTGCGACAGCGTCCGTTATCTTTCTGGTGACAAACTCAAGACCTCTGCGTTCGCTTTCGTGGTTGAAGAGGATACCTGAGCACGCAAACATATTGTAGCCTTCTCGGTAGTTTCTGGTTATCCAGTGAGCATAGAGCTTGGCAACTCCATAGGGACTGCGCGGATGGAAGAAGCTCTTTTCGGTATAGCCGGTGAAGTTGTCACCCTGATCCTCAATGCAGCCGCCGAACATCTCCGAGGTGCTTGCCTGGTAGTATCTTGCGTCCGGCTTTATTGTCTTTATCGCTTCAAGAATATTTGCTGCTGCAACGCCGGTGATGTTGGCGCTGGCTATCGGCTCCCTGAAGCTCTGCGCAACGAAAGACTGCGCTGCGAGATTGTATACTTCGTCAGGCTGTGATTCGCTTATTGCGCGGATCATTGCGGACATATCCGTGATATCTCCGAAGATAAAATGGACCTTCTCCTTTGCCGCCGTTCCCTCAAGGTTACCGAAATCGAGTCTGGACTTACGTCTGACAAGGCCGTAAACTTCGTATCCCTTTTCCAACAGTAATTCTGCAAGATAAGATCCATCCTGTCCGGTGACGCCTGTTACAAAAGCTCTTTTCATGTTTTTTCTCCTATCATCTTAATAAATTTTTTTGCGCTGTTTTCCCATGTGAATTTTTTTGCCTGAGAGATGCCTTTTTCACGGAGCGAACTGCGCAGACCATCGTCTGACAGTATTTTCTCCATGGCTTCCGCGAGCTTCTCGGGGGAATCGGGATCGGCGGTCAGTGCCGCATTTCCAACGACCTCCGGAAGTGAAGACCGGTCGGAAACAACTGTTGGCGTTCCGCATGACATTGCTTCAAGCGGCGGCATTCCGAACCCCTCGTAAAACGAAGGAAAACAGAACAGCTCAGCACCGCACATGAGCAGCGGAGCGTCATTATCGTCTACATATCCCGTGAACAGAATACGTTCTTCAAGCCCGTATTCTCTGACCTTTGCGAATATCTCGTCATAAAGCCAGCCTTTTCCGCCTGCGATCACAAGATATGGGCAGTCCGGCTTGCTGCCGGATAACTGCTTGTATGCCTCTATCAGCCCAAGAATATTTTTCCTTGGTTCGATAGTCCCAAGATATAATATATATCTGCCTGATATATTAAAACGTTTTTTACAGTTTTCGATATCTCCAGCAGAATATCCCGGATGGAAACTCGCGTCATCAATACCACAGTATATAACATCCAGCTTTTCACATGGAACTCCGAAATGTTCCATGATCCTGGAGCTGCTGAATTCCGAAATGGTGATTACCCTGTCTGAGCGCTGAATGGAACTTTTCAGCGTCATATTAAGTGCGCGGCGGGTACGTTTATCCATTGTCTGCGGCATATCCTTTACGACCGTATCATAGACGACCGATAAGACCTTACCCTCGGCATACGGCGGGACATAATAATTAAAAAATACCGATACGTCCGCTTTCTGGCGGAAGAACAATTTATACGGAACAGGCAGTATCAGCCATATTCTGTGCAAAAGCGGACTGCTGAACCAGCGGCAAGGACGTATCTCAACATCGTCGCCGAACAATTCCCGCAGTCTGCCGATCTTTTCCCCGGTATGTCTTAACGAAAAGAAGTTCAGAACGAATTTGTGCTCCGGAGCCAGTCTTATTGCCGCTTTAAGCAGATCTGACTGATAGAATCCTATGCCTGTGCGTCTGCCGCTTATGAGTGGCTGGACATCAATTGCTATTTTCATCAGATGAGTTCGTTACGGTTACAGATCTTGAGATTTTCAATGATCTTCTTTATATCCTGTGTGCTGTCCTTGGCACAGACAAGGAGCGCATCATCAGTATCAACGATCACCACATCTTCAAGTCCAACGGTTGCGATCAGTTTTTTTCCGCCGATGATTATTGAGTTCTTTGTCTTTATGCTTATCACATCGCCCTTCACAACGTTTCCATACTCGTTGGTGTAGTTGATCCTTTCAACTGCGAGCCAGCTTCCGACATCGTCCCAGCCGAAATTGCCGGGAATGGTGTAGATATCCTTGGCTTTTTCCATTACTCCGAAGTCTATGGATTCGGAATGGAGAGCCGGGAAGATCTCATTCAGGGTCCGAACGAAATCATCGGTGCCGTATCTCTCGCCGATTTTAGCTGTTCCGGCGGCAACTTCCGGCAGAAACTGTTCTATATTGGAGATTATCGATGATGCCTTCCACACGAACATACCGCTGTTCCAGAGGAATGTCCCGGCGTTTACATATTCCTTTGCCAGCTCAATATTCGGCTTTTCAACAAAGCGCTCCACCGTGTAAACTCCCGGCATGGCCTTGTTTGCGCCCGAAAACTGTATATAGCCGTATCCTGTTTCGGGGTAGGAAGGGGTGATTCCGATGGTGACCAGCGATCTGCCGTTTTCCGCCACTTTGATCGCGTGGCGCAGTGTATCCACGAACATTTCAGTGAACTTTATCAGGTGATCTGACGGAAGCACAAGCATTATTGCGTCTTCATACTTCTTCCTGATTATCTGTGCCGCGAGTGCGATGCAAGGAGCAGTGTTGCGGGCTTTGGGTTCTGCAATAATATTCTGCGGCGGGAGTTCAGGAAGCTGTTCTTTGACCAAATCTATATAATTTGCATTGGTCACCACGAAAACATCGCTGATATCAACGATATCATTAAGCCTTCCGACTGTTTTCTGTATCATTGTTTCGCCATCGCGGGTAAGCGCCAGGAACTGTTTTGGTCTGCTTGCACGGCTCTGCGGCCAGAAACGCTCTCCCTTTCCGCCAGCCATTATTACTGCTGTGACTTTCATAATACTTTACCTTTCTCCATACATTCTTGCATAGTAATCCTGATACTCGCCGTTTATGATGTGCTCCCACCACTCGCGGTTGTCGAGATACCACTGAATAGTTCTCTGGATACCGTCCGCGAACTTCGTTTCGGGCAGCCAGCCGAGTTCGTTGTGTATCTTTGTGGGGTCGATAGCATAGCGCATATCGTGACCCTTACGGTCGGTGACATGAGTGATAAGGCTCTCGGGCTTGCCAAGCGCCTTGCAGATTATCTTTACGATGTCGATGTTCTTCATCTCGTTGTGTCCGCCGATGTTGTACACCTCGCCGACAGTACCCTTGTGGATAATGAGATCTATCGCGCGGCAGTGATCCTCAACGTACAGCCAGTCGCGGACGTTCAGACCCTCGCCGTAAACGGGGAGCGGCTTGTCGTTGAGCGCGTTCGCTATCATCAGCGGAATGAGCTTCTCGGGGAAGTGATACGGACCGTAGTTATTGGAGCATCTGGAAATAGTCACCGGCAGACCGAAAGTTCTATGGTAAGCCTGAACCAACAGGTCGGCGCTCGCCTTGGAAGCGGAATACGGGCTGGAGGTGTGTATCGGCGTCTCCTCGGTGAAGAACAGGTCGGGTCTGTCGAGCGGCAGGTCACCGTAAACTTCGTCCGTGGATACCTGATGGTAGCGCTTGATGCCGTACTTGCGGCAGGCGTCCATCATGGTCTGGGTGCCGATGATGTTGGTGTTCAGGAACACTCCGGGGTTCTCAATGGAGCGGTCAACGTGGCTCTCAGCCGCGAAATTCACAACGATGTCGGGGTGCTCCTCCTCGAACACCCGGAAAACCGCGTCACGGTCGGTGATATCCACCTTGCAGAAGCGGAAGTTCGGGTTGTCCATTACTGGCGCGAGGGTCTCCATGTTGCCTGCATAGGTGAGACAGTCAAGGCAGATTATCCGGTACTCCGGGTGAGCCTTGAGCATATAGTGTACGAAATTTCCGCCTATAAAGCCGGCGCCGCCTGTTACGATTATCTTCATTATTTATCCTCCGCAAGTCTGATAATATACTGCCCATAGGCTGTCATTTTCAGCTCTTCGCCAAGAGCGCGGAGCTGTTCAGCGGTTATAAATCCGCGGCGCCATGCAATCTCCTCAATGCAGGAAATATAGAAGCCCTGCATATCCTGTACGGTCTGCACGAACTCGGCGGCCTTCAGCATTCCCTTTGGGGAGCCGGTGTCGAGCCAAGCCATTCCGCGTCCCATAAGCGTTACATTGAGCTTACCTTCGGCAAGGTAATGATTGTTTATAGATGTTATCTCTATCTCGCCGCGTGCTGAGGGTTTTACGTTCTTGGCTATTTCAACGACCTCGTTGTCGTAAAAGTACAGCCCAGGAACGGCATAGTCCGATTTCGGCTCGGCAGGCTTTTCCTCGATGGAGATGACCTTGTTGTTCTTATCGAATTCGACCACGCCGAATTCACGCGGGTTTGCAACGGGGTAGCCGAAGATCGTTGCCCCGCCGTTTTCGATCTGAGACATAGCCTTTTTTATGTACGAGCTGAATCCCTGACCGTAAAATACATTATCGCCGAGAACCAGGCAAACGCTGTCGTTTCCGATGAAATCAGCGCCCAGAATAAATGCGTCGGCAAGACCGCGAGGCTTATCCTGTATCTTGTATTCAATATGTATTCCTATACGGCTTCCATCTCCGAGGAGCTTTTCATAATTCGGAGTATCCTCCGGCGTGGAGATCACCAGTATCTCGTGTATCCCTGCCAGCAAAAGAACCGACAGAGGATAATATATCAGCGGCTTGTCGTAAATTGGCAGAAGCTGCTTGCTTACAGCAATCGTGTTAGGATAAAGGCGGGTACCCTTTCCGCCTGCGAGAATTATACCTTTCATTTTTCCTCCTAGAATTTTAGAGAATAAACCACTATCCCCATGATTATCAGCACCATACCCAAAATCTGCCTTTTTGTAAGCTTTTCTTTCAAAAAGAAATAACTCAGCACGGCAACAAAAATATAACCGCTTGCTTCAAGAATAGGCGCCATTGAAAGCGGCACTACTTTCAGTGCGTACATGGAAATAAAAGTCGTTCCGAAAAACAGAATATACGCTATTATCACCAGTGGATTAAGGTATTCTTTACAGCTTATTATCATAGTGTTTCTCGGCGCTCTTTTTGAGCATGATCTGTGAAAATGCAGCCACCAGATAGCCAAAGACCATTATGAGAGAATAAATAACCAACTCATTCATGCTTCTTTTCACCGCCCGTTACAACCAGAATAACGCCGACAACAACGATTATGCCGCCAAGTATATTATTCCGTGATATGGTTTCATGGAATAGGAGTATCCCCCAAAACGTTCCCCATATAAGGGTCACCGCCTTGCTGGCATAAGCGATATTCAAATTGATTTTTCTCAGAATCTGCTGCCAAAATTATAGCATACACACCAAGCAATACGATAACCAGCCCATAAAATATACACCATTCTAAGGATAGAAAAGGCTTTGAAGATGCCATTTTAGAGCATATACTGCTAAGTGAATATAACAGTATTATCAGATGAAGAACGATATATGGGATTGCTCGTTTCATTTCCCATGCCTCCTAAAGCCAATCAATTTCTAGATACGTTTACAGTTTCACTGATCACATATTGCGGTGAATTATTTATTGAGATATAAATTCGTCCGATGTATTCTCCGATAAGCCCCAGCATTATCATCAGCATTCCGCCAATAAAAAGCAACACAGCCATCAAAGAACTATACCCGACTGCGATTTCAGGATTTATGATTTTATTGATAATAGTGAAAATACCAAAGCCGAATCCAATAAATGCGGTCAAAATGCCAAGAATTGACGCAACTCTCAACGGCTTTATCGAGAACGCAGTAAATCCATTCATCCACAGGGATATAAGCTTTGTTAAAGTATAGCCGGATTTGCCATCTTCTCTTTTTCTGTGTGTAACGGGAACATTACCGATGTTCTGAGTAGTGCGGAACACAAGTCCCCATATGCGCGTACCATACGGAACGCATATTCTGAAAACACAATACTTTATTCCAAAGATTTGGCTGTACTGCTTCAAATAATTCTCACAGGCAAATTTATTAACAGCATAAATAGTTTTAAGTTCTATGGGACTATCTTCCGAAACAGGGATATCGCTTCCTTTATAAACAAGCCGCGTTGAAGGAAAAATGATCTTTGCTTTCGAGCCCTGAATGCGATATTCATCAATGAAATTAAGCAAACCGAATTCATTGACGCTTATAAAATCAGAATAGTTGTTAAATCCGGAAAACGTACCGGTCTTACCGGCCATAAAGAAAATAATGTCGCAGTCAAAGTCAATTTTTTTTACATCATCACGATCCGGTAAATTGACCTTAAAGTATTTTTCGTTTTTATCGACTGATTCATCAAGGCAGTCATAGAGAGCTATCTGTTCAATATCATCTCTCTGATCGAGATGATAAAACAGATTTCTTTCAATATAGCCATTTGACCCCACAATTGATACTTTTGACATCACCGATCTCCCTTTAAAATGCTTTCAAAAAGACAGCCCTGCCTGATTATCTCAGCATACTTTTCAGTTCTCTTTTTATCGTTGGAAATGCAATCGTAGAAAGCTTCTATTGACTTGCGGAATGTATCGTCAGCAGGCAGTTCGACGGTTTTCTCACCTGCTGCATTACGTATGGTCATCACCGGAGCGTAACCAGCAGGCGCGGTGAGTATACGGTTAGTGTAAATGCTGCCGGAGCTTCCCCGGATGTCGAGGCTACACCGATAACTGTTATCCATTCCGAAAGAAACCTGTACAGTCAACCCGTCATCGTTTTTCAGCGTGGCACTGCCGTAAATGTCCACCTCGAAGCCGTCCTTGCCACAAAGCTGCGACTCAGTTACCCTTGCAGTATCCCCGAGAAGCATAGAAGCCAACTTCAGCGTATAGCCGCCACAGTCGAGCAGCGCTCCTCCACCGAGAGCCTTGCTGTAGCGAAAGTCATTTGCTCCCCGGAACGGAAAACCGAAATCAATCCTGATAAGCCGGACATCGCCGATAACGCCGGATTTTATCTGCTCATTCACCCAATCGAGCTGAGTGTGGTACGCAAACATATAGTTCTCATGTACTGCAAGTCCACGGTTTTCTGCAATGGAAATAAGCTCTTTGGTGTCCTTAAGCGAGGTCGTGAACGGCTTTTCAAGCAGAATATGCTTTCCGCATTCCAGCGCCTTTTTTGCCCACCTGAAATGCAGGGCGGGCGGTAATGGAATATAAACCGCGTCGATTTCATCAGACGTTATAAGGCTTTCATAGCCGCTGAATATCTTTCCGCCATGCTCGGCAGCGAATTTCTCCGCCTTTTCAAGCTCAGAAGCGCGCACTTCATCGGAATCAGTGCCGGAAAACTCGCGTTCTGTTGCTGCGGCGAACCCGACATATTCAAATCCATCAAGCTGTTTAAGAGCCGGCATGAATCCGCGGAACGCTATTTCAGAAGGACAAAGGACTCCTAACCGTATCTTTTTCATATTACATCTCCAAAAGCGACAACAGATTTCTTAACTGGATATTCAGCACATTGTTATACTGCACCATTTCATTCAGCGTGCGATAATCTGCCCAGAAATATCCTTCCGGCAGTTCAGGGACCTTATCTGCGTCTATATGTATAATGACATTTCTGTTTTGTTTATGGTAAAAGCGCCCTCCCCCTTCGGAGAGTATAACATCATTGCGCACACAACTTCTGTTTTCCACACAATCGAACAGCAACCGCGTTATTACATCGTAATTCTTCTCCGGCGTCCCGGCCTCAAGCTGAACGGACGGCGCGAGTTCCATCTCATCAAAACACCCTGCCTCGTGAAAACAATGCACAAGGAATTTCGTTTTCCGTCAAAATCCGCGGAGATAAGCCCAAAAGTCGCCATTCCGACTGCTTCGAACAGCGGCTGCGTCCAGTGGGTAACTTCGCGCCCTTCGATCTCAATATCCGCAAAAACCACCTTGAAAGCATACCTGTCTTTATGGACGATCTCGCTGTCCGAAAATACCCAGTCTGTCAGCTCCTTCAGCGGAACCACCTCTGTCCTTCCGGCGCCGAGCATTTTGTAGTCGTTTATAAAGCTGTATATGTGTATGAAGTCCTCTCGGTCGGACTTGGAAAACATCGACTCAAACAGCGCCTTGTCGTGGAACATCTTTTTCATTTCAGCGCGTTCGCTGTCGCTCATATCGGCAAGATAAAACGGAATGCAGCTCAGAACCGTGCGTGTATCCATGTTGACGAGATTGTCTATTTTCATGAGCTGCTTCAGCTGACCAAGGGTTATCCACATATGGCTCGGCAGAACCTCGACATCATCGTCGACTCTTATCATTATATTACGGTTGCGCTTTCCCAGGAATCTTGACGACTGCTCGGACTGTATCTGGTCGAAGAGCACCGTGTGTCTGTCAGCATTCAGGAAATACTCAATATATGCCGGTCTGCGGCCGCCGTGCTTTTGTGTGAAGTTGCTCTTTGTGGCCTGTATCGTTGGCGAGAGCTGGATCTTGTTTACATTGCCGGGTTCGATCTTGGCCTGCATCAGGAAATGCATGACACCGTTTATTTCCTTGCATATTATACCAAGATAACCTATCTCATCTTGTATAAGAACAGGCTGTTCAAGCATGGGACGACCGTCAGAATCATAATGCCTTAATCCTCTGATCTGGAAGAAGCTGTTGTTGTTATTCCTTATTTCGCCCTGTTTTTCGTCGTAAAACCAGTTCGGACTGTCGGGAAGCTTATTCTTGACTATCGAAACCTTTAAGCTTTCATTCTTTTCCTTTATCCAGGATAAAATACTATCCGGATCGTTCAACGGTCTGCCGTTATATGACCGGAGTATCTTTACTATATCATTATTCAAGTAAAATCATTCCCTACATAACATTTATTCTAAGTCATAGACAGACTAAAGCCATATACGGATATAGCTTGTTCCTCTTTTGCAAAACGCATATGTCTAATTTCATATTATAACACGAAGATTGTGATAAGTCAAGAGCCACTTCTGTAATCAAACGGTGGAAATTGTAATCAAAATACAATTTGATACAATATATAGTGTACCTTTAATCCTTTTATGGTCATATTGTTTATAGTAAACAATATTCCAACAATGGGGCATTGCATGATTGTCTTTTTGAACAATATTTTCAATTTATTCATTTATCAATCATACATCGGCAACAGTATGTGCAAGCCATTTTAATCTGCTAATGAAACACGAGTATATGCTATACCCATTTTGCACTATATTGTCAGGAGCTATCAAACCGGCCAATTCAGTGCTCAATACAACGCCTTCCATCTATATCAACCGCCGACAGCATAGACTGGGATAAGCCCACGCCCGCGCAGATAAAGGAGCGCGTTCTCGGCAAGGCGAAGTCGGGGTCGATAGTGCTGTTCCACAACGACCTTGAGAACACCACCGAGGCGCTGCCGCAGATACTGTCGGAGCTTAGCGCGCAGGGGTACGAGTTCGTTCCCGTAAGCGAGCTTATCTTCCCCGAGGAATACTACATAGACGCCGACGGCACGCAGAAAGCCATAGTGCAAAGCTCGCTGCCCACCGAGCAGGAGATAACCGAAGCTCTCGCGCAATATTCCGATGAGCTTAGCGCCGCAGGAATCTCCGAGGAGCAGGCGGCGCAGGCCGTAAGCGCCCTCGCTAAGGGCGGCGAAGACGCTCTCCCCGCAGGTCTGCCCGACGAAGCGCGCGAGGTGATAGCGGGCGTTATCGCAGCCGCGCAGAGCAACACAGGCGAGCAGGCGCAATCCGAGCAGGCGCAGGGCGGAAAATAGTTAACAGTTAACAGTTATTGTGGAAGCGGTAAAGCTCTGCGCGGGGCTTTACCGCTTTTTTATATCTGAATATGTAATGCGGTACAATGGATTATATTGTCGAAGAAGTGATAAACGACGAAGTCATAAGGAAATCTAGCTTCGATAATCTTGATTTGACAAATTCAATATTATACTCGGGAACTATAAACGACATAATCCTTCCAGAAAAATGCAACGGCTGCGGCGCGTGCGCACGCGCTTGTCACGAGGGCGCTATCGAGATGGTAAACGGCAAGGCGCAGCTTATCTGCGACGATTACTGCGACGGCTTCGGCGACTGCCTGCCCGAATGCCCCACTGGCGCGATAACGTTCACCTAGCGCGAGGCAGCCCCCTACGACGAGGCGGCTGTAGCCCTGCATAAGCAGCGCAATCAGCCCGAGCAGCACGGGCATTCCCACGCCTGCCCCGGACACGCCCTGCGCACATTCAACAGAACGAGCGTTGTGGGCGTTGCGAACGCTGCGAACGCTGCGGGCGCTCCCACAAACACAAGCGCCGCGCATTCAGAGCTAGGGCAGTGGCCGTGCCAGATAAGGCTAGTACCTGCGAACGCCCCGTATTTCAGCGGCGCTGAGCTTCTTATAGCGGCGGACTGCACGGCGTACGCATACGCGCGCGTTCACGAGGAGTTTATGCGCGGGCGGATAACGCTTATAGGCTGCCCCAAGCTCGACGGCGAGGACTACGCCGAGAAGCTCACGCAGATAATAGCGCAAAACAACATTAAAAGCGTAACCGTGCTGCGCATGGAAGTCCCCTGCTGCGCGGGAATAGAACGCGCAGCCCTGACAGCGCTGCAAAACAGCGGAAAACATATTCCAAGGCAGGTGGTTACGATAAGCACGGAGGGGAGAATAATTCGTAATGCGTAATTTTTTCGTATAAATTACGAATTACGAATTACGCATTGATAACTATGCATTAAACTCAGTTTTCCAGCGACTTTTCAAGGAACGCCCTTGTTTTCGCGCTCCTTGGCGCGCCGAAGACCTGCTCGGGCGTGCCGTATTCCTCTATAACGCCGTCCGCCATGAAGATTACCTTGTCCGCGACGCCGCGCGCAAAGTTCATCTCATGGGTGACTACTATCATGGTGCGGTCGGTGCTTTTAAGCTCGCGGATTACGCGCAGCACCTCGCCCGTAAGCTCGGGGTCGAGCGCCGAGGTAGGCTCGTCGAAGCACAGTATGTCGGGGCTGAGCGCAAGCGCCCGCGCTATCGCAACGCGCTGCTGCTGCCCGCCCGAAAGCTCGCACGGGTACGCCCCCGCCTTTTCCGCAAGGCCTACGGTGTTAAGCAGCTCAAGCGACTTCGCGTCTATCTCCTTAAGGATACGCACGCGCTCCGCCTTGGGTATGCGGCGCTTGCCGTCCTTAAGGCGCAGCAGCTGCGGGGCAAGGGATATGTTCTTAAGCACGCTGTACTGCGGGAACAGGTTGAACGACTGGAACACCAGTCCGAAATGCAGCCGCTTCTCGCGTATCTCGCCGTCGGAGAGCCTGCGCGCGTCCGCCGCGTCGAATATCGTTTCGCCGTCTACGCGCATAGTCCCCTCGTCGGGGCGCTCCAAAAAGTTTATGCAGCGCAAAAGCGTAGTCTTGCCGCTGCCCGACGAGCCGATTATAGCCAGCACCTCGCCCTTTTCCATGGAGAACTCTATGCCCTTAAGCACCTCGGTCCTGCCGAATGATTTCTTTATGCCCTTTATTTCAAGAAAAGCCATGTCGCACCCCGTTCGTCAGCCGCTGTAGTAGTTGAGCTTCTTTTCCGCGGCGTTGAGCAGCAGCGTAAGCAGCCCCGAGAAAAGCAGGTAGAACGCGCCTATGTAGAACAGCGGCCATATGATAGCCTTCATGCTTATGATGTTCTCGGCTGCCTTTACAAGCTCCGTCACCGCGATAACGCGCGCAAGGGACGTGTCCTTTACAAGGGTGATTATCTCGTTGCCCATAGGCGGCACAATGCGCTTTATCACCTGAAACAGCACAACGCGGAAGAAAATCTGCGTTTTGGTCATGCCGAGAACCTGCCCCGCCTCGTACTGCCCCTTTGGTATGCTCTCGATACCGCCGCGGTATATCTCCGAAAAGTAGCACGCGTAGTTTATAACAAACGACACAAGCACCGCCGTAAGCCTGTCGAACTTGAAATTAAGCCCCAACAGCCCCGGCCCGTAGAAGATTATGATAATCTGTAACATAAGCGGCGTGCCGCGTATAATCCACACAAAGGTTTTGGTGAGCCACTTAAGCGGCGCAAACCTCGACATAGACCCGAACGTGATGACAAGCCCCAGCGGCAGCGAACAAGCAAGCGTCACCCCAAACACCATAAGCGTTGTGAGAAACCCCTTGCTAAGCTGCGCGGTAACCTCTAAAAAAGACATCTGAAAACTCCGTTTTTAGTTAATAGTTAATAATGAATAGTTAAGTTGCGCCGCACCCTTTCGGGTGCAGCGCGGTTTTAACAATTACGAATTACGCATTATTCTTCTATGAATGCGTAAGTGTCCGCAAGGCCGTACTTTTCGCACAGGGCGAGCAGCGAGCCGTCCTTTACCATCTCGTCTATCGCGCCGTTTATCTTAGCGAGCGTTTCGGTGTCCTCAAGGCGCAGGCCTATCGCGTACTCCTCGGGAGTAAGCTCAACGCCGTCAACCATCATAAGGTCAGCGTAGTCCGTACCCTCTCCTATGGAAGCCTTTGCCATAACGTAGTCGATAACGCCTATTTCGGTCGTACCCGAGAGTACTTCCATCAGCACGTCCTTCTGCGCGGCGGAAGCTACGAACGGGTTCTGCGCGAGAACGTCGCTGCCCTCGATAGCGTCCTGCCCTGCAGAGCCGCCCTCGGCGGTTATGGAAGCGCCCGCCATGGAAGCGATATCAGTGTACTTGTCGGCGTTCGCCTTGTTGATGATAACTACCTGCTTGTTTCTTACATAGGGCGTGGAGAACGCCATGTTCTCCTTTCTGTCCTCGGTCACGGTAAGACCGTTCCATATAGCGTCTATCGCCTTGGACTTAAGCTCTACCTCTTTCTTGTCCCACTCGATTACCTGAAACTTCGCCTCAACGCCGAGCTTTTCGCATACGGCCTTTGTAAACTCCGTCTCAAAGCCCGTAAGCTCGCCGTTTTCGTCAAGGTAATTCATCGGCTCGTAGTAGGTAATGCCCGCAACAAGCGTACCCTTGTCCTGAATGTACTCCCAGTCGGTAAGGTCCTTTTTCTTGCAGCTGCAAAGGCTAAGGCAAAGCGCCGCTGCGGAAAGGACGGCAAGAATCTTCTTCATAATAACGTGTTCCTTCCTTTATATGTATGTTAATGTAGTGACACGCTGCCGCTTCATTGCAATAAAGCAAGTGAAGCGGCACAAGCGTTTGCGCCTGTAGCGCAATACCAAGTATACCACGCCCGCGCGCATTTGTCAAGCAAAAAGGCGGTTTTGTGCGGATTTTGCGCGTATTTTGTGCGCTTTTGCCTAAAATGCAGGCGTCAGCGCGCTATTTCTGCGCGTTTTCTGCAAGTGAAATATAATACGCCGCGAGCTTTTGCGCCTGCTCGTTTATGTCGTAGCCCGCCGCGCGCACATACTCCGCCGTATCGCGGCTGTGAATACGCGCGCAGCCGAGCGCCGCGAAAGCCCAGTCCGCAGGCTCGCCGAGGGGCAGAAGCTGCGCGTTGGGGGTCACCTTAACCTCGCGCGGCACTCTGTCCGAAAACAGGCAGAACAGCCCCGCACACTGCGCTTCTATGCCGCACATTCCGAGCCCCTCGTAGTTTGAGGGCAGCAAAAAGCAGTCCGCCGCGGAATACAGCCGCTCGACGTCCGCGCGCTGCCCCGCGAACACCACCTTGTCCGCGATACCCGCCGCCATAGCCTGCGCCCTTACAAGCTGCATATCCGCGCCCTCGCCCGCAAAAATAAGGCGGGAGTTGGGGTGCTTCGCCGCTATCTCCTTAAACACGGGTATAAGGAACGACTGGTTTTTCTGCGGGCAGAAGCGCCCCACGTGCGCGAACACAAGCGTCCCCGAGGCTATGCGAAGCTCCCCGCGAAAGCTGCTGCGCGCGCTCTCGCTGTACGCAAAGCGCCCCGTGTCTATGGCGTTGCGCATAAGCCGCACGGCGCACTCGGGCGCGTTTTCGTCGTCAATCTCGCACACGGGCTTATTTTTAAAGAACCACCGCGCCGCGTACTCCGAACACGCCACGCGGTGCGTTGCGTGCAGCGCTGCAAGGGGTTTGAGCAGCGCCTTTGCAAGATTGCGCAGCCATTCGCGCCGCCCGCCCGAGGTGCTGTGGTTGTGGATTATACGCACGGGTACGCCCGCGCGCCTCGCCGCAAGCAGCGGCAGGAACGAGAGAGTGCCGAGATGGCAGTGCGCTATAGTGTAGCCGCCCTCGCGCAGCAGCTTCGTGAGCGTTCGCACATACCTTACCGGGCGGCTGAACCCGCACAGCAGGTAAAGCCCGCCGCCCATGCTCTTTATCTGCTCCGCAGGCACGCGCGCAGAGCTTCTGAACGCGTAAAAGTCGAACTGTACAAGCCCGCGGTCTATAGCGCCGTAGTAGTTCATCACTACCTGCTCAACGCCGCCGCCGTTCATTTTTCCCAACAGCTGCGCCACGCGCAGGGGGGGATTTTTAGCTGTCATATTTAAGCAACACACCCTTTTTTAATGCGTAATTCGTAATGCGTAATTCGTAATTGTCCTTTTAACACTTGCTCCTTTATTTTATCATAAGGCTTTGCTAAAGTCAAGGATTTAATGCGTAATGCGTAATTCGTAATGAATGTGCCGTAAACCACTGCGGCGGGAACTACGGCGGTTATTAAAATCCGTCCGCGCAGCGGACACAATAATTACGCATTACGCATTACGAATTACGAATTGATAATTACGCATTTTTTTAGCTTCTTCCTATTGACTATTTGAAAGAAATATATTATAATAATAAAATGCAGAATAGCGCGGGTTTTTCACGCGCCAAAATATGAAACGGAGTGAAAGCACAATTGAAAAGTAAAATCACAAAGCCCGTCTTTTTCGTTGTATTCTTCCTTATCGTGGTATTCACGCTGCTCTCCACGCTTGGAGTAAGCACGCGCTACGGCGATACCGAAACCGCGATAATATGGGGCATAGACGACATAAGGTGGGGTATCGATATCCGCGGCGGCGTTAACGTAACGTTCGGCGTACCCGACGATTACGCGGCAAGCCACGACATAACCGAGGACGACCTCAACGCCGCAAAGTCCATAATAGAAACGCGACTGCTCGACAAGAACATAAGCGACTACGAGGTGTACACCGATATCACCTCGAACACGATAATCGTGCAGTTCCCGTGGCAGAGCGACGACACGTCGTTCGACCCCGAACAGGCGGTAAAGGAGATAGGCGAAACCGCGCTTCTCACCTTCCGCGAGGGACACGAGGTAGACAGCGACGGCCTGCCCACCGGCAAGAGCGAGAACATAGTTCTCACGGGCGCTGACGTTGAAAGCGCGAGCGCATGGTACGACAACGAAAACAAGCAGCATATCGTGCGCCTTGCGCTAAAGGAAAGCGGCAAGGAAGCGTTCGCGGACGCTACAGAGCGCCTTATAGGCGACTGCATTTCCATATGGATGGACGACATCTGCATTTCCTACCCGAGCGTTAACGAGAAGATAGAAGGCGGCGAAGCCGTTATCTCGGGCAGCTTCGACGCGGACAGCGCAACTGCTCTCGCAAACAAGATAAACGGCGGCGCGCTGCCGTTCAAGCTCGAGGTGGACAGCCTTTCCACCATCTCGCCGATACTCGGCATGGGCGCGCGCGACGCTATGGCTATAGCGGGTCTTATCGCGTTCATCATTATCTCTATATTCATGATAATCTACTACCGCCTGCCGGGCGTTGTGGCGGTTATCGCGCTTACGGGTCAGGTAGCGGGAATGTTCGCGGCTATCACGGGCTTCTTCGCGTTCAACGCGGCAAGCTCGCTCACGCTGCCCGGTATCGCGGGTATTATCCTGTCCGTGGGCATGGGCGTTGACGCCAACGTCGTTACCGCCGAGCGCATTAAAGAGGAGCTTAAAGCGGGCCGCACCATAGACGGCGCGCTCAAGAACGGCTTCTCGCGCGGCTTTACCGCAATCCTCGACTCCAACCTCACCGTAATTATCGTCGCTGTGATACTCATGGCGGTGTTCGGCACGTGGTTCGGCGCTTCTACGCAGGGTACTATTTACTCGTTCGGCTACACGCTGCTTGCGGGTATTATAATGAACTTTATCATGGCGTGCTGGTTCACCCGCCTTATGACGGTTTCTCTCTCAAAGTTCAAGCCCTTCAGAAAGGCGTGGCTCTTTGGCGTTCCCAAGGCGGAAGCCTCCGCTGCCGACGTTGAGCAGGGCAAGGACACTGTGCTTCCCGTTGAGGTTAAGGCAAAAACGAGCTTCGACTTTGTCGGCAGGACAAAGGTATTCGTGGGTATAGCGGGCGGCTGCCTCGCGCTTACGCTTATACTGAGTTTCGTTCTCGGCGTCGACGTCGATATCCGCTTCAAGGGCGGTACTATGATAACCTACAGCTACTCCGACACGGATTCCTCGGTGATTGTCGCAGAGGACGTAAAGAAGACCGTTGAGGAGCTTGGCACTCCGCGCGCTACCGTAACCACGGGTACAAGCCTTGCAGGCGACCTGCAGACGCTCGTAGTATCCTTTGCAGCTGACGAAAAAATGGACGACGCAATGCTTGAAAGCATAAGCGACAAACTCGCGGAAGCGTACCCCGACAACGCCGTTACCAACGTTGACACAACGAACGTTTCGGCTTCGGCGGGTTCGCAGTTCTTCATCTCCTGCCTTATCGCGGT
Source organism: uncultured Oscillospiraceae bacterium (assembly GCA_934462925.1). Classification (GTDB taxonomy): domain Bacteria; phylum Bacillota; class Clostridia; order Oscillospirales; family Ruminococcaceae; genus CAG-115. The sequence continues at coordinate 28,028 of CAKSIT010000016.1, read as the reverse complement.
AGTGGCGGCGTTCGTGCTGCTTGTAGTGTACATTGCGTTCCGCTTTAAGAAGATAGGCGGCTGGAGCGCGGGCGTTATCGCAATATTCTGCCTGCTGCACGACGTTATACTGACCTACGCAATTTACGTTATCTGCAATATGCCGCTCGATTCCAACTTTATGGCGGTGGTGCTTACGCTGCTTGGCTACTCCATCAACAACACCATCATCATCTACGACCGCCTGCGCGAAAACCGCGCGCGCTACGGCAAGAAGCTCGACGACGCGCAGCTTGTTAATCTCTCGATAAATCAGACGCTATCGCGCTCGATAATCACCACGGCTACAACGCTTGTTTCCATGGTGTGCGTAGTTATCGTATGCTCGGTAATGGGCGTAACGTCCATTATTTCGTTCGCGCTGCCGCTGTCGTTCGGTATGGCGTTCGGCTTCTTCTCCTCGCTGTGCCTTGCAGGTCCAATCTGGATATGGTGGAACAAGAGCAGAACCGCCAAGAATTAAGAGCCGATTAGCAATAAACATAGAACTTACCGCGCAGCGAACAGATTTTCGCTTCCTTTTGGCACAAAAGGAAGCAGGGGTGTGGGGTGTCTCCCCGTTGGGGAGGTGTCGCATAGCGACAGAGGGGCTGACCGACAGACCTAGCCCCACCACTTACCATTACGCGTTAAAAGCGCTAAAGGGGGCATGGGGGGAAAACAAGAGTTTTCCCCCCATAGCCTATCTTATACTTCCTGCCGATATAATTATGCGGCAAAAGGCGCGGCGTGCCTGAAAAACTCTCGTTTTCCCCCAAAGCCTATATAATACTTTATTTATAAGGAGTCCCACATGGAAAAGCAACTTACAGCAGCCCTTAAGTCCGCCGTTGAAGCGGGCGACGTTGCAGGCGCGGGCGTTCTCGTGCTTAAGGACGGCAAGGAAGCCGCGTTCTGCGCTTACGGTATGCGCGACATAGAAAACGCCCTGCCCGTTGAGCGCGATACGATATTCCGCCTGTACTCGCAGACAAAGCCCGTAACGGCGGCGGCTGTAATGCTGCTCGCGGCGCAGGGCAGGCTCGACCTCGGCGCGTGGCTTAGCGACTACCTGCCCGCGTTCTCGCAGATGAACGTTTGCGAAAACGGCGAGCTGCGCCCCGCAAAGCGCCATATCACCGTAAGCGACCTGCTCAATATGACCTCGGGCATTCCCTACCCCGACAACGACATGGCAGGCCGCGAAAGCGGCAGGGTCTTTTGGGAAACCGAGCAGTCCATTTACGGCGAAAGCCCCGTTACCACCATGCAGTTTGCGCAGAAAATGGCGGAAGTCCCGCTCTGGTTCGAGCCGGGCGAGCGCTTCAGATACGGCGCTTCGGCGGATATTCTGGGCGCGGTAGTCGAGGCGGTAAGCGGCAAGACGTTTCGCGAGTTCCTTATGGAGAGCTTTTTCGAGCCGCTCGGCATGAGCGATACGAACTTTTACGTTCCAAAAGAAAAGCAAAGCCGCCTTGCAAAAGCCTACGACTACGCCGAAAACGGCCTGCGCGAGGTGCAGACAAATCACTTGGCGCTCCCCTATAAGCGCGATATTGTCCCCGCGTTCCAGTCGGGCGGGGCGGGGCTTTGCTCCACGCTTGACGACTACGCTAAATTCGGCGCTATGCTGCTTGCGGGCGGCGTTTACGCAGGACGGCGCATTATGCCCGAGGCCGCCGTGCGCCGCTTAACGGCGGGGGGAATCGCGCCCGCGCTCGACCCGCAGCTTGCAGAGGGCTGGGAGTGGATGCGCGGCTATACCTACGGCAGCCTTATGCGCGTGTGCCGCGACGAAACGCGCACAACGCTCCTAGCTTCCCGCGGGGAGTACGGTTGGGACGGCTGGCTCGGCACGTTTTTCTCAAACGAGCCCGCGCACGGCATTACAATGGTATACGGCGCGCAGCAGGCGGGCGTGGGGCGCGCGGGTACGCTCGCAAGAAGGCTTAAGAACATTGTGATGTCGCACCTAGCGTAAATAGCTTTTGGTGATTGACAAAATACGGACAATGCTGTATAATAATAAGATAGCGCGGCGGTAAACTAATAACGTTGCGCGCCGCACCCTGCCGCTTGGCAGGCGGCTTCCTGCAAAATTACTGGGGCAATACCGCACAATTAACGGCTAACGCCTTTTTTGCAGTATTGCCCTAAAAAACTTACAAATCTCTGAAACTTTTTTGAAAATGCCGCAGACTACAGTTCTGAAGGCGGGTAAGCGAGGTGAGTTCCGCGTGGGTAATCCTGACATTGACAGCTTTTTCGACGCCGTTTACGCTGAAACGCTCGACTCCGTAAAGCGCTATGTAGTGAGTCATGCGGCTCGCTTTCAGGACGCGGAGGACATAGTTCAGAACGTTTACACCCGCTTTTACAAGCGCATCTCCGAAAAGGGATACGCGGATATTCAGAACGCAGAGGCGTTCGTGATAAACATAGCAAAGTTTGAGTGCAGGAGCTTCTTTTCGGGCTTTGTAAAGCGCAGGGCGCGCGTTTCGGTGATGTCGGATTACTCCGAGGAGGAGGAAGCCGCGCTTGAAGCGGAGATGTCGCGCGAGTGCAGGGGGCTTGAGGAGGCTATTCACGACAAGCTTCTCGCTAAACAGATTTTTGACGACATAATGCGCGCGGACGAAACCGTAGGGCAGATTTTCTACCTGCATTTCGTATGCGATATGAAGCTCGACGAGGTAGCGCAAAGGCTCGGTCTTAACCTTTCAACGGTGAAAACCAAGCTTTACCGCACCATTGAGCGGCAGAAGAAAAAGTTTGGCATATGAAATTCGGCATTTAGCGGCGCTATGCTGCATTTTGCATATAATATAACGATACGGAAGGGAGGTCATGCTTTGTGAACAGGAACGATTTTTACAAGGAGCTTATGAGCGAGTATTCGTTTGACAGCGAGAAGATAAAATCGAATGCGCGTAAGGGCAGGTTCGCAAGGCAGAAGGCTATCCCGCTGTATATTGGCATAACGGCTGCCGCCGCGGTTTGCACCGTGGCTGTAGGCACGGCTGTGGCGGTATTCGTGGGCGGTCACGGCGGCGTAAGCCTTGTCGAGTCCGACGGGCGCGCGTGGCTCTCCGCAGACGAAAGGCTCAGCAGGGCGCTTGAGGACATTCAGCGCAACGAAAACAGCACCGAACGGCGCGAGGTTCTCGTGTCGTTTACGGCGGCATATTCTCCCGCGCAGGCAAGGGAGATACTTACAGGCTATTCCGAGAGCGTGCTTGTAAAGCAGGTGTATTTTGCGGACGGCACTAAGGTCGCAGGCGAGGACGAGGTGCGCGCCGCGTTCGGCGGCGACAGGACGATAACGGGCGCAGTCATAAACTGCGAGGGCGCGCTTATGAAAACGCTTGAAAGCGACCTGCGCGTGCTTACAGTCGAGGAGATAACAGACGCGGATATGTCCGTTATCACACCCATAAGCACCACAGGTTCTGAGGGCGTGGACGTTCCCGCGCCCGACGATGTAACGCCCCTGCCCGAGTATACCACCGCGCCCGACACAAGCGCGGATTCCGCAGAAGCCGATGACGGCACGGCAGAGGACACCTTTGAAACAACAGACGGCATGGACGGCACGGAGGAGTCTGCGGAAAGCAGCGAGCAGGCAAGCGCCGAAAGCGGCGATACCGCAGAAAGCGAGGATTCGTTTGAAACGAACGAACCGCCCGTTACGCTCCCCACGACCGAGGAGCAGCGCCCCGTTGTGGTAACCCCCGCAGAACCCGAGCTTCCCACAGAGGATACTCGCCCCGCGGACACTACTACGGATACCGCTGCGGATACGCTCCCCGATGGAGTAACGCTCCCCGAAAATCCCGCTAAATTCTCGTACGAAACATATATTAGCGCTGACAGCGCGTTCTTCCTTACGGATAACGTGTTCTATGTAAAGTCGGGCGACGAAATTGCGCTCTACTCCTACGAAAACGGCTCTGAGAGCCTTATCGCTTCGGAAAGCTGCAAGGACGCGAAAATATGCTGGGTATCCGAGCGCGGCGGCAGGCTTATGGTAAGCGCCGTGGGCGACGAGGGCAGGCGCAGCAGGCTGCTTCTGGCGGACGCCGAAAGCGGCGAGATAACCGACCTCAACGCAGAAGACGCGGTTATGGACGGCACTCTCGCGGGCGTCGGCTATAACGAAAGCGCGGATATCCTCGTGATGAATATTAAGGAACAGGGCGTGTACTACGTATACACCGCGCGCCTTAACGGCGGCACAGAGCCGCAGTATATAGCCACCTGCTTCGAGTCGTGCGCTAAGGTAACGCTCCTTGCGGCGCAGGGCGACAGCGTTTACCTTGCGGTGACCGACGGACAGCTCACGCAGATATACAGGTGCGGCATTGCGGGCGGCGCAGAGCTTATAAAGACCTGCGACAACAGCCCCGTTATCAGCAAGAACCTTGCGTTCACGCACGCGGTTTTCGCGCCGTCTGAGATGGCGGTGTCGGGCCGCACGGAGATATTCGACCCCGCGACCGAGAGCTTTATAAGAACGGAGCTGTTTAACGAGGCGGTAAGCTTCGGCGCTTCGGCGCAGAGCTTCAGCACGGGCGGCAGCTGCTACACGATTAGCGGCGGCGCGATTACGCCGACCGAGGCATTGCGCGAACTTGCGGCGATAGAGTACCGCAAGAGCGGTTCTGCGCTCTACGCGGCAAGCGCTGCGGGCGGCAGGGTGAAGATAACCGAAAGCGTTTACGGCAAGCGCTCCGTAACGCTCGGCGAGTTCGCGGACGTCGCTTCCGCGGAGCTTCGCGCGGCGGCGGACAGGGCGATAGCGCTCAATAACGCGCTCGCGCTCGGCACGTGCAGCGACAGCGGCATTCACTCGCAGGAGCTGCTGCTGAGTTCGATAAACGCCTGCTATGGCAAGAATGCCGCGGCGGCTCTTATGGAGCGCTGCGATATCTCGCAGTACGGCGCGCTGCGCTACAACGGCGCAAGCCTTACGGCAATACGCGTGGTGGACACCTCGCTCGTTATCACCGCAAACGGCGGCAGCACCGCAGAGGGTACGCTCTACGTGAGAACTGGCAGCTACTGCGGCAAGAGCGGCTGGTACGCGTACGCGGTAAGCTTCGTTAAGGAAAACGGCGCGTGGAAGCTCAACAGCGTTCTCGCATAAGAAAAAATACGACTATCCCGCCCTTTTCGGGGCGGGATTTTTTTGAGGGGCGCTCGGCGGTTCGTACGGCGCGTTTTGCGGATTTATGGCGACCTGCTCGGCGTTTTGCACGCCCGCACAGGCATGGTAAACTCGCATTTATCGGCGATTTGCACGGCTTTGGGCAACTTGCTCGCCTGCTTACGGCGGATTGCGCGGGAAACTGCGCCTTTCGCGGTGATTTGCACGGTTGTATTGCGCGCCCGCACGGTTCACGCCGTTTTGCGCGGCTTGGGACGGCAAACTGCGCGTATAACGGCTTTTGTAAACCTGCACGGCGCTTCCAGCGCTCCGCAAAACGCATATTAACGCACAAAATCGCCCGTAAACGCACTTTTTCGGAGGAAACATGGACAAAAAGGTTCTCATATGCGCAAGTGTTTGCGCGGCTGCCGCCGCCGCAGGAATAGCCGCGTGGCTTGTAATGCGCAATACCGCGCGCACCGACCCCTGCGCCGCAGTATACTCCGACGGCGCGCTCATAGCGTATCTGCCGCTGGACGAGGACGCGCAGCTTCGCGTGGAGTGCGCGGGCGGGTACAACGTAATAACGGTGGAAAACGGCGCTGTGCGCGTGTCCGAGGCGGACTGCCCCGACAGGGTGTGCGTAAGCACGGGCAGCATAAGCGGCGGCGCAGTCCCCATAGTGTGCCTGCCGCATAAGCTCGAGGTGCGCGTTATCAACGGCGCGCAGTCGGCGGACGCCGCAGTCGGCTGACTGACAGCGCGTGCCGCACGCTCCCCGAAAAGCGCTTAAGTAAACGTTTACCGCGCGCGCATAGGGTGAAAACTGTATAAAATGCTCAAATAAATGCAAATTATTTTGGACTTTGTAACAGTAATTGAGCAAATAACTTGAAATTTCAGCGAAAAAAGAGTATAATAGAAAAGGTTCAAAATGCGTTTTTTAAAAATGAAAACGGATATATTAAGAAAGGGGTACTTATACCGATGAAATCACCGTATACAAGAGAGGAGCTTAAGAAAAAGCTCGTGGACATTCTCGAGTACGACTTCCGCACGGACGCGAAGAATGCAACGATAACGCAGGTTTACCGTGCGCTGTCCTCTATCGTTGTGGACTACCTTAAGGAGAAGCGCCACGACTTTATGCACGCGTGCAACTCGCAGGGCAGAAAGCAGGTTTACTACCTGTCCATGGAGTTCCTTATGGGGCGCTCGCTCAAAACGAGCCTTTACAACCTCGGGCTTCAGGACGAGGCGGAAGCCGCTCTCAAGGATATCGGCGTTAAGATAGACAGAGTTTACGAGGAAGAACCCGACGCAGGCCTTGGCAACGGCGGCCTTGGCAGACTTGCGGCGTGCTACATGGACGCTCTCGCAACCTGCGACTACCCCGCTACGGGCTACTCTATAAGATACGAGTACGGTATATTCAAGCAGAAGATTGTTGACGGCTGGCAGACCGAACTTCCCGACAACTGGCTTCCCGGCGGCGGCGCGTGGCTCGTTCCCGTTCCCGACCAGGCTGTGGAGGTTCGCTTTGACGGACAGATAATCGAGCATTGGGACGAGAACTACCACCACCTTGAACACGTAAACTACAACAGCGTAAGCGCCGTTCCCTACGATATGTACGTTTCGGGCTACGACTCTAAGGGCGTTTCCAAGCTCCGCCTGTGGAGCGCGGAGAGTATGTCCTTCGACATGACGAGCTTCAACACGGGCGACTACGCAAAGGCGCTGGGCGCTAACAACATTGCACACTCCATTTCCAAGGTGCTTTACCCCAACGACAACCACGCAGAGGGCAAGGCGCTCCGCCTGCGCCAGCAGTACTTTATGTGCGCGGCTTCGGTAAGCGACATTGTTATGCGCCATATGAGAGTATACGGCACGATGGAGAACTTCCACGAAAAGGTAGCTATCCACATCAACGACACACACCCCACCCTCGCTATCCCCGAGCTTATGAGAATACTCCTCGACGAGTGCGGCTACGGCTGGGAGCAGGCATGGCACATTTGCACCAACACCTTCGCGTACACCAACCACACCGTTATGGCGGAGGCTCTTGAAAAGTGGGACAAGGACCTTGTCGAGAAGATTCTGCCGAGAATTTTCTCGATAATCTGCGAGATAAACCGCCGCTACTGCGAGGACCTGTTCAACAGAACGCAGAGCAGCGAAAAGGTCACCAAGATGTCCATTATTCAGGACAACAAGGTTCACATGGCGAACCTTTGCGTTGCGGCTTCGCACAGCGTAAACGGCGTTTCAAAGCTGCACAGCCAGATAATCAAGGACGACGTGTTCCACCTTCAGGCGCTCGACAGGCCGCACCAGTTCAAGAACGTAACCAACGGTATAGCGTACCGCAGATGGCTGCTACAGAGCAACAGGGGGCTTACAGACCTGCTTACGGAGTGCATAGGCGAGGGCTTCAAGAAAGACGCTTCCGAGCTTATCAAGTTCCAGGTGTTCGCAAACGACGCTTCCGTTCTCGAAAAGCTCGGCAAGATAAAGAGGGAAAACAAGGAGTACTTTGCAAAGTACGTTGAAAAGACCACCGGCACAAAGCTTAACCTCGATTCCATTTTCGACGTACAGGTAAAGCGCCTGCACGAGTACAAGCGCCAGCAGCTGAACGCCCTCAACATCATTGCGGACTACAACTTCCTCAAGGCGAACCCCGACGCGCCGTTCGTCCCCAAGACCTACATCTTCGCTTCCAAGGCTGCGCCCGGCTACTATATCGCAAAGCAGATAATCAAGCTCATCTGGTGCATAGGCGAGGAGATAAAGCACGACCCCAAGCTGCGCGAGAAGCTCTCGGTAATATTCCTTGAGGACTACCGCGTAACGCTCTCCGAGATTCTCATGCCCGCAGCGGAGGTATCCGAGCAGATATCCCTTGCAGGTACGGAGGCTTCGGGTACGGGCAACATGAAGCTTATGCTCAACGGCGCGCTTACCATAGGAACTTACGACGGCGCGAACGTCGAGATTCACGAGGCCGTAGGCACGGACAACATCTTCATCTTCGGCATGAGAACGCCCGAGGTGAACGACCTGCGCATGAGCGGCTACAACCCGCAGGGCTATATCGACAACAACCCCGTTATCCGCGACGCTATGCAGCGCCTTTACAACGGTATCAACGGCGCAACGTTCGAGGAGCTTGCAAACTCCATCAAGTTCAAGGACTTCTACATGGCTCTTGCGGACTTCGACAGCTACCGCGGCACGCAGGCGTACATCTCCGAGGTGTACAAGACCCCCGCGGAGTGGAACAAAAAGAGCCTTATGAATATCGCAGGCGCAGGCCGCTTCTCCGCAGACAGAGCGGTTACGGACTACGCGCGTGACATCTGGAACTTAAAGTAAGACACTGTTCAACCCACACACAACATAATCCAAGAGGGAGCGCTCTTAAAGGGGCGCTCCCTCGCTTTTTGATAAACATAGTAATTTTTCGCGTAGCGTATTGATTTTCGCTACCTTTTGGCACAAAAGGAAGCAGGGGTGTGGGGTGTCTCCCCGTTGGGGAGGTGTCGCGTAGCGACAGAGGGGCTGACCGACAGACCAGCGCCCCACCACTTAACTATTACGCGTTCAAAAGCGCTAAAGGGGTGTGGGCTGGGGCAGGCTAAGCGCAGCGTGCCTGAAAAACTAAGAGTTTTCCCCCACAGTCTTTCTTAATTTTCGATAGAACTTTTTTATCCGTACGCCATGATTCGACAAAAATCGCGGCGTTTTATGGCTGTTTATTATTTCCGCCGAAAAGTTAACAAAAAATTCATTTTCGCTAGGTATAATAAAGGCATATTAGGTGGGGGTGGTATGTATGCGCAGACTGTTACGCGCGGTGTTCGGCGCGCTTATAAAGCTTACGAGCGTTACGGGGCGCTCCGTTGCGGGCGGCGGCAAGCCCTGCATTTACATAGCCAACAGCATCGATACGCGCGCGGAGCTTGCAACGTTCTACGCGCTTGAACGCGACAAAACCTGCCTGCTTGTGTCCTCGCGCGAGTACAGCGAAAAGGCTGCGCTGCGCACCGTAAGCCGCAGGCACATTATCGCCGCGCAGGACGGCATAAGCACCGAGTGGCTGCACGCCGCGCTCAGGCATATTAAGGGCGGGGAGAGCATTCTGCTGTTCCCCGATAATAACGACGGCGTAGGCGCGGTGTTCACGCTGCTTTCGCTGCTAAGCGGCGCGGACATTGTACCGCTTTACAGCAGGGCATGGTACGGGCCGCTCTGCACGGTGCGGGTGACGGCTGGCGAGCCGCTAAGACCCGACCCCGCCGCAGCGCTTACCGCGCAGCAGGTTCGCCGTGAAAACGAGCGCGCAATTGCGTCGCTTTCCGCGCTTGCGGGGACGGCGCGCGCAGGGGGTGCGGCATGAACGCCCTGATAGAAAAGCTCGCCATGCTGCTTTGTACGGTAGCGCCCGAGCTTTCGCAGGGGACTTTTACCGCGCATACGAATCTGCGGGAATTGCCCGGGCTTGACGCCTCGGCGCTGCTGCTGTTCGCGCTGGCGGTAGAGGACGAGTTTGACATACGCATTACAGGCAGCCCCGAGCTTAAAACGCTCGGAGATGTCGCAGAATATATAGAAAAGAGCAAAGAAAAGGCTGGGTGACGCTATGAAAACAGGACTTATACTCGAGGGCGGCGCAGTTAGAGGGATATTTACTGCGGGAGTGCTTGACCGCCTTATGGAAAACGGGGTGTACTTCCCCTACGTTGTGGGCGTGTCCGCAGGCGGCGGCAACGCAATGAGCTACGCTTCGCGGCAGAAGGGCAGAACGGCGCGCATGATAAACGTTCCGCGCGCGGAATGCTACTACGGGCTTAAGCAGCTTGTGGAGTGCAGGAAGTTCATAAACCTCGACAAAATGGCGTTCGAGTACCCGTACCACCAGTACCCGTTCGATTTTAATACATACTTTAACAGCGGCATTGAAACGGAATACGTATGCACATGCCTTGAAACGGGCAAGGCGGAGTATTTCAGCAGCTTTGAGGACGAGCGCGAGCTGCTCACCGTATGCAAGGCTACCTGCTCCGTTCCCATGATATGCGAGCCTGTGGAGATAAACGGGCGGCACTACCTTGACGGCAGCATTGCGGACTCCATACCGATAGAACACGCGCTTGACAGCGGCTGCGACAAGCTTGTGGTGATACTCACAAAGCCCGATACCAACACGCCGCCTACGGACTACAGGAAGTTTAAGACCGTAATAGCGCAGATGTACAAGCAATACCCCGCCTTTGTAGAAGCGTGCATGACGCGCGTTGACCGCTACGAGCAGACCCTGCGCCTTATGCAGGAGCTTTCCGACGAGGGCAGGATAATGGTGTTCCGCCCCGAGCTTCCCGCTATATCAAAGTTCGAGCATGACCCCGACAAGATTATGGCAAGCTACCGCGACGGCTACAGGCAGGCAGACCGCAGGATTGTGGAGCTGCTCAAGTGGACGGAGTACGTTTCAGTAGGATAAAAAAACGGGCGGTATCGCTTTGATACCGCCCGCAATTGTTGATAAACATTGAAATACCCGCGTAGCGGATTGATTTTCGCTTCCTTTTGGCACAAAAGGAAGCAGGGGTGTGGGGTGTCTCCCGCTGGGGAGGTGTCGCGCAGCGACAGAGGGGCTGACCGACAGACCAGCGCCCCCACCACTTAACCATTACGCGTTAAAAGCGCTAAAGGGGGCGTGGGGTTGGGGCAGGCTAAGCGCAGCGTGCCTGAAAAACAAAGAGTTTTCCCCCCACAGTCTGTTGCAATATTTACTACCGTTTTATTTTTCGCCAGCTTAAATACTTGCCGAATAGTTAGGAGCTTCCTTGGTAATGTAAATATCGTGCGGGTGGGACTCCTTAAGACCTGCGCCCGTGATACGTACAAACTCTGCGCGCTCCTGAAGCTCGGGGATAGTGGGGCAGCCGCAGTAGCCCATACCGCTCCTTATGCCGCCGACAAGCTGGAACACGGTGTCCGCAACGCTCCCCTTGTAGGGAACGCGGCCCTCTACGCCCTCGGGAACAAGCTTCTTGTTCTTGTCCTGGAAGTATCTGTCCGCGGAGCCGCGCTTCATTGCCGCAAGCGAACCCATGCCGCGGTATACCTTGAAGCTTCTGCCCTGATATATCTCAACGTCGCCGGGTGCTTCCTCGCAGCCAGCAAGCAGAGAGCCGAGCATTACAACGTTCGCGCCCGCCGCAAGAGCCTTAACGATATCGCCCGAGTACTTTATACCGCCGTCCGCAATAACGGGAACGCCGTACTTCGCAGCCGCGCACGCGCAGTCGTAAACAGCCGTTATCTGCGGCACGCCGATACCCGCGACTATACGCGTGGTACAGATAGACCCGGGACCTATGCCGACCTTTACAGCGTCAGCGCCCGCCTTTATAAGGTCCTCAGCCGCCGCGGCAGTTGCAACGTTGCCCGCAATTACAGCGGTTTCGGGGAACGCGTTCTTTATCTTGTCAAGGGTAGTCATTATGTTCTTGCTGTGGCCGTGCGCAGAGTCAAGCACAAGCACGTCTGCCTGCGCCTTGATGAGCGCGCCCGCCCTGTCGAGTACGTCGGGCGTAATGCCTATCGCAGCGCCGCACAGAAGCCTGCCGCTCTTGTCGCGCGCGGTGTTGGGGTACTGCACGGACTTCTCAATGTCCTTTATCGTGATAAGCCCCTTAAGGAAGCCGTTTTCGTCTACCAGCGGCAGCTTTTCTATCTTGTGCTTTCTGAGTATCTCCTGCGCCTGCGCAAGCGTTGTGCCAACGGGCGCGGTGATAAGGTGTTCCTTGGTCATTACCTCGCCTATCTTCTGCGCGGGGTCGGAGATGAAACGCAGGTCGCGGTTGGTGAATATGCCTACGAGCCTGCCCTCCTCAACGATAGGCACGCCCGATATCTTGTACTTGCCCATGAGCTTGTCCGCGTCTGAAACCGTGTCGAGCGGGGAGAGGAAAAAGGGGTTTACGATAACGCCGTTCTCGCTTCTCTTTACCTTGTCAACCTCGTCTACCTGCTGCTCTATCGTCATGTTCTTGTGTATAACGCCGATACCGCCCTCGCGCGCTATGGCTATCGCCATCTTGCTTTCGGTTACGGTGTCCATGGCGGACGTCATTATCGGGGTGTTGAGTACGATATTCTTAGTGAGATTTGTAGTAAGGCTAATCATGTTGGGCGTAACATCGCTCTTAGCGGGAATAAGCAGCACGTCGTCAAAGGTAAGCCCCTCCTTGACGAATTTCTCAGAGTAGTTTGTGTTCAGCATTTGTCAGTTCCTCACTTTCCTGCACGTTGCGGAAACCCGCAGCCTCTCTTTTCTATCGGGGTATATTGTTATTATTATAGCACCAACGCCGACTTTTTTCAAGCAAATCCCGCAGGAAAAATGAACAAATATCTTTCGGATTTCGGGCGCGGTTTAGAACATTTTCACGCTTTTGATTTTTTAGACGCAAATTTGCGCATTTGCTATTGACTAAAAATGTTATTTATTATAGAATAGTATTGTATGGGAGCGTGCGGGCGCATATTCTGCCCAAAACGCTATACAGAATGTAATAAAGGGACTGGTTTTTATAAAAGAGATAATAACCTCCGCCTCGCTGCTTGCGTGCGACCTTGCGGATATCGCCGCGGAAACCGCGCGCTGTAAGGCTGCGGGCGTTGACTGGATACACTTTGACGTTATGGACGGCGTGTTTGTAGAGCAGATAAGCTACGGCGCGCCCGTGCTTAAGCGCGTGAGGGAGCATACGGATATGTTCCTTGACGTACACCTTATGGTGGACGACCCCGCGCGGCAAATAGAGTTCTTTGCGCAGGCGGGGGCAAGTCTTGTGGATATCCACATAGAAAGCCGCTGCGACGTTAAGGCGTGCCTTGAGGAAATACGCGCGCGCGGCATGAAAAGCGCCCTTGCGCTGAAGCCCGCAACGCCCGTGGAAAAGGCGCTGCCGTACCTGCCGCTGTGCGACATGATACTTGTAATGACCGTGAACCCCGGCTACGGCGGGCAGGGCTTTATCCCCCTTATGGCGGGCAAAATACGCTCGCTGCGCGATTATCTCGACAAAAACGGCTATGAAAACGTCCATATAGAGGTGGACGGCGGCATAAACGAAAGCACCGCCCCCATAGTAAAGGCGGCGGGCGCAGACGTACTCGTGGCAGGCACGGGACTTTTCGGCGCGCGGAACATGGCGCAGGCGAACGCCCTGCTTAAGGCAAGCGAAAGGAACATACAACAATGATATCTCTACCCCTGCGCGAGCCGCGTAAGGCGTACACGGAGCGGCTTATATTCATGGCGGCGCTGCTTATACCCGCGGTGTTTATGATGGGCGTAAGGACGCTTTTCGTAAGCGCGCTGAGCGTTGGCGCGTGTATGCTTACCGACCGCATAGCCTGCGCTGTACGCAAAATCCGCTACGACGTAAAGGACGCCGCCGTGCCTTTCTGGGGGCTGTGCGCGGCAATGCTGATGCCCAGCAGTATCCCCTACGGGCTTGTCGTGTTTTCCGCAATAGTTATCGCGGTACTCGGCAAGCACGTGTTCGGCGCAAGCGACAACATAGTTTTCAGCCCGCCCGCTATATCGGCGGCGCTGCTTATAATCTGCTACCCGCAGGAAATGCTGAGCTTTCCGAAATACGGCGAAAGCGCACCGATTTTCGGCGAATACGCAGGCGCTGCGGCGCGCTCGGTGGAGTACTCGCTGCGGCTCGGCAACGTACCCTCGGCTTCATGGCTCGATATCCTGCTGGGGACAGTCCCCGGGGCTATAGGGGCGGTGAGCATTCTAATAATACTTGTGTGCGGCGTATGCCTGCTTGTAAGGGGCAGCAGCAGCCCTGCGGCGGCGCTGCCGTGCCTTGGTGTGTGCGCGCTGCTGGCGTTTCTTTACCCGCGTGCGGAGTACTCGGGGCTTATGTCGGTGTTCTATGAGCTGTCCTCGGGCTACCTGCTGTTCGGTGTGTTCTTTATGGCGGCAGAGCCATACCTGCTGCCAAAGCGCTTTGCAGCAAGGATAATGTACGGCGTGGCGCTCGGCTACACGACAATGATGTTCAGGAATCTCGGGCAGACGGAGGGCAGCTTCATATTCGCGCTGCTTATAGTAAGCGCGCTTTCCTGCTCGTTCGATACGATTGTGGAGAACGTTTCCTACTGGTCCAAAAGCTACCTTAATTCCTACGAAAAGTCCGTAGCGCAGGTGCAGCGCGGCAAGGTAAAGCTTACGGATACGCAGGAGATAATCCTGCCGAAAAAATACCGCTTTAACACCCCGCCCATAGACGGCGAAATAAAAAAGCACAGGCGCAGGGAGCGCAAGGAGGGCGACGATGATGGAGAATAAGCCGCAGCGCCTTGATTTGGACGGGCTTTTCCGCCAGAACATCGTGCTTATGAGCGGGCTTGTGACAGCGCCCGTTATCGTTGCAGCAACCACCGCGGAGCGCGCCGCGCTGCTGTCGCTCAGCTTTCTTATGATAAGCTTCCCGACGATAGTGTTCTGCCGCTTTATTCCGCGTAAGATAGCCTACACCGTGCGCATACTTATGTACGCGGCGGCAGCGGCGGTGATGTTTATACCTACCGTAATGGCGGCGCGGGCGCTGTTCCCCGAAACCGCTTCGGAGGTCATGATATACATAGAAATACTCGTTGTAAACTCGCTTATCCTCGCAAAGACCGAAAGCCGCTTTTACCTGCGGCCGTTCGGGCTTATGGCGGCGGATATACTGATATACATAGCGGGCTACGCCATAGCGGCGTTCGCTGTAGGCATTATACGCGAACTGCTGGCGTTCGGCACGCTGTTCGGCTTCCACGTGTTCGCCGCGCCCCTGCCTGCGGCAAAGTCGCCGTTCTTCGGGTTTATTCTCGTTGGATTCCTCGCGGCGGGCTGCCGCGCTATCTCGCACAGGCGCAGCCGCGCGCGTAAGGAGGCGAAGCGCTTATGACGGCTTTTGCAAAAATAATTTCTACGGCAATGCTTTCTGTTTTCGTGCAGAACGCCATTTTCGACCGCGCGCTCGGCTCAAACGTCGTAATTTACGCCTCGCGCAAAAACGCCCACGTTATAGGCTTCAGCCTTGGCATAACCGCAATGACTACCGCGGCGAGCTGCCTGTCCTACCTTTTCGACAGAATCGTGCTGCCGCTTCAATACGGTTTTTTATTCATGCCGCTGATTTATGTGGGCATAATAAGCGTGCTGTATATTCTGGCGCTGCTGTTTTTGTGGAGGGTGTTCCCCAAAACCTTTGCGCGGGTGAAAAAATACGCGCACGTTGCAATAGTAAACTGCACCGTTATAGGCGCGCTGTTCTTAAACTCGGGCTACGGCAGCGACATCTGGGGCTATATGGGCTACGGCTTCGGCACGGGCGTGGGGTTCTTTTTGGCGTGCTTTCTGCTCAACATCGCGCACGAGCGGCTGGATTCGGACAAGATACCGCGCGTTTTCAGGGGCTACCCGATAATGCTTGTATATATCGGCATAATCTCGCTGGCGTTCTACACGCTCGTGGGGTACACGTCTAACTTTTAGCCCAAGCCTTGCGGCATAACAGAGAAAGGGGCATAGCATGAAACAGAAAAAACAGGGAATAAAGATAAAACACCGCCGCTACAACCTATACAACCGCAAGAAAAGCACCGCCAAAAAGGTGCTTGCAACCGTGCTTACGGTGCTTGCAGCCGCTGTGCTGTGCGTTGTGGGGTTCGGCATAGGCAGGCCGCTTATGGAGTATTTTCAGAATAAGAAAGACAACACGAGCAGCGACAGCTCCTCCTCGTGGACGCCGCCCGAGTCCGTAACGCAGGAAAGCGCGCAGACCGCTGAAACGGCGGATACGCAGGAGCAGGAGTCGCAGCAGACCTCTCAGGCTGAACCCGAGCCGCAGCAGGAAACGGGCGCGCTCTTTCTTGACGAGGCGGTGCTTGAATACTACGACACCGACAGCCTTAAAAGCACGATAGCCTCCGCAAAAAGCAGCGGGTACACCGCCGTGTGCGTTACCATGAAGGACGATATGGGCTACGTGCTGTACAAGACCGAAATAGAGGGCGTAAAGGACAGCGACGCCGTTAAGGGCAAGCTTACCGCAAAGCAGGTATGCGACACGATAAAGGGCATGGGCATGACCCCCGTGGCGCGCATAAACACGCTTAAGGACCACACAAGCGGCATTTTCGTCGGCGGCAACTACCTTATCACGGGCGACATGGGCGCATGGCACGACGCAGCCCCCGCAAACGGCGGCAAAAAGTGGCTCGACCCGTTCAACGCAAATACCGTGGATTATATCGCGCAGATGACCGCGGAGCTTTCAAAGGCGGGCTTTGGCAGGATAGTCCTCGCCAACACGATATTCCCCGAGTTCCACCCGACAGATTATTCGGAGTACCTTGCGGGGCAGCCGATAGGCGACGAAACGGCGCGGCTCAACGCGCTCTGGGACGTTATAACGGCGGCGGACGGCGCGGCGCGCGACAACGGCGCGAAAATCATGCTGGAAACGGACAGCGCTTCGCTTTTTGCGGACAGCAGGCTTTCCACCACGGCGGAGGCCGCGGGAGATTCGACCCGCCTGCACGGCGTAGAGCTGCTGATAGCATACGCGGGCGACGGCGCGTACACGGGCGCAAAGAGCTTTATGGGCAGAATGGGCGCGCAGTTCTCGGGGCAGGAGTACGCGGTGTACGTAGGCGCGGGCGCGGCGCACGACGAGCTTACGCGGGCGTTCGCGGAAAACGGGATAGCGGTTTATTCGGGAAAATAACGCCGAATTACGCCGCCGCAGATGAATTATTTGTGAAAAAGCCGCTTTGCCCCTTGATTTATTGCGGAATTTAATGTATAATAAAAGAGTTGACGTGAGCCGCCGCAGGGCGGTAAGATAAAAGAACAACGGAGGACAACTGATGAACACAATGCTTTTGGCGCTTACAGCAGCCGCAGACCAGGCGGCAGGCGGGGCTAGTATGCTCTCGCTTATCATTCCCATAGTGCTTATGGTGGTGGTATTCTACTTCTTTGTTATTCGCCCCGAAAAGAAGCGCAGCAAGGAAATGCAGAATATGCTCAACAACATACAGGTAGCCGACGAGGTTATCACAAACGGCGGTATAATCGGCCGCGTGGTTTCCGTCAAGGAGGACACTATCCTTATCGAAACAGGCTCGGACAGAACGAAGATACGCGTGCTTAAGTCCGCTATCGCAAAGAACAACACCGTTCACGAAGCCCCCGCAGAGCTCGCTCCCGAGGCTAAGAAGCTTAAGAAGGACAAGGATAATAAGCCCAAGGAAATCAAGTAAGCGCGCGGCTGCACCTTTCTCCCCAGCCTCAAACAAATAAAAACCGCCCCGTATTCCACAGGGCGGTTTTTATTGTCCGAACACTATTAGCTAAAAGCCCTTTTTTTCGCTCTAGCTTAAAGCGAGCAATGCGTAATGCGAATTTAGCCGCATACAATTACGCATTACGCATTACGAATTACGCATTGTTAATTATTAACTATTAACTAAAACCTCTTTTTCCGCTCTTGTTTTCGCGCTGCTCCTCGCGGTGTACTCGGTAACGCCCAGAATGGTTTCCCCGTCTATCTGCAGCGCGCAGGGCTTGTCGAAGCGTATCGTCACCTCGTCCGCGCGGGTGATGTCGATGTACTTAGTCTGCTTTACGTGTTCGCCCTTGAAGATGGACGGGAACACCATGAGCGTTTTGAGCTTGTTTGAGCCGTGCCATATAACCACCGAGAACTTGCCCTCGGGGTCGTCGCGGCGCTGCGCGGGCGCGGCGTTCATGCCGCCGCCGTAGAACCTGCCGTGCATTGTGGGCGCTATCCATACCTTTTTGTAGCGCTTTTCCACGCCGTCTATTATAACCGTGGCGTCGGACGGCTTGAACGCGCCCAGCAGCCCCTTTATCGCTATGCTTGTGTAATTTACGGGCTTGCCGTTCGCCTTTTTGCGCTGCTCGTCGCCTACCTCGCAGCAGTAGCCGTCAATGCCAAAGCCTATCGCGTTTATAAACAGCGACTCGCGCCCATTTACAGTCACCGATGGCAGGTTTTTTATGTACTGGTTTATCTTTATAGGCGGCTCGCCCTTTTCCTTGCCAAGGTCGTGCAGGAAGTCGTTGCCGCTGCCCGCCGCGTAGTAAAGTATGTCGCACGCTATGTCTATGCCGCGCGTGTCGTTTACAAAACGGTTGAGCGTGCCGTCGCCGCCGCATATTATCACCTTATCTCCTGCGCCAAGCCCCGCAAAGAACGCCGCGTAGTCCGCCTCAGCCATGCTTACAAAGTCGAGCTGCTCGCCTCTGTAAAGCTCCGTGAGCTTTCTCGCCTGCTCCTCGCAGGTCTTGTTGCCCGCAAGCGCGTTATACAGTACGTGTATCATGTTTTATCCTCCGAGTTCCCTTTTCATAAGCTCCGCGCAGTACTCGCCGAGGTCTGCGGTGCTTGTCGTTCTGACGCGCTGCGCGTCTATCGTTTCAAGTATCTTTATGGTGACTGTGGTCCTCTTAAGCCGCTTTATGTTGCCGAAAATATGCTCCGTCCCCTCTATGGTGGACGCGACTACAGGTCTGCCCGCCTTTTTCGCCGCCTTAAGCACCCCGTTATGGAACGGCAGCAGCGTACAATCCTTGCTGCGCTTGCCCTCTGGGTAAACGCCCACGCTGTTCTCCGTTTCGGTGAGAAGCCGCGCGGCGCGGTTTATCGTTTCCATCGCCCTGCGCGGGTTCTCGCGGTCTATCGCCATAAAGCAGCAGCGGTGAATAAGCCTGCCGTACATCGGTATCTTAAAGTTCTCGCCTTTGGAGATGAACGATATCCTGCGGCGCTTGAACACCGTCCATTGTATGATGGGGTCGTAGTTTGAGCGGTGATTGCTTATGAACAGAAAGTTGCCCTCGGGCAGCTTCTCTGCGCCGATTACTTTGCAGCGCACGCCAAGCACCCACAGTATTATCGTGGTAGAACCGTCAAGCAGCGCGCGGTAGAACCTGCTGTCGCGCTCGTAGGGCTTTTTTGTGTTTATAAACAGCCCGCTTACAAACAAAAACAGAAATATCAGCAGTATCGGCACTATCCCCACAAGCCATACCAGCAGCTGTAAAATTGCCTCCATACGCACTCCCCATCATAAAAAATATCCTTTTTCATTTTACCATAACCGCATGGTTATGGTAAAATTTGCCGAGATGCGCGGAGTTCCCCAACGGGGAACGTATGCGCAAGGCATTTTGATGTAGAATAAACGCCCCGCGTTTATTCTACCATAAAATTAAACAAATTACAAGCCTTTTTGACATAATGGAAGCAATTTTTCAAAACCGCAGCGCAAACATTCCCACAAACAAAAAGTCCCGAGGGCGAACCCTCGGGACTTAAGCGCCTTTGTTATCAAACGTTCATGCCCGCTACATCTTTGTCTCTCAGCGTAAACGAGCTTACAAGCCCCTTGAGCATTGCCGCCTGCGCGGAAAGCTCCTCGGAAGCCGCCGCAGATTCCTCTGCCGTCGCGGAGTTGGTCTGCACAACGTTGGATATCTGCTCGATACCAACGGAAATCTGCTTGATGGAATCCGCAGCCTCCTGCGCGGAGTCGGAAATCTCGTTTGTAAGCTGCGATGCCTTGGAAGCGCTCGTCATTACAAGGTTCATTTCCGCGGCGGCCTCGTTTACAAGCGTGTTGCCGTGTTCTATGGCGGTTACTGTGCCCTCTATCATCTGCGTGGTGTTCTGCGCAGCCTCGGCGGACTTTGCGGCAAGGTTTCTTACCTCGTCCGCAACTACCGCGAAGCCCTTGCCCGCTTCACCCGCGCGCGCAGCCTCGATAGCGGCGTTGAGCGCAAGTATATTCGTCTGGAACGCGATATCCTCTATGGTCTTGATTATCTTCTTCGTTTCGTCGGAGGACGTGCTTATCTCGTTCATAGCGCCGATAAGGTCGTCCATCTTCTTGGTGGCCTGCGTGAGCTGACCGCCCGCCTCGTTGGTCTGCGCGGTAACCTGCTGCGCGTTGGCGGCGTTCTTGTTTATCATGTCGGATACTACGCTTATCGTAGCCGCAAGCTCCTCTACAGAGGAAGCCTGCTCCGTAGCGCCCTGCGAAAGCGCCTGCGCGCCTGCGGATACCTGCTCAGAACCCGCCGCAACCTGGTCGGAAGCCGTGCCTATCTGCGCCATGGTGGAGCTGAGTTTGTGGTTTATATCGCGCAGGAACGCGAGAAGCCGGCTGCAGTCGCCAACGTAATACTGCTCGTTCTGCGTGGTATGTACGTTAAAGTTGCCGCCCGACATAGCCTCAAGTATACGCCCTACGTCCGTAATGATATTGTTGAGCGTTGTAACGGTAACCTTGGTAGCGTCGCACAGTCTGCCCGTTTCGTCCTTGTAGGATATCTCGGGTACGGGGCTTGTAAGGTCGCCTACGGAGAGCTTTTCGATACGCTCCGTGCATACCTTTACAGCGACGCCTATCTTCCTGCCAAGCCCTACGGAAATTACGGTGGATACGCAGCACGCTATAACAAGCAGCACTATGGTAAGAATTACCGCGCGGTATGTGCCGCTCATAAAGTCGCCGCTCGGCGCGTATACGATAAGCGACCAGCCGTTAGTACCCTCGATGGGCGCGTATGTCGCGTACTCCGTATCGCCGTTATACCTATAGCTTGCAAAGCCCGTTTCGCCCGCTCTCATCTTTGCGTGTACAGCGGCAAGCCCTGAATAGCTCGAATCTGTCTTGGCAAGCTCCTCGATGTTCTCGCCGTTCTTTACGGTGTCGCTGTCAACGTCCGCAATTGTGTCGCCATCGCCGTCCACAATTCTTGCGTCGCAGTTTTCGCTTATGTTAATGCCGCGCATAATGTCGTTTAAGAACTCGGGGTCGGGTACGGCGAAAACGCAGCCCTTAACGGTGGTGTTGGCCTCGCCGTTTTCCCACAGCGGGCCTGCGAATATCATCAGCAGCTCGCCCGTGAGCCTTGATACGGTAGGCTCGGTGATGGTGGTTTCGCCCTTCATGGCGTTCTGGAAGTACTCTCTGTCGGCGTAATTGTTGCCGTCTGAGCAGCTGCCGTCCTCGTTTACTATCATAATATCCTGAAATCCGAACTGCTGCTTTGACTGGTCGAGAATGTGCTGCTTGTCCTCCTGCGACGTAGAGGGGTCTGACAAACGCTTGAACAGCCCGAGCTGCTTTACAACGTTTACGTAAGCGGTCATCTCCCACTCAACGCGCTCGGAAGCTATCTGCACCGAGGACGCAAGGGTTTCCTCCGCAAGCCCGTGCGAAGCGTTGTACGACATAATGCACGCGAACCCGCCCAGCGTGAACAGCGATATCCCGACAGTTAAAATGCACGAGATAAGTATCTTTACACCTATGGATTTCATATAATACCTCCTTGAAATAATTGCCACCGCACGCGCTTTGAAAAGTGTGCGCGCCGTGACTTACTTTAATAGTATTATATCACAAATGGTTATTCAAATCAAGTGTAATTTCCGACATTTTCCACAAAAAGCGTTGTACAAATCAATAAAATTATTTGGCGTTTTTTGTGATTTTTTTGTAATTTATTCACAATGAATAGCGCCGCAATTGTGAATTTACGCTTAACATAAAATGTAGCGGCAAATAACAATAACGACTGCTATTTCTGTTTTATGAATATTTTTGACCCGCGCTTTGCAAAAACGTTCAAAAAACGCCGCGCCCAATAGCAAAAGCCGCCCCGCAAACAGTCGGGACGGCGCGTTGTATTAAGATGGAACGGGCGCAAAACTGCGCTGAATTACGCTGAATTACGCTAAGCTGCCTGACTGCGCAAGCGCCCTGTTAAGGCTGCAGCGCTCTGCAAGCTCGCTCATAGTCCCCTCGAACTCGAACTTAAGCCCGGGCAGGCGCATAAAGTCGCATGGGCGCATGAGCGAGGGATTTTTCGGCAGCTCCATACAATTTGCCGCCGTCAGCACATGGCTCACAAATTCCGAGCAGAAGTAGTAATGTTCCCTGCGCCACGCAATGTTAAGCTTGCAAAGCGCCAGCCCCAGCACGTTGTAGCGGTAGAGCGCAGGCTCGCTGCGCATTTTCTCCACAACGCCGCGCGCCACCTCGAACGACCGCTCGTCCGTTTCAAGCGAGTACACCGCGCAGCGAATGCCGCTGTGTTCCTTGTAATAGCCCGAGTCCGTAAACTCCAGCCTGAACCCTCCCGGGAGGGGGTACTTCCCGAGCCTTGCGAACGAATATAGCGGCGACAGCCCCGCGTCGAACGCTATGGAAGCGTGGGTGTAGGGTTCGGCGGTGAACACGCCAATGCACTTCGACACCATTGTTTCCGAGCATGAGAGAAGTATGTAAATCTTCTTTTTCACAATAATTGCCCCTTTGACCATGACCGCTCCGCCCTCCGCGCGGCAGCCGTATAATTACCATTTACGTTATGTCTGCGTATTATTTAATTATACTACATACGCGCCCGCGCTGTCAACCCTTTTTCGGAAAATTCTGTAGATTATGCGGGCAAAAGCAAAGACGCTGCTAAAAAACAGCGCCTGCCGCTATATATCGGGGGCATGGGATATTGCTTATCGGGTGGAATAATATCGGTGAGAATCGGGTTGTGGAATGCTGTATATGTTAAGTGCGCCCCCGTTGATATAATTATACCATATGCTCAGAAAAAGTCAACAAATGTAACAAAACTGTAATACAACTGTAATAGTTTTGAAAGAACTGTAATCGTTCTGTAATATTCGCGCCTACCTGCGCGCCTTATCCTCGCCCGCAAGCAGAATCCCGCACATAACAAGCACGCACACCGAAGCCGCAGCGCCCCCCGTGAACGGGTACGCTCCCCCCGCGGGAACAGCCGCCGCAGCCGCGCGCGGAATAAGCCCCGCGGGCAGCGCGAACACCGCGCTAAGCGCCGCCGCAAGCGGGCGCGTAAGCAAAAAGCGTTTCAGCGGAATATTCCCCGCGACCGCCGCCACCTGCAGCAGCACGCACACCCCGCCAAACGACAGCAGCCCCGCGCACAGCGGCACGCTCGCAAAGCCCGCGCCCGACAGCTCGCCCGTGCGGCTCACCTCAAGCAGCGCATGGAGAATGCGCCCCGCGTCCTCGCCCGCGCCAAGGCGCTCGAACGCCGCCTGCGCAAGCCGCAGCGCTCCCACCGCGTCAAGGAGCGCCGTTACCGCCGCGAACGCCGTAATCATCGCGCACACCGTAAACATCACCCTTGCGCCCGTCATCACAGACTTAACAAGGCACTGCGCCGTGGGCTGCGGCGCACTCCGCTCCCCGCGCAGCGTTATTTCCCCCTGCGCGCGCACCGCCGCCGCCACAACAAGCGCCGACAAAAAGCACGCCGCGAATATCGCGCCGCCCACCGCAGCGCTCCCGAAAACCCGCATACCCGCAATCCCTATAACAAACGACGGTCCGCTGCCGAAGCAGCAGCACAGCAGCCGTCCCGCGTCCTGCGGGGTAATGCGCCGCTCGTCCACCGCCTGCGAAAGCAGCTTCGCCCCGACGGGATACCCGCCGATATTGCCGAGTATTATGTACGCGCAAAGCTCCTCGTCCATGCGCAGCAGCCGCGACAACGGCAGCGTAAGGGGTTTGAGCGCCACGCGGTAAAGCCCGCTGTCCCGCAAAAAAACCGCAAGCACCGTAAACGCAAAAAGCGACGGCACTATAACGTCAAGGCAGCTCTCGGCAGCCGCCCGCACCGCCGCCGATGCGGCTTCGGGATTTCCCAGTATAAACGCGCCTGCAAGCAGCACGGCGGCGGTGGAAAAGAACAACTTTATTTTCATAGTTAATAGTTAAGGCAATACCGCATAATTATTTTCGCGCGATTGCGCAGTCAGATTTTTCGTCAGATTGTACAATGAGGACGACGCAAGGCTGTATGCCTTGCTAGGACGAATTGTGCAATATGGCGGAAAAGATGCAAGCAAGCGTGCGGAAAAGGCGTTAGCCGCTAATTGTGCGGTGTTGCCTTAATAGTTTTGGCTTTCTCCGCTCGCTTATATTTATAGGAGCGGGGGTGTGTTTTGGGATTTTCGCGCGGCGGCGCTGTGGGGGCTTGCGTGCTTTTTTTGCCCGCTGTTGCAGGCGCTGTGCGGGGGATTTGCGCGCCGCGCCTATGCCTGCTAAGAATGAGCCTTTAAGGGGCTGTTCGCTTGCGGCTTCGCCCTGCTGTAGCCGCTTGCGCCGCGCCCAAGCTTACCAAGCTTTTACGCGCCTGCCGCAAGCGCTCCACGGGGCATTCGTGCAGAAGCTTGTGCGCTTACCTTGCCGCGCCCTCACCTGCCGTGCTTTTTGCGTCCGCTATTGCTAGCGCTATGCGGGAGAATTTGCGCGCCGCGCATTCGCCCTACGCCTTGCTGTAGCTGCTGTTTACGCCGAACACCCCGCCGACAGCCCCTGCGGCTGTGCAGAGCGCCGCCTTGAACCACATAAGCGCTCCGCCGCACTGCCCGAAAACGAGCGACAGCAAAAGCAGCGGCAGGAATATAAGCACGCCGCACAGCGCGCCCGTTTTAAGCCCGCCGCTGCGCCTGAGCGCCCCCGCAGTACGCCCGCCGAAAAAACAGCCCACTCCCGCCGCCGCCACGGAAATTACCCCCGCAAGCCCCGCCGAGCCGCCGAGCGCTATCGCCGCCGCGCCCGTCGCCGACACAATAAGCGCCGCCGCAAGCCCTACGGCCACTCCCGCCGCAAACGGCGCTGCCGCCGAGCGCTTTCTCTTTTTTCTCACTTAAGCACCCCCGTTCAGCCCGAGCTTTATGCCCGCCTCGATAAGTCCCGCAGCAATATTAACGCCAAGAAGCCCCAGAAAGCGCAGCGTGTAGTCGCCCGCCGTGCCGTTGGTGATGACAAGCCCCGTGCGGCTGCCCGTAAGCACCCGCAGCAGCTGCCCCGAAAGGCTGTCCGAAAGCTGCGCGCCGAAAACCGCCGCCGCAAGCGTCATCACCGCCCCCGGCAGAAGAGCCGCCCTGTGCGCGCCCGCCGCCATAAGCGTCAGCCCTGTACCCATGCCGCAAAGCAGCGGCACAGCCCACACAATCGCCCCGCCGAGCGCAAAAAAGCCCAGTATGTACTCCGCCAGCAAAAAAGCCCCGCCGTATACCGCCCGTATAAGAAACAGCGTAAGAAAGCTGCCCTCGGTGGTGAGCAGAACCCCCGCGCAGCCGCCAAGGCGGTTCGCAGCCACCGCGCCGCCAGCCGCGCCAAGCACCGCCGCAAGCGCCATTACAAGCAGGCTTCCGCGCCCTGTGCGCACCCTATGCGCCGCCCGCTTTTTCTCGGGGGACTGCGCGCGCTCGCCCTCGGCGGGAGCTTCCGCCCGCGCAGGCGCTTCGGGGAGGCGTTCCCCGCTGTGAGAGCGCCCTGCCGCGCCCGTTATGATGTTCTCCATTGCGTTCACACTCCTATCAGGCAGACCCGCTGCCGATTTATGCAGGTATGCTAAAGTATATTCAGCCGCAGCCGTATAAAGAACAACCCCGCAGCATTGCCCGCAAGGTTCGGGCTGTGAACGTTTCGGCTCGGGGCGTGCGCGGGCGTTTTGCCCCACGCTTTTTCGGGCGGAACGCCGCGCGCTTTCGCCACGTCCTTTCGGGGTATACTATATTATATATTAAAGCGCGTTTGCGGCGCAGTATTTTATTGTGGAAACTTACGATAATCCGCACTTTCGTGCCGTTAAAATACGTGCAGTTTGTATACGAAAATCTTAAACTTAATTTTAGTTAATATTACAATAACAAAAACTTTATTTTACAGAATATGCCAGCATTCAACCCGTATTCAATTCGGTTACAAATCGGTTACAAATCTATTTTGGACAAATTGCACAAAAATAGCCTTGCCTTTCTGTTTGACATTTACAGCCGAATCGGTTATAATAACATCACCTTGACGAAAGGGCAGGCTTTGTGCGTGCTATCCCCCTAGGGAGGCACGCGCACTTGAATATGCAAAGACAGATAAAGGCATATCAGCGCCCTTTTTTCATGGCAATGCTCTGTTGGGGACAGTGCGTTTGCCCGCGGCACAAGGGTCTTCCCCAAGGACCTGCGAGCCGTACAACAAGGAAATTATCGCACGCAGCACGCAATACCCGCTGCGCGATGGAGGGCAAGTCCCTCCGATAAGGACTTTACGGAGGCAATATGAAACCACAGATAGTCAATGCAAAAATGAACAAAATGCTCGTAAAGAGCAGCGTTATGAAGCTCGGGCTGTTTTTCGCCTCGGTGCTGATGGTCGTTATGATGACGGGTAACCTTTACTTCCGCGACCGCGTTTTCATCACCGACAACGGCGTGACAAAGGAGCTTATGACCTCGGAATCCGACGTGTACGCGATTCTCCGCAGCGGCGGCTATTCCCTCGGCGCGGACGACCGCGTGACCTACGAAACGGCGGACGAAAGCACCGCGTACATCACCATTCACCGCGCGTTCACCGTGAACGTTACCGCCGACGGCGAAACAACGCAGGTGTCCGTTATAGGCGGCACGGCGGGGCAGGCGCTCGAAAAGGCGGGCGTTGAGATAGGCGCGAACGATATCGTAAGCTGCGACGTAACCGAACCCGCGTTCGCCGATATGGACATAAAGGTGACCCGCGTAAGCTACGAAATGCGCGCGAATACCGCGGAAATCCCGTTTGAAACGGTCTACACCGATAACTCGAACCTCGCCATAGGCAAGGAAAGAGTCGTTACCGAGGGCGTCGCGGGTACGCGCACCTACTTCATCAAGGAAAAGTACATCGACGGCGAGCTTGCTTCGCAGGAGCTTTCGATTGACCAGGTGACGGCTGAACCCGTAACGCAGGTTATCGAGCGCGGAACGGCTCTCGCAACGCCCTACGCAAAGATGGACGACCCGTCGTCCCTTAAGCTCGTAAACGGTCTGCCCGAAAGCTATACGCGCATTATCTCGGGCAAGTCCACAGCGTATACCGCAGGCTATAACGCCCGCACGGCAAGCGGCAGAGCCGCCGTTATAGGCACAGTCGCGGTAAACCCGAACGTTATTCCCTACGGCAGCGAGCTGTACATTGTCGCACAGGACGGCAGCCGCGTTTACGGTTACGCAATAGCCGCAGATACGGGCCTCGGGCTTATGGACGGCACGGTGGCGGTAGACCTCTACTTTGGAAATATGGCAGAGCATTACGACGACAGCTGCCGCTGGGGCGCTGTTTACGTAGATATCTACGTCCTCTCCGAGGGCAACGGCTGATAACGCCGATAACGCAATATGTTCTCCCCCTGCCATGCGGCGGGGGGATTCGCTTTGCCGCGTTCGCGGGGGGCGTACGCGCGTGGGCGCGTTTGCATAAAGGCGGCTTCACACAGGGAGCATTTGCGCAAGGGAGAGCGTTCGCAAGGAGCGTAAGCCTGTTAGCGCGCATGAGCCGCACAGCCCGCCGCACGTTCCCCCACACGGAGCATTATAAGCAGAAAGTCCGCAGCCATGTAAAACTGCGGACTCGCCGTATATTCAGCTGAAACGCCCTGCAGGCGCGCTTGCCGCGTTTGGGAGTTCACACAAAGAGCCGTAACCGCCCGCGGGGGCTACCCCGCCCGCGTGTGAAAACAAACGCCAACAAGGCACACGTAGCCGTAACCGCCCGCGGGGGCTACCCCGCCTGCGTGTGAAAACAAACGCCAACAAGGCACACGTAGCCGTAACCGCCTGCGGGGGCTACCCCGCCCGCGTGTGAAAACAAACGCCAACAAGGTACACGTAGCCGTAACCGCCCGCATGGGCTACCC
>CAKSIT010000015.1 GCA_934462925.1 uncultured Oscillospiraceae bacterium | reverse complement strand
CCTTACTTCGTCGGCTTTCATCGCATTCGGCGCACTCTACCCATTTTCCCTTTTCAAACCGGTTTTTAGAGATTCCCATATATAGTTAGCCAAAGCTAACAAAAGGAGGAGTAAAACTTGAAGAAGAAATCGGACCTTTCGGTGCTGATGGGGTATGCGGGCGCGCACAAGGCGTTCACGTACCTGTCGTGGGCGCTTGCGGGAATAAGCGCGCTTATAGCGCTTGTGCCGTTCTGGTATCTGTGGCGCATAATTAAGGAGGTGCTTGAGGTAAGCCCAGACTTCGCCCGCGCGGAGCATATAGGCGCGTGGGGCTGGGCTGCCATGGGTACGTCCGCGCTTGCGTTTATCGTGTATATTCTGGCGCTGCTATGCTCGCACCTTGCGGCGTTCCGCGTGGCGACAAACCTGCGCATAGCTATGACCCGCCATATTGCGGGGCTTCCGCTCGGCTTTGCGGAGAGCTTCGGCACGGGGCGGCTGCGTAAGATAATAAACGAGTGCAGCGGCGCTACGGAAACCTACCTTGCGCATATGCTGCCCGACACGGTAACAGCGTACATAACGCCGCTTGCGCTGCTCGTGCTTATGCTGGCGTTCGACTGGCGGCTGGGGCTTCTGAGCCTTGTACCCGCGGTGCTGGCGTTCGTTATAATGATGGTGTTTATGACGGGAAAGAGCCTGCAAAAGAGCATGACGGAGTACCAGAACGCGCTGAACGATATGTCCAACGAGGCGGTAGAGTACGTGCGCGGCATACCCGTTGTAAAGACGTTCGGGCAGACGGTGTACTCGTTCAGGCGCTTTAAGGGCGCTATAGACCGCTACGGCGAGTGGACAACGCGCTATACGAACCAGCTGCGGCTGCCCATGATGTTCCTTACAACGGCGGTGAACGCCATTTTCGCAATGCTTATAGCGGCGGCGGTATGGTTCAGCGCCGACGGCGTTACAAACGAGCTTATGCTCAACCTTATCTTCTACATAATAATAACGCCGCTTATCACCGTAACGCTCACCAAAATAATGTTCAACAGCGAGAACAAGATGATAGTAAGCGACGCCATCACGCGCATAGACAGCGTAATGTCCATGAAGCCGCTCTCGCACGGCGCTTCGCCCGTAAAGCCCGCGGACTATTCCGTAGAGCTGCGTAACGTGTCCTACAGCTACGACGGCAGGAAAAAGGCGCTCGACGGCGTTTCGCTCAAAATAGGCTCGGGGCAGACCTGCGCGTTCGTTGGGCCGTCGGGCGGCGGTAAGACCACCCTCGCGAACATAATCTCGCGCTTTTTCGACGCGGACGGCGGCGAGGTGCTTATCGGCGGTGTGAACGTGCGCGATTTCCCCAAGGAGCAGCTTATGAACACGGTATCGTTCGTGTTCCAGAACAGCCGCCTTATAAAGGGGACTATCCTTGAAAACGTAAGGCTTTCAAAGCCCGACGCTGCGGACGACGAGGTAATGCGCGCGCTCGAGGCGGCGCAGTGCGGCGACATCATAGCAAAGCTCCCCGACGGGGTGAACACCGTGATAGGCACGGGCGGCATATACCTTTCGGGCGGCGAGCAGCAGCGCGTTTCTATAGCGCGCGTAATCCTCAAAGACTCGCCCGTGGTTATACTTGACGAGGCGACGGCGTTTGCAGACCCCGACAACGAGGTAAAGGTGCAGCGCGCGTTCGGCGAGCTGCTTAAGGGGCGCACCGTTATAATGATAGCGCACAGGCTCTCCACGGTAATAAACGCGGACAGGATATTCGTGCTGGCGGACGGCAGAATCGCCGAATCGGGCAGCGGCGCGGAGCTTTCCGGGAGCGGCGGCATATTTGCAAAAATGTGGAGCGACTACAAAAAGTCGGCAGAGTGGAAGCTTGAAAAGGAGGCTGCGAAATGATAAAGTATCTCGAGCGCCGCTTCGCCTTAAGCGAGCAGGGCGCAAAGGACCTTGTAAAGGGCGTTATCGCGTGCGTTTTGCAGAATATCACGTTTATGCTGCCCGTAACGCTTCTGTACTTTATGATAAGCGACCTTTTAGACGGCGGCATTGCGGGGAACAGGGTGTGGTTCTATGCGATAGGCACAGCGGTTTGCCTGCTGCTGATATTCTTCGTAACGCACTTCCAGTACAACTCAACGTTCCTTGCAACCTACGTTGAAACGGGCGTGCGCAGGATAACCATAGCGGAAAAGCTGCGCAGGATTCCGCTTTCGTTCTTTGGCAAAAAGGACCTTGCGGACCTTACAAGTACGATAATGAACGACTGCGCGCTGCTTGAAACGGCGTTCTCGCACTTTGTGCCGCCGCTTGCGGGCGCTATAATCTCCACAACGCTTATTTCCGCGAGCCTTTTCGCGTTCAACCGGAAAATGGCGCTTGCGGCGCTCTGGGTGCTGCCCGTGGCGTTTGCGATAGTAGGCTCTACCAACAAGGTGCAGCACGCAATGCACAAAAAGTCCATGGCGGCGAAAATGGCGTGCGCGGACGGCATACAGGAGTGCCTTGAAACCATGCGCGACCTTAAGGCGAACAACGCCGAGGACGCCTACCTTGACGGGCTGGAGCGCAAGATTCGCGCCGTAGAAAAGCGCTCTATCATCTCCGAGCTTTCAACGGCGGCGTTTGTAAGCTCGTCGGGCGTTATACTAAAGCTTGGCATTGCTTCCGTTGCAATAGCGGGCGGCGCGCTGCTCGTTTCGCAGGAAATAGACGCGCTTACGTTCTTCATGTTCATAATCGTAGCTTCAAGGCTCTACGACCCGCTTCAGGCGGCGCTCAACAACCTTGCGGCGGTAATATCCACAAAGGCTGCGGTAGACCGCATGAACGAGATACTCGACACGCCCGTGCAGGAGGGCGCGGAGCAGCTCACAAACCGCGGCTGCGACATAGTGTTCGACCATGTTGGCTTTGCCTACAAGGAGGGCGAGAGCGTGCTGGAGGACGTATCGTTCACGGCAAAGCAGGGCGAGGTCACCGCGCTTGTCGGGCCTTCGGGCGGCGGCAAGACCACCGTTTCGCGGCTGGCCGCGCGCTTCTGGGACTGCACGAAGGGCAGGATAACCGTGGGCGGCATGGACGTGGACGCCACCGACCCCGAGGCGCTGCTGGGGCTGTATTCCATAGTGTTCCAGGACGTAACGCTATTTAACAACACGATAATGGAGAACATTCGCCTTGGCAGAAAGGACGCCACGGACGACGAGGTGCTTGCGGCGGCGCGGCTTGCAAACTGCAGCGAGTTCGCCGAGAAGCTGCCGAACGGCTACAACACCGAGATAGGCGAGAACGGCTGCGAGCTTTCGGGCGGCGAGCGCCAGCGCATTTCCATTGCGAGGGCGTTCCTCAAAAACGCGCCCGTTATCCTTATGGACGAGGCTACAGCGTCCCTTGACGTTGAGAACGAAACGCTCATTCAGACGGCTCTCTCGCGCCTTATCAAGGACAAGACCGTGCTTATAATCGCCCACAGAATGCGCACCGTAGCGGGCGCAGACCACGTTGTGGTGCTTGAAAACGGCAGGGCGGCGGAGCAGGGAACTCCCGCGCAGCTGCTTAAGAGCGGCGGCACGTTCGCGAGAATGTGCGCGCTGCAGAACGAAAGCGCCGAGTGGGGAATATAAAGCCATACAGGCACAAAAGGCAGCGCCGAGCGTAAATTCGGCGCTGTTTTATTATTCGTAGGCGTGCGTTGTGCAAGATTCACAAAAAAACGGCAAATAATGTGTATAGCGCTTATTGCATTAGCGCGGGCGGAATGCTTCCGCAGTCAATCACGGGAAGCGCAGCGTCGCGTGCGTAAGCCGAGCGTAGCGAGGTGTCGCGTTGCGTAAGCCATGCGTAGCATGGTGTCGCGTTGCGTAAGCGCAGCGTCGCGTTGCGTAAGCGCAGCGTCGCGTTGCGTAAGCGCAGCGTCGCGTACACACTTGCACGGATAAAAGAGTTTTTTTCCTCAGCCAGGTCGACGCAGTCACCTTTAGCCCGAGGCAAAAAAGTGATTTCAAAGCCCGCATACGCGGGCAAATTTGATTTATTCGACAAGCTGAACCGCCCGCAGGCATTGAACCTGCGGGCGGTATTTGCATTTTTGGGGAAAAACACGCCTGTTTAGTACGCCATAGCCGCGCCCTTGTCGTCTGCGAAGTTTGGGATATTGTAAAGCACAAGCACCTCGGTTATGCCGTTTTCTTTTACATAATCGGAAACCGAGCCTTTGTAGAAGCGCATATCGAGCAGGTGCGTTTCGGCGTATTCGTCCGCGGTGAACTGCGCGAACGTATTCGCGTAGGAATCCTTGATTATAAGGAGCTTTCCCTCGCCGCTGCCGCTTATTACGGTCTGCGCCTGATTTGAGTTTAAGAACACTGCGTACTTGTCGCTCCCGCCGAGGTACTTGCGCTCGTAAAGGCTGTCCGCGGTGTACGCGCCCGCGTTGTATGAAACGGAATGCTGCCGCTTATAATACGCGTCTATCTCGTCGAACGGGGCGGCGGGGTAGTTCACCTTGGCGTAGGTAGTGCCGCGAAAGTCGACGCAGAGCGTTTCGCGCGTCCATGCGGAGAGCGGCTCGGCGGTTTCGCCCTTTGCCGCTTTCCACGCGCCGTAGGCGTAGTACGCGCCAAGGCTCGTCCAATGGTGGTCGGTTTTGTAGTATATGTACTCGTCGGAATGCGCGCGCAGCGCTTCCGTAACGTCCGTAACGTCAAGCCCGCAGACGCGCGCGTATTCTATAAGCGCGCTCTGGTCAAGGTTCGGGGCGAACGCGGGCAGCTTGTCGGAGAGTATCTCCGCGGCGGTCGGCACGAGCATTACGCGCATGGCAGCGCCGCTTTCGGAGAGCTTTGAGCCGAGCGCGGAAAGCGCGGCGACGTTCTTTGCGAACTGCTTTGCGCTGTACGCGGTGAATTTGTCGATAAGGTAGCCGTCCGAAGCAAAATATACGCCGCCCGACTCGCGCTTGCCCGAAGTCCCACGTAAACAGGCTCTCCCCATGCGTAAAAAAGCAGGCTGAAAATAAACAGCACGGCGTTCTTAAGCTGCTTTGGCGCGGTAAAATAGACCGCCGGCACGAGCGGCAGGAACGCTAACAGAAACGTAAGGCTCGAGAATACCATAGCGCCCTCTCTTATTAACCGCCGAGCAGGGGCATATCGTCAGAGCCTGCGTATTCAAACTCGCCGTAGAAAGAGTCGTCCGTGAAATCCATAAAGCCGCCGCTGCTCCCGTTGTCCTCGGGTACTGCCGCTAAGTTCTCGGGCAGAGCGCCGAAGATATCCTTTATCGCGCCGTCAACCTTTGCGTATTCGGCTTGTGCAAGCTTAAGCTCCTCCTCGGAATCCTCGCCGTCGTACCCTGCGCCCGCAAGCGCGAAGATAACGTAATTTCCGCTCTTGAACAGCCGCGCGTTCATCACCTTCTGCACGCCGAACGGGTACTGCCTTATGTAGCTTACCTGCTGCGCAAAGGCGGTGTTCAGCAGCTCGACGGCGGCGTCCGCGTAGCCGTCCTTTACCTTAAGGACGATTACGGTATCGGGGTTCACAGCGCTTATAGCGTTCTGCTTAGCCACGTACTCGTCTATCTGCGCCATGTCAAAGCCGTAGTAGTTCTTGAACCACTCCTCGTCAAAGTCCGTGTCGCACAGGTAGCCGTCGCCAAGCGCTTCCGCAAGCTTCTTTTCAATGTCCGCGGCGGAAATATCGGTCTGCGCGCCCGTATCGGACGAAGCGTTGTCAGCGGCGCTTGTAGCGCTATTTGATTGCGAGTTGCTGTTTGATTGCGAGTTGCCGTCGGGAGCGTTCTGCGCGCACCCTGCAAGGGTAAGAATAAATGCCGCTGCAACAGAGGTAATCGTAAATCTTTTCATGGTTTTGTTCTCCTTATGTTAAGCTTTTTTCTCCGAATCTCATCGGCTTTCAACAGATAAACAGCGCAGAGGGGGAGAATGTTGCAGGAGGAGAAAAATTTTTCGGGGGATTATTTCGCGGGCATGAAAAGAGCCGCTTGACATTTACATAATTGTGTGATAAAATGAGAGTAAATAATTTGTGGAGGTAATTCAATGACGTTATTTTCTGCTGCCGCTGTCGGAACAGACAGCACAGGCTGGTTCAGCTTCGGCGCGATAATAGCGCTTATTATAGCGGCTGTAATTTTTGCCTTTATTGTATACGCTGTCGTAAAAAGCGGAAAGCGTTCAGGCGAAGCCAAAGACGAGATGTTTTATCTCAAGGAAATAAGAAAATACGTGCGAATTATCGCGCTGCTCCTGTTGGGTTGTGTGTACTTTGCAATTGTGTGGTTTATTATTTCTGTTGAATGACTAATACGATTATTGACAGGAGAACAAACTTTGATAAAGGAACAGGAACAGGCATTGTTCGCAAGGTGGAAATCCGAGCGCGGATATCAATATTTTATCTCCGACGGAATATTTGACGAACAAGAATGGAACAAGCAGGCGTACAAAATTCTGTTTGTGCTGAAAGAAGCAAACTGGGAAAACGGAAACGAAGATTTGTGCAAGTATCTTTTATCGGAAGAAAGCTCGACCTATTGGAAAACGTGGAATAACATTGCACGATGGACAAAGGCGCTCCTTGAACAAGGGGAATATCCCCGCTATGTCAGCAAGTCGGACAAGAGCTTTTGGCTTCGCAAGGTTGCCGCGATGAACTTAAAAAAGGTTGGCGGTGACGCGGTTGCCGAGAATGACACAATACGCGAATATGCTGAGGCGGACAGGGTTTACATCAAGGAACAGATTGAATTGTATCAGCCTGATATTATTATATGCTGTGGACGGGGCAACGGCAAGAATGCCGATATTCTGCACGATATCATCTTTGACAGCTCGCAGGTTTCGTATTGGCAGAACCCTATCACGGAGGCAAAATACAACTATTTTACGGTTAAGATAAGGGACGACCACGTTACGCCTGTGGTATCCTTTTATCACCCGCAGATGAGAGGCAGTCACGACAAGTTCAAAAAACGCTATGAGGAAATGATTGAAATTGGCGAAATTCTCAAGGAAAAAACCAAATAAAAAAGAAAAAATCGGAAGTGAAGGCGTTCCAGCTTGTGGTTGCGGAAGATTTGTTTCATATTGAAATCTACATTGACGGTTTAAGCACATTTATAAAAGAATGTGCTGCTCCGATGACTGTATCAATTCAAGGCTCTAACAAACAGCCCGCTTATGGCAAGTGAAATTGCTGTAACGCTCAGCGGGAGCGAATCAGAGGTGCAGTTTAACAGGGGGCTTCAGGCGGGGCGTTTTTCTGCACAAAAAGGAGCAGCCCCGCGCGTTCCCCCGCACGGGACTGTTAAGTCTACAGGCACGTTGTAAGAGCCGCGCCGCAAGTTTATTATAGCGTGTATGGGAGTGTGTGTTAAGGGGCTTGCAACATTCTTAACGGGATTTTAGCGCCAAAAGTAGTTTTCACAGCAAATTTGACGCCCATGTTGACGCCCGTCTTTGCGGAAAATCGTGTGGAAAACTTCATATCACTTGTGGGTTTGCAGCAATGAATCCACGCATAACGCGGGTGAAAACACGTAAAAAAGAGCGCCTCGCCGCAGAATTGCGTGCGAGGCACTCGCTGTTATATGCAGCTTTGAATCCGCGTGTAACGCGGGTGAAAACACGTAAAAAAGAGCGCCTCGCCGCGGAATTGCGTGCGAGGCACTCGCTGTTATATGCAGCTTTGAATCCACGTGTAACGCGGATGAAAACACGTAAAAAAGAGCGCCTCGCCGCGGAATTGCGTGCGAGGCACTCGCTGGTACGCCCGATGCGATTTGAACGCACGACACCTAGCGTCGGAGGCTAGTGCTCTATCCAGCTGAGCTACGGACGCGTAACATATATATTATATCACGCGGCGGCGTAAAATGCAAGTGGTTTTTGCGAATTTTTTCGGCGGCGGCGCGCAGGCGGAATCTGAGCGCGGCGCGGGGTTATGGGCGTGGAGGATGGCTTGCGCGGCGTTTTGAGTGATTTTTACAAAAAAATCACCGCCGTTTAGTGAAAAATGTATGAGAAGTTGTGAAAAACCCCTTGATTTTTTTCGGCGTATGTGTTAAAATATTAAAGCATTTAGTATCCGCTGCTATAACTATGCCCAAAGCATGGTACACGCAGCGTGAGTCAATGCGAGGCGAAAAGCCAAACATTACACGGACAGTCCGCTGAAAACAGGGGAAGCGACCTCTGGCATAACGCCCGAAAAAGTCGGTTTCAAGAATGTCCGCAAACGTCTAGGAGGAAAAAATGGACGCATTAAAAATCATTGAGCAGGGCAGCATGAAGGAAAACGCACCCGTAATCGCAGTAGGCGACCTTGTTAAGGTTTCCGTACGCATCAAGGAGGGCGACAAGAGCCGTATCCAGATGTTCGAGGGTACTGTTATCGCCAAGAAGCACGGCGGTATCAACGAAACCTTTACCGTAAGACGCGTTGCGCACGGCTGCGGCATTGAGAGAGTTTTCCCGCTCCACTCCCCGACAGTAGAAAAGGTCGAGGTAGTAAGAAGCGGTAAGGTTCGCAGAGCTAAGCTCTACTACCTGCGCGACAGAGTTGGTAAGGCTGCCAAGGTTAAGTCCAAGGTTTAATTCGGGGAATGCCGCACATCTGTGCGCTCCGTATCAAACCAACCTCATTCATGCAACGCTCCGCTTCGGCGGGGCTGCGCGTGGATATGCTGAGAAAGAGAATGTGCAATGTCAGACAAGAGAATTGATGAAAAAATCACCCAAAAGGCTAACGAAATAAGCGAGAGAGCGGTAAAACCCTTTGCGGACGCGCTCGACTGGACGGGAAGCCTTGTTTACGCGGTGCTTTTTATGCTTGCACTTAATCTGTTCGTGTTCCGCTCAATCACCGTTGACGGCGGCTCGATGAACGACACGCTGCTTGATAAGGATAAGGTTATCGCTACAAACTTCCTGTACACGCCCGATTACGGCGATATCGTCGTCGTGCAGGCAGATATGCTTCAGCGCAGAACCACGGGAACGTACGGCGAGCCGATAATCAAGCGCGTTATCGGGCTTGCGGGGGACACTATCCGCTTTGATTTCGAGGCGGGCGAGGTCTACCGCAACGGCGAGCTTCTCGAGGAGGACTATATAAAGGACCTCACTCACCTTGAGGAGTTCGGCACGACAAGCGGCGTTGACTACGTCGTTCCCGACAACTGCGTGTACGTGATGGGCGACAACAGAAACAACTCGCGCGACAGCCGCGACCAGGTTTCTGTCGGATATATTGATGTTGACCAGATAATGGGAAAGGCGTTCGTGCGCATTTACCCGTTCGACAAATTCGGACTGATATGAGCGATGTAGGAAATATCCAGTGGTTTCCCGGGCATATGACAAAAACGCGCCGCCTTATCGAGGCTGACCTCAAGATGGTGGACGCGGTAGTGGAAATCACCGATGCGCGGATACCCGAAAGCAGCAGGAATCCTATTCTTGACGAGCTTGTGCGGGATAAGCCGCGCATTATGATAATGAACAAATGCGACTACGCCGACGAGCGGGCGACCGCCCTCTGGCGCAGGTATTACGAGAGCAGGGGCATGACCGTTATGGTGTGCGACTGCCGCAGCGGCAAGGGTATCAACAGGTTCGTACCCACGGTAAAAACGCTGCTGAGCGAGCTTATTGAGCGCAGGAAAGCGCGCGGCATGATAGGAAAGGCGCTGCGGCTTATGGTCGTGGGCATTCCGAACGTGGGCAAAAGCTCGTTTATAAACCGCATGGCAAACAGCAAAAAGGCAAAGGTAGGCGACCGTCCGGGCGTTACCCGCGGAAAGCAGTGGGTGAGCGTCGATAAGGACGTTGAGCTGCTTGATATGCCGGGTATACTCTGGCCGAAGTTTGACGACCAGACAGCCGCGCAGCGGCTTGCGTTCACGGGCGCTATAAAAGACGACGTTATGGACGCCGAGGCGCTCGCAAGGGCGCTTGGCGAGCTGCTGCTGCGCGATTACCCCGACCTTATAAAGGCAAGATACAAGATAAGCGGCGAGGGCGATGTTCTGACCGAAATAGCCCGCGCGCGCGGAATGCTCGTTTCGGGCGGAGAACCCGACGCTGAGCGCGCCGCGGCAACGCTGCTTGACGAATACAGAGGTGGCAGGATTGGCAGAATCACTCTCGAAACACCACAAAAGTGAGAGCGACCGGCTCGCGCTTGACGGGCTTTCGGACGACATATCGCTCAGGGAGTTCGACGAGCGCGTGAGGGCGCAGTACGGCGCGCTTTGCGGTATTGACGAGGCGGGGCGCGGTCCGCTTGCGGGCGACGTTTACGCGGCTGCCGTTATCCTCGACCCCGAGAACCCCATAGAGGGACTCAACGACAGCAAGAAGCTTACGCCCAAAAAGCGCGAGAAGCTCTTTGACGAGATACGCGCAAAGGCGCTTGCGTACTGCATTGCAGTGTCTTCCGTCGAGCAGATAGAAAGCACCGATATCCTGTCCGCGGACCTTGACGCGATGAAACGCGCGTGCGAGGGACTTGGCATGACCGCGGGGCTTGTGCTTGTGGACGGCGACGTTCTGCCGCAGATAGACGGGCGCGTAAAGTGCCTTAATAAGGCCGACGCGCGCTCCGAGGCTGTCGCGGCGGCTTCCGTGCTTGCAAAGGTGGCGAGAGACCGCTATATGTGCGAGCAGGCGAAGCTCTACCCGCAGTACGGGTTTGAAAAGCACAAGGGCTACGGCACAAAGGCTCACCTTGAGGCTGTAGACCGTTACGGGCTGTGTCCGATACACAGAAAGTCCTTTTTCAAGAAGCATTTTGCTAAACGCAATGGCAACGGATAAGGGCGAAAAGGGCAGGCTCGGCGAGGACGCGGTGTGCGCCGTGCTTGAAAGGCGCGGGCATACGATTATAGCGCGCAACTACCGCAGACCGTTCGGGGAGATAGACATAATCTCGCGGGACGGCGGCTTTATCGTTTTCACCGAGGTGAAGGCGAGAAAGCGCGGCAGCAT
Organism: uncultured Oscillospiraceae bacterium; assembly: GCA_934462925.1. Classification (GTDB taxonomy): domain Bacteria; phylum Bacillota; class Clostridia; order Oscillospirales; family Ruminococcaceae; genus CAG-115. Next base: position 61,480 of record CAKSIT010000015.1, on the reverse strand, counting down.
GGTGAGCGGGCTTGAGGCGGTAAACGCTGCAAAGCGCAGGCGCATTATTCTCACCGCCGACGCATACCTTACAGAACACCCCGAGGCGTTACAGCCGCGATACGACATCGCGCAGGTAACGTTCACGGGTACGCCGCCCGCGGTAGAGCGCGTTGAGATTTACGAGGACGCGTTCACTACAGACGGCGTATATACAGTAAACTGAACCGCATGAAAGGAGACGCTTTTATGAACTACAAAAGCACAAGAAACTCCTCCTTGAAGGTGACGAGCGCGCACGCTATCACCAAGGGGCTGTCCGACGAGGGCGGACTTTACGTCCCCGAGAGCATTCCCGCGCTTACAAAGGACGAGATACTGGCGCTTTGCGACAAAAGCTATGCAGACAGGGCGTACGATATATTCAGCAGGCTGCTGACCGATTTCACACCCGAGGAGATACGCCGCTGCGTTGACAGCGCGTACAACGACAGGAATTTCGACAGCGACAGCATTGCCGAGATATCCAAGCTCGTTCCCGGTACATATGTTCTCGAGCTGTGGCACGGACCTACCTGCGCGTTCAAGGACATGGCGCTGCAGATTCTGCCGTACCTGCTCACGACTTCCGCTAAAAAGACGGTTGACGGCAAGCAGATAGCGATACTCGTAGCTACCTCGGGCGACACGGGCAAGGCCGCTCTTGAGGGCTTCAAGGACGTTGCGGGTACGTCCATCACGGTGTTTTACCCCGAGGACGGCGTTTCGCGTATGCAAAAGCGCCAGATGACCACGCAGGAGGGCGCGAACGTAAACGTATGCGCAGTCAAGGGCAACTTTGACGACTGCCAGAACGGCGTCAAGGCGATTTTCACCGACGACGCGATAGCGCAGCGCCTTGCAAAGAACGATATCCTGCTGTCGAGCGCGAACTCCATCAACTGGGGACGCCTCGCGCCGCAGATAATCTACTACGCTTCCACCTATGCGGAGCTTGTTAAGAACGGCGAGGTGGAGTTCGGCGAGAAGATAAATATCGTTGTGCCTACGGGCAACTTCGGCAACATTCTCGCGGCGTACTACGCAAAGCTCATGGGTATCCCCGTGAATAAGCTTATCTGCGCGTCCAACAGCAACAATGTTCTCACAGACTTCATCAGAACGGGCGTTTACGACAGGAACAGAAAGTTCTACACCACCGTTTCGCCCTCTATGGATATACTCATTTCCTCTAATCTCGAGAGACTGCTCTACCACCTCACGGGCGGTGACGACAAGCAGATAAGCGAGTGGTTCGCAAGCCTTAAGGAAAGCGGCAGATACGAGGTTACGCAGGACGTCAAGGACAAGATTTCCGCGCTTTTCTACGCGGGGTGCTGCTCCGACGACGAAACGAAGTCCGCTATCAGGCGCACGTTCGAGAGCTACTCGTACCTGCTCGACACGCACACCGCTGTCGCGCTTAAGGTATACGAGGACTACAAGCGCGAAACGGGCGACGACGCCAAGACCGTTATCGCTTCCACCGCTAACCCCTACAAGTTCAGCGGCGCTGTTTACGAGGCGCTCGGCGGCAAGGCAGACACCGACGACGAGTTCGAGATAATCGACCGCCTTGAAAAGCTCACCTCTACAAAGATGCCCGCGCCTCTTGCAGCGACAAAGGACAAGGCTGTAAGGTTCACAGGGTGCGTTGAAAAGCAGGATATGAGCGCAGTCGTTCTCGACTTCCTCAAGTCTTAATCGGGGGAGGCGCTTGTGCTATACACGATAGGCGACCTTCACCTGTCGCTCGGCTGCGACAAGCCTATGGACATCTTCGCGGGGTGGACAAACTACCTTGAACGGCTTGAAGCCAACTGGAACGCGAAGATAACCGACGACGACACGGTAGTGCTGCTCGGCGACCATTCGTGGGCGCTGAAGCTTGAGGACAGCAAAAAGGACCTCGAGTTCATCAACTCGCGCCTTAAGGGGAAAAAAATCCTCGTAAAGGGCAACCACGACCTGTGGTGGCAGACGATGAACAAAATGCGCATTTTCGTTGAGGAGAACGGGTTCGATAAAATATCGTTCCTGTTCAACAACGCGTATCTTGTCGAGGGTATCTCCGTGTGCGGCACGCGCGGGTGGATTCGTGAAAACGGCGAACCCGCGGACGCAAAGGTGCTTAATCGCGAGGCAGGCCGCCTTGAAATGTCCCTTAAGGAGGGCGTAAGGCTCGGCGGAGAGTTGGTGGCGTTCATACACTACCCGCCTATCTACGGCACGGAGGAGAACGTTCTGATAACGGAGCTTCTCCATAAATACAATGTAAAGCGCTGCTATTATGCGCACCTTCACGGGGCGAGCATTCGCGGCGCAATAAACGGCGAACGTTCGGGCATAACATACAGGCTCGTTTCCGCAGACGGAATCGGCTTCGACCCGACAAGAATACAGGGCGGTTCTCTTTGAGGGAGCGCCTGCAATAAAAAATTGTCCCTGCGGACAAGGAAGGAATTCAGACAAATGGAAATCATTTCTCAGAACAACACAGCGGTAAATACCTATGCTATCGAGTTCAAGTTCAGCGCGGAGGAGTTTGAGGCGGCAGTTTCTGCTGCTTACAACGCGAAGAAGGGCAAAATCACCGTCCCCGGCTTCCGCAAGGGCAAAGCGCCCCGCAAGGTCATCGAGACCCACTACGGCACGGGCGTTTTCTATGAGGACGCGGTAAACTCCCTCTACAACAGGAACATCGCAGACCTCGTTGACAAGAGCGGCCTTGAGGTCGTTGACGTGCAGAACACCGAGGTAACCGAGGTAAGCAAGGAAAACGGCGTTTCGTTCAAGGCTGAGCTTATCACCAAGCCCGAGGTGAACATTTCCGATTACAAGGGTTTAGAGCTTAAGAAAACCGTCAAGACTGTAACTGACGGGGCGGTTGACGCTGAGATAGACAAGATGCGCAAGAGAAACGGCAGAGAAATCTCCGTTGAAGACCGCGCCGTACAGGAGGGCGACAAGGCTGTAATCGACTTCGAGGGCTTCCTTGACGGCGCTGCGTTCGAGGGCGGCAAGGGCGAGAAGTTCCCGCTCGAGATAGGCAGCCACACCTTTATCCCCGGCTTTGAGGAGCAGATAATCGGCAAGAACATCGGCGAGGAGTTCGACGTAAACGTAACGTTCCCCGAGGATTATCAGGCTGAGAACCTTAAGGGCAAGCCCGCTGTATTCAAGTGCAAGCTGCACGAGATAAAGGGTACGGAGCTTCCCGAGGCTGACGACGAGTTCGCAAAGGACGTTGACGACGAGGTTGACACCATCGACGCGCTCAAGGCGAAGATTCGCACGAATCTCGAGAAGAAGTCCGCAGAGGACGCTGACAACGCGCTTGACAACGCGCTTGTAGACGCGCTCACCGCAAAGATGCAGGCGGAAGTACCGCAGGTTATGTACGAGCGCCGCGTTGACGAGATAGCGCAGGAGTGGAGCAGCAGAAACCGCATTTCCGTTGAGGACTACCTTAAGTACACGGGTCTTAAGATGGAGCAGTTCCGCGCAAGCTTTGCAGAGGTTGCAAAGAAGCAGGTAGACCTGCGCCTTTGCCTTGAGAAGATTGCACAGCTCGAGAACATCGAGGTTACCGACGAGGACGTTGAGAAGGAGTACGGCGACCTTGCAGAGCAGTATAAGAAGTCTGCCGACGACATCAAGAAGCTTATCCCCGAGAGCGCTATCAGAAGCGACCTTAAGCTTGAAAAGGCGCTCAACCTTGTTAAGGACAGCGCAAAGGTTGAAGAAGTAACAGAATAATTCCTTGCAGCAGGGCCTGCGGCGCTTTACGGCGCGGCAGGCTTTAAGGGCAGCGCCGCGCGGAGAGCTTCTCCGCAGGGTGCAGCCCGAGCTTTTTTTGCGGCTGCGGGGAGCAGTCCGCAATAGCGGTGAAAGGAGCTAACTTATGGCATACATTCCTTATGTAGTGGAGCAGAGCAGTCACGGCGAGCGTTCCTACGACATATTTTCGCGCCTGCTCAACGACAGGATAATCCTCCTCCACGACGAGGTGAACTCCGCGACGGCGAGCGTCGTTGTAGCGCAGCTGCTTTACCTTGAGGGACAAGACCCCGACAAGGACATATACCTTTACATCAACAGCCCCGGCGGTTCTGTGTCCGACGGCATGGCTATCTACGACACCATGCAGTACGTAAAGTGCGACGTTTCCACCATCTGCATGGGACTTGCGGCTTCAATGGGCGCGTTCCTGCTTTCCGCGGGCGCAAAGGGCAAGCGCATAGCGCTCCCCAACAGCGAGATAATGATACACCAGCCCCTTATCGCAGGCGGCGGGCTTTCGGGTCAGGCGACCGACATCATGATTCGCGCAAACAACCTCAAGCGCACCAAGGAGCGCCTTAACACGATACTTGCGCAGAACACGGGCAAGCCCTACGAAACTATCTGCGCCGATACCGAGCGCGACAACTTCATGACCGCGCAGGAAGCGCTCGAATACGGGCTTATCGACAAGGTGTACAACTCCCGTGCGGAGATAGAAGATAAAAAGTAACTTAAGAGGAGAATATACATGACTTGCTCCTTTTGCGGCAAACATGACACGCAGGTAAAGCGTATGCTCTACGGCGAAACCAACAGCGATGTGTGCATATGCGACGAGTGCATAAAGCTCTCGTACGATATCCTTGTTGAAGCGGGCGACATAAAGCCCAGGAACGTTTCGCGCACTCAGGGCGCGGGCAGGCAGCCAAACAGCACATGGCAGCCCGACGAGATAACGCTTAAGACTCCCGAGGAGATAAAGGCGTACCTTGACAAGTACGTTGTCGGGCAGGACGAGGCGAAGAAGATACTCGCCGTGTCCGTTTACAACCACTACAAGCGCTCGCTCATAAACGACGACCTTGACGATGACGATGTTGAGATACAAAAGTCGAACATTCTGCTTCTCGGACCTACGGGCGTTGGTAAAACCATGCTCGCGCAGACCCTCGCCAAGCTGCTCAACGTGCCGTTCGCCATTGCGGACGCCACCACGCTCACGCAGGCGGGCTATGTCGGCGAGGACGTTGAGAACGTGCTTCTGCGCCTTATTCAGGCGGCGGATTACGACATAGCCGCGGCGGAACACGGCATAATCTACATTGACGAGATAGACAAGATTTCCCGCCGCAGCGAGAACACCTCGATAACCCGCGACGTAAGCGGCGAGGGCGTTCAGCAGGCGCTGCTGAAGATAGTCGAGGGTACGGTGTCGAACGTTCCCCCGCAGGGCGGCAGAAAGCACCCCCATCAGGAGTTCATTCAGATAAACACGAAGAACATTCTGTTCATCTGCGGCGGCGCTTTCGAGGGTATCGAGAAAATCATCTCGCAGCGCGTAAGCTCGTCCGTAATGGGCTTTGGTGCAGCGGTGCGCTCCCCCAAGGACAAGGAAAGCGCCGAGCTGCTGAAGCTTGTAACGCAGCAGGATTTGGTGAAGTTCGGCATTATTCCCGAGCTTATAGGCAGACTGCCCGTTGTAACGGCGCTTGAGCCGCTCGACGAGGAGGCGCTCATACGCATTCTGCACGAGCCGAAGAACGCGCTTATCAAGCAGTACAAGCTTATGTTCAAGGCGGACGATATCGACCTCGAGTTCGACGACGACGCGCTGCACGCTATCGGCAAGCTGTCCATTGAAAAGGGGACGGGCGCGCGCGGACTGCGCTCCATCGTTGAGGACACGCTTCGCGACATAATGTTCACAGCGCCAAGCGACCCTACGATAACAAAAATCACGATAACGGCGGACTGCGTAAACGGCACAGGCAAGCCCATTATCGAATGCGACCCTGCCAAGGCAAAGAAAAAGGCAAAGCGCGCTAAATAAAAATGCAAACGGCAGGGAGAAAATCCCTGCCGTTTTGTTTATTTCGCTGCCCTTGCGCGCACAATATCAATTGCGGCAAGAACGATTAAAAGGAGAATTTGCATGACCGTTTTTGAAAAGATATACGAGCAGGTGCGCAAAATTCCGCGGGGAAAGGTTGCCACCTACGGGCAGATTGCCATGCTTGCAGGCAACCCGCGCTGGGCGCGCGCCGTGGGCTATGCGCTCCACGCGAACCCCGACCCCGAGGGCATACCGTGCTACCGCGTTGTGAACAGGTTCGGCAGGACAGCCCCCGCGTTTGCGTTCGGCGGGGAGGAGGTGCAGGCGCAGCTTCTGCGCGCTGACGGAATTGAGGTGAGCGCCGAGGGCTGCGTTGACCTTGAGCGCTACCTGTGGGACGGGCTGTGAGTGCTACTCGATAATGCGCACTTCATCGGCCTCGGCGTCCTCAGAGCTTTCGCAAAGCTCGTCGGCAATGTCGCTGAAGCACACCGCAAGGCGCTGATAGGGGCATTTGAGCGTGATAAGGCTGCCTGTAGACTTCTGCGCGGTGACGACTACCTTGCCGTCCGCGCATTCGTTTTCAAGCGTCAGAATGCCGTCCTCCTCGGAGATTTTGTCTGCGGGAGTGTCGGGCAGGGCGTCCACGGCGCGGGCGATTATCTGCGGGAGCATATTGTACACGGCGCTCGGCTCTGCGGTGACTGAAAGCGCGCCGAGCGAAGCCGTCACGCCCTCGTCCCCGAGCGTTACCACAACGCCCATAAGCTCCTTTGGCTCGGTAAACGCGAACTCCCACTCGCCCTCGCCGCGGCGCGTTACCTTTGCCTGCGCGGAAAGCTCGCCGCAGGATATTTCGGCGTTCATTGTGCAGTTTTTTTCGTGGTAGGCGGGCTTCTCGGTAAAGGGCAGCGAGTCTGCGCACCCGCAAAGAAGCGCCGTTGATACGGCAATAGCCGCGAAAGCTGTTCGTTTCATAGTTGTCCTCCGTTGTTACACGCCGCTTAGGATGCGGCGTTTTTTTGACGGAGGGGCGGCGCTTATCCGCGGTAAACCTCGGGGAGCGCCGCTATAATGTCGCGCGGGAGAATGCTCTGCATGGGCAGCCTGTCAAGGAGTATGTCCGCGGCGCGCGCATGGCAGTACACGCCGCAGGCAGCCGCCATTAGCGGCTCTGCGCCCTGCGCCGCAAGCGCCGCGATTATCCCTGTGAGCGTGTCGCCGCTGCCGCCGCGCGCAAGCCCTGCGTTGCCGCAAAGGTTCACATAAGAACCCGCGCTGCCGGCGTTGCTAACGCCGCCTGCGTTGCTAACGCCGCTTGCAACGACCGTCCCCGCGCCCTTAAGCGCGAGCGTTACGCCGTATCTGCGCGCAAAGTCCTCCGCGGCGCAAAGCCTGTCGGACTGTATCTGAGCCACGCTCAGCCCCGTTATTCTGCTGAATTCAAGCGGGTGCGGCGTGAGAATGACCTCGCAGCCCGCTTTCCGCTCCGTCAATATATTTATATTACCCGCAAGGGAATTTATTCCGTCTGCGTCGATAATAACGGGACAATCTGCTCTATGCACGACAAATTCCGTTATAACTCGCGTGGCTTCGCTGTTGCCCATGCCGCAGCCAACTGCAACTGCGGTGGCTTTGGGGAGCGCCGCCGCAATCGCTTCAAGCGCGCTCTCGCTTACAAAGCCGTCCTTTGTTTCGCGCAGCGGCAAAAAAGTAGCCTCTGGAACGGCAGGCGCTATCATTCCCAGCGCGCTCCGCGGCGCGGCGAGCGTGCAAAGCCCCGTACCCGTGCGCAGCGCCGCCATAGCGCACATTGCCGCCGCGCCGTTGCAGCAAAGGCTTCCCGCAATAATAAGCAGCCTGCCGAAGCTGCCCTTGTGCGCGCATTTTCGCCGCACGGGGAACGCCCTAAGCACGCTCTCGTCCGTAATCCGCGCGGAATACTCCGTAAACGCGCTCTCGGGAATGCCGATATCGACAAGGCGCGTTTCGCCGAGCGTGTCAAGGCAGGACGGCACGAGCAGCCCGCGCTTCATAGCCGCGAGAACCAGCGTGTGCGTAGGCTCAAAGCAGCCATCGGCGCGTTCGCCAGTGTCGGAGTTCACCCCGCTCGGCACGTCCGCCGCTATCCGCAGCGGGATTTGAGTGCAGGCGCTCAGCACGGCGCGCACGCTTTCGGGCAGCTCCCCGTGGAAGCCCGTGCCGAAAATGCAGTCGATAACGCACGCGTAGCGCGAATACTGCGGCGCGCCGTCAAGCAGCAGCCCGCGCGGCATAAGCGCAAAATGCTCCCGCGCGCAGTCGGTGCGCGGCTCGCCGTTTACAAGCAGCACGTCCGCCGCGAAATTAAGCGCGTTCAGCCGCGCCGCCGCCGCGAAGCCGTCGCCGCCGTTGTTCCCAGCGCCGCAAAGTATAAGCGCGCGCCCGTCAGGCGGAATGAGCCGCGCGGCGGCGTCCGCTATCGCCCTGCCCGCGTTTCCCATCATCTCAGAAAAGCTCACGCCCCGCTCGTCGGCGGTTTTTTCCGCAAGCTTCATCTGCGCGTTAGTTACAACAAAGTTCATAGTCAGCCCTCGCTTTCTTATAGGGCAATACCGCATAATTATTTTCGCGCGATTGCGCAGTCAGATTTTTCGTCAGATTGTACAATGAGGACGACGCAAGGCTGTATGCCTTGCTAGGACGAATTGTGCAATATGGCGGAAAAGATGCAAGCAAGCGTGCGGAAAAGGCGTTAGCCGCTAATTGTGCGGTGTTGCCATAGATATTATACAACATTTTCGGGCGCGCTTCAAGTGCTTTTACGTGAAGCCGTGCGCCCGTGTTGAAAAAGTTTGTGCAAAAATCCCTTGGACAAAAGGCATTAAGTGTGGTAAAATAAACGGGTAATAAATCGAGTAGCTTTTGGGCGTAAATCCGGATTTGGGTTTACGCCCATTTTTTGTGCAGGAGGTAAGCATGGAAAACGCAATGGCAGGGCAGCCCGTAAACAAAATAATGCTTAAAACGGGCGTACCGATGATTCTTTCGATGATGCTGCAGGCGCTTTACAACATTGTGGACAGCGCCTTTGTGTCGAACATGGAAGGGACGGGCGAGGCGGCGATGAACGCGCTTACCCTCGCGTTCCCGATACAGGTGCTTATGGTGGCGCTGAGCGTAGGCACGGGCGTTGGCGTGAACGCTCTTACGGCACAGTCGTTGGGGCGCGGCGACCGCGAAACGGCGAACAGGGCGGCAGGCAACGGGCTTATGCTGAGCGCGGCGCTCACGGCGGCGTTCGTGCTGTTCGGCATATTCGGCGCAGAACCCTACGCCGCCTCGCAGACGGACAACGCGCAGATACTCGGCATGACGGTAACGTACCTCAGGATATGCTGCTGCGCGTCGTTCGGCATGATGTTCTTTTCGGCGTACGAAAAGCTTTTGCAGGCGACGGGGCGCTCGCTTTTTTCAACGATAGCGCAGGTAGCGGGCGCGCTGGTGAACATTGTTCTCGACCCGATAATGATATACGGGCTGTGCGGCTTCCCTGAAATGGGCGTTGCGGGCGCGGCGCTCGCAACGGTAATAGGACAGGTGGTTTCAATGGCGACGGGGCTTGCGTTCCACCTTGCAAAAAACAGGGAGATTGACCCCTCGCTGCGACACGCGCTGCCGTCCGCGCGTATTATCGGCAGGATATATTCGATAGGGCTGCCCGCAATAATTGCGCAGGCGCTGATGTCCGTCATGACCTACGGACTCAACCTTAGGCAACACCGCACAATTAGCGGCTAACGCCTTTTCCGCACGCTTGCTTGCATCTTTTCCGCCATATTGCACAATTCGTCCTAGCAAGGCATACAGCCTTGCGTCGTCCTCATTGTACAATCTGACGAAAAATCTGACTGCGCAATCGCGCGAAAATAATTATGCGGTATTGCCCTTATTCTCGTAAAGCTCAGCGAAAACGCCGTTACGGCGTACGGACTTTACTACAAGGTTCAGCAGTTCGTGCTGTTCGCGGCGTTCGGGCTGCGCGACGCGATAACGCCGATAGTGGCGTTCAGCTACGGCGCGGGCAGCCGCAGGCGCATTAACAACGGCATACGCTCGGGGCTTATCTACACCACGGTAATAATGGCGGCGGGCATTATCATTGTAGAAGCCGCCGCGCAGCCGCTCTCGGTGATGTTCGGGCTTTCGGGAGAAACGGCGCGGCTGTTTATGGGGGCTGCGCGCATAGCCACGGCGGCGTTCATTTTCGCGGGCGTGAACGTCGCGCTGCAGGGCGTATTTCAGGCGCTCGGCGGCGGTATAGAGTCGCTTGTGATATCCGTGTGCAGGCAGCTTATATTCGTGCTGCCGCCTGCATTGCTGATAGCGAACAATGCCGCGGAAAACGCGGCGGCATGGCAGGTGTGGGCAGTGTTCCCCGCAGCGGAGCTTCTCACGGCGGCAATAGCGCTGTTCATGCTGCGCGGAATCCGCAAACGGAGGCTTGCAGGGTTTTCTGACTGAGTTGACAAGCACCTGCAAAAGCGCTATAATAAGAATATCATGGGGCGGCGCGCAGTCGCCCTTTTTTCTAAGGCAACACCGCATAATTATTTTCATACGATTGCGCCGTCAGATTTTTCGTCAGATTGTACAATGAGGACGACGCAAGGCTGTATGCCTTGCTAGGACGAATTGTGCAATATGCAAGTTTGGCGCAACACGGAACAAATCTGTTAAGTAATTATGTTATATTTTGCGCCAAACTAAAATATGCAAGCAAGCGTGTGAAAAAGGCGTTAGCCGTTAATTGTGCAGTGTTGCCCTAAAGGAGAACATATGGAAAACGAGAATTTAGGCTGCCTGCACGTTATCTGCGGCAGCGGAAAGGGCAAAACCTCCGCCGCAATGGGAATGGCGCTGCGCGCGGCTGGCGCGGGCTTTCGCGTGCATATCGCGCAGTTTCTTAAGGACGGCGCAAGCAGCGAGATAAGCGCGCTTAAGCGCCTTGGCGTGACAACGGCGGCGGTATGCGGGCATTACGGCTTTACATGGCAGCTCACCGAAAGCGAGCGGCAGCAGCTAACGCGCGAACACGACGGGCTGTTGCGCGGCGCGCTCGATTTTATGCAGGGCGGCGGGCTGCTTGTTCTGGACGAGCTTGCGGCGGCGTATAACGAGGGGCTGCTTGACAGGCGGCTTGCGCAGCGCGTAATTGACGCGCGCAGGGATTGCGCGTGCGAGGTGGTTGTAACGGGGCGCGACCCCGCGCAGGCGTTCCTTGACGGGGCGGACTATATAAGCGAGATAGCCTGCGTGCGCCACCCGTACGAGCGCGGGCAGCAGGCAAGGCGCGGCATAGAATTTTGACCGCGCGCGGATAATTTGCGTTCTGTCGCTAACACTATTCCAAACGGAAAGGAGAAGCGGCATGGAATCTGTTGCATTTTTTGACACGAAGCCCTATGACCGCGAGTGGTTCGACAGGCTTAACAAGAATTATGAGATACGCTATTTTGACGGCAGGCTGCGCCCCGAAAACGCCGTGCTTACCGCAGGCAGCAGCGCTGTGTGCGCGTTCGTAAACGACAATATCAACGCGCGCACGCTTGATATTCTCGCAAAGCAGGGCGTGCGCGTGATAGCGCTGCGGTGCGCGGGCTATAACAACGTGGACGTCGCAGCCGCGAACGAGCGGGGAATAACGGTGCTGCGCGTACCCGCGTATTCGCCCTACGCCGTGGCTGAACACGCCATGGGGCTGCTGCTGGCGCTCAACCGCAGGATACCGCGCGCCTATATCCGCACGCGCGACTTTAATTTCAGCCTTGTGGGGCTTATGGGGTTCGATATGCACGGCAAGACGGCGGGCGTTGTCGGCACGGGCAGGATAGGCAGGGTGTTTATAGACATCTGCCGCGGCTTTGGCATGAACGTTATAGCGCACGACCCCTACCCCGTGCAGGACAGCGGCATTGAGTACGTATCGCGCGAGGAGCTTTTCAGCCGCGCGGACGTAATCTCGCTGCATTGCCCGCTTACAGACGGCACGCGCTACATCATAAACGACAAGGCAATTTCGCTTATGAAGCGCGGCGCGCTTATCGTCAACACATCGCGCGGGCGGCTTATAGACAGCGAGGCGCTGCTGCGCGCGCTCAACGAAAAGCGCATAGGCGGCGCGGCGCTGGACGTGTACGAGGAGGAGAGCGGGCTTTTCTTCGAGGACAACTCCGACAGGATAGTGACCGACGAGGTGCTGTCCGTGCTTGTAAACCGCCCGAATGTCATAATCACGTCGCATCAGGCGTTCTTTACGGAGGAGGCGATGCACAACATCGCCGAGGAAACGCTTGCGAATCTCGACGCGTTTTTCGCCAAAGCCCCGCTGCCTAACGAAGTAAGGCGCGGTTAAGGGCTTACGCAGTGCAGTCGGAAAAATTCAGACAGTTGCAAAACTTTTGTAGCATAACACAAGTTGCATATTGACAGAACCCACGAATCATGCTATAATGTCATAAGGTCACCTCTAAAACCCTTGTTTGAGTGAAAATGTGTATAGCGCACCGCCTGCTTCTGTCAACAAGCGAAATTTCTGATGTGACGGCGTCCATGCCGTCACTCGGTTATTTCGCTTCGCAACATCGTGTTGCACCTCCTCGTAAGGCATACAGCCTTACTTCGTCGGCTTTCCTCGCATTCGGTACACTCTACCCATTTTCCCTTTTCAAACCGGTTTTTAGATGTTCCCATAAAAAGGCGTATAATGCCGCAGGGGGGACGCCCTCCGCAAAAAGGAGAATGACATGAGCAACGAGGATTTTTTCAAAAAGAACGAGGCGGAGGTAAGCCGCCTGATGTGCAGGGTGCTGTTGGGAATAACGCTTGTGTTCCCCGTATTTTTTCTGATGTCGGGACTCGGGATATTCAAGATAACGATATCCGAGCTTATGGTGCTGACGCCGATAGGGGCGCTCTGCACGGTGTCGCCCATGGTGCTTTATAAGCTTAAAGTACCGTCGGGCTTCATCAAATATTACAGCATTATAGCGGTGGCTGTGGTAATTGCGCTTATGGCGAGCAACGCGCACGTCGGCATTTACATGACGTACCTGCTGGCGCTTGCGCTAAGCTGCCTGTATTTCGACAGGAAATTCACGTCGCTTGCGGCTGCGATAGGGTTTGTGGCAATGGTAATTGCGGTGTGGTTTCGCTCGGGTTCGGCGGACCTTGGCGACCGCACCCGCGTGAGTTGGTTCATAGCCTACACGCTGGGGTATACAATGGAGTACGCGGCGATGTCGGCGGTGTTCATAGCGCTTGCGGGCAGGGCGAGAAAGCTTTTGCTGAACCTGCACAGCTCCGAGCGCGTAAAGACGATACTGGACAACTGCGGCGCGGCTTCTGAGAAGCTCTCGGGGCTTATCTCAAACCTGAGCGGCGCTATACAGGACACCTCGGCAAACAACCGCCGTATCGAGGACGAGGCGCAGCAGACCATGCGCGGGTGCGAAAACACGCTTGAACACGTAAGGGCGACAAGCGCCGACATAAGCAGCATGGACAGGCTTATGAGCGAGGTGCTTACCCAGACGGAGAGCATGGCGGGCATAGCCGAGCAGTCCTACAGCAAAAGCCGCGGCTACATAGATATAATGGAGCGCGCTGCGGGCGCTATGGAGCAGATAGGCAGCTCGGGCCGCGAGATACGCGGCAGGATAGACAGCCTTGGCGAGTGCGTGCGCGAGATAGCGCAGTTTTCGGGGACAATCGACGACATAGCCGAGCAGACCCACATTCTTGCGCTGAACGCTTCGATAGAAGCTGCGCGCGCGGGCGAACACGGCAGGGGCTTCGCGGTGGTGGCTTCACAGGTGAGAACGCTTGCAGCGGGAAGCCGCCGCGCAACGCAGAGCATTTCCGAGCAGATAGACCGTATGAGCGAGAGCATGAAGCAGACCCGCGAAGCCGCGGCGCGCAACGAGAAGAAAGTAGCCGAGGGCATAGGCGAAATAAACCTAGCGCAAAGCGAAGCGCGCGAAATGCTGGAGCTTCAGTCGCGCTCCAACGAAACCATGCTTGCAACGCAAAAGAACATAAAGGAGAGCGCGGGCTGTCAGGCAAAGGTAGCGGATTCCGCGGCGGGCATGGAGGGCGTAGCAAAGGACTCCATGGAGCAGGTGCGCGCTATCCGCAGCGCCATAGACCGCCAGAAAGAGCTTGTGGAGCGCATGGAGCGCGCGTTCGCGGAGGTTTCGGGCATATCCGACAGCCTGCTTGAAATAAGCACGGGCGCGTCGCAGTAAAACACCCGTCATACGAGAGTAAAGCCCCTTGCTCAATGCAGGGGGCTTTGGTCGAAATCAACAAAAATCCTGCCGAAATGTGAAAAATACGTAAAAACACGGCGCAGACGGTTGATTTTTGCGGCAGGGTATTGTATAATGATGATGTATGGTAAATGCGGAATTTTCCGCAGACAGATAAAGAGCGTTTACAAAGGGTGATACATACATGGGGAAAAATAAGGCGTTCCACAGGGCGGCAGCGGCTGTGATTTGCACGGCGGCCGTACTCGTGGGGGGCATGGCGGTTTCGGGGACTTCCGGTACGGATTACGACTCGCAGATAGCGCAGAAGGAAGCCGAAATCGAAAAGATGCAGAAAGAGAACGACGCGCGGCAGGCTGAGATAGACGGCTACAACGGCGACATCAACGAAAACGAGCAGATGATATCGCTCATCGCCGCGCAGATAGACAGCGTGAAGTCCGAGATAATCTCCCAGAACCAGCTTATCGACATGAAGCAGGCCGACATAGACAAAAAGGGCGAGGAGATAGCAAAGGTAGAGCAGGACATAGCCGACAAGGAAGAAGAAATACGAAAAAAGCGCCTTGAAATAGAGGAGCTTAGCGCCGAAAACGACGACAACCTTGCAAAGTTCTCAAAGCTCGCGCGCGTGCTGTACATGAACGATACGTCCGACACGATACCGCTTTTAAGCGGCTCGGACGACTGGTACAACTTCTTTGTGTACAGCGACGTTATACGCAATATTTCGGGGCAGAACATGGAGTTCATGCAGACGCTTCTCGCCAACATAAAGTCGCAGGAGAACATGATAAGCGACCTTAACAATGAGATAGCAGACCTCGAAAACGACAAGAAGGACCTCGAAAACGCCAGAACTAAGCTTGAGGAGGAAAAGGCGTCGTTCGAGAGCGAAAAGGCAAAGCTTGAGACCGACCAGCAGGACAAGTACACCAACCTCTACAACGTATCCGCCGCGAACGATTCGCTGCTGAACAGGGTGGCTTCGCTCGAGTACGCCAAGAGCGCCACGGACGAGCTTATAGAAGAAGCCAACCGCGAGATAGAAGCGCTCGTGCGCAAAAAGCAGGCTGAAAACTCGGGACAGACGGTGTATTCCACCGACGGGTTCAGGTGGCCGCTTGACAGCAGATTCCAGATGTTAACGACCTATTTCGGTCCGGATTATCTTAACGGCAAATACCGCAACCACTACGGCATAGACGTTGGCAACGCGGGCATAGGCGGGCAGAATATCTACGCGGCGCAGTCGGGTACGGTAATTACGGCGTACAACGACGGCGCATGGCACGGCGGCTACGGCAACTATGTCGTTATCGACCACGGCGCGGGCATTTCCACGCTTTACGCGCACTGCAGCGCCACGACCGTTTACGAGGGTCAGGTTGTAAACAAGGGCGACGTTATAGGCTACGTCGGCACGACGGGCTGGTCTACGGGCAACCACCTGCACTTCGAGGTGCGCGTTGACGGTACGGCTACCGACCCGCTTGGCTACGCTTACGAATACATTGACTAAAAGCAATACCGCCTGCGGCTTTCCGCAGGCGGTTTGAGACCGTCGAAAAACCCCCATACGGGGGTTTTCCGCCGAAACATCCGCACTGCGCGCACGGTTTGACGGCTTGCCGCCAAACCGCACACTTGTGCGGATAAAAGAGTTTTTTGCCTCGGGAAGCCCGAGGCAAAAAATGATTTCAAAGCCCGCATACGCGGGCAAGATGGACTTTTTCGACAAGCTGAACCGCCTGCGGAATAAGCGCAGGCGGTTTTTTGTGCTTTATGCTATAAAACCGCATAAAAATAAGCGTTAAAATTTACAGAAAACTGCTTGTTTTCCTGTTAATAATCTTTACAAAGCGCGCGAAAAATAGTATAATAACCATGTACGACTAAAAAACTGGGGGTATTGATTTTGCTTCGTTTGGCAAGATACTTAAAGGACTTTAAGCTGCACGTTTCGCTAGGACCTGCGTGCAAGCTGGTTGAGGCGATATTCGAGCTTATCGTGCCGCTTGTAATGGCGCAGATAATCGACACGGGCATTGCAAACGGCGACAGGGACTACATCATAAGCAGGGGTATTGTTCTTGTCGTTCTTGCGGTGTGCGGACTGTCCTCCACGCTTGTGTGCCAGTACATGGCTTCGGTAGCCTCGCAGGGCGTTGGCACAAAGCTCCGCGCAGACCTGTACGCGCACATAAACTCGCTTTCCTACAAGGAGATTGACCGCATAGGCACGCCCGCGCTTGTAACGCGCATTTCCAACGACGTAAACCAGATACAGACGGCTGTCGCAATGCTTATCCGCCTTGTGGTGCGCGCGCCGTTTCTCGTTGTGGGCGCGGCTATCATGGCGTTCACTATCGACGCGAAGCTCGCGCTGATATTTGTTGGCGCTATGATAGCGATAGTGGGCGTTATGTACCCGATAATGACGGCAACCGTAAAGCTATTCAAAAAGCAGCAGACCTCGCTGGACGGCATTTCGCGCATTACACGCGAGAACCTTTCGGGCGTGCGCGTGGTGCGCGCGTTTTCCCGCGGGGACTACGAAACGCAGCGCTTTGACGACACCGCGGAGGAATACCGCAAGTACGCCGTAAAGGCGGGCAGGATAAACGCGCTGCTCAACCCTGCAATCTTTATCGTGGTGAATGTCGCGTATCTCCTCATCGTGTGGCTCGGCGGTATTTCGGTGAACGTAGACGGGCTTACGCAGGGCAAGGTAATAGCGCTTGTAAATTACATGACGCAGATTTCGCTCGCGCTCGTTGTCGTGGCGAACCTTGTCAGCATATTCACGAAAGCTGCGGCTTCCGCCTCGCGTATAAACGAGGTATTCGACATGAAGCCGTCCATAGTCGGCGCGCAGAGCGACCCCGCGGAGGACGCGTCCGCGCCTGCGGTGGAGTTTTCGGGCGTGTCGTTTTCCTATAACGGCGGCGAAAACTCGCTCGAGGACATCTCGTTTACGCTTAAGAGAGGGCAGACGCTCGGCATAATCGGCGGCACGGGTTCCGGCAAAACAACGCTTGTAAACCTGCTGTGCCGCTTTTACGACGCGGACGGCGGCGCGATACGCGTAAACGGCGCGGACGTAAAGAGCTTCACCACCGAAACGCTGCGCAGGCGCATTGCGGTAGTCCCGCAGAAAACCGAGCTTCTGAGCGGCTCGCTGCGCGAAAACATGACGCTCGGCAGAAGCGATATCTCCGACGAGCAGATACAAAAGGCGCTCGCGACCGCGCAGGCAAAGGAGTTTACCGACAAGCTTGACGGCGGGCTTGACGCGCGCATTCTTCAGGGCGGCAAGAACCTTTCGGGCGGGCAGAAGCAGCGCCTGACGATAGCGCGCGCCATAGCGCAGTCGCCCGAGATACTTATACTCGACGACAGCGCGAGCGCGCTCGACTATGCAACGGACGCGAACCTGCGCCGCGCGATAAAGGAGCAGACCGACATGACGGTAGTTATCGTGTCGCAGCGCGCAAACTCGATACGCCACGCAGACCTTATCATCTGCCTTGACGACGGGCGCGCGGTAGGCATGGGAACGCACGCGCAGCTTCTGCGGGAGTGCGCGGTGTACCACGAAATATGCGCAACGCAGTATTCCGAGCAGGAGCTGCTTGAGCAGGAAAGCGAGGGATAACGAGATGGCTGCTTCTAACAAAAAGGGCGCTTTAGGGCGCATATTAAAATACGTAAAGCCGCAGCTGTGGCTTGTCGCGGCGGCGCTTGTCTGCGCAGCGGGAAGCGTGCTGCTGTCGCTTTACACAACCGTGCTTATAGGCAGGGCGGTAGACTGCATAGGCGAGGGTTCTGCCGACCTTGAAAGGATGACCCCCATTCTCGTGACGATTGCGATTGTGATACCAGTTGTTGCGGTGCTGCAATGGCTCATGTACTTTACCACCAACATCATCACGCACAAAACCGTAAAGGACCTGCGCGCCGACGCGTTCAGGCGCATACAGAAGCTGCCGCTCGCCTATATCGACGTAAACGCGCACGGCGACGTTATCTCGCGCGTTGTAAACGACGTAGACGCGGTAAGCGAGGGCCTGCTGCAGGGCTTTCAGCAGCTTTTCACGGGCGTTGTAACGATTGTAGGCACGCTGTGCTTTATGGTGGCGCTTAACTGGCAGATAACGCTTGTAGTCGTATGTATAACGCCCCTTTCGTTCGCGGTGGCTGCCGTTATATCAAAGCTCTGCTTCAACAAGTTTAAGGAGCAGTCGCGCATTAAGGGCGAGCTTACGGGCTATATCGACGAGCATATCGGCGGGCAGCGGCTCGTAAAGGCGTTCGGCTTTGAGCGCCACGCGGAGGAGGAGTTCGGCGAGATAAACGAGCGGCTGAACGTATGCGGCGTGCGCGCGCAGTTCTACTCGGCTCTTACAAACCCGTCCACGCGCTTTGTAAACTCGCTTGTGTACGCGGGCGTTGGCGTGTTCGGCGCGCTTAAGACGGCTGCGGGCATTGCGAGCGGCAACATTGCGTTTACCGTTGGCGATTTGTCCTGCTTTTTGCAGTACGCAAACCAGTACACAAAGCCGTTCAACGAGATTTCGGGCGTTGTAACGGAGCTTCAGAACGCGCTTGCCTCCGCGGGACGCGTGTTCGCGCTTATAGACGAGCCTGCGGAGGTTTCCGACGAGAATGGCAAGACCCTTGCCCACTGCGACGGCCGCGTGGAGCTTGACAACGTGTCGTTCTCCTACGTCCCCGACAAGCCGCTTATCAAGGGGCTGTCGCTTTCCGTAAGGAGCGGCCAGCACATTGCGATAGTAGGGCCTACGGGCTGCGGCAAAACCACGCTCATAAATCTGCTCATGCGCTTTTACGACGTGTGCGGCGGCGAGATACGCGTAAGCGGCGAGCCGATAAGGGAGCTTAAGCGCAGCAGCCTGCGCTCAAGCTTTGGTATAGTTTTGCAGGAAACGTGGATATTCAAGGGTACGGTGCGCGACAACATAGCCTACGGCAAGCCCGACGCCACGCTTGAGGAAATTGTGGAAGCCGCCAAGCAGGCGCACGCGCACAGCTTCATAAAGCGCCTGCCGCAGGGCTACGACACGGTTATAACCGACGGCGGCGACCTTTCGCAGGGGCAAAAGCAGCTGCTGAGCATTGCGAGAATAATGCTCTCCCTGCCGCCCATGCTGATACTCGACGAGGCTACCTCGAGCATAGACACGCGCACCGAAATGCGCATACAAAGCGCGTTCGACCGCATGATGAAAGGGCGCACAAGCTTTGTCGTAGCGCACAGGCTCTCAACGATACGCGAGGCAGACTGCATTCTCGTAATGAAGTCGGGGCATATCGTGGAGCAGGGTACGCACAGCGAGCTTATGGCGAAAAACGGCTTCTATGCGGAGCTTATCAACAGCCGTCAGGCGAACGTATAATCGGTATATATAGAACGACCCCCGCATTTCAACAATGCGGGGGTTTGCTGTTGAATTTTTTAAATCAGACCTCTGCGATAAGCTCAACCTCAACGAGCGCGCCCTTGGGCAGGCTCAGTCCGCCGACGCACGAGCGCGCAGGCTTGGTGGTGAAATACTCCGCATAAACCGTGTTGAACACGCCGAAATCCGCTATATCGTGCAGGAAGCAGGTGGTCTTTACCACCTTGTCAAGCGAAGTGCCTGCGGCTTCAACTACCGCCTTAAGGTTCTCGCATACCTGCCTTGCCTGCTCCTCAATGCCGCCTGCGGCAAGCTCTCCCGTCGCGGGTACAATAGCTATCTGCCCCGAGGTGTAGAGCATTCCGCCCGAGATTTTGGCCTGCGTGTACGGACCTATTGCCTGCGGTGCATTTGTGGTGTAAACGTCTTTCATGTGGGGTTCTCCTTTCAGCTTTCAACTATCTTGTAGCCCGCTTCGGTAAGCGCGCTGCGTATTGCCTCAAGATGCTCGAAATTCCTTGTTTCAAGCTGTATGCGCAGGAAGCAGCCGTTGATGTTCTCGTTTGCGTCCGCGCGCTCGTGGTGAACAGCCGTAACGTTGCCGCCGAGCTTTGCGATTATCCCCGCAACGCCCGTAAGCTGGCCGGGCTTGTCCACAAGCTCTATCGTCAGCAGCGAAGCCCTGCCGCTCTTTACAAGGCCGCGCCTTATTACCTTGTTGAGTATCGTAACGTCGATATTGCCGCCCGATACAAGGCACACTACCTTCTTGCCCTTAACGGGTATCTTGTTGAACATAACCGCCGCCACGGACACCGCGCCCGCGCCCTCTGCAATAAGCTTCTGCTGCTCTATGAGCGAAAGAATAGCGCAGGAAATCTCGTCCTCTGTTACGGTCACAACGCCGTCAACGTACTTTGAGCAAAGCTCGAACGTGTTCGCGCCGGGCTCTTTAACGGCAATGCCGTCCGCAAGCGTAGCAACGCTGTCAAGGCGCTCTATCTTGCCGTCCGCAAGGGACTTTACCATGCTTGGAGCGCCCGCCGCCTGCACGCCGTACACCTTTATCTTAGGGTTAAGCGACTTTATCGCGAACGCCACGCCCGAGATAAGTCCGCCGCCGCCTATAGGCACTACCACCGCGTCCATGTCGGGCAGCTGGTCCAGCAGCTCCAGACCGATAGTACCCTGACCCGCGATAACGTTCTCGTCATCGAACGGGTGAATAAACGTGTAGCCCTTTTCGTCGCGCAGCGCAAGCGCCTTCTGGTAAGCGTCGTCGTAAACGCCGGGAACAAGGCACACCTCCGCGCCGTAGCCCTTCGTCGCCTCAACCTTGGAAATAGGCGCGCCGTCGGGCAGGCATATAAGCGACTTTATCCCCGCCTTGGAAGCCGCAAGCGCAACGCCCTGCGCGTGGTTTCCCGCAGAGCAGGCGATAACGCCCTTTTTGCGCTCCTCCTCGGTGAGCTGCGAAATCTTGAAATACGCGCCGCGCACCTTAAACGAGCCTGTCACCTGCAAATTTTCGGTCTTGAGAAAAACCTCCGCGTCGGGATTTATCTTCGGCGCGCGGATAAGGTCGGTCTTTCTGATTACCTCTTTAAGTACGTGTGACGCTTTGTAAACCTTGTCAAGTGTGAGCATTTTTTTCTTCTCCTCTCGTTTTTGTGTGCAGAGGAGTTATGAACAAAAAAGCCCTCTTACCTGTACGGTCAGAGGGCATATTTCACAAACTCAGCCTCTGTACATCAAGCAATGCACTTCCCTTTAACGGTGGAAATCCGTACAGACTTACTTCAGCGGAAATCCGCCGCGTTCAGCCTGTCTGCTTCGGGCTGATTGCACACGCCGCCCCTGCTGCCTTGCACCACGCGGCAGCTCTCTTAAAGGGGTTTAAGCGAATGCAGCGGATAACCGCACCCATCAACGCATTTGTAATATAGCTTACAACATGATTATACACCTGCGCGGGGCGTTTGTCAAGTACCCTCGCGAAAAAAATGCGCGTCAGCCGCCCGTTATCCGTAAAATCCCTTGTCAAAGAGCCGCGCAAGCTCCTTTGCCGTGCCGTCCTGAAGCTCCTTGTCCCAGTCGCCGTACGAGCGCAGCATTATCATCTCGCCGTTGCTGTCCACAACGTAAAGCGTTTTCTGCCCGAAGTCGCAGCTTTGGTTCTTTTCCGTGACCTTTGCCGTGCGGTCTATTTCAAACGCCGTTTCGGTGCGCACGCGCTCCATCTCCTCCGCGCTGAACGCCGCGTATCTGAACGGGTCTGTGCCGTCGTATTCTCTCTGTATCATGCCAAGCAACCCGCCGTCAATTATCTCGTCTTTATGCAGGCTAAGGTCGAGCGAGTATGCGTTGCCGAGGTCGTCCACAACGTCTGCGGTGCATTGAAATCCGTACGCATAGTTCGAGTAGACCTGCGCAAACACGATATTTCCCGAGCGCGCCGCCTTGTTCGGGTAACTGTCATATACCGTGGGGACGGTCGTTTCGTGCAGCGCCTCGGATATAAGGCGGTTGAACTCCGTTGCGGTCGCGGCGTCTATAAGGTACTTGCCCTGCCGCGTGCCGCGTATCAGCATACAGTTTCCTGTATGCTCCTCCGTTGGCGCGCCGTACTTGTCCTGCGAGTATTCCGTTTTGTCCCATGAGCAGCTTACGGTGTAGTTTTCGCCGTTTTTGCCCGTAAAAACAAGGCAGGGGAAGCCGCCAAACCAGTTGCCACCGCTTACGCTTTCGGTCGCTTCCGCCGCGCTGATGATTTCCCACAGCCCGTCGAGCGCCTCGCCCGTTATCTCGCCCTCGTAGCGAAGCCATGCGTCGTCCTCGCCGCATTCAAGGGCTATGCCGTAGACGGACAGGGCGTTTTTGTTCCTGTCGGAAAGCTTACGCGAGGGTATGCAGCCCGTAAACAGCAGGACTGCGGCAAGCATTGCGGAAATAAAGAGTTTCATTTTCATTGTGCGCTCCTTTCAAGAGTGTCGTTTAATTGTAATACCGTTTACGGCATAAAAAGGTTGCAAAAAAAATAAGGTCACCTCTAAAAACCTTGTTTGAGTGAAAATGTGTATAGCGCACCGACTGCTTCTTCAAACCTCCTCGTAAGGCATACAGCCTTACTTCGTCGGCTTTCATCGCATTCGGCGCACTCTACCCATTTTCCCTTTTCAAACCGGTTTTTAGAGATTCCCATAAATGTATCGAAAAATCCCTTTACAAATCATTCGGTATGTGCTACAATAAATGTATTACAATGCGCGGAATGTTACGCGCGGAGGAGGACGTAATGCGGCTGTTTCATATAAGCGACCTGCACCTTGGCATAAAGCCCGGCGGGCGCGACATATCCGAGGATATGCGGACGATACTTCTTGACGGCGTACTGGGCGCGGCATACGAAAAATACCGCCCCGACGGCGTTATCATTGCGGGGGACATCTACGACAGGCGCACGCCCCCTGCGGAAAGCGTTGCGCTTTTTGACGAGTTCATCGAAAAGGCGGCGGCGCTTTCGCTTTCTCTTTACATGATAAGCGGCAACCACGACAGCGCCGAGCGCGTGGCTTACGGGCGCGCGCTGTTCGGCAGGTGCGGCGTGCATATCTCGCGCCCGCTTGACGGCGCTCCGCCGTTTGTGAGCGTTGCCGAAGCGGGCGGCGTTGACATAGCGCTGCTGCCAAACGTCACTGCCGAGGCGGTGAACGCGTGGTTTCCCGAGGAGGAAGCGCAGGACATTTCCGAGGCGCTGCGCGTTGTGTTCGCAAAGGCGGGGATACCGCGCGCGGGCAGACCGTGTATTTTAGCGGCTCATCAGGCGCTCGGCAATTCCGCCGACGCGCAGGCGGTGGGCAAGCTGCGCATGGCTTCTCCCGCGGTGTTTGAGCCGTTCGCGTACACCGCGCTCGGGCATTACCACACGCCGCTTTCTTTTGGCGAGAGTGTGCGCTACTGCGGCTCGCCCATGTGCTTTTCGCGCAAGGAAGCGCGTTCGCCGCAGAAATACATAGACGTTATAGACATAGACGAAAGCGGCGCGGTAAGCGTGCAGCACGAGCCGATAACGCCCCCGCACCCCGCACGCGTGGTTTCGGGGACGATAGCGGAGCTTCTGGGCGGGGAGCGCACGGAGGACTACGTTTATATAACGATAACGGGCGGGGACGACGTGGGCGGCTACGCGGACAGGCTGTCGGCAGTCTACCCGAATTACATTGACATAGCCTACGAGCTTGGCGGCGCGAAAGAAGCCGCGCAGACCGTACAGGGCGACGAGCGCGAAATGGGCTTCGACGAGCTTTTCGGCGGCTTTTACCGTATGCGCTACGGCGAAGACCCCGACGGCGCGCTGGCGGAGCTTGCGCAGGAGCTGTTTGAGCGGAGCATGAAGGAGGAGCTGTAAATGATACTTGAAAAGCTTACGGTATGCGGGTTCAGCTCGTACCTTGAAAAGCAGGAGATAGACCTTGAACGCTATTACGGCGGGATATTCATGATAACGGGCGACACGGGCGCGGGCAAGACCACGATATTCGACGCGGTGATATACGCGCTTTTCGGCAGACCGTCGGGCAGCGCGCGCAGCGAGTTTACGCTGCACAACATAAGCGCGGGTTCGCAGGAGTGCTTTGCGGAGCTTACGTTCAGCGTGAACGGCAAGCGCTGGACGGTACACCGCAGCGTGCGCGCGGACAGCTCCGACAGAAAGAATAACCGCTGCTGCCTTGATTCTCAGGGCGAGCATATAGACGGCAAAAGCGGCGTTGACGAGAAGATACGTTCGCTGCTGTCGCTTGATTACGGCGCGTTTTGCCGTATTTCAATGCTGGCGCAGGGGGAGTTCGCGCAGTTCCTTACAATGAAAAGCGACGAGCGCGGAAAGGCGCTGCGCGCGGTATTCGACACGGAGCGCTACGAGCGCTTTGAGCGGTACGTTGAGGGCCTTGCAAAGGAAGCCGCGGGCGAGCTTAAGGAGCTGCGCGGGCAGTACGCGCTGCTGCTTGATACGCAGCTTGCTAATGTTATGGAGCTTTCTGCGGAGCTGCGCGCACCCGAGCGCTGCGCCGAGCTTTGCAGCGAGATAGACCGCGCCGAGCGCGAGCGCGTCGAGCAGCTCGAGGGGCTGCGCGCGCAGGGCGAGGAGCTGCGCGCACAGTTTGCGGAGCTTCAGAAGCAGACCGAGCAGAAGCGCGCGGTGAACGAGCGCTTCGACAGGCTGCTTGCGGCGCGCAAGGCGCTTGCGGCGGTGGAGGACGAGCGCCCCGCCGTAGAGCAGGCGCGGCAGACTCTCGCCCGTGCGGAGCGCGCCGAGCGCGTAAAGCCCGCCGCGCAGTCAGCGCAGGAGCAGCACTCGCGCCTTGAAGCGTGCGAGCGCTCTCTTTCGCAGGCGCAGGAAGCGGCGCAGAGCGCGGCTGAGGAGCTTTCCGAAGCGCAGCGCGCCATGGAGGAAAAGCCCGCCCTTACCGCCGAGCAGCAGGCGCTGTCGGAGACCGTGCCAACGCTTCGCAGCGTCGCGCAGGCGTGGGAGGAGAACGCGCGGCTTATTGCCGCCGAGCAAAAGGCGCGCGGCGAAGCGGACAAGCTGCGCGCGGAGCATACCGGGCTTACAGGCGAACGCGAGGGCTTAACAAAGCAGCTTGACGAGCTGCGCGGCGAGATAGCCGCCGCCGAAAAAACGGCGGCGCAGCTGCCCGCGCTCGAAGCCGCCGAGCAGCAGGCGCAGGGCGAGCGCGAGAGCTGCGAAAGACTGCTCGAAAGCGCCGAAAAAATCACGTCGAAGCGCCGCGAGGAGAAGCGTCAGGCGAAAAAGGCGCTTGAAGCGGCGCAGGATGAAAAGCAGGCGGCGCACGCGGCGGGCGCTGCAAAGGAGAGCTATTTCGCGAATCTCGCGGGCGTTCTTGCAAAGGAAGTAAAGAGCGGCTGCGCGTGTCCCGTGTGCGGCTCTACCCACCACCCGAGCCTTGCGCAGCTGCCCGAAAGCGCCGCTGACAAGGACGAGTGCGAGGCGCTTGAAGCGGCGGCGGAGAGCGCGCGCAAGGCTCTTGCCGAAGCCGAGAAGAAGCTTACCGCGATACAGAGCGACCTTAACGGGCGGCTTGAAAGCGCGGCTGCGGAATACGAGCGCCTGACGGGCGAAGCGCCCGAAAACGGCGACATAACGCTTTGCGCCGCGCGGCTTACCGAGCGGCGCGGCGAGTGCGAGGGCAAGCTTGATAAGCTGCGGGAGAGCCTTGAAGCGGCGCGAGCGGGCGGCAGGCTTGCAGGCGAGCTTAAGCGCGACGAGCAGTCGCTTTCGGGGACTCTTGCCGATACGGAAAAGCGGCTTGCAAAGGCGGCTGACGAGCTTCGCGCAAGCGAGAGCGAACTTGCGGCGGCAGGTGCGCTTCTCGCAGAAAACACGGCGCGGCTGGAGAAGCTGCGCGCGCAATGCGAGGGCGCGCCCGAAAGCGCAAAGCAGGCGCAGGCGGCGCTGAAACAGGCGCAGGCGCGGCAGGAGGAGCTTTCGGAGCTTATCCCGCGGCTTGACGAGCGCTTCAACGCGGCTGACAAGGCGAACGCTGCGGCGCAAAGCGCGCTTGAAAAGGAGAGTGCTGCTGCCGAGTCGCAGCGCGCGGCGGCTTCCGAAAAGCAGCGTGCGCTTGAAGCCGCGGCTGCCGAAAACGGCTTTGCTTCGCCGCAGGAGGCGGCAGGCGCGCTTCTCCCCGAAAAGGAAGCGCAGCGGCTGCGAGAGCAATGCGAGGACTGCGAGCGGCGGCTTGCCGAGGCGCGCGCGAACGCCGCGGCGCTCGAAGCGGAGCTTGACGGCAAGGAGCGCACCGACCTTGCGCAGTACGAGGAGCGCTTAACTGAGCTTTCCGCGCAGCGCGACGCGGTTTCCGAGCAGGCGGGAGCGCTCGGCAAAACGCTCGAGGGGCTGCAAAACAGCAAGGCCGACGTCGCGGCGCGCGCAGAGGAGCTTGCGGGCAAAACGGCGCGCGCGACAATGCTAGAGAAGCTAGGCAATATAGTCGGCGGCAAGTCCGACGTTAAGGCGGCGGGCAAGATAAGCCTTGAGCGCTATGTTCAGGGCAGAATGCTTGACAAGGTGCTGCTGCGCGCGAACACGCGCTTAAGCGAGCTGAGCGGCGGGCGCTACCGCCTTATGCGCGTTGACACGGGCGAGCGCAAAAGCTCTGCGGCGGGTCTTGACATCATGGTAGAGGACCTTAACAAGGGTCAGAACGCGCTGCGCCCCGTGGCGTCGCTTTCGGGCGGCGAGGAGTTTCTGGCTTCGTTCGCGCTTGCGGTGGGGCTTTCGGACTACACAATGGAGCTTAACGGCGGCGTAAGCACGGGGCTTCTGTTCGTGGACGAGGGCTTCAGCTCGCTTGACGAGAACACGTTCTCCACCGCCATGAACGTGCTTAACGAGATTTCGGGCGACAACCGCACTATAGGCGTTGTGTCCCATGTCCGCGAGGTGCGCGAGCGCTTCCCCGAAAGCGCGCAGATAATCGTTAAAAAGGGCAGAAAGGGCAGCGTTGTTACTAACGGCGGGGACTGAGATCACAAAAAATCGGCGCGCCGTAAAAAGCGCGCCGAAATTATTATGCGTTACGATTTGTCCTTAAGGTCGCAGTAAACAACGCCCAGACCCACCGTACTCATGTAGCAGCGGCCGTAAACGTTCATGTCAGCGCCGATGAAAGCGCCGTTGCCCGTGCCGCCGAACTGGTGGAGCGCGTCGGTGACGGGCTGCCATGTCGCGCCGTCGTCCGAGGACATATAAATCTGCTTGCTGTCGCCGCCCGTTACGTAGCCGTAAACGTACATGGTAAGCGGACCGCCGTCTTCCTTAGCCTTGCCGAGCGCCATTGCCTCGCACCCGCGCACGCTGTCTACCGTGGTGACGGTAGCGCCGTAGTCGGTAACCTTGTAAAGCGAAAGCATATCGGGAACGTAGAACGTGCCGGGGTTGTGCGGGTCTACGCACAGCCTGTCGCCCGAGGGGCTTTGTATGCCGCTTACCTTTTCAAAGGTCTTGCCGCCGTCCGCGCTTGCGTAAACGCTGCCGCTTAGCGCGTAAACGTGTTCGGGGTCGCTCGGGTCGCCGAGAATGTGCGCCGTGCCGAGAACGCCCTCGCATATGTTCCATGTGTCGCCGAGGTCCTCAGTGTAGTATACGCTCGTGCCGTTTTTGGGACTCCACAGCAGCCGCGAGCCGTCCGCGTTGAACGCCACAACGCCGCCGCCGAGCTTCTTGCCCTTTTCGGGGGACTTTGCGAGCGTTTTCCACGTGCCGCCGCCGTCGGTGGATACGCTTATTTTCATGGAGGAGTCGTCGTACGCTACCTTTGCAATGTAGTCGGGGTTCTGCGGGGCAACGGTAACGCTGCTGGTAGAGCCTACCCTGTCGGAGAAGCGCTGCGCGGGCTTTGTTACGTCCTCGCTTATATAGCCGTCGTAGTCGAGTGCCGCAACGTAAAGTGCGTCGCCCTCGATGCTTACGATATCGAGCGGTACAAGCTCCTCAATGCCGTAGGCGTCAAAGTAGAACTCGGGATTCTCGTCCCAGATGTTGTCGCAGGAAAATACGCCGTTGCCCGAGTTTACCATAACCTTGTTCGGGTCGAACGGGTCTATCGCAAGCGAGCTGCACCAGTGCATAGCGCAGCCGTCTATCCAGTCCATGCCGCCCGTGGTCATGGTCATTTTGGGCAGAATGTTCGTCCATGTCTTGCCGCCGTCGGTCGTTGTGTAGAATATGTCGCCGTACGCGCCGCAGGGCTGCTGCGCCCATGTCTGCGTGGTCACAAGCACCATTCTGTCGGGGTTCTCGGGGTCGAATACAATGTCGCCGAAAGGCGTAGCGTCGGGCGCTATGTTCTCCGCAGAACCGTCCTTATAGCGGTAAACCGCGCCCGTCTGCTGGTTGTGCGGTCCTTCCTCGCTGCCGTAGGTCACGTAGAGCGTGCCGTCCGCCGCGAGCTTCATGCGCTGCGGCATAAGCGAGGTGTCCGCGCCCGCCATGGGCGTCCATGTCGCGCCGCCGTCCTCGGTGACGTAAATGTTGTCTGCGTTCTTTTGCGAAACGGAAACGTAAATGCGCTGCGTTTTGCCGTCCTTTGCGCTTGCGGGGTCAAACAGCACGCAGTTTATGCCGTTGGCGTTAGCCGTGGACTCCACGGGGAACGAGCCTACGCGCTCCCAGGTAGCGCCGCCGTCCGTGCTTTTAATAAGACCGCCCGTGCGCCCGCCGATAAAGAGCGTCTGCGGGTCTGCGGGGTCAACCGCGATACGCTCGCCGTTACCGCGGCCCATGCCGTTGCCGTGCGCGGTTATCATGGAGGTAAGCTCTATCACCTCGAAATGCGCGCCGTAGTCCGAGCTTTTGAGCAGGCAGGTCTTGCCGTTGCTGAAATAGTTCGTACCCGCGAGTATATATACCTTTGAAGCGTCGTTAGGGTCTGTCGCAAGGCCGTCAATGCCCATAAGACCCTTGTCGTCCTCGGACACCCAGTAGTTTAGGTTCTTCCACTTCTTCTCGCTCTCCGACCAGCGGTAAGCGCCGCCGACGTCCGTGCGCGCGTAGTACACGCCCTTTTCGCAGGTGGAGAAAACGCCCGTTACAAAGCCGCCGCCGCCAAACGCCACCTGTCCGTAGTCCCACAGCGACTGCTCCTCCTGTACGGTCTCGCCGCCGGCGCTTTCCACAGGCGCGCCGCTGTCAGAGACGCTGCTGCCGCCGTTGTCCTTGCAGGCGCTGAGCAGAAGCACGCACGCAAGTATTCCTGAAATCATCTTTACTGCCTTCATCTTGTCCTCCTGTATATGTTGGGAGTATGCCGCGTTCGGCATACATATTTATTTTAGCATATTCGTGCGTGTTCGTCAATAGCTTTTCGCGAATAATCACAGAGCGCCGAATTTTCACAATGTTTCCGAAAACTTCGCCTTTGCCGTTAAGATTCCGTTAAGACTGCATTCAACAGGTTGACTTTAGACTAAATCTGTTGTATAATACAAATGTCAACCGAAAAGAGTGTAGTTCGACCCTTTCCGCGCTGGCGAAAAAAGCATCGGGAAGGAGCTGATTATTTTGGCATCAACAAATCTCACATGGTCTACAGCGACAATGGATTCAATGAGCATTATGCCGGAGGAGTGCAGCATGGTATTTATGACGAACTTCTACACGGGCGAGTATAGGACCATACGCAACATTTACGCGCAGGAAACCGAGCAGGCGGCGCAGGAGAAACGTTTCAGCGGCTTTGTAAGGAAGCTTGCGGAGATAGGCTTTCTGCACCCCGAGGACGCGGAGAACTATACGAGCCTTGTAATGCGCGATTTTGAGGAGGGCAAGCTTGAAAACAAGCGCGTAGTAATGCTCACGGCGCTCAGGTGTCGCCCTGCGGAAAGCTATATCTGGCAGAACGTTAGGGTAACTATGCCCAACGGCGTAACCGAGGAAAACCCGTGGGGCTTTTTCTGCCTTAAAGACGCAACGAAGCCCTTCAGGGGCGGCAGCGAAAACGAGGACATGAGCCGCTATTGCAAGATACTTAAAGTGAACATGGAGGACGACTCGGTACAGATAATAAAAGCGAGCAGCAGCGAGGTAGAGGGACTGGACTGGCAGGACGCGACGCTTACGGACTGGTTCAGAATATTTGAGGAAAACGGCGGGGTTCATGAAGCCGACAGGGAAGCGTACAGGGCTTTTACTGACGGAAATGAACTCCGCCGCAGACTTTTTGAGCATGGCGAAATGCTGCGCCTTTGCTACCGCAGAGCGGGCGCGCAGGGCTATGAGCGCGCCGAGATGGAGCTTGTGCCGTCGCGTTCAAAGGACTCGCAAAGCGCCATGCTGTACGTGCGCACGCTTGGCGAAGCGCCCGTAGCGGAAAGCGAGCGCGAGTGCATTTCCCGCAGAAGCCTGACGCACGACGACGGCTCGGGGCTGTGGAACGGCGAACACCTGCGCGAGATAATCGGGCAGTACGACGGCGGCGGGCGCGGGTCGCTTGGCATTGTGCTTATATGCTCGCGCCGAACCGACGACGCGGTGCGAATGTTCTCGCCCGTGTGGATAATCAAGGACCATTTCGGAGCGGACAAATGCTTTGTACTTGGCGAGGGCGTTTACGCGGCGGTGTTTACAGGCTGTCCGCGCGCAAAGGTCGAGAGCTGCGCGCGTACCCTGCGCAGCCGCGTAAGCGCAATAGAAAACCCCGTCATCACCGTTTCCTACGCGTGGGAGGAGTCGCCCGCCTCCGCCGCGGACGTGCTTGTAAAGGCAGGCAGCAACTTCGATTTCAAATAATGAATAAGTGTGCCGATAACGCCACATAAAACTATTGACTTTTTCCGCCGCGCGTGGTATTATAAATACGTTGGGAAACCGACGGGTCATGATGTACTCACGCTGCATTCTGCGGCGAAAATCTCCTTTACACGGGAGCGCTCCATGTTAATTGCATGGGGCGCTTTCGGCGTTTTAACGCGCGTTTTTGCCGCGGCGCGCGGGCGGTTACGCTTTGGTTACGCCGCGTATGAGATAATACGCTTACTACATAAAAGCGAGGTTATCCGAATGTATTGCATACTTGATGAAAACATAGCGCTGCGCTCATGGCAGCGCACGCCCTATGCCTATTACATAAAGCATGAGCGCGACGCAAAGCGCCTTACCAAGGCGGAATACGAGCTGCTTTCCCGCTGCGACGGGCGGCAGGATATCCCCGAAAGCGAGCTGCTGAACGCGCTTATCGGGCGCGGCATGGCGCGCCGCTGCGAAAAGGGCGCGCAGCTCTCCCCGTGGCAGAACATGAAGTGCGAGAACCGCTACTTCCCCGCAATGAACCTTATGATAACGGGCAAATGCAACTATAACTGCCGCCATTGCTTCAACGCCGCGGACAACGCGCCGCTGCAGAGCGAGTGGACGCTGCCCGAAGCGCTGCGGCTGCTTGACGAGGCGCAGGCGTGCGGCATAAACGGCTTTACAATAACCGGCGGCGAGCCTATGCTGCACAAAAATTTCTTCGAGATACTCGAGGGGATATATGCGCGAGGAATGTACGTTTACGAGCTTAACACCAACGGCTCGTTTCTTAAGCAGCGGGCGCTTGAGCGCATGAGAGCGCTGGGCTGCGTGCCGCTTATGAAGATATCGTTCGACGGCGTCGGCCACCACGACTGGCTGCGCTGCCACAAAAACGCCGAGCAGGACGCGCTGCGCGCGATAGCGCTCTGTATCGAAAACGGCTTCCCCGTAAAGGTGCAGACCAACGTTCACAGGCTGAACGTCGGCGCTATGCTTGATACGGCGCGGCTGCTCGACAAAATGGGCGTTGACGAAATGCGCATTATCCGCACCACCGAGTCGCCCAGATGGGTTGAGAACGCGCACGGCGCTGCGCTTGAGCTGTCGGAGTATTACGGCGAAATGGTGGAGCTGCTGCGAAAGTACGCTGCGGAGGACCACAACATGGCAATGACCGTGTGGCAGCTCGGCTCGTTCTTCCCGCGGGGCAAAAGTTACGTTATGGCGGCTGTGGAATGCTGCGGCGGCGAGTACCGCGCGAGCCTGCCCGTGTGCACCTCAAACCGCGGCATGATAGCCGTGGGCGCTAACGGCAGGGTGTACCCGTGCCACCAGATGTCGGGCTATTACGAGCAGCACGGCGACGTTCTCGGCGACCTTAAGACGACCCCGCTGCGCGAGATTCTGAGCGCGGGCAGGTACATGGACGAGATATGCACGACCGTGGGCGTTCTGCGCGAAAATAACAGCAAATGCGCAGCGTGCCGCCACTTTGAGTACTGCTGCGGAGGCTGCCGCGCCGTGGCGCTTGCAATGACGGGCGACAAGCTCGGCGCAGACCCCTCGAAGTGCCTTTTCTGGGAGGGCGGCTGGGACGAAAAGCTCGCTCGGGCGCTCGACGGGTGGGAAAATCTCACGCCGATAAAATAATCGGTTACGGTTTGGTTACGCGTGATATGGTAAGATAGTTTCATCAACTAAGGCAAACGCACAATCGTTGTGCGGTACAGACCTGAAATCGGAGGTAATTCTATGAAAACACTTGAAGAGCTTTACCGCGAGGTAATGGCGGACAACGCGCTTAAAAGCGAGTACTTAGAAGCCGCAGGAAACGGCAGGGCGGAGGACTTCCTTAAGTCGCACGGCTGCGAAGCTTCTGCGCAGGAGCTTGAGGCGTTTATGGAAAAGAACGGCGAAGCGGCGTTGGGCAACATGGCGAGCGGAGAGCTGTCAGACGACGAGCTTGACGACGTAGCCGCAGGCAAAAAGTGCGGCACGGTCTACAAGGACGGCCACCCTGTTGTAAGCATCGGCAACGGCTGCGAGCATTTCAGGTGCGGCAAATGCAAAAAAGACGACGCATACGCTGTCGGGAACTGGTGCAGATACTGCATGACTCACCGCTCATGTCTTACCTGTAAATTCTGCGAGTACAAGGGCGGGCTGTGGATATGCTTCAACCCCGTGCGCGTAAACAATTAAGGGAGGATTTTCATGAAAACGCTGGACGAGCTTTACCGCGAGGTAATGGCGGACGATTCGCTTAAAAGCGAGTACATAGAAGCCGCAGGAAACGGCGGCGCGGCAGACTTCCTTAAGGCGCACGGCTGCGAAGCCACCGAGCAGGAGCTTGAGGAGTTCATGAAAAACGGCGGCAAAAGCGGCGAGCTTACCGACGACGAGCTTGACAACGTAGCCGCAGGCAAAAAGTGCGGCACGGTCTACAAGAACGGCCGCCCCGTCGTTACGATATGGAATGCCTGCGAGCATTTCGGCTGCAAGAAATGCGGCAAGCTGGGCGTGTTAATGTATAACGGCTGGCGCTGCCTTACGCTTTCGTGCGACACTATCGCGGACTGCCAGCACTGTAAGTTCTGCAGGTACACGGGCGGGCTGTGGTTATGCTACAACGACGCCAGACGCAACGACTGACGGGAGGGTACGATTATATGAAAACGATAAGGGAGCTTTACGCCGAGGTAATAGCAGACGAAAGCCTGCGCGCGGAGTACATGGCGGCGGAGGAATGCGGCAGGGAGGAGGAGTTCATGCGCGCGCACGGCTGCGGTGCTTCCGCAGCGGAGCTTACAGAGTTCATAAACGGCGGCTGCGCGAGCGGCGAGCCGCACGGAGAGCTGACGGACGACGAGCTGGACGACGTTGCGGCGGGCAAAAAGTGCGGCACGATATATCACAACGGCAGACCCGTTGTAACCGCGCTCAATTCCTGCGACCGCTGGAGGTGCTACCTGTGCGAATGCAGCCGCCGCGAAAAGCACAAAAACACGCATACCCCGGGCTATGTCAGCGGACATTGCTGCAATACCTGCAAATACTACAAGCTTTCGGGCGCGCTTTATCTTTGCGAACACCCCGCGCGCCGCAACAACTGACAGGAGGATATCATGAAGACATTAGAGGAACTTTACAACGAGGTAAAAGCGGACGAAGCGCTTATGGAGGAGTACTTTAAGGCGGGCGCGGACGGCAAGGTTGAGGAATTTCTGCGCGCGCACGGGTGCGAGGCTTCCGCGGAAGAAGCGGACGCGTTCCTTGCGGCGCACGAGCCGTGCGGCGAGCTTACGGACGACGAACTTGACGACGTTTCCGCAGGCAAAAGGTGCGGCGTAAGCTACGACAACGACGGCAGACCGATAGTGGGCTATTACAGCAAGTGCGGCAGCTGGCGCGGCTCGGACGGCAGCGGCATACCGTACAACTCTAACTGGAATTATCAGAATTACACGGTACGCTGCGGGTTCTGCTACTACTGGGGCGGCGGCGTCTGTCTTAATCCCTCGCGGAAAAACAACTGACGGAGGGGCGCTATGAAAACATTAAACGAGCTTTACAGCGAGGTAACGGCGGACGAAGCGCTTATGCAGGAGTACAAAAGCGCCTGCGAAAACGGCACGGTAGGGGAGTTTCTGCGCGCGCACGAGTGCAGGGCTTCCGAGGACGAGGTAAACGCGTTCCTTGCGGCGCACGGAACAAGCGGCGAGCCGCACGGAGAGCTTTCCGACGACGAGCTTGACAGCGTTGCCGCAGGCAGAAAGTGCGGAACGCTGTACAAAAACGGCAGACCTAGAGTACTTCCCTCAAACAAGTGCGAAAAATGGACGTGCTATCTCTGCGGCTGCGGGGCAGGTCAGAAGCACGACAGGGCGAGGCACACCGTAAGCCCCGAGGAAGGCGTGAACCTTATCACAAGCGTTAAGGTAAGGTGCGACGAATGCCAGCACTATTTCGGCGGACTGTGCATGAATCCCGCGCGCTACAATAATTGACGAATAACGTAATATAACGCATAATAACGCAATATAACGCAACATAAGGAGAACACCATGAAAACGATAGATGAGCTTTACAGCGAGGTAAAAACGGACGAGGCGCTCATGCAGGAGTACAAAGCGGCGCGTGAAAACGGCACGGCAGCGGAGTTTCTGCGCGCGCACGAGTGCGCGGCTTCCGAGGACGAGGTAAACGCGTTTCTTGCGGCGCACGGGGCAAACGGCGAGCCGCACGGAGTGCTTTCCGACGACGAGCTTGACGACGTTGCGGCGGGCGGAATCTGCGGCGGCCCTGAGTACTACAACGGCTATCAGGTAGTAACGCCCGACGCGAAATGCAAGAAGTTCGTCTGCAGGTCCTGCGGCGGAGGACTTCGCAGTCAGGGCATGGGCAGCAGCGGCTACCTGTGTTCGGGCTGCCGCAACAGGGTGAACTGCGGCAACTGCAACAACATGATGAGCTACGGAATGAAGTGCGTTTGCAGGCTTTATAAGCAATAAATACGCACAAAGCACCGCAGGGGGGAGGACAGACCATGGACGAAAACAAAGGCTCACGCGAGCTTGACGACAGCGCCCTTGGGGGCGTATCGGGCGGCGTCGGCGCGCACACGGACTACCTGTGTCCGTGCGGCAGCTGCGAGCTTGACACGCAATGGCGGCTCTCGCCTGACGGTGCAAGCGTTATCTGCGCGAACTGCGGCGCGGTCAAAACCCGCCGCTGGTACGACGAAAACAAGGTGCGGAGAAAATAATCGCCGCGTAATTACAAAAATATGTAGATTTTTCGGCAAAGATATGATATAATTGTATAGATATGCCAGAAAGGGGAGCGAAGCTATGGGTTCACCGCTTTACCGTGACAACGGCAGCCGCAGGACAGTATCGCCCGAGCAGCTGAACGACTATATAAGGGTGTGCAGCCCCGGAGTATGGGCTGTGCTTATCGGTGTTATAGTGCTGCTTGCGGGCGTTTGCGTGTGGGGCGTTTTCGGCAGACTTGAAACCACCGCGCAGGCGGTAGCCCTGTCTGACGGCAAGAGCGTTGTGTGCTACATAAGCGAGACTCAGGCGGAGTACGCGCAGGCGGGCGGCACGGTGCGCATAAACGGCGCGGAATACGCCGTAACGTCGCTTGCGGC
Source organism: uncultured Oscillospiraceae bacterium (assembly GCA_934462925.1). Lineage (GTDB taxonomy): Bacteria > Bacillota > Clostridia > Oscillospirales > Ruminococcaceae > CAG-115. The sequence goes on along the minus strand of CAKSIT010000015.1, from coordinate 25,422 downwards.
GCAGGCTGTGCAGGCGGACGGCGGGCAGTTCACGGACTATGCGCTGCACATCGGCGGAATGCAGCGCGGCGAGTGGGTCTGCTGCGCGCAGACGGACGCGGCGCTGCCTGCGGGGGTGTATTCGGCGGAGCTTGTAACGGAGAGCATTTCCCCGATGGAATTTATGTTCAACTGAGGTGCGCATGAGCAAGACGGAAAAGATAAAGCAGCCCCTTACGCGGGGCGTTGCAAAAGTGCCTGTCGTTATGCAGATGGAGGCGCTGGAGTGCGGCGCGGCGTGTCTTACGATGATACTTGCGTACTACGGCAGGTGGATACCGCTCGAGCGGCTGCGCGCAGACTGCGGCGTATCGCGCGACGGCTCAAAGGCGAAAAACGTGCTTATCGCGGCGCGTTCCTACGGGCTTACCGCAAAGGGCTACCGCTACGAACCCGAGGAGCTTCGCAAGCAGGGGAAATTCCCCTGCATAATACATTGGAACTATAACCACTTTGTGGTGCTTAACGGCTTCAGGGGCGGCAAGGCGGTGCTTAACGACCCCGCGCGCGGAACGTATTTCGTGTCCGCGGAGGAGTTCGACCGCGCATTTACCGGCATTTGTCTTATGTTCGAGCCGAACGAGGGCTTTGTTACGGGCGGCAAGCCCAAAAGCATATGGAAATTCGCGCTCGGCAGGCTTAAGGGCGCGGGCGCGCAGGTTGCCTTTGCCGCGATAACGGGCGTGATAACGGCGCTTATGGGCATAATATCGCCCGTATTCAGCCGTATTTTCTTTGACAGGCTGCTTACGGGGCGCAATCCCGAGTGGCTGTATCCTTTTCTCGGCGCGCTCGGCGCGTTTTCCGCGGTGAATATTGCAGTCGCGTGGATAAAGGCGGTCTACACGCTGAAGCTTAACGGCAAGCTTGCGGCGGTGGGCAGCACAAGCTATTTTTGGCACGTGCTGCGGCTGCCCATGTCGTTTTTCTCGCAGAGAATGGCGGGCGATATCCTCGGGCGGCAGTCGTCCAACGCGTCCGTTGCGGGTACGCTTGTAAACACGTTAGCGCCGCTTGTGCTTGACACGGGCATGATGGTGTTCTACTTTGCGGTAATGCTGCGCTACAGCCCGTTCCTTACGCTTATAGGCGTGGTTTCTATCATAGCGGACCTTTTCATATCCCGCTGCATATCCGAAAAGCGCATGAACATAACGCGCGTCGCCATGCGCGACAGCGGGCTGCTTTCGGGCGCTACGGCGGCGGGCATAGAGATGATAGAGAGCATTAAGGCGAGCGGCGCGGAGAACGGCTTCTTTGAAAAATGGGCGGGCTATCAGGCGGGCGTAAACACGCAGACCGTCCGCGCGGAAAAGCTTGAGCGCCGCCTTGGGCTTATCCCGTCGTTCGTTTCAACGCTCTGCGACACGGCTGTGCTTATGTTCGGCGTGTATTTCGCAATGAACGGCAGCTTCACAGTCGGCATGATAATGGCGTTTCAGGGCTTTTTAAGCTCCTTTACAGGACCTGCTCTTAACCTTGTAAGCGCAGGGCAGACCATACAGGAAATGCGCACGGAAATGGAGCGCATAGAGGACGTTATGCAGTACCCCGAGGACGATGCGTTCGAGGGCGAGAACGTCGAGGGCGCTGCGGGCAAGCTTTCGGGGCGCATTGAGCTGCGAAACGTAACGTTCGGCTATTCGCGGTTAGAACCCCCGCTTATCGAGAACTTCAGCATGGTGGTAGAGCCCGGGCAGCGCGTGGCGTTCGCGGGGGCTTCGGGCTGCGGCAAATCAACGCTCGCAAAGCTTATTTCGGGACTTTACCGCCCGTGGAGCGGCGAGGTGCTGTTCGACGGCAAGCCGATAAGCGCGATAAACCGCGCGGTGTTCACAGGCTCGCTTGCTGTTGTAGACCAGGACGTGATACTTTTTGAGGACACCATAGCGCAGAACATAAAGATGTGGGACAGCTCCATCGAGGACTTCGAGATGATACTCGCCGCGCGCGACGCGCAGCTCCACACCGACATAATGAAGCGCGAGGGCGGATACGGCGCAATGCTCACCGAGGGCGGCAAGAACCTTTCGGGCGGGCAGCGGCAGCGCCTTGAAATAGCGCGCGTTCTCGCGCAGGACCCCACCATTGTAATAATGGACGAGGCGACCTCCGCGCTTGACGCCAAAACCGAGTACGAAACGGTAAACGCCATCAAGGAGCGCGGCGTTACCTGCGTTATAATAGCGCACAGGCTCTCAACGATACGCGGCTGCGACGAGATAATCGTAATGGACCACGGAAAGGTTGCCGAGCGCGGCACGCACGAGCAGCTCTACCGTGCGGACGGACTGTACAAAAGGCTCGTTTCGAGCGACTGAGGGGAGGGAAAGCCGTGAGCTGGTTCAACGACCAGATAGAGGAACGCAGCAGGCGCGACAGCGAAGCGTTTGAAAACGCGTTCGAGCAGATAGCGGGCGCGGTAACGGGAAAGCGGCTGAACTCCGCGCTTAACAGCGAGAGCGAGGCTTCACTCAACGCCATAGAGCAGGTGCTGCGCTATTACGGCGCAAAGCCCGCCGAAGTCCCCGAGGGCATGACTGACGTGAACGACCGCCTTGAATATCTCATGCGGCCGCACGGCATAATGCGCCGCACCGTGAAGCTCACAAAGGGCTGGCACAAGGACGCCGTTGGCGCAATGCTGGCGGTGCGCGCGGAGGACGGCGCGGTGACCGCGCTTCTCCCCGCGAAGCTCTGCGGGTACTTCTTTTACGACAAAAACGGCAGGAAAACCCGCGTTACCAACGCCAACGAAAGCCTTTTCGAGGAAGAAGCGATAACGTTCTACAAGCCGTTTCCGCTTAAAAGGCTAACGGCGGCTTCGCTTATGCGCTACATAGCGGGGCTGCTCACGTTTTCCGACGCGGCGCTTGCCGCTGCGGCTTCCGCTGCGGTGGCTGTCGTTGGAATGTTCACCCCGAAGATAAGCCAGACGCTTTTCTCTACCGTTCTCGAGTCGCAGAGCGTGCGGCTGCTTGCCGCGATAGCGGTGTTCAGCGTGTGCGTTTCGGTAAGCGCGATTATTTTTGAGGCGATAAAGTCGCTCGTGCTGTCGCGTGTAAGCACAAAGCTTACAATATCCGTGCAGGCGGCTACCATGATGCGTATGCTGTCGCTGCCCGCGTCGTTCTTCGGCAAATACAGCTCGGGCGAGCTTACCGTGCGCGCGCAGAACATAGGCACGCTGTGCCGGATGATGGCGGGCGCGGTGTTTACAACGGGGCTTACGTCGCTCTTTTCGCTTGTGTACGTGGTGCAGATTTTCCGGTACGCGCCCGTGCTTGTCGTGCCGTCGGTAATCGTCACGCTTTCAACGCTATTGCTGTCGCTTGCGTGTACGTTCGCGCAGATGCGCGTGTCAAAGCGGCAGATGGAGCTTTCCGCAAAGGAGAGCGGCACGAGCTACGCTATGATTTCCGGCGTGCAGAAGATACGCCTTTCGGGCGCGGAAAAGCGCGCGTTTGCAAAGTGGGGCGGGCTTTACGCGAAAAGCGCGCAGCTCGAGTATTCGCCAAGCGCCCTGATAAAGTTAAACAGCGTGTTTTCGCTCATAATTTCGTCGGTGGGTATGCTTGTGATGTACTATCTCGCGGCGGTAAACGGCGTTACCACGGCGGATTACTACGCGTTTCAGGCGGCGTACGGCATGGTGTCGGGAGCGTTCACGGCGCTTGTGGGCGTTGCGGCGCAGGCGGCGCAGCTTCGCCCGGTGCTTGACATGGCGCGCCCGATAATGGACGCCGTACCCGAGGTTTCGGGCGAAAAGCAGGTGCTTACGCGCATTTCCGGCGGCGTTGAGCTTAACAACGTGTCGTTCAGATACAACGAAAACGGCCCGTATGTGCTTAACGACCTGTCGCTTAAAATCCGCGCGGGGCAGTATGTGGCGGTGGTAGGGCGCACGGGGTGCGGCAAATCCACGCTAATACGGCTGCTGCTGGGCTTTGAAACGCCGCAGAACGGCGCTGTCTACTACGACGGGCGCGACATTTCGGGCGTTGACCTGCGCTCGCTGCGCAGGAAAATGGGCGTTGTAATGCAAAACGGCAAGCTCTTTCAGGGCGACATCTTCTCAAACATAGTGATATGCGCGCCGTGGCTCACCGAAGCCGAGGCATGGGAGGCGGCGGAGCTTGCGGGCATAGCCGACGATATCCGCGCCATGCCCATGGGCATGAACACCATGATAGGCGAGGGCTCGGGCGGCTTTTCGGGCGGGCAGAAGCAGCGGCTGATGATAGCGCGCGCAGTCGCCCCGAAGCCAAAGCTGCTCATATTCGACGAAGCGACAAGCGCGCTCGACAACATCACGCAAAAGCAGGTATCCGACGCGCTCGCGAAGCTAAAATGCACCCGCATAGTCGTGGCGCACAGGCTCTCCACCATAAGGGAGTGCGACAGGATAATCGTGATAGACGAGGGCAGGATAGCCGAGGACGGCACTTACGAGGAGCTTATCTCGCGCGGCGGGATATTCGCAGAACTTGTTGAAAGGCAGAGGGCAGAGGTCTGACATATGACGAAGCGCAGTATAGCTGAATATATCATGCAGGGGGCTGTGCTTGCGCTTGCGGTGCTGCTGCTTGTAACAAGCACGCTCAGGGACGCGGGCGAAAAATCCACCGACCCGCACCGCGCCGTGTTCAGCGGCGAGTACAGCCTTGACGGCGCGCCGTTCCGCCCGCTTAAAAGCGGCACAATGCTCGCAGGGCGAACGCTCGTGCTGCGCGGCAGCCTTACGCAGGGCGCGCTTGAAGCAGGCTCGGAGCTGCGCTTTTTTCTCGACCATATCGGCGCTTCAATAAGCGTAAACGGCGCGATTTTGTGGGAAGACTGCTCCGACGGCGACGGACTTTGCGGCAGAAAATGGAGCGAGTGGACAGTCCCCGCCCTTTCTGAAAGCGGCGTGGTGGAAATCACGCTTACAAACTGCCACTCTTTCGGCAACGGCTACGCTTTCCGCAGCTTTCTCGGGAACATATACGTTTGCACGGACGCCGCGTTTGAAACGTATATGCTGCGAAAAAGCCTGCCCGAGCGCCTTGCGGGCTTTACGGCAATCGCTATAGCGTGCGTGCTTATAGGGCTGGGGTTCGGCTCGCTGCGGCGCGGTGACATTGCAAAGCGGCTCTTTCACTGGGGCTTTTTCGCAATGTTCGCGGGCGCGTATATGATATTTGATACGATAAACTTCTCGATAAACTTCAGCAGCACGGCGTTCGGCACGGTGGGGCGGTTCATGTCGGTTATGACGGCGGGGACTATGTTTTCGCTGTGCGCAGCCGACCCGCTTCGCGGCAGGGCGGGCGCTGCGGCGCGTTATATCGGCATGGCGCAGAGCGCCGTGGCGGCGGCGCTGTTCATTATAACAACGGCGGGCGCTATGGGAATTTTCGGCGCGCAGTACGTGTGGATACCCGTGCAGGCGTGCGCGTCGCTCGGGCTTATTGTGTGCGTTATAGCGCACTATCGCAAAGAGCGCGGCAGCAAAACTGTCCTGCTGTACCTTCCGCTGCTTGCGGCGTGGGTGCTGGCGCTTGTCAACGTGATTTTCGGGCTGTTTGTTTACGGCGTGCTTGCAAAGGCCGTGTTCATGCTGACGTTTGCGGCTTTCCTTGCGGGAGAGCTGCGCGGCATAATCACGGCGCAGCGCAGGGCCGAGCGCGCCCGCGAGCTTGAACAGGAGCTTAAAATGAGCCGCATAGTCTTAGCTACAAGCCAGATACGCAGCCACTTTATTTTCAACGTTCTTAACGCCATAAGCGGTATGTGCAAGTACGACCCGCGCCTTGCCGATGAAACGATAGTGCGCTTTGCGCGGTATCTTCGCAGCAACGTGGACGTACTCGGCAACGACGCGCTCACGCCCGTATCCACCGAGCTTCGCCACGTTGACGACTACATATGTTTGGAGCAAATGCGCTTCGGCTCGAAAATAGAGTTCATAGCGGAGATGGAAACGGAGGACTTTCCCGTGCCGCCGCTTATATTGCAGCCGCTTGTTGAGAACGCCGTAAAGCACGGGATACTCCCCAAAAAGCGCGACGGCATGATACGCCTGCGCGTGTTCTCCGATGGGGACAGCAACGTTATAACCATAATCGACGACGGCGTGGGGTTCGACGCGGAAAAGCCGCTGCGCGAGGGCGCTGTGGGGCTTGAAAACGTGCGCTTTCGCCTTGAAACAATGGTGCATGGCGCGCTCGAAATACGCTCTGAGCAGGGCGTTGGTACAACTGTTACGATAACGATTCCGAGGGGGTGAGCGGGTGCGTATAATCTGCGTTGACGACGAGCGGCCCGCGCTGCGCAACTTTTCGCTTACGGTAAGGGACTTTGCCGACGTCGAGGACGTGCAGCTCTTTTCAGAAGCCTCTGCGGCGCTCGAATGGGTGCGCGGCAACCGTGTGGACGCGGCGTTCCTCGACATGGAAATGCCCGAAATGCACGGGCTGGAGCTTGCGCGGCAGATAACGCTCGCAGACCCCGACGTGCGCATTGTGTTTGTGACTGCCTACGACAGATTCGCGCTCGAGGCGTTCGGCGTAAACGCCGTGGGGTATGTGCTAAAGCCCTACACCGCGGCGGATATCCGCAACGAGCTTGACAAGGCTGCGCGCATAATGCCCGCTGCAAAGCGGCGCGTGCAGATAGACACGATACCCGATTTTGTCGTGCGCATAGACGGCAGGATAACGTCGTTCAGCCGCCCTAAGGTGGAGGAGCTGTTCGCGCTGCTTGTAGACCGCGCGGACTCGGGGCTTACCGCAGGGGAAGCCATAGCCGACCTCTGGCCCGAGCGTCCCTCCGACGACAACACACGCGCGCTTTACCGCAACACCTCAAAGCGCCTGCTAGATATGCTCAAAGAGCTTGGCATAGGCGACATAATCTGCTCCGACGGGCGCAAGCGCTACATTGACCGCGAGCTTGTCGCGTGCGACCTCTACGACATAATGTCGGGCGATACTACTGCGCTGCGAAAGTACAATCAGGAGTATATGCGCCGCTTCTCATGGGCTGAGGTGCGCAACGCATGGCTATATAACCTTTATTGCAAGGAGATAGGAGAATTTGAATGAGTCTTGAAATCGAAAAGAAGAACGACAACGTCACGGTGTTCGCGCTAAGCGGACGCCTTGACACGGTAACAGCGCCCGAGCTTGAACAGGCGCTTGACGGGGAGCTTACGCAGGGCGCGGCTCTCACGCTTGACATGGCGGCGCTCGAGTACATATCCTCGGCGGGGCTGCGCGTTATTCTTAAGGCGTACAAGGCGCTCGGCGAGGGGCTGCGGCTTGCAAACGTGGGAGAAAGCGTTATGGAGGTACTCGAAATAACGGGCTTTACCGACTTCCTTACGATAAATGAGTGATATGCTTATATACCTGCTGCGGCTTGCGGCGGCGACTCTCACGCCGATACTGCTTACGGGCGCGTTTACGCTGCTTGAGCGCAAAACCCGCTTCGCCAAGTGGAACGCATGGCTTAAGCAGGTGATAATCGGCGCGGCGTTCGGCGCGTTCGCGGTGCTTTCAACGGAGTACGGCGTACCCGCAAGGGGCGGCGAGGCTATCGTAAACGTAAGGGATTCCGCGCCGCTTTGCGCGGGGCTTATCTTCGGCGCGCCCGCAGGCTTTATCGCAGGCGCTGTGGGAGGGCTTCACAGGTGGCTTTGCGTGCTGTGGGGCGGCGGAATGGCAACGCGCACCGCCTGCTCGCTCGCAACGTTCCTTGCGGGCGTTATGAGCGGCTTTCTGCGCAAAAAGCTCTTTGAGGGCGGGCGGCCGGGGTTCATCTCGGCGTTCGGCGTTGGCACTACCATGGAAGTGCTGCATATGCTGCTCATTCTCGCAACCAACCTCGACGACGTATCCTACGCGTTCACCTTTGTGCAGATTTGCGCGTTCCCGATGATACTGTGCAACGGTATCGCGGTGAGCGCTTCGGTGCTTGTAAGCGGTATGCCCTACGAAAAAAAGGAGCTTTACGAGGTGCGGGAAAAGCGCATAAGCCGCGATTTTGCGTTCAGGCTGCTTGTGTGCGTGGTGATAGCGTTCCTTGTGACAAGCGGGTTTACGCAGCAGATAATACGCCGCGTGACCGAGGAGGACGCGGAGCTTTACCGCAGCGTAACGCTCTACCTGTTCGCGTTTATGGAGATTCTTATTTACACCGCGCTCTTTATTCTCATTTACCAGATGCTAAAAAAGAAGGTAATACTCAACCTGCAAAAGGTGAACGAGGGGCTTAACGCCATAACGCGCGGCGACCTTGACACGGTGATAAACGTGCGCGCCTACAAGGAGTTTTCAGACCTCTCCGACGACGTGAACGCGACTGTCGCAACGCTGCGCCGCTACATAACCGAGGCGGAGGAGCGCATCGACAAGGAGCTTGAATTTGCGCGGCAGATACAGCATTCCGCGCTGCCGTCCGTTTTCCCGCCGTTCAAGGGCAGGGAGGACTTCGACCTGTTCGCTTCTATGGACGCCGCGCGCGAGGTGGGCGGCGATTTCTACGATTTCTGCCTGCCCGACCCGCACACGCTAATCTTCACGATAGCTGACGTTTCGGGCAAGGGGATACCCGCGGCAATGTTTATGATGACGGCGAAAACGCTAATCAAGGACCTTGCGGAAAGCGGGCTGTCTGTGGACGAGGTGCTGACGCAGGCGAACAAAAAGCTCTGCGAAAGCAACGACGCGGGAATGTTCATAACCGTGTGGATAGGCAGGCTTGACCTGCGCACGGGAAGGCTTACTTACGCGAACGCGGGGCATAATCCCCCGATAATACGCCGCAGCGGCGGCGCGTGCGAATACCTGCGAGCAAAGCCGAACTTTGTGCTTGCAGGGCTTGAAACCACGCGCTACCGTCTTAACGAGTGCGAGCTGCGCGCGGGCGACGAGCTGTACCTTTACACCGACGGCGTGACAGAAGCTGCGGACGCTGCGGGCGGGCTTTTCGGCGAGGAGCGGCTGCTTAAGGCGTTTGCCGAGCCTGCGCAGCGCACCGCAAGCGGCGTGTGCGGCGCGGTAAAGCGCGCAATCGAGGAGTTCGTGAACGGCGAGCCGCAGTCCGACGACATAACAATGCTGAGTCTTCGGCTCAGGGCGCTTACGGACGCGCGCGCGATAAGCGTCTACCCGTGCATGGAGGCGCTGCCGCTTATTGCGCAGTATCTTGACGAGCGGCTGTCCGCGGCGGAGGTTTTCGGGCGGCTTGCAAAGCGCGCGCATATTGCGGCGGACGAGATATGCTCTAACATAGTGCGCTACAGCGGCGCTGATACGGCGCAGGTGAGCGTTGAGCGCCGCATGGGCGGCATAGCGCTTGTCTTTCGCGACAACGGCGCGCCGTTCGACCCGACCGCCGCGCCCGACGCGGACACCGCGCTTGCAGCGGAGGAACGCGGCATAGGCGGCCTTGGCATACACATGGTGAGAAAAATGGCGGCAGAGATGTCGTACAGGCGCACCGAGAGCGAAAACGTGCTTACCGTGGTTTTTGAGGAGGGCGCAAAGCAGACAGACAGATAACGCGGTATTACCGCTTATCAGGGGCTTTGGCGGAGCGTTCCGCGCGGAGTACCCGACAATATATTTTGGAGGAAAACATGAAGAAAATTGCAGCAATCACACTAATATTCGCGCAGCTGCTGCTTATGACGGCGTGTGCGGACAAGAGCGGCTCGTCAACGCCGAGCGAGAGCAGCGTAAGCAGCGAGAGCGCTCCCGCAACGAGCGAGGCGCAGAGCGAACCCGCTTCGTCCGAAGCGCAGGGCGGGGAAACCCGACCCGAGACCGAGGGCGCGCTTAACGCGCAGGCAAAGCCCGCGACTGAGATAACCGAGCAAATCAACGCCGAGGTTTATCAGCTGCTTGACTTTACCGACGAGCGCGAGGGCGAGTTCGCCGAGCGCGGCTTTATCACCGCCCCCGACGCGCTTGTGATAAACGACGAGAACGACAGGACGATATGGAGTCAGCAGAGCTACGACTTCGTGCGCGATACGGAAGCTCCCGCCACCGCTAACCCCAGCCTCTGGCGCAACACGCAGTACAACGCGCGCTACGGGCTTTTCAAGGTGACTGACGACATCTATCAGGTGCGCGGCTACGACGTATCGAACCTCACTTTCGTGCGCAGCGAGCATGGCTGGATAATCATGGACACAATGAGCAGCCACTACTGCTCCGAGGAAGCGCTTAAGCTCTTTGAGCAGGAAATGGGCGAGGTGAACATTGTCGCTGTCATCATAAGCCACGCGCACGTAGACCATTACGGCGGCATAGAGGGGCTTATTTCCGCAGAAGACGCGGCAGACCCGTCGCTCCCGCTCGGCGAGCAGATAGCTTCGGGCAAGACCGCGATAATCGTGCCGCAGGGCTTTGAAGAAAGCGTTATGAAGGAGAACGTGTTCGTAGGTACTGCCATGAAGCGCCGCTCGATATACCAGTACGGCTCTGTGCTGCGCAAGGGCGAGCAGGGCAGCCTTTCCGTCGGCATAGGCCTTACCGTGCCGCAGACGGGCGTAGGCTACATAAGCCCCACGCTCGAAATCACCAACGACAACACCGAGCTTACGATAGACGGCGTTAAGGCGGTGTTCCAGCTCACCCCCGGCACGGAATGCCCCGCGGAGATGAACACCTACTACCCCGATATGAAAGCGCTCTGGATGGCTGAAAACTGCACGGGTACGCTGCACAACCTCTACACGCTGCGCGGCGCGGAGGTTCGCGACGCGAACGACTGGGCGCGCTATATCACCGAGGCCCAGACGAAGTTCGGCGGCGAGGTAGAAGTCGTGTTCCAGTCGCACAACTGGCCGCACTGGGGCAACGACGTTATAAACGAGTACCTCACCAACACCGCAGCCGTATACAAGTTCATTCACGACCAGACCCTGCTCTACATCAACAAGGGCTACACCTCTACCGAGATAGCTTCCATGATAAAGCTTCCCGCAGAGCTTGACAAGGTGTGGTATACCCGCCAGTACTACGGCACGCTCAAGCACAACGTAAAGGCGGTTTACCAGAAGTACATGGGCTGGTACGACGCAAACCCCGTTCACCTTGACGAGCTTGAGCCGACCGAGTACGCTAAGAAGCTTGTAGAGTACCTGGGCGACGCCGACAAGGTGCTTGAAATGGCGCTTGCAGACTACGAAAAGGGCGAGTACCAATGGGTAGCGCAGATAACCAACGCCCTTGTTTACGCCGACCCCGAGAATCAGCAGGCGCGCTATCTCTGCGCGGACGCCCTCGAGCAGCTCGGCTATCAGGCGGAATCGGGCGCATGGCGCAACGCATACCTTGTCGCGGCGTTTGAGCTGCGCAACGGCACGGGACTTTACCCGCAGGGCGGCACAACGGGCATAGGCTCTACCGCGCAGAACATGGACGCGCAGACCATGCTCGACTACATGGGCATCATGCTTGACGCGGAGAAGCTTGCGGACCGCTCCTTTACGGTAAACCTGAAGCTTTCCGACGCGGAGGATTACCTGCTGCGCGTTCAGCACGGCGTGCTGCTTTACTACTGCGGCAAGCAGGCTGACAACGCAGACCTCACGATAAACACGCAGCGCACGGGCATTCTTGCCATTGCCAACAACGACGAGGAAGCAAAGGCGCGCCTTATCACGTCTGTAGAGGGCGACGAGGAGCTTTACAAGGCGCTTTGCGACAGCATGGCGCAGCTCACGCTATACTTCAATATCGTTGAGCCGTAAAATAACTTAATATGTGGGGGAGGGCTTCTTCCCCCACAGAATTTTAGCGGACAGGAGATTGTATCTATGAAAAGAATTTTTGCGCTAATAGCCTCTGCGGCAGCGGCGCTCACGGCGTTTGCGGGACTTGGCGCGGGCGCTTCGGCGCAGGAGGAAAAGGGCGTTGTGATACTCCACACGAACGACGTGCATTGCGGCTTTTATGCCGACGACGACACGTTCGGCGCTGCGGACCTTGCAGCGTACAAAGCGCGGCTCGAAAGCGAGGGCTACGCCGTTATTCTTGCGGACGCAGGCGATTTTGTGCAAGGCGGAATAATCGGCACGCTCTCCGACGGCGCGTACCCCATGGAGATAATGAACGCGCTCGGCTACGACGTTGCAATTCCGGGCAACCACGAGTTCGACTACGGCATGGACAACTTTTTCACGCTCACGGCGCAGGCGCAGTTCCCGTATATTTCTGCGAACTTCACCGACCTGCGCACGGACGAAAAGCCGCTCGAGGGCTACGCGCTGATAGAAGCGGGCGGCATGACGATAGGCTTTGTAGGCGTTACCACCCCCGAAACGCCGATATCCGGCCGCCCGTCCAACTTTCAGGACGAGGACGGCGAGATGATTTACGGCTTCTGCGGCGGGGGCGACGGCAGCGCGCTTTACAGCGCCGTTCAGCAGGCGGTAGACGGCGCTCTGGCAGACGGCGCGGAGCGCATTGTGGTACTGGGCCACATGGGCGATTACGTTTACGACGACAGGTGGAGTTCTGCGGCGCTTATAGAAAACGTGAGCGGCATTGACGTGTTTGTGGACGGACACTCCCACAGCGTGATTGACGGCGCGCAGGTGACCGACAAGGACGGCGAGAGCGTTCTGCTCGTATCCACAGGCACAAAGCTCGCAAACATCGGCGAGATAACGTTCACCGAAGACGGTATTGAAACGCAGCTTATAGACAAAACGGAGTTCACGCCGAGCGCGGACGAATCCACCCCCGAGTACGCGGCGTACGCAAAAATCACGCAGAAGTTCGCGGATATCGAGCAGGAGTATTCCGCCCTTGTTGAAACGGTAGTTGCCGACGCGCCCTGCGACCTTACCGTAAACGACCCCGACACGGGCGAGCGCGCCGTGCGAAACGCCGAAACCAACCTCGGCGACCTCTGCGCGGACGCATACCGCATAAAAACGGGCGCGGACGTTGGGCTTATCAACGGCGGCGGAGTGCGCGCTTCTATCGCTGCGGGCGGTATGACCTACGGCGACATAATCGAGGTGCAGCCGTTCGGCAACTCGCTTTGCGTGCTTGAGGTGACGGGGCGGCAGCTTCTCGACTGCCTTGAAATGGGCGCGCGCTATTACCCCGAGGAAAACGGCGCGTTCATGCAGGTATCGGGGCTTACGTACGAGATACACAGCTACATAAGCTCGTCCGTCACAACCGACGAGGGCGGCAATTTCACGGGCGTTTCGGGCGAGTACCGCGTTAAAAACGTGATTGTCGGCGGCGAGCCGCTCGACCCCGAGCGCGTGTACACGGTGGCTTCGCACGACTATATGCTGCTCACCTGCGGCGACGGCATGAGTATGTTCAGCGGCTGCAATATTGTCGCGCGAGAGATTATGCTCGATAATCAGGCGCTCATAGGCTACCTTACCGAGGAACTCGGCGGCACGGTAGGCGCGGAGTATTCCGACCCGCGCGGCAGCGGCAGGATAGCCGTTGTCACAGAACCCGAAAGCGAGACTGCGGAAGCCGTAAAGGGTTCGCCCGATACGGGCGCGCAGGGCGCGGCGGTGTTCGTGGGCGTTCTGGCGGCTGCTGCCGTAATAGCGGCAATGGCAAGGCGCAAAGCGTAATGGTTTGGTAAAGCGTTCCCCGCGGGCTGTTTAAGCAGTCTGCGGGGGTGCATTTTTTGTGGAGCGCCAACCCGCCCTGCTCTTGCATTTCTAAAATAAATGTGCTATAATAAACGCGTAAAATCGCGTTGTACTATAGTTAGACAAATCTAACTTATGCTTAAAAGGAGAAAAGCTATGAAATACGCAGGAATGCCCATGGGAATGTGGGCGCTTTACAAAAAGTCGTTTTGCAGCAAGATGACCGAGGTGCTGGGGTTCGACAAGGAAACCGCGCGTGCGGTGACCGCTGCGGCAAAGCCGGAGTACCGCAGGATAATCGCGCGCGTACCCGAGTTTGAAAAGGCGGACCGCTTTAAGATGAACCTTGTGAACTGCGCTTTGCTGTGCGCGTTTTTGTTGCATATGCCAAAGCGCCCCGACGTGGCAGCGCTTACGGAGTTTTACGCGCAGGCGATGATGACCCCCGCCACGCGCTGGTTCTGCCGCAAGAGCGGTAAGAAGAAGTTCACCGCGAACGATATAGCGGGCATGGAGCGCGCCGCGGCGCTCAAAGCGGCGGACCGCAACCCTTATTCGTGGAACATGGAATTTTACCCCTACGCCGACGGCAGCGGGTACGAGGCGCGCTTTACGCAGTGCGGCATATGCACGCTCACGAAAGAGCTGGGACTCTACGACCTCACCCCCGCAATGTGCCGCCTTGACTATACGATGGCTGAAGCGGGCGAAACGTGCGACTTCGTGCGCGAGTACACGCTTGCCTCGGGCGGACCTTACTGCGACTGCGGGTATAAGCGCAAGGGATAAACGCGGCGTCTGCGGATATCTGCGGCGCGCTGTAATAATGCAAAGGAGCGGCCATGACAAACGCTGTATTTGAGTACGACCACATACTAATGCGCGCGGAGTACCGCACGCCCGACCCGCACCGCCATCTCGCGGTTCACCTTACGGGGGTTTTCCGCCGAAACATCCTACGACATTGCGAAGCGCTGCTTCGCAAGTCAGCACAATTTGCACTCCGTGCAAATTGTGCCACTGCGCGCACTGCGTAAACCATGCGTAGCATGGTGTCGCGTAAACACTTGTGCGGATAGAAGTGTTTTTTGCCTCGGCCAGGTCGACGCAGTCACCTTTAGCCCGAGGCAAAAAAGGTTATTTCAAAGCCCGCATACGCGGGCAAAACTGACTTTTTCGACAGACTGAGCCGCTCGGATTCGGATACCGAGCGGCTGTTTTTTATTCTTCGCAGACCCGCGCGAGAAACTCCGTTATCTGCTCAATGTAAAGCTCCGCGCGCGTTACCACTCCAAGGTTGCCGCCGCAAACGGCTCTCACAGCAGGCTCGGTGAAAACGTCCGTCATCTTCCGAACGTCAGCCCCGTCAAGCATATCGTTCTCGGGGATTAGCACGAGAACCCTCCCGCGCAGATACGCGAGGTCGCTTTTTGTAAGCGCGGGCTGCGCGCACATATCGGCTGCGGCGTTAAGCGCCCGCAAAAGCGCCGCGCGAAAGCCCGCCTGCGCGGACGCGTATTTCAGAAACGACAGCGCGTACGCCCTTTCCTCCGCGCTCTCGCCGCTAAAGAGCTTTTTCGCCTTTTTTGCGAGCAGCTCCTCTATCTTTTGCGGGCTGAGCGACTTTACGCAGAGCCTCGCCACAGCCGGCAGCGCCCTGTCCCTGCGCAGCCTTTGCGCGTAGGAGCAGTCCACCGTAAGCGCGGACATCATCACAAGCCCGCCCACCCTGTAACGCCTTGCGTAAAGCTGCGCCAGAACGCCGCCGTCGCCCGCGCCGCACAGCACGGGCGCTTCAATGCAAAGCTTCTTAAACAGCGCGCGGAGCGCCGCGGTCATCTCTGCGGCCTTGTAAAGCGCCGTGGGGTATTTAAGCATTACCGCGCGGTATTGCCCCGAAAGCGCGCCGACGTATTTTGCCCACGCATGGTAAACGTCTATGCAGTTCAGAAATACGAGGGTCTGCCGCCCGCCGCCCGCGCTTATCACGTCAAAGCCGTATCCGCCTACGCTCACGCGCTCAAATGGGTGCATGGCGATAAACAGCCCGTATTCCTGCGCAAAATCGTTCATATTATGCTCCTTTTCCCGCTTAGTATCGCGCGCTTTCCCACATATATACTAGCATACGCTTACGGTTTTGTCAATAGGACGGGCGCGCGGAGAACGTATGCGCGGAAAAACGTTCTGCGCACATATAAAACCCGATTGACAAAACGCGCGGCGTGTGGTATGATTTAAGCAGAAGATTCGGGCGCAGCGCAGGCGAAAGTCCGCCGCCCTATGAAAGGAACTGCTGATATGAAAATCTATTCTGTAACCGACAAGGAATTTGCGCCCTACGGCAAGGTGCTGGGCGGGTATGACGCAGCCGAGCTGCTGAAAGCGCTCGACGAGAGTACGCCCCTGCCCGACGGCGTTGAGTACGTTATGAGCGAGGCCGCGCTCGAATGTACGGCGATATTCGGCAAGCTGCAAAACAACGCCTACGGCGGAATGCCGATACAGCTCGGTTGGTGCAACGGTCACAACACAAAGCTCAACTGCCTTGAGTACCACCGCGACAGCGAGCTTAACATAGGTCTTTACGACTTTATACTGCTTGTTGCCAAGGCGGACGATATTGTAGACGGCAGGCTCGACACGTCAAAGGTAATGGCGTTCAAGGCGGCAGCGGGGCAGGTGGTAGAGGTCTACGCGACCACGCTTCACTACGCGCCGTGCAGCGCGAAGAAAGGCGCCGGCTTTAAGGTTGTAATAGCGCTCCCCAAGGGGACGAACGGCGCTATGCCGAACCTCGCGCCCGTGAACGGCGAGGACAAGCGGCTCAGAGCGTGCAACAAGTGGCTTCTCGCGCATAAGGACGCCGCAGAAGCTTCCGACGGCGCTTACATAGGGCTTGACGGCGAAAACGTCGATATCGCGGGGGATATCGGCTGAAGCGCTTGCGAGGTGTGCATGGATAACATAACGGTAAAGGCGCTGTTCGATTTGCAGCATACGCAGGCGGGGGAGTATCTCTCACAGTTTACTTACCCGTGGGAGTCGCTGAGCGGGATATCCGAGTTTATTGTAAAGCTCGGGCAGACCCTTTCGCCCCAAGAGTACGATACCCCCGCCGAGGGCGTGTGGATACATAAAACGGCGGTCGTTTCCCCGAGCGCTTACATAGGCGCGCCCTGCATTATCGGCGCGCATACCGAGGTGCGACATTGCGCGTTTATCAGGGGCGGTGTGCTTATAGGAGAAAACTGCGTTGTCGGCAATTCCTCCGAGCTTAAAAACGCCATTCTTTTCGACGGCGTTCAGACCCCGCATTACAACTATGTCGGCGACAGTATTCTCGGCTATAAGTCGCATATGGGCGCAGGCTCGATAACGTCAAACGTAAAGTCCGACAAAACTAACGTTGTTGTAAGCGCCGAAAACGTGCGGCTCGAAACAGGGCTGAAAAAGGTCGGGGCAATGCTCGGCGATTTCGTCGAGGTAGGCTGCAACAGCGTTCTTAACCCAGGCACGATAATCGGCAGACGCTCCAACGTCTACCCGCTGTGCAGCGTAAGGGGCTTCGTCCCCGCCGACAGTATCTGTAAGCGGGATAACGTAATTGTTCAGAAAAAGGCTTAGCGCGCTGAGCGCCTGCCGCTGGCGTTTTCCGCGGACAGCAGGCGCGCCGCCGCTCACACAGCTTTAAGGGTAGGGCAGACAATTCGGGGGAGCGGAAGTTCCCCCTTTTTTGTCGCCGACAAAAGGCGATTTGTCGCAGAAAAATACCGATTTGTCGCAGAAAAAGTGCATAAACAAAACAAAAGAAAACAAAAGAAAACAAAACAGAACAGAACAAAAGAAAACAAAAGCGCCTGCGCGCAGCGCGCGATTGTCTGCATATAATTGCAGTTTCTGTTTTGTTATGATTACAGTACGCGGACGGCGTATTTCGGCATAACGCCTGAAAGCGCTGCGGACAAATGCTGTACGGGCAGTAAAAGCCCTCGTGGAAAGGAAATGCTATGCTTTACATAATGCGCCACGGGCGCACCGACTGGAACAACGCGCGCAGGCTTCAGGGGCGCACGGATATCCCGCTGAACGCGCAGGGGCTGCAAATGGCGGAGCGCGCCCGTGAGGAGTACGCAGGCGTACACTTTGACGTGTGCTTCTGCTCGCCGCTTACACGCGCGGTGCAGACCGCACAAATACTGCTTCGCGGCAGGGAAGTCCCCATAATAACGGACGAGCGCCTTGTTGAAATGAGCTTTGGCGCGTGCGAGGGAAGCTGCGTTGACGACCCCGAAAACCCGATACGCGCGCTGTTTTCTTCGCCCGAAAGCTACGCCCCCGTAGAGGGCGGCGAGAGCCTTGACGAGCTTTTCGCGCGCACGGGGCAGTTCCTTAGCGAGCGCGTGAACCCGCTCCTCGCGCAGGGCAGGGACGTTCTTATAGTAGGTCACGGCGCTATGAACTCAAGCATAGTCTGCCGCGTAAAGGGGCTGCCGCTGCGCAGCTTCTGGAGCGCGGGAATAGAGAACTGCAAGCTCATGCGGCTGGATTAGCGCCGTAGTCCGCAAATTTCATGCGCCGCGTTAGCTCCGCGCGCGGTATGACTTCGCAAACAGCCGCGCATTAACCAAACAAAGTTACAGCCGCCTTGCCAAGCGTATGGCGGCTTTTGCTGCCGATAAAGGCACAGCTGCACCGTTCTCAACAGCCTTGAATGCCTTTTGATAATCTGAGCCGCTTGAAAAAAATCGCCCGCCCCCTTGACAAAATAGCGCGAATATGCTATACTTTATGCATGGTTTATATAAACCAAAATGCAGCGGCAAAAGCTCAGACTTGCCGCTCACCGCTAGGCGGACTGCCTGCCGGTAAATGCTGTACCGTATGCGGACAGCAGCGCCGCAGGCAGTTGGTCGGCAGCGGAAAGACTTTGCGTGCGAACATGAGGAAGGCATAATTATGACGGAACTTAGAAACTGGTATTTTAAGGAGTATGCATACGAGGAAGAAAGCAAAAGCAAATATATTGTGAAAGGCGTGGTTTACGGCCATACTTCTGCGCTTTGCCCCGACGGATTGTTCATTCACACATCGACGGTGCAGAGCGTAACCGACAAGGGCGACATTCTCGAGGTGCAGACCCACAATACGCTGTACACGCTCAAAAAGAGCCTTGTCGCGGCGAATTATTACGCATACGACGTAAACGAGCAAAAGAAGCAGGCGCTTTCCGACTGCCTTAAGCATTTCATGGGTGAGCGGGGGGAGGAGCTTTTCGCGCAGCTGCACGAGCTTATTCTGGCGGCGCTGGGGCGTACAAGGGAAAAAGCGCAGGCGCTCGAAAACGGTTCAATGCTGCTTTCGCTTTCGGCGGACAGCAAGTACTATTTTGATTCGGTTTACTGCAAGAACAGAAACGGCGAGGTTAAAATGGAGAAGATGTACGTTCATCTCGGAATGTTTCAGGATTCGGTGCTGTTGGCGGACGGCGAGGCGCGGTACTTCCCCTACAAAAATAACTCCATTGAGTTTTACGACCCGTTTGCCTCTGCAAGCCTGCGCGGCGAGCCTGCGGACGTTGAGCGCGTGTATGTTTGCAACAGCGGCAGTAAGCCGCTCAGAATACGCTTTACATGGGGCAAGGAGATAGAGCTTGCGCCGAATGAAACGGTTCTTGCAGACCCAGAAGCGCTCAGTTCTCTGCCCGACGCGCCGCTTCTCTCCCGCGAAGACCTGTATTCGCCCTCGAAAAATAACGCGCAGGGAAATATATCGCCGTTCATTTAACAGACCGCCGAGGAGGGCAGGACGTGTGTTCGTGCGGGGTAAATGCGTTTTCTTCGCCCAAAAATTTGGCTTTCATTTTGAAAATGAGTATAAAACTGCACTCCCATAAGGGAGTGCAACAGACTGTCGAAAAAGTCACTAAAGTGACTTTTCCGCCGAACATCCGCCCTGCGCGCACGGTTTGTCGGCGTTGCCGCCTTGCGTAAGGCGAAGCCGTCGCGTTGCGTAAGGCGAAGCCGTCGCGCTGCGTAAGGCGAAGCCGTCGCGCTGTGTAAGGCGAAGCCGTCGCGCTGTGTAAGGCGAAGCCGTCGCGCTGTGTAAGGCGAAGCCGTCGCGCTGTGTAAGGCGAAGCCGTCGCGGGGTCGTGTGCTGTGGCGGTAGATGTTGCGATGTCAGCTGTCGCAAGGGCGTGTGCTGCGGGGTCAGCCGTTGCGAAACCATGCGCTGCGAAAGCTGCGGACACATGGGTGGACTGCGTTATGCCGAGCTGCGCGAGGTCGATTTCGTCAAGACCGATGATAACGCTGCCATGCTTTGCACGCGATAATAAAGCTGCCGACAGGTTGTCGTGAGTTGTGGGGTTAATGTTCATGAGTTTGCTCTTCTCTGGTTTTATAAAACTGTTGACATTTTAACACGAAATGCGCACATTGTCAAGCAAAAAATATGCGTTTTTGCAGAAAATTTACGCTTTTTGCGACAAAACGCCCGAAAAATCAACTTTTCCGGATTTGCAATAATCATGGTTTTACTAAATCAAGCTTTGGCTTGCACAGAGCGTTAGCTTTCATTCAAACCGAATATGGGCGAAGCAGGCGCAGGCAGCGTTGCATAATTATCGCAGACGGCGAACGTGCGCGGCGCTTGACTTTTCCGCGCGAATATGGTAGTATATAGATGTTTGAGAAAACCATAGGTAAGGAGTGCGTGATATGGCAGGCAAAAAAAGCAAGGGAGTGCTGCTGGGCAGCGTTATAACGGATATTTCAAGGGGAGTGCAGCTTACCGCAGCGGAGCTTGAAGCGTGCCTTACCGACAGGGAAACGGGTTGGCGCTATCTCTCGCTTGCGGATATAAGCGGCGGTTCGCTCCAGCTGAACACGCAGCAGCTCAGAAGCTTCGACCCCGAGGCGCTGGGCAGGGACGTCGGGCGGTACTGCTTAAAGGAGAACATGATTCTTCTCACCAAAAACGACACGCCGTTCAAGGTGGAGATTGTGGGCGAAATTGGCGAAGAAAAGATAGTTGCAAGCGGCAACATTTACATGATAACCGCGGACGAAAGCAAGGTGATTCCGCGGTGGCTGTGCTACTGGCTTCAGGGCGATGAGGGCATGGGCAGGCTTCGCAGCGCGGCTGCTTCCACGGGCAACGGGCGAATGAAGTGGCTCTCCATAAAGCAGATAAAGGGCATAGTTGTCCCCGAGCTTACGTTTCAGCAGCAGGCGGATTTGCTGATAGGCAAGCTTAAGGAGTTTACGCGGTGGCTGGTCGGCGTAACGGAGGAGCTTCGCAGGGGCAAGCAGGAGATTTTAGAGATACTAAAAACCCTTGGTGTGGACATTTCCAACGAGGACGGCACGGGGGAGTAATGTGCAGGCGCGGGCGGCGAACGTTCGCGCTTTTTGCGGGCGTAATGCCCTTTTGGCGGTTGCCGTTGTGGGCGAATCGTGCTAAATGGACTAGCAGGGCAGGTGCTTAAGCCCATTGGGATGGGTGTTTCCGGCAGGGACGGCTTATGGAGTAATGTGCAGGCTCGGACGGCTGTGCGGGGTATTTCCGTTCCGCTGACGACTATTGTCAAGCGGTGGTCTGCTCGGTGATGTGGTGGGTAGCTTCATACTCCCTTACACGGCGGTAGAAAGTATTTGCCGACATATCCATTCTCCGCATAAAGTCCCTGCCTGTGATGCTCTTGGACTTCCATTCCCCATAAAGCTGACCGAATTTCGTCCAATCAATCGGGATAGGCTTTCTGCCTGTGTACTTGCCCTGTGCCTTAGCAATCTCGATGCCCTCACGCTGACGCTGTTTGAGCTGCTCACGCTCCAACTGTGAGAGGGCAGCGAACACGGTGAGCATAAATTTTCCCGTAGGCGTGTCGGTGTCGATGTTCTCCTTGTGGCTGACAAGCGTAACGCCCTTGTCAGTGAGCGTGTCGATGATGTTCAGCAAGTCCCGTGTGGAGCGTCCCAGACGGCTGACGCTTTCCACATACAGCGTATCGCCCTCACGCACATAGTCAGGCATAGCTTTGAGCTGCGGACGGTCTGCGTTCGCTCCTGACAGCTTCTCTGAGAAGATACGGTCAACCTGATAGTTGTCCATGATCTCCTGCTGACGGGCTGTTTCCTGATGTTCCGTAGAAACACGGATATAACCTATTCAGTCTGTCGAAAAAGTCAGTTTTGCCCGCGTATGCGGGCTTTGAAATAACCTTTTTTGCCTCGGGCTTCCCGAGGCAAAAAACACTTCTATCCGCACAAGTGTTTACGCGACACCATGCTACGCATGGTTTACGCAGTGCGCGCAGTGGCACAATTTGCACGGAGTGCAAATTGTGCTGACTTGCGAAGCAGCGCTTCGCAATGTCGTAGGATGTTTCGGCGGAAAACCCCCGTATGGGGGGTTTTCGACGGTCTCTATAACCTATTTTGCTCATATTTTCGTTTCCTTTCTATGTATAAATATTTTTCTTTCTGTCGCTGAATGATTGACTTTTTTGGGGCGATGATGTATAATTACTGATAGTGGTGGGCAGAAACCCGATTTGCCTGCTAAAATAAAAAACATCTGAGGTAGGTTCTTGTGAGAAACGTTTTTGATACACTCCGCCATGTATTTTCCACGGTTAATGTAACGCATATCGTATGGTGTGCGGCTGTACTGCTCACTATGCTGATCCTTGCGGTACTTCATCACATATGGAAGGATGACTTAAAGAAGCTGCGATTATGGCGGCTGCTTTGTATTGTGCCGCTGCTGATCTGCGCTGTTCATGCTTTCATATATATTGTCGGCGCACCGATAGTATTTCTCGGCGATTTCTTTGTGATGTATATTATCGCAGTGCTTGCCCTGATACCTGCGCTGTTTGCAAAGCACAGGACAGGCTACCGTATAACCGCTGTGCTAACCGGCATTTTGTCCTGCCTTTGCAGTTTTTATTTCTGTGCGACTTCGCCCAATATTTTCAATCATTCAAGGGAAAGCTATACCAAGTCTTTTCATTCACTTGTTATGGATATGGACGAACACTATATCCTAAAAGAATGGAAAGATGTCGATTTTTCTGAGCTTGAAGCAAAGTATATGCCGATGGTCGAGGAAGCCGAGAGGGAGCAGAGCGCAGGCAAATTTGCTGATGCAGTCATGATGTTCTGTGCCGAGCTTCACGACGGTCATGTCGGAGTCGATGCCGATTTTGATGATGAGGCTTACAAATCGGTCATCACCTTCGCACTTCACGATTACGGCTTCGCAACAGTTAAACTGGATAGCGGCGAGGTCATAGCCGTCTGCACCGATGAAACCGCAAATGATCTTGGCATAAAAGACGGAACTGTTATCACAAAATGGAACGGCAAGCCCATTTTGCAGGCGGCCGAGGAAGATGTTCCAGACCTCGGTATACCCGTCAAAACGAATGAAAAAATGCTTGATGTGATGAACCTTGACCTTGCGGGCAATGATACGCTTGAAGTGTCTTTCATAGACGAAAACGGCAGTGAACAGACGGTCACTGTACATGACAAGGGCGGCGTGAAAACAAAGATGAAGGCAATGGCTGCTTTCAGAGGAATCGATCCTGATAAACTGTTAGAGGAAAACTTCAGCACCAAGATGCTCGATGATAAGTGTGGTTATCTCAAAGTGACAGCGGAAACAATGGGTTCATCATTTCAGGACTATGCCGGCTATCTGACAGGTGATCAGAAGTATGCGAGAGATATGTTCCGTGAAAAGCTGAACGATTTGAGATCGCAGGGTATGGAATACCTTGTCATCGACCTGCGTAACAATGAGGGAGGCTTCGACGAAATAGGTATAGCACTGTGCGATCTGCTGACAGACAAGGACTGGTACGGTCAGGGTCTCGGAATACGCAAGGACGGAAAGTACACCTGTGTAGCCGATCATAAAATACATGGCACAGGCGAATTTGCAGATCTGAAGGCCGTTGCACTGACCAATTATCAATGCGCCAGTGCAGGTGACGGCTTGTCGTTGTATCTTTCAAAGCTGCCGAATGTTACTGTCGCAGGTATTACTGATCCGTGCGGCTGTAATCAGGAAACGGGAGGTATAAGCACTTTGTCAGGCGGCATTGTGACAGTGTATTATCCCACAGGTCTGGTATTGAACGAGGACGGTGAGCCTAACATAGACACCAAATCCGACCGAGTAAGCCGCAATCCCGTTGAGGTGCGTATACCGTTCGATCACGATGCAGCGATGAAGATATTCCATGACAAGCAAGATTATGAGCTTGATTGGGCTGTAAAGTATATTGAAGATAATGCAGAATGAGTATTTATTACTGATATTTCATATATTTTTGTAAGGATATGATATGGGGCTTAACTATATCATACAAGGATAATATGACAACATACACAAACGCAGACAAGATACACGCGGGAGAAACCGCCATGAACGAAAGCGTAAGCGCAAACGGCGTATCCGTAAACGCCGTATACAGGCTTTGCGGCAAGGGCGGGGCTATATGACTTATTGGCGCAACGCAGTCGGGGAAGTCGTCTTTTGTGGAGTCGCTTGCAAGGAGTGAAGCTGTTATGTCGCTTCTCTCAATGAGAGAGGCGAACGGCAAGGGAACTACGGCGAATACCGAAATCACCGTGACCGACTCTGCCGACATACCCAAGGACAAGCTTATTGTTATGGGCGAGCTTATACCGAGGAGTCTTGCGGACATAACCGACGATAACGCGGCGTTCGGCGAGCTTCTGTTTTCCGTGACAAAGGCGTATGAGAAGAACCCGATGAACGCCGGCGAGTGGGCGCAGAGGTGCGGGAAAGCTCTTGACGCTTCGCTTGAAAAGCCCGCCAACGAGTCGCTGTTCTACAAGCTCAGAAGCCTTACAAAGGCGGAGAATGCGCGGCTTAAGGACGGGCTTGCCGAAAAGCTTGCGGCGTTCGACCCCGAAAAGCTGTGTATGCTGTACCGCGAGACTATGGCTGCGAAGAAAAAGGGGCGCGGGAATACGTCGGCGTTTATAAGCCTTGTAAGCGGGTACGAGGGTTTTGCGGGGAATATTGCGGAACTCTGGGAGCGTACTCTCGAAATCGTAAACGGCGAGCTTAACGGGTTTATTGAGAAGCTGAGGTCCTTTGGAGCTTATGCCGAAGACTATTGCAGCGGGATAAGGTTCGCTGCGGCGCTCGGCGAGGGCGACATGGGTTCTGAGCTTGCAGCAGACCTGCTTATGAGCGAGGACGGGTCAAAGGAATATCTTATCGGCAATCTTCGCATAATGTTCCGCGGGAACGACAGGCTTTTCAGCGGGGAGAACGCCGCGCAGTTCGCGGTGGCTCGGGCGGAAAGCGGAAGCGGCGGACGTTCACTGCATTCGCCTTATTGATACGCAGGGGCTGTTTCACGCGCAGTGAGTCACCGTAAAGGACGAAGCGGAAAGAATAGGGGACATTCTTGCGGAATACCATGCGTGCAAGGTGCTTGTTCTTATGAACTCGTTTGTTTCAAACACCTCTAAAAACGCCGCAGAAGCGCTCGCGACGTTCTTGCGCGAGGCGAACAGGAGCGTTGACGCGGCGATAGTGAGCGAGGAAAGCGCCGAGGCGGGGGATATGGTGGTTTTCGGGCGTTTCCTGCTATAAAAACAGGCGCTCACTGCTTCAGCGGTGAGCGCCTCAGTCTGTCGAAAAAGTCCATTTTGCCCGCGTATGCGGGCTTTGAAATAACTTTTTTGCCTCGGGCTTCCCGAGGC
>CAKSIT010000014.1 GCA_934462925.1 uncultured Oscillospiraceae bacterium | reverse complement strand
ATACACCTTTCAATCCTGCCAAACTTGTCGCTTAATTTTTGGCGCTTTTGTCTATTGACTTTTCATAGCTGGTCTCCCAATCTGTTGAAAAAGTCAATCTTGCCCGCGTATGCGGGCTTTGAAATCACTTTTTTGCCTCGGGCTTCCCGAGGCAAAAAAATCTTCTATCCGCGCAAGTGTGTACGCGACGCTGCGCTTACGCAACCGTGCGCGCAGCGGCACAATTTGCACTTTGTGCGAATTGTGCTGACTTGCGAAGCGGCGCTTCGCAATGTCGTTGGATGTCCCGTCGGGAACCCCCCGTATGGGGGGTTCCCGACGGTCCGGTTCTCCTTGTCATAGCGCTTATTTCATGCGCTTGTGTATTTTAGGCTTAAGGTATTTCTCATAAAACGGGAAATATATCCCGAGAAATATGTCGTACAGAACAAACGCCACAGCGCCCAGTCCAAGCAGGACAAGCGAGCCGTATTTTCCGAACTCGCCGATGTCCTCCAGCAGCTGCTTCATGCCGAAAAGGTTTATCAGCAGGAAATAACACGCCGTACACGCCGCGCAGTAAAGCGCAAGCTTAGCCGCCCACCGCGCCCACGCGTATTTCAGCTTCATGAAAATCCCGCGCGCTATCGGGTAGTAGCCGAGCAAAAATATGAACATCATCGCCGCCTCGTAATTCGGCGTGAACAGCAGGCACATAAGTCCCACGGCAATGTAGCTTACCACCCCGTACTTTACGCCCAGCCGCTCCCTTATCACCCATATAAGCACGCCCGCCACCGCGGGGCTTATATACTCGAACGAGGGAATCATGCTCAGAAAGAACATCATGCTCAGCGCAAGCCCGCACATTATCCCGCACAGCGAAACAACGTAGCTTATAGAGGGCTTCGGTTTGTCCGACATATTATTTCCGCTCCTGCCCGTAAAAATCCATGCTCTGCTCCTTGCGCTCCCTGCCTACCTTAAGCAGCTCGCGAAGCGTGTCTATGTCGTCGTTCACCATTGCGTCGCGATACTGCTCGAGCGACGATATTATTGTGTTTATCTCGAACAGAAGCGCCTTTTTATTGCACATGAAAAGGCTCGACCACATCTCCTCGTTGAGGTACGCAACGCGCGTGAGGTCAAGAAAGCTGCCCGCAGAGAAGCCGTCCGCCCTGAAAAGCGACGGGCTTTTTACGTACGCGTTTGACACAACGTGCGCAAGCTGCGAGGTGTAGGCAATGTTGCTGTCGTGCTGCTCGGGCGTTGCAACAACCACCTGCCCGAAGCACATACTGCTCGCAAGCGTTGAAACAAGGTCTATCGCTATCTGCGGAGTGTTCTCCGTGGGAGTCACGATAAAGCTTGCCTTTTTGAAAAGGTCAGCCGTTGAGTAGTCGAAGCCCGAATGCTCCGTACCCGCCATGGGGTGCGTGCCTATAAAGATAACGCCGCGCTCCTCAAGTACGGGGGTACAGTTGTGTACTACATAGCCCTTTATGCCGCAGATATCTATGACTATCGAGCCTTTTCTGAACTTGTCCGCGTTTTCCTGCACGAACTTTACTATCTGGAGCGGGTAAAGCGCCACTATCGTAAGACCCGCCTCGCCAAGGCGGTCAACGGTTATTTCCTCGTCGATAGCGCCCTGCTCAAGCGCCTTTCTTACGGTGTCGGCGTTGGTGTCGATACCCATTATGTGGTGGAACGTGTTCGCTTTAAGCGCCTTGCAAATCGACCCGCCGATAAGTCCGAGGCCTACTACTGCTATATTCATTGTCTGTATTGTCCTTTCAATGCTCTTAACGGCACAGCCGCTGCATTTATTATACAACATCTGCGCGGAAATTTCAACCGTATTCCGAAAAAAAGCCCCGCACGCACGATAAACCGAAAAAAGGGCGCAGTAAACAGACATCTGTTTGCAGTTTTTCCTTTTTCAGAGCGAAAACGCCCCCTGCTAAATTCAGCAGGGGGACGATTTGTTTAATAAAGGTAATCCTGCGCCTGCGCAGCGTCAAAGCCAAACTCGTAAGGAACAAGCGCCGCCGTGCGCTGCCCGTTCGTCAGCGTGAAAATCTCGCCGTCCTGCACAAGCACATTCTTAAGGCTTGCCGCAGCCGCGCCCTGCGCAATGTCACGCTCGGAAATCAGCATAAAGTGATAGCCGAGGCGCGGTCCTTGCGAGAGTATGAACTCAAGGTCGGCGCGCGCGTCGTATCTTCCCGCAAAGCCCTCAGCGGTGAGCGTTGACATCTCGTCAAGCATAAGGTCCGCGCCGAAAATTATCGTCAGCCTGTCAGCAGGAACGCCCGACATTATTGCGCTCTTTATCTGCTTTATCTGCCCGCAAAGCTCGGAAAGCTCCGATACGGCCTCAGCCTGCGAAAGCGCGTCGCACCCTGCAAGCGCTGCAAGCTGCTCGTTGTCGCACGAAGCCGCAAGCACGACCTCGCCGCCCTGCGCCGCCCACGAGAACGCCGCGCCCGCCGCTGCGGACATCACGCCGTCCGCGTCAGCGCAGCGTGCAAGCACGTTACCGCCAAACCTGTCCGCAAGCACTATTGGGTATTCGCCGGCAAGCATCGAACAGGGCGTGCCAACATAGAGCCGCTTCGCGCCGCCGCTGTGTTCTGCGAGGGCAAGGCGCGCCTCGTCAAAGCTGCGCGCTGCGCCGCCTGCGAAAACGGGGCGCTTTGAAAGGTACGCGTGAACGTCGTTCGGCTCAAACTGCGCGCTCTGCTGCATTTCGCCGCTTATCTGCGCGCAAAGCTCAGCAAGCTTTTCCGCGGGGTAAAGCTCGGGAATCTTGGCAAGGCGCAGATACGAGCCGTTTATCTCCTTATCCGTGCGAATGAACGCATGGTGAAGCGGTATATTCGCAACGGAGGACTTGTCGGAGGGGGTAAGCATGATTCCGTCAAAAAGCGCGGAAATGCTGGAGTCTGCGCTGCTCATGGCAACGCCCTGACGTACAGCGCCGCCCGCAAAGTACGCGGGAACTGTGCCGTTCACCGTGTACGCGTCGTCCGCAAGCACAAAGCGCATTCCTACCGCCGTCCCCTGCGAGAACAGGCGCGCAAGCTTTGCCGCGTACTCCTCGGGAAGCCCCGCGCACGCCTCTGTAAAGCCGTCTATAACGGCTGCAAGCGTGGGCGAATATTCCGCTGCGGAAGCGTCCGCACGGTAGAGCGCAAGGCGCTTTTCAAGAACCTCGGTAAGTCTGTCGATAAGCGCGCGCACGAGCATTTTTCCGCTTGCGCCGCTTCTTACGCAGCCGCTTACGGCGTATCTTACGTGCGGCGCGGAGAATGCTTCAAGCTTACCCATGCAGCCGCTGAAATCCGCAAGCCAGAGTTCCACGTCGTCGGGGTGATACTGCGATACAATGCCGCCTATGATATTTCGCAGGAACGATTCGCGCCCTGCGCGCGCAGTAGCGCACACAAACGCAACGTTTTCAAGGCCGAACGCAACCTCTGCGCCCTCGGGGTCAGTTCCGCAGGGAATGCCGCAAAGCGCCCTGTTACCCTTGCTGTACGCGGGGAGCGCGCTGTCAGCGGGGCTTTCGGTATCCGCCTTTTCGGCGATTGCTTCTGCGGGCGCGGGCTGAACCTCGTCAGGCTGCACCACGACAGGCTTTGGCTGCGAAGCGGGCAGGGTCACAGGCTGTGCGGCAGGCGTGGATTGTACCTCGGCAGGTGCGACAGGTGCGACCTGTGCGACCTGTGCGACCTGTGCGACCTGTGCGACAGGTGCAGCGGGCATAACAGGTGCAGCAGGCGCAGCAGGAGCTGCAGGTGTAACAGGTACAGCAGGTGCTACAGGCGCAGCGGGTGCAACAGGCGCTGCCTGCGCTGTCTGAGCCGCGCGCGCCATATTCTGTGCGGCGTTGCGGCGGCGCACCTCAATAAACGTCTGGCGGATATCGCCGGGAAGGTCGGACGGCGCTGAATACCAGAAAAGGCTGTCGCGCGTTTTCTCAACATAAAAGCCGCCGTTGCGTGTTTTGATTATGTCGGCGCAGCTTCTGAAAGCGCTCTCGCTCTCAACGTCGTCAACGGACTGCTCCGCGCCGTTCGAGCTTGACGGGTGCGTTACAACTACTACCGCGCCGTACTTCTGCGCGTCCTCCGCAAGCTGCTTTATTTCCGCGCGGGTCTGCTCGTCGTAGCCCTCGGGGTAGCCGTGGAACATGAACACGCGCTTAACGCCGCTTACGCCCTCCGCGGGGACGAGCGCGCCCTTAAGCTCCTCAAAGCGCGCTTTGAGCGCCTCGGCGTTTTCGGGGATATTGTCGATAATCGAGTTTATGCCCTTGGAAAGCGCCGCGATATGCCCTAAGCCGTCTGCGCTGTAATGCACGGGGTCTGCAAAGAAAATGCCGTCAAGACCCTCGCCGTAATATTTGAGGATATTAAGCAAAAAGCGCTGAATGCCGCCGAGCATATAGCTCTCGTTGCGCTTGTCGTACTCAACGTAAAGCGCGCAGCCGCCGTTCACGTCAATCGAAAACGGCACGCCTATCGTCTTTGCCGCAGAGTTGAACACGCCGCCTGTCGAAAGCGACAGCTCCTCGTCGAACTCCATGGGAACGGGCAGCTTTACCCTGCGCTGTCCGAGCGATATCTGAGTATCCACGGCAAGCTTTGACGTGCCCGAGCTGTTGAACGCCGCCGCGTCTGACGAAAGCGACTTTATGTAGCCCTTAAACTCGTCGGATGCTATGTACTCTCTGAACTCCTTCGCGTGCTTTGTCCTGCGCGCGTCAAGCTCGCTGTGCTGGTGGTCAAGCATACGCTTTGCCTGCACCTTGCTGCCGTTTATCTTCTTTGTGGTGCGCTCCATGTCCGCTTCGTAAATCAGCTTCTGCGCGGAAGCCTTTGTGTAAAGCGTTTCCGCGTGGTAGTCGTTTTCAGACTTCGGGTCTATCTGCGAGCGCAGCGTTTCAAGCGCGTCCATTTCCGTTTCAAACGCCATCTCCGCTTCTTCAAGGTCGGTAGCGTGAGCGCGCGCGTACTCCATAAACTCGTTTACGCGGGATATCTTCGCGCGTATCTCCGATAGCTTTTCGGACAGGTCGTTATCGCTCTGATTGCAGTAGTCGTTGTACTCCTTAAGGTCCGTTTCAGACTCGGTGATTATCGCGTTATACTCGTCGTTGAGGGCGGTGAACTTCGCCAGTACGGTATTTGCAAGATTGTCTGCCATGTTCTTTCTCCTTAATTTCAGCGCTTGGCTGCGTTCTTCGGCGGACGATTCACCCGCCATATGATACCACCTTAATTATAGCAAAAACGCCCTGCGGTGTCAAGGCGTTTTTATAGAATTTACACAAAATCTTTTCTGTGCTGTTGAGGATATATATTTACTTTTTCACCTGCAATCACGCTTCAAGGCGCTCTGCGGGGTGCTTTTTTGTATAAATAAGGTAATACGCAAGGTTCAACAGAATGCCGAAAACCGTCGCGCTCGGCGCTGCAAGGCCTATCATCGTAAGCGAAGCGTCGGGCTGTACGCTCATGATATACGACATGGGAAGACGCACGAGAAACGTCTGCGACAGCCCCTGTATCATCACGAAAAGCGTCTGCCCGTGACCGTTGAAGTAGCCGATAAAGCTGAAAAGAAAGCTCGTTACGACAGCCTCTGCCGCAAAGCCCTTAAGGTACGCGGCGGACTGCTCGATGTACGCAGGGTCTTTGGTGAACGCCATTGACATAAGGTCGCCCTTGAAGAACGCGAACGCCGCGATAACCACACCCACCGAAGCGCCTATAGCCATGCCGCACAGCATTGAACGCCGCGCGCGGCGCTCCTTGCCCGCGCCGTAGTTCTGCGAAACAAACGACGACATGGACTGCATGAGCGACGACGGCACAAGCATAATGAACGACACAAGCTTGTTTGCAACGCCGTAGCCCGAGGACTGCTCAAGCCCGAGCTTGTTTATGAACGCGCATAGCGCCAAAAACGACAGCTGCGTGAGTATCTCCTGCACGGCAATGGGCGCGCCCGTTTTCAGTATCAGCGGTATCTCCCTGTTAAAGCGTATATCCGAAAGCGAAAAGCTGAACGGCAGCTTCTGCCTGCGTATGATTAGCACCGAAAGTCCCACGCTCACCGCCTGCGCTAGCACCGTTGCAAACGCCGCGCCCGCAACGTCCATTTTGAATACCGCAACGAACAGCAGGTCGCCCACGATATTCACAACGCAAGCAATAAGCACGAAAAGAAGCGGCAGCTTTGAGTTGCCAAGCCCCCTGAATATGCTGCTTATAAGGTTGTAGAATATTATGAACACTATTCCACCGCCGCATATTCTCACATACTGCACCGTAAGCTCAAGCGCCTGCGCGGGCGCTTGCATAAGCACCGCAAGCGGCTTTGCGAACACAAGCAGCACCACGGTAAGCGCCGCAGAGATAATGCCGAAAAGCACTACCGCACCGCCGAGTACGCCGCCAAGGCGCTCGGGGCGCTTTTCGCCCAAGCACCGCCCCATAAGAATAGTTACCGCCATTGCAAGCCCCGCCACAGTAAACACTACCATATTTATTATGTTGCTGCCCGTGGACACCGCCGAGATAGCCTCGTCAGAGCCAAAGCGCCCGACCACAAGCACGTCCACCGCGCCGTACATTGCCTGCAGCACAAGCGCGCCCAGTATCGGGGTCATAAAGCGCAGCAGCTTCGGGAATATCGCGCCCTGCGTGAAATCCCCTGCCGCGTGTTTTTCTGTCTGTTCCATTTCCTTTGTCCTATCTATTAAGTATGTATTTAACGTCCTGCACAGTAAAGCCAAGGCGGGCGTAGAAGCCCTCGAGCCGCCTTTCGCAAAGCACAAAAACCCTGTCAGGCGAAAGCGCCGCGCACACGCCAAGAATAAGCTTTGAAGCGCTGCCCTGCCCAGTATAGCGCGGGTCAGTCGCCACCTGCGAGAGCAGCGCCTCGCCGTTAGCGCGGTGCTGTATCACAAGCGCCGAGCGCCCCGCGAGCGCCGCCGTTGAAACTCCGTGCCGAATGCGGTGCGACAGGTCGAGATACCACGGCTCGAACTCCATGCCGAACGCCTGCCCGACTATCGCGTAAACGTCCGAAAGCTGCGGGGAATAATCCACGGGGAACTCCTTCGCGCGCCCGTCAAAGCGCATGAGCAGCGCCTGCCGCGGCGCAAGCCCCAGCCTCGCGGAAAGCTCGCGCGCAGCCTCGCCGCCGCAGAAAAGCTCCAAAAAGCCATTCATGCGCAGAAAGTCCGCAAGCTCGCCGAAGTCCGCGCCCTGCGCCGCCCACAGCACCGCGCTCCCGTCAAGCAGCGACAGGAACGCGCGCTCTCCCTGCGCGTACACGCGGCAAAAGTCGTACTCAAAGCCGTATGCCCTGCAAAGCGCGCGAATCTTCTGCGGCTCAACGCCCGTAAGCGGCAGCGCGCCAAGCTCGCGCTCGCACAAAATGCGCTTTATCACAGCGTTCCCGCCGCAGAAAGCATGGCGCGCGCCATTCTGTCCACAGCCGCGATATCCGAAAGCTTTGCCACGCACGCGGGGGAATGCAGGCAGCGCGTTGGTACGGAAAGCGCGCAGGTGCGCACGCCGCCGCGGCTCACGTGGATAGCGCCGCTGTCGTTGCCGCCCGCGACAAGCGTTTTGGTCTGCACGGCGATGCCGAGCTTGCGCGCCTGCTCAAACGCCAGCGCGTACAGTCCCCTGTCGTAAACCGTACCCCTGTCCATAAACGACACCACGCACCCCTCACCGAGCCTGCACACGCGCTTGTCGCCGCTGACTCCCGCAATGTCGCAGGCGGTGGTCGTTTCAAGCACAAACGCAATGTCGGGCGCAACGGTGAACGCCGCCGCCTTTGCGCCGCGCGTGCCTATCTCCTCCTGCGTTGTAAAGACATACCATGCGTCGTACTCCTGCTCGAAGTTTATCATGTCCATCATTATAAGGCAGCCCGCGCGGTCGTCTATCGCCTTGCCCTTTACAAAGCCCGCGCCGAACTCAAAGAAATCCGTATCGAAATACGCGCAGCTTCCCCTCGGAGCGAGCTTCTCCGCCTCCTCGCGGGACGAAGCGCCTATATCAAGGTACATTCCGCCAAAATCGGGCGCTTTTTTGCGCTCGTCAGCCGTCTGCTGGTGCAGCGCTTTCGCACCGACAACGCCGCGCGCGCCGCTTTCAAGCACAAGCCCCCTGCCGTAAACCACGCGCGGGTCAACGCCGCCCACCGCGTCAAAGCGCACAAAACCCTCCGCGGTGACGTCCGTTACGATAAAGCCCACCTCGTCCATATGCGCGGCGAACATTATCTTTTTCGACGGGCGATTCCTGCCCTTTTTGAAGCATATCAGGTTTCCCAGCGCGTCAACGTGCGCCTCGTCGGGCGTTATGTTTGCAAGGATATACTCGCGCACGCGGGATTCGTCGCCACTTGTGCCGTTTATTTCGCACAGCCTGCGCAGCCTTTCGGCAGTCGGAGAACCCATGCTGTCAAGCATATTCTTTACATTCTCGCTTAAGCCCATTCCCTCACTCATCGTCAGCGCCTCCCTTTATACAGCGGTAAATAAGCTCCGCTGCGGCGTCCATGTCGCGCGGGTCTGCAAGCTCTGCAGGGGTGTGCATATATCTTATCGGGAACGACAGCGTGCAGCACTTAACGCCCGCGCCGCTCACCGAGATAGCGTCGGCGTTTGTGCCTGTAGTCTGCGGCATTACCTCGCTTGTGTGCGCAATGCCGCACTTCTCTGCAAGCCTTTTCAGCCGCCGCGACATACCCTTGTCAAGCGCGGGCGAAAACCCTATCATAACGCCGCTGCCAAGCTTCGCCACGTCCTCGGGCAAGCTGTCGGGCGTATCCCCGAAGGACACGTCCACCGCTATAGCCTCGTCGGGCGCAATGCGGAACGCCGCCTGCTTCGCGCCGCGCTCGCCCGTTTCCTCCTGCGCGGAAAAGCACACTGCTATGTTGTACGCGGGTCTTTCAAAGCCGAGCTTTCGCAGCGCCTGCAATATAACGTATACGCCGCTGCGGTCGTCAAGCGCGGGCGCGCTCACCCTGCCGCAGCATTCGCGCCACGCGGAATTTATCGTAACCCTGTCGCCCTGCGCTATCACCGCTGCCGCCTCGCCGCGAGTCATTCCAACGTCAACGCAAATCTCGCCCACCTCGGGCGCGTGGCTGCGGTCTGCCGAAACGTGCGGCGGCAGAACCGAAATAACGCCGCGCACATCGCGCCGCCCGTGTACCGTGACCGACTGTGCAAGCGCCGCGCGCATATCGGGCGAGCCGCACGCGCCAACTTTTATAAAGCCGTCGTCGTCGATATAGGTGACGATAAAGCCCACGCGGTCTATGTGCGCGTCGAGCATGAGCGTTTTCGCGCCCTCCGCGCGCGCGGGTATAAAGCCCGTAACGTTGCCGAACGAGTCTGTGCGCACGTCCTGCGCGTATTGTTCAAGAAGCTTTGCGGCAGCGGCTGCGGCTTCGCACTCGTCCCCCGAAACGCCGCCCGCTTCCGTCAGCATTCTTAGTTCTTCAAGCATAGCTGTCCTCTTTTCGTTGTTATTTCAGAAAATCGCTCCGCACCTCGTTCAGGCGGAAGCTGTGTCCAAGGTAGTTCATCACCTCAAGCTTGTATTCCGCTATTTCGGGCGGAACGCCAAGCTCGAACGCGAGCATTTCAAGCGAGCGGCAGTATTCCGCCTCGTCAAGCACCGCCCTGTCGGAAACAAGCATCTGCGCGGCGAAAAGGTTCGCCTCGCGCTCGGTCCTGTTGCCGTCAAGGAACATCGTGTTCTCGCGTATACCGCCCGCGGAAAGCTCCCTGTGCAGCATATCGTGTCCCAGCTCGTGCGCGCATACCACGCGCTTCATCATGGGGTCTAAATCCTCGTTTATCACGATATAGCGCACGCCATGCTCGCAGATGTAAAAACCCTTAAGCCCGCCAAGCCGCCTGAACCACACCTTAGCGCCGCTGTTTTCGGAGGTTTCAAAAATATCCCTGCCGCCGTAGAGCTTTTCGGTCCGCGCGGCGGCTTCGATGATTCTGCGCATTATTTCTTCACCGTCTGTTCGCTTTCGGAAAGAGAATCCATGTATATTTCAGTCAGGCACTCCATAAGGCAGGACTTGTCCTCGTCGGACAGGCTGTTGCCCGCGAAAAGCCCCCTGCTCTGCGCAAGGAACTTTGCAGCGTCCGTGCCGTCCCTGCCCGCAGCCCACATTCTTTTGATAAAGCGCTCCTCTATGGTAAGCTCAAGCTCCTTTTCGTCGTTGGCAAGAAACTCCACGGGTACTTCAAGCTTGTTCGCCATTCGCGCGAGTATCTCCTTGCGCGGACGTCTGCTGCCGTTCATATAGTTTGCAAACGCGCGGTAGGTTATCCCCACGGAATCCGCAAAGTCCGTTTTCTTTATGCGCCTGCGGTTGAGCATTATCTCGAGCTTTTCGTTCATCTTCATAATATTGTCCTCCATTCGTTCACGGCTTATTCGTCAATGAACGTTCATAAGTAAATTATACCCGTGAACGCGGATTCTGTCAAGGGGATTTTGCGGACATTTTTCATTTTTGATAAAAATATTTATTCAATTCACAGAAT
This sequence comes from uncultured Oscillospiraceae bacterium, assembly GCA_934462925.1. Taxonomy (GTDB): domain Bacteria; phylum Bacillota; class Clostridia; order Oscillospirales; family Ruminococcaceae; genus CAG-115. The sequence continues at coordinate 63,358 of CAKSIT010000014.1, read as the reverse complement.
ATTATTCAAAATATTCGCTTTACGAAAGAAAACGGCGCTGCAGCTTAGACAGCTGTATATTTAGGTTTTCCGTGCGAATAACAAAAATCATAAAAAAATTTAATAAAATCTGCATATTATTCGTTTTTACGCATATAAGCGCTTGACATTTGCGAAAAAGGGTGTATAATATGAATGTAAATATTTTTTCCATAAAGGAAAGGAGAACTATCATGGCTAAGGAAATCAAAAAAATCATTCTCGCATATTCAGGCGGACTTGACACATCTATCATTATCCCGTGGCTTCACGAAAACTACCCCGGGTGCGAGGTAATATGCGTTGCGGGCAACGTAGGACAGGATTCCGAAATCGAGGGTCTTGAGGAGAGAGCCAAGAAAACCGGCGCTTCCAAGCTCTACATAGAGGATATTCAGGACGAGTTCGTAAACGACTTTATCTTCCCGACCCTTAAGGCGGGTGCTAAGTACGAGGGCTACCTGCTCGGCACTTCTTTTGCACGTCCCCCCATTGCAAAGCGCCTTGTTGAAATCGCCAAGAAAGAGGGCGCTGACGCTATCTGCCACGGCTGCACGGGCAAGGGCAACGACCAGGTGCGCTTCGAGCTTACCATTAAGGCTCTCGCGCCTAACCTCACCATCATCGCTCCGTGGAGAATCTGGAACATCAAGTCCCGCGACCAGGAAATAGACTACGCAGAGGCTCACAACGTTCCGATAAAGATTACCCGCGAAACCAACTATTCTAAGGATATGAACCTGTGGCATCTTTCTCACGAGGGTCTTGACCTTGAAGACCCCGCAAACGAGCCGCAGTACAACAAGCCCGGCTTCCTTGAACTCGGCGTATCCCCCGAGCAGGCTCCCGACAAGCCCACATACGTTACCATTCACTTTGAAAAGGGTATCCCCACCGCGCTCAACGGCAAGGAAATGGACGGCGTAAAGCTTATCAAGACCCTTAACAAGCTCGGCGGCGAGAACGGTATCGGTCTGTACGACGTTGTAGAAAACCGTCTTGTCGGCATGAAGTCCAGAGGCGTATACGAGACCCCCGGCGGCACTATCCTCTACCACGCTCACGAGGTTCTCGAAACCATCTGCCTTGACAAGGAGACCCAGCACTACAAGGCAGGTCTTGCACAGAAGTACGCGGACATCGTATACAACGGTCAGTGGTACACTCCCCTGCGCGAGGCTATGGACGCTTTCGTTGACAAGACGCAGGAAACCTGCACGGGCGACGTTAAGCTCAAGCTCTACAAAGGCAACATCATAAACGCAGGCGTTACATCTCCCTACACGCTTTACAGCGAGGACTTCGCTTCATTCGGCGAGGACGACGTTTACGACCAGAAGGATTCCGCAGGCTTCATCAACCTGTTCGGTCTGCCTATCAAGGTCAAGGCGCTTCTCGACGAGGGCAGAAAGAACAAGTAATCGGGTAGATTTTTTCAGAGCGGGAAAAGCTCGCAGCGTTTCCCGCTCTTAAACCGTCGGAAAACCCCCAGACGGGGGTTTTCCGACGAAACATCCGCCCTGCGCGCACGGTTGCGTAAGCGCAGCGTCGCGTACACACTTGTGCGGATAGAAGTGTTTTTTGCCTCAGCCAGGCCGACGCAGTCGCCTTTAGCCCGAGGCAAAAAAGTAATTTCAAAGCCCGCGTATGCGGGCAAAATTGGTTTTACTGCCGTTTTGGCAGAATAAAGCAGTAATAAAGAGGTTAGATATGGCACAGATGATGTGGGCTGGACGTTCCTCGCAGGGCGTTGACAGCAGGGTGAACGCGTTCAATTCTTCGATAGCGTTTGACGGAAGAATGTACAGGCAGGACATCGAGGGCAGCATTGCTCACGCGACCATGCTCGGAGAACAGGGCATAATAAGCATGAGCGACAGCTTGGAGCTTATCGGCGGGCTGAAAGAAATACTCGCCGACATAGAAAGCGGCAAGCTGCAGTTCGACATGACCGCTGAGGATATCCATATGTTTATCGAGGCGGAGCTTACAAACCGCCTTGGAGATGTGGGTAAGCGCCTGCACACCTCCCGCTCGAGAAACGACCAGGTGGCGCTTGACATAAGGCTCTACCTGCGCGACGAAATCAAGGGACTGCGCGAGCTTGTGGTATCTCTTGTCAAGGTGCTTTGCGGCATCGCAGACGAGAACGCGGATACTATCATGCCGGGCTACACACATCTCCAGCGCGCCCAGCCGATAACGTTCGGTCACCACATGATGGCGTATGCGCAGATGCTTCTGCGCGATATAGAGCGCTTTGACGATACGCTTCGCAGAATGAACGCGTCCCCGCTCGGCAGCTGCGCGCTCGCAGGCACTACATATCACATAGACCGCGCGCGCACCGCTTCGCTTCTCGGCATGAGCGCGCCTATGGTAAACTCGCTCGACGGCGTTTCCGACCGCGATTTCTGCATTGAGCTTGCAAGCGCTGTTTCTATCTGTATGATGCACCTGTCGCGCTTCTCCGAGGAAATAATCATGTGGTGCAGCTGGGAGTTCAAGTTTATCGAGCTTTCCGACCGCTTCTCCACAGGCTCCAGCATTATGCCGCAGAAGAAGAACCCCGACGTTACCGAGCTTATCCGCGGAAAGACCGCGCGCGTTATCGGCGACAACGTAACGCTTCTTGCAATGATGAAGGGGCTTCCCCTTGCGTACAACAAGGATATGCAGGAGGACAAGGAAGCGATATTCGACGCAGTGGACAACCTGAAGCTTTGCCTTACAACGTTCATTCCCATGCTTGAAACAATGACGCTCTACAAGGACAATATGCGCCGCGCGGCTGCAAAGGGCTTCATAAACGCTACGGACTGCGCGGACTACCTTGTAAAAAAGGGTATGCCGTTCCGCACCGCGTACAAAATTACGGGCGGACTTGTCGCGCACTGCATAGACCTCGGCACAACGCTCGAGGAGCTGCCCCTTGCCGACTACCGCGCGCAGAGCGAGCTTTTCGGCGAGGACGTGTACGAGGCAATAAGCCTTGACACCTGCGTGCGCGAGAGAAAGTCGTTTGGCGGACCTGCGCCCGAGTGCGTTAAGGAGCAGGTGGCGCTCACTAAAAAACGTCTGGAGGAGCTTTGCAATGGTTAAGGTATATATCGACGGTCAGGAAGGCACAACAGGTCTTAAGATACTCGAGCGCTTCAAAAACCGCACCGATATTGAGCTGCTTCGCATTGCCGAGGAAAAGCGCAAGGACGCGGACGAGCGCAGACGCCTTATCCACGCCTCAGACTTCACGTTTCTGTGCCTGCCCGACGCCGCCGCTATCGAAGCGGTAGCGCTTGCAGAGGGCGGCAGCGCGCGCATTATCGACGCTTCCACCGCGCACCGCACAAACCCCGCGTGGGCTTACGGCTTCCCCGAGCTTGGCGCGCAGTTCCGCGAAAAAATAGCTTCGGGCGACCGCGTTGCAGTCCCCGGGTGCTATGCGAGCGGCTTTTGCTCTATGGTGTACCCGCTTGTAAAGCTTGGCATTATGCCTGCGGATTACCCCGTGAGCGTTCACGCGGTGTCGGGCTACAGCGGCGCGGGCAAAAAGGCTATCGCCGTGTACGAGGGCACGGACAGACCCGCGTCGTTCGACAGCCCCCGCCAGTACGCGCTTTCGCAGCAGCACAAGCACCTGCCAGAAATGCAGAAGATATGCGGGCTTGACTACGCGCCCGCGTTCAACCCGCAGGTGTGCGACTATTTCAGCGGAATGGTGGTTACCCTTCCGATACACACCCGCCTGCTTGCAAAGAAGTACTCCCCCGCCGACGTGAGAAAGGCGCTTGCGGAGTATTACGCCGCGAACAACTCGTATTTTGTAACGGTAATGCCCGAGGGCGAGCCGCTCGACGGCTTTATAGGCGCAAACGACCTTAGCGGCACTAACCGCATGGAGCTGTTTGTAAACGGCAACGACGAGCGCATGGTTATCTGCTCGCGCCTTGACAACCTTGGCAAGGGCGCAAGCGGCGCGGCAGTACAATGCCTGAACATTATGATGGGCATTGATGAAAAAACAGGTCTTATATAAAGGAGTCGGCAATGGTTAAGTTTGAAGGATTTGATTTTGTAGAGGGCGGCGTATGCGCTGCGGCGGGATTTGCCGCGGCGGGCGTTATCGCCGGAATTAAGGCGGGCAACACCACCAAGCGCGACCTTGCGCTCATTTATTGTGCGGAGCGCTGCCGCGCGGCGGCTCTTTACACCACCAACAAGGTAAAGGGCGCGCCCATTATCGTAACGAAAAAACACCTTGCCGACGGCTACGCGCAGGCGATTATCGTAAACAGCGGAAACGCCAACACCTGCAACGACAACGGCATTGAAATAGCCGAGGAAATGTGCGAGCTTACCGCGCAGGCGCTCGACATCGACCCCGAGGACGTAATCGTGGGTTCAACGGGCGTTATCGGGCAGAAGCTCAGCATAAAACCCATCAAGCAGCGCATTCCTACGCTTGTGCAGTCGCTGTCGCCCAAGAAAAGCTCTGAGGCGTGCGAGGCGATAATGACGACCGACACGCGCAAAAAGGAAATTGCCGTGGAGTTCGAGATAGACGGCAGGAAGTGCCACATCGGCGGCATTTCCAAGGGCAGCGGCATGATTAACCCGAACATGGCGACAATGCTCGCGTTCATCACCACCGATACCGCAATTAGCGGCGTTATGCTCGAAAAGGCGCTAAGGAAAGTAAACGACGTTACCTATAACATGGTAAGTGTGGACGGCGACACCTCCACCAACGACACGCTGGTGCTTATGTCGTCGGGTCTTGCAAAGAACCCCGAGATAACCTGCGAGGACAAGAACTACGAGATATTTGAGAACGCGCTTTACGCGGTTATGATGAACCTTGCGCGCGAAACTGCGCGCGACGGCGAGGGTGCGACAAAGCTCCTCGAGTGCATTGTAAAGGGCGCGCCCACCGAGGAAACCGCAAAAATCGTTGCAAAGAGCGTTATTTCGTCCAGCCTGCTTAAGGCGGCAATGTTCGCCGCAGACGCAAACTGGGGACGCATTCTCTGCGCTATCGGCTATGCGAAGGCGGATTTCGACATCAACAAGGTTTCCGTAGAGCTTGCAAGCGTTAAGGGCAAGCTTACGGTATGCACCGACGGCGCGGGAATAAAGTTCTCCGAGGACGCCGCAAAGGAGATACTCTCCGAGGACGAGATAAAGATACTTATAGACCTGCACGACGGCGAGGGCGGCGCTATCGCATGGGGCTGCGACCTTACGTTCGAGTATGTAAAGATAAACGCGGAGTACCGCACCTAAGGGGCAAAAAGGAAAGAGGAAGCAGATGAATATAGATTACGATGTAAGAGCCCACGTTATGATAGAGGCTCTGCCCTACCTGCAGGAATACAACGGCAAGGTAGTGGTCGTGAAATACGGCGGCAACGCCATGACGAACGAGGAACTAAAGCAGGCCGTCATGGAGGACATAGTGCTTTTGTCGCTTGTCGGTATCAAGGTGGTACTGGTTCACGGCGGCGGCCCTGAGATAAACGCCATGCTTAAGAAAACGGGCAAGGAAAGCAAGTTTGTGAACGGCCTGCGCTATACCGACGAGGAAACTATCGACATTGTGCAGATGGTGCTTGCGGGTAAGGTCAACAAGGACCTTGTTTCCCTGTTGGAAAGCCGCGGCGGCAAGGCCGTGGGCTTATGCGGACTTGACGGCAATCTTATCGAGGCGCAGATGCTCAACCCCGACCTTGGCTTTGTGGGCGACATAACGCAGGTGAACCCCAAAATCATCTTCGATTCGCTCAGCAACGGCTATATTCCTGTTATCTCAACAGTGGCGCGCGGAAAGGACGGCACAGTGTTCAACATTAACGCCGACACCGCAGCGGCGCGTATCGCAGCGGAGATGAAAGCCGCGAACCTCATTCTGCTTACCGACATACGCGGCCTGCTTGAAAACAAGGACGACGATTCCACGCTTATCCGCGAGGTGGGCGTAAGCTATGTTCCCTACCTCAAAAAACAAGGCATAATCTCGGGCGGCATGATTCCGAAGATTGAGTGCTGCGTTGAAGCGGTAAGGCGCGGCGTTCCGCATACAAGCATAATAGACGGCAGGATACCGCATTCAATACTTATAGAGCTGCTGACGAACGTCGGCGCAGGCACGATGATAGTACCGTAAAGGAGGCGCGGCATGAGCAAGACTATAGAACAGTTCAACGAATACGTTATGCCGTCCTACGGCAGGTACGACCTTGTGCTTGAAAGCGGCAGCGGCCGCACCGCGCACGACGAGGACGGCAGGGAGTACATCGACTTCGGCTCGGGCATCGGCACAAACTCGCTTGGCTACTGCAACGAAGCGTGGGTGAACGCCGTATGCGAGCAGGCGCACAAAATCCAGCACACCTCAAACTACTACTACACAAAGGTACAGGCAGACTTTGCAAAGCGCCTTTGCGAGGCTGCGGGCTACACCGATATGTTCTTTGGCAACAGCGGCGCGGAAGCCAACGAGTGCGCGATAAAGATAGCGCGCAAGTACAGCTTTGACAAATACGGCAAGGGCAGGCACAACATAATTACCCTTGTAAACTCATTCCACGGCAGAACGCTCTGCACGCTTTCCGCAACGGGTCAGGACGTTTTCCACAACTACTTCTTCCCGTTCGTAGAGGGCTTTATCAACGTTGAAGCCAACAACATCGACGACCTGCGCGCAAAGCTCGACGACACGGTCTGCGCGGTAATGTTTGAGTACGTGCAGGGCGAGGGCGGCGTAATGGCGCTCGACCCCGCGTTTGTTGACGAGATATTCCGCCTGTGCGCTGAAAAGGACGTGCTTACCATTGCCGACGAGGTACAGACGGGCGTCGGCAGGACGGGCAGGCTGCTTGCGGGCGACCACTACGGAAAAAAGGCGGACCTCACCACCCTTGCAAAGGGACTGGCGGGCGGCGTGCCTATTGGCGTGTGCCTTTCGGGCGAGAAATGCGCACGCGTTCTCACCGCGGGAACGCACGGCTCTACGTTCGGCGGCAACCCTATTTCCTGCGCGGGCGGACTTGCTGTGCTTGACACGGTGCTTGCAGAGGGCTTCCTTGACGAGGCTGCGAAAAAGGGCGCTTATATCCGCGAAAAGCTGCTTACAAGCCCCGAGGTATCGGAAGTAAGCGGTCTTGGGCTTATGATAGGCATTGAGCTTAAGACGAAAAAAGCGGGCGATATTGTAAAGGCGGCTCTCGACAAGGGGCTGCTGCTGCTTACAGCCAAAACGCGCGTAAGGCTTCTGCCGCCGCTTACCATAACCTACGAGGAAATTGACAAGGGACTTGCAATATTGCTTGACCTGCTCAACGGCTGAGAAAGGCGGTATCATGAAGAAAATCACGCAGATAATCTCCGTTATCAGCCTGCTTATTGCGGCAATAATGGTAATACTTAATTTCAGGGTGCTTTTCGGACGCGGCTATTTCATAGGCTTCGCTATATTTTCAACAATCACAAGCGGCAGCTTTATGGGCTTTATCGGCAACATTCTCGCGCTTATTGTCACGGCGCTCGCGTTCGCGGCAATGGGGTGGTTCGGTATCCAGCTTACCGTCATGAACAAGGAAAGCGCGCGCAAGCCCGCGTTCATTTCGGGCATATGCGTTACCCTGCTCGCTGTAATATCGCTCTTTTTCAGCTTTAAGCATAACTTCAACATCGGCGATATTCTCATTATCCTCTTTCCCGCTGTGTATACTTACTTTGTTGTTCAGTCCACAAAGGTTTAAGGAATAATTACGTAACGAAAGGAATCAATAGCTATGAAACATCTGCTTAAGCTTCTCGACCTCAGCACCGAGGAGATTATCGACATTCTCAACCTTGCCGACCAGCTCAAATACGAGCAGAAGCACGGCATTCCCCACAATATTCTGCGCGGAATGACCCTCGGCATGATATTCCAGAAGTCCTCGACAAGAACGCGCGTTTCCTTTGAAACGGGTATGTACCAGCTCGGCGGACAGGCGCTGTTCCTCTCCTCGCGCGACCTGCAGATAGGCCGCGGCGAGCCTGTGCAGGACACCGCGCGCGTTCTCTCGCGCTACCTCAACGGTATAATGATACGTACCTTTGAGCAGAAGGAAGTCGAGAACCTCGCCGAGTACGGCACTATCCCGATAATCAACGGCCTTACGGACTTCTGCCACCCCTGCCAGGTGCTTGCAGACCTGCAGACCATTCGCGAGTACAAGAACAAGCTCGAGGGGCTTAAGTTCTGCTATATCGGCGACGGCAACAACATGGCGAACTCCCTCACCGTAGGCGCGCTTAAAGTCGGCATGAGCGTTTCGCTTGCCTGCCCCGAGGGCTACTACCCCGACAAGCAGGTGCTTGACTTTGCCGCGCAGTACCCCGGCAAGTTCAGCATTGTGCAGAACCCTGTTGAAGCGGCGGCTGACGCTGACGCGGTTTACACCGACGTGTGGGCTTCCATGGGACAGGAGGGCGAAGCGGAAAAGCGCAAGGCGGTATTCACAAGCTACCAGATAAACGACGCCGTTATGGCTTCTGCAAAGAGCGACGCTATCGTGCTGCATTGCCTGCCCGCTCACCGCGAGGAGGAAATCACCGCAAAGGTGTTCGAGCAGCACGCCGTCGAGATTTTCGACGAGGCTGAGAACAGACTCCACGCGCAGAAGGCGGTTATGGTTCGCCTTATGTCCCCCGAAAAGTAATTGCATAAAAACCGCTACCCCGCCGCAATATAGCGGCGGGGTATATTTTGTGTAATAATCACAACAGACTAAGGCTCTCCCGCGTTATGGGAGAGCCTGTTTTTATGCCGTATAAAGCTGCGCCATTATGTCGGCGAATTGCTCTGTTGTAAGACCGCTTGTTTGCAGGGTGAAGTGCAGCCCGTTCTTTATGAAGCCGCCATACATTGTCTGCGTTTCCTTGTCATAGCAGACGTACACGCGGCTTAAGCTGCCCGTTTCAAACGCCTCGCGGTTTGCTTCAAGGTAATCTGCGCAGAAGCCCTCGCTCGCCTGCGGGTCAAGCTCCGCGAAGCACGAGCCAAAGTACCGCTCGGAGAAGTCGCCCTCAAGCACGTTTATGCTTACGGTCTGCGTGCAGTCAACGTAATTGTCCGCGTCGCAGAGATTCAGCGTGTAGCTTCTCATTGTTGCGGTTTTATTGTCGAAATACGCCGTTTTGTCGTAGCAGTACACGCTTCCCGTGAAATACTTCTGCGCCTCGCGGAACGCCTCGTCGTCCGCCTCGCCCTCAAGCGGCTTCCCCGTGTGGAACAGCTGTATGTTGTAGCCGTCGTGAAACTCCGCATAGTTAGCGTAGTAGGAAAGCGCCCTGAGCTGCGCGTTGAACGGTACTTCAAGCGCGCTTACGTCAACGCCGCTGAACGCTTTCATGTCGTCCTCTGTGTACATCATGACCCTGCCGCTCTTGTCATACTCGCCGGGTTCGTATCCCATAACGTCCGCCATGTAGCCGCCGCCCGTGCCGTAGTAGCTGCCGCTGTTTATCACAAGCGCGCCGTGCGCGGTGTCCGCCGTTTCGCTTACCGTGTAAACCTCGCTGTCGTCAAGCGGGAACGCCTGTATAAGCACCGTCATTACGTCCGCGAACTCGCGCGGTGTCATGCCCTTTGCGCTTACCGTGATGAACAGCGCCGCCGACGGGTCGCCGCTCGTTCTGCGGAAGGCCTCGTAATACGCCGTGCCGTCCGCCGCCTTACCGCCAAGCCACGTATTGTTTGTTGGTTCTGCGCCGCTCGTAAAGTCAAGCCCCTCCGCCTGAGCCTTTGACGGTATCACGCACGCGCCGCTGTCGCCGCCCTCAATAAGCCAGCTTTTGCCGCTCATGTCGGTAACGCGCCGCGAATCGTACAGGTGCGGGTCGTCTGCAAAGTTAATGTAAAGCTCCCTGCCAACGCCCGTGTAGTGCAGGCTTATGAACGAGCCGTCGTCCAGCAGCACGCTTGTATTAGCGTCAAGCGACATTCCCTTTGCGGCGCGCACGTCCATTTCGTTTACATCGCCAAGGTACGTTACGCCCTCAAAGCCCGTAAGCTCCGCTGCGCGCTCGGCTGCTTCTGCGGCTGTGCCGCCAAACGCCGCGTATTCGCTGCGGGGGGAATACTCCTGCCCGTCAAGCTTCACGCCGTATTCTATCTGCGCGCGCTGCGTGTTATAGCTGTAGCTGATATCGCCGTTTTCGTCGGAATAGTAGTACGGCTCAGCGTTGTACAGCTTATTAACCACGCCCGCGAACTCGTCAAGGTCAAGGTTCTGCGAGTGCGCGACAAAGATTATTCCGAGCGTGTTATTCTTGAATATCGCGTAGTAGTCGCCCTCGTTCCTGCCGAAATAAATGCAGCTGCAATCGTTCGCTGTGTCGAAGCGCGTGTCAGCCATTTCAAGCTCACGCGACTGCGGCAGCCCGCCGTAAATGCTGTTGTCCGCCGAACCCGAAATAGCGTAAACCGCAACGCTCTTGTCGCCCGAATCTTCGTTGTAGAACGCCGCAACCTCGCGCGTACCAGACTTGCCGCTGAACGCGGGGCATTTATCAGAGATGAATACGCCAAGATTCTCGTCATAGTACATCGCCGAAACTTCGTCAAGCCCCTGACTTCGCAGCTTGTCAAAGTCGAAATTGTAGTATACAGCCGCATATTCAAGCGAATAGCCGACCGTTTCAAACGGCACTTCAAACCCGTTCAGCACATCGCTGCCGATGAACTCCGCAGCCTGCCACGGCACGTATTCGCGGTTGTACACAACGGGAACGCCCGCGTTATAGCTCGGCGAGAAGTCGTAGAGGTTCACCGTACCATAGGGCGTCTGAACGCTCTCCGCCGCGTCGGGGTAAACTTCAGCCTTTTCTTCCACAAGCTGCGCCAGCAGGTACGACATCTGCTCAGCCGTAAGCCCCTTTGCGGTGAGGTTCATGTAATTCCCCCAGTTGTCGCGCCATTCCGCAAGGTACGTTTCAGCCGCTTCGCTGCCCGAGAACAGCACCTCAGTCCCGCGGAAAACGCTCATTTCGCTTGTTGCCGCGCAATATCCGCGGCGGCTCTCGCGGTAGTCCCCGCGAAGCACGCTTATCTCGACAGCCTTGCCCGCGTCAGCGCCTGCGCCCTCGAACTGAATCTTGTATATCTCGGTGTCGTCGCTCTCACGGACGTAGCATTCAAGGCTATTTGAACCTGTTATCGGTATATTGTAATTCTCAATATAGAAGTCGAGCTTTTCGTCGCTCGAAAGCGCAAGATAGTTCTCGTTGTCCTCCTCGTTAGCGTACTTCACCTCGCCCCTGTAGGAAACAAGGTCTGCGGGGCGGGCTGCAAGCTCGTTTACGGTAAGCGTGCCGTAGCCCGTTTTTATTTCCTCCGCGTGAACGCCCGTGCCGCCCTCGCCGAAGCTCTCGGGGAGCGCCGCCGCGCCGTACATGAAATAGCTTATAACGCCCGCCATTTCGTCCTCGGTAAGCCCCTCGGCGGTTATTATATTATTCGCGCCGCTCTCAGCCGTCCACGCCGCGCTGTAGTACGCCCTGCCGTCAACGCGCTCCTCGCAGAGCGACACGCTCGTATATGCGGGCGACAGGCAGTTCTGCACAAAGTAGTCCTGCGAGCTTATAATTTCGGACGGCGTGCAGGAATATGGCGCAATCACCTTGCCGTCGGGCAGGGCAATATACTCAACCTCGCCCTCGCCGCATTCGCCGCTGTTCACGATAAAACGCCCGTTCGCGGTGGAATACTCCGTCCACAGCGTGCCGCCGCGCGTCATCAGGTCGCCCTCGCCCGTCACAAAATCAAGCGTGGCGGTAATGTTCAGAATGCAGCTTACTTCAGAAAGCGTATGCGTCGCTTCCGCCGTATGCTCGGGGTACTCCGTGGTCTTACCGTCGCTTGTGAAAAAGAGCGTTCCCACAGCGCCCGATATCGCGCGGTAATACTCCGGGCTTTCGGGTTCGGGGAGATTTTCCTCGGTCTGCACCTCGTTCGGGTCTATAATGTCGGCGTTGCGCGCGAGATACGTTCCGCCCCACACCGCAAGCGCCACCGCTGCGGCTGCCGCACCTGCGCCCGCCGCTATCTTCCACGGCGCACGGCGCGTTTTGGGAACGGTTATCTCCTTGGGACGTACCTCGGGGATATCCGCGTGTTCCTGTTCGCCCTGCCCTGTCTGCTCGCCCTGCGCCATTGCGCGGAGCTTTTCAAGCGCCGCCGACTTGAACTCGTCGGAGAGCGCAATTTTACCGTATGCCGACTTAAATTCTGCCTTATTCATATCGCGTCACCCTCCAGACTTATTTTCAGCACCGTGCGCCCGCGTTCAAGGCGCTTGTATACCGTGTTTTCACTTATGCCGAGCGTCTGCGCTATCTGCGCGGCGGGCATATCCTCAAAGTAGAACATATAAACCGTTGTTCGCAGCTTTTCGGGCAGGCGCATTACAATGTCCAGCACCTCAAACTCTCCGCCCGTAAGCGGCGAGCGAAGCGTTCCCGCCAACATTTCGTCAAGGGGAATGCTCCGCCTTATCCGCGACGATTTAAGCACGTTAAGCGACTTGTTCTCCGCTGTGCGTATAAGCCACGCCTTTATATGCTCCGCGTCTTTAAAGCTGCCGCCCTTAAGCAGCGCGGAGAACACGTCCATAACAATGTCCTGCGCTTCCTCGCGGTTCTTTACGATGTTCAGCGCTATCCTGAACACCATGTCTGCGTGCGCGCTGAACAGCTCCTCCAGCGCCTGCGGCGTAATATAAATCAAGAAATCACGACCTTTCCTTTTTTTGAAGCGCCCCGCGCCTCTTTGCCGTTTCTGTATAATAAGACAACTCAAAAAACGGATTTCTGACATTGCCGCAGAAATTTTTACACAAAAAAGCACGCGGAATATTCTGCGTGCCTTATGTCATCAACCCCTTTTTGGGGAATGCAACGCCGTCAACCCTTTTCGGGAAACGCCAACCGCTCGTAATACAGCTCCCCAACCTCGCGCGCAAGCTCCTCGGTGACGTCGAGCGCCCCTGCGGCGAGCCTTTCGGCGCGTTCGTACTCGGCGGGGTCAAAGCAGCGGATTATTCCCGACGTTACAGCGCCCTGCGCGAAGCCCGCACCGCGCAGCTCCTCCGGTATAACGCCCGTTGCAAGCAGCGCCGCAAAGCCCTCCCGCGTGAACGGCTCGCCCGAAAAATAGAACCGCCCGCCATAGCGCCGCGAAAACACCTCGAGCGCCGCCGCGCAGCGCGCCCTGTCCGACTGGAACGCTCTTACATCGCGCTGCGACACGAATATGTCCTCGCCAATATAGAGCATATCGCGGTCCGTCATTATGCCGTCCGCGTCGATTATTCCCTCGTCAAGCATTACCCTGAGCGCCATTGCCGCCCCCGCCGCCGAAAGCCCCACGCCGTCCGTATCGCCCGACACGCTGTAGCAAAGCGTGCCGTCATGCTCGCGCGTTACCGAATCCACAGCGCCCGCCGCGTGGAGCATTCCGCTTTCAAGCCCGCTTGCGGAGAATGCGCCGCACAGCCCGAACGAAGCGCAGCGCACCTCTCCCCCGCCAACGTGAGCCACGCACAGCGAGTCGGCAAGCTCCGCCGCGCAGCACTCGCCCTCGGGCAGGGTGAGCAGCGCCGCCGTAAAGCGCCCGCTGATTCCCGCGCTTATGTACGGCATAACGAACAGGTGCGTTTCGGGGCGCAAAAACAGCTCCTGCGCCGAAAGCGCGTCCTCAATGAACGCGGAAATATGCACGGGCGCTGCAAATCCCACCGACTTTATTGCGGCGGCGTTTACGCCAAGCTCCCGCCCCGCCGCGGAAAACGCCCTGCCAAGAAGCTGCGCGACGTTCTGCGCGCTTACAGCCTCGCCCTGAAATATGGCGCGGGATACGCTTCGTGACAGGCGCAGGTCGTAATATGTAATCGTTATGCCGCACGGGGTTATGTCAACCGCGGCGGCAAGCTCTGCGCTGCGCTCTGCGCGGAATCTCTCAAAGGCTGTGTGTCGGTCTATCATGTTTTTCTCCTATATGAAAAAAATTCGCAAAAGCTGTTGAAATCAGACGAGTTTTTTGCTATAATAATTTCGGAAGGTCAGAGATGATTCTGACCGCAAGGAAAGGTGACAGCAAGTATGTATTACAACCATCTCATTGACATGGACGACTACTCCGTGTCACGCTGGAACTCCATAATAACTCTCGCGGAGGACATAAAGCGCCGCCCCGAAAGCTACGCGGACAAGTGCAAGGGCAAGATAATGGCGACCCTTTTCTACGAGCCGTCCACACGCACGCAGATGAGCTTTCAAGCCGCAATGCTGCGTCTTGGCGGAAGCATAATCGGGTTTGACAACCCCGGCAACTCCTCTGTGTCAAAGGGCGAGAACCTTAAGGACACCGTAAAGATAGTCAGCACCTACTCCGACGTGCTGGTTATGCGCCATTCGCAGGAGGGCGCGGCAAAAGCCGCTTCGCTCTGCGCGGACTGCCCCGTGATAAACGCGGGCGACGGCGGACACCTCCACCCGACCCAAACGCTTACCGACCTGCTTACGCTGAAAACCGAGCTTGGCAGGCTCGAGGGGCTTACCGTGGGGCTTTGCGGCGACCTTAAGTACGGGCGCACCGTGCATTCGCTTCTTAAAGCGCTTTCTTGCTACCCGAACAACAGGTTTATCCTCATCTCGACCGAAAGCCTTGCGCTGCCGTCCTATGTCAAGGAAATTCTGACCGCGCGCGGCTGCGAGTTCCGCGAGGTAAAGACGATAGACGAGGTGCTGCCACAGCTCGATATGCTCTACATGACGCGTATTCAGCGCGAGCGCTTCACCGACGCGGACGAGTACGAGCGCCAGAAGAACATCTATCGCCTTACAACCGATAAAATGCAGTTCGCGCGCAAGGACATGATAGTAATGCACCCCCTGCCCCGCGTAAACGAGATAGAAGTCGCGGTTGACGACGACCCGAGGGCGGCGTATTTCAGACAGGCGAACAACGGTATGTTCGTGCGCATGGCGCTTATACTGACAACTCTTGAAAGCCAGCCGCCGAAGCGCCCGCTGCTTAAGGGCGTGGTTCACAGCAAGGTTTCCTGCCCGAACCCCAAGTGCATTACGCAGACCGAGCTTTACCTCCCGCACAGCTTCAAAAAATACGGCGATATGCTTATCTGCGAGTACTGCGACGAGCGCACCCTTAACGAGAATTAACGTTCAAAACGCGGCGTAACGTAACACATAAAACGGCGGCATTACGGCTGCCGTTTTTCGCTAGTGAATATTTTTCGACAAGCAAGTACAGCTTTTCAAAAAACTTTTCTGGGCTGGTGAGAAAGGTACAGCTGCTAGGAAACGTCATTTCGGCAAGGCTTTGACGACACAGCAGGACGCTGTTAAGCGTAAGCCAAAAGCGCGGCACGGATGCCGCGCAGCCAAGCTTACGCGTGCAGATGTGCCTTTATCGACAGCCCAAAGCGGCTCGGTTTTCGCCGAGCCGCCATTTGTTGTGTCTGAAGCCTCTGTTCAATCACCCGAGAACGGAGAGCAGAACGCCCGCCGCAACGGCAGAACCGATAACGCCCGCAACGTTCGGACCCATAGCGTGCATGAGCAGGAAGTTGGATGGGTTGGTTTCCTGACCTACCTTCTGCGAAACACGCGCCGCCATAGGAACAGCGGAAACGCCCGCAGAGCCGATAAGCGGATTTATCTTGCCGCCCGAAAGCAGGTACATAAGCTTGCCGAGAAGAACGCCGCACGCCGTACCAACGCAGAATGCGATAAGACCAAGCGCGATAATAAAGAGCGTCTTTACGCTTAAGAAGTTCTCTGCAACCGCAGTCGCGCCGACAGTTACGCCGAGGAATATCGTGATGATGTTCATCAGCTCGTTCTGCGCAGTCTTAACAAGTCTGTCGCAAACGCCGCTTTCCTTCATAAGGTTGCCGAGCATGAGCATTCCGACAAGCGAAGCCGCGTCGGGAACGATAAGCGATACGATAACCGTAACCGCAATCGGGAATACGACCTTCTCCACCTTGGATACCTGACGGAGCTGACCCATCTTGACCTCGCGCTCCTTCTTGGTGGTGAGCAGCTTCATTATAGGCGGCTGTATTACAGGCACAAGCGCCATGTAGGAGTACGCCGCAACCGCGATAGAGCCGAGAAGCTGGGGAGCAAGCTTAGACGTGAGGAATATTGCCGTAGGACCGTCCGCACCGCCGATGATAGCGATGGAAGCCGCTTCCTTAAGGGTGAAATCTGCAACGCCCGTGAGGTTGAGCAGGCACGCGCCGAGGAACGTGAAGAAGATACCGCCCTGTGCCGCAGCGCCGAGCAGGAAGCTCTTGGGGTTCGCGATAAGCGGACCAAAGTCAGTCATAGAGCCGATACCGAGGAAGATAACGGGAGGATAGATACCGAGCTTAACGCCAAGGTAGAGCATATCGAGCAGACCGCCCTCATGCAGCGCCCTGCCATAGTCAAGGCTCGTTTCTTTCACGTAACTTACCGTTATTTGCCCCATGTTCTCAATGTATTCTGGCGAGAAATAGGGGTTGGTCGCGGGATTCCACAGCTCTGCGTGGTAAAGTCCCGAAAAGGGCAGGTTTGTAAGAAGCATACCGAATGCTATAGGAAGCATCAGCAGCGGCTCGTACTGCTTGACGATTGCAAGGTAGAACAGTACAAAGGACAGCAGTATCATTATTACGGACTGTATCGTCATTCCGGCGAAGCCTGACTTTACAACCAGTCCGACAAGGGTATCAGAAAATATTTCCATGCGTTGTATTATCCTTTCTGTCGGTTTTTCAGAACGGGCGCGTGTTGTCGCCTATGCCCGCAAGACTCCATGCAGAGCGCGCCCTGCCGTCCTTGCGGCGAACGTTTCTTATGGTGTAATTCTTGCCGTCCTGCTCGGAATACGCGGCGATAGCGGCGCTTATTACAGCCATTATCTCATCGTCGTCCTCTGCCTCGTCCTCCGCAGCCTCCTCAACAGGGGCGGGCGCAGGTGCAGGCTCGGCAGCCTTTGCGGCCTGTGCCTTCTCCGCCTTCTTCTTATCCATGGACCTGAAGAATGCGCCCATGAGCCAGAAAAGAAGTATAAGCAATCCAAGGATAACGAAAACGACCAGCAGACCCGTAAGGGTAAGTATTCCTACAGAACCCCAGTAATCCGGGTCGGCAATCTGCTGCTGGGCTATCGTCTTATCCGCCGTGGCAACGTAGGAGTTCATTCTGTCGATGACTCCCTGAGCTTCCTCGGAAGCTGCCGCAGCCGATAGAAGGGAAAACGCAGTGTTCATATGATGTCTCCTTTTTCTTCCCCCTTACGGGGGTATGGTCTATCAATCAAAACTATTATACTATATTTTGCGCCGAATTTCAACCGCTTATTTGAGATTTTTTTGACAAAGTTTTTCGGGGAAAAACGGTCAATTTATACAAAAACACAATATGGGGTATATTATTCTGTCCTTTTTCGACAAAATATGCCCCTGTGAGCATTTTTTGCGTTAGTAGAACCCGCCGTCAACGCCCAGCACCTGCCCTGTTACAAAACGGTTTTCCGCAAGAAAGCGCACAGCCTGCGCTACCTCGTCCGCCCTGCCGAGCCTGCCCACGGGCGTCTGCTCGGACAGCTCGCGCAGGTCGTCCTCGGTGAGGTGCGCGCTGTTCATCGGGCTGTCGATAACGCCCGGCGCTACGCAGTTTACGGTAACGCCCGATGCGCCCACTTCCTTTGCAAGCGCCTTTGTAAGCCCTATAACGCCCGCCTTTGCGGCGGAATAATGCACCTCGCACGAAGCGCCGTGCACTCCCCACACAGATGACACGTTGACAATAGCGCCGCTTTTTCGCGCTATCATATGCCGCAGCACGGCGTGACAGGTGTTGAAGCACCCCGTGAGGTTCACCGCAAGCATTCTGTCCCAGTCCTGCGGCGTTATGTCGCCGAAAAGCTTTATCTGCGATATGCCCGCGTTGTTCACAAGCACGTCGATATGCCCGTAGTCCCGCAGCACCTGCGCAACCGCGCGTTCAACGCTTTCCCTGTCCGCAGCGTCCATCTGCACCGCCGCGCAATGCAGGCGCTCGCAAAGGGTCTGCGCCTGCTCCGCGCGCGTATTGTAGGTGAACACCACGTCGTCCGTCGACGCGTAGTTTTCGGCGATTGCCGCGCCGATTGCGCCCGTGCCGCCCGTTATCAGGACGGTCATTCCACGCTCACCTTTATTTCGCCGCCGTCAGCGTTCACCGTAACGCGCGTGAGCTTCCTGTCGGCGTTTTCTATGAGCTGGTTTGCAAGGCTGTCCTCAATGTCCGAGCGGATAACCCTGCGGATATCTCTGCCGCCGAACTTGCCGCCGAACGCCTTTTTAGCGACTGCGGGGTATACGTTCTCGGCAATGTCAAGCTTAAGCCTCTTCTCCTTAAGCGGCGAGCGTATCTCCTCGAGCATAAGGCGCGCGATTTTCGCGTACGCCTCCTCGCTGAGCGGCGAGAACGTCACTATCTCGTCTATTCTTCCAAGAAACTCTGGGCGCAGGAACTCCCGCAGACCCTTCATCGCGCGTTCCTTTGTCATGTCGCCCTCGCTCTTGCTGAAGCCTATGCCGTTCATGCCCGTGCTAGAACCCGCGTTGGACGTCATGCAGATAACGGTGTTCTCAAAGCTTACAGACCTGCCGTGCGAGTCGTTTATCTTGCCCTCGTCGAGAATCTGAAGCAGAATGTTCATAACGTCGGGGTGCGCCTTTTCTATCTCGTCGAAAAGTATTACGGAATAAGGCTTCCTGCGCACGCGCTCGGTGAGCTGCCCCGCCTCGTCGTAGCCGACATAGCCCGGGGGCGAACCGATTATCTTTGACACGCTGTGCTTTTCCATATACTCCGACATATCAAGCCTTATAAGCGGCTCTACCGTGTCGAACATCTCGGCTGCAAGCACCTTAACAAGCTCGGTTTTGCCAACGCCGGTAGGCCCTACGAAAATGAACGACGCGGGCCTGCGGCGGGACGTGAGCTGAACGCGCGTGCGCTTTATCGCCTTTGCCACAAGCTCGCACGCCTCGTCCTGCCCGATTACCTTTGCCTTAAGGTTCTCCTCGAGCTTTCCTATACGCTTGTACTCGGTTTCCTGTATCCTGTTCGCGGGGATACCCGTCCACATCTCAATTACCTTTGACAAGTCGTCAAGCGTAACGGAAACGTTCTCCGCCTTGTCCTTAAGCTCGGCGTTCTTCTCTTCCGCCTTTGCTATCTCGGTCTTTACCTGCGCCATGCGCTCGTAGTTCGGCGGGGTTTCCTCGGAGAGCGCGTTCTCCTCCTCGCGAAGCTTTTCAAGCGCCTTTTTGGTCTTTTCGTACTCGGTTATGCTAGTGTTTTCAAGGCTTGCGCACGCGCATGCCTCGTCAAGCAGGTCAATGGCCTTGTCGGGCAGGAAGCGGTCGTTGATGTAGCGCTCGGAAAGAACCGCGCACATTCTCGTAACCTCGTCGTCCACCTTTACCTTGTGGTGATTCTCGTAGTACTCCTTTATGCCGCCCAGAAGCTCGACGGTTTCGTCTATCGTCGGCTCGTTTACGGTAACGGGCTGGAAGCGGCGCTCGAGCGCGCTGTCCTTTTCAATGTGCTTTCTGTACTCCTCGAACGTGGTAGCGCCTATCACCTGCAGCTCTCCGCGCGACAGGGCGGGCTTAAACATATTCGCGGCGTTCATCGTACCCTCGCTGTCGCCGCCCGTGCCGACGAGGTTGTGTACCTCGTCCACAAAAAGCATAACGTTGCCCGCGTTCTTTATCTCCTCCAGCAGGGACTTCACGCGGCTCTCAAACTGCCCCCTGAACTGCGTACCCGCGATAAGCGCGGTAAGGTCGAGCATATAAAGCTCCTTGTCCTGAAGCCTGAACGGCACGTCGCCGCTTGCAAGCTTAAGCGCAAGCCCCTCCGCGATAGCGGTTTTGCCTACGCCCGGTTCGCCTATAAGGCAGGGGTTGTTCTTTGAGCGGCGGGAAAGTATCTGCAAAACGCGGTATATCTCCTTTTCCCTGCCGACTATGCGGTCTATCTTGCCCTCCGCGGCGCGGCGGGTAAGGTTAGTGCAGTAGGTTTCAAGACAGCGGCGCTTTTTGTCGGTCTTTTCGGACTTTTTGCGCGGCTTGCGCTCGGACGGCTCGTCGGCGCTCTCCTCGCCCTGCTTTTCGTGCTTGTCGTCAGAGCCGCTCATGCTGCCGAAAAGATTGCGCAGAAAGCTCGGCACTGTGCCTGCGCCGCCGCGCTCAAACAGCCCCTCGCCCTCCTTTTCGGAGCTTTCCTCCTCGTCGCCCGATTCCTCGACGTCATCGTCGTTGTCCGCGCCGTGGTCGCCAAGGCCGAAAAGCCCCTCCATGCCCTCAAGGGCGCTCGGGTCAAGCTCGCCGTTTTCGTCGAGAACGCTCTCGCATGCGTTGTTGAAGTCGTCCTCGGATATGCCCATCTGCTTGAGATAATCGCTCACCTGCGGAATGCCAAGCTCCTTTGCGCAGGGCAGGCACAGGCCCTCGTCCTTGCGCTCAGAACCGTTCATTGTAGAAATGAATATCACAGCGGGACGCTTTTTACATCTCGAACACATCATCATTTTCATGTCGTCTACCTCTTTTCTTGTTTATTTCACAAAGTTCAGGAAATCAAGATGATAAAACAGCCTGAACAGATACGTTTCATCTATGGTCGCCTCGTTCAGGAACACAACGTTCCCGCCCGTAAGCGTGATAAGCATTCTCACAAGCAGGCACGCCACAAATACCGCCACAGCGCCCTCAAGCGCGCCAAGTACAGCGCCCGCCGCGGAGTTGAACCCGCCAAGCACGGGTATCTTGTTGACGAATTTCAGCAGCGAAGCCACAATAGCAAGCACCGTGCATACTGCCGCAAAAATCACCACAAACGCCACGTTTCGCATTATCATCACAAAGCACGGCTCGATTATGCCGTCTATCACGGCGTCCCTTGCAGAAGCCGAGGTGTTTAGCATTACAAGCACCACCGCGCGTATAGCGTCCGCCCTGCCGTTTGAGATGTCCTCAGCCGTGCCGCCGAATATGACGGGCAGCGCCTCGCCCACCTGCGTTGTAAACTGCGTAAACGGCGCGAGAACGTCTGACCCCTGCGCGTTTACAACAAGATACTGCGCGAACGCCATTTTGCCAAGCCCGTACTTTTCAATGTCCGCGCGCGTAAACTCCGCGGTCTTTGCGCTAACGTCCGAAAAGTCGGCGTCCTGCGCTATGCCAAAGCGCGACAGGTCCGCCTGCGCTATGCCCGTAGCGCTAAGGTCAAGCGAGGACAGGTCTACTATAGCCTTGCCCGTGCCGCCGTAATCGAGCGCAACCTCGCGCGCGGGCGTACCCGAGATAAGCACCGCGTCGTAATCGAGCGATTCTACGCCGCCGAGAGAAATCTCCGACATAGCCTCGCCAAGCTGCTTGTCTACCGCCTGCTCGAGCTTTTCCTCGACAAGCGACTGATAGAGCGAGCGCGTTACAGGCTCGCTGAACGTCATTGCGCATATAAACGCCGCCACTACCGCGACCGCGCTCACAACAGCGCTTGCAAAGCCCTTTTTAAGCCCCGCGAACAGCATTCCTATAATAAACGCCGCAGCGACTATATCGTATATAAAGGCATAATTCTCCATAATTCTCCTTTCGGAAACGCCGTTACAGCACCAGCTTCTGCACGGTGTTGTAGCCCAGCAGGTATGCGCTGCCGCCCTCTATCATCATGTCGGAATACACGTCGTCAAGCTCGTACTCCTTTGTAAGCTCAAGCGTATCGCTATACGCTCTCAGCGTGTTTTCGGACAGTACGTAGAGCGCGCTGCCGCTCACCGCATACGTTGAGGCGCTGTCAACGCCCAGCGTGTACTGCGCTTCGAGCAGCTCGTTGTAGGCTACCGCCGCAAACGCGTTAGATGCGGAATCGTTGAACACCAGCACCCGCAGCTTATCCGCAGGCGGAATGTCCGCAATGCCGCCCGTAAAGCCGCCCGACGCCTTTATCTCGCCCGTAAGCGGGTCGAGCAGCGCGTGGCCGTCAGCGCCGACTATGTACAGCCCGTCGCCGCAGAGCTGCGCCGAATACGGCACGCCCGCAGCAAGCGGCGTTTCCCACAGAAAGCTCTCGGTCGCAGCGTTTATGTCAAGCCTTGCCGCGCTGAAAATAAGCTCGCCGTCGCGCTCGTCCATAAGCGTCAGGAACACGCCCGCCTCGTCGTCGGTAAAGCGCACCTGCATTATCTTCTTGTCGGGCGAATAGTAGCGGAATATCTGCCTGCCCTCGCCGTTAAGCACGTACAGGCAGTTGGAATAGCGCGCAGAGGTCGTAACGAACGCGCAGCGCTCATTCGTTCCTATCTGCCCGAAAACTATCGTATCGTCAGCCGTGGCAGAATATACCTCCGCCGAGCGCGAAAACATCTTTATTCCCTTGCCGCTCCTGTCGTAGACCATAACGCGCTTTGCGTTTGAGGACGCCGCAGGGTTCTGAAGCCCGTGCTGTATCCCCGCGATATTAGCGCCCTCGGAGTTATAGGTGTAGATGTAGGTGTCCGTAAGCAGGCAGATGTTCTCGCCAAGCTCGTACAGCCCGTAGCCCGCGCTGCCGGGCAGCTCCACAGGGAACGTGCCGCTGTCCGTTTCAAGCGCGGCGTCCTTCAGCGGCGCTAATATCTTGCCCCAGTTCAAAGCCACAAGAATAAGCGCCAGCGCCAGCAGTATTACAAGCGCCGCGCCGAGCCGAAAGTCCCTGCCCCTGCCCGTATCTTTTTTCGGACTATTATCCATTATAGCACCATACTCCTTTCAAGTCAAGCCCGCAGCGGCAATTACCTGCTTAATAGCGCACCTCGCTCAGGTAAAGTCCCTCGGGCGGGAGCGTTACCCCCGCAAACGACCTGTCCCCTGTTTCAAGCGCCCGCAGGATATCCTCCTGCGAGAGCTTCCCCTCGCTTATATAAATGAGCGTTCCCGCGATTATCCTCACCATGTTGTAGAGGAATCCGCTGCCGCTCACCCTTATCTCGCACAGCCCGTCGCGCTCCGTTACGGTAATGCCGTACACCGTGCGTACCGTCGTGCTTACGCGCGCCCTGCCCTCCGCGCGGCAGAACGCGGCGAAGTCGTGTTCGCCCGTTAAAAGCGCCGCCGCCGCGCGCATTTTCTCAATGTCAAGCGGGTACGGGTAGTGGTACGCAAGCTGCTGCATGAACACGTCGCGCTGCGGCTTGTTGTTTATCACGTAAACGTACTCCTTGCCCTGCGTGTCGTAGCGCGCGTGGAAGTCCTCGGGCGCGTCCTCGCAGGAAAGCACGGCAACGTCAGGCGGCAAAAGCGTGTTCATGCCGCGCACAAAGCCCTCGCAGGGAATGCGGCTTTCCACCCGCACGTTAAAGCAGAAGCGCCGCGCGTGTACGCCCGCGTCCGTGCGCGAGCAGCCGTAAATAACGGGCGGCGGCGTTTTAAGGAGCTTCCCTATCGCGCGCTCTACCGTTTCCTGCACGGTAACGGCGTTCCCCTGCCGCTGAAAGCCGTGGTACGCAGCGCCGTTATACGCTATGAATACCTTGAGATTCCTCATGTCAGCGCTCCTATGGCAGCATGGGCAGGCAGTTTATCGCTATTACCGCGCCTAAAAGCCCCAGCATTACAGCGCACGCAACCCAGTCGCGCGGCGCTGTGTGCAGCTGCCGCAGGCGCGTTCTGCCCTCGCCGCCGTGATAGCAGCGGCATTCCATAGCCGTTGCAAGCTCGTTTGCGCGCTTGAACGCCGACACGAAAAGCGGTATCAGCACAGGCACAAGCGACTTTGCCTTTTTAAGCAGTCCCCCGCTGTCAAGCTCCGCGCCGCGCGCTTTCTGCGCGGACATTATCTTGTCCGTTTCCTCAACGAGCGTCGGGATAAAGCGCAGCGCTATCGTCATCATCATCGACAGCTCATGCACGGGAAAGCGCAGTTTTTTAAGCGGACTCAGCAGCCGCTCTATAGCGTCTGTCAGCATAATGGGCGAGGTGGTGTAAGTAAGCAGCGACATACCTATGATAAGCGCCATTACCCTCACCAGCATAAATACCGCCATTTTAATGCCCTCGGGGTAAACCGAGATTATCCACCACTCGAAAAGCGGCGTTTCACCCTTGATAAACAGCACGTTAAGCACGCCCGTAAACACCATAAGCGGCACTATGGGCTTTATGCTCTTTAGTATCATTATAAGCTTTATCCCCGCGAGGATATAGCAAACCAACATGAAAAGCAGCCCTGCAAGCAGCCCCGTGTAGCTCTGCGCGGTGAAAAGCGCCACAAGGTACACGATATCCAGCAGCAGCTTAACGCGGCTGTCCAGCTTGTGAATAACAGAATTTCCGGGGAAATACTGTCCTATGGTTATATCCTTTATCATTTCTGTCCCTTTGTCGTTCTACCCGTTTATCAGCCGTTCAAGCCTCTGCGCGGCTCTTGCCGTTGTATATATGTCGTCGCCGATATCCGTACCCATGCGCTTCATTATGTGAGCCATGCGCGTTATCTGCGGCACGTCAAGCCCTATGTCTGCAAGCTCCTGCGTGCGTGCAAACACCCTGTCGGGCGTGTCGTAGCAGAACACCCGCCCCTTGTTCATTACAAGCACCTTTGTGGCAAAGCGCACTATGTCCTCCATAGAGTGCGACACCAGCAGCACCGTCTTACCCGATTCGCGGTGATACTGCTGTATCTGCGCGAGTATCTTTTCTCTGCCGCGCGGGTCGAGGCCTGCGGCAGGCTCGTCGAGAATAAGCACTGCGGGGTTCATTGCAAGCACCCCCGCGAGCGCTACCCTGCGCTGCTGCCCGCCCGAAAGCTCAAACGGGGAGCGCTCGAGCAGGTGCGTTATGTCCATGCTCCTTGCGGCGCTGCGCACGCGCTCGTTTATTTCGTCCTCAGACAGCCCCATGTTGCGCGGGCCGTAGGCTATGTCCTTTGCAACGGTCTCCTCAAACAGCTGGTGTTCTGAATACTGGAACACCATGCCCACCTTAAAGCGCACCTCGCGTATGTTTACGCCCTTGTCCCAGATGTTTACGCCGTCCGCGAAAACCTCGCCCGAGGTTGGCTTTATAAGCCCGTTAAGGTGCTGTATAAGCGTTGACTTGCCGCTGCCCGTGTGGCCGATTATGCCGACAAGCTCGCCCTTTGCAACGCTGAGTGAAACGCCGTCCACCGCCGCCTTTTCAAACGGCGTGCCTATGCTGTATTTGTACACAAGGTCCTTTACCTCAACTGCGGGCGTACCCTCGTCAGGCTTTTTTTCTGCGGGAGCGCCCTGCGGCTCGGGCGGCAGGCTCTTTCCCTTGGTAAGGGCGCACAGCGCCTGCGCGCACTCCTCCTCGCCTATTATCTCCTGCGAAATGTCTATGCCGTCGCGGCGGAGCATTGAACACAGCTCCGTCACCTGCGGCACGTCAAGCCCTACGGCGCGCAGGCGCTCCACCTGCGAAAAAACCTTTTTAGGCACGTCGTCCATGATTATACCGCCGCCGTCCATTACAACAACGCGGTCCGCCTGCGCGGCTTCGTCCATGTAATGCGTGATGAACACAACGGTTATGCCCTTGTCGCGGTTAAGGTGCTTTACGGTCTTCATGACTTCGCGCCTGCCGCGCGGGTCAAGCATGGCGGTAGGCTCGTCCATTACGATACAGCGCGGCTGCATGGCTATAACGCCCGCGATTGCCACGCGCTGCTTCTGCCCGCCCGAAAGCTGGTGCGGCGCGTGTTCGCGAAACTCGTACATATCCACCTGCCGCAGCGCTTCGTCAACTCGCTTTCGTATCTCCTCGGGCGGCACGCCAAGGTTTTCCGGCGCGAACGCCACGTCCTCCTCGACGATAGTCGCGACAAGCTGGTTGTCTGGGTTCTGGAACACCATGCCGACGTTGCTTCTGATGTCGTACAGCCTGTCCTCGTCCGCGGTGTCCATGCCGCATACCGTCACCCTGCCCGACGTGGGGGTAAGTATGGCGTTAAGGTGCTTTGCAAGGGTCGATTTTCCGCAGCCGTTATGCCCAAGCACCGCCACAAACTGCCCCTCGGGAACGCTTAGCGACACGTTGTCCAGAACGCGCGTCCTGCCGCTCTCGCTGCCATCGTCGTCGTAGCTTATATAATCAAACGACAGGTTTTCTACTTCTATTATGTTCAAGTTCTTTTATCCTCACACAATTGCATATCACTTAAAGCGCACTATAGCCGTGCTTCCGCAGGGCAGCGCAAGCCCTGTCTGCTTTACGGGCAGCCCTATTTCCTGCGAATCCACCGTGATGTCGAAGCGCGCGCCGACAGTCATGCGCAGCAGGTACTCCATAACCGACGCCGAAAGCCCCGTGGTGTAGCTGTTAAGCAGCACGAATAGCGGCTTGTCCGAGAGCAGCTGCGTTACGGACGTCATTAGCCCGTAAATGCTGTCCTCAAGCTTCCACATCTCGCCGTTAGTGCCGCGCCCGTAGCTCGGCGGGTCGAGGATTATGCCGTCGTAGCGCGTGCCGCGGCGTATCTCCCGCCCGATAAACTTCACCGCGTCGTCCACTATCCAGCGTATGGGGCGGTCTGAAAGACCGGAGAGCTTGGCGTTGGTGCGCGCCCAGTCCACCATGCCCTTAACGGCGTCGCAATGGCACACCGAAGCGCCCGCAGCCGCGCACGCAAGGGTTGCTCCCCCCGTGTACGCAAACAGGTTAAGTACGTTTACGGGACGCCCCGCGCCGCGTATAAGCTCCGCGCAGTAGTCCCAGTTCACCGCCTGCTCGGGGAAAAGCCCCGTGTGCTTGAAGCCCGTTGGCTTTACCATGAACGTAAGCTCGCCGTACTTTATCTGCCAGCTTTCGGGGAGCTTCCTGCGGTAGTCCCACGCGCCCCCGCCCGAGGACGAGCGGATATACCGCGCGTGCGCGCTGCCCCACTCGGGCGCTGTGCCGCTGCATTTCCATATTATCTGCGGGTCGGGGCGTATAAGCGTAACGTCCCCCCAGCGCTCAAGGCGCTCCCCGTCTGATGTGTCGATAAGGCAGTAGTCCTGCCACTTGTCGGATAATCTCATTTCTCTGTCCTCTGTTCTTTGCCGCTCACACGGGCTTTATCGGGTGACGAACGACTGTTTTAAGGTTTTCGGGCGCGCATCTGCGCGGGTCTGAAAGATATATTTCGTGGTGCATACGGCTTGGCGTTATGTCTATAGCATAGCCGTTCTGCGCGGCGAAATCGTGCATTGCGGCAATCGTCGCAGGCTCGTCGTCGTAGCGGCCCGTGTGCATACACTGCACGCACAGCCCCTCGCTGTATGCAAAGAACTCCACCCTTGAAAAGTCCGCCTTTTTCTTTAGCTCAGCCTCGGCTATCGCCCACTCAAAGTCGCTGCGCGTTACAAAATCGGGCAGGCGAATCACAGAAATAAAGCTGAACGCCTCTTTATGCGAAAAATCCACGCCGCTCACGCCGTCCTGCCACCAGAAGCCCTCAAGCGGCGGCACGACATAATCAAAGTAGCCCTCTATAGCGCGGCTGCCCTTTTTGCTCATTTTTATCGTGAACGCTATCGGGTACAGCAGCTCGAGCGACTTCTTGTACTCGCCGCCCTCGGCGTTCGGGTCGCCGCTGCCGCGCACCGCAAGGTAATTCATCTGCGGTACGGTAACTATAGTCGGCTTTTTCGGCGGGAGATAGAACTCCCTGTACTCTTTTTTGTAATCGAACGGCATTTTATCCTCCCGCGCTTTACAGCTTCTGCCACTCAACGCACGCCGGCAGCTTCATCTCGTGCATAAACTCCTCCGCAAGCTGCAAAATCTTCTCCTGCGGAATTATCTGCGCGCATTCTATCTGATACATCTCGCCGTCAATGTTTACGTCAAGCGCGCCGCGCTTTGCCCTGTCGCCCACGGAAACATACGCCGTGCCGCCCTCGCTCTCAAAATAGTTTACCGAAGCGCCGTCCTCGCAGCAGAGTATGGCTATGCACGGGTAGGTGTCCGTACCCTCGCCAAGCCATATCTCGCCGCACGCGGCGTTGAGCGCCGCTTTGAGCTGTTCTGTATCGTCCGCGGGAAAGCTCCCGTTATTTGCACATACAAGCATATTTTCTCCTTAAGAAAGGCTGTTCCTTACCTCGTCCGCAATGGAATCCGCAAGGCTCTTTACAAGCGCCATGTCCTTGCCCTCTACCATAACGCGCACAAGCGGCTCTGTGCCGCTCTCCCGCACGAGTACCCTGCCCTGCGTGCCGAGCTGCGCCTGCGCTAGCGCTATGCGCTCGGTTATGGCGGGGGTCTTATCCCACCTGCCCTTTGCGTGCGCGCCTATCTTTACGTTTACAAGCAGCTGCGGGTAGTCCGTAATGTCCCCGCAGAGCTGCGAAAGGGTCTTGCCCGTTTCCTGCATTACCTTTATGAGCATTGCAGCCGTAAGCTGCCCGTCGCCCGTCGTCGCGTGGTCGAGCATTATTATGTGACCCGACTGCTCGCCGCCTATATTATACCCGCCGCGCTGCATTTCTTCCAGTACATACCTGTCGCCCACCTTTGCGCAGACGGTGTTCATGCCGTTTTCGCGCATAAAGTCGTGGAAGCCGAGGTTGCTCATAACCGTTACGACAGCGGCGTTGCCCTTAAGAATGCCCTTTTCCTTCATGCGCTTTGCAAGGATAGCGATTATCCTGTCGCCGTCTACTACATTGCCGTTTTCGTCCACCGCAAGACACCTGTCCGCGTCGCCGTCAAACGCGAAGCCCGCAGCCATGCCGCCCTTTTTGACGTACTCGCAAAGCTGCCCTATGTGGGTAGAGCCGCAGTTGTCGTTTATGTTCGTGCCGTCGGGTTCGTCGGCTATGAACTCGCAGCCGCTGCCAAGGTACGCGAACAGCCTGCGCGCCGTCGCCGCAGAGCTGCCGTTGGCGCAGTCAAAGCAAAAGCGCCTGTCAAGCCCTGCGTAGTCGCCCGTACCCGCGCACTCGCGTATGTGCTGTATGTAGTCGGTGCAGGCGTTGGCGAGCCTTGTTATCCTGCCGACGTCCGTGCCGCTGCAAAGCGGTATCTGCGCGCTTCCGTCAAGGATAAGCGACTCTATCTCCTCCTCCACGCTGTCGGGCAGCTTAAAGCCCTCCGCGGAGAACAGCTTAATGCCGTTGTACTCCACGGTGTTGTGCGAGGCGGATATCATCACGCCCGCGTCCGCGTTGTACGCCCTAACAAGGTACGCCACCGCAGGGGTAGGCACAACGCCAAGCTGCAGGGCGTTAGCGCCGACGGAGGCGAGCCCCGCTGAAAGCGCCGCTTCAAGTATCTTTGAGGAAATCCTCGTGTCCATGCCGACAATTATGTTAGGGTGCGCCTTGCCGCTCTCCCTTGTCAGAACGTACGCCGCCGCCCTGCCTATCTCCATTGCGCGCTCGCAGGTAAGCTCCGTTATTGCAACGCCGCGCGCTCCGTCAGTCCCGAATATCCGTCCCATACCGATGTTCCCCCAAAGTAATTATTCCGCGTTACGCGGTCTGTTTCAGTCAAACGTCTGCTGCCCGTTTTGCAAAATGCCAAGGTGCTTGTATGCAAGAGAAGTCGCAATGCGCCCGCGCGGCGTTTTCGCCACAAAGCCGAGCTGCATGAGGTACGGCTCGCACACGTCCTCGAGCGTTACCGCCTCCTCGTTGAGCGCGGAAGCGAGCGTAGACAGCCCCACAGGGCCGCCGTTGTAGCCCTTTATCATCATCTCAAGAAAGCGCCTGTCGAGCGAATCCAGCCCAAGCTCGTCTATTTCGAGCCGCTGAAGAGCCATGTCCGCCGTTTTCTGCGTTATCCTGCCGTCGCCCAGAACCTCCGCGAAGTCCCTTACGCGCTTTAGCAGGCGGTTTGCAATACGCGGCGTTCCCCTTGAACGGCGGGCAAGCTCCATAGCGCCCCCGCGCTCGCACGGTATGCCCAGTATCATTGCCGAACGCTGCACGATATCGCAAAGCTCCGCATGGCTGTAAAGCTCGAGCCTTTGTACCACGCCGAAGCGGTCGCGCAGCGGCGCGGAAAGCTGCCCCGAGCGCGTGGTAGCGCCTATAAGCGTGAATTTCGGCAGGTCTATGCGGATAGAGCGCGCCGCAGGACCGTTGCCCATAACAATGTCGAGAACGTAGTCCTCCATCGCGGGGTAAAGCACCTCCTCCACCTGCCGCGACAGACGGTGTATCTCGTCGATAAACAGCACGTCGTTCGGCTGCAGGTTCGTGAGAAGCGCGGCGAGGTCGCCCGCCTTTTCTATCGCAGGGCCGGAGGTCACGCGGATATTAACGCCCATTTCGTTTGCAATTATGCAGGAAAGCGTGGTCTTTCCAAGCCCGGGCGGGCCGTAGAGAAGCACATGGTCAAGGCATTCGCCGCGCTTTTTGGCAGCTTCTATGTAAACTGCCATGTTCTCCTTTACCTTTTCCTGCCCTATGTATTCCTCAAGCAGCTTCGGGCGCAGGGTCAGCTCAACGTCGCTGTCGCTTTCATTATATGCGGGTTCTACGATTCTGTCACCTACATTAAAGTCAAGGTCGCCGTCATTCATTTCCAGCATTGTCCGCACCTCCCTCGCTGTCCTTTTCGGTATTTTCGCCCTCTTCAGAGGACGGCTCTGCGCCGAAGCACAGCGTCTGCGTTATCCGCTCGTTAAGCTCCTTTGCCTCCTTAAAGCCGCAAAGAAGCGCCTTCCGGTAATATTCCTCCGCGCCCTGCCTGTCGCCCTGTATCGCGCGAAGCTCGGAGTACTCCGCATAGACAAGCGGGTGGTTCTCGTTTATCTTAAGCAGCGTTTGCAGCACCTGCTCAGCCTCGGCGTATTCCTCGCGCAGCATATGTATCCTCGCTATGCTGTAGTAGCAGTAGCCGTTGTTCGGGTCGTAGCGTATCGCCTGCTCAAAGCAGTAGCGCGCCTTGTCAAGCTGCCCTCTCACAAAGTACGCGCGCCCGAGCTGCGCCTGCACCTCGGGGTTCTCGGGGACAAGCTCCACCGCCCTGCGCATACACCACAGCTGCTTTTCATCGTCCTCGCGCGCTTCGTAAACGTGCAGCAGCCATTGCACGCAGAAAAGCTGGTTCTCGCGCATATCCGCGCGGTTTAGCGCGGCGTTCAGGTACTCCTCCGCCTTTGCGGTGTTTTCGCTGAAAAGCGCGAGTATGCCCTTGTACGCCATGCGCGCGGTTTTGTCGCGCATTATCTTTGCTATGCTGTGCTTGCCCAGAGCGCGCCGCGCCGCCGCTCTCCTTGTGAAATACGGCTGCATAAGATACACCGCCTGCGTTGAGAAAACCGTTATAAGCGCGGTGGTTATCACAAAAAGCGCAAGGTAGAGCTTAATGCGCTCCTCGCCCTCGGCGGCGTTGGAATACAGCATTCCGAGCGTTACCGCAAGCCCGCCTATAAAGCCGAAAACGCTTACAAGCATTCTGCCCTTACTTTCTTTCATTTGCAGCGCCTCCCATGAATCGCGCCATGCCGCGCGTTAATTCGCAAGGTTCTTAAGCCCGAGCTTTATCAGCTCCTCAACGCTCATGGACGGGTCTGCGCCGGCAAGCGCCGCCTGTGCCTGCGCGGGCGCAAAGCCCAGCACCGCAAGCGCCGTGAGCGCCTCGCCGAGCGCGCTTTCCGCGGGAGCAGCGGGCGCTGAAAGCTCCGCAGAGGTGAAATGCTGCTCCTTTGCTACCTTGTCCTTAAGCTCAAGCACGATTCTAGAAGCTATCTTCGCGCCTATTCCGGGCGAGCGGGTAAGAGTCTTGCTGTCCCCCGTTGAAATGCACAGCGCAAGCTTCGATGGCGTGATGTCCGACAGAATGGACAGCGCCGCCTTAGGTCCTACGCCCGACACGGAAATGAGCTGCTTAAAGCAGGCAAGCTCCGCCGTATCCGCAAAGCCGAAAAGGTCAACGGCGTTTTCGGTTATGTGAAGATACGTGTAAAGCCGCACCTCGCCGCCGCTGCGTATCTTGGCGAGCGTGTTCGCGGTCGTGCGGCACGCATAGCCGACGCCCGCGCACTCCACCACCGCAAGTCCCATCTCGGTATGTACAAGCTCTCCCCTTACACTGTATATCATGTGCTTATCTCCTTAATATAATGTTACCTGCCCTGCGCTATCTGCGACAGCCGCGAGCCGCCCGTGTGTCCGTGGCATATCGCTATTGCAAGCGCGTCCGCGGTGTCGTCGGGCTTGGGTATTGCAGGCAGGTGAAGTATAGTGCGCGTCATTTCCTGCATCTGCCGCTTTTCCGCCCTGCCGTAGCCCGTTACCGCCACCTTTACCTGCAGCGGCGTGTACTCGTACACGGGAATGCCGCGCAGCGACACCGCAAGGCGGATAACGCCGCGCGCCTCGGCAACGGCAATGCCCGTTGTGATGTTTGTATTGAAATAGAGCTTCTCAATGCTCACGCAGTCGGGGCGGAACATATCGAGAATGCTGTTCATGTCCTCATATATCTCCGCAAGCCGCCTGTCGAACGGCGTTTTGCTGTCGGTAGTCACCGCGCCGTATTTCACGGGGCGGAACGTCACGTTGTCGTAGTCGAGAACGCCCCAGCCGACTATCCCGTAGCCCGGGTCGATACCGAGTATCCTCATGTGTAGCTTTCGTTGTCGGTGATGTACGCCCTCACGCGCAGCGGTATCTGCAGCTCCTCGGAAATCCGGCGGCAGCGCTCAATCTCCTGCTCGGAGATGACGTCCACCACCGTAAAGCCGACATAGCCGCAAAGGCTTTTCATCGCAATGGCGAAATCTATCATGGCGTCGAACGCGCGCTCGCCGTAAGCGGGGCGCGTAACCTCGTTGTAGCGCTTTGCGTCGGGCGCGTTAAGGCTTATCGAAACCGCGTCTATAACACCCTTGAAGCGCGTTATGTCAAACTCGGGATGAATGAGCTTTACAAGACCGTTTGTGTTGAGCCTGATTTTCATATTGCCCTGCTGCTTGATGTACTCGGCGGTGCGCACCACCATGTCCGCGCGCTCGGTAGGCTCGCCGTATCCGCAGAAAACAGCGTCCGTTATCCCCGTCTTGTCGAACGCCTCGAACGCGGCGGTTATCTCGTCAAAATCGGGTTCATGCTCAAGCCACAGCGAGTCGTTGTCCTTTATGCTGTCGGCGTTGCCGCGCAGGCAGAATACGCACGCGCAGGGACACTTGTTCGTGAGATTTATATACATCTTGCCTTCAAATTTATAAAATATAGTCATTGTACAGTCCTCCTCGGGAAATACTTAATCAGTTTATTATACCACCGAACACG
Source organism: uncultured Oscillospiraceae bacterium (assembly GCA_934462925.1). GTDB lineage: Bacteria > Bacillota > Clostridia > Oscillospirales > Ruminococcaceae > CAG-115. The sequence goes on along the minus strand of CAKSIT010000014.1, from coordinate 29,991 downwards.
CGTTTTGTCAAATGGTTTTGCGCCTTTTTTCTGTTTTTGCTGAAAATGTTTCGGCAATGGCTCAAATAAACGCGCGAAAAGAAAAGTCCGCGCACACGCGCCGAAACAATCGCGCAAAAGCCCTTGCATTTTCAGCGGAATTGTGATACAATAACAGTAATTGATTTTACGGAGGTCAACCCACTTTGCACATATACAGCATAGCCGTCTGCGACGACGACGAGCAGACCCGCAGGGAGCTTTCCGAGATGTGCGAGAGCGCGCTTGCGGAGCTTAACATAGAAAACCGAATAGAAGCCTTTGACTCGGCGGAAAGGCTGCGCGCCAAAATGGCGGACAGCCGCTTCGACCTGCTGATACTCGATATACAGATGAAAGGCATGACGGGAATGGAGCTTGCGCGGGAGCTTCGCAAAAACAACGACCGCGTGAGCGTTATCTTCGTTTCCGCGTGCGACGAATACCTGCGCGAGGGTTACGAGGTGCAGCCCGTGCATTTCCTGCTTAAGCCCGTTGACCGCGCCGCGCTTTCAAACGCGCTGCTTATCGACTGGCGGCTCAACCACACGCCAAAGGCGGTGTCGCTCAGCATTGGCGGCAAAAGCGTAAACCTTATCCTCTCGGACGTTATCTACATGGAAAGCCTGAACCACCGCGTTATCATTCACACAAGCGGCGGCAGCGCGGAATACTACTCCTCGCTTTCAAAGCTTGAAAAGCAGCTTCCCGCGGGCGCGTTCGCGCGCTGCCACAACAGCTTTCTCATAAACCTCGACAATGTGCGCGAGATACGCCGCACGGAAATTTCGCTGAAAAACGGCGCTTCGCTTCCCGTCGGGAGGACTTACTACAAAAGTTTTCAGAGCGCGTTTATCACATTTATCAACGGTTAATCGCAGCGAATAACAAAACAGCCTGCCAAACGGGATTCCCGCTCGACAGGCTGTTTTATTTACTTATTTTCGGGGAGCTTAAGCGCAGTCTGCACCGTAAAAACGCCGTCGGCGGCGGAAATGTCCGGTATGCTCCCGTAGCGCTCCGCCGTTTCGGACATCAACCGAACGCCAAGCCCGTGCTGCCCGCCGGACTTTGTGGAAACCAGCCCGCCCTTTTCGTCGCGCTTAAGCTCGTGCGAAAAGGAGTTCTCGCACTTGATAGCCAAAAATCCGTTTCGTTCCGCCGCCCTGAACCGCACGAAGCGCTCGCCCTCTGCGCCTGCGGCGGCTTCAAGCGCGTTGTCAAGCATATTCATAAGCAGCCTGCAAAGGTCCGCCTCAGGTATGGCAAGCTCCGCTGCGCGAACCTGCGCGTCGAAGCTCACCCCGGCCTTTGCCGCGCGCGAAGCGGCGTCCTGCAAAATTACGTTTATCGTAAAATTTTTGGTGAACTGCGTTTGACTGAGCGCGGCGTTCTGCCGCTGCAAATCCTTTATCATGCGCCCGAGCGCCTCGCTGTCGCCGCTTTGCCACAGCGAGTAAATAGCCGTTACGTTATGGCTGAACTCGTGGCGCGCCTCGGCGTCCGCGCGGAGCTTTTGCTCGATTGCGTGATAGCCCTCCATTATAAGCTCGTTTTTAAGCATAAGCGCCTGCTTTTCCGCCTTTTGCGCGGCGAAGTCGGATATAGTTTCATACGCGGAAGCGGCGGTGCAAATCAGCATAACGCTAAACGTTGCGTAGTAAAGTATACCGCTGAAGTACCCGCTGCCGAACAGCCCCTCCACCTGCGAATTAACGTAGCCCGACATTCTCCCGCCCGTAAGCGCGGAAATAACGTACCACACGCCAAGCGCCGCCGCGCTCACGCCCGCAAGCAGGAAAAACGGCTTCAAAAACGACCTGCGGCGATTCATTGCAATGTAAGCCGCCATTAAAAGCAGCGTGGCAATTTCAAGGCCGTCCCAGCACAGCAGCCGCACGGCGCTTTCGGGCAGAAAGTCGTTGCCCATACCAATGGTTATCCAATGGACGGACGTAAGCACGGCAGCCGCAAAGAGCGCTATAAGCTTAGGCTCTGTCCTGCCGCGCGCAATACCGAAAACGAAAAGCCCCGCTACAAGCAGCGCCGCGAGCGCCGAAGCGCCCGTTATAAGCGAATAATGGTTAGCATAGGCGAGCGTTGCCCTTTCGTCCAGACCGACAGAAGCGAACCGCGCAAACGGCGGGAAAGACAGCCCCTGCTCGTCAAGAATGCGGCAGGTAACGGTAAGCGTGCCGCTCCAGTCCTCGGGAAGCGGTATAGCGGCGCTCGGCATTATCCAGCTGTCCTGCGGCAACACGGAAGCGGCTTCAAGGTACTTTTCGCCGTCAAGCTCTACCGTAGCCTCCATTCCCGAAAGCTCAAGGAGAAGCTCGCCCGTATGCCCCTCGGCGACCTCGCCCGTAAAACGGTACAGCTCGCCCACGCTCGGGAAGTCCGCGTCCTCGCCGAGCGAGTAGTCCTCAGCCGTGCCGTCGGGCGCTATCTTCTCAGCGGAAGTCCACGCAACATATTTTATAGAGCTGTCAGCCGCGGTAAAGCTTTTGAGAAACCACAGCAGCAGCCCGCCGACAACAGCCAGCGCAAAAATACAAGCAACCCGCTTCATCTGTCGCCCTCCCTGTAAAGTAAGTGTGATAATGCGCGCAGAAAATTTCACCTACATTATATTATAACCTAATCGTATGGTTATGGTATGCTTTGCGTTTATTATACAATACGCCGCCCATCTCTGCAAGCGGCTTTGCGCCAAAAAGCGCAAACTTCCGTAAAACAGCGCAAACGACACAAAGCGGCGTTTATTTCAGCAAAAAAGTAACGCCTGAGTCCTCAAACGGCAGGAATCCTTATTCGGCGTTCTGTAATTCGCCTTACGGTGATAAACTTTTGTTTCCACCAGAAAACCCCGCTTTACGCGGGGCATTTATCACATTGCTTTTTTGTCAACCTCAACGGGGAACGGGTATTCATCGCGGAAGTAAAAATCAATCCACTTAACAACCTCGTTCAGCACGGTAATTCTATTTTAGCATACGCTTAAGATTATGTCAAGACTCAATTTTTCGGTTTATGTGTATTTGTTTGTTTTTACTATAACATTCTTTTTTTGCAGCGCTTGCAGCATAACTCACATTTGGATTTGTTGCAAAATGACGATTATTTTTGTTAGGGTGTCTCAAAAAATAAAGCGCCCTGCTAGCCATAAATGGCTTAACAGCGCGCTTTGTTTCGTGGTGAACCATCCGGGAATCGAACCCGGGACACCCTGATTAAAAGTCAGGTGCTCTACCGCCTGAGCTAATGATTCATGCTGTAAAAATACAACATTAGTATTATAGCAGAAAAAGCGGTAATTGTCAAGTGCTTTTTGAAAAAAAATCACTCTGCGGCAAAATTCTCACAAGAACGGAAGTTTCGCATATACTGAAAAAGGCAGAGCAAAAACGGGTGGGGCGGCGCTCCACCTTGCAGAAAAGGGTGACGATATGATAAGAGCATTCAACCTTAACGATATAAAGCCGGGTGAACGGGCCGTTGTAAAGCAGCTTACAACGCACGGCGCAATGCGCAGGCGGCTGCTTGACTTAGGCCTTGTGAGCGGCACGGCGGTCGAGTGCGTGGGTGAAAGCCCTCACGGCGACCCACGCGCCTATCTCATACGCGGCGCGGTAGTGGCTATTCGCCGCAGGGACGCCGCAAATATAACAGCGCAAAGAATCTAGCTACACATGGCGGCGGGTAGAATGCCTGCCGCCGCACGTTGAAAGGAGCAATCATGGGTCTGACCTCAAGAGCGACAGGGGCGGCGGCGGAATCCCCTATGACTATAAAAAAGCGCCGCGAAAGCGACCTTGTCGTGGCGCTCGCGGGGAATCCAAACGTCGGGAAAAGCACGATATTCAACGGCCTTACGGGGCTTAACCAGCACACGGGCAACTGGACCGGCAAAACCGTGACAAACGCCTGCGGCAGCTTTTCAAGCGAAAAGCGGGGCTATCTCCTTGTCGATATTCCCGGTACATACTCGCTTATGGCGCATTCCGCAGAGGAGGAGGTCGCGCGTGATTTCGTGTGCTTCGGCGGGGCTGACGCGGCCGTAGTGGTGTGCGACGCGGGCTGCCTTGAGCGCAGCCTTAACCTTGCGCTGCAGGTTATGGAGATTTGCCCGCGAACTCTCGTGTGCGTAAATCTCATGGACGAAGCGCACCGTAACGGTATAACGGTTGACACGCAGCTGCTTTCACAGCGGCTCGGCGTGCCTGTCGTAGGGACTATAGGCCACAGCAAGCGCTCGCTTAAGGTGCTTACGGCGGCGCTTGACGAGCTTTGCGCGGACAACGCCGAGCCTTCCCCCTGCAAAATAAACTGCGCGCCCGAGCTTGAACGCGTCCTTTGCACCGCGCAGCCCGTTGTAGCGCAGGCGCTCGGCGGACGGCTGAACGCGCGGTGGACTACGCTGCGGCTGATAGAGGGCGACCGCTCGCTTGAGGAATCGCTTTGCAGGTACTTGGGGTGGGACATCGCCCGCGACGAAGCCGTAGCGCATGCGGTGGAGAACGCGCGCACGCTTCTCGCGGAGGAAGGCATAACCGCCGACAAGCTAAGGGACATGATAGTGTCGGGGCTTATGCTGCGCGCCGAGGAGCTGTGCGCGGGGGCGGTCACGGCAGACCCCACGCGCCGCAGGGCCGAGCGCCGCGCCGACAGGCTTCTTACGGGGAAAATGCTCGGCTACCCCGTGATGATACTGCTGCTTATGTGCGTGTTCTGGCTGACGCTTGTCGGCGCAAACTACCCGTCCGAATGGCTGAGCGTGGGGCTTTTCTGGCTCGGCGACAGGCTCTCGGAGCTGCTGTGCGCGCTCGGCGCGCCGCCGTGGCTTGAGGGCGTGATATGCGACGGCGCTTACCGCGTGACGGCGTGGGTGGTGTCGGTAATGCTGCCGCCCATGGCTATCTTCTTCCCGCTGTTTACGCTGCTTGAGGATTCGGGCTACCTGCCGCGCGTGGCATATAACCTCGACAAGCCGTTCAGCAGGTGCAGCGCGTGCGGGAAACAAGCGCTTTGTATGTGCATGGGCTTCGGCTGCAACGCCGCGGGCATAGTCGGCTGCCGCATAATTGACAGCCGCCGCGAGCGGCTGATAGCTATACTAACGAACGCGTTTGTGCCGTGCAACGGGCGCTTCCCGATGATTGTAACGGTGCTGGGGCTGTTCTTTCTCGGGTCTGCGGGCGGGTTTACGGGCAGCCTGCTGTCCGCGGCAATGCTTACGGGGGTTATTATTCTCGGAATAGCGCTAACGTTCGCGGCGTCAAAGCTGCTGTCCGTCACCATTCTTAAGGGCGAGCCGTCCTCGTTCACGCTCGAGCTGCCCCCCTACCGCTGCCCGCGCTTCGGAGAGGTCATTGTGCGCTCGCTGCTCGACAGAACGCTCGCCGTTCTTGGCAGAGCCGCCGCTGTCGCAGCGCCCGCAGGCGTGCTTATATGGGTTCTCGCGAACGTCACGGTTGGCGGCGCGCCGCTGCTTAGCTACGCTACGGAGTTCCTCGACCCGTTCGCGCGGTTTATAGGGCTTGACGGCGTTATTCTCGCAGCGTTTATTCTCGGGCTTCCCGCAAACGAAATTGTGATACCCCTTGCCGTGATGATGTACATGGAACAGGGCAGTATCGCGGAAATCACCGCCTCGGACGCGTTCGGGCTGTTTACCGCAAACGGCTGGACCGGGTGGACGGCAATATGCGTGGTGCTGTTCACGCTGCTGCACTGGCCCTGCTCCACCTCGCTGCTTACCGTTAAAAAAGAAACCGGCAGCCGGCGCTGGACAGCGCTCGCGGCGGCGCTGCCAACGGCGTTCGGCGTTGCGCTTTGCGCGGTCATAGCGTTCATCTCGCGGCATATCTGAATACAAAGCGGCGCAGGCATGGAACAGTCCATATCCCGCGCCGCTTAATAAGGCTTTATTTTATTTCAGCAGCTCCTCGGGAACTATGTCCGCCATGCGCTTGTAGCCCGCCTTGCTGGGGTGCAGGTGGTCGCCGCTGTCGTATTCGGGCAGAAAGCGCAGCGGGTCTGCGGGGTCGCGCACGGCGGCGTCGAAATCTATGCAGCCGTCTATAAGCTCCGTGCCGCGTATCCACTCGTTGAACGCGCCGCGCACCTCCTCGCGGAACGGCGCGTACGTGCGCCAGCCCTTTATCGGCAGCAGCGTTCCAACGTAAACGCGCAGCCCGAACTCGCGCGCTTTCTCTATATAAAAGCGCATACATTCGATAAGGTCGCCCGCCGTGGGCATATCGCTCATCGGGCGGAACGGGTTCACCTCCGTGCCTACGGGGTGGATTATGTCGTTTATTCCGTGCTGAATTATAACCGCGTCCGCACCGTCGGTCGGAATCTCATGCTCAAAGCGCTTCGCGCCGCATAAACCGTAGCTCTCGTAGGTTATGCAGCTGTACTCGCGCAGCATTCGCGTTCCGCTTGCGGCGCGGCGGATTATCGCAGTGCGCAGCTTCTCCTCGCGGTTGCAGCGCAGGGTGAGGTATTCGGGCCAGTCCTGCGCGGTTATCGAGTCGCCGTAGCATATCACCGTGCGGTTCTCCGCCGCGGTATAAAGCGAAATGTTGCTTAAGAAGTAGATAATGTTCGTGCCGCGCTCTATTTCCTTTGGGATAAGCTCGCACTCGGTCATGTCGCCTATGGCGTAAATGCCCTCGGTAAGCGGGCCGCTTGTGTATACCGCCGAGCGCAGCTGCGTAAAGTCGCTGAAATAAAAGCTTACCGTGATAAGGCTCTGCGGCTCGATGTCGCACGAAAGCTCGTCGGATACCGCCTTTTTGCCCGCAGGTATAGTCGCCGCGCGCTGCCCGCCGAACGTTACGGGGATAAACCGCCCGTTCACAAAAACGGTCGTCTTGTCGAGCGTTACAGGCTCAGTCCCGCAGAAGTTGTCGTAGGTGAGCCGCAGCGCGCTCCCCCCGAACTGCGTGTATATAGGATAGCGTATCGTAAGATTCTTGTTGTAGCTTTCGGGACGGTTCTCCGCTATCGAAATAGCGTTGCCCCAAACGCTTGCCCAGTGCTTGTTTTCCATGTCTTCTCCCCCGACGTTTTGCATTTTTTCTACACTATTATAATACTAAAGCGCGCGTTTTTCAAGGTCGCGCGGGTAGTTTTGTTGAATATTGCTAAATTCTCCCTGCAACTGACTTTGCAGGCTGTATGTTTACACAATTCAGCACGGATTTTTAGCGCGCGGAATATTTTTTTTGTAAAACCACTTGACAAATATGAATGGATATGATATAATACATATGCTGCTCCAAAGACAGCGGGTCGCCGAAAGGCGTTAATGCGTTATCGCGCCTGCCGAGGAATGGAATCGATAAGATTTTACGGTCCTTTTCTGTCTTTGTACGAAAAGGATTTTTTTATTTTCCCTTCTTTGTGACAGCTAATTCTGAACAAGGAGTGAATCAAATGCCCAGTGAAAGCATACTCGCGCAGAAGCAGCAGTTCGTTGCTGACCTCGCAGAAAAGCTGAAGAACGCGGCAGCAGGCGTTATCGTTGATTACGAGGGTATCTCCGTTGAGGACGATACAAAACTCCGTAAGGAGCTTCGTGAAAACGGCGTTGACTACTTTGTAGTCAAGAACACCCTGTTAAGACGCGCAGCAGAGATAGCAGGCATTGAGGGTCTTGAGCCCGCTCTGTCCGGCGCTACTGCTATAGCACTTTCCGCAGAGGACATCATCATCGCACCGAAGCTGCTTCACAAGAAGGCTGAAAGCTCTGACGGCAAGTTTGCCATCAAGCTCGGCTTCCTTGACGGCAAGGCTATCACCAAGGAGGAAGTTGAGGCTTACGCTAAGCTGCCTTCCAAGGAGACCCTGCTCTCTCAGCTCGTTTTCATGCTTCAGTCCCCGATTCAGCGCTTGGCTATCGCCATCAGCGAAATCGAGAAGAAGCAGTCCGAAGGCGAAGCTACTGCCTGAACGGCGCTTTAGCGGCATAGCCGCATGACACATCTGCTTAATGCAGGAACAAATTAAACATATTTATGGAGGAAAACAAAATGGCTTCTGAGAAGATTCTCGCTATGATTGAAGAAGTTAAGGGTCTGTCCGTTCTCGAACTGAACGAACTCGTTAAGGCTCTTGAGGAGGAATTTGGCGTATCCGCTGCTGCTGTTGCTGCTGCTCCCGCTGCAGGCGCAGGCGCTGCTGCTGCTGCTGAGGAGAAGACTGAGTTCGACGTAGTTCTCGCTTCCTTCGGTGACGCTAAGATGGCTGTTATCAAGGCTGTTAAGGACATCTGCGGTCTTGGCCTTAAGGAGGCTAAGGAGCTGGTTGAGGCTGCTCCTAAGGCTATTAAGGAAGGCGTTGCTAAGGCAGAGGCTGAGGAACTCAAGGCTAAGCTTGAAGAAGCCGGCGCTAAGGTTGAGCTCAAGTAATTTAGCTTTAACAGACAAAGACAGATGGGCTGCTTTCGAGCAGCCCATTTTTGTTTTGCGTTTACTCCGCGAACAGCCTGCCGTCCGCGGGCGGCGGGTCGGTAGGGCCTACGTACAGCGGGAATCTCCCCGTGCGCTCAATTGTCTGCCCGTTAAGCATTCCCGTGTGAACGCTTATGTGACGGAACTGCATCAGCACAAGCTCCAGCCGCGTGTATTCGCAGCCGCGCGGGCGCTCTGAAAGCGCCTCGTCCGTAAGCCCGCCGAGATAGCGCAGCGTCTTTTCGCGCACGGCGGCAAGGTACTCCAGCAGCTGCGCGTCCGTGAGAACGGCGCTGCATGGCGCGTCGGGGTCGTTGAGCCCATCGGCGTGGAACGGCGGCTCGGTATATTCCGCGGGGTTCACGAACCACTTGTCGGCGGAATGTATCGTGTGGTAAACATACCGCCACGCAGGCGCGCCGCATACGGGCGCGTTTCGGTCGTAGGTTCTTATCGCGGTTTCAAGGTTGATGAAATTCGGCAGCACCTGCCGCTCTATCATTTCGCATACTTCGCGCATGATATCGCCCCCTTTGCCATATTATACAGCGCGGGTGGGAGTTTGTCAAGCGCCGCCGTTTCCGCTCTCAGCGCGCTCCTCGGGGGGCTTTGCTTCGTCGCTTTCGGGGATTTTCGCGAAAAGCTCGCGCACGCCGAACGCCAGCAAAAACAGCGCATACAGCCGCCGCAGCAGGTCGTTTGGCAGAATCTGCGCGCCGAGCGTGCCAAGCACCGCGCCCGCAATCCCGCCGAAAATAAGCCGCTTTACGAGCGCCTTGTTCACAAGCCCGCTTTTAAGGTGCATTATGAGCGCGATAAACGCTATCGGCAGGAAAAACAGCACGTTTATCCCCTGCGCGGTACGCTGCGGAACGTTCTGCACAAGGGTGAGCCACACCACCAGTATAAACCCGCCGCCCAGTCCCATTGAAGCGAGTACGCCCGTCAGGAATCCTACTATCGCGTTCATCATGAGAAAAGCGTCCTCAGCGCTGCGGCGGTTATAAGCGCGCCGAACGCTCTGCGAAGCCACCGCGCGCGTATTTTTTTGAGGAACACGCTCCCCGCGAGCGCTCCGCCCGCGCCCCACGGAATGTACTTCCACGCCGCGCCGAAGTCAAGCCCGCCCGAAAAGCCGTAAAAGAGCGCCGTGACAAGGCTCAGCACAAAAATAAGCGCCACGGACGTAGCGTGCGCCTCCTTTACGGCGCAGCCCTCGCGCTCAAGCACGGGTACGGCAAGCACGCCGCCGCCCGAGCCGAAAAATCCGTTGAGAAACCCGCAGAGCGACCCCTCGAAAAAATGCTTCATAACATCACCTCGCGCTTATTGTACCCCGCCGCGCGCGTTTCTTGCAGGGTTCGGGCAGGAAGCCTTTTCCGAAAAAATTTGTAAAAGCTGCGACCTTTTAAGGAATTTTGTGACATAATAAGCAAAGGCAAATACCGTGCATTGAAAGGAGTGCGCCATGAAAAAATACATACCGTTCAGCTCGCTTATCACGCTCGCCCTGTATCTTCTTGCAATACTGTTCTTTGCAATTTCCGGCGAGGACCTTGTCGTTTTGTTCCTGATGGCGTCCGTGTTTATTCTGCCGCCGCTTGTCGCGGAGGTTATCGGCAGGATAATCAACGCAAAGGCGCACAAAACATACGCCGACGTCATAGCGGTATATATCGCGGACGTTCTGTGCGGCGTGCCGCTCGCGTTCTATATCATCGACGACCTCAACTCCGACGCAATGTTTTCGGGGCTTGGCGCCGCTATCGCCCTGATGACGGTCGTGCCGCTGCTTGCGGCGTCGGTCGTTGTAAACACGGTGTTTCTTGTATTAAGGGTGCGCAAAAATCGCGCAAATAAAAATGCGTAACAAAAAATGGGTGCTGATTGTTCAGTTTCCACAGCCCATTGAAAGGAGTACGACATGAAAAAATACATACCGTTCTGCTCGCTTATCACGCTCACCCCGTATCTTCTTGCAATACTGCTCTCTGCAATTTCCGGCACGGGCCTTGTCTATTTGTTCCTGTTGGCGTCCGTGTTTATTCTGCCGCCGCTTGTCGCGGAGCTTATCGGCAGGATAATCAACGCAAAGGCGCACAAAACATATGCGGACGTCATAGCGGTATATATCGCGGACGTTCTGTGCGGCGTGCCGCTCGCGTTCTATATCGTTGACGACCTCAACTCCGACGCAATGTTTTTTGCGGGGCTTGGCGGCGCTATCGCCCTGTTGACAGTAGTGCCGCTGCTTGCGTTGTCGGTGGTTGTGAATACGGTGTTCCTTGTATTAAGGGTGCGCAAAAATCGCGCAGATAAAAATGCGTAACAAAAAATGGGGGCTGATTGTTCAGTCCCCGCTTTTTATTTGCCCTAAACGCCCTACGCCCTGTTCCTGCGGGCAATAGCGCCCGCCGCAAAGAACGCCGCGAACATCACGATATTCACGCAGACAATGCTTGCGCCGCACGGCGTGTCGAACGCGTAGGATATAACCATGCCCGTGAGGAACGCCGCAACGGAAATCACCGCCGCGCAGACCGTTACCGAGCGGAAGCTTTTGAACACGCGCATTGCGCTGAGCGCGGGAAATATGATAAGGCTTGAAATGAGCATACTGCCCATAAGGCGCATTCCCACAACGATTGTCACCGCCGTAAGCAGCGCTATCATAAGGTTGTAGAGGTCAGCCTTTGTGCCTGTGGCGCGCGCAAAGCTCTCGTCAAAGGTTATCGCAAAAATCTTTGTGTAAAACAGCACGAACATCACGATAACCGCCGCGGCGAGTATCACGCTTAACGCAACGTCCCCCCTGCTTACGGAGATTATGCTGCCGAAAAGATAGCTGTTAAGGTCTATGTTCATGCCCGGCGACACCGACACCGCCATTACGCCTATCGCAAGCGCGCCCGTTGAAATGAGCGCTATAGCGGCGTCCCCCTTTATACGCCCGTCTGAGGACAGCCGCAGCAGCACGAACGCCGCCGCAATAACAACGGGTACAGCTACAGCCATAGGCGACCAGTTAAGCACCGTTGCAACAGCAAGCGCGCCAAAGCCCACGTGCGACAGCCCGTCGCCTATCATCGAGTAGCGCTTAAGCACAAGGCTCACGCCCAGAAGCGCCGCGCAGAGCGACACCAGCACGCCCACCACAAGCGCCCTTAACAGCACGGGCGCGGACAGCATTTCAGAAAAAATCTCACTCACCGCGCACACCGCCTTTCAGAAAATCCGACGCGCCGCTCTGCAAAAACTCGTTGCGCGTGCCGAAAAAGCACTCGCCGCTGCGCAGGCACAGAATCGTGTTTGCGTACCTTAGCGCGGCGGATATGTCGTGCGTTACCATTATAACGGTAACGCCGCTTTTGTTTATGCTCTCTATAAGCTCGTACATTTCCGCCGTTACCATCGGGTCAAGCCCCGATACGGGTTCGTCGAGCAAAAGCAGCTTGTGCGTGGCGCAGAGCGCTCTCGCAAGAAGCACGCGCTGCTGCTGCCCGCCTGAAAGCTCGCGGTAGCTGCGGCGGCGCAGGTTCGCTATGCCAAGGCGCTCCATGTTGTCAAGCGCCGTGCGGCGCTCCTTTGCGGTGTAAAACGGCTTTATCCCGCGCGAGTTAAGACAGCCCGACAGCACAACCTCCCACACGCTTGCGGGGAAGTCGCGCTGCGCGCCCGTCTGCTGCGGCAGGTAGCCTATCTCGCGCGCCTTAAGCCCGTCCCCAAACTCTATCGTACCGCCCACGGGCTTTTTAAGCGAAAGCAGCGACTTTATAAGCGTGCTTTTGCCCGAGCCGTTCTCGCCGATAACGCATAGGTAGTCGCCCGCGTTCACCGTAAAGGACAGCCCTTTTATTACCGTCATGCTTTCATAGGAGAGCGTCAGCCCCTCCACATTTATAAGTGCCATGCCTATTCCTTCTTTTCAAACGCACAAAGCGCGTCATAGTTTCTCTGCATAAGCGTAACCCATGTTTCGCCCGCGGCAAAATCTTCCGCTGTAATGTTATGGCAGGTGTGGAACTCCACCACGGGCAGCCCCGCCTCGTCCGCGAGCGTCTGCGCAAGCTTTCTGTTTGAAAGCTCAATGCAGAACACCGCAGGCAGAACGTCGCCGCCGCGCAGCTTTTCAAGCAAAAACGTCACCGTCTGCGCGGACGGCTCTACCTCGCTGCCGCACCCCGGGAACGCCGCGTAATACGACAGTCCGTATTCCTTGAAAAAGTAGAGCAGCGGAAAGCGGTCGCCAAAGATGAACGGGCGCTCCTCGCCGTCAAGCAGCTGCGCAAAGCTCTCGTCAAGCGCGGTTATCCGCTCGGCGTACGCCGCCGCGCGGCGCTCGTAATCCGCGGCGTTCTCGGGGAACAGCTCCGCCGCTTTCGCACACAGCCCCTGCAAAATCAAAAGCGCGTTTTTCGGGGACGTCCACACGTGTTCGTCGTATTCCTCGTGGTCGTGGTCGTCGTGGTCGTCATGCTCCTCGTGGTCGTGCGAATGCTCGTCCTCCTGCATTCCGTCAACGTGTTCCTCGTAAAGCTCGTCAACGCACGCCGTCATGCGGAACGTTTCCACGCCGTCCGTTGAGGACAGAATGTTCTCCACCCATTGGTCGCTTTCGCCGCCGTTGTACACAAACAGGTCGCACAGGCTTATCTTCACGATATCCCGCGCGGACGGGTCGTAGCTGTGGCTCTCCATTCCGGGCTTCAGCAGCAGCACAATGTCTGCGCTCTCGCCGAAAACGGCGCGCGCCATGTCGTAGGCGGGGAATATAGTCGTAACGACAACGGGCTTTCCGTCGTCGTCGGCGGGCTTTACGGCGCAGCCGCTCACCAAAAGCAGCGCCCCGACCAGCGCCGCCGCTATAAGCTTTTTCATAAGTCCCCTCCCCCGTCGTGCGCGCAGCAGTCGCACTCGGTATGCGTTTTCCCGTCGGAGCAGTCTGCGCACAGGCCGTAAATCACCGTTTTGCCTATGTCCACCATAAAGCCGTGGCTGCTTTCTATGTGGCGCTTCATGTCCGCCATAAAGCCGCAGTCCATGTGTATAACGCGCCCGCAGCTCTCGCATTTAAGGTGAAAGTGGCAGCTGCACTCCTCCCCGCCCAGCTTATAGGAAGCGCCGTCCTCGCCGTCCGTAAACCGCCTGAGAACGCCCTGCCCCGCAAGCCGCGACAGCGTGCGGTACACCGTAGCCTCGCCCACGGAAACCTCGCCGCTTCTTATAATATCCTTAGCGGTGAAGCACCCGCCCGCGTGCCTGTTGAAAAATCCCAGTATCTCGTCGCGCTGTTTTGTGTTATAGCCGCTCACGGTGATTCCCCCTCGCTAAATTTGATTTTGATTTTCACTTTCAATTTCATATCATACCACACTTTCACCGAAAATGCAATAGTTTTTTTGCATTCCTATTGATTTTTTTTGCGGAAAGTTGTATAATTATGCTATGCAGGGCTATGCCCTCCGCATTAGCGGGTATATATTTTACTGGAGGAAAATAAAATGGCAGAAATTCTCATTGAAACATCGGCGCGTCACGTTCACGTTACAAAGGAAACGCTCGAGATTCTTTTCGGCAAGGGTCACGAGCTTACAAAGAAGAAGGACCTCTCCCAGCCCGGGCAGTACGCCTGTGAGGAGCGCGTAACGGTAGTAGGCCCTAAGAAGGAGCTTGCAAACGTAAGCATTCTCGGTCCGTGCCGTCCCGCAGACCAGGTAGAGCTTTCCGCGACTGACGCGCGCTCCATCGGTCTTGGCATAGATATCCGCGAGAGCGGCGACGTTGCAGGCACTCCCGGCTGCACGCTGCGCGGTCCTGCGGGCGAGGTCACCATCAAGGAGGGCGTTATCGTTGCAAAGCGCCATATCCACATGATTCCCGAGACCGCTGAAAAGCTCGGCATAAAGAACAAGGACGTTGTTTGGGTTAAGTGCGTAACCAACGGCAGAACCGCTATCCTCGGCGACGTTGTAGTAAGAGTAAGCGACAAGTTCGCAGACGCAATGCACATCGACACCGACGAATCCAACGCTATAGGCGCAGTCCCCGGCCTCATGGGCGAGATAATCAAGTCGCTTTAACAAAGCGCGCAAACTACATAAAAAATGCCGCAGAGCGCTCCGTTCTGCGGCATTTTGTCGGTCGGCGGGGAGTCCCCGCTGCCAATTCCGGCTGAATGAGCCGCGACAGCGGCGGCTGTCACACGCGGGCGGCGTTATGCGCTAAGCCGACCGCCGCGCTAGCCAGCGCGTATGCCTGCGTGTGACAGCGCACGCCAACACGCCCATTCAGCCGGAATTGCCCGCCGGGCTACCGGCTGCCCGCCGGGCTACCGGCTCTGCTCAGATTATGTCGGCGTGGTGGGACTGGAGCGACCTTACGCCGAGGTGCGTGTTCTCCTTTATCGCCTTGATGCCCTCTGCGCTTGCCTTTGCGGCTGCCATTGTCGTGATGTAGGGAATCCTGTGCTTTATCGCTGCCTTGCGGATATAACTGTCGTCCGTAACGCTGTCCTTGCCCGCGGGGGTGTTGATTATAAGCTGGATATCGCCGTTTGCTATGAGGTCGGCAATGTTGGGTCTGCCCTCGTAAAGCTTGAGGACGTGCTTTGCGGGTATGCCCGCCTGCTGTATCATTTCGTAGGTCTTGCCCGTTGCAATTATGCTGAAACCGATGTCGCTGAACGCCTTTGCTATCTCAAGAAGCTCGGGCTTGTCGCGGTCGCATACGCTAAGAAGCACCGTACCCTCGACGGGAAGCCTTGTCTGCGTAGCCTCCTGCGCCTTGTAGTACGCCTCGCCGAACGAGCGGGAAATGCCAAGCACCTCGCCCGTGGAGCGCATCTCAGGGCCGAGTACGGGGTCTACCTCCTGGAACATATTGAACGGGAAAACAGCTTCCTTAACGCCGTAGTGGAGTATCTTCCTGTCGTGAAGCTCGGGTACGGGAGAAGCCTTGCCCGTGATGGAAGAAGTGATTATCTCGGTCGCTATCTGCACCATGTTTATGCCGCATACCTTTGATACAAGCGGAACGGTGCGCGACGCGCGCGGGTTCGCTTCAAGCACGTAAACGGTGTCGTCCTCGATTGCGTACTGCATATTCATAAGGCCGCAAACGTTCATCTCAACGGCAATGCGCTTTGTGTAGTCCTTTATGGTCGCTATCTGCTTTTCGGTAAGGTTCTTTGCGGGGAGAATGCACGCGGAGTCGCCCGAATGAACGCCCGCAAGCTCGATATGCTCCATAACGGCAGGCACGAAGCAGTGCTTTCCGTCGGAAATCGCGTCCGCCTCGCACTCCGTAGCGTGGTGCAGGAAGCGGTCGATAAGTATGGGTCTGTCGGGGGTAACGCCAACGGCTGCCGCCATGTAAACGCGCATCATGTCGTCGTCGTGAACAATCTCCATTCCCCTGCCGCCAAGAACGTACGACGGGCGTACCATTACGGGGTAGCCTATCCTGTTGGCGATTTCAAGCGCTTCGTCCACGTTTACAGCCATTCCGCTCTCGGGCATGGGTATGCCGAGCTTCTCCATCATTGCGCGGAACCGGTCTCTGTCCTCTGCAAGGTCTATGGTCTCGGGGGTCGTGCCGAGAATGTTCACGCCGTACTTTTTAAGGTCGTTTGCGAGGTTGAGCGGAGTCTGCCCGCCAAACTGCGCGATAACGCCGACGGGCTTCTCCTTGTCGTGGATAGCAAGCACGTCCTCGAGCGTGAGCGGCTCGAAATAAAGCTTGTCCGAGGTGTCGTAGTCGGTGGAAACGGTCTCGGGGTTGCAGTTTACGATTATCGACTCGAACCCGAGCTTTCTGAGCGCGAGCGCCGCATGAACGCAGCAATAGTCGAACTCGATACCCTGCCCTATTCTGTTTGGACCGCCGCCGAGTATCATGATTTTCGGTTTGTCGGAAACGGGACTCTCGTCCTCGGGAATGTTATAGGACGAGTAGTAATACGCCGCGTTCTCCGTGCCGCTTACGTGTACGCCCTCCCACGCCTCGCGTATGCCGTAGGACAGCCGCGCGTCGCGTATCTGCTCCTCGGTAACGCCGAGTATCTGCGAAAGGTAACGGTCGCTGAAGCCGTCGAGCTTTGCCTGACGGAGCGCGCCCTCCGCGGGAACTGCGCCCTTGTTCGCGATAAGCGCGTTTTCCTCGTCAACAAGCTCCTTCATCTGCTGTAAGAACCAGTGCTTTATCTTGGTAAGCTCGTATATCTCGTCGATAGTCGCGCCCTTGCGCAGCGCCTCGTATATAACGAACTGGCGCTCGCTCGTGGGATAGCGCAGCTTTGCGAGCAGCTCGTCCTTGGAAAGGTCGTGAAAGTCCTTTGCGAAGCCTAAGCCGTACCTGCCCGTTTCAAGCGAGCGGATAGCCTTCTGGAACGCCTCTTTATAGGTCTTGCCTATGGACATTACCTCGCCTACCGCCTTCATCTGCGTGCCGAGCTTGTCCTGCGCGCCCTTGAACTTCTCAAACGCCCACCTTGCGAACTTGATAACTACATAGTCGCCGTCGGGAACGTACTTGTCGAGCGTGCCGTACTTGCCGCAGGGTATCTCGCTGAGCGTAAGCCCGCACGCGAGCATTGCGGAAACAAGCGCTATCGGGAAGCCCGTAGCCTTTGAAGCGAGCGCGGACGAGCGCGAGGTGCGCGGGTTAATCTCGATTACGACGATTCTGCCCGAAACGGGGTCGTGCGCGAACTGGCAGTTGCAGCCGCCTATTACCTCAATGGCTCTTACAATGCTGTAGGAGTACTCCTGAAGCCTCTTCTGCACGTCCTCGCTTATGGTGAGCATGGGCGCGGAGCAGAAGCTGTCGCCCGTGTGTACGCCTATGGGGTCGATATTCTCTATAAAGCAAACGGTGATAACGTTGTCGTCCGCGTCGCGTACAACCTCAAGCTCAAGCTCCTCCCAGCCGCTGATGGATTCCTCAACCAGCACCTGATGAACGATTGACGCCTGCAAGCCGCGCGCGCATACCACCTTAAGCTCGTCTACATTATAAACAAGGCCGCCGCCTGCGCCGCCCATTGTGTACGCGGGGCGCAGCACCACGGGGTAATGCAGCTTTTCAGCGATTGCAAGCGCCTCCTCAACGGAATACGCAACCTCGCTGCGGGGCATTTCAATGCCAAGCTTCTGCATGGTGTGCTTGAACTCTATGCGGTCCTCGCCGCGCTCGATAGCGTCCACCTGCACGCCGATTACCTTTACGCCGTACTTTTCAAGCACTCCCGCCTGATTAAGCTCGGAGCAAAGGTTAAGACCCGACTGCCCGCCGAGGTTGGGCAAAAGCGCGTCGGGGCGCTCCTTGTCGATTATCTGCGTGAGCCTTTCAACGTTTAGCGGCTCTATGTAGGTGATGTCCGCAACGTCGGGGTCGGTCATTATCGTTGCGGGGTTTGAGTTTACAAGAACTATCTCGTAGCCCAGCTTCTTAAGCGCCTTACACGCCTGAGTTCCCGAATAGTCGAACTCGCACGCCTGCCCTATTATAATAGGACCTGAACCGATTATAAGGATTTTTTTGATATCCTGCTTCTTTGGCATTCCGTTTCTCCCGTCCCGTGCCTTTGACACGACATTTATTATATACCGCTTTCGGCGGCTCGGGCTTTGTAAGCCCTATTCAATTAAGTATAACACATTTCTCTACAGATTTCAATATAATATTCACATTTTTTTGCAAAATCGACGGGCGTCGGGAAAATCCGCGCGCAAAAAATGCCCCCCGAAAACAGGGAGCATTTGCTTTATTTGACCTCCTGCTTTTCCTCCTGCGCTTCCCCCTCGATAGGGTCGCCCTTTATCCTGCGGATAACGGAAAGGAAAAGGTTCTGTATCGTCTTGTTGAAATCCACGCTCATGCCGAGCAGCTTGTCCTCTGCGGCAAAGCCGCCCGCCATGGACTTATGCCCGCCGCCGCTGCCGACGTCGTGCAGAGCCTCCTCGGCTATCTTGCCGGCGTTAAGCTCGTCAAGCTCTGAACGCACGGAGAACTTGAAGCCGTTTTCGCGGCGGGAATATACCACCGCAAAATTCACCACGTCAAGGTTCTGTATAAAGTCGCATACGGTAGCCACAAACGCGTCCGCGCACTCGAAATTAAGGAACGCGAACGCCACGCCCCCGAATATCTGAATGTCGCGCATGGAATCGACAAACGCCTCAAGCTCGTCGTACTGTATAACGCCCGACTGGAATCGGCGGATAAGCACGCTGTTCGCCTTCGGGAACAGGTAGCCGAATATCTGCACGTCAAGCTCCGTAACGCCGCGCGTAAAGTCGCGCGTGTCCATTTTAAGCCCGTAAAGCAACGCCGTCGCAACGCTTTCGGGCATATCTATCTTGTACTGGCGGTAGTAGTCCGCGATTATTGTGGCGCAGCTGCCCACTATGCGTATGTCCTTATATTTGTAGTCCGCTGGGCAGAACGTCGGGTGGTGGTCTATACACGCAACCTCGTCGCCGATAAGGTCGAGAATGTTGGCGTTGCCCTTTTGCGAATCTACAGTAATAATGTAGTCCTCGTTCGTCATGTCCTTAATGTCAAGGTCGGACGTCATTTTAATGCCGAACTCCGTTACCATGTTCATCGTGGTGGTGCGCTCAACCATGCCGTGGTGGCATATCGTCGTCCTTATGCCGAATTTTTCGAGCAGGACCTGAAGCCCGAAAGCGCTGGCTATGGCGTCGGGGTCGGGGAAATTATGCGTCTGGATAAAGACTCTGTGACCTTTCAGCAGCGTCACAAGCTCACTTAGCTTAGGGTACATCTCAAAAAAGCTCCTTAACGATATCGGTCGAACGTCAGACATTTACCCACGTCCAATATATTATAACACATATTTTCCGCTTTTTCAATAGGAAAAGCAATTTTTGTCACAATTTTTTCACATTTTGCTCACAAACGCCGTCCGCGCGTTCAGCCACGCCGTTTATGAGCCGTACCCGAACCGCGCGCGCATGAGCCGACACGCGGCGCTCCCCAAAAAACTGCCAAAAACGCGCTGCGATTTTTTGTTAGATTGATGAATTTTCACAAATCTATTTACAATCATTCCAAACTGTGTTAAAATTGATTTATGGTGCTTGAGCCGCAGACGGCGCGGCTACTATCTGAAAGGAAGGAATGAACGCATATGTCCAGAAATATCCTTATTACGGGCGGCGCTTCCAGCGGAAAAAGCCGCTGGGCTGCAACGTATTTCGCAGCGTGCGACTATGTTCTGTATCTCAGGGCAGGCAGCAGCGTTGACGAGGACACCCTCCACAGAATCGAGTTCGACAACAAAAAGAATTTTGTGGAATGGGACATTGTAACGAGCGTTTCGGGCGCTCCCGCGGATAAGATAACCGACCACAAATTCGTTATCTTCGACAGCCTGCAAAGCTACACGCAGCTTATTATGGAGGAGATGTGTCCCGACCCCGCGGCGGCCTCCCCGCAGCTTAAAAAGGAAATTGAAAAGCGCATTATAGACGACGTTATGGCTATGCGCGAAAGAATCGAGGAGCTTGACGGCAGCATGATAATCATCACGCTTGAAACGGGCTTCTCCGTGACACCGCACGACGCTTCGCAGGCGCTGTTCCGCCAGATTCTCGGCAGCGTAAACCAGCGCATAGCAAACACCTCGGACGAGGTGTTCTTCTCCGCAAGCGGCATTCAGTTCAAAATAAAGTAAGCGAAAGGACATAAATCATGACTTTTGAAGAATTTATCATGCAGGCGCGCGAAATGAACGCCTCGGACATTCATCTTACCGTCGGGCTGCCGACAGTTGTGCGCGTGAACGGCGAGCTGCGCAAGTACACCGAGCTTTCCGACCAGGTAGTAAACCGCACCATTCTCTCCATTCTCTCCGCCGAGCAGGAAAAGCAGCTCACCGAGGGCAACGACATAGACTTCTCCTTTGAGCTGAAAAACGGCGCAAGGCAGCGCGTTAACGTGTTCCGTCAGGGCGGCAGGCTCGCTTGCTGTATCCGTCTGCTCAACGCCGAGATACCCTCGCTCGAGGAGCTTAAAATGCCCCCCGTTCTGCTTGACCTTGCCAAAAAGCGCCGCGGACTGGTGCTTGTAACAGGTCCTACGGGCGCGGGCAAGTCCACTACCCTTGCCGCTATGATAGAGCATATCAACAAAACGCGCGCATGCCATGTAATCACCATAGAAGACCCTATCGAGTACCGCTACACGCAGGAAAAGGCTACTATCCACCAGCGTGAAATCGGCAGGGATGTTCCCACGTTCGGCTACGCGCTGCGCAGCGCCCTGCGTGAAGACCCCGACGTTATCCTCATCGGCGAGATGCGCGACTACGAAACCATCTCCCTTGCCATGACGGCGGCTGAAACGGGTCACCTTGTATTCGGCACGCTGCACACGTCCTCCGCCGCGCAGACGATAGACCGTATAATCGACGCCTGCCCCATTCACGCGCAGGACCAGGTGCGCAACCAGCTTTCCAATATGCTTCAGGGCATTATCGCGCAGAGCCTTGTTCCGCGTTCGGACAAGAAGGGGCGCGTTGCGGCAGTCGAGGTTATGCTCGGCACGGACGCGGTAAAGAACCTTATCCGCTCTAACAAGATACCGCAGATGGAAACGGTTATGCAAGGCAGCACCCAGCTCGGAATGCAGACGCTCACGGAGAGCCTTGCAAAGCTCTACAAAACGGGACAGATATCCTACGAAACCGCGCTTGAGTACAGCAACGACCGCACGGAGATGGAGAAGAAGCTCCTTTCGGGCATCTGAAGCATTTTTTGTATTTACAAATGGCGGCGCATACTTGTCGCCGTGACTTATTCATATGTCGTCAGAAGCATGACTAATGTCACTATAAAGCACTTCTCCGATACATTCGCGAGTTGTCTGCTTTGAAAAGACAAAACAAAATAAACATATGGCAACACCGCACAATCCTTGTGCGGTGTTGCTATAGCAAAAAATATACCGAAAAGGAGATATTTCCATGATAAAGAGTTTCAAACACATGAAAATGGCAACCATAATTACCCTCAGCGTTGCTGTTATCTCGCTTCTGTGCCTTTCGTGCCTGTACCTTGTAATGACTTCTTCAGTTACACGGACATCGAAGCAGAGCTCTATTGATAATATGTACACCGCTCTTAACGGTCAGGCAAACATGATAGAGCTGTTCGTACAGGAATCAGAACGGTCGCTGAGGCAGTATGCAACGGCGGACGAGCTTAAAGAACTGCTGCTTGAACCCGACAACGCAGCTAAACAGCAGGCGGCGCAGGCATACACCGAGCGCTTCTTCGCACAGCTCGAATCATGGGAAGGAGTTTACCTCAGCAAGTGGGACACAACAGTGCTTGCGCACTCCTCCCCTTCCGCAGTGGGCATGGTTACGCGCAAGGGCGACGCGCTCGCGCCCTATCAGGCGACGATGACTTCCGCGCCGAACGGCTTCTACAACGGCGGCGCATTCGTCTCTCCCGCTTCGAGTCAGCTCATATTCAATCTGCGTATGTCCATAACTGACGACGCAGGCACGCCCATAGGACTTGTCGGCGGCGGCCCGTTCCTTGCGGGACTTAATGACCTGCTCTCGAAGATGACCATTTCCGGCATGGAGCAGGAAAAGTACGCGATACTTGACACTACAAACCTTATCTACACCTACAACACCGACAATTCGCTGATAATGTCTGCCGTTGAGGACGAAGCCATGCTTTCAATTATCAATCGCGTAAGCAGCGGCGAAAGCAAGGGAGTTGTTTACAGCGCCGATAATATCATCGCATTCGAGTCACTGCCCGAATACAAACTGATACTTACCATGCAGGATTCCTCCGCAGAGATACTGGCGGCAAGCAACAGCATTTCCCGTACGAACATGCTGCTTACCGTGCTGACGCTAGTGATAGTAGTGCTTGCGGTATTCGCGACAGCACATCTCATCACAAAGCCGCTGCGCAAGGTGAAGGAGGCTGTAAATGAGCTCGGCGAGCTGTCTCTTGTGAGCAGCAAGAACATTGAACGCTTCGTCGGCAGGAAAAACGAGGTAGGCAACATCGCCACTTCTGTACACATTCTCACAGAAACGCTCCGCGGTGTTGTATCAATGCTCAAGGGCTGCACCGAGTCGCTCAGCAGCGGCGCGGAAGTCATGAACGAAACGGTCACTTCCCTTGTTTCCTGCGCGGAGGATAACTCGCGCTCTACCAAGGAACTTTCCGACAGCATTAGCGAGACATCGCAGACCATTCAGAAGGTCAACGCAGACATCTCTTCAATACACGACATCATGCAAGAAAGCAAAAAATCCAACGCGGAAAGGATTTCGGTTGCCGATGACATGATAAAGAATGCGCAGAGTCTGGCCGACTCCATGAAAGACAAGGCCGAGCTTACCCAGGGTGATATCTCCGCCGCCATTGATAACCTTAATAAGCTTAACAGTATCAACGAAAAGGTAAAGCGCATACAGAATATCTCATCGCAGACGAACATTCTCGCCATAAATGCTTCAATCGAAGCGGCGAGAGCAGGCACAGCCGGTGCGGGATTCTCCGTTGTAGCAGATGAAATCAAAAAGCTTTCGGAGGACTCCGCAGACGCCGCCAAGGAGATTTTCGACGTGTGCGGCAGCATGAACGACATCATCGCAGGCATAGAGCACTGTTTCAAGGACATCACAGACTTTATCAGGACGGACATTGCCGACAGCTTCGGCGACATGAACAAGCTTGTTGGCAGCCTCAAGAATTCTATGGACTCCACCAACGGCGAGATGGAAAACATCTTCAGTCTGCTTGAAAACATCAGTGCCGAAGCAATGCGCTTTGACAGCATTATTCTCAATAACGAGAACAACATACGCAGCATTGACGAAAAGGCCAGCGTAACAAATTCGATTGCGCAGAAGCTCAATACCCTCACCCGCTCAAACGCACAGACTGCTGCGCAGATAAACGATGTCGTGGAAAAGTTCAACTGACACGCTCAAAAAATTTTCGCTAACCTATTGAAAAAATCGACAGGATATTGTATAATATTGTTGTATGGTTCATACCGCCTGCGCATCGGGCGGGAGGGACTAAATTCTGAAAGGAGTTATAACTAGTATGACTTATTCTCATGAGGTTACAAACATGTGCCCCGTCGCACAGGGCGTAGCTCACGGCGCTGCCCCGATTCCCGAAGAGGCCAAGTGGGTGAAGGCAAAGGAAATCACCGACATCTCGGGCTTTACACACGGTATCGGCTGGTGCGCACCCCAGCAGGGCACCTGCAAGCTCTCCCTCAACGTAAAGGACGGCGTTATACAGGAGGCTCTCGTTGAGACCATCGGCTGCTCGGGCATGACCCACTCTGCGGCTATGGCTGCTGAGATTCTTCCCGGCAGAACCATTCTCGAGGCTCTCAACACCGACCTCGTATGCGACGCTATCAACACCGCTATGAGAGAGCTGTTCCTCCAGATAGTTTACGGCAGAAGCCAGTCCGCTTTCTCCGAGGACGGTCTTGCTATCGGCGCAGGTCTTGAGGACCTCGGCAAGGGGCTTCGTTCTCAGGTAGGCACTATGTATGGCACGCTCGCAAAAGGCCCGCGTTACCTTGAGATGACAGACGGCTATGTTACCGGCATTGCACTCAACGAAGATGACGAAATTATCGGCTACAAGTTTGTAAACTTCGGCAAGATGATGGAATTCATCAAGAACGGCGACGACGCTAATACGGCATTTGAAAAGGCACAGGGTCAGTACGGCCGTGTTGCTGACGCCGTTAAGGTTATCGACCCGAGAAAGCAGTAATAGGAGGTAACAAAAATGGCTTTATTTGAATCTTACGACAGACGCGAACCCCAGATACTTGCAGCTATCAAGCAGTACGGCATCAACTCCATCGAGGAGTGCGCTGAAATCTGCAAGGCAAAGGGTCTTGACATTTACAAGCTCGTTGAGGGCATTCAGCCTATCTGCTTTGAGAACGCTAAGTGGGCTTACACCGTAGGCTGCGCTATCGCTATCAAGAAGAACTGCACAAGAGCCGCTGACGCTGCGGCAGCTATCGGCGAGGGTCTTCAGGCATTCTGCATTCCCGGCTCTGTAGCTGACCAGCGCAAGGTTGGTCTCGGCCACGGCAACCTCGGCAAGATGCTGCTTGAAGAAGAAACAAAGTGCTTCTGCTTCCTCGCAGGTCACGAGTCCTTTGCAGCTGCAGAGGGCGCTATCGGTATCGCAGAAAAGGCTAACAAGGTACGTAAAGAGCCGCTGCGCGTTATCCTCAACGGTCTTGGCAAGGACGCTGCGCAGATAATCGCACGTATCAACGGCTTTACATACGTTGAAACCGAGATGGACTACTACACCGGCGAAGTTAAGGAGAAGTTCCGCAAGGCATACTCCAACGGTCTGCGCGCTAAGGTTAACTGCTACGGCGCTAACGACGTTACCGAGGGCGTTGCTATCATGTGGAAGGAAGGCGTTGACGTTTCCATCACAGGTAACTCCACCAACCCCACGCGCTTCCAGCACCCCGTTGCAGGCACTTACAAGAAGGAGTGCGTTGAGAAGGGCAAGAAGTACTTCTCCGTAGCTTCCGGCGGCGGTACGGGTCGTACCCTCCACCCCGACAACATGGCAGCAGGTCCTGCTTCCTACGGTATGACCGATACAATGGGACGTATGCACTCCGACGCGCAGTTCGCAGGTTCTTCCTCCGTTCCCGCACACGTTGAGATGATGGGTCTTATCGGAATGGGCAACAATCCCATGGTTGGCGCTACTGTTGCTTGTGCGGTTGCTGTTGAGGAAGCTATGAAGGGCTAATCAAACGGCTTTGTTAAGCCATTGACCATTTTATGGAAAATGCGCTGCCGACATTAGTTTGATTGCTAAAATAGTTACAACCCCCTGATTTGATTACATTTTGATTACATAGAAGTAATCATGATATCATTTTAGGGGGCTAATTATTACCACTTGCATGATTTCACATAATACCCCACCCGCTTGCACACTCTCTCGGTTTCAAGGCTGAACCTCGGAGCTTTTTATAAAATCCTCAAGCGCTTCCGGTCTGATTTTGATTGTGCCTATCCTTACAGCAGCCAATTTCTTCGCTTTGATGAATTCGTATACCGAGTCGGTATTTACCCTAAGGATAGCTGCAACCTCTTTGACCGTTAGCAACTTTTTTCTTTCTTCTTCAACGCTCATCATTCTCCCCCCCTTTTTTTTCAAGAAATATATAAGCAAACGGCTCATGCTATTTTCGGCGAGAGCCGTTTGCATTATTTTTGGTCGATACTCAGAGCGATTAGCAGGTAGTCCGCACCTGCACATGGGAGTTTCACCCCAGTCCATTCCTATGGAGCAGCCGTTACGCATTTGCGTCTGAACGGAAGTATCATTATCCCATCTTGGCAGCGTTGTTCCTTTCGCGCTCGTACCTTGCCTCTGCGTATGCGTTTACGGTTCGGGTTGATATTGGCAGACTTTTGGAGTTATTGTTATTCTCGCGCAAAATAAAGTGTGTGGTCACGGATAATGAATAACCCCTCGGAATCAATACAGGCACATCTTCGCACAATCAGGCGCTGCGGTTGATGATTTTGTTATCGCTCTGCTATGTAATTGTCAATGAACTGCGGCAAACGTTTTCCTCCCTGTTCTGACCTCGAAATAATCATATCCGAATAATCCCAACCATTTTGGAATCGTGATGTCTTTGCAGATAGTATTCTGTTTGCTGACCCTATTATAGCACAAGATATACCATAAAAAATATTTTTATCTCTATTTGGCATACAGTATCTCTATTTGGAATAATCTGTTTTCTTTTGTCATAATATATGTTATACTTTGACTTGAGGTGATTGTTATGTCCTCGTTAAAATCAAGTCAAGGTTCTAACAGAATTCGCGAGCTGCGTGAGAAAAGAGGACTTACGCAAAAACAGCTCGGCGAGGAAATGAATACCGTGCAATCCAACATTTCACGGTATGAGGAAGGTACAAGGGATATACCCACTAAAACGCTGTTTGACTTATCGTGTTTCTTTGGTGTTAGTGTGTATTATCTGATGATGGAAGAAAAGGCAATAAAAGGGGGTAGATATGAAGTTCTAACAGAAAAAATCCAAAGTATTCCACCGGAAAAACTTGACCTGCTCGAGGAATTTATTGACTTTTTGCTGCATAAGTGATAGCGAAAATATGAGGCTAGGAAATCGTGACCGACTTAGCAAGCAGTTTTATTCGGGTATACATATTATTATAACTTAAACTATTTCACAAAACTTGATTTTTTGAGGACTACAATATTGTTCTATTGACATACAATACAGAGCATGATACAATAGAAACACAAATATCTATATGGAGGAGGTGCTTATATGTTTTCTAACAGGACAGCAGACGGGCGGAACAACATCTGCGGCACAGTAGTTGCAAAGTTGAGAAAAGAATTGCGTATCAGCCAGCGTGAGCTTGCAGACAGACTTAAAAGCGGTGGATTGGACATCGACAAAAACGCTGTTCAGCGCATTGAGTCGGGGCAGCGATTTGTCACCGACATAGAGCTGATATTCATTTCAAAGGTACTCAATGTAACGATTAACGACCTGCTGGGTATCTGATTAGCGTTATGATAGAACAAGCCGCACCCTGTTGAGTGCGGCTTGTTTTTTTCGGAATCCGTTTTCTTTTCAGCAGACTCACAAAATGGGCGCACATTTCTGTACGCCCATTTCGCTATTTAGTAGTGCTTACGCTAAACCAACAATCCTTTTCAGAATTGCCGCAGCGTCCATAGCGTTAATGCGTCCGTCGCCGTTAAAGTCCGCCATAAGCGGGTTCTTGCCCGGTTCAATCTCTACTATGTCCTTAAGGATAGCCGCAGCGTCCTTTGCGTTCATAATGCCGTCGTTATCCATATCGCCGAGTCTGTCGCTGAATTCGCAGAGCATTACTACATACTCGCCCTTATCAACGACATCGGGCAGGATAACCTTGCCGTCCTCGCCGAGCTTTGCACAAGTTACGAATACCAGCTTGCCGTCAACGACTTTGTAGAGGTTTGCAAACTTGCCCTCGTGTTCTTTATTGAACGCAATCATTAAGTCTGTCGGGATATTCGTGCCGTTAATCTTGAACTGCGTTCCCTCAATACCACGCAGAGTATCGGATTTTGTGCTTGCTGTCTTTATGAGCGTGAGGTCAATCGCCACGGGAGTTGTTATCTCTGCGCCGTCAATTACCCAAGAGGACACACTGTTGATTACGAATGTAACCTTGCTGTCCTTATCTGCAATCGCCTTGATTACCTCAATGGGAACTGTGGTATTGCCGTTCAGCTCGATTGTTGCTTCAGAGCCGTTTGTGAGCTTTCCGAGGTCTGCCGCAACGTCGCTCCAGCTCTTTGCAGAGCCGCCGATTGAGGGGTTGGTTGTTGTCGGGGTAGTGGGTCTGTATCCGCCGCCACCTCCACCGCCGCCGGAGGACTTCTTCTTTACGGTGAGAGTGCCGTTCGTTGTGGTGTATGTGTAGCACTCATCTTCGGTTATCTCGATAGTTACGGTAATCGCATAAGTGCCTACCGTGCTTGTAGTGGTTGCTTCACAAGTTAGAACGGGAGTAAACGAAAGTTTATCGCCGTTCGCAAGTCCTGTTACGGAATAAGTAAATGTGGGGAGTGCAGCGTTCTGATATACAGTTTTATCATCTGCCTTGATTGTTACAGCCGCCTTGCTAACGGTAACTGTAACTGTCTTTGTTGCCTTTGCGTAGTCAAAGGTTTCTGCCGCTGTGATTTCAACGGTTGCCGTGCCTGCTTTCAGAGCGGTAATAGTACCGTCTTCGGCTATGGTGATAATATCAGAGCCTGTCTTAACAGAGTAGGTAATCGCTCCGTCACCATTTGTCGTTGCACCTATCTTCTTGCCTGCGTCGCCGTAGGTCAGCGTTACGTCAGCCGCTGTGATTGTCTGAATATCCTTTTCGGTGATTGTCAGAGTGCCGTTCACATAGTTGAAAGTATAGTTCGTGCTATCTGCCGCACCCGAAACCGTAATCGGGTATTCGCCTGCGGTTTTGCTGTCGGTTGTGGAGCAGGAAACAGATACGGTAATCGGGAGCGTTTCGTTGTTCACAAGCCCCGATACCTTGTAGTCAAATGTCGGGAGAGTATTGCCGACCTTGACCGTGTAGCTGTTTGCGGTGATAGTTACAGCCGCCTTTCCGATAGAAGACGAAACAGTTTGTGCCGCACTGTCATTCACATTGGCGTTGCCCTGTACCTTATAATATACGGTGTAACTGTCTGCGTTTGTTGCCGTGGGAATGTCCTCGGAGTAGGTAGTACCGTCAAGGCTGTAAAGCAGCGTACCAAAGTCGGTTGAGCCTGCCGAGATAAGCTCCTGCGTCGTACCCTTGTAAACAAGTCCTGTGTTCGCCGTGGGGGCTGTTACATTGGGAGTTGCCTTGTTTACGGCCACTGCAACTGTGCAGGAGAGTTTGTGATCTGCTTCGTCATAATCAAATCCCGTAAGATTACTGTAATCGTATTTATCATAGTCTGTAACAGTCTTGTATGCCGTAAATCCGCTGTTGTTCACATTGGGCTTGGTCGTACCATCTGCCCAATTCCAATCATCTGTAAGAGTGGATTGAGAAAGTGCTTCACCATAGGTAATTGCCGTTGCTGTGGGAGGTGTTACGGTTGGTTTTGCCTTGTTTACGGTCACTGCTACTGTGTAGGAGAGCTTTTGATTAGTATCATCATAATCAAATCCCGTAAGATTACTGTAATCGTAGTTATCATAGTCTGTCACAGTCTTGTATGCCGTAAATCCGCTGTTGTTCACATTGGGCTTGATTGTATCATCTGCCCAAGTCCAGCCTTCTGTAAGAGTGGATTTGGAAAGTGCTTCACCATAGGTTATTGCTGTTGCTGTGGGAGCAGAAATACTCGGTGTTCCCTTACCGATCGTAAATGTCTTTTCAGTATCGGTAAAACTATAGTTGCCATTTATTACCGACTTAACAGTTATCTTAGCTGTATCTGTTCCTACGTTTATATTGTTGGAAAGCTCATAAGAATAATCTGTATCTTTAACGAGAAGAGTATCTCCGTCCTTTACAGTAAATGTAGGTGTGATCGCTGTTCCTGTGTATGAGTATGTCCCTGTAACCTCAACAGTAGGAGTTATTGGCTTTGCAGTAATTTCTGCATAATGTTCAACGGTTTCGGTAGAAGCTAAAGTGTAATTGCCGTCGGTGATAGCTGTCGGTGTAAATGTCACCTTTGCAGCGTCCTTTACATCTTTGCTGTTATATACGGCTGTACCGCTTATCTCAACAGCATCAATCCCAACAACGTTTGATTTGATCTGCATCTTTGCTGTGCTTGCTGTTGTTCCGTCATAGCTCTTTGAGAAATTTGCACGATAGATTGTCAAGTCAAGTGCAACAAAATCAGTGAAAAAATTTTTTGAGCACCTCAAAGGGAGTAAGGAAATTGAG
>CAKSIT010000013.1 GCA_934462925.1 uncultured Oscillospiraceae bacterium | reverse complement strand
ATTTTCCCTTGCTTCGGAGATGAGCGTAAATCTTATGAAAGGATATGATATGGGGCTTAACTATATCATACAAGGACAATTATGAAAAAAAGAGCATCAATTATCATGGCGCTTGCGCTTGCCGCAAGCATTCTGACCGGCTGCGCGGGCGGCACTAGCGACGCAGGCTCGCAGAGCAGCACCCCCGCTGAAAGCGCCGAGCAGACTACGTCTGCGGCAACTACCACAGAAAGCTCCGCCGAGTCTGCTTCGGACGCGCAGACATCGGCTGCTGAGGAATCCGCTCCCGAGGAAACACAGCAAACCTCGACCGAGGAAGCAAAGCCCGAGGAAAATGTTGTTACCGAGCTTAAATTCACCTCTCAGCCTGTCGGCACGGATACGCAGTACAAGGTTATCTCCGCCAATTCCGACGGGACATACCTTGCGCTGTACTACGACGAAAATTTTGCGGCCAAGGCTGCGGTTCTTAACGCGGATTTGTCGCTTAAGGAAACGCTTGCAGGCGAGCTTACCTACAGCAAGGCAGCCGCCCCCGTGTGCCTTGTGCTGGATAAGACTTCGCACAAGTACACTTTATGGATAAACGGCAAGACATATGAGTATGGTCAAAAGGAAGTAAAGGGCGGCAACTTCTTTTATGTAAACAACGATATAGTGACTTTCAGCGAGGAATATTTCTCGATAGACGGCGAAAAGCTTGATTATCCTTATCACGGGGCTTTTGTTGACGGTTACTGCTTCTATGTTGAGGACGGAAAAACCATGTGCATGGATACGGACGGCACTGTCACCGACTATACCGAGCAGGTAAAGTTCATAACAGACGCAGGCAAACAGGTAATATCTATGATAGACGATACATACTTTGTTGCCAAATCGGACAGCGACAGAACGCCCACATGGTACGACAAGGACGGAAACGAGGTAATCACCGGATACCCTGTTGAAGTAAACGGAAAGTACATTTTTGACGGCTTTGCCTGCGTACAGGAGTACGACCAGATATTCTACTCTCAGCTTGCTGAACCGCA
Source organism: uncultured Oscillospiraceae bacterium (assembly GCA_934462925.1). Taxonomy (GTDB): domain Bacteria; phylum Bacillota; class Clostridia; order Oscillospirales; family Ruminococcaceae; genus CAG-115. Next base: position 79,821 of record CAKSIT010000013.1, on the reverse strand, counting down.
CAACAAATCATTCGACGCAACTCAGGGAATGCTTGGCGTAAGAGAATGGGGTTCAGATTCGGTGCTTCTGAGCGACGGCTATTTATTCCACGCGGACGGCGAATGCACCAAAGCAGGCAATTTCCTGTATTCCAATTTCTACAACGGTGTAGCACTCTGCTTCAGCACAAGCAGAGGAGAGGCTGCCTTTATCAACACAAAGTTTGAAATTATATCTGAAATATTTGAAACAGCTAACCAATCCATGACCGCAGAGTATATAGGCAACGGACAGTTCTGCGTGGGCGGCTCTGCGGGATACTTCCTGCTGACGCCCGAGTTCTGATATCTCCCAAGGTTTTCTTATAGAATGGCGGCGCATATCAAAATGCGCCGCTCAGCTTGTTGAAAAAGTCCATTTTGCCCGCGTATGCGGGCTTTGAAATAACTTTTTTGCCTCGGGTTTCCCGAGGCAAAAAACACTTCTATCCGCACAAGTGTGCGGTTTGGCGGCAAGCCGTCAAACCGTGCGCGTAGTGCGGATGTCCCGTCGGAAAACCCCCGTATGGGGGTTTTTCGACGGTCTCGGCGGCGCATATCAAAATGCGCCGCTGTTTTTATTCCGACTGCTTGTATCAGCGGCAGGGCGGGACAGAAGAAAAACTGCCAGACCTTACTGAAAAAAACGCTCTGCTTACCCCTCTGATTTACCGGCAAAACATTATCATAGAGCTTCCTTATAATTCTTTCCCCAGTTTTCCATTGCCGAAAGAATAGGGCGCATGGATTCGCCGAGTTCTGTCAGAGAGTATTCCACCCTCGGCGGTACTTCCGGATAAACCGTGCGCAGGATTATCCCGTCGGCTTCAAGCTGGCGCAGACTGTCGGTCAGGACTTTCTGGCTCACGCCGTCAAGGGATTTGCGCAGCTCGTTGAATCTCCAGGGTCTGGAAAGCAGGTTTCGCATTATCAGCAGCTTCCACTTGTTGCCGATTATCTGTACGGTGGTCGCGACATCGCATTCGGGAAGTTCTTCACGTTTTAGCATATATCCCTCCAAAAGTTCAGAAAATGATGTTACATATATTATAGCATATATGCCGCGGAAAATCAACAAAAAAATTTTTGCCGCCAAACCGCACCGTTGTGCAAAAGTCATTTTCAGGTAACTATGTAACCTGAAAGTGCGTACTTCACAAATAAATGAAAATGTGATAATATATACTCAAGGACAGAACAACAGCGCTGAAATCTTCCGAAAAACGCAACGTCATACACAGGAGGATAAATTATGGACAAGAATACTTTTAAGGCAATAAAGCTCGCAAAGGGCGAGGTTAACGTTTATGACTTCGGAGCGATTAAGCTCCACGCATACAAGACCAACGATTTTATAGACAACGAGGTATTCATCGTTGAAAAGGGCGGTAAGGCGGCGATTATCGAATCGCCCTGCTTCTTCGACAACATCGCAGAGCTTTCTGAGTACCTCAGCAGCATTAAGGCCGAGGGAATGCTTGTAGCCTATCACGGCGCCGGAGCATCGTTCCTGCCCGATGTTCCCAAGTACGCAACCGCAAATGCGGTCGAGTACTCGGAGAACGGCGGCGGAAAGGCGCTTATCGATAATTTTACCGCGGCGTTCGGCGAGAGCTTTGATAAATCCGTACACAAAATCACAAACGTTATCGGAGAGGGCCAAATCACAATAGGCGGAATTGATTTCGTGATAAGACAGACCCACGAAGCCTTTGATATCGAAATCCCCGAAATAAACGCCGTATACACTCATATGCTCGGGCATGACTGCCATTCCATCGTTGCGGGCGCAGCTCACGCAGACGGAATAATCGCGCAGCTCAACGGCTATATTGCCAACGGCTACACGCTTATTCTGACCTCGCACTACACCCCCGAGGACCTGAAGGACGCCGAAACCAAGATTGCATATCTTGAAAACCTCAAGTCAATAGCTTCCGATTGCAGAACGGCCGAGGAATTTAAAACCCGCGTCGGGGAACAGTATCCCAATTACAGCGGGGAAAATTATCTTGACATGACCGCCGGATTTTTCTTTGAATAACTACACTAAACAGGGCTGTCCACGGCAGCCCTGTTTTTCAGGAGAATGTAAAATGCTTCAATCCCAAAGACGAATTTACCTCATAAACAAGCTGCTGGCTGAACAAGCGCAGTACAGCGACATAGCGATTCCGCAGTCCGAAGCGGAACAGAAAGGACTGCTCCGCGCGCTGATGAACGTCCGCGCTCCGAAGCCTGTCGGAGAGAATTTCCTGAAAATCCAGGACGAATACCTGCAAACGGAGCTCAGCGAAAAGGGCGTCACGGACATTACGGACCTCGCGCCCGCCGAGAACGGCATTTACCTTTGGCGCGGCGACATAACCACGCTGAAATGCGGCGCGATAGTCAACGCCGCAAACAGCGGAATGACGGGCTGCTACAGGCCCTGCCACAACTGTATAGACAACTGCATTCACACGTTTGCGGGCGTTCGGCTGCGGCTGAAATGCGCCGAAATAATGGAGAAGCAGGGCTATGAAGAACCGACGGGGCAGGCGAAAATCACCCCCGCGTACAACCTGCCGTGCAGCTATGTTATCCACACGGTAGGCCCTGTCGTGCAGGGCAGGCTGTCTGCGGAGCATTGCAGGCTGCTGAAAAGCTGTTATATCTCCTGCCTTGAACTCGCAGTTCAGAATGGGATAGACAGCATTGCATTCTGCTGTATTTCAACGGGCGTTTTCGGCTTCCCGAAGCAGGAAGCAGCTGAAATCGCGGTAGAAACGGTACGGGATTTTCTGAAATCTCACGGCATAATGGTGATTTTTAACGTGTTCGGAAGCGAGGACTATGACATATACGGAAAACTACTCGGCGAAAATTGAACTACTGAAAAACGAGATAAGCGCCGCCGATTCAATAATAATCGGCGCTGGCGCGGGGCTTTCCACGGCGGCGGGATTTACCTACAGCGGAAAGCGGTTCGAGAAATATTTCTCCGATTTTATTGCAAAATACGGCTTTCGGAATATGTACGAGGGCGGCTTCTACCCGTTTGAAAGCCCTGAGGAATACTGGGCGTACTGGTCGAGATACATCTTCATAAACCGCTATATGGACGTTGACAACGGCACATACAGGCGGCTGTTCGGGCTTGTTAAGGGCAGGGACTATTTCGTGCTTACCACGAATGTAGACCACCAGTTTCAGAAGGCGGGCTTCGATAAGGAACGGCTGTTCTACACGCAGGGGGATTACGGGCTGTTTCAATGCCCAAAGCCCTGCTGCAAGAAAACGTGGGACAACGAAGCCTGCGTAAGCGCGATGATGAATTCCCAGAAAAACATGAAAATACCGACCGAGCTTATCCCGAGATGTCCGCGTTGCGGCAGGCCGCTTACAATGAACCTGCGCGTGGACGACAGCTTCGTTGAGGACAGCGGCTGGCACAGGGCGGCGCGGCGGTATGAAAAATTCCTGCGCGCGCACGAAGGGCGGCACATTCTTTTCCTTGAACTCGGCGTGGGAATGAACACCCCGGGAATCATCAAATTCCCGTTCCGGAAAATGACTTTTCATAATCCGAACGCATTTTACGCCTGCCTTAATTTCGGCGAATCCTACGCGCCGAAAGAAATCGAAGGCAGGTCTGTCTGCATTGACGCTGATATTGCGGAAATTCTCAAAAAATTGTGAGGGAAAGAGACTTCGCAGGGACTGTCTGCCGGCGCGCTATGAGCTGTCCTGTTCGGGGAGCAGGTATTGGCAGGTCATACGCCGATTATATGCAAGAAATAAAAGAAACATAATTAGCAAGATACTGAAATGAAAAAGCCGCGCTAAAGCACGGAAAACAAGTTCTTTAGCGCGGTTAAGCAAAGAAAATATACTGAATGCGAATGCTTACAAAATAAGAAAAACCGCCTAACCTTACGGTTAAGCGGTTTTCTGTTGGCACGCCAGGAGGGATTCGAACCCCCGACCCTCTGGTTCGTAGCCAGATACTCTATCCAGCTGAGCTACTGGCGCTTGTTCCTTGGAACGTTATATATTATACCATGTTCTGCCGAGCTTGTCAAGTACCTTTTCAAAAAAAATTTTGCAAACCGCTTTCCGCGGGCAGCGAAGCGCCCGAAAACGCGCTCCGCCGCCCGCCGAGCGCCCCCTAGAGCCCCGCCCTTACTATCTCCTGCAGGCGTTCCATTGCGCCCTGCTCGTCACGCTCGGTGAGCGCTGCGCCGTTCCTTGCGCGGAAGCTTGCGGACACCTGCGCGCTGCCGTCGGGCAGAACCCGCACCTTTATGCTGCGCGCTTCGCAGGTGCGGCTTTTGCCGCCGCTCTCAAAGCACAGCGTAAGCCTGTCCGTTTCGCCCGAAACCAGCATTAGCCCCGTCGTTTCCTCAGCCGTGCAGCGCCGCCCGAGCTTCCCGCCAAAAATACTGCGCGAACCGTCCGTAACCGCCGTCAGACCGTTGTCCTGCGATGTAACGCTGCCGTTCTCCTCTATAACGAACCGCGGCAGCAGCGCCGCCGTGCCGCTCTCCGCAGCGCACAGCGCGTCAAGCAGCGTTGTTTTCGGGGACTCACCCTCGCGGTTCGCGTTGTCAATAAGCGAAAGCAGCTTCTCAGCAGACGTCACGCCCTCCGTAAAGCGAAGCTCCATTATCTCCGCAGGGTCGTCCGCATACGCAAGCACCGTGTTAAGACCGCAGCCCATGTCAAAATAAAGCGTGTTGAGCGCGTCGGTGATGTCCGCGTCCTCAAAGCCGTCCCCGAACACCACAAGCTTTATGTCGCTAAGATACGCCGCCCTGCCGTCGTTTAGCGAAATGTCGTCCAGCGCCTGCGCGAGCGTCTGCCCCCTGCCGTCAACGCGTATCACGTTCTCCTCAGAGGCGTCCACCAGCCCGCTCCCCGCGCTGCTGAACAGCAGGGCGTTTACCGTGTAGCCGTCCCTGTCGGCGTTCACCGCCGCCGCCTGAATTATTGCGCGCTCGCCAAGCTCGGTGCGGTCCGCGCAGCCCGTAAGCAGCGCAAGCGCCCCAAGCAGCGCGGCTGTTCGTGCTTTTTTCATTGTTATCCTCCCGTTTCGTTCGCCCGTTTTGTAGAATGCTTTTGTAGATTCTCGCGCTTTCAGCGCCAAGCATTTACAGCGCAATCATTCAAGCATTATGCGGATTCGCGCGACATTGCTGCCGTGTTTTCCTGTCCGACCATGCCGCGCCGCCCCACCCCGTTCAAGCCCCGTCACGCGCCGCAACCTGTGCGCCTTTGCCGCCCCTTACCTGCGCGTACACCGCGCGAATGCTGAAAAGCATTAGCCCCGCGCGGTACGCCGCGCCGAGCGCCCATATCGCCGAAGCGCCCCCGTCGAGCCGCCTGAAAAATCCCACGTCCGCAAGCGAAGCCGCCGCAGGCATAGGGAACTCCACAAGCCCGTAAAGCTCGCGCAGGACAAGGCAGTAAAAGCCGCTTAAAAGCACCGCCGCAAGCGCCGAGAAAAACGCGAAAAGCGTTGCCGTAGCGGGCGCGCTCACCTTTTTTACCCGCACGTACGGCAGCAGCGCCGCGAATATAAGATAGTCGCCGCCGCGCAGTATTCGCTCAAATACGTCCCCGAGAAACACGCCCGGCTCACGGCGCGGCGCGGGCATCTGCGTGTTAAGCTCCATGTGCGGTATGCACGCCAGAATAACCCCGAGCGTAACGACCGCCGCTATCGCAAGGATTAGCGCACCCGACCGCGAGAGAGCCTCCGCGCCGCTGTACGCCGCGTATACCGCAAGCGCAGCCGCAAAGCACCCCAGCAGCCACACGGGCGCGCCCTCTGCAAGGTTTCGCCCCGAAAATTCCGCGAGCGCCCAGAGCGTTTTTACCGCCGCGCCTGCAAGCAGCAGCCCCGCGCCAAGCGCGCACGCAATGCCGAAAAAGCGGTTCTTGTCGTACATTGAGCGGTATATGCGCGTTTTTTTGAACGCGTAGATTATTACCGGCAGCCCCAGCACGAACCGCACAAGCTCCGCAGTTATCACCGCAAGCATGGTTTCAGCGCCGCAGCCCGCGCCGCTCCTCGGGTATATTATCTCCGCGGACAGCCGCGAGAGCATAAGCACGCAAAAAAGCTGCGCCGTGCTTATCTTTGGTAGATTTTCCGCGTCCGTCATGTCTGCTCCTTTATCTGCGCGCCGTTAAGCTCCTGTATCTTCATGTCGCTTTCGGCGAGAGTGCGCCACCCCGCCCGTACAAGCATATCGCGCGCAGCCTTTGGCGTGAACGGCGATATCGGCGACATATACGGAACGCCGTAGGTGTTAAGCGAACACATTTTGATTATTACAGCGCCCGCCGCAAGCCCCAGCCCGTAAAGTCCGAAAAGCCCGCCCGCCGCAATATACAGAAACCGCAGCACGACCGTCTTTTCGTATATGGCGGGTACTACAAAGCTGCACAGCCCCGAAAGCGCCACCACAAGCACCATGGGCGCGCCCGCAAGCCCCGCGGACACCGTAATGTCGCCTATGACAAGCCCGCCCACAACGCCTATCGCGTGACCCACGGGGCGCGGCAGGCGAATCCCCGCCTCGCGCAGAATCTCGTACATAAAGTGCAGGAAAAGACACTCGCCCATAAGCGAATAGGGCGCGGTCTGCTCTGCGGCGGCAAGATTGAGCAGCAGCGACGACGGCAGCATTTCGGGGTGGAACGAAGCCACCGCCACATACGCCCCCGGCAGGAAAAGCGTGATAAGGTATGCCGCAAGCCGCACAAGTCTTACAAAAAACGCGTAGAACGGCTTTTGCGTGTAGTCGTCAAGAGTCTGAAAGTTCTCTATAAAAAGGTACGGCACAACAAGCGCGAACGGCGTGCCGTCCACAAGCACCGCCACCCTGCCCTCGTAAAGCTTTGCGGCAAGGGTGTCGGGGCGCTCGCAAGTGCCGCACTCCGAAAAGAACCACCCGCCCTTACCCTCGAGAAACGGCTGTATATAGCCGCTTTCAAGTATCGTGTCGAGCTTTACGCCCTTTATGCGCTTTTTCACGTCCGCAAGCAGCTTTGGCGACGCCCTGTCGCTCATGTAGCATATGCAGATGTCCGTGTTGCTGCGCGCGCCTATCGGAAACAGCTCGAACACGAGCGTGGGCGACTTTATCCTGCGGCGAATCATCGCCATGTTGGTGCGCACCACCTCCACAAAGCCCTCGCGTGAGCCGCGCACGTCAAGCTCCGCGGACGGCTCGTCTATCCCGCGAGACTTGTACCCCTGCACGCCAATCGCTATGGCGCGCGTGCAGCCGTCCACAAGTATCACCGCAAAGCCCGACTGCATTTTCAGCACAAGGTCGCCAAGGCTCTTTATTTCAAGCTGCTCCGCCGCTATCATATACGCCTTGAAAAAGCGCTCCATGAGCGCCTCGGGCGACAGGCTTTCGTCAACGGCGCTCAGTCTGCTGTAAATAAGCTGCGCGAGCGTGTCCGTGTCCGCCATGCCCTCGCAGGTGACTATGGCGACATTGTTCGCGGCTATCATCGCGGTTTTTATTATAACGTCCGACGAGCCGCCCGTTATCTGCGTGATGTTTTTTATATTCCGCTCGAGCGAAGCCTCAATCGGCAGGTTCGGCGGGAGCTTTGTGCGTATCTTATCTTCCTGCACGTTATGCCCTCCTTTTTTGGTACATAGCCGTATTTTTTGCACTCGTGCTTGAATTATGCGGAAAATAGTGATATAATACGATAGAGACCGTCGAAAAACCCCCATACGGAGCAAATCGACATTTCAACGGACCGGATAAAAGACCCATTGCAAGGGAGGAGTACTTATGGAGCATTCGGTACAGGCGCGGCTTGACGCGCTCACCGTGCTTATGACGGAATATTTTTCGGGCGACCCGAAGCGCATTCAGCACTTTATCAAGGTGCATTCGCTCGCGGCGCTTATAGGGCGCGCGGAGGGCCTGCCCGAAAACGCGCAGGAGATACTCGAAGCGGCGGCGGTCGTTCACGATATCGGCATAAAGCCTGCGGAGGCGCTTTACGGCAGCTGCGGCGGAAAGCTGCAGGAGCAGCTCGGCCCGCCCGAGGCGGAAAAGCTGCTGCTTAAGGCGGGCTATTCGCAGCAGGCAGCGCAGCGCGCGTGCTATTTAGTGTCGCGCCACCATACCTACACCGACATAGACGGCGCGGACCTGCAGATACTTATCGAAGCGGACTTTCTCGTAAACCTATACGAGGACGCCTGCGAACGTAACGCCGTGGAATCGGCGCTCTCAAAAATATTCGCGACCGAAACGGGAAAGGCGCTTTGCCGCGCCATGTTCGGGCTGTAACGCCTACGGAGGACTCATGATAACCACAGACCCCATAAACGGCCTTACCCCGCAGCAGGCGGAGGAAGCGGCTGCGCGCGGCGAAAGCAACGGCAGCCAGAACGTTCACACAAAAAGCGTGTGGCAGATAGTGCGCGAAAACCTGTTTACGCTCTTTAACCTGCTGAATATAGTGCTGGCGGCGCTCGTGGCGTTTACGGGAAGCTGGCGCAATATGCTGTTTATGGGCGTTGTCATATCAAACACCGCCATAGGCATTTTTCAGGAGCTGCGCTCAAAGCGCGTTATAGACAGGCTCTCCGTGCTTTCCGCGCCAAAAGCAAGGCTGCTGCGCGGCGGGCGGGAGCTTTCCCTGCCCGTAGCGGACATTGTAAAGGGCGACATAATGCTGCTTTCGGCGGGGCAGCAGGTGTGCGCGGACGGCGAGATAGCCGAGGGCTTCTGCGAGGCGGACGAAAGCCTTGTTACGGGCGAGTCCGACCCCGTACCGAAAAACGTCGGCGACGAGCTGCTGTCAGGCAGCTTTATCGTCGCGGGCAGCGTTAAGGCGCAGGCAACGCGCGTTGGCAGCGAGAGCTTTTCGGGGCAGATAACGGGAAAGGCAAAGGGCGCTGTAAAGCGCACATCGGAGATGATGCGCTCGATAAACCGCATTATCTCGATAGTATCCGTGTGTATCGTGCCGTTCGGCGCGGTGCTGTTCCTTAAGGCGTTTTTAGTAACGCGCCAGAGCCTTGAAAGCGGCATTGTAAGCACCGTTGCCGCGCTTATCGGCATGATTCCCGAGGGGCTTGTGCTGCTTACGAGCATAGCGCTTGCGGTAAGCACCATTCGCCTTGCGCAGAAAGACACGCTCTGTCAGGACCTTTACTGCGTTGAGGCGCTCGCGCGCGTGGACACGCTGTGCCTTGACAAAACGGGAACGCTCACCGAGGGCTGTATGGAGCTTTCCGAGGTGGTAAGCCTGTGCGGCGGGTACGACGCGCAGGGAGCGCTCGCGGCGTTCGCGGGGGCTTTTACCGACCCGAACGCCACGCTTAAGGCGATTGCCGAAAGCTTCCCCGCAAGCGGCGCGCAGAAGCCGCTTCGCACCGTGCCGTTCTCCTCGGCGCGAAAGTGGAGCGCGGCGGAGTTTGAGGACTTTGGCTGCCTGTTTCTCGGCGCGCCGAGCTTTGTGCTTGACGCCGCCGCATACTCCGCGATAGAGCCGCGCGTGCGCAGATACGCCGAAAACGGACAGCGCGTGCTGCTGCTGGCGCAGGGTGAACGTCTCCCCGAAAACGGCGAAGCGCCCCGCGCGCAGGCAAAGGCGCTTGTGGTGCTGTCCGACAAGATACGCCCGTCTACGCCGCAAACGCTCGAATACTTCAAGCGGCAGGGCGTGGCGCTCAAAATCATCTCGGGCGACGACCCCGTGACCGTATCGAACGTCGCAAGGCGCGCAGGACTGGATGGCGCGGAGCGCTGCGTGGACGTATCCGCGCTCACCGACGCGGAGCTTGAGGAAGCGGCGGAAAAGTACACCGTGTTCGGCAGGGTGCAGCCGTTCAGAAAGCTTGCGCTTGTAAAGGCGCTAAAAGCGCGCGGGCATAAGGTGGCAATGACGGGCGACGGCGTAAACGACGTTCCCGCCCTGCGCGAAGCGGACTGCTCCATTGCAATGCAGTCGGGCAGCGACGCGGCGCGGTGCGTGTCGCAGCTCGTGCTGCTCACGTCCGACCTTGGCTGCCTGCCGCTTGTAGTCGCCGAGGGGCGGCGCACGATAAACAACATACAGCGCTCTGCGGCGCTTTTCCTTGTAAAGACGATTTATGCGTTTCTGCTTGCGGCGGCGTTTCTCGTGCTGCCGCTCGCGTACCCGTTCAAGCCCATACAGATGACGCTTATAAGCGCGCTCACCATAGGCGTGCCGTCGTTTCTGCTGGCGCTTGAGCCCAACCGCAGCCTTGTGCGCGGGGGATTTCTTGCAAACGTGCTGCGCAGAGCCGCCCCCGGCGGGATTACGGCGGCGCTCGGCGTGGGGCTTGTTATGGCGGCGCAGCAGGTACTCGCAATATCCGCGGAGCATACGTCGGTAATGGCGGTGTACCTTACGGCGGCGGTGAGCTTCGCGGTGCTGTTCGGGGTGTGCCTGCCGTTCAACGCGGCAAGGGGCGTGATGTTCGCGGCGCTTACGGCGGCGTTCGTGGGGGCGGCGGCGCTCTTTGGCGGGCTGTTTTATCTCGAGCCGCTGTCCGCGGCGGAATGGGTGGCGCTCGCGGCGCTAGTCGGCGCTTCGTGGCTTATTCTGGCGGGACTCAACGCGCTTGCGGTAAGGCTCTATGACAAACGGGCGAAAAAATCCGCTTGAAATATGGGGGAATTTGTGGTATCATATATGTAGAGTACTTTCGCAGGACTTCTCGGGGGATTCCCCCCGCCCTGCGGCAGGCTCACGAACGGAGGCATGGCATGGAATACAAGCTTGACGCGGGCTGCTGGAACAGCGTTTTCGCCGTCCCGTCGGAACTGGTTGATAATTACATAAGGCTCGCGGGGGCGGGCGCGCTCAAGCTTATGCTGTTTATGCTAAGGCACGGCGGCAAGAGCTTTTCTGACGAGCAGCTGATGGACGCGCTTGGCATGAAAAGCCGCGGCGAGCTTGAGGACGCCGCGCTTTTCTGGGTGCAGCGCGGGCTTATAAAATATGCGGGCGCGGAGGCTACGGAGGAACGTAACGCGTTCTCCCCCGCTGAGCGCAAGCCGTTACAGGCTACAGCGCAGCAGCTTATTCTCGGCGGCTTTGGCGAGAACGCCGCGCAGGGCGCTTCCGCGGAGAAAAGCTCCGCAAAAAAGGTGGGCGGCGGCGGGCTTTATTACACCGCGGGCGATATTGCAGAGCGCATTCGCACCGACAAGGAGATAGCGGGGCTGTTCAAGGAGGCGGAAAAGCTTTACGGACACGCGCTTAAACCCCGCGAAATGCAAACCGTAATAGCGCTTACGGACACCTACTCGCTGCCCTCGGTCGTTGCGGTAATGCTGCTTAAATACTGCTTTCGCGCGGACAAGGCGACCCCCGCATACATCATCTCCGTGGCGCAGAGCTGGAGCGACGACGGCATAAACAGCTTTGAGCTTGCGGATATGCGCATTGCCGAGCTTGAACGCCGCAGCGGCGTCGAGGAGGAGCTTCGCAGGGCGATGGAGCGGCAGTCTAAGTTCACGAAAAAGGAACGCGAGTTCATTTCGGTGTGGACGGGCGAATGGGGCTTTGGCACGAATATGATAATGCTGGCCTACGAGCGCGCGGCGGAGCGCGTGAGCGGCAACCCCTTCACCTACATGAACGCGATACTGCAAAGCTGGCACAACAGCGGCACGGCGACCGCCCGGCAGGCGGAGGACGAGGCAAAGCAATGGGAGCGCGCACGCAAGGGCAAGGACGGCGCGAAAGGCGCGCAGGGCGCTTCCTCGTTCGATGTGGACGACATTATGGAGCAGATACGCAGCAAGTACAAAAACAACAGCTAAGGAAGAATTATGGCACTTAAGGAAAAATACTACGAGGCGGCGCACGCCGCGCTTGAAGCGCGCAGAGCCGCAAACAGGGCGGAGGAAAACTTCCGCCGAATGACCGTGGCGAAAAAAATACCCGAGTACGCGCAGCTCGAAAAGAGCCTTGCGGCGAATTCCGCGCAGCTTGTGCCGATAATTCTCGCGCAGGGCGCGGACACGCACGAGCGGCTCGAGGCGCTGAAAACCGAGAACCTTATGATACAGCGCAGCATGGCGGAGCTTCTTAAGGCGGCGGGCTTCGCGCAGGACTACCTCTCCCCCGTTTACACCTGCAGGGAGTGCAGGGACGAGGGCTGCCGCGGCGGCAAGTGGTGCGGGTGCTTTATGAAGCTTGTGTACGCGGCGGCTTCAAAGGAGCTTAACGACCAGTCGCCGATGAAGCTGAAGCATTTCGAGGACTTCGACCTGTCGCTTTACCCCGACGCTGTGGACGACCTGCTGAAGCAGAATATCCGCGCCACGATGAAGCGCAACTTCGCAGAATGCGTGGAATACGCCGAAAGCTTTGACGGCAGCGGACGCGGGCTGCTTATGTCGGGCGCTACGGGGCTTGGCAAAACGCACCTCTCGCTCGCCGTTGCAAACCGCGTTATCGAGAGGGGCTACAGCGTAATCTACGGCTCTGCGCCCGAGCTTTTGAGAATGCTCGACAACGAGCAGTTCGGGCGTTCAAGCGGGGACACGATGTCGCTGCTTACGGGCTGCGACCTGCTTATCCTCGACGACCTCGGCGCGGAGAACAGCACGGAGCGCAACACCTCGCAGCTCTACGAGATAATAAACGCCCGCATGAACAGGGGCATTCCGCTTATAGTCAGCACAAACCTCACCCTGCCGCAGCTAAGGGCGCGGTATCAGGACAGGATATGCTCGCGGCTGCTAAGCCTTAACGCGCTTATGTTCTGCGGGACGGATAACAGGCTCAAAACGCTCACAAAATAGCACAATACGGCGGCGCAAAGCCTGCCGAAAAGATACGGAGGTAATAATCATGGGAAAGCTTAAAATCGGCATTCTTACAAGCGGCGGCGACTGCCCGGGACTTAACGCCACCATTCGCGGCGTTGCAAAGGCGACCTACGAGGCGTTCGGCGAGGACAAGGTGGAGATAATCGGCATACAAAACGGTTACCACGGACTTATTCACGGCGACTACAAGCAGATGCAGCCGTCGGATTTCTCGGGAATCCTCACAACGGGCGGCACTATACTCGGCACAAAGCGCACGCCCTACAAGATGATGCAGATAATCGAGGACGACAAGGTTGACAAGGTAAAGGAAATGAAGCAGACCTACAAGGACCTGAAGCTCGACTGCCTGTTCACGCTCGGCGGCAACGGCACGCACAAAACCGCAAATATGCTCTCTGTCGAGGGGCTGAACGTTATCGGCCTGCCCAAAACGATAGACAACGATATCTTCGGCACGGACGTTACGTTCGGCTTCCACACCGCTGTAGACATAGGCACGGAGGTTATCGACAGGATACACACCACGGCAAACTCGCACAGCCGCATTATGGTTATTGAGATAATGGGCAACAAGGCGGGCTGGCTCACGCTTTACAGCGGGCTTGCGGGCGGCGCGGACATAATCCTGCTGCCCGAGATACCCTACAATATCGACAAGGTAGCCGAAGCCTGCCAGAAGCGCGCGGACGCGGGCAAGGCGTTCTCCATACTCGCCGTTGCGGAGGGCTGCTTCGATATTGAGGAAGCAAAGCTTAAGAAAAAAGAGCGCGCAAAAGCTCGCGCGGACAGGGGCGAAACCACCGCTACAGCGCGTATTGCACGTGATATTCAGGCGAAAACGGGGCTTGAAACGCGCACGGTAGTTCCCGGGCATATTCTGCGCGGCGGCAGCCCCTCGGCATACGACAGGATACTTGCAACGCAATTCGGCGCGCACGCGGCGCTGCTGCTCAAGCAGCAGAAGTTCGGCTACACCGTAGCTATGGTTGACGGCAAAATCACCCAGAACCCGCTCGGCGACGTTGCAATGAAAACAAAATTCGTCCCCGCAGACTGCAAAATGGTGCAGACTGCAAAGGACATCGGCATTTCTTTCGGCGACTGATAAAGAAAATGTCACAATCAACAACCGCCCGATGGTTTTCGGGCGGTTTTTTGTGCAGAAATTTTATATAATTATTTTCCCAGACTATTGCATTTTCTTATCCTATGCAGTATAATAATAAAGGTTTCAAAAAAATATGCGGAGGATATGTTGTATGTTCAATGTTGCGGTTGCACAGTCTGGCGGACCTACGGCGGCGATAAACGCGTCGCTTGCGGGAGTTTTTTCGGGCGCGGAGGGCTTCCCCGAGGTGGACGACATTTTCGGCTCGGAAAACGGAATCGAGGGTATTATCGGCGACAGGCTGATAAACCTGCGCAGCATTATAATGGACGAGCATGACAAGCAGCTGCTTATGAAAACGCCGTCTACGATACTCGGCAGCTGCCGCTACAAGCTTAAGGACTATAACGAGGACGAAAGCGCCTACCTTAAGATACTCGAAACGTTCAGAAAACGCAATATACGCGCGTTTTTCTACATCGGCGGCAACGACAGCATGGACACGGTAATGAAACTCGACCGCTATTTCAGGGCAAAAAACGTTGACATAAAGGTAGTGGGCGTCCCCAAAACGATTGACAACGACGTTACCGAAACCGACCACACCCCCGGGTTCGGGTCTGCGGCGAAATACGTTGCGACGTCGTTGCAGGAGATAATACGCGACAGCCGCGTGTACTCCATTCCGTCGGTCACGATAGTTGAGATAATGGGGCGCGACGCGGGGTGGCTTGCGGCGTCCTCCTGCGTGCTGCGCGCCAACGGCGAACCCGCACCGCACATGATTTACCTGCCAGAGGGCGACTTCACGCTCGAAAAGTTCATTGCGGACGTAAAGCAGGCGCAAAGCCGCTACAAGGCGGTAATCGCGGCGGTATCTGAGGGCATAAAGTGCGAGAGCGTGGGTATCTCCTCGGAGCTTACGGACGCGTTCGGTCATAAGTACCTGTCTGGCATAGGCAAGTACCTTGAAAAGTTCACGCAGGACAACATCGGCTGCAAGGTGCGCTCGATAGAGCTTAACGTTATGCAGCGGTGCAGTTCGCACATAGCCTCGTGGACGGACCTTACCGAGGCGGAGCGCATAGGCAGGGCGGCGGTAATCGCGGCGCTCAGCGAGGGCAAAAGCGGCGTGATGATGGCGTTCAAGCGCATAAGCAACGACCCCTACCGCGTTGAGATAGTAAGCGCGGATATCGCAAAGGTGGCAAACTGCGAGAAAAAATTCCCGCGCGAGTGGATAAACGCCGAGGGCAACAACGTGACTATAGACGCGCTCAACTACTTCCTGCCGCTTATTCAGGGCGAGCCGCAGATAGAGTTCAGAAACGGCATTCCCGTTCATTTCAGGCTGAATCAGTGATGGGAGAAAATGGTCGAAAATATTTTTTGAAAACCCCTTGACAAACGCTCCGCAATGTGATATAATAAATAAGCACTCAGGAAGTGCAAGGTTATTATATCGCGGGATGGAGCAGCTCGGTAGCTCGTCGGGCTCATAACCCGAAGGTCGTCAGTTCAAATCTGGCTCCCGCAACCAACATATGACAAACAGATTGCACAGCTCGGAGGAGTGGTGTAATCTCTTTGTCATATATAAAGTGATATATTAACGCTGCCGCAGCGCGTTGGACGCGAATCTTCAGCGCCGCAGCAACGAGAATATTCGGTTACTTCCACCTACACGCACATTCGCAGAACGCAGTCAGGTTCTTCCCTGCTCGCTCGTCTTTCCTTTCCGCCAGTTCGGACAGCAGCTATCGTTATCAAGCTGAGGCTTCCCGCTTAATCGGGAAACGCTGACGTTGGTGTAATCCCTCTGTATAGCCGGCTTCACAGCCGTCATACTCGCTCGTTTCATGGCGGAGTCCTAAGGACAAGGCAACATCTGTTATTGCGTGGTGGCATTCAATTTGTATTATTACCGCCGGGAAGCGGTAATAAGCAAAAAAGAGAACGTTCAGACACTTGTCCAAACGCTCTCACAAGAAAAGTGTATCTAAGCGCTGACCGTGAAGAAAGCGCACAGATGGCATCTGTAAAAGCCGTTTGGATATTGGCGTATCCTCTCGGTCGTCCGTGTGTGTGTGTCCACACGCACACGGATTGCAGGTGTTAAAAACAGAATACTTAATCGGCTTGCGTGAAAATGAAATTCATGGAAGCCTATTGGTGTTTATTTTCAACCACTACATTTATTATACTTCATTTTCCTGCCTTTGTCAATGTTTTTTGGCACACAATTATTCACGATTCTTTTATAGCGTTTTTGTGCATTATATACATGAGAAAACAAAGGGTAGGGAGCGTCACGGTTGGGTATTTAGTGCTTTCCACCAAATAAAATTAAAAATGTGGTTGCATAAGGCTTTTAAATATGTTATAATAACAGATATAAAACTTTTAACCCGTTTTATTTTAAGGAAAGAAAGGCCGGATAAACATGCCAGTGCAAATTATTGATCTGTTTTGTGGAATAGGTGGGTTAACTAGAGGTCTAATAAATTCGGGGTTAAATGTAATTGCAGGCTTTGACATTGATCCAACCTGTCAATACGCTTATGAGTATAACAATCATGTTACATATAATATTAGAAATATTCGAGATGTTAGTGGCGAAGAGATAACCAACTTATATGCTAATGAAGCAACAAAAATTTTGGTAGGATGCGCTCCGTGCCAACCGTTCTCACAGATGCGTTCAAAATATGGAGAAGCCAATGCTCTAGACGAAAAGTACGATTTACTTCTTGAATACGGAAGGATTATTCGTCAAGTCCGTCCTAGTATATTATCAATGGAAAATGTTCCTCAAATCAAAAATACAAGAATTTTTTTTGAATTTCTAAAAATACTCAAGGAAAACGGGTATCAAGAAGATTATCGTGTAATATATTGTCCAGATTATGGAATACCGCAAAGTCGTCGAAGATTTGTCCTTATTGCCTCAAATCTCGGACCTATTCGTATAATTGAACCTACTCATAAAAGGGAAGATATTCATTTACGAGACTTTATAGGAAATCTGCCTCCTATTGCTGCTGGGGATGTAGATGATAATGACCCCTTGCACAGAGCAGCTGGACTTTCGGATTTAAATCTTCAAAGAATACGTCACTCTTGGCCAGGAGGGACTTGGAGGGATTGGCCTACTAATTTAAGATGTAACTGTCACAAAAAAAAATCGGGGCAGTCGTATAGTTCAGTATATGGCCGTATGACTTGGGGGCAAATTGGCCCCACTATCACAACACAATTTTACAATTACGGTACAGGAAGATTTGGGCATCCTGAACAGGATCGAGCTTTATCATTACGGGAAGGTGCATTACTGCAAACTTTCCCCAAAAATTATATTTTTATCAACCCAAACGAGAATTACTCATTTAACGATATTGCTAGACAAATTGGTAATGCTGTTCCAGTACGATTAGGAGAGGTTATAGGTATTTCTATAAGTCGTCATTTAGCTGAACACGGGCTGATTGGTTAAGGAGGATTTTATTATGGATCACAAATTTACTATGTCGCTTAGCTTGAATGTGCTTAATCATCTAGGTATAAATCTGTATAGCAATATTCCTGCCGTTTTATCTGAAATTGTTGCCAATTCTTGGGACGCAGATGCAACTGAGGTTCATATTTATGTTGATAATGACAAAATAACAATTGAAGACAATGGTTGCGGAATGAGTGCTGATGACATAAACAAAAAGTTTCTTTATGTAGGACATAGAAAAAGAGAAAGTTCACTTTTTTCCCCTATCTATAAACGCCCATATATGGGAAGAAAAGGAATTGGAAAACTTTCGATGTTTTCTATATCTCAAGAAATTGATGTTTATTCCAGAAAAATGATAGACGACAACAATTGCGAATTTAATGCATTTCGTATGGATAGTGCAGAAATTGAGTCATCAATAAAAAGCGAGATGGATTCCAATAAGTCTACTGCATACAATCCAGAAGTACTTGAAGTAGATGATAAAATTCTTAATCACTTTGGAACGAAAATCGTTTTAAAAAAGCTTAAGAAAAATACATCTTCTTTGACAGCAGAATATATCAAAAAACGAGTTGCTAGACGATTCGGAATAATAGGCAGCGAAAATCATTTTCAGGTATTTGTCAATGGGAAAGAAGTATCCATAAGTGACAGGGACTATTTTCATAAGATTAGATATATTTGGTTTTACGGAAAAGAAAGTGAAAAATTTTCGACTTTTTGCGACAAATTAACTTATAAAGAACATCGTGATAATATTATTGTTATAGGCAATAAAAAATATACTATTTCTGGTTGGATTGGTTCAGTAGAGGCGTCAGGAGACTTAAAAGACGAAAACGATAATTTAAATAAAATAGTCATATTAGTCAGAGGGAAATTAGGGCAAGAGGACATTCTTTCGGAATACTCTGAAGGCGGATTATATTCCAAATATTTAATTGGCGAAATAAATGCTGATTTTTTTGATGATGACAATTTTGAAGACATGGCAACAAGTAATCGTCAAGAATACAGGCATGACGATGAACGTTTCATTGCACTTAGAAATTTTATTTACAATGAATTAAAATACATTCAGAATAAATGGACAGAACTCCGAAATAACTACGGGGAAGATAAAGCCAGAGAATTGTTGCCAGTAATTGACACATGGTTAGGGCAATTAAAGGGTGATGATAAAAATTATGCAAAAAAAATGTTTGGCAAAATTAATCAGATTATTGCCGATGATAATAAGAAGCGAGAAATTTTAAAATACAGCATTCTAGCTTTTGAAAAACTCAGATATTCCCAACACCTTAGTGCTATTGATAAGATAGATCCTTCCAATTTTGAACTGTTCAAAGACATTTGTGTAGGTATGGATGATATTGAAGCAACTTTGTATTATCAAATTATTAAAGAAAGGATTCAAATAATAAATAAGTTTCGTGAGATTATTGATGATAATCAATCTCTCGAAAGAGTAATTCAACAATATTTATTCAATCATCTTTGGCTGCTTGACCCATCGTGGGAACGTGTACGCAACAGCGAATATATGGAAAAAACAGTTATGAACGCTTTAAAAACGGAAGTGGAGACCCTTACAGAAGAAGAAAAGAAGAGCAGACTTGACTTAGGGTATAGATTAGCAGCCAATAAGCATATAATAATAGAATTAAAAAAGGCTGATAGGGTTGTAAAAAAGTCCGAGGCATTTACTCAAATAGTTAAATATCATGATGCACTGTCAAAAGCATTGGAACAAACTTGTGGTTCAAACTTTTCGTTTGAAATTCTCTTTATAATTGGGAAACCAATTGATAATAATACAAATATTAGTGATCAACTACTCCTAGCCAAATCATTGGAGCCTTATCATGCACGCATTGTTACTTATCAGCAACTCATTGAAAATGCATTGAGAGCATATAATGAATATATTGAAGCAAACAAAACATCTCAGCCACTTGTTGACATGTTATCACAATTGGATAGTGAAACTACTTCCGATCACGAATAGTAAAACATCTATATCTTCTTTTTCTTCCATTGACATCAATCACTATATAACCTTTAATAAATAGTGGTGATCTATCTAATGCATTCAATATGCATTGAATAGTATCTTGAGGATGCTTTTTCATTACTCCAGATTTAACAGCACATTTCTCAATTAAAAATATGTCCCCATACCACACACATTTCCTTTGCTGTTCATTCATCAGTTTCAACATATTCTCAGCTATCATGTTTTTGTCCTCATTTTTCCCACATGTTTTTATTCCTATTATATTTCAAGATAATACAAATTATCACAGAGTTTATTGGTATATAAAATTGCCTGTTTCATATAAAAAAATACGATAGCATTACATGAAAATAATTTTTTAGCCTCGGGAAACCTGAGGTTAAAAAAATTATTTCAAAGTACACACGCTGGGGAAAATAATACTTTTTGGACAAGCAGAGGGGCGTCACCGTGACGCCCCTGCGCCCTTTTACATCTCCATGCCCTCATCGTCGTCATCGCAGTCTGACTGCTCCTCAAACTGCTCAAGGGTATGCACAAGCGTCCGAAAATGAAAGCGCTGCACATTGTATCCTCCCGCGCCGATAGTCTGAATACTGGCGCTGCCATGCTCGCCGATAATAACCCCGGCAATTTCACCGTTGCTCACATGAAGCCCACGTGCGTCGGTAATTTTGCCTACGCTCTTGCCGATACGCTGCGCAAGGTCAAGCAGCTTGCCGCGCATTTCACGCTCCATGGTCGTTTCAAGAAACATTGCGCGCTCGTCAGAATTGCCATAGTGGCACATAGCCTGAACGATATCGCCCGAAACGCTTCTTTTTCGCTCTGCAATACTTTTGTAATCAAGCTCCCTTTCATGCAGATAACGCTCCATAGGCTGCCTCGGGTACACGTTGTTCAGCTCGTATTCCGACATACTTTCAGCGCGCGAGGCATACTGCGCATATTCAGGCAGAGCCGATAGGGCTTCTCGACGGACGGCATATTCGTCCGCGTGCAGCTTCTGCACGAACACCAGGTACTCCTCATAGCGATTACTGAAAAAAGAAATGCTCTCCTGCTTCCAGCGCTCAAAAAAATCCTTTATGATATCGGGAATCTCATTGTCCACAAACGCCCGGCGAGCTTCCGCTGCGCGAAGGTCCGCCCTGAGTTCCTCAATTCTATTGTCTACGCCGGCAATTTTCTTTTCTGTCGCCGCTATATCGTCGCGTTTTTGCATAATCGCAAAGCGCTCCCAATACGCCTGTTCGTTTTCTCGCAGAACGTCCTCGGGTCCATCGGGAGATATACGAAACCGCTGCTCAAAGTTCAGCATTTTCTTTTCCAAAATCGCTCTGTGGCGCGCAAGCGTAGAAGCGAGGCGTTCCCGCTTGCCATATGCGTCCGACAGGCGCTGCGCTATTTCCTTTTCACTTTGCATATAAGAATGCTCCTTTCATTAACAGCCTGTATAATAATTCTTTTTTCGGTATGAGAAATCAGATAATTAAAACAGGCTGAATATTTATATTTCGGGTAATCTTTTTTTGACTACCCGTTTTTTTGCAGAAAAAAACCGCAGTTCTAAGCCTGCGGAAAATATCACGGATAAAGTCGGCAACCCGCGTACTCCTAAAAAGCTGCCGCATAATGCGCAGAAGCCGTTCTATCGGCTCGCCTGCTATGAAGCGCTCTGCGGCGCATTTGCTCTCATACGCAAGTTCGGCTGCGTTTACGGTTATGCGGAACGTTTCTGCCCTGCGGGTGCTGCGCCGGCGCAGCATATGCGTTATATAAATGCGGTTGTAGCCGTAATCTCCTTCCCTGCAGAGATACCGCTGTTTGGCGATGAATCCGCGCTCTGCAAGCAGCTTGCAGCAGGAAATGATAGTGCCGCGCGCCATGCCCGACAGCTCCTGTATCATCGATAGCGACAGCAAGCAGCGCCCATTTTCGTTTGCATGGACGCAATACAGAATAAGCAGCCGCAGGCAGCTCTTTGGAAGCTCAACCGCCGAAACCGGCACAAGAGCATAGCGTTTCGGCGAAGCAATAGCGTCCGAAAGCACATAGGCGTTGCAGCGCCGGCGGTTGTTTTTGAAGCGCTCTACCCGCTGCGTTATAGCTCCTGCCGCATAGAGTTCCTTTATCAGGCGCGAAATGTTGGTAAGTCCCGTGCGCTCCGCTATGCGGGCGTTGGATATGAGCGCAGTATTGCCGCCGCCTGCCTGTGCTGCCGCAGCAAGCAGAAACAGGACCTTTACAGCCCCTGCTGAAAGGTCTGCGCGAATGAAATCTTCGCTTGCCCGCACGAGCTGTCTGTCCTGTTTCATAGCTTTCTCCCTTTATTTTTCTTCGGAAAATTCTGCTTCCTCGGGATCCGCCCACTCGGCAAATTCCTTGTCGAATATCTCCTCGCAGCCTGCAACATCAAACGGGTCGGGCTGATACGGCAGCAGAATCACGTCGTTGAGATTGACCGAGAGCAGCTCATGGTATTTCTCTACTGCCGCAGCGTCGGAGAAATTAACCGCCACAGAATAATTCACGCGGTTAAGAGCCGTCTGCACATCGTAAATCATCGGCAGCTCGTTCCACGACGTGCCGCCGACAACGTACACCTTGTCAAACCCCGAAAAATCCATATCCGCCGTCTGCCTGTTGCCAAAGTCGTAAATCTCGGCATTATAGCTTTTGGCAGGGTCGGCGTTCGCGGTGCATATATCCACGCCGTTTATGGTGTAAATTCCGTCCTGCTGACTTGCGTCGTATACCTCGCCCATCATTTCAAGCTGCTGTTCGCCGCGGGGATTTGCGCAAACTACAACGCTTGCTCCGTTTCGTTCGGAAAAGTATGCGGCAAGCCGCACAGCAAGCGTAGTCGTGCCTATTCTGCTCTGCGCGCCCACAACGGCGATATGCAGTCCCGCCTGCGAAAAACGCGGCTTCTCTTTCTCTTTTTCAGCAAGCAGGGCAGCCTCGCGGGCTTCAGCAAGCGCGTCAAACGATTTGTCATACCTGCGCCACTTCTGCTTGGAGAGCCCGCCTGTAAGGCACTCCTTAAGGTCCTCCATCATCTTTGCGATATTGGTTTTATCGTCCACATCGGGGTAGTTTGCGACAATGTTGCGAAAGCCGCTGTGTACGAGCTTGTCGAGAAAGCTGTCGCCCGCATAGAACCGGTCGGCGTATATTATAATGTTGGCGTTATCCTTTTGGTAGGTTATGCCCTCGCACATTGCGATAAAGTCGTCGCCCTGCTCATGGCAGGCGGAAACATCAAGGACGTAGTGCGACTGGTAGAAAACATTCTTAAGGTCGTTTTTGATGAACAGCGCAAGCGACCAGTCCTCGCCTATTATCTCGCGCGGGGTAGCGCCCAGCTCGCTGCATATCTTGGTGAGTATACCCGCGTTCTCCTTGCGGGCAATAAGTAATGGGTTTATCATGATTTTCTCCTTTCTTATTCAGCCTGCGCCGCTTTAATGGTATCAAGCAGCTCCTCGCTAATGCCCGTGCGGAAGCCCTTGAACCACAGGCGCGGATTTGACGGCACTCCGATATCATACACGCTCGGTCCGCCATAATAATGCGCACCGTCAACACGCTCCACATAAGCTTCGCCGGACGCAAAGTACGTTTTTATTCCAACGTGCGGAACATAATCATCGCGGTCAAGCTTATGCCGCCATAACCCGACGTCGTGCTCGTCGCTGTACCTGCCATTGTGCGAGTATCCCACAACGAGCCTGTCCCGTATATCATAAAGCGACGAACCTATGTCAAGCTCGCTGTACTCAACGTCATCAAGGCAAGAGAACTCCAAAAACAGCGTTATCGTACCTGTGTTTGCCACACCATCGATTGACGGAAACGGAAAGCCATAATCGCGTTCAAAACGGTCGGTATCAATATAGTATGCAAGCGTTATCGCACTCTGATTGTAAACGCGGGATTCGTTGACCCTGTCAACCTCCTGCTCCTCCATATTCCATACATCATATATTACAACGTCCTGTATACACCCGCCGCAGCTCAGCAAATCCGCGTGGATATCCGTCTGTCCCGAAAGCTCGAGCGTTATTCCCGTTTCGGGGACGCCGTACACACGATTGCCGTAGGTATATCTGTGCAGCTCGGACACGTCGCCGTACTGTGACAATATGCCATTGCCGCCCGCAGCAAGCTCCGTGCTGCTAACTGGCAGCTCGAAGAAGCCCTCAAAGTACACAAACAGCGCAAGCTGCACCATATTATCAAGCGAGATAGTGCGTTCTTCATCGGATATTCCCACGTCGTCAAGCGCCATTTCTATTTCTTTCTGCGTCTGTTCGACAAAATCCCAGTCCTTTTCGTCGATTTCAAAAAGCTCCCGCCAAATGTCCGAGCCGACGGTTTCAAGCGTTATGGACAGCTTGTCGGAGGTTCTTTCAACCTCTATTTTTACAGCGCCGTCCATATTGGCGTTTTCCATAAGCGTTTTGAGATTAGATACCTCGAAGATGTTGAGCTTTATTGCGCCCTCGCCGTCAATAATGCCCTGATATGCATTATCAAGATACTCCGCAGCGTCCTCTGCGGTTTCGGGTATGCCGCCGACAGCCTCCTCCAGCTGTGCGTCAAGCTCCTCTGCCTGCGCCGTGGTCATATCAACGGTAAGCAGGAACTCCCTGCATTGCCGTATATGATACATTGCAAGAAACTCGGGCAGATAAATCTGCCCGCCGCCGATACACGTGTATTCAACCGTCTGAGTACCGCCTGAGTCGGCAACCACAAGAGTCTGCCGCTGCGCGGGTTTGCCATCAACAGTTACTTTCTCAAACGTGTAATCGTATGTAGGCATTTGCTCCATTGCGCGTGCGTACAGAAAGCGCTTTATGCTTTCGGGGTAATCCGCAATACCGTCCGTTCCGCTGTCCTCCGCAAAGCTCACGGCACTTATGTCCGAAAATGAAAGAGCGGTATCGTAATCCGCTGCATAGCTCTCAAATTCTTCTTCGGTCCTTAAGCCGCGCAATTCATCGGCTACGCTTTTCATAATGCTCTGCGCCTGCGCCATCTCATTTTCGTCATACAAAATAAGAGAGCTGCCATCAAAATTATCCGAGATGGCAGCTTTGGAAAGATTGACCGAGAAATCGGGCATAAAGTCGTAGACCTCGTTCTTTACATCGGAATTTATATCGCACTCGATACCGCTGAAAACCTCTGATATGGTATTCTTGAAATACCCCCAGTGACTTGCGAGGTCGCTGTTCTGAATAATGCTTATAAGCCCGCTGATTATACCGGCGAACGTAACAAGTATCATCAATATGACGCCCAGCGTATAAAGCACGATGTTCAGCACGGCTTTGCGGATTTTTTCGTTTCCCGCCGCCTGTACTGCCATCATTACCAGTTTGGGGTTTACTGCCATGTTTGCCTCCACAAAAAAACAGCCGGGATTGCTCTCGGCTGTTTATACTATATACCGTATTTTCTTCGACGGTTTTCGGCATCTTCGTAGACTTGATTATCACTACGTGCAGATACTATAATAATTCGCATAACATTGTCGGTTATCTCAGCTTTATAGACCACACGTATTCCTATTTTTTTGAATTTGATTTTCATAAGTCCCGAAAGAGCCGCACCCGACTGGTTTCCCAAAGGCTTGCCATATCCCCCTTGATAATCCGGTAGTGGATTCTGACATACCTTTTGTATTCCCTTAAGCACCTGCGGCTTAACAGAACCATCGAGCTTCTTTAAGTCGTCTTTGGCTTCCTCAAGAAAAACAATTGTCCAACTCATTCTATTTCAGGCTCCTGCGCGTTGTCAATATCCTCCTGCGATACGCCGCATTCATTCATTACTTCGTCAAAAGACAGCGTATGTTCAGAATGCGCCAGCCTTTTCTGTGCCTCAAGCATAAGGACATAATCCTCCGCCATTTCAGAGAGCCTTACATACTCCTCGGGAGATAGAATGACCGCAGAGGGAATGTTGTTTTTCAGCACTATCAGCTGCTTTTCGTTGTGCAGTCTGTCAAATATCCTTGACGCCTGCCCCTTGTTGAACTGCGTGATTGATACAAGACTGTTCAAAGTGTCGTGAGCTATAGACATAATATCGCCTCCTCTACTTTATTATACCCTACACAAGCAGAAAAGTCAATACTATTTATCGATAAATTTACATTATTATCTACCGCCGCCGCGTCCGAACATTTCAAGTCTTTCATCGCTCAGGACAAAGCGAACCTTTACCGCCTGAGAGCCAACTTTCATAAGTGCAAGTCCGCGCTGATTTGAGGAGATAAGCTCGTTCTGCGCCTCGTTCAGGCTGAACAGCTCCGTTGCCTGCTTAAGCGAATCTCCGTCCATTGAGAACAGTAGCTTATATGTGGGCAGGTCAAGTACAGCCTGCCCGAAGAACTTTACGGCAGGGTCGAGAAAATCGCTTGTGGACTGCGTTCCCACAACTATGCTGCCCTCGTATTTTCGGGCGCGCTTCTCAGCGTTTTTGAGAAATTCCAGCGACTGCGGGCAGCGAGGGTCTATCATCGTCCAGCACTCGTCGGCGACAAGCATTATGCGTTCGGTGCGGTCGCGTGTTATCTGCTCCCAGCACCACGACAGAACATTAAAATACTGCGCAGCCAGCACCGTTCCCGACATCTGAATAAGCGACTTGGTATCGAGTACGATAAACCCGCTTGCAGGATTTATTGTTGTATATCCGTTCCACAGCTGGTGGTCTGCTCCATTCGCGGCGCTTTCAAGGTATGTGCGCAAATCCTCGTAATACGCGGCGTTCCTGTCATCCGACTTAGCCCGTTTTTCAATGATATCATACAGACTGCCAAGCGTAGGAAAGCGTTCTGCGCTCCATGACGATACATCGGTATCCCATGTTATGCCGTACTGCGCGTACATTTCCACAAGCACCTTATTGAGCAGGGCGCGAAGCCTGTCGTCCATCGAGGGTATGTAGAGCTTGAAGAATGTTTCAAGCGTTTTCAGATGTATTGCGAGGTCGCCTATGCTGTCCTTTGCGGTAACGCCCTCGGCAGCTTCGTCTGCGTCAGGCGGTACGGGGCGTATCTGAAGCGGATTGATACGCCCTCCCCTGCCCCCTGCTACGTCTATCCAGTCGCCCGAGAAAAGCGGGTTCATGCACATATCCTTGTATTCGCTTTCGGGGTCGATAACAATGATTTTTGTCCCTCGCGCATACTCAGAAGCGATTATATGCTTTATTGCGGTGGATTTGCCCGAACCCGAACCGCCCACTATAGTAATATTGCTGTTGGCACGGTTGCGGTCACGCTTCCACAGGTCGAGTAATATCATGCCACCGTTGCTGTTGCGTCCGAGGTAAAATCCGCTGCCGTCGTTAAACCCGCCCGAGGAAAACGGGAATCCGCCAACGAATGTACTTACAGGGAAGTACCGAGAAGATATCTCCTGTATGCGCTTTATCTGCGGATAGGTGGGAGATATCTGCTGATACCCCTCTTTTTGCAGGTTTGCAAGAATGCGCAGCTTGCAGCCAAGTATGCTGGCTGTGTTTTTTACGCGGTCGCAGCGGGCGTTGAAATCGTCCAAATCACGCGAAAGCACCATTATCGTGGTGTTCCATTTGCCCATAACCTCGCCGTTCTGGTCCATTCTGTACATTATTTTTTCCTGGTCGTCGGCTGCCTTTTGACAGCGCTGGCGTTCGCGCGGGTCCTTTGTACCAGCCGCCTGCCCGCGCAGCATACGTATCTTTTTGGATATCTCGCTCACAGCCGCGCCATTATCAATAGGCTCGTAATTTATGCTTACAACCGTGCTGGGAATATTGGTGAGCTTTGAGTACCAGCCGTAATCACACTCGGACGGGTAATTCGTTATTGCAAAAACGCAGCAGTAGTTTTCGCCCAGCCTGAGCCTGTTCATCTCAAACTCCAATCCTATGGGCGTAATGTTTGCCTGCAGCGCAGCGTTTACGGGGACTTCAACTTCTGTATTTTTGAATTTCATGTTATCCTCCTCAACAGTACCTGTCGCACATTTTCTCGATTGCCGTGATAATATCCTTTTCTCCTGCGCCTGATGCGACCGCTTTATTAACAGCCTGCTCCATAAGCGCATAAAGCGCGTCCGACGGCTTTACCGGCACTTCCGAAACAACGCTGCCCTGACGGGATTGCGTTATATAGCCCTCCGCCTTAAGCTTGTTATACGCCTTTTTGACGGTAGTCAGCGAAACGGAATATTCCTCGGCAAGCGCATTGTATGTCGGCAGCCTGTCGCCGCACTTATACGCGCCGAACGCTATTTTATTCCGGTAGTATTCATAAATCTGCAGGTACATATCGTTTCCCTGCACAATGTGTAGTCCGTTATCCATATGCCTTAATCCTCCGCAAGGACGGAAATTGCGTCCTCGATGTCTGCGCTTTCAATGTGGACATAAGCGGGAATATTCACAAGATTGCACAGCTGTACAATTCCTCTGCGGTCGAGAATTTCCGCGGGAATGCCGTTGTCGGTATATTTTTTTGCTATATCCTGCGCCGCAGAAACAATGGTGCGCTCATCGGCGCGCTGCACCGTGTCCCATACTGCTATGTAATGCTGACGTTCGAGCGTTTCACCTGCCATAACCATGTCCGCCATTTCCCGCATATCGGCTTTAAGCAGCTTCTTTCTGCCGCCAGACGCAGCATTATAAAGTTCCTCATACTCCTGCAGGGGCTTGGATATGTCCATGGGACGGCTTACAGCGTCGCTCTTGTACGGACGCTTTATGCCCGACAACGCCGCCGACAGCTGTCGGCACAGGTGCTTCTGCTCCTGCCTGCTCAGCAGTTCAAGGCAAACGCCCTCGACCTTGACGTATGCAAAAATATATCCATCTACCGTATACAGGCAGTTCTGCCCAAGGTCTTTGGCGTTTACAAACGCCTGCGCTGTCTGCACCGCAGCACGTGCGCGTTCTTCCTCGATTTCCTCGCTGCGGCGCAGACGTTTACGGGCGTCCGCGCGCTTAAACCAGTACAAAAAGCCCCCGCAGGCTGCGAGGGTCAGTATTGCTATTACTATCTGCATTTGCTCTCCTTTCTAAAACATCGCCCGCCATTTTGATGTAACATTCAGACGCATTGATATGGGCGCTAAATCACTCCACGCGAAGCGATAGGGAACACGTACTACTATGCTGCCCGATATCGTGTATTTCTGCGCCGAGTCAACGTCAGAGGGCGCAAGCGCCGCGGAATCCACATCGAAATCAATCGATACGATTTCGCACTGCATTATCTCTCCCGCGCTCATAGCCTCATCAAGGTAATCGCGGATATAGCGCTCGCTCGCCCTGTTGTTTTCAATCCAGCGTGTGCCGTTGTAACCATAGCTCGCCGCGTGCCCCTCACGCACAGGCTGATACATCTGCCTGTAATTATCAACGCACATTGATATTATAGCGTCCTCAAATTTATCGCGAACTGTGCGCGCCTGTATGTTTATGCGCACTATCTCAAATATCGCAACGCCGATAAGCATTACCACAACTATTATCACGCTCAGCATGACATATGAAAAGCCCTTACAGCTAATCATTCTTTTTTTCAGCAATTTCACGATTTCCAGTACACCTCCGATGTTCCCTCTGCGCTTGCAGATATCGTTATAGGCGTAGTGTTAAACACAAAAAAGCTGAAGTCATACGTCGTGCTGACTGTTACGGTAAACGTATTGCCTATCTGCACCCTGCCGTTTTCAGACCAAACAACTACAGCATTAAGATTCGGGTGTGATTCATTCAGCCGTTCAAGGCGCGCGTTGGTTTCCGACCCGATTCTTCCCGCTATTTCCGCTTCGCGGCACAGCTCGCTTGCGTAATTGTTTATGGTCATTTTTGTGATGAATATCGGTGCGATTTTTATTACGGAGGCTAACAGCACCATCACCACAAGCATTGCAACAGCAACGTCGATATATCCCTCTCCGCGCGTCGATTTCAGCCGATTAAGAAGTTTTTTCATTAAGCCCTCCTTATCCGAACAGAATGCCCATATTGCTGATAAGCTCCCAGCCGAGTACGACAACATAAAGAAGCATCATGCACATCATCAGAAAAAATGACAGCCTGTGCACCTTAGGCGGAATTTTAAGCGCAATGCTGCGCAGCTGCTGCTTTTGCAGTTCCGAGAACCGTATTTCAAGCGTTTCCCAGTACACGTGCGTATCATCGCCGCGTATCATCTGTATAAACCCGCGGCAGACCTCCGACAGATTTGTACTGCCGATTCGCCCCTCAAATCTTGTAATAGCGGCTTCGTAGTTGCCCGTGCGCATATCGGCTATTGTTATCTCAATCTCCTCGTTAAAATACGGTGAGAAATTATCCTTGTGGCGCTCGAGTATCGTTATAACATCATGGGTCATTTGGGTTTCCTGCGATACTGCGTATACAAACCTCGGCAGGTCAAATTCTATCTGCCGCCGCTTCTCTTTAATGCAGGTATCGACCTTCTGCTTTTCAGAGAAATATGTAAGAATGCCAAGGGCTACGATAAGCAGCCCGAATATCGGGAAAATAAAGAAAAACGGCACGGAAAGCAGCATTATTCCCGCAGATTTAACGATTGCGCGCGCCGTGAACAATTCGGGCGACATTGCAATGTTTGCGATTTTAAGGCTGTCCGCAAGCTCCTTGCGTTTGAACTCATTGAGTTTTATAAACTTCGACACGAACAGCGAGATATCATTATATGTATTTTTGAATCCCGCCGTTGCAGGGCGGTTTCGCGCGGCAATAGCCTTGACTGCCTTTGTGGTGCGCTTTGACGGCACTTTAAGCAATATGAGGGCAAAGCAGTAAGCTCCGCCCGCAAAAATAAGGCAGACTGCACAAACAGCAGCATATAGCGCTATGTTATATATACTCATCTTGTCACCTCTTGTATTCTATCGGCTGCGTGTACCTGTACGCGAGAATCACGGATACTATCACCACAATAGCAACGATGGAGTTTACTATCTGCCCGACAAACGTATCTGTCAGCACCGTGAACCAGTCTGCATTGAGGAAATAGAGTATCGGGTAATTCGCCAGCAGAATGAAAACCATCATTATGTGTTCGCGGCGCGGGCTGATAAGCATATTGCGCAGCTCAGCGTTGACTATACGCACATCTGACAAACGCGCCGTTATAGGCTGCAGCGTCTTTTTCAGCGTAACGTTGTCTTGACACTCGATAAGGCTGTCGCACCACTCGTGGAAAACCTCGTTGTTTATCTCGCCGCGGAGCTGCTCGATAGCGAGCTTGACATTGGAGTTTATGAGTTTTGTCTGCGTAAGGAATTTGCGGAATGCCTGCTGTACAGGCGGGTTGATATAGTCGATAGACTGCTCCACAGCGTAGATGATATCATCATTGCTGACGTAATTCGTGGTGATTATCGACAGCGCTGTTTCAAGCTCCTCGGAGATACGGCGATTGTAATTGGAAAGCAGCACGTTAACATACACATATGGCAGTATTACGCATACGCCCGAACACAGCGGTATAATCAGCAGGTTTTGCAGCAGCGCCGCCAGCAGAAATCCCACACAGATACCGATAATTGACACCGATATGAGCAGTGAAAATTTATTTTCGGAATGTGTTGCTACCAACACGTTTTTTATATTCATTATCGCCCGCTGGAGTCTGTTCTGCTTGATTTTACCCTGCGCCTGTGCAACCTTGTACTTAAGACTGCGTTCACGCGACATAAGCGACATAATATCCTGCGTAATCACCTCGGGCGTTATGCCAAGCAGAATAATAATGCCCGCCGACATCATAAGCGAGCCGAAAAGATAAATTATTCTGTCCATATCACACCTCCGAGTATTTTCTGAGGATATCGTCAGCAACGCCGTTTTCGAGCATACGGTCGCGCAGCTCCTTTGATATGGGATTAACCCGTACGAACTCGCCGTCGATAACAACCTTGCCGTCAATTTTTTTCTCAGACTTTACATTGTACTTCCAAAGCGTTCGCGTAATAGCCTTGCTTTCTTCCGTGTTTACGCCCACGCACTCCGCGATTTCCATGATGTGGCGCTTACCGTCGTCAAGTTTTTTGAGGAATACCGCAATCGGGAACGCCTCTGTAACAAACGACAGGAGAGTATTCATGGGCGTATCGCCGTAAAGCTGCATACAGAGCGTGGCAAGACGCGGATATACGCCCTTGACGCCCGAAGCGTGCGTAGTCGTAAGCACAGTATGTCCCGTTCGGGCAGCTTCCTGTGCTTCCCATGCCTCCTCGTTTTTCATCTCGGCAACGCATATGCTGTCAGGGTCCATTGTCAGGCACTTTGTGAGCAAGGCGCGCATGGTAACGCTGCGGCTCGGGTCGTCACTTTCATAAGTAACAAAATGTATAACGTTATTTATCGGCTCACCATTACTATCGTACTTCTTAAGATTAAACTCACGCACGGATTTCTCAATGGTGATAAGCCGTCTGTCGTCCGGGAGATTGCTCATTATATCAGCCATGAACGTCGTCTTTCCTGAACCCGTAGCGCCGGCATACACCTGAGAAATACCATGCACAAATGAAATAACAAGAAAATCGTAAATTTCCTCTGTACACATTTCGCTCTCAATGAACTGCTTTTTGGTTATCTTGCAGGGATTGACGATACGGATGGACACGGCAACACCGACATCTTCGCCTACAACAAGCGAATGCACAGCGGAGATACGAATGTTTTTATCAAGAAATCCCGTAACCAGCGGGCGCGACGCGTCAAATACCAGTTTGTTATTGTGCAGCATTCGGCGCACTACATCAAGAGCGTGCTGCGGTGAAGTGAAATGTTCCGCCAGCTTGTATGGCTGCCCTTTCGAGGGTATAACCTGTATATCGTCCCACGCGTTGATGTTTATTTCTTCTATATCCTTGCGCTGGAGCAGCGGAGTCAGCAGCGAATACTCTGCCATCTCACGGTAAAGCTGCTCGGCGGCGTCCGCAAGGGATACGCCCGCGATATAGTAGTTATTGTCTTTCATGAACTGCTTGATAAGCTGTTTCATAGCGTCGCGTTTGTCTGCCGAGTAAAGCTCGAGTCCGTATTTACGTGACATAAACTCTTGCGTCAGTTTAAGCAGCTGCTCAAAGGATACCATCTCCCTCGCGACCTCGCGCACCGCCGCAGAATCGGCAAGGACAATGTTTTCTTTTTTCTTGCGCTTTTTTCAGCAGACTTGCTTTCCTTAGCAGGTTTTTCAGCAGACTTTTCTTTTTTCCAAAACATCGTCATTCCTCCTTTAGCACAATTTTTGCAAGAGATTTTATAACCGCCCTGTATGCGCGGTCGTCAACGCCCTTTGTCAGCAATGTACCCTGATTAAGATACTCCGCCGCTTTCGGGCAGTAAGGAATCGTACCCGAAATACGTCCTAGCGCATTTTTTACAGCCGCTTCGTCCTGCTTGAACGCATTGCTAAGCGACATAAGCCGTATGAAGCTGCGGTAATTATACTGTTCAGACTGCAATATGGGCTCCTGCGAACCGTCGAATACAAGACCGTTAGTGTCGCAGGTAAGCAGCTCCACGGTGTGGTCGGCATTTATAATCGCCTTTGCTGTGAGCTTGCTTTGCGCCACATCGGACGTACAGTCAACGATTATCTGCGCGCCGAGCTGCTGCCGCAGCTGCATATAGAGTATGTCTATGCGTTCGGGCGATACAACTGCGTAGCTGTTTGCATTCTCGCGTATGTTGTACGACAGCACCCCTATGTGGTCAGTAGCCATGTACAGATTTCTGCGTATTGTATCCGCGTCAAAGTCTACGCTTGACAGCGCCTTGCCAAGCGACCCGCCAAACTTCGTTTCAAACGGCGCTGCAATCGGCAGCAGCGGCTTTGTCGTATCTGTTCCCACTACGATAACATCATTGCCCTTAGACGCTATGTAGTGCGCCAGCGCAAGAGCTGTCGCAGTCTTATAGCTGCCCGAGTTGCCGTACATGGCAATAATCTTATTCGACATCAGTTTCCTCGCTTTCTGCAATATAATCTTCCGCAATAGTAGCGGTTGATTTGTCGCCGGTAAGAAGCTGTAGCTGCGCCTTAAGGCACTTTGCCTTATACTCCTCATCGCCGCGCGTTACGAATATTGCGTGGAGCGATGTATTCTCGCATTCCGCAAGTCGCAGCGCCTGCGCTCTGTCCTGCAGTATTATCGTAACCGTCGCATAGAGTGACTGCTCCTCGTCATCGTCGCTCTCGGCAGCATTCACTTCCCCGTCCTTGTAAACATTGTCCGAGCCGTTATCGGATGTAACCGCAAGGACCTCAACATACTGGAGTTCTTCGTAGATTTCCGCCTTATCGTCCTCGTCAACGGATACTATCTGTATCACATCGCCCTGACGCAGCTTGCCGGAAAGACCGTTTGCAAGCGACTTTACCGTAACCGACATGGCGGTTTCATTCGGTTTGAGCTGTCGCAGCAGACTGTCGGAATCGTCAATTGTGTCGGACAGCTTTGCCGCCGTAAAGCTGTCGCCTGCGAACATGGCGGCAACCGTATATTTCCCGATAATCTGCTTGGGGTCGTTGAGCATATCCGTCGGCAGATTCATTGCGCCGACCTCGACAGCCTCGAGCATTGCGCCCGTTACCTGTGCGCCCTGCGGGATATCCTGCTTAAGCCTTACTATTGTCGTCTTGCTCGCAAGAATCGTGTTGAAAAGCGGCGAAATGCCAAAGCACAGTCCTATCGCCGCAACGATAAGGATTATGCCGATAAGAGTGCGATTTTTTAACATCTGAGTATGACCTCCTTTAATATGACCGCCGCCATACCTGCACCGCTTATAAACGGTGCAAGCGGCAGTGATTTTTCTTTCGTGATTTTGCATACTACAACTGCGCCAAAAAGCGCAGCTGCAAGCATTCCGTAAGCTGCAACCGCTCCAAGCGTCCAGCCGAATGCCGCGCAGAGCTTTACGTCACCCATGCCAAAACCATTTGTAATAATGCTGACCATTGCAAGCGGAATAAGCAGCGCAAACAGCCCGATAATGCGTTCCGCACCTGTCGCAGAGCTTATAAAAGGGCTTGCAAGCACAATCACGAGCGGGGCGGCATTTGATATTTCCCGCCGCTGCATATCCTGTACGGAAATGCCCGCGAGATAGATTGCTGTCAGCACATATACCGTCAGTTCGTATCCCATGGCGGTGTGTAAACGTATTTGTATTGTTTCTGCGACCTGCGGAAATGCAGCATATCCGCGACCTGTACTACAACAGACAGCCGCGTGTACGGGTCTTTGCGCGCCGCCATCATGCTTCCGGCAGCACCGATAATCAATGACACGATAATAGTCAGCAGTTGTCCTGTTATCAGCAATAGCACAGCGCCTATCGCAGCAGCACCAACTATACCTGCAATAAACTGTCTGAGTTCCTTAGACCCGAAGCCCGGAAAAAACTCCTGGTCTATTGACAGCCCATACGGTATGTAGAGTCTTTCGTCGTCCATAGCGTTCCCTCCTCTTTAATAGCCGTTTCCAAAATAGGATATGAGCAGTTCCTTTAATGGAAAAATAAGCTGCGCCATAATGAGCATTACAATTGAGTTTCTGATTCTCTTTTTATAGCGGGAAGCTTCGTCCTCCTCATGCGTCAGCTTTATCAGGCAGAATATGACGCGCATAATAAGCCCAGCCGAAATTATCGACTGCATGCATATACTCAGGGAATTAAGTGTATCCATGCGTACACCTCACTTTGTAAATATGCCCTTGGCAAGCGACGCAACGTGTACCGACTGATATACCGTATTACCGATTTTGCCATCACCGCCTGTTGGCACAAGAAATTCTCTGAGTATTTTGGGCATTGAAATAGCAGCAATCAAGCATGCTATACCCCAATACACATTTGATATTGAAAACACCGTTGCGCTTAACATAAGCGACAAACCGATTTTACTGAGCATTATCTGTACAATAGTGGTAACAAACGCCTTCACGAACTGGTTTATATACGCACGGAATACACCCTTGTCATTGTCCAGCAGTCCCACACACGCAAGCGGTACGCCTACCTGCATTACCATCATCTCAATGCCCCTTGCCATGAACGAAAAATAAAGAATCAACCAGCAGATTGCAAAAATCAACCCCGATATCGCCGGGATAAGACCGGCGCTTAATATCGTATTAACCAGTTCTGTGGTAAAATCGTTTCCGCCGTCGATGTACGCAACAATGGTGTCTGTTATTTCGCGGCATATATCTACAAACAGCTTGTAAAGCCATTGGAAAATAAGAGCCGTGCCTACTGCGCGCACAAAATTACTAAGCAGCAAAAATGGGTCTGCGTCCGGGTCGCCGTCTGTCCATAGGACATAGATGTCAAATGCTTTCTTCAGGAATTTAAGAATAATCAGGCTTAAGCCTACTCCATATGATATGGGCATAAGCAGGCTGAAAAATTCCACGCCTGTTATTGTCGTAAGATACTGCCCGCAGTCAAAAACCGTGGTGTAAAGTTCCCCGACCATTCCCGAAGAAAAAACAGGAACAAGTCCCAGCAGCACAGCCCCGATGAGTGATATAATTAGAATGACCATCGTTTGTCCTTTCCAATGCCCCGACAAAGGGTGCGCCCATGAATGACGCACCCTGTAAGGACACTAATGACAGCGAATCAGCCGGCAGCATCGAACAGTTCGGTAACCTCGGTGTTAACTCTCGGCATGATGACGGTATTAAACAGCAGTACCAGTCCCGTGAGCAGCAGACCGCCGATAACTACGGCAATGATGATTTTTATGGCGGTGTCAACGTAACCCTCGCCGGTGGTGTCGAGCACCGTTTCCTTAAGCATGAGCGCCTTTTCTCTTGCCGCCTCACGCGCCATGATTGCCTTAAATACGAGCTTTCTCTGAATCTTCTTCATAGTGATGTTCCTCCTATCAATACATTTCCATGTCATCGTCCTCAGAATCGGCTTCTGCGCCGTCTGCGGACTGTTCCGATGTTGTTTCGTCGCGTTTTGCGGCGCTCTGCTGCAGCTCGCTGAGCTTCGTCTGATATGCGCCGATAACGGCGTCGTTAATGCTGTCGCGCAGTTCCTTAGACAACGGGAATGCAGTATCCCAATACTGGGTCTTGCCCTCTGCGTCAACGCCCTTCTGCGAGGGCATATTCACGAAAACGCCCTTTGAGCCGTTCATAACGCTTAAGCCGCGTACAACGAACGCATTGTCAAGGGTTATACTCGCCATCGCAAGGCGGTTATTCTGCCCGGACAACAGGCGTATGTTTTTCGATTCACAGGTAACTTTCATGTGTTAATCCTCCTTTGTGATGTGATGTTCCGATTTACAATGTTTTTGCTAGGGCGGCAGCCCCGAAAGAAAAACTCTCATACGTCCCCTCCTTGGACTATTTACTGGTAGTACCCGATAAGCGCATTGATGAGCGCAGACGCGACTACCGCGACGATAATGGATACCGCAGCGACAATAATACGCTGCTTCCATTTTTTCTGGTCCATTTCATCTGCCGCGCCATGCCGTATCGCAAAGTACACAATGCAGACAGTTCCAGCTATCGGCGCTACAACCAGCATAATGTTAGACAGGTCGTTGAGCAGCGCTGTAGTGCCTGTTACAGCCTTAGAGCTTTCAAGTCCTCCCGTTGCCGACGCGCTCAAAGACACAGCAATAAATGCCGTCATACAAACTATCGCCTGATACAGCTTTCTGAGTTTCCTCATACCGTTCCCCCCCTTCTGCTTCTGAAATATGGTGGCTTATTATGTAATCCATGGGTGGATTCGCTGGGTTCTGCTGCTACCTGCGGGAATGACGCAGACGATGGAGCAGATGAATCCTCCCACGGTTTCCATAGCTTTTGGATAGTGTTGGCTTCCCCACGCTCGGGACGGAGCTTTTCGTCTTGTTCAATGAGCGCGGTGTTATGAGCTTCATTGCCAAGCCCCAACAATTTATTGAAAGTCCACTGCGATATATCGGGAGAATACATTACCGCAGGAGGCGAATTTGATATTATCAGCTGATAGGGTCGTTCAAACTGTCCTATTTCATCCGCATTAAGCAGATTGCGCTGGGAAAGCTGTATATTGGTTGAGCTAGACGGCGCTGCATATTTCTGTGTAGAGCCGCCCAGCGAATACGTTGATGTTGTGTAAATGCCCATACGCTCGGATATCTCTTTGTTCGTTTCGACGTCGCTCGACTGCAGATATATCCAGTATCGGCAGTTGCCCTTGATGATTCCCGATATTTCTTTTCCGTATTTATTGACGAGCTGATTGAAATCCTGCAGGAACAAGTTCCACCGTATGCCGTATCCTCTTGATACAGTCAGTTTGTTGTCAAAGTCCGCTATAGCCGTGAAGTTGCCAAACTCGTCAAGCACGAAATTTACACGGTGAGGAAGCCTGTTGCCGTGGCGTTTCGCATACGTTACGAGCTGCTCATACTGCTGCGACACAAGCAGCGTAACAATAGGGTAATAGGTGGTCTTTTGGTCGGGCAGGATAAAAAACAGCGCCTGCTGCGGCTTTTTTCCGAAATCGTCAAGCGAAAACTCGGATTCGCAGGTAATGCGGTAAACGTCGTTTGTGACAAACAGCCTCAACGTTGTAAGCGCCGAGGTATAAAAAGAACCGCCCATGCGGTCAGGGGCGATTTTAGCTATTGCGATGAGTGCCTTTGCAGGATGGCTGTCGGGCAGCTTCTGCATATACTCGTCAATGGGCATGACCTTATTTACAGGCTTGCACATATTCGCGATAAAGTGATACACGTTCGTGAGGTTTTGATACTCGGGGCGCTCCTTGTTATCATATACAACGCACAATATCGCGGAGGCAACTACCGCCATCTCGCCGTTTGTCCATATCGGTTCGGAATGTTCGTTTTTTTCAACGAGAAAAGTAACCAAATCCCAAGCGAAAGTCTGCGCGTCGTCAACACGGTCGTCGTTAACTGCGTCAATGATAAGCTGCAGCGGGTTGTAATGTGCCGAACGCCGCGGCGACTGAAAGTCAACAACTCTCACCTCATAGCCGAGGCTTTCAAGCAGCAGGTGTGTATAATGGTAAATCTCGCCCTTTGGGTCGTTTACAACAATACCCTCGCCGGCAAGCGCAAGCGTACAAATGGACTGCAAAACTAGGCAGCGCGTTTTACCGCAGCCTGTGCCGCCTATCGTAAGCGTGTGGACATCTTTAATAATGCACGGAATGCGTTCTCTCGTCGTGCCCCCTTCTCGCGCAAGCACTATGCCGCCCTTTTTCAGGCAAGGCTTTACAGGCTCAATATCCGACGGAGGCGCGTTGTCCTCTACCGCGCGAAACCTTTTTTCGCCGTTTTTCAGCAGCGTCTGTATTACCGCGCTTTCTTTGGTTATGGTTATGTAATCAAACGCCTTTTTCTTTTCTGCTTTGCTCATAAACCACGCCGTTCCGTGCTGTCCCTGCCCATACGGCTTGGGTATTGATATTTTACCGGTCACGGTATATGTATCCGCTTGGTAAGAGCGCTCCGCGCAAACATAATACACAATGCACAGCAGCACCACTAACGCTTCGAGCAGCCAAAACAACTGCCCCAGCTTTTCTTGTTCAAATACGCCCGCGAACATTCCGCCGATATCGGTGAATCGCGTTGTTATCGTGCGTTCTGTCATCATATCGTCCATAATGTTTGCAAACCATAACGTCGAAAGGCTGCCCGCGACAAAGATGAAAGCGCAAACGGGCAGCCTGTAATTTTTATTTCTATTCATAGTGTTCCTCATAGCCTTATTCCGCGAAAAGTGTATATCGACCATTTATCAAATTTCCACTCGCTCAACACCTCGCCGCCGAAAAGCTCGTTATATCCTGCGGCAGGTTTAGCCTGTGGCGGGAAGCACAACGCTGCAAGCACTATAGCAGCAGCGAATAACATCACCAGTTTTTTCATAGCGACAGTTGGTCGTCGGGAACAAGCCCCGCGTCCTCCATACGGTTGTGGCGGGATATTTCCGCACTCACATCGGCGGACTGCGACCTTATGCTGTCAATGTCGCCGTTTACAAGCCCGCTGTGGTAAAGTCTGCTCTCGGCTTCGGAAAGGCTTGCTTCAACACGCATAGCCGCCCGAGCAAGGCTTTCGAGTTGCTCAGAGCTGCCGGCTGTCACGGCAAAGCGCTTGTCGTATTCTCCGTCAAATGCATTGGATAAGTAATCGGCTGTTTCGCCATCTTCTATTTCGCGGTTGCCGAGAAGCTCATTGGCAAGTATAGCCTTGCAGCGCTCTATGCCATAATCCTCGGCAAGGCTGTTCATAAGCCACTGTGCTTCCTCGGGAGAAGATATATCCTGTATCTTTTCGCTGATGAGCTTTGCGCATTTTACAGTTGCAGCGTCGCTTATACGCTGTAATCTTGCTGCTTCGCGTTCAAGAATTGACCTGGCGTTTACTGATATAAGCGTTTCCTGCGAAAGAATCTCGTCCGATTTATAATCGTCCGATAATCTGAGATGTCCATTGATACATTGCAGCAGGTCCATAGAACCTACCCCGCGCCTGTTCAGGTCCAAGCGTTTTGTGGCATATTCCACACCCAGCATTGTATTCACGCTCAGCGGATTCTGCGCGCAGCGTTTGGCAAACTCCTCTTTTGCCTGTTCAAGCGAAAGCTTATTGGCAAACTCGCCATAATTTCTGTTGTGATTTTTTGTATCAAAAGCTACAACGTAAAAGCTAAAATCGCATAAAGTTCCTTTGGTTACCATTTTCGCACCACCCCTCACATTTCCATTTCGTCAGATTCTTCACCAGCCTCAACATCGTGTTGCGCTCCGGTTGGTTCAAAACACTTTCGTTCACCGTCTTTCGGCTTGATATATACTGCAACATCATCGCTTTCAACAGACATATCAATATACTTACTGATACGCTCTATTGCATTTGAAATATCTATTGGATTATCGAAAGAATCTTCCTGCGAATCGTCGCTGAATAAAACATCAATATTTTCAGACGAAGCAAAGAAAGTTATGTGGTTGGTGGTTTCGCGGAAGTTATCCTTGCGCTCGTGACCGTTTTCATCAATGCCGCCAACATATTCATCGGAACGAATCTCAATTTCAATATAATCCAGTTTTGCAAAGTCAATATTCAAATCATACTTTTCGATTCTGCCTGCCAAGTTATGCTCAAGGCATTCCGCTATATCCTGCGGCAGAGCCATAAGGCAGCCATTACCGTTAAGCATAAGGTTGCACTCTGCGGCAACACGCGACATATTGAGGAAGTCCTCTACTCCCTCGCTTAACGTTTTTCCCGTAATAAAGCTCTGCGAGCCATTCGCGGTATTAAGGCTGATATCAAGGTATATGCCCTCGCTGCCGCCGAACGATACATTGCAGGCGAAGCCCCGCCAGTTATCGGGTATGGATTCCGAAGTTTCCCGAGAAAGAAGAAAGTATTCGTCCGGGAGCATTCCCACATACGCAAGATGTTCCTTAAGTTGGTCGAATACCTCCTGCTTGCTCGCCTGTCCGACTGCGCGGCAAACGCCGGGCTTCCCCGGAATCGACTCATACTTGTCGATTTCAATGGTTTTGAGCTTCCCGGTATCGGTTATGCCATGTTTTGTGTTCATTTTGCCCTCCTTAACTATAAGCAAAGGCACAACGCAGCTAATCCGCATTGTGCCTTTTGCAGTTTATTAACGGTGCGTCACGCGTGACGCACCCATTACTGATTAACCGGAGCTATATGCCAGTCATCATATACGTTGCCCTTTATGTATACCCAGTCCGTCATTCGTGCAGAAAGCTGTCCTGCAGGACACCAAACATCAAATACTTCTGCATATACAATGTAGCTGTTTCTATCGGGATACCATATCGGGGTGAAATGCACTCTGTCGTTGTAGGTGCTGTATTCATTCGGTTTGAACACATAAACGCCGCCGACCTTTTCGAGCAAGCGATTGTATTTTGCTTCGCCAAGCCGATAATTAAACTCGGGGAACAGCACGTTTGCCGCCTGCGACCCTGTACAAAGCTCTGTATTGCCTGATATATGCGCCTTGACTTCGACCTGTATTCCATAGCCCGATTTCATGGTGTACAGTCCTGTGGAATTACTCATTGTCGCTGTGTAGCACCGCGGCGAGGGCGTTACCACAAGCTCTGCGTCTATGGATACAGAGAACGTCATTTTGCGCGCTTCGCCCGAAAGCAAAACAGCGCCCTCGTATTGATACCCGCTTTTGCGCTGCGAATTTTCTGTGGCATAATATGTATTATCTATGCCTCGCCGCTTCGCAATAAAGCTATAACTGTAATACTCTGCTCCGTCATAGTATCCATCTTCATTCGGGGGAGATGTAATGATGTTGAAATAATCCATACGCGCTTCAAGCTCTTTCTGCGTCCAGTCGTATGTCCATACATACCACTCAAGCGTCTGCGGACTGTCGGGGGAAGCATACTGCGCAACTCTGTTTGCTACAGACGACGCTGTATAAAGGTTGTGCCAGCTCGGGCGTCTGTCATATACGGTAGGGTCGGGCGGGGTCAACTCCTCGACTTTATCAATCGTAGCGGATACAACAAGCGTGTTATAGCGCCTGCCATTGCTGTCGAGGATAAATACGTCGGAATTGTTAGAGGATATCGTTATCTCAATATCCTGGGCGGTGTTCGGCGTATGCCAGTCAAACCACCCCATAGCTTCTTCATCAGCAGGGCAGGAAAAGCTTACACTACCGCTTTTTATCTGCGCTCCTGTTTCGCGGTTGCGAATTGTGTAGCTGAAAACTGTCGCGCCGTCCTCGCTGTTGTCAATAAACTCTCCGTCACGGAATGTTCCGAGCAGGGTATACGGCGCTGTTCCGAATGTTGTTTCCTCGTAGTCGGGATTCTCAACAAAAACCTTAACACGGCTATCGGCGCGTACTGTTTTCATCTCAACAGATTCTTCAAGATATCCGTAAATAGGATACGCATTTGCTCCGATTACATGACCTTCATCATCGTGAATCTCCGAAATATAATTCTCTATGAAATACGCCGTACTCGAAGGACCTTCGCGCGTTGCGGGCAGCTCGCCCGAAGCGTTGTATATAGAGAATGCGGTTGATGAAATTATGCTGTCAGAGCCTGTGTTAACAAAATTAAACGACGTATAAACATCGGTGTCCGTGTGGTACTCCGCGACTGTCGAGCCTATAACCTCAGTCATTGTACTGCCACTCGCGAGGACGCCTATGCCCATGCAGCGAATAATGCACGTGTCGCTGTTGTAGTCTGCGTTGCCGTTGTAGTAGTCGCTCTCGGTCGGGGAATACGCTGCTATGCCGAGCTCGCGGCTTTCAAGGAACGCGGAGCGCGGAAGGTTCGAGTGCGTAAGCGGTCCGAGCAGCGCACGCAAGTTGTTTGTACTGTTCCAGCCTGCCGAAAAGAAGTTTTTCATATACTTATTGAGCAAGCCACACTCTGTGGCGCTCATTGCCCAGTTCTGACCGTTGTAGCGGAAGTAGGCTACCGGCTCAAAGGCTATCTTGTACTTGCCGTCCTCTATGTCGGAATAGTTTAACCCTCCGATTAGTTCACATAATGCCCTTAGAAATTCACTATCTGAAAGAACACTTTTTATAGCTTCAAGATTTGATGTATTGTTTGTGGACACAATATCTATACTTGCAAGCTGTGGAACGTATTGTGCGCGATACGCGCCTGACTTCCATCTTTCCAAAACAAATTTGTTATATTTAATCATATCCGCTGCTGAAATGCTGTTATATGTACCCCCAACATATTTCAACCAAGTTGTTTTTGGGACAAGTTCTTCTTCATCAGCGAAATAATTCATAAACGAAACGGCAGACAAATTTGGATTTCCAGTTATATCTATGGTGTTAAACTGTTTTTCGCCCGATTCCGAGTCATAAACAGTTACACGCAGTCCTTCGGTATCATCTATCGGCAGACCGCTGTCTGTATACACGCCCCAGTAATTATCTCCTGTGCCGTTCTGAAAGTCTGTGCCATCTTCGTTGCCGAGATTTATATCAGCAAGCACCGCCGATGACGTAAATGCAAAAAGCGTAACGGCTGCGAGTATACGCGTAATATGCTTTTTAATGTTCATAATTTCCCTCCAAAAAAGAAGAACGCAATTGAAAATCAACTGCGTTCATTAACCTTTAAGAACTTATTAAGTATTTCCTCAATAGGAAGTGCAGAGTCACCCACAATAGTGTTATCGCAGGCTTGAATAACCTCTTGCCAAAGGCAGCATTCGCCTACATAACATTTTCGCAAGTGAATAATATCCAATCTGCGCCAAACATGAGGTTGTCGGTTATATTTTTCAACCAGCAAATCCACCATTTTGTCGCGCCTTTTCCTGCTAGTGTCTTCATGCGAGAGTCCATCAATTTCCACTATCAACATAGGAATGCAGTTGTACTGCGGTGTCGATATGTTGTATTGCCTAAAGAAAACAAAATCGAAATGCTTTTGACTTATTGACTGGAAAAGAATGCGGTTGAAAGGGTATTTATCCAAATCATCTATACGGATAATATCTGCCTCTCGGACTTTGGAGAGAAGAATATAGCCGTTTTCTTCTGCCCATGCTCTAGCGCAATGATAAAACTCGGCTTCTGACGGTTCAAAGAAAAAGCCATTATTCTTAGAGTTACAAAGCTTAAGAGGAACTTTATTTTTATGCAGGACTTCTATTGCAACTTGGTCAGAATGATTGCGTTTGTAAACCTGCTCTTTAACGATTTTATATGACTTTCTATAAGTTTGAACAGAATCCGTCACAGCAGGTTTTATGCTAGCGCCTTGCCCGTCATGCTCCGTTCGAGCTGTTTGAGTTGGGACGTCTTGCTCATTCTTAGCAACAACAATGGTTTCTGTATTACAAGGCAGGTTCGTTTGTTCCTTTTTGCGATTATCCTTGCGGTGAAGAATGATATAAACGATTGCCACAATAACAGCGGAATACATTATCACGCTCAATATAATCGGGACTATAAGAGCCAGCATTTTATTAAGTTCATTTATGCTATACATCATATTATCCCAAAATCTTCTCACCTGACAGCTCAAATTCGGGGAACTCCTCAACTATCGTCTTACCATCATTGAGAACTTCTCCCCAATGCTGAAATATACTATTGTAGATGTACTTCTTCCCGTCTGCCGCGATAAAAGTATCGTTATTTTTCGGGTTAGCAGGGAAGCCGTTGCTATCCGTTTCTATTT
Source organism: uncultured Oscillospiraceae bacterium (assembly GCA_934462925.1). GTDB lineage: Bacteria > Bacillota > Clostridia > Oscillospirales > Ruminococcaceae > CAG-115. The sequence continues at coordinate 35,038 of CAKSIT010000013.1, read as the reverse complement.
CGGCAGGTTCGGTCTGAGCAGGTTTTGCCGTTGTTGTAGCGGGGGCTGTGTACTGCGGCTCTGCGGTGACCTTGGGCAGGTCGGTTCTCACGGTCTGCGCGGGCGTTGTAACCTTGGGCTTGTCTGTGGTTATCGTTACCGCAGGCTCAGGCGCTGTTGTTACCACGGGCTTGGGGGCAGGGGCGGTAGTTGCCGCAGGCTGCTCGGGCGCAGGCTCGGGAACGTCGTCCGTTTCGGGAGCGGGAGCTGTGCTGCTCTGTACCTCGGCTGTGGGTTCGTCTGCCACAATGTCAACCGTGTAGCTGCTGCTTTCGCTGTTCATCTCGCCGCCGATGAGCGACAGGTCGATATCCTGCTTAGCCTTGCACCCGCTTATCGCTGTGAGCGCCATTATAACCGCTGCCATTGCTGCGAACTTTTTTGTAAGATGTTTCATGGAATCCTCCTTATGTCTGATTATCTGAAATCATATTTCCTTAAGTATATTATACCATAAGTCACAGTCATTGTCAACTGTTTTGCATATTCAATGATATACAAACATTTTGCTTGCTTTTTAGATATTCTGCCGAAAAAATAAGGGACACTTTTCTTTTCAGCAGATGAACGGCGGCGGCGCAATGTCTTGGTTCATGAAAACACAATAGAAAAAATGCCATTATGCTACTGTAATTGTTCCGCTGATTTTTCTAAAAAACTCATGGATACTTTCTCCCCAATTTCGATTTCAGAATATGTTTCATATGGAACTGTGAAATATCTAAGCGTCGATTGTTCCTTATCATGGAACTCATATTCTATGTAAACAATGATATTAAAATTGACTTCTTGATTACCCAAATCTTCTAATACTGTTGCGCTCTTGTCCACTACTACTCCGCTCTCAACGGCACAAATTGCATCGTCCCTTGTTGGTATTCGTGATACAAATAAAACTATAGGTCCCACAATTAAAGTAGGAACTACGATTCCCCAAAGCACTAAACTTATTAGTAATTTAATGCCCTCTTTAATGTCCTCTTTATTTTTTTTCATAGATTTTTCCTCCATACATAATAAAGTCGTGGGCGTCACGGTGACGCCCCTTACATCTGCGCCGTATTTTCTTTGTCCTGCAATTTCAGCAGATACTCTCGTATCTGCTCCACGCTCATATCTCCATGTCCAAATGCCGCGGAAGAACACTCGCTTAAAGCAGCTCTGTCGCTTTCCATGTTTTCAGCCAGCAACATACCTACCGAACTCATCAGATTAAGTACGCAGTCGGCGGACTGACTGTCAAGTATCATCTGCGCATATTCGTTTCCTGCGTTCGCAGACGCCACAAGATATTTTTTCGCAAGCGCTGCGTTCCGTACATCTTTTTCAAAGAGATACATCGTCCCGAGAGTATAATCCACAAATGGAGAAAGTGTTGGTTCTGAAGACTTGGCGTTATTTAGCAGCGTGATAGCCGAATTAAGGTCCTTAAGGCTGTCATCGTTTATGTAAAGCCTACCCAACAAAACGCCAGCTGCGGGTATTTCAGTAGCCGCCTTCTTAAGATATTCGGCAGCGGCGGCGGTATCCTGCTGCGTACCCAGTCCGCGATACAGCATTTTGCCAACGGTGTATGCTGCATAATGATGATTATCATCGGCGGCTTTTTTCAGCCAGCTGAACGCAGCGTTATAATCCACCTGTGTGCCATAGCCGTCATAGAACATTCTGCCTATACGATACCGAATATATGTAGCAAGCTTTTGGGTGGACGGTTCAAGCTGCAGAAAGCCCTCGAGCGCAGCCTTGTAAAACCTATCGGGGGAATCACCCTCGACAAGCTTTTTGCGGTAAAGGTCGCCTATCTCATACAAAGCAAGCACATTTCCTTTGTCGGATTCTTCGGAATAAAGCTTCAGCGCTTCGCCGTACATTTTGTTTTTTGCCATCTCCCGGGCAGATTTGAATTTATCCGACCATTGAATGCGGCAGCGTATGCCGTGTGCTTTGTTTAAGGCTTCCGTATCCAAAGCGGGAACATCTTCAACAGACGGCTCGTCGGGTATTTCGCAGGTCTGCGGAACTTCAGCAGCGTTAAGCCGCCCGGCGAGTTTTTCCGACTTGATTATCCTCAGAATCTCATTTCCGACAGCCGCCTCTATCTTATCATTGACCTGTTTCATATATCTGCTTATCTGAAAATTACCGTAGTTGGAAGACTCACTATGCAGCAGCTGATTATATAAAAGCCGCTGCGCGCATATCTCATCGTACTTCTCCTTAAACACAGGATTGTTGTCAATGATGTAATGCGTAAGTTTGTCCAGCTCAATTCTCGCCGGAGATTCTTTTTTCTTTATATAGGCATACTTGAACTGTCCTTTCGGCGGAAAGAGCATTGCGACCTTTTGGATGCCTGCCATAATGTGCATGGTGTAATCATCGGAAGCGCCGCAAACGACATTGCTTAAAGTGTATTCTCCGATACTCTTTCTGAGCTCGCGTCGCATGATATCCTCTTGATTATATATCTCGCTGAACATCTCGCGGTAGGTACTGCGTGTAACATCAATGCGAATCTTATCGCACACAAGCGGGTCAACCTTGTTTATAAGCACCTGCTGAGATTTGTCCCACCACATGATATGCACATGGGGCTGTCCTTCCTTAAGGTGGACTGCCGCAAGGTACTCGATGTTTTCAACTTTCATATTCATGCCGTTCGCTATATCATTGATATGATACCGCGTCCAGCTTTCCCAGTCGTCAAGAGTTTTCAAACCCGCGTCCTCGGCGCTGTCCGGTGTGAAAGAAAAAACGCTGTGAAACACGTTGCGGTGGGGCGTGGATATTCTGCGGACATATTTCTGCATATCCGCTGTACGATATTCGTCAGAGAATTTGCCGTCAATATATCCGAACAAGCCGTTTTCGGGTTCGGTCAGCATTCTCTCAGAAACAGCATCAATCTTGACATCGTATTTTGTGACGTCCTTGGTGTCAGCGTCGGAGTCATAGGTTACCAGCTGCTCGGCTTCTTCCTTTACAAGTTTGTCAACGCGTTTTGCAGCGTGTTCCCGCTCGCCCATGTATTTCACAAGATTTGTTTCGTGGTTTTTAAGCACGTGTTCCCGCTCGCCGATATACTTCACATAGTGGGAATTTCTTGACGGCGAAAACTTGCGACCGTTATCTCCAACGTGCTGCTGGATATAAATAATTTTTGGCATATGCTCTCCTCGGGGGGGCGTCACCGTGACGCCCCTAACGATTTCAACTCAAAAGGTCGGACGGGTCTATATCAATCTCGGGAATGTCCTCTTCTTCATAATCGATAGAGAACGAAAATGCAGGATAATCGTATGTTTCATCTTTTATAGGATAAAAGGGAAAATCCCCTGCGGCAGTAGTCGGTTCAATGCGGGTAGTTACTGCTGCTGTGGATGTTGTCTTGGGAGGAACAGTAGTCTTTGCCGGGTATGTTGCTGCGGAAGCAACTTTTGGGTTTTCTTCTGAAGCTGCCGAGCTGGTGTCCTGCTGCTTGATTTCCTCAATTGCTTTTGGGACGTCAGCCTGTGTGACATAAGCAGTCGCTGCGGTCGTATATGCCGCAGAAGCCGAGGGAAAGCTCACCGAATCATCGGGTATGATTATTTCATTCGGCTGATTTGCCGCAAAAATCTTACACGCCGCAAGCGGAACAACAACGCACACAAGTAGTGTCAAACCGATTCCAACGATATATGCAGCAGTTTTTTTCATATAGCTTTTCTCCTTTTTTGAGGGACGTCACCGTGACGCCCCTGTTTTATTTATCATTGGGCTTGCCCAAGCCTGCGCTCAACCAATCGTGAGCTTCGGCTAAATAATCCTCGTCTGATTTGGGCTTTGCCTTTGTGATTTGCGTTGCCTGCCGCAGGGCGTTCGCAAGTATTTCCTCGGACGTTGCAGTTTCCACATACAGCTCCGACAGCACGGATATGGTGCTGAACAATGCAGCGCCCGATGTGCGGGTCGTTACTGCCTGCATTTTTATGAGCCGTTCCATGTACTGTTTCATCACAACGGCAAGAACGTTTTCGATTTCCTCGCGGATATAAGAGCGTATTTCATTCTGATGGCTTTTATAAGTTTCAACAGATAAACCTTGCTCAATAAACTGCCTTATAGACTGTGAAGTGGTTATTCTTTTTTTAGCCGAGTAATTGTCAAGTGCCTCAGCCATCTCTTGTGGAAGAACGACTGAACGTTCTGGATTTTTTCTTGGCATTGGTTTTCCTTTCTGAAAAATGGTGACACTAAATCAAGTGTTTTGATTATGCTGGTACACTAACGGCAGCACCTTTGGTGCTGCGCTGTTTAGTAGTGCGGTACACCGCACTATTCCTGCCGTACGGAGTACGGGCGCGCCGCAGGCGCGGAAATTACCGAAAAAAGAATATCCGCCACGCCCCCGGCAATACCTCAGTTCATTCTACATTTCAGGCTGTTCTTCATCGTCCTCTGTGGTTTCACTAGGGTCAAAGCCGAATATATCAGCAACAATTTTATTTGCTTCTTCCGAGCCTGCTGCCGGTGTAAAGCTCGCAACGTTTTTTCCGTCCATGTATATGTTTCTGCCAAAGTTGCAGCCAAAGCTTTCATCAGCCCAAACGTGTTCAAATTTAAGCGCAGGGAACATTTCGGCGAGTTTGCCAACAACAGAGGTCGGACTTGCCCATCTTGTGCAGAACGCAAGAGTGTTCTCGTCGGCAGGGGCAGGATAGTAGGCATTCCATTGCGTTCCCCAATGCTGAATCGACCACTCATACCAAGTCGGCTGCCCATATTTTTCGATGTTATGAGCGAGCTTTTCTCCTAACCTTGCTTTCTCTGCGTCTGGGGACGGAAGATAGCAGTTTACCAGCGTAATGCGCTCCTGATTGCAGTAATCGAAAACAGCTTCATACAGTTTCTTAAAATCCTTTTCGCTAAACTTTTCAAAGCCGGAGTCGTAGGCAGGCGTGCAGGGATTGACCATTGTAAGATAGTTGTTGATGTAACCGCGAATCGCTGATATTCCAACGTTTACTTTGAGTTCGTCAGGCATGGGAATGACTTTATTGAAATCAAAACACGGAATACCATCGTCCGTCACTACAGTTACGGCAGACATCATTCGTCTGACTTCTTCCTCGTCACCCACGGCGCGGATAAAGTTGTATACTTTATTTTTTTCCATTGTACCTCCCTTGGCATTTTGCATAAGATACGCTCGCCATTCATCAGCGTCTACTCCATAAAGACCGTTCCAGCTGTCTATATCGGTTTCTTCCTCAATCAAGGATTCGGTGTTATCCTCATGGAGAGCATAAAGTGAAGCTGTGGTTGAAAACACCATTTTTGCAAGGTCAGCATTCCTTATCGGAAGCATTCCTGTCCACGTGTAACCATAAGCCTTCATATCCTCCTGCGTACAAGTAGGGTCAATCTGCGCTGCTAAAAAACGTCCAGGGCTCATTTTTGCACTACCTCCTTGAGGGGCGTCACGGTGACACCCCTACCTATTTGATTTTCCAACCTAGGTGCGACACCGTGACGCCCCTACCCCATCTCCATATCTTCCTCGCTGTCGGACTGCTGCGGCTGCTGTTCCACAAATTCGCCATCGTAGTGGAATAACCCGCTGTCGTCTGCAAGAAAAAGTGTATTTGTTTCTGCGCAGCGAAGTATCGGCTTAGAGCCAAAGCTGCCGTGAGAATATGGTTCGTGAAATCCCATATCAGAGGAAGGCATAATAGCCTGCGATATATCGCGCAGAGAATAGTCGGCAGGGATATAACCCACCGGCTTAAAGTGATAGCCGCTATATTCGAAGACATGTTCTCTCGCCTTAACAAACTGCTGCGCACTTATCCCCTGCTGTTCTTCCTTACGGAAAAGCTGCAGGTCCTCATTCCAGTCCTTGCCGCGTATAGGGTTGCTGATATGTATTTTCAGCCCGCGGTCGGGGAAGTCCTGCAGCAGTTTCTGTTGCGACGCTGCTGCGCCGTTCCGCCCGCCCTCGTCGTTATCAAAAGCAAACCACACCGACGTTATATCGGTGTGGTTCTCAAGATATTTTTTTATGCTGTCATAGCTGCCGCAGCCGTTGGTACTAAGCCGATGGTCAGCCGTCCAGTCTTTACCGAGCAGCTTTGAGAAAGTGGCGTGTGACATTGCGTCAATGGGACTCTCAAACAACCGAAGCACGTTATTTTTTCCCTCCATGGCAAACGTGTACGCCTTATTGCCACCTGCGGTTTCCCCGCGGAATTGCTGCGGAGTTGTCCCGCGCAGAGCGCACGAACGTATAACGCCCTGTTCATCTCGACCGAAAAACAAGCAATTGTGATGTTCGCTGTCCTCGGCTATCATTTTACGCTGCAGCATACCCTTAACAATTTCGGGGTCTATCCCGCGTGTCTTGATAAGGTAAGCCATAACTCTGCTAGGTTTCACGTCATGCGCCGGAACTTCAAACTTTCTCTCAGCAGGCGCCGGTTTTGAGTATGAGGCGTGTTTTTGGTCAAGCTGCACCTGTTCAAAAACGCCGTTTATCACGTGTTGAGCGATAAAATCAAGCGCTTGTTCTCTGCTGCAATGCAGCTTGTCCGTAACGAGGTCAATAGGAAAACCGTGGCTGCCGTCAGAGAATCTGTACCAGTTGTTTCCCTCGCGGTAAATACACAGCCCCTGCTCATTCTTGATTTTCCACGCCTTACGGTCGCTTGCTTTCTCGTTTATCTGCATTCCGAGCGCTATAGCGACATCAATGCAGGGAGCATTGGTGAGCTTATAATAATCTTCTTTTGAGTATTTGTATTGAGCTGCCACTATAGCTCCTTTCTTACTATACTATCCAAGACTTTCCCTTGCAAAAAAATATCAGTCAACCCATTGTTCCGGATTGAGTGGGGTAACTGTATTGGGGTCAACACCTTGTTGCATATTAGAATCATCCAACTGGTTAAGGTAATCTGTCAAATCATATCCAATGATTGGCAGTTCCTCTGATAATATTGTATTTGGTGTTGTAGCAATAGATGTACTGTGTGTGTGCTGTATGGAGCTGGACTCAATAGGATGCATTGGCTCCATAGTCGAAGAAGCGGATGTTATTGCTATTTCAGGCAATGTTGTTTCTTCAGAGTCGATATTGTCTGATATGTAATTCTCTGTAGAAACCTCGACTGATTCCCTTTCTACCAAAGATGATTGACTTTGTTCAACTGGAAAGGATAACGACGGTTTTTCTTCAGGAACCCACATTCTTATAACAAGAGCTACTAAAGCAATGCCAATCACAACTAAAACCAAAGCAATGCAAATTTTTACTCTATTGTTCATATTCATTGACCTCTCTTAAGGTATTACTGTCAAATTTATTCTTCCAGCTCATCGTCTTCATATTCGTCATCTTCAAATTCCGAATAATCAACCCTGATGAACCGTTCTTCAAGCAGATCCGCATATTCTAATGCAGCATCCAAATGTGACATTATGTCACCGCAGTATACTTCGGGCAGATTTACAGACTCTGTGTCATTCTTGCCAATAATGTAATAACCTACCTTCGCGGACACCGTATTGTCATGGAGGGGAAAAGTGCCGTCGAACTGTTCAAGTATCCCGAGTTCCGCTAAATCGTCCGCATCACCAATGTACGACCCTGTTACATAACTTTTTACATCGTCAATTGTAACAAGGCTGAAGGTATATGATTTGCGGTCAAGATTCAGCCTGGCAGGAAACTCTGATAAATCAGACTCTTTGAAATTGCTTTCTGAGTGGCGTGTTTCCTTGTTCTGAAGCGCCTCAACAACACGATTGTACATATCAAGCGTTGCCGCTTCCGCCGTTGGGAGATTGTAATGCCCCCAGTAATAATTATCACCGCCCGAACATTGCCATGTTGCATAATTTGTGCCAAATCCAGTTTCTCTGTACCCCATAACGATTTCGTTGTTTTCGTCTATTCTTACAGCTGAAACAACATTGAACGTGTCTGCAACCATACGGTCTTTTTTAGGGAATGCCTTATTAAACTCGGTTTCCAACCGATTTATTTCAGTCCGCTTCTCATGGATTCTTTCTGATAAAAAGGTCTTAATGTTATCATAGCCGCGCTGGTCAAAAGCAAGAAAACAAGTTCCGTTGAAGTTCACAGTTCGCAGAAAATTATAGCCTTTGGTAGACTTTAAGTAATCAAAGTATTTTTCTTCCATACCAATAATGAATCCGCGCTCTTTCGCCTCGGGGTTAAGGTCGCCGAAAAGTTCGGACATATCCTTATGTTCCATGTATTCGTAGTCGCTTACAGTCCATGGGAGGGGCTCGCCATGAAATCTAAGCAGCGAATATGCAGCTCCAAGCGGCATTTTACTTATCCCGTTTAGTTTGAACTGCTTATCCTTTTCGCTGCGGATTATAGTATCATTATCGAAATCGATACTGTAAGTCACTTTGCCACTCTGCTCATCATAAGCAAAATCGGCAATCTCGATTCGCTCGTTTCCATCAAGGCGCATGAGTGCGCCATATGGATGTTCAGCCGAATACAATGCAGTAAGAAGCGTTTTCAAGCCAACCATGCTGTTGCAATAACAGCGCTCCTCATCGTATTGGTTTATGCTGAATTCTATGCTCATATTTACATCTCCATTTCATCGTCGTCAGAGCTTTCATCGTCAAAGACTTCGTCGTGAGGTCTGTCTAAAAATTCAAGCTCCGCATTTATTCTTGACTGCCTTTCAAGCAGCGACTTCAAATCGCTTTCGTAAGGGAAGGGCTTGCCATATTGAGCCTTTGCATTCTCGAGCTGCTTTTGTGCTTCGCTAAGCTCATTTTGCAGAGTCTGCAGCTGTTCGGGTATTTTGCCGTAGAGATTGCACAGCCTCGTTATGCCGCCAAGCCCGCTCATCTGATAATCGCTTGTGTACGTCGCGCTTCCGCGCAGAACGAGGACAAACGAAAAATCTTTTTTGGCTATGAAAATCTTGAAGTCATTAAGGCTTCCTATTTCCATAGGCTTATATTCGCTGCACTCATGCGACTTAAGGTATAGGGCTGCCTGTTCCTCAAGCGCCTTTCCTGCAAGCGCACGCTCTGTGTAGGTCCTGCCGCCGAGCGCTATGCTGAAATCATCGTCTTTAATGGGACGAGCGTTTTTTATACGCTCAATGTCTGCCGATACCAACCCTATCATTTTTCCTTTTCGGGCAATTAGGTCAGGGTATCTAACAGAAATGTCATGCTCAAACGAACGCTGCTGATTTATGTGCGCTGACTGCAGCAGTTTAAGCCTGTTCACATTGTTGTCAACCGTCATTTTTTCAGCTATCAGAGGATTACCCGTTGTAGCTGCCTTCATTTCAGCGAACGTCAATGCAGTTTCATCTATGTCCTCGCAGGTCCGCGCGGCAGGCTTTCCGGACATAATCTGCGAGATTATCTGCTGCTTCTTTTCGAGAATCTGCCAGCGGTAGTTGTCAAAAGTCCCTTTGGTGGAATAGTACCCGATGAATACCTCGGAATTTTCGTTGCCCTGCCGTATTCCGCGCCCGTTCCGCTGCTCGATGTCCGAAGGACGATATGGCGCGTCAAGATGATGCAGGGCAGAGAGTTTTTGCTGTATATTAACGCCTGTACCCAACTTGCTTGTAGAACCGATAATCACCTTTATTTCAGCACTATTGACCTTTTCAAACATTTCAAGCCGCTGTTTGTCATTAGCAGCGTCATGTACAAAAGCTATTTCTTTTTCGGTAAATTCTCCCGAGCGAATAAGCCTGTCCTTAAGCGCTTGATAGACGGAAAAATCGCCCTTTTTGGGCGTACTACTATCGCAAAAAACCGCCTGTGCCGTACCGGGCTTTGCGCTGTTTATCTCGATTATTTTGTCTGCGCAGAGGGCAATCTTTCCGCCATCATATTCTTCGGCTTCCGGGTCGATTATGCGAGCGTCCAGCGCAACTTTGGTCATGTATGTGCAAACAGCAAGCATATTATCTTCGTCGGGAGTTACAAGCTTTGCCTCTATACGTCTTGCCCGTTCTATGCCCTCGTCCGTTTGCAAATCCTGCTCAGGGGATTTTTCGCAGATTATCATTTCCGGCTTACCGCCATAAATAGATGGAAGTTTCAAATTCATATCTGCTGTTTTGGCGATATCAAATACCTCGCCGAACAGATTACACAGCTCATCGAGGTTTGCAAAATTTGAAAACCTGGTTCTGGAACGATACCCATCGCTGGTAGGTTTGACATCATCGGATTGAGATATCACACCGAAAACTGACGCCCAGTTATCGAAATATCCGATATTCATATCGTCCAACGTCTGCTTCTGCAGAAGATACTGCCATACAAACAGCTCTGTTATAGAGTTGCTGACTGGCGTTCCGGTAGCAAATACTACACCGCCGCCATGATGAAGTTCCTGCAAATAGCGGCATTTCATCTCCATGTCAAACGCTTTCTGCGAGTTGGCATTGACATTCACACCTGCAACATTTGTCATCTTACTGAAAACAGCAAGATTCTTGTATCCATGAGCTTCATCAACAAAAAGAAAATCACAGCCAAGCTCCTCAAAAGTGATAAAATCATCTTTTTTGAAATCAGCGCGCATCTTCTCTATTTTACTCTCTATCTGCTTACGCTGACGTTCAAGAGCTTTAACTGTGAACCGCTCACCTTTATCTGCTCTTGCAGCCTGTATTGCATAAGAGATTTCTGTCAGCTTCTCATCGTACATTGCCTCCTGTCGTTCAAGTGATAGCGGCATTTTTTCAAACTGCGACTGCGGAATCACAATCGCGTCGAAGTTACCAATTGATATCTTGGAAAGAAACCGCCGCCGCTGCGACTTTTCCATGTCCTTTGACGTTGCCACAAGGATTTTTGCTTCCGGGAAAAATCTCTGTAATTCCTCACCGAACTGCGCCACAACTGCATTCGGCACAACGTACATCGGCTTGGTGCAAGCGCCTATAGATTTGAGATACATTCCCGCCGCGCCCATTGCCGCAGTCTTTCCCGCGCCAACTTCGTGCGCCATCATGCAGGTGCCGGTAGCAGCGATTCGTGCTATAACGCCTTTCTGATGGGGGCGCAGGGTAAGGTTCGGATTCATGCCGGGGACGGAAATATAGCTGCCATCATATGTGCGTGGTTTTATGCTGTTATACCGAGAATTAAAGCTGTCTTCAATTATCTGTATGCGGCTGCTGTCAGCCATTACCCAGTCATGAAATGCCTGCTCGATTTTATCCTGACATTCTCGCGCAAGTATGGTTTCATCAGCGTTGAACACCTTTTTCACCGAACCGTCTGCTTGCTCAATATAGTCGTTGACAGTTGCTCGAGTTTGATTAAGCAGCATTTCCGTCAGTTCATAAGCATTGAATCTGCCTGTTCCATAGGTTTCGGTCACAAGAACGCCGCGCTGACCGCTGCTATTAGATATTTTCCATTTATTCAGCTCGTTGGAATAGTTTACCGTGATTTCACGCGAATACCGCGCTCCCTCCCTGTGCCGCATATACACAGGAGTATCGAACGTTTCGTAAACGAACTGCTGATACATTTCGGGCGTGATATATATTGTTCCAAGCCGGAAGCCTATGTTTTCAATGCCGATACGCGGCGGCTGATTTTGCAAAAGCGCCGTCACGTTACGTTCATATTCGGGTTCGGTTTTTGCTGCTTCCTGTGCGAGTGCCAGCTTTGTGCGGACGTGTCCCGACAGATACTCCTCGGCAGTTTCCCAGCCTGTATATCTGCTGCCCGTGTTTTTCGCAGGATTGCAATAAATCCTATCTCCCAGCTCAGCGATTACCTCGTCCTTGTCCTTTCCACACAGCTGCGAAATAAAGTCGATATCCACACGCTGATGTGCGTTCATAGAGAGATGTAATGCTTCAAGCGCCGTATCAACGTGTTCGGGAATACGCTCAACATTTATAGTGCGCTGTGTGAAGATATCCGCCTTGGATATATGCTGAGTACCGTCGGGCAATTCCTCGACATTTTCAATTGCGCCCAATCGCGGCGCGCGTATATCATCAGCAAATGCCGATGTATTGGTTTTGCTGTTGATATAGCCGTATTTTTTAACAAAAGCGTCATACGCTTTGTCAAGCTCCTTTTGCAGCGCTGCCAGCTCATTGTCTGTGCAGGAGCGCATTTGAGCCGAGGTTACTGCGTCAAGGTGCGCCATAATACCACACAAGTCCGTAATACGGGCTGCATTTTTCCCGTCAAACGGTACTGCGCTGCGGTTTTCTGCATAGTACAGCGCACCGCCGCTGACGTAATATGTGTACGGAGTTACGCCGTCCGGGATATCTCCATATTCTTCTTCGGGAAGTTCAGCGTCTATTGTCGGTTCGGCAGAAAATTTGCCATTGATAAGGCTTACCGCCGTTTCAAGGCGTTCTGCGGTATCGCCGTCAGACTGAACCGTCCGAGTATACCCATATGGACCTGATACTTCCTCGGTGTGTCCGAGGGTCATTTCGGGATGGGCAGTAAAGTATTTGTTTTCGATACTGATACAGCGCTTGCCAAATACACGGTTTGTATCTATCCATTCTGCTGCCGGCAGCAAAAATGCACGTTCATGGTCAAGTTTCTGAAAGAAAAGAATATCAGTAACCACCTGCGTACCTGCGGTACGGAATGCGTCCTCGGGCAGCCTTATACCACCTAGGAAATCCGCCTTGCAATAAAGCTCCCTACGCAGCTCATCATCGCTTTTGTCCATTGTTCCCGCAGACGTAATAAACGCCATAATGCCGCCTGCCTTAAGTTTATCAATGGACTTTGCAAAGAAATAATCGTGTATCAGATAATCCCTGTATTCGGGGTCGTACGGAGCGAAATCTCCAAACGGAACATTGCCGACTATAACGTCGAACTTGCCGTTCTCAAACTTCGTGCGCTCATATCCTCTGTGCTGTATATCCGCGTCGGGGTACAACTGTTTTGCGATACGCGCGGTAAGGTCGTCCAGCTCAACGCCATACAGGTGACTGTTTGCCGCAATTTCTGCGGGAAGATTGCCAAAAAAGTTGCCTGTTCCCATTGCCGGGTCGAGAATCTCGCCGCCGGTAAATCCCATGCTACCGAGCGCCGTGTAAATGCTCTTTATGATATACGGCTCGGTGTAAAATGCGGTGAGAGTGCTTTCACGTGCAGCAGCGTACTCCTTGTCCGTAAGCAGGTCTTTAAGCTCGGCATATTCACGGCTCCAGCCTTCCTTGCTGCTATCGAACGCGTCCGCTACGCCGCCCCAACCGCTGTAATGTGCAAGAACGTCCTGCTCCTCGGCGGTCGCATGGCAATGTTCGGATTCTATCAGTTTAAGCGTTTTTATGGCGGCAACATTGGCGGAATATTTTGCTTTCGGTCCTGTCGGATATACAAAATCGTCTGCAAAATGGTAATTGCCAGCACGCTGAGGCGTAACGTCTGTTTTCTGCGGTATTTCAGCTGAATCATTCAGCGGCAGCAGTCCTCTTTCAAGGAAATACCGATATATGCTGTCAGCTGTTTCGCCGCTTTCAAACGCGCGGACAAACATATCCTTGCCTGCTTTTTCGCTGTCTGCAATAAGCCTGTAAGCATTTTCGTCATTGTCAAAAATCAGGCGATAGTTTCTGAAACCGAAGTCATTGGCATTGACCACATAGGTTTCTGTTTTTTCCTTTTCAGAAATTTTGACCGTACTGTGGTTAGCAATATCATCACTAAACCACGCGGGAACATCGCTAGATTCCGCTGTGACAGGCTGAGATTCCACATTGTTCTGTTCAACCGCAGCTGCATTATCCAGGTCGCGCTGTTCCTCCAACAGCGAAACATACTGCTGCAAAGAGTCGAATGCGCGGAAATAGTCGATAACGCCGCCGTAACCGTCGCCTATATCCTGTCTTTCTGTAATGCTGTCGCCATTCGGTAAATTGACTGTAAATTTCGTCTTGTCATATCCAAGGTAACTGTAATACCCGTCCTTATCCTGTGCTTCCCAAGCTTCGTCTGAGCCGTACTTTTCAAGCCCTGCCTGTCTGCCATCGTGCTTATCCTTATCAGCTTGCGCCATGATACGGTCAAACTCCGCAACCGTGTATTCTTTGCCGCTTTCAAAAGCACTACTTTCGCTCCAGTTACAGGTTATTGTCACTTTTGGTGCAGACTCATCTTGACTGCGGACGTCATTATCAATCACGTCCTGCGCAGCCGTGTAGTTCGGCTCGTTCTCCGCCGCTTCATCAAACAATGAAAGCTGCTGTTCCGCAGTGGTATCATCGCTTATTTTTTCATAGGGCTTATCTCTCTGCTCTATGCCATATAAGTAGCCGAACACCTGCGCAGAGATTTCCGCGATGTTTTCATCAGAAAAGACATCGTTGCTCGCAAAAAATGCGGCTGCCTCATCGTCAGAAAAGCCTAAATCGGGATTATGCCCAACGTGCGCGGATAATTCGGAAATAAGGTTTGATACTTCGCTGCGGCAGGCTTCCACAAAATCTGCATAGTCTGTTTCGCGCACGAGCGTTCGTGCAGCATCGGCTGCTTCGCGAAAATCGAGAGCCGTTGTCTTAACATTTACAGCGCTGTGGTCTGTATTACGGAAGCTTGCAGCAACATCGCCCTTTGTGCGGACATATTCCGCTGCATATGGTATAAACATTTTCGCGTCGAGATTTATATCATAGTGAATCCCGCATTCAGACAATTCCTTACGAATATATGGCAGGCGCCGATTATCAAAACAAGTCGGAAACGCATAGTGTATCGCAAAGCGCTCTGCCTCATTTATAGCAGCCCTAGCGCGGTTATCCTTGTCATTCTCGGTGATGTACTCGCCATCGCGCACAATATCGCGCACAGATTCAGCAACCATCGTCCACGAGTATTTTACAATTTTATCATCATTAAGGACAAGTTCTATGCCCTTTGACCCATGGTTATGCCATTTAATCGGGGGACAGCTGCCTGTCCCACCGCCTATGCCATATTCTTTTTTCAGAAATTTGGCAAGCTCGCGCTTGGACGGGTTGTTTTCCGAAATAAAATCGTTAATTCTTAATTTCAAGGACCACCCGCTGTGCGCAAGCTCAGTTCTCAGCAGGTTTTGGCAGTAGCTGCTATCGGGCGATAACTCCTCAGCGTCTTTGAACACACAAACGGCGTCCTCATCGGACGCCGTTTCATCATCGTTCAGTTCGTCATCATATTCAGATGTATTTTCCGTATCTCCGTCAGCGTCCTGCGGCTGCGCACTTCCGCCGCCAGCCAGGCTACGCTCGTCCGCAGGGATTCCCACGCCGCTTCCTGTGCGGTCAAGTCTATCTCCGCCATCGAGGACACTTTCTTCATGTAATTCCCGCACAGCGGAAATCTCATGAGCAGGTCGCGGCTGGTTTTCTCCCTCACGGCTTCCGCCTTCGCCCCTATCTCCTGCCATATGCTCATGTACAGTCCGCTCATGTTCACCATATCCAGCGCCGTCGGGTCTGTGTCGTTCATCAGGTCGACCGCCTTGCGCTCCATTGGCGTCATCTGCGCCCTGCCGTAATTCTCGAATGTCGGGTTCTGCTGCCCGTTCCTGTCCTCCGTATAAGGGATATCGTAAATGTCTTCCGCAAACTCCAGCTTCATAGCGTTCATAATCTTTCCTCCTGACGATTCCGTCAATATCTCGTAAAATATCCTGTGCAAGCAGCGTAGCTGCATTGCCTATCTCAACTATTGAAATGTCGCTGTCGAAATTTCCTGCGTCTGTAAAGTCATACTGCCCATCTATCCCGCAGCGTGCAGCGCAAATACACTCCGCACTATACCTTATAAACATAAGCACTCGCGGGTCATTGGATATAGCAGCATTAAGTTTTTCGCTGCAATACTCGTGTGCCGCATTTATCCTGCTGTCAAGCTCTTTCTGCAAAAAATCATCAAATGATACCGCAGGCTCAGAATGCTCCGCATTGTACTTGCCGACAATGCCGTCAGCAATTCTGTCCGACATCTGCCACTTAGCGTTATACGGCGCGCCATAGGTTTGCTTGACGTCAAAAAGGTACATGAGCTGTGTATCCGTGCGGCTTCTGAAAACCGCCACAGAATGCTCTCCGCGCTTGATATAACGTCCGACGCGATTCCATTGGTCTATCGTACCGCACATTTCCGCACGCGGATTCTGCGCAGTCAGCAGCAGCGCCGCGCAAAAAGGAAGCCGCCAAAAATTTGAGGTAAGGCGAAGCGCACTCTCCCACATCTGCGGGTCGCGCAGCTGCGTCAGCTTGTGGTCATATATTTTCGCGATTTCATCAAACCTTGCCATTCTGTGCGCCCTCCTCACCATAACACTTAACCAGCGCCGCCGTAACCATCTCAGTCAACTCTTCTGCGGTTTTATCTGCAAAATACTCTGCTATTATATCCGCAGGAACAGCGACTTTAACAGGCGGCTTGGGTTTCAAAATCTTTGCGACTGTCGCCGCCGTAGGATTGGTTTCCTCGCTTAGTTCCTTTACATTCACAGATGTGAGTTTCATCTCGGGGTGTTGCACAAGTGCCGCAAGTATAAGCTCCCGTGTTTTTGATTCAATGCCCGCCAGCCGCTCTGCTATGGGCATGGTTATCATGTTGCCGTCGAGCATTGTGAGAAATTCCTGCTCGAGTACATCAAGTCTTATCAGCTCCTCTGCCTGCGCGGGGGATATTCCAAGCTCGTCAGCAGCGCTATCACCGAGGACTGCTGCAACTCGTATCTGCTCGGATAATGCAAGCGTAGAAAAACGCCCTCTGTTTGTTTCAACGACAATTCGCTCCGCGCTATCATCAGTAAGTTCGGCGTTGTTGCCAATACGACAAGGAACTTTTGTCCACATAAGTTCTTCAGCGGCAGCGCGGCGACGTGTTCCCGAAAGTATTTCGTACTCGCCATTACCCGCAGAGCGAACCAGCAGCGGTTCTGTTATACCCACGCGAACAATGTCTGATTTCAGCTCTGAAATATCGCCGAGTATGGTGAAAATAGACTTCCGAAAAGGAATAAGCCTTTCAAGCTCAATATTATATGCCTTTTCATCAAAACACCTTGCAATAAGGCTTTCAAGTGATTCCCGCGTCTGCGCGTCAGAATTGTCTGTTTCATTCGTAAAAGATTCCTCTTCCATAGGAACGAAGACTTCATCCTGAAACATGGGTTCTGCTGTGTCGATTGTGTCAGTTAACGGTGTGCTGTTGTTAAGCTCACTGTCAGCAGCTCTTTGATTTGCAGCCATTTCACGCAGCTTTTTTACGTCTATCATTTTTGTACTACCCCTTACTTGGGGGCGTCACGGTGACGCCCCTATTCTATTCCACCATATAATCAGCGGTTAAAGCTCCTCGCTCAATTCCTCATCATCGGGCTGCTCGCTGTCCTGGTGCATTTTGCGCCATTCGCGCATGAAGTCGGACTTTTGCAGGCAGAAATAAAAGAACTCGGCGATTTCGTCGTTGGTAAGCTCATCACCGATTACGTCTGTTATCTCTTTGCGCTTAAAGGTTATTTTGGCGTTGGATTTTGTTGTTTTCTTTTCGGAATTATTGTCAGCCGTTTTTTCTGTGCTTTTCTGCGACGCGCCTACAACTTTTTTCTCGCCGACAATATTCTCAACGTCATCTTCTGTGACAAATTTCATATCAGCAATCTGACCTGCCTGCTCGTCGTTAATTTTGCGGTCCTCAACACTAAGATACGACGCAATTGCGTTCTGTGAGCTTTCGGGCAAACGAGAGAAAGAAACGGCGGTCAGAAGTTTAATCTGACCGCTGTCAAGCTTATCCATAAGCTCGGGTACTAACTGTGAGCAGGCGATGTAGCGCTGTATTGTGCGTCTGCCCTCGCCGTATTTTTCCGCTATTTCCATAGTAGCGCGAGGGCTGCCGAGCGCGATTAACGCCTCCTGTTGAGCTTTGTATGCAAATGCACGCTCGGACGGAAGCAGCTCGGTCCGCTGACAGAGGTTCGTATCAGCCATTATGAGCTTTGCGCGGTTTTCGTCAACATCTTTAATTATGCTCGGTATGTTTGTTATCCCGGCAAGACGGCAGGCTTCAACGCGGTTGTGACCTGCTATGATACGATATTTGCCGCCTGCAATAGGGCATACGATTATCCGCGAAAGCAGACCGTTTTCCTTTATGGAATCCGCGAGCTCCTGCAGCTTCTCTGCGCTGTACATACGAAACGGCTGGTTTTCCCACGGAACGAGCGTGTCTATCGGTAAATCCTTTTCATCGTTATGAACCGCTGCGCTGCTAAGGAAATCTGCCATATGCAGCTTCCCGGTATTGCTTGAAGCGCCAAGATTAAACGCCATCTCAGCCCACCCCCTTATTGAGCATTTCCGAAACCAACCCGCGATACTGTTCTCCGACAATGCTGTGTTTTTTTGAAACCAGCGAGCGCTGTTCCGCTGTGCTGTTTGCCGCTTCAATGCGCTTGCTTATCCGTGTTTCAAACACCAGCTCGCCATAACGCTCCTTAAGCGCCTTGTCAACCGCCTGCGCCATCTGCGTATTGTCTGTCATCGTTTCGAGTATGCCGTATATTGCAAGATTCGGATTTATATTATCCTTGACCAGGTTAAAAATATCCTCAAACTGGACGATACCATTGAGTGCGAACTTCTGCACCTGCACGGGAATTATCACGCCATCGGCAGCCGCAAGCGCATTCGTTACCAGTATCCCAAGCGAGGGCAGGCAGTCTATCAGTATGTAATCGTACCGCTGCAGGTCCTTGTCCGAAATAATCGCTCTGCGCAGAATCTGCTCGCGGCACATTGTCTGTGCAAGGAACATATCTGCCGTTGCAAGGGATATGTCTGCGGGAATAAAGTCTATAGGCTCATTTTTGGCGGTAATAATGCTGTCCGACAGCTTCGCCTGTCCCTTAAGAACGCCCACCACCGTGTTTTTATTGCTTGTAAAGTCATAGCCGAGATAATCGCTGAGATTTCCCTGCGGGTCAAGGTCAATACAGAGTACCTTTTTTCCCTGCTCTGCAAGCCCCGCTGCAATGTTTACAACTGTCGTGGTTTTGCCTACGCCGCCTTTTTGGTTTGCTATTGCTATAGCCTTCATAATGTAGTCCTCCTGCCATTTTTCGGCAAACATTGTATTCAGTCCTGCGAGTGTATAAGACATAGCAGGGGCGGCAGGACTAACCGCCCCGACAGGGAGCTACCCCGCTATGCCGTTAATCTCCTTGAGGAGCATTAACCATAATGTTGTCTAAGCCTTTCCATAACATCTTCCATGTTTATGCTGGTATGCGGCGTAAGCCTTGGAATTTGCCGTTCCTCTCTAGCAGTTGCATAAAGTGCCGCGATTAAATATTGCCGCAAGAATCTGATTTTATCTCTTTTTTCGGAAATGTAATCAGCTACGCGACAAATGGTATTATATCCTATGTTTTTGTATGCAGCCAAGATTTCATTGCCGGAGACGATTTTTTCATATACCCTGCAGGTGAGCTTTCCCTGCAGTCCGGCAATCACGATATTTTCTACAAACGCACCAAAGCAAACACCGTATTTACTGCTTATCGCTTCTGTTTGAATCTGCTGTTCAACCTTTGACCGCAATTCCAAATCGCATGATTCTGAATCAAGACGTTCTTCAGTCCCGACATCTATGCCGTCTGCCTGATTGATTGACTTAAGTTTTATTTCTTTAGTTTTATATAAAGAGCTACTTTGCTGTTCCGTGAAAACTTGTTTTTCACTTTCAGTAAAACAAGTTGTAACGTTAGGGTAAAACAAGTTGTGCGCTTTTGTCAAAACTGGAGCGCTGTCATCATCTGACTTATCCTGCTGTATTAAGCCATCTGACACCATTTCGCTCTGCGCCGATGATTCGTGCAGTTGTGCGCTTTTGTCAAAACTGGGTTTACCGCCTTTTGAAAGAATGCCTGCAAGCAACTCGGCATTATCGTTAATGCAAAAATACCGTTTTGCCGGCATACCCTGCACCCTGCACTGAATAAGTCCCAATTTGGCAAGCGTGTCAATACAGCGCCGCTGCTGCCTTGCTGTCAGCGCTGTCGATTCCTCAAGGTCTTCGGCAGTGGAATAAAACCAGTCGCCGTCAGTAAGCAATCCGCGCTGAGAATAGTATGCATACTTGGATAGCAGCGCACCGTATACGACAGCCTCCGCCAGCCCGACTGCATGAGCCAGCTGACGGTTTATCGACATTGTGTTGTCAGGATTAAGAAGCTTGAAGATAGCTTTCATATGCGCTACCTCCCCTGCTTATGGGAGTTTTCTTTCATGGTGTCCTCCGTTTTCTGTTCTCCGAGGGATTAAGCATAGCAAGGGACGGTGGAGAACACTACCGTCCCGAGGGCTCGCGGTTCCCGCTATGCTTTGTGAGCCGCCCGCAGGTAACAACCCCTTGGGAGGCATATAGAAAATGCGCATTGAATTTCAACGCGCATTATGTAAATTTATTTTACCAGTATTCAAAATCTGAACTGGTCAAGGATATCTGCTGCTTTTTTATCAGCTCCCTGCATAGAGTGTGTATATGTATTGCAGGTGGTCGTAAGTTTGCTATGACCCAGCCTTACCGACACTTCCTTTATTGATACGCCTAAGCCAACCAGCATAGAAGCATAAGTGTGACGTAGCATATGAGGAGAAAATCGTTTTAATGATGGATGTTTTTCGCTAAAACGCCTGCACCAAATGGTTAATGTATCAGGATGAATGGGTTTTCCATCATCTTGGCAAAAAAGCTTTCTTGATGCAACTCGCTCATGTGACACACGGTAAGTCCTCATATACCAGTTTTGGTATTCACATATTATGTTTTGCACCCACGGACTAATTAGCAGCCGCCTATATGAAGTTTCAGTCTTGGGGGTCTTTTCGTAAATTCCCCTTTTAGCTGTATATAATACCGCCCTGCGTACTGTTAGAAAATCACCTTCAAAATCGCCAAATTGTAATCCGGCAACCTCTCCCCGGCGCAATCCTGTAAGCGCCATAATAGATATTGCAACTTTAGCCCTATAGTTTGTTTCAGTATCGGACGAAAGAAAGCAAAACAGCTGACGAAAATCCTCCGCTTGAAGTACAGATACCTCGTGTTTAACAACTTTTGGCGCTTTCATTCGATTTTTGCTTGCAGGATTAACTGTGATAAGTTCATCTCTCACTGCCTGTTGCAATATTACAGATATCAAACGATAATGGTGCAATATCGTCTTGTCAGACAAGCATTTTCCTGTACGCATATTTTCTCCATCAAGAGATAGCTTCTTCAAAAATTGCCTTAAATGATAAGGTTCTAGCTTGCAGACAGGAATATGACCAATCCCATTGTTTATCCTTACAAAAAGGTCGTTGTATCTCTCAATAGTCCTTACAGACAGTAAATCACAATTGTCATCAAGCCAAACAGTGGCATATTCCGAAAACGTGGTTTCGCTATTAAATCTGTGCTGTTCGGGTATTTCTAAAGGGATAAATAAATTATTGGGACTCATGATTTAACATCTCCTTATTGACAATCATTGTTTTTTATTATATCACAAACAATTATAAATGTCAACTCATAACCCGAAGGTCGTCAGTTCAAATCTGGCTCCCGCAACCACTTGACACCCTCCGATTTTTCGGAGGGTGTTTTTCTGATAATAAAAACCGCATGGCAGAACGCAAAGCTAAGAGGAGCGCCGCTCCCCTTTCACCAAAACGGAGGAAATTATGACGGACAAGGAGCTTAAAGTCGAGCGCTACAGGGAAGAAAACAAAACCGCCCGCGCGGGGCAGGTCGTGTTCACGGGTTCTTCGCTTATGGAGATGTTCCCTATAAACAAGCTGCTTCGCGAGCATGGCGAGGACGTGACTATCTACAACAGGGGCGTAGGCGGGTTTCTGTCAGACGAGCTGCTTGCGGTAATTGACGTGTGCGCCACAGACCTTGCGCCGTCAAAGGTGTTTATAAACATAGGCACAAACGACCTCAGCTGGTCGAGCATTCCCATAAGCAGGCTCATGGAAAATTACGACAGAATCATAACTACAATAGAGCATACCGTACCGGGAGTTAAAATCTACCTCATGGCTTACTACCCCGTGAATTACGAGGCTGCCTCAGAGGAAATGAAAGAGTGTCTGAAAATCCGCACAAACGAGAAAATAACCGCAGCCAACGCCGAGGTGAAAGCGCTCGCGCAAAGGCACGGGCAGCGCTATATCGACATAAACCGCGCGCTTAAGGACGAGCATGGCAGGCTCAAAGCCGAGTACACCATAGAGGGCCTGCATATAAACGAAGACGGCTACCGCGCCGTTTACGATGATATTATGCGCTATGTAAGAGAATAAAACATCGCCGCGCGGAGCGTACCGTGCGGCGGATTTTTTATGCGTGCGAAAGCAGCGGGAAGAACAGCCCGTCGCGCTCAATGCCGCACAGCCTGTCGCCGCGGCAGAACAGCCTGTAGTCGTCCGCGCCGTCGTATGGCTCGGCGCTGAACAGCCCCGCGTCCTGCTTAAGCGGCGCAAAGCCGAGCGCGAGCGCGCCGTACTCCGCGCCGATATGCGCTATCACCTGCTCAAGCGGCACATATCGCTCGCTTACAACGCTGCTTAGCGTAAGCGCGCCGTCCTCGCTCTCCATTACCGCAAAGCAGTCCAGCGCCTGCGAGTAATACACCTCGTCAAACTGCGCGGTGTAGAACATTTGCAGCCCGTACCTGTTCAGCTGCTGGAAACGGCTGAATATCGCCCCGCGCCTTACCGTTTTAAGGTAGCGGCTGCGCAGCGCAGCGTTCTCGCCGAGCGGTTCAAACAGACCGCCCGCCGCGCGCGTTACGGGGCTTTTAAGGGTGTAGCGGCGCTCGCGCACCTCCTCAAAGCCAAGCTTGCGGTAGAAATCCAGCGCCTCAAGGTTGCCGAAAAGGTACGCGCCGTCCGCGTTCTCGTACTGCGCAAGAACGCGCTCGATAAGCTGCCGCGCAAGCCCCCGTCCCCTGTGCGCCTCGTCAGTCATTACCGTGCCGAGCTGTATGTAAACGCGCTGCTCGCCGTCCTGCAAAAAGCGCATGATGTTCGCGGAAACGTTGGACAGCAGCCTGCCGTCCTCCGCAAGCGAATACGGGATATACTCGCCCGTGTAGTACCCGCCGCTCACCCAGTCCTCAAAGTCAAACCGGAACGTGCGCCGCGTAAGGTCGTTTAGCCTGCCGCGCCATGCGCCGCCGTTTTCGGCAAGCGGAATCCCCGCGTATGCCGTTACATCTGCCGTAAAAAAGTGCCGAACGCTTTCACGCACGGCACTTTTGCGTATCACTCCCAGCTTCCGCTTGAAAGGTCGTCGCCTTTCATCGAGGTAGCGTCGAGTATGTCGTCGTGCATATTAAGTCCCGCCGTCGTGCCGCTCGCCGTTATAATATCCTCGGTCGTGAACGTGGTAATGCTGATTTCGGGTGCTGTGTATGTCTTTTTCATGTTCGTCCTCCATTATCCTACGGGCGTTATAAGCTCCATGTCTACCGTGTAACGGTCGGCGTTCATAACAGCACCGTTATTTGTGAACTTCACAATTACAAAGTATATGCCGTCCGCGCCCGTTTCAACGTATTTCTGACCGTTCTCGCCTATAAACCCAAAGCCCTTGTAAACGTCCTTGGTGTAGTATCTTGCCGTTTTGCCCGTGTCCTTGTCCTTTACGCTTATGAATACAAGCTCGTCTGCCTCTGCCTGCGCCTTTGTTACCGCCATTACGTAAAGCAGCGAGTTACCGTCCGATGTCTTTACAAGCGTAGGAACGGTAGCCTTTGTGTAGTCTATGGGCGTTTCAATGTATGTGTCGCGCGTGTCGGGGACTGCGGTAAGGGTAATTGTTCCCTTGACCGAAGTATCGTCTGCGTATGCGGCGGTAATGGTAACGCTGCCCGAACCCACGAACTTGACTTCGCCCGAGCCGTCTACCGTGGCAACCTTTGTATCGCTTGAACTCCATAGAATTGTCGGTGCGCTGACTGTAGCGTCCTCGTTTACCGAAGCGCTCAGTATAACAGATTCGCCTACCATGTATTCAGTTTTGTCGGGCGTTTCTATGGTAACGCTGCTTACAGGTACGCTTACAGTAAAGGTGATTGTATCCTTGATTGTGATATCGTCCTTGTATGCTGCGGTAATAGTCGCCTTTCCGCCGCCAACAAAGCTTACATTGCCCGTGCTGTCAACCGTGGCTGCGTTTTCGTTGTCCGAACTCCATACAAATTCGGGGTTAACTACGGTCGTGTTCTCATCTGCCGAAGCGGTAAGCGCAACCTGCTCGCCCACCGTGTATTCGGTTTTGGCGGGCTTATTTATGGTAACGCTGCTTACGGGTACGTTTACGGTAAAAGTGACGGTATCCTTGATTGTGATATCGTCCTTGTATGCTGCGGTAATAGTCGCCTTTCCGCCGCCAACAAAGCTTACATTGCC
Source organism: uncultured Oscillospiraceae bacterium (assembly GCA_934462925.1). Lineage (GTDB taxonomy): Bacteria > Bacillota > Clostridia > Oscillospirales > Ruminococcaceae > CAG-115. The sequence continues at coordinate 10,529 of CAKSIT010000013.1, read as the reverse complement.
CGTGCTGTCAACCGTGGCTGCGTTTTCGTTGTCCGAACTCCACACGATTTCGGGGTCGGGTACGGTCGCGTCCTCGTCTACCGAAGCGGTAAGCGCAACGGAATCGCCTAATGTGTATGTGGTCACGGCAGGCTTGTTATCAATGGTAACGCCGCTTACGGGCGTGGGTACAAAGTAAGCGGTAGGAACGCCGAAACCAATGTACTCCGTATCAACCCAAAAGCCCTGATTATTTTTATCCAGCACGCCGCTCTGCGAAACTTCAAGAGTCAGCCCAAAGCTCGGCTTATGGTATTTTTGAGTTCTGGAAACTGCGGTGAAAGTATAAATAACAAAGTCGCCGTTGGTTACGGAAGATACATCAAGCCCCGACTGATACTTACCGCCGTAAACGTTGTCTACAGCGCTGTCGTTTATACCGTTGTTATATACAGGCGCGTAGTAGTTGTATCTGATAGTGCCGTCGCTCGCTTCATACGGCATCATGTATTTTATAGAGTACTTCGCCGTATCGCGTACGCCTGCTTTGTCAAAGGTTATGGTAAAGGAGTCGCCAATCTCCATATCCGTAAATTCCGTTCTGGATATCTTGAAGCAGTTGGCGCTTATATCCTTTACAGAGCTATATGTACCCGCTATCTCAACTGTAGCGGATTTGCCTGCGGGAATAGCGCCTATCGCGGCAAGCTCGCTATCGCTGAACCAGTATCCGCCGACGCCATCTTTTACCTCAACCGCAGCGTCTATCTCCGTCTTTACCCCGTTGGCGTTAGTAACGGAAACTACCTTGTAGTCCGAACCCATTTCGTTATAATCGAAAAAATTTATGGTAAGGCTGCCGCCGACATATGTGTCGTCATAGTTCGAGTCGTTCGTAATTGTGAACGTATAAGTACGCGTGCCTTCATCAAACGTCAGTGTATCGATAGGACAAACATAAGCGTTTGCCGAAACCCCGACGAGCTTTGCAGTAGGCACAGCCGCAGCCGCTTCTGCGGGCAGCTCGCATACAAGGCAGCTTGTCGCCGTCATTGCCGCCGCTATCGCTGCGGCTATCGCGCGTTTTATTTTCATATAAAAACCTCCTGTTACGGGTTATTCCCAGCTTCCGCTTGAAAGGTCGTCGCCCTTCATCGAGGTAGCGTCGAGTATGTCGTCGTGCATATTAAGTCCCGCCGTCGTGCCGCTCGCCGTTATAATATCCTCGGTCGTGAACGTGGTAATGCTGATTTCGGGTGCTGTGTATGTCTTTTTCATGTTCGTCCTCCATTATCCTACGGGCGTTATAAGCTCCATGTCTACCGTGTAACGGTCGGCGTTCATAACAGCACCGTTATTTGTGAACTTCACAATTACAAAGTATATGCCGTCCGCGCCCGTTTCAACGTATTTCTGACCGTTCTCGCCTATAAACCCAAAGCCCTTGTAAACGTCCTTGGTGTAGTATCTTGCCGTTTTGCCCGTGTCCTTGTCCTTTACGCTTATGAATACAAGCTCGTCTGCCTCTGCCTGCGCCTTTGTTACCGCCATTACGTAAAGCAGCGAGTTACCGTCCGATGTCTTTACAAGCGTAGGAACGGTAGCCTTTGTGTAGTCTATGGGCGTTTCAATGTATGTGTCGCGCGTGTCGGGGACTGCGGTAAGGGTAATTGTTCCCTTGACCGAAGTATCGTCTGCGTATGCGGCGGTAATGGTAACGCTGCCCGAACCCACGAACTTGACTTCGCCCGAGCCGTCTACCGTGGCAACCTTTGTATCGCTCGAACTCCATAGAATTGTCGGTGCGCTGACTGTAGCGTCCTCGTTTACCGAAGCGCTGAGTATAACCGACTCGCCCACCATGTACTCGGTCTTGTCGGGCTGCTCTATTGTTACGCTGCTTACGGGTACGTCCTCCACGTCAAAGACGATAGTGTCCGTAATTGTAGTATCGTCCTTATACGCGGCAACAACGGTAGCCCTGCCCTTGCCTATAAACTTCACTTCGCCCGTGTTCTCGTTAACCTCGACAACCTGCTCGTCGTCTCCGCCCCATACAAACTCGGGGGCGGTTACGGTGGTATAGCCGTTTGCCGAAGCGGCAAGCGTTACCGACTCGCCCACCGTGTATGTGGTTCTGGCAGGCTCGTTAATGGAAATGTCGCTTACAGGAACGGTGGGAATATAGTATTGTTTCGACCCTTGAACTCCTTTTTCATCACTAAAATCGCCTGTCTGCGAAACGTTGATATTTATATAAAATTTTGTTTCATAAAACTCGGAAGTGGCTTTAACCGCGGTAAACGTATAGATAATGCGTTCGCCCGTTTTCTCAGCCGATACCTTAAGCCCCGTTTCGTCCTCGCCCACAGTACCATTCAATCCATTACCGCCGTCTGTGGACTTGTAAATTACGGGATAGAGATGATTGGTCCAACCGCTGTCGGTTCTGTATGTAAGATATATGATTTTGAACGCCGCCGTATCGGGCGCGTTCGTGCCGTCATAGGTAATGGTAAAGGAATCACCAAGCTTCATATCCGCAAATTCCTTTGTGGAGTACGTGAAGTCGCTCGCATTGATAACCTTTTTGCCGGCGTCGTATGTAGCCTCTACCTCAACCTTAATAGTGCCGCTCGGTGGAACAGTACCAATCGCCGCAACAGCTTCACTACTCCCGGTTAAGGAATATTCATATACGCCATTACTAAGCCTCATATCGCCGTTGGTTATAGGCGTATTTACGCCATCGGCATTTGTAATGGAAACTACCTTATAATCCGAACCCACATTGTCCCAGTCATAGCAATACACAAAAAGCATTGCTTTAGCGTCATACAACTCAATTGTGACATCGCTGTCCGAGATGTTTGTTGCGGTAAGCTCATAGGTGCGCGTGCCGTCTTCAAGCGTAATTTTCCCGCTAGTCTTAAACTTAAAGCCATTTATCACAAACTGCAAATAGGGCGCAGCCGCAGCCGCTTCTGCGGGCAGCTCGTATACAAGGCAGCTCGTCGCCGTCATTACTGCCGCCATTGCGGCGGCTATCGCGCGTTTCATTTTCATAATAAACCTCCAAAACCAAATCAGCCAAAGCGGCGCTCAATATATGGAAAATCCCATAATTTATTATAAAATATCCATGGTTAAATTGTCAAGCGCGCGTATACGCGCCCCAGTATTTTCCGCAATTTGCACTATCATAGCAGGTGAATTTTGTGCAATTATGCTTAAAAACCTGTGTTGTAATTTTGCACGCGTCAACAAACACGCCGGTTAAGGTAGTGAACGACCGCCCGTCCGTCAGGCTCTATCACTACCTTTGACACCGCGCCCGCAACGCCGTTTATGCGCGCCCTTGCAAGGTCCTCAAACCCGCAGCCCATAAGCATAGGCAGCAGCAGACTGAGCGCCGTGCCGTGCGACACGATAAGCACGCGCTCCTCGCCGCCCGCGAGAAGCTCCCTGTAAAACACGGACAGCCGCTCCCACAGCATTCTGTCCGATTCCGCGTCGGGGAACGGCTTGTAATCGGGGTCGTAGCGCGCGGGGCGCGGAGCGCAGTTTTCGGCGTACCACCTGCGCGGTCTGCCGTTGCCCGCGCCTGCGTTCACCTCGCGCAGCGCCTGCGTTTCTACGGGTTCAAGCCCTAAAACGCTCCCCAGTTCACGCGCGGTCTGGCTCGCCCGCTTAAGGTCGGAGCTGTACATATGAAAGCCCCTGTCGCAGCCCTCCCACAGCAGCCGCTTGCCTATTTCCCGCGCCTGCCGCCTGCCGCGCTCGGTAAGCTCCCAGTCGCCCCACGCGCCAACCATGCCGTTTACGTGGTGCTGCGACTCGGCGTGCTGCACGGTAATAAAAATCCTGCGCTTTGGCCGCGCGAAAAACTCGCGCAGGGCTTGTTCCGCGCGCTCGCGCCCGTACCAGCCCTCGCCCGCGTATTCCACGGGGTAGAGCCGCAGCAGGTCGGCGCGCTCCGCTTCGGGCAGCTCGGACAGGTCCTGCTCGGCGCGCTCCACGGGTACGGCGACAAGCTTGTGGTCGCCGTCGTTTCGGCAGAACACCCCGATAACGCGCACGCGCACCTCGTCCCCTAGCGAATGCTCGCGCTCGGTCATAACGATAACGTCAAGGTGTTCGCACGGGGGCGTCCCCGACTCCTTAAGCCAGCCCTGCGGCTGCCTGAAGCCGCGCAGATAGGACAGGCTGTCGTAGTCCTTTTCAACAAAGGTATCGGTCGCGGGCATATACCTCATGCGTTTGGGGTAGTCGTATGTCTGCTCGATTTTCGCGGTGTAGGTCATAGTGCTGCTCCTTTCACGGTCTGGTTATGCCCATATTGTACCATATATGCTCTGCCGCTGTCAAGCGCGGGGATTCGCAAAAATACGCGCGAAAAACCCGCCCGTAAAAACGAGCGGGTGAAACTATACGCGCCTTTGCAGCCCCTAAAACAAGCCGAGCAGCTCTCCGAGCGACTTCACAAAGAATATGCAGATAACCACGATAATAACGGGCTTAGCCGCGGCAGCGCCTTTCTGCGAGAAAAAACGCGTGCCGAGATACGCCCCCGCGATGTTGAACAGTCCCGCCGCAACGCCGAGCAGCGCGATAACGTTTCCGCCCGCAAGGTAGGTGAAAAGCGCCGCTAAGTTCGTTGCAAGGTTAATGACCTTTGTAGTGCCTGCCGCGTGCTGAAGCGTGTAGTGCGCAGCGCCCGTAAGCAGCAGCATAAGCAGCGTGCCTGTCCCCGGGCCGTAAAAGCCGTCGTACACGCCTATGGGCAGCGCTATGACAGCCGTTATAAGCGCCGTCTTTTTCGGGGAGAAGTCCTCCGCGCCGTCGTCGGAAAGGCGGCGGCTTTTAAGCACGTAGACCGCCATAAGCGGCAGCAGCACGAGCATTACTATACGCAGCGCGCCGTCCGACAGAAGCAGCGCAGCCCTCGCCCCAAGCCATGAGCCTGCAAGCGCGAGCGCCACGGCGGGCGCGGTATAGCGCATATTGATGTACCCGAGCTTTGCATAGCGCACCGTCGCAAGCGTAGTACCCATTGCAGAGCTTACCTTGTTGGTAGCGACTGCGTTTATCGGCGGAATACCCGCGATAAGGTACGCGGGCAGGGAAATAAACCCGCCGCCGCCCGCAATTGCGTCCACAAAGCCCGCAAGCCCCACAAGCGGGCATACTATGATAAACGTGAGCGCGCTCACTCGTCAGACCCTCCCACAGCGTTAATAAGCGGCTCGCCGCGCAGAAAGCGCCCCACGTTGTCCGCGCATATTTCGGCGCACGCGCGCTCCACCGCGGGGAACTCGCCGAACGTGCGCCCCGAAATGTGCGGGGTGAGTATAACGTTGTCAAGCTCCCAGAGCGGCGAAGCGGGCGGCAGCGGCTCGCTCTCAAACACGTCAAGCACCGCGCCGTAAAGCCGCTTTTCCGCAAGCATCTGCGCAAGCTTACCCTCGTCCAGCACAGAACCCCTGCCAACGTTCACAAGCACCGCAGAGGGCTTAAGCAGCTCAAGCCGCGCGCCGTCCAGCAGCCCCGCCGTCTGCGCGGTATGCGGCAGGCAGCACACAACTATGTCCGCGCGCGGCAATAGCCCGTCAAGCGTCTGCACCGAATACACCTCGTCGAAGCCCTGCGCGGGGCGCGGCGAACGGCGCACGCCAAGCACTTTCGCGCCGAACGCGCCGAGGCGCTTCGCCACAGCGCCGCCTATGTCCCCGCAGCCGAGTATTAGCGCCGTGCAGCCGCTTATCATGCGCCCGCCGCCTAGCTTCTCCCAGCGGTGCGCGCGCTGCAGCGCGCGGTAATCGGGCAGCCGCCTGTAAAGCGCGAGTATTCCCGCCATAGCGTACTCCGCGATAACCGTGCCGAACGCGCCCGACGTTCCCGCCGCCACAGCGCCCTGCGGCAGCGCCGACAGCAGCCCCTCAGTCCCGGCGTTCGGCGACTGCACGAATTTTACGTGCGTAAGCCGCGCGTTTTTCGGCGGCAGCCCAACCAGTATGTCGGCGTCGTCCGCGGTCTGCGCTATTTCGCAGCCCTGCGCCGCATTAAGTATAAGCTCGCGGTTTTCCGCGGAGAACGGCGCGGATATATAAAGCTTCATATTCTTCTCCTTTCATGCAAGCGGGACTGCCCGCAAAAGGCAGCCCCATAAGTATCCGATTTAAGCGGCTCTGAGCGCCGCAGCGGGCTTTCTCCTGCCCTTTTGTATGCGCCTTACTACGCACGAAAGCGTGAAGTTTATCACGAAGTAGAACACGCACGCCAGACCGCACAGCACGAATACGTCGGACACGTTCTGCGTTGCAAAGCCCGTGTAGCGCGTTGAAATCTGTATCAGCTGGAACGTTCTGCCCATAAGCTCCGCCACGGCGATATTCGCGATGTAGGAGGTGTCCTTTATCGTGGTTATTACCTGGCTTAAAAGCGTGGGGACAATGTTTCTGAACGTCTGCGGCAGTATTATGAGCCGCAGAGTCTGCAAAAAGCCAAAGCCCTGCGAGTACGCCGCCTCGAACTGCCCCTTTGATATGGAGTTCAGACCGCCTCTTATTATCTCCGCAATAACAGACGATGTGAAAAGCACAAGCGCCGCGATAGCCTTGAACAGCACCGCCATTTCCGTGCGCGACAGCCCGAACGCCTTTGTAAACTCCGCGGAAAATTCAAGCGACGGAAAGAACACCAGCCCTATGAATATCCACAGCATAAGCGGGGTGTTGCGGAAAACCTCGATATACGCGGTTGCGGCATAGCGGAATATGTTGAGCCAGCCATGCGTGCAGTAATTTCTCACAAGCGCCAGCACCGTACCCACGATTATGCCGATAACCACCGCGAAAAACGCAATGCCTATCGTAAAGCCAAGCCCTTTAAGAATATAAGTCAGCACGCTGCCGTTGCTTATCATCTTAAGGCTGCCCATAAGCTCGTCCATTACTCGCCGCCCCCTTTCGCTATCAGCATATCAAGCTCGGCGTCCGTTACGTCGTCGGGCTTTTTGCGGACTGTCACCGCAGCGTCGCGCGCCTTAAGCTTCTTTTCCCAATGGGAAGCGAGCATTGACAGCGGGAAGCATATAACGAAGAATATCACGCCGCCGAGTATGTACCCCTGCCCTGCCGCAGTACCCGTGCCCTCGCCTACCGCAAATGCGTTTGTGCGGGAGATAAGGTCCACTGCGCCGCCTGCAAGGAACATACACGAGGTGTTTTTGATAAGGTTCACCACCTGGTTTACCATAGGCGGGAGTATTATTTTTATCGTCTGCGGCAGAACTATGTAGAACATAGTCGCTATCTGCCCGAAGCCCTGCGAGTACGCCGCCTCGCTCTGCCCCTTAGGCACAGAGCCTATGCCCGTTCTTATTACCTCGGAAATATAAGCGCCGTGGTACACGCCGAGCGCTATAATGCCGCACATCAGCGCCGAAAAGCCCTTTACCCCCGAGAATGTGACCGCATAGAACAAAAACAGCGCCTGAAGCATTACGGGCGTATTTTGCAGCGCCTCTACATAAACGCGCGCGATACCGCGAAGCGCCGCGCTGCGGCTTGTAGCCATCAGCCCGAACACCACGCCGAGCGCCAGCGCCAGCATAAGCCCGAAAAGCGCCATAACGAGCGTTGAAAGCGTGCCGTTGATGAACGCCTGCCTGTGCGCCCACACTATCGCCCATTTATCTGCGTCAAACATCTTTATTCCGCCTCCCTTTATCCGCACCTTATGCGCAGAATGCGGCGCGGCGGCGAACCGCCGCGCCTGCTATGTTTATCTGTATCAGTTAAGCCCGTACTGCGCTATCAGCGCGTCGATTGTGCCGTCAGCAAGCCATGTTGTGATGTACCCGTCAATCTGCGCGGACAGCGGCGAACCCTTCTTTGTGGCAACGCCGTACTCCTGCGGGGAGAACTTATCCGCAATGTACTCGCGGTCCTCGCTCTTGTACGTTGCAAGGATAGACTTATCGACGCAGAACGCGTCTACCGTGCCTGCGGTCATGGCGTTGGAAATTGCAGGATAGTCGCCGAACTGCTCAAAGCTTGTGCCGCTCTCGCTGAACGAGGAAATGTCGAACTCCGAGGAGCTTTCGGGCAGCGCATAGTCGCCGAGAAGTCCCTTTTCGGTCATTGCCTTGACAAGCGCGTACGCCGAGGTAGAGCCTGTGGAAACGCCTATCTTCTTGCCGACAAGACCCGTAAGGTCGGTAATGCCGTCCGCCTTTTCAACAAGCACCGTTACAGCGTCGGTAAAGTAGGGCGTGGAGAAGTCCCAGCTCTTTTTGCGCTCTTCGGTTATCGTGAACGTTGCGAGAACGCAGTCAAGGTCGCCCGAATCGAGAAGCTCGGTTCTTGTCGCAGCGGTTACTGTGGTAAACTCAACGCCCTTGTAGCCCATGCTCTCCGCAAGCTTGTTTGCAAGGTCTATTTCAAGACCCTCGTACTCGCCCGAAAGCGGGTCTTTATAGCCAAAGCCGATTACCGCGTCCTTTACGCCGACTTTAAGCATTTTGTCGGAGTTGTCAGCGCCCGTAGCGCTTTCCGCAGCGGACGAGCCGCCCGCAGCGCTGTCCGAAGCCGACGAAGCGCCGCCCGCGCAGCCTGCCAGCGAAAACAGCATTGCGCCTGCGGCAAGCGCCGCGAATAATCCCTTTAATCTTGTAGCTTTCATAGTATTACGTCCTTTCCTGTTCTGTTTTGGCTGCGCCCGAACGCCCTCGCTCAGGCGCGACCCGTTTATATTTCTCCGCGTTCGTCCGCGGGGGTCAGCGAATAATTTTGCTTAAAAACGCCTTTGTGCGCTCGTTCTGCGGGTTTGTGAAGAAATGCTCGGGCGTTCCCTCCTCGAGAATCCTGCCGCCGTCCACAAACACTATCCTGTCGGCTATCTCGCGCGCAAAACCCATTTCATGCGTTACCACCACCATGGTAAAGTTCTTTTCGTGGGAAAGCTCCGTCATAACGTCCAGAACCTCCTGCACCATCTCGGGGTCAAGCGCCGAGGTAGGCTCGTCGAAGAATATCACGCGGTTCTGCATGGTGAGCGCCCTTGCAATTGCTATGCGCTGCTGCTGTCCGCCCGAAAGGGTCGTGGGGTAAACGTCCGCTTTTTCCTCCAGCCCTACCCTTTTAAGGTACATTCGCGCGGTCTGCTCCGCTTCGTCGCGCGGTATTTTTTTGAGCTTCATGGGCGCTAGGGTGAGGTTTTCCATAACCGTTAAATGCGGGTACAGGTTAAACTGCTGGAACACCATCGACGAATGCACCTTGTTTATAAACGCCCTGCGCTTTCTGCTCATAAGGTGGTTGTGAACGTACACCTTTCCCGACGTGGGTTCTTCAAGGTAGTTCATGCACCTTATAAGCGTGCTTTTGCCCGAGCCGCTCGGCCCGATGATAACAAGCTTTTCGCCCTCTTTAACGTGCAGGTTTATTCCTTTCAGCACTTCAACATCGCCAAAGCTTTTATGCACATCTTCAAGTCTTATCATAGCTGCCGCCCTCTCCTTTTCCTCTGCGCCGTGCGGTTTTGCCTTTGCGGCGTTTCTTTTTATGTGTTTATTATACTCGCATTTTTGCAAGTTGTCAATAGCAAAATTGCAAATTTTCGCTATTTTTGAATCTACGCACAAAAATTCTTGCAAAATAGATACATACGCCCACCGTTTTCGTTCGGTATTTGTGCAAAAAGTGAAACCCGCGCTCGGTTTTCTTTCGCGCCGGTGAAGTCTGCTTAGCAAAGCTCTCCGCGCAGAGCCACGCCCTCCGCCCACGCCCGAGCCGCTGTGCGCAGCGCGCGGAATCCCACGCAAAACCCGCATTAAATGCCAGCATAGCGCAACACCTGCAAAGAAAACGCCGCGTATGCGCATTTTTTCGCATAACTCCCGCCAAAACACGCACAGCGCCTTGACATCTGCCCCTTTATATGGTATAATACAAAATATGTTATACACCGCGCGTTGCATATCTGCGCGGGCAGGAAAAGAGGTAAATTATGAAAAGGTTTCTTATAGCGCTCGGCGTGCTTGTCGCGGTACTTGCCGCAGTCTTCTGCGCGGGCAGGTTCGGGTGGAGGCTCTCGGGCTTCAGCGCGTGCGAGGGCGCGCTGATAGAGAGCGTTGACGTTGACGGCGAGAAAGTCACGATAAGCGGCGGGTACGGCTCGCCCGACGGAAAGCGCTTCCTCGGGTGTTACTACACGCAGGACGGCGGCGCTCTTTACGTGGGATTCCACTTCAGCAGGGTATTCGGCGCGTTCTGCAAGCCCGATTTTACCGTTGAGATACCTGCGCAGGGCGTGGAAAAGGTGTATATGCGCTCGCGCGAGTCGGAGGGCGTTATATGGACGGAGCGCGAAAACAGCGCCCCGAGCGCTCCCGAAGGCACGGGCGGCGCGCAGACCGCCGAATCCGACGGCGAGCCGCAAGAGCCGCAGACCTCTTACGAATACGCGTTCTCCTGCGCATTCGCCCCCGAAGACGCCGCCCCCGAGTACAGCGACAGCGAGTACTGGGCGAGCGCATTCACATTCAC
>CAKSIT010000012.1 GCA_934462925.1 uncultured Oscillospiraceae bacterium | reverse complement strand
TCGCTGAAATTCAGTTCGTCAGTTTCTGCGTAGCGGATATACGCTGTAACGTCTACGAGGTGAGCCACAGTCGTGGTGTTCTCGCTGCTCCATGTCGTGCCGTCAAAGCTGTACTCAACGCCCGTAAGCGCGGTCTTTATCGTCGCCTTAAGATTGCTGCCGTCGTTTGTGAATATTACGTCGAACGCAGCGGGGTCGGGCGCGGTCTGATTATCCTTTACGACCTTTTTGGGGGTTATCACGTAACCGCACACCGTGCAGTATTCATCTGTCGTTTCGGTTGCTTCGCCGCTTGAAACGTGGCTCTCGGCAGCGGTCACGGCGTCGCAGTTTTCGCACTTGTGCCAATGGCCGTCCTTGTCGTAGGTGTACTTAACTTCCCACTTGTGGTCTGCCTTTGCAAGAATCGTGTCTGCAAGAGCGACTTCCGTTGTAGCAGCCTCGTCGCTGTAATACTTTGCGCACGCTGCGCACTCCCAGTACTCGGTGTTGCCCTCGCTCTGGCAGGTCGCCTGTGCTGCCTCGTGGTGAATGAGCGTGCCGTGTCCAGAATTTACCGTCTTGGGAACAGCCGCGCTTGCGTTCATTTCGTCCGTTTCCTTATAGCGGATACAAACGGTAACTTCCTCGTTGTGAGCTACTGCCGCGGTGTTTACATCGCTCCATGTAATGCCGCCGTCAAAGCTGTACTCAACGCCCTCAAGCTCGGTATTTATCACGGCCCTAAGCTCGCCGTCGTCGTTGGTGAATGTAACGTCAAACGCGGTTGAGTCGGGCGCTGCCTGGTCGTCCCTGTCGGTCAGGGTAACTATAATGCTAAACGTAACGCTCTCATAGTTGCCCGTAACAAGCTCTACATTTATTGTGCGTTTCTTGCCTATATCTGCAGCGGTGTTAGGACCAACGTGTAACGTAAACTCGCCGTTGGCAGTATAGTTGCCTGTAAAGTCAACCTCAATCGTTGATTCGTTCGATAATGTTGAAGATACATCATTTACCGCTCCGGCATTATCGGGTATTCCTACGATTATCATTATATCCTTGTTAGCCGCCCACTTGTATGAAAGATTGATATTCGGAATCGTCAAAGAGGAAGCCTTTTTTATAGTAAATGTCCAGTCTTCGCTTGTGAGATTGGAAGCAGCCTCATAACCAACGCCCTCGGAAACGTCAATTTTCATAGTATATTTGCCGGCGTTGATAGCCGATGTAACCCCATTGCCCTCGCTGTCGAAATACTTGACGTCGATTTGATTGCCCATGCCGTCTATGCCGGATTTAGGCATCACCAGAGCAGACTTCGGTTTGCCGTCAAAGACAAGATTAGACGACATTATACTAAAATTGAAATCGTCCGCGGTAAGCGTCTTTCTCGCGATATTGACCGTGAGGTCTTTCGTCAGCTTGCCGTCTACAAACGCGCAGTTGGGGTTATCATAAACAAGAGTAAACGTGATTTCGCCGGCTTTGGTTGGCTTGTATATTGCGCTGAACGTTTGATAATCAGCGTTTGTGGTAATGCTGTCAACAACAGATTTATTGTCTATTGTTATTGCGTACTGGGCTGTATTGATATAGTAAGTATAACCGCCGTTATCGAAGCTGATTTTCATCGAGCCGTCAAACACGATATCATCGCCGTAAGTAATATTAGTGTTTGCCGTTGTAAACGTAAGCGCCGCCTCGTAATCCACGCTCGGCGTAACCTTGGTGTTTGGGAATATGGGGTAATACGCCGTTCCGCTGCCGTTTGCGCCCTTGTCGTTGGACTTTATCGTCAGGAACGAACCAAAGCCGCTCATAAAAAAACGGAGCGCGTCATTATTGGTCATCGATTCGGTATTAAGACCTGTGCCGTTGTTAATAACGCTGCCTGTAAAAAGGTCCTTGTTGTAATAGCATTTATCGACAGAACCGCCGCCTGAAGCTATTGGAGAAACTTTATTCGTACCCTTGACCGTTCCGACAAAATAGCAGTTCCTTATCGTTGAGCCGCTATTCTGACCGCAAATTCCGCCTGCATAGTTGCCGCTTGCCTCAACGTCGGCAAAAACATAGCAGTTGACGATATACCCCTCGCTATATCCGCAGATAGCGCCGACATTGCTGCCGCCGTTAACCAAGGCGTCAACAACGCCTAGATTCATAATCACACCTTTGTTGTGCATATACCCGAACAAGCCGACATTGTCGCCCACAGAGTTTATCGTGAAATTGCTTATGGTGTGACCGTCGCCGCTGAAATAGCCATAGAACGGAGCGCTGGCAGTGCCTATCGGGGTAATTTCCTCGCCGTTGATATCGTTCATAAGAACGTAGTTCCGACTCATGTCAGTTATTTCCTGAAACTCTGTAATCGGAACATATGTTTTCCACTCGGGGATATCGATGTATTCGGAGAAGTTATACACGCCCACATCTCTGGTTTTCGCCGTGCCGATGTCCTTAAGGTGGATATATGTATATGTTTTCGTGCCGAATCTGTCTTTTATGTTACCTACGCCATCATCGCCGGGAACTATACCCGCTTCCCAAAGTCCGCTATTAGTAAATACCTCCATGGAGGTTTCGTCGCCGTAGCACAATGCTTCTGTATTCGCAGCGTTGACTGTAGATACGGTGTTTGACGTTGTACTGCCAACAGCCACATCGTTAGGCACTTTGCATACTTCGTAGTCATAATAGCAGTAGACTATGGTAGGGCTATTGCTAGTGTTTCTGCTTCCAAGCACGCCGCCAATGCACAATGTTCCTGTACTTTCGATTTTGCCTACGCTAATGCAATATGAAATCGAACCTGAGTAAAGTCTTCCGCAAATGCCGCCGACATGACTGTTGCCCTTGATATTGCCTGAATTGAAGCAGTTGTCGATTATGCTGTCATCCTCACCGCAGATACCGCCAACAAAGCTTCTTCCGCTTACCTCTCCGTCAAAGGAGCAGCAGTAAATCGTACCTTTATTTAAGCCGCAGATACCGCCGACATAGCTGCTGCCGTTAACCACGCCGCCCTCAACGGCAAGGTTCATAATTACGCTTGTGTCGCTGGTATAGCCGAACAGACCTATATCATCGTCACTCGATTTGTCTATCTTAAAATTGCTGATGGTATGGTTTTCGCCGCTGAATTTGCCCGTAAACGGAGTGGTTTTATTGCCTATCGGCTCAATTGAATTGCCGCCGAAGTCGATATCGTTCATAAGAACGTAATTCCGGCTCAGGTCGTCCGCAATCTTCTTAAACTCTGTTGTTGAGCTGACGAGAACGTATGTCTGCCAGTCAGCCGCTCCTCTGGCGTCTGTGCTGAAGTTATAGACGGGCAAATCCACGGATTTTGGCGTGCCGATGTCCTTAAGGTGGATATATGTAGACGTTTTTTTGCCGAATCTTCCGTCTACGACTTTTGCCTCATTATCAGCGGGAACAGAACCCGCTTCCCAAAGTCCGCTACTAGTAAATGCCACCATGTCAGTTTCGTTGCCGTAGCACAATGCCGCTGTAGCCGCAAAGTTGACTTTAGCAGTTTCGGGGTCGTTTTCTGTTTCGCCAACAGCATAATCATCAGGCACTTTGCATACTTCGTAGTCATAATAGCAGTTGGTTATAGTAGCTTCACCCTCATTTTCTCCAAGCACACCGCCAACGTATCCGTCTCCTGTGACTGTTCCTACGCTTATGCAATATGAAATCAAGAGACCTCTGCCCATCTGAAATCCGCAAATGCCGCCTACGCTAACTGTGCCATTGATGTTGCCCGAATTGAAGCAATTACTAATTTCACCGGATTTTTCATTTTTTCCGCAGATACCGCCGACAAAGGTATATCCGCTCACCGTTCCGTCAAAGGAGCAGCAGGAAATTGTGCCTTCGTTTTGCCCGCAGATACCGCCGACATATCTTTCGCCTTTGACATTGCCGCTATTAACGGCAAGCTTCATAATTGTGCCTTCGCTATAGCCGAACAGACCTATATAATCTTCATTCGGCTTGTTTATCGTGAAATTGCTGATGGTGTGTCCGTTGCCGTTGAATTGACCCTTAAATGTGTAAGATTCTTTTCCTATCGGCGTCCATTCCTTGCCGCCAAGGTTGATATTGTCGGTAAGCTCGAAGAATGTGGTTGCAGTGACCGTGTTTCCTCCATTTACCAAATCTGCGAGATGGGCAAGCTGCGCGCCGTTTGATATTTGAAACGGACTCGTTTCCGAACCATCGCCGCCAGCGAATGTACTGGCAACAGTTCCGTCCCAAACGCCCTCCGCGCTTGCCGTTGCCGTCGGAATAATAAACACAGCCGCTGCAATAAACAACAGCAATGCAATCCCGACTGAAATCAGCCGATTTCTCGTTTTTATCATATATACCTCCCAATGTTCGGGTCTGCTGTGAGCAAGACCCTGTATTCATACCATTACACCATTTATTATAATTAGTTTTGGGGAATTTGTCAATATTTTTTAAGGGTTTGCACCTGAATTTAACAAAGCTTGTTTTGCTGCAAATCGGATTAAAAGCGCCGTTATTTTTCTTGAAAGGTTCAACCGCTTGATAATGCTGGGTAAGGGGTTGACATTTGCAGGATAATATATTATAATGTTTATGCAAGCAATGGGTTTGAGCCTGAAAGGAAAAAATCCCGAAGCTAAGCCGCGGGCGCTTTTCAGGCGGGGCCTCACCCGCGGAAAACGGTCTGCGGCTATTGCATAGTCAGGAAGGTGACAGCCGTAAAGAATTGTAAGGAGGAGACATGAAACGGGAATTAGGTATAGCCCGCTGCGGTCTTGCGTGCTGCTTATGCTCTGAAAACAGCGAGTGCAGGGGCTGCAATTCCGGCGACTGCCCCGATAAGGACCGGTGCGAAAACAGAAAGTGTTCAATAAGCAATGGCTTTGAGCATTGCAGCGACTGCGCGCAGGACTGCCGCAGAGGACTGCTTGGCAAGATAAAGCCCTACGCTTTCACGGCGTTTGTCAGGCGCTATGGCGAGGCGGCGCTGCTCGACTGCCTTAAGCGCAACGAGCGGCAGGGCGTTGTTTACCACCGCGAGGGAATAACGGGCGATTACGACGAATTTGACGACCCCGAGGAGCTCATAGAGTTTATCAGAACGGGCGTAAGATAATACTGACGGCTCGGAGCATACCGCCCCGAGCCGTTTTTTTATTAAAAAGTGAAACCTTTTTCTGCGAAAAACGGCTATAATAATAACAAGCGGCAAAACCGCGAAAAAGGAGGCTGACATCATGGAGGACAAGGAAATCGTTGCGCTTTACCACAGCCGCGACGAGCGCGCCGTAAAGGAGACCCAGCACAAATACGGCAGGTATCTTACAAAGGTCGCGCACAATATTCTCGGCAGCTGCGAGGAAACGCAGGACTGCGTGAACGACACCTATATGCGCGCGTGGGAAACCATGCCGCCGCACGCGCCGAATATACTCTCCGCGTTCCTTGCGGGGATAACGCGCTGCCTGTCTATTGACGTGTGGCGCAAAAAGCACGCGGAGAAGCGCGCCGCCTCGCAGTATGCGCTCTCGCTGGACGAGCTTGCGGAGTGCGTTGGCGGCGGTGGCGCGGAGCAGCTTGCGGAAACGCGCGAGCTGTCCGCGGCGATATCCCGCTTTTTGTGGGAGCAGCCGCAGAAAGCGCGGTGCGCGTTCGTGGCGCGGTATTTTTTCATGGACCCGCTCAAGGACGTGGCGAAGCTCTGCGGCATGAGCGAGGGCGGCATGAAAAGCCTGCTGTTCCGTATGCGCGCGGCGCTTAAGGAGTATCTTATAAAGGAGGGCTACGACATATGAAACGTGACGACATAATGAACGCAATGCAGGACATAGACGAAAAGCTTGTTGAACAGACCGACGCCGCGCGCAGAAAGCGCGAGCGCAAACGGCGTGTTCCGCTGTGGATAGGCGGCGCGGCTGCGGCGGCTGCGCTGTGCTTCTGCGCGGCGTGGGGGATATCGCTGCTGCCGCAGCGTTTCGCGGAGCTGTCCTATTCACGCTACGCCATAGCAAAGGCGGAGTACCCGAAAGCCGCGCGCTATCCCTCTGTGCTTGATACGAACCGCGACGAAAAGTGGGACGAATGGTCGCAGGAGCGCAGGACGCGCATGGAAGCCGCAGACGGTCTGCCCGAATCCGCGGGCGAGTTCTTCTCGCTCACCGCGCGGCAGTTCCTGAGCGGCGCGGACGGCGAGAACCGCATATACTCCCCCGCGAACCTTTACATGGCGCTTGCAATGCTCGCGCAGTCTACGGACGGCGCGGCGCGCGGGCAGGTGCTGTCGCTCATGGGAGCTGACAGCGCCGAAGCGGCGGGCGGTTACGCGCAGGCTCTGTGGAACGCAAGCTACGTTGACGACGGCGTTGCAAAGGTGCTGCTTGCAAACTCGCTGTGGCTTGACAACGGCGTTAAGGCGGACCGCTCCACGGCGGATACGCTGGCGCAGACGTTCCGCGCTTCGGTATTTACGGGGGATATGAGCAGCAGCGGCTATTCAAGGGCGCTTACAGACTGGATAAGCGCGCAGACGGGCGGGCTTATAAACACGCCCGCGCGCTTCGAGTCCGGGGAGCTGCAGCTTGCGGAGCTTGTGTCCACCATTTATTACAAGGCGAACTGGGTGGACGAGTTCAGCAGGTTGAAAAACGAGCGGCTGACGTTCCACGCGGCGGGCGGCGACGTTACGGCGGAATTCATGTACGAGTACGATATGACGGGCCGCTATTATTTCGGCGAAACGTTCGGCGCGGTGCGCAAGGGGCTTGACCACGGCGGCACAATGACGTTTATCCTGCCGGACGAGGGCAAGTCCATAGACGACGTGCTTGCGGACGGCGACTTTACGCGGTTCGTGTTCGGCGGCGCAAGCGACTACGACAAGCAGAAAACGCTCCGCATACACCTGCACGTGCCTAAGTTCGACGTGTCCTCAGACCTTGATTTGGCGCAGGGGCTTAGGGAGCTTGGCGTAACGAGCGTGTTCGAGGGCGGCGACTTCTCCCCGCTGCTGCCCGACGAGGACGTGGTAGCGCTTGCGGGCGTAAAGCACTCCGCGCGCGTGAGCATGGACGAGCAGGGCGTTACCGCCGCAGCCGTGGTGCGTATGCCGCTCGCGGGCTCTGCAATGCCGCCCGAGGAGGAGATAGAGCTTTATTACGACCGCCCGTTTATCTTTGTTATCACAAACGACGCGGGTATCCCGCTTTTTGTGGGAACGGTCTGCACGCCCTGATTGCATAAAACCACTTGAAAAAACCGCGCGGGTATGCTATACTGAAAGAGGCGGCGGGAGCGCCGCTCACAAAAGGGTATGCTCCGCGCGAGCGGCGGTGTGCAGAACGGAGGAAATATGCTTAAGGATATAGCCGAGAAAATAAACAGGCTCAAGCGCGAAAGGAATGTGTGCATTCTTGCGCACTGCTATCAGAGCGAGGATATACTGGAGATAGCCGACCACGTGGGCGACAGCTTCGGACTGGCGGAAAAAGCGGCGCAGGCAAAGCAAAGCACGGTGGTAATGTGCGGGGTGCGCTTCATGGCGGAAACGGTGAAGCTTCTCTCGCCCGAAAAGCGCGTGCTTCTGCCCAAGGCGGATGCGGGCTGCCCCATGGCGGAACAGCTAGACCCGGAAATGCTCACGCAGCTCAAGGAGATGTACAAGGGCTACGCCGTGGCGGCGTACATAAACACCACCGCGGAGCTTAAGGCGCTGTGCGACGTGTGCGTTACGTCAAGCTCGGCGGTAAAGATAATAAAGAAGATGGAAGCGGACAAGATACTGTTCATTCCCGATATAAACCTCGGCAGCCACATAAAGCAGCAAGTCCCCGAAAAGGAGATAATGCTCATAAGCGGCGGCTGTCCCACGCACGCGCGCATTTCCCGCGCGGAGGCTGAAAAGGCGAAGGCGGCTCACCCGAATGCAAAGCTGCTGGTTCACCCCGAGTGCGTGCCTGCTGTTGTGGAGCTTGCGGACTTTGTCGGCAGCACCACCGAGATAATGTCCTACGCGCAGAAAAGCGACTCGCGCGAGTTCATAATCGGCACGGAAAACAGCATAGTGCAGCACCTCGGCGTTGCCTGTCCCGAAAAGCTTTTCTTCCCGCTGTCCAAGGACTGCGTGTGCCATAACATGAAGCTTACCACGATAACCGACGTTCTCCACGCGATAGAGGGAACGGACGGCGAGGAGATAGAGATAGCGCCCGAGCTTGCCGAAAAGGCGCGCAGACCTATCGACGAAATGCTCAGGCTCGGTTAATGACAGGGAAAATACGGTAAATATCGGTGGGAAAGGCGCGCTGCGCTTTTTCCGCCGATTTTTTGTAACCTTTGCGCATTCATATTCGTTATATAGGCAAAAGCGCTTTTTTGAGAGGGTGGCAGCGTATGGAGCAGAACTTGCTGGAGCAATACATAAAAGAGCACAGAGGCACGGTCTTTCGTCTTGCCTACAGCTATGTGAAGAACCGCGAGAATGCGGACGACATCACGCAGGACGCTTTTATGCGGCTGTTCACCACAACACAGAACTTTGCGGACAGCGCCCATGTCAAGGCGTGGCTTATACGCGTTACAGTCAATCTTGCAAAGGATATGCTTAAATCAGGCTGGTACAGGAGCAGGGAGGAGCTGCCCGATAATATCCCCGTTGAAACGCGCGAGGAGCTGCGGCTGCTCGAGAGCGTAAAAAGGCTGAAGCCCGAATACGCGGCGGTGATTTATCTGTTTTACTATGAGGGCTATTCCGTAAAGGAGATAGCAGCATTGCGCAGAACAACGTCCTCGGCGGTAAAAACGCGGCTCAACCGCGCCCGTAATCAGCTGAGGGAACTGCTCACGAAGGAGGAACTGTGATGAGAGCCGAATACAACAAGCTGTTTGACAAAATAACCTCCGATTTGGGCGACGACGAGCTGCTTTATGCAGCGCTCAGAAAGGCGGAAGATATGGGAACGAATAAGAAAAGCATTAAAAAGCCCGTTATAGCGGCGTGCGCGGCGGCGGCAGTCGTGGCGCTTGGTATCACAGGGGCTGCGGCGGCAGGCGTGCTGCGGTTTGACGAGCTGTTTGGCAAGCTGATAACCGCACCGTCCGAGGAGCTTTCGATAAACCTTATGGGACAGGCAGATGTACTGAACTCAGCGTGTTCAAGCGACGACTACGAGGTGCTGCTTAAGGGCGTTACAGGCACAGCCAACAGCATTATCGCGAATATAGGCGCGGCGCGCAGCGACGGCAAGCCGATAAGCGGCGACGCAGAGCTTGGCAGGGTAGCTGCAAAGTGCGAGGACGTTGACAAGTACTTAACGGCAAGCTACCGCAGCGGCGTGGTTGAAAACGGCGCGGCAAGCTTTACGATTGAGCTTAGCATGCCGCCCGAGGACTTTTCGTCTGATGAGGTGCTGACGGGCAAAACGATACTCATGGAGATAACGGGTATCGAGCTTGACGGCGCAAAGCCGTTCGACTTCAGCGTGGAGTACGTTTACACGCCGTCCGAGGCTTCTCTCGGCAGCCTGTCAGGCGAGGACCTTACCCAGAGCTGCAGCATTCTCTTTAACATAAGCGGCGAGGGCGAGCTTCCCACGGGCAGGGATATTCCGTTCGAGGTTCAGCTTGACTCGATAGACCTGCGCGCGGAAAAGGGCGTAATCTCGGGCAGCTACGACCTTGGCGGCTACGACTTCGACAAGTACGTAATGAACACCTTTATGTGCAAGAACGACATTGAGCTTATTATGGCTGACGGCAGCACGGCTGCGGCTTCGCTCGGCGGCTACCGCAAAACACTTGACGGCGGGCGCGTAAACTTCTCAATGGAGCTTGAGTACAAGAGCATTTACGAAGAAGCGGCGACAGCCGTTGACCTTGCGCAGGTAAAGGCGCTTTCGATAAACGGCACGGAATACAAGGTATCATAATTTCCGTTGAATAAATTGTTGAGGGCTGCCCGAAAGGACAGCCCTCTGACCGTCGAAAAACCCCCATACGGGGGTTTTCCGACGGGACATCCGCACTGCGCGCACGGTTTGACGGCTTGCCGCCAAACCGCACACTTGTGCGGATAGAAGTGTTTTTTGCCTCGGGAAGCCCGAGGCAAAAAAGTTATTTCAAAGCCCGCATACACGGGCAAAATGGACTTTTTTGACAGACTGAGGGCTGCCCGAAAGGACAGCCCTTAATGCTATTTGTTATCCCTTAATGATAGGTGCGAATCTTATGCGAATGTTCGGCATTTTGGTGATAGTAGCGTAGTAGTTGGTCTGCCAGTCGTCGCCCTGCGAGGGGTCGTTTTCGCCGCTTGCGGGGGGCGCGAAAAGCTTCAGCGTGAGGTCCGCAGCGCCGTCGAGCGGCTTCTCGAAGAACGCGGGCATAAGGTCTATGCACTTAGCCTCGGGACTCTTGTAGAACCACTTGCCGTTTATCTCCATCATAAGGTTAAGCGGCTCGTCAAAGTAGATTTCGCAGAACACGGGGTTCTTTTCAAAGTGCAGCGGGATAGCGAGTCCCTCTGCGTCCTCGCTGCCGCCCCAGCGCAGCCTTGCGGGAAGCGAAGCCTCGCTGCCCTGCGTTACGGACGGGCTGAAATACTCGTCGTGGATTATCTCCTTGTAGGTCTGAAGCGCGGGCTGCTCTATGCCGACGTTCGAGTTGTTCGGGTCTTCTATTTCAAGCCCGAGCCTGCCCCTGTCGCGGAACTGGTAGAACGTAAAGCCGTTGAACCAGCCCTGCTCGGGGTCGTTTTTGAGCATATCGCAGAATTCCTTTATCATCGCAGCCTGGTCGTAAGGACCTGTAACGTCGCCGTCCGCGTTGAACTCGCTCATTACCATGGGCTTCTTAACGCCGCCGCAAATCTCCTTGTAGCGCTTTTCGGAGAGCTTTGTAAGGTTGTAGGTGTCGCTTACCTTGCTTCTCGAGAAGCTTGTGCCGCCCTCGTCCGCAACGTCGTAGGGCCAGCCCCAGTGCAGCGACATATACTTGTCAACGCTCCATATGTCGGTCGCCTTTACGGCCTCGGCGAACTCCTTTTCCATCTCGATTTCAGGGCCGTTCTCGGGGTGTTCAACGCCGCCTATGCAGAGTATGGTGGAAACGTTGGGCGCTTCCTTTTTAATAATGTTGTGGAAGCGCACGAAGAAGTCGGCAATCTGCTGATAGCTCGCCCTCTTTGTAAAGCTGAACCAGTTGCCCGTAGCCTCGTGGTTAATGCGAAGCTGCATTCTGCCGTAGGTGCGCAGCTCCTTTGCGATTCTCGTAAGGAACTCGTCGGGCAGGTTCGGGTCAATGGTCATGGTGAGGATAACGTCCTGTCCGTGGCGGCGCACGTCTCTCATGCAGGTGAACGGCTCGCCGTCGGTCGTGCCGCCTATGCCGCCCTTGTATGTAAAGTAGTCGTCGTAGGGGTAGTCCCACTGGAACGAAACCTCCTTGTCCGCGAACGCGTGGCGCGCGCGCACGGGCCATGTTTCGTCAAGCGGGTAGTAGCAGTACATAAGGCTTACCGCGCGGTGGGGTCTGCCGAGCTTGTGCAGGATATAGTCCTGGTCTACGTACTCGCCGCGCTCGCTTCCGTCGCCGAGGTCTACCGCGCACTTTGCAGCGCCGAGGGTGATGTTATAGAGCTTGTGTTCCATTGTATTTTCCTTTCCTGTTATTGCGGAGCATTCCGCATTATTTCTGCTTATCGCCGCCTGCGCGGCTTGCTATATCGTATTATAGCATATAATGAAAACGTTTTCAAGGGGGTTAGCAAAAAATTTTTTCGCGGAATTTTGCGTGCGTTTCGCCGCAGGTAAATTACATGGCAGGAGCGCGGTGGTAAATATTTCGCAGAGACTAATGTGCGGATTTGGACGGCTGTTATTGACTTTTTGAAAAAATGGTGGTAAAATATATACCCTTTCATACAAAACAGGAGGTGCAAAATGGCAAACGTATTAACACAGCAGGATTTGGTTCAGGCGTTCAGAGCTATCGGCGTGCGCGAGGGCATGGCGCTCGAGGTACACAGCAGCCTTAGCAGTTTCGGGCGCGTGGAGGGCGGCGCTGAAACGGTTATAGCGGCGCTTATGGAGAGCGTGGGCGGGAGCGGCAGCATATTCATGCCCGCGCTGAGATTAAGCCCCGAGCTTGCGCTTACGGACGAGGACAGGGCGCTGGGCATAACAACGAAGATACGCGTTCTCCCCGAGGACCGCGGGCGCACCGCAATGGGCGCAATAGCGGACGCGTTCAGAATGCGCGCGGACACGGTGACGGGCGGCGGCATAATGCAAATAGCGGGCTGGGGCGCGCACGCCGAGGAGGCGGCAGCGGGCGGGCTTGACTACGTGCTGAAAAACGGCGGTATGGCGCTAATGCTGGGCGTGGACATCTACAAGCTTACCGCAATGCACTATGTCGAGTATCTTCTGCCCGAGGGCGTAACGCGCATATTCGGCCCGAACGAGCAGGCGGCGCGCCGTTATCCCGAGGGCGAATGGTTCGTTGAAACGGGCCGTCCGCCGATAAAGGCGTGGTACACGATTCAGCAAACGGCGGACGAGCGCGGGCTGATAAGGCGCGGGCGCGCGGGTTCTTGCGAGATGATGTTTTTTGAAGTGGGCGCGGTAGTGGGACTCTATAAGGACGAGCTTACGCGCGACCCCTACGCGCTTTACGGCGTTAAGCGCCCAACCGTGCAGGAATAATCCGCAATATTTTTGAATAGATTCTCTTAGCAGGGCGCTTGCATCGTGCCGAGCGCCTGCGAAGGGAGAACGACATATGAAGCTTGCAGAATTATTCCGCAAAAAAACCGCGCCCGACGACAGGCGCAGGCAGTTTGAAAGGCGCTGTACGCGGCTTGTGGAGCGCCTTTCGGACATACGCGCCGCGTTCGACATGGCGCACGACGACGACACCACCGACGCGCTCATTTACGAGGAGAACGCCGTGCTGTGCAGGCTGTCCGCGCTCTACAAGCAGGCGCGCGCGGAGGGTATCACGCTTGAAATTTACGAGCGCAGGAGGTAGTTTTCGGCGGGGCGAAAAAATTTTTTCGCGCTTTTGCCCGCCATTCGACAAAAAAGCGCTTTACCGTGCGGTTTTTGGGGAATCCCCGAGCGGGAAAAATTTTTGAAAAAAATTTAGAAAACCCCTTGACATTTCGGAGAACGTGTGATATAATATACTAGTCGTCAGGGAACAGCAAAGAGTTCACGGCGATACATAAGAAATGCGAGTGTGCTGGAATAGGCAGACAGGCACGTTTGAGGTGCGTGTGTCGAAGACATGCGGGTTCAAGTCCCGCCACTCGCACCAGTATTATGCCTTAATGCGTATTCGCGCGTTAAGGCATTTTCGTTTTGTAATGTTATTGAATATCCCCGATGTGCCGAACGTCGGGGATTTTGTCGTTTTTAGGCAAGTGTACTTGACTTATATAACAGTATATGGTACAATTATAGCAATAATTTTAGCGTAAAGGAGTCCTGCAAAATGTACACGTTTTCCGTAGTTATCCCCGCGCACAACGAAGAAAAATACATAGGCAAATGCCTTGAAGCTATTAGCAAAGCCGCAGAAAAGGCGCGCCCGCTTGAAACCGAGGTTATCGTCGTTGCCAACCGCTGCACGGACGGGACTGCGGAAATAGCGCGGCAGCACGGCGCGGCGGTCCTGCCGAACGAGGACAGGACTATAAGCGCCATACGCAATATGGGCGTGCGCGCGGCTTCTGGCGAGATAATAGTTACCATTGACGCGGACAGCTGCATGACCGAGGGTTCGCTGCTTGAAATAAAGCAAATGCTTGAAAGCGGGAAATTTGTCGGCGGCGGCACGGTGTCAAAGTTCGACAGAATGTCGATAGGCATTGCGTTTTCGGCGATGTACGTTGCGGCGAACCTTATTCCCGTTATGGCGAAAAACAAGGCGGCGCTCACGGGGGGAATGTTCTGGCTGTACAAGAGGGATTTTGAGGCGATTGGCGGCTTTGACGAGCGCTATGTAAGCGTTGAGGACCTTGACTTTGCGGCAAGGCTCAATAAGCTTGGCGTAAGCAGGAATCAGAAATACGGCACGCTCAAAAAGTCGCGCATAATAACGTCAAGCAGGAAGTTCGACGAGTTCGGCGACTGGTATCTCATAAAGAACCGTCAGCTCACAAAGCGCATTTTTACAGGCACGGACAGGGAAGCGGCGGACGAATTTTACTACGACGTGCGCTGAAATAACGCGGATATACGGAAAGGAAACAAGCTATGGAGCTTTTTGAAGCGATAGAAAAAAGAAGAACGATACGCGATTTTACAAACGAAGCGATACCCGCGCAGGTTATCGAAAAAATAATCGGGGCGGGCTTGCAAGCGCCCACAAACGACCATATGCGCGACTGGCACTACATCGTGATACAGGATAAGGAAGTCGTTGCAAGGCTGCTCGACATTATCCCCAAGGGTATTTCGGACGAGGACATGGAGCAGCTCTTAAAGGACTGGAGCTTAACCGACAGCGAACAGCAGAGCGCCTACAGAAACGCCGTTCCAAAGCAGCACAAAATGCTCATGGACGCCGCGGCGGTAATAATCCCCCTGCTGAAGCAGAAAACGGACATTCTGCGCCCCGAAAGCGTTTCCCACCTTAACGGCTTCGCTTCGATTTGGTGCAGCATTGAGAATATATTTTTGGCTGCAACGGCGGAGGGCTACGGCTGTACGCTGCGCGTGCCGCTGGGCAATGAAAGCGGCTATGCAAGGGAGGTTCTCGGCTTCCCAGAGGATTATTTTATGCCGTGCTTTATAGGCATAGGCAGACCAAAGGTCGGCGCGCCCGTGATAAAGCAGAAAGATATCGACGTGAAAGAGCGCATTCATCTGAATAAGTGGTAAGAAAGAAGCCCCGCAGCCTGTAGAGTTGCGGGGCTTTTGCTATGCCCGCATTTTTCTAAAATCAGCCGCATATAATCAGACAAGCCGACAAAGGAGGAAAATATGGGAAAGCTGAAAATACTTATTGCAGTCGCTGCCGCCGCCTGCCCCATTCTTGCGGGAAGCTCCACCGCCGCAGGGGAATTTGTGCGCGGCGCTGCCGTTATCGCGGCGGGCGGCGGGCTGTCGGTATCGCAGGGAACGCTCGCGCAAACGCCGCAGGACGGCGAAAGGGCTGCGGAATCCACAGAATACAATGCGCAAAGCGAGCTTGACGAATCCGCCGAATACACCGAATACAACGAATACGCCGAATCTTACGAGCCGTTCCTGCCCGAAACCGAACCCGCGCCCGTTTTCCCCGATGAAACCGCGCAGGTAGCGCCGATAGAAAGCGAACGACCTGTCGAATCGCTGTCGCCTGCGGAATCGTTGTCGCCCGCGGAATCGGGCGTGCATACGGGCAGGGTGATTTCCCGCAGCATATCGCAGGTAAGCGAGGATTTAAGCGGCTACAACGCGCAAAGCGGCGCTATTTTGCGCGAGCATTACGGCGCGTCGCAGGGCGAGGACCACATCACCCTTTCAAGCGGAGCGCAGGTGCGCAGCTGCACCACGCTCCCCGCCGAACAGCTGCTTGAAGCGGCGGAGCAGCTCCCCGCGTTCCGCGTGAACCTTGATACGGACGAGCCGCAGGTGCTTATCGTGCATACCCACACCACCGAGGACTACGAGCCGACTGCGCGCGGCTTCTACGACGCGGACTTCCCCACGCGCACGCTTGACGGAGCGCAGAACGTCACCGCCGTGGGCGAGGCGCTCGCGCAGGCTCTCGCGGAAAGGGGAGTGTCCGTGCTGCACGACGGCACGGTGCATGATTCCCCCGTGTACACGGGCGCGTACGACAGGAGCGAAGCTACGATACGCGCCGCGCTCGAGGAATACCCGAGCATAAAAGTGGTTATCGACCTGCACCGCGACGCCATGGAAAACTCCGACGGCGCGCGCATAGCGCCCGTGACTGAGATAAACGGCAGGAACGCCGCGCAGTTCATGATAATAGCGGGGTGCGACAACGGGCTGTTCAATATGCCCGACTACATGGAAAACTTCAAGTTCGCCTGCCTTATTCAGAACACCGCGCAGCGGCTCTATCCCGAGCTTGCGCGCCCCGTGCTGTTCGATTACCGCAACTACAACCAGCACATAACCACAGGCTCGCTTCTTATCGAGGTGGGAAGCCACGCGAACTCGCTTGACGAGGCGAAGTACACGGGCGAGCTTTTGGGCGAGATACTCGCGCAGGCGCTTTACGAGCTTGCGTAGCAGCGCTATTCGATTATCCCGTATTCAATCTTCATCAGCAGAATCCTTGTCACCGACTCGTCAAGGCGCTGCGCGGATATTCTCCCGTCGTCCACCGCGGCGGTAAGCGCCTGTACCGCCTGCGCGTAGTCCGTGCAGCACAGCAGGTCAGCCCCCGCGAGAAACGCCGTTACCGCGGCGTTGTCCTCGCAGAAGCCGTCCACGGCTTTCATTGAAAGGTCGTCGGTCATGATAACGCCCCCGAAGCCCATATCGCGCAGCTTTGCGTAGGACTGCGGCGAAAGCGACGCGGGCAGCGAATCGTCAAGGCACTCCACTATATTGTGCGACACCATTACAACGGGTGCGCCCGCCGCAATTCCCGCCGAAAAGGGCTTTAGGTCGAGCCGCTCAAGCTCCTCAAGCGGGCGCTTGTCTATGGAAATGCCCGTGTGCGTGTCGGCGTTGTCGCCGTAGCCGGGGAAGTGCTTAAGCGTGCAGATAAGCCCGTTTTCCGCATAGGAAGCGGCGGCAGCGCCCACCGCCGCGGAAACCTGCGGCTCGCTCGTGCCGAACGCGCGCGGCGCTATGTAGTCGTCGGCGCTGCGCGGCAGGTCGCACACGGGCGCAAGGTTCATGTTAAGGCCTGCGCTTTTGAGAAGCGCCGCCTTTTCCGCGGCGTCCGCCGCAACGCCCGCCAGCCCGCCGCTTTCCAGCACGGCCTGCGGGGCTGGGAACGGCTCTGCGCGGTACTGCGGGAACTTTGACAGCCTTACAATGCTGCCGCCCTCCTCGTCCGCGGCAAGCAGCATTCCGAGCGGCATTGCCTGCTGCAGCCGTGCGGAGCGCTCCGCCGCCTGCTCGGGCGTAACGTCCTTAAAGTCCTCCGCGAAAAGCGTGTAGCCGCCCAGGTGGTACGTCTGCGCCTGCTCCACCTCGCTGCTTTCGGGGAAGCGCCCAAGCACTACCTGCCCCGCCTTTTCCTCGGGGGTCATCTGCGCGAGAAGCGCGGCGGTGCGCTCGTTGGGCGAAGCGGTCGGCTCGGCGGGTTCGGTTTCTTGTGTGGGTTCGGCGGAAGTCTGTCCGGACTCCTGCGCTGGGTCTTGCGTGGATTCGGCGGGCGTTCCCGTAATTAAGTTTACGGGCGCGGTCTGCGCGGGGCGGGAAGCGTCTTTGCACCCGCACGCGCCAAGCGTAAGCGCCGCCATAAGAGCGGCGAAAAGTCTTTTCATAGCTCCTCCTAAAAGAAAATGCTGTCGATAAAGGCACATCTGCGTCGTCAACGTCATTTCGGCAGGCAAATAGCCTAGCCGAAATAACGTTTCCTAGCAGCTGCACCTTTCTCAACAGCCTCGTATGCTACTTTTTCAACAGGATGCGGCTGACGTTCCCGCCAGCCATTTTGTTTTACTTGATAACTCTGCCCTTTTTGTCCTCTTTTTTCAGCTTAAGGGGCGCTTCGCTGCCGCCCTTGTCCTCGAAAATAACGTCCTCTCCCTCGTAGTCGGGAAGCTCGGGGTTCTTTTCGCCCCTCGCCTCGTAGAACGGGTTAATGATGAACTTCTGTATCGCGGGGTAGCAGTTGAACACCGTAACGAACGCCAGCCATGCGAGCGGCACGAGCGGCGCTAAAATCAGCACGTAAATGCGGAAGAACACGATAAGCAGCCCGTAAATAAGGAAGCACGCAAGCGAGATAAGGTTGCCCTTAAGGTTCACGAACGCGAGGATAACGGCGTTTTTGACGATAGCGCCCATGCGCAGGTCAAGCGCCACTATCTGCGGGTAGATGTAAAAGTTTATCAGCAGGAATATTACCTGCGCCGCCATTGCAAGCGCGAAGAAGAACCAGTAGTAGTCGTTGGTGTCAAGGTGCGTTTCGTAGAAAATATACGCGAAGACGCCAAGACAAATAACGATAATGTCAAGCACGCCGATAGCGAACGACTGCTTGAAGTTCTTCTTGAACTCCTTGAAAAAGTCGTGGAAGATAAACTGCGGCTTTTCAAGGCAGATGTTCCTCATAACCGCGGTGAGCGCCGCCGTGGCAGGCCCGAACGTGAATATGGGAATGCAGAACGCGAAGTATATCAGATTTATCTTGAAGAACGTCCAGAATTTGTTGCCGAATATCTCCCAGAAGCGGAAGAACGGCTTTTTTTGCGGTCCGTGCTTCGCAACGCCCGACCCCGCCTCTCTGTCATTGTAGAAAAGCCCCATTTTATGCTCCTTTTATTTTAGTACATAAACGCCTGAAATATGATTCCCGCTATCATAAGCACCGCGAGAATCAGCGCCACAACGCGAAAAATTTTCATCAGGCGCTCTCGTTTCTTTTCGTCCATTGTTATTCCTTTCACATTGCCGGTTCGGGGCGCAGACCCCTGTCACATATTATACACCCCGCAGGGTATTCCTGTCAATATACAAATGTGAATTTTTGATGAAAGAGAGCGACATAGTGCGCCGCAGGTTACGGCAGGCTGAGCGCCTTTTCGCCGCTTAGCACGAACATTTCGCCGCCCACAAGCGCCGCTGCGGTGTACCCCGCAGGGTCGTCGTAAAGCGTTTTTACAATGTTCTGCCTGCCGAATACCACGTACTCCGACACCATGCTTACCCCGTCGAAGCGGCTGTATTCCGCGCCGCAGAGCGCGCCGTCCGTGAATACGGTCTGCGCCCCGCCAAAGCGCAGCGTTTCAAGCTCCTGCGCGGAAAGCTGCTTTTCGTAGGCGCACAGCTCGCCCTGCGCGCCGCGCAGCGACAGCCGAAGCCCGCTCGCGGTCTTTTCGCAGATAAGCGCCGTGTCGCCGAGAATTACGCCGCTTTTCCGCTCGGGGGAGAGCATTGCGGGCGCTGCAGGGTCGGCGCAGTCCGCGCTCATAAACACGCCGTTTTCGCCGTAGGCGCACAACGTTCCACCCGAAAGCGTGAGCCGCAGCGGCTTTTCCGCAAGGTTCTCAAACCCCGCGAGCGGCGACATATCCTCGCCGCGCAGGTATATCCGCTCCGTGCCGTCCTGCGTTTCCGCAAGGGCAAGCACGCCGCCCCCGCACGCCCACGCGCTTATAGCGCCCGTTTTGTGGAATACGGGCGTTTCAAGCGGCTGCACGATAAGCCCGCCGCCGTCTGCAAGCACTCCCGCCGTGCCGTCCGCCCGCGTGAACACGGGGTCGCCGAGAACCGCCGTGCAGCCCATAAGCTCGCCGTTTTCCGCTGAATAACGCGCGGCGAGCGCATACCCGCAGCCCTTGGTATCGCTTAGCAAAACCCGCTGCGGTTCAATAAGCGCGCCGCCCGCGCTCGGCAGGTACTCCTGCACGACCTGCACGGTAAAGCTCTGCGTGAACGGCGGCACGTAAACCGTGCCAATGCGCACCTCGCCGTCCACAAACGCAATGTCGGTGAGAACGCCGTCCTGCTCGGATATGTACGCCGCCTCGCCGTCCGAAAGCCGCATAGCGCCGCTCGTTTCCCCGCTGAATACGGCGTAAAGCGCGCCGTTCTCCTCGCGCACACACAAAAACTGCGCGCCCTCGGGCGGTTCAATCGCCGCGCGCTCGGAAAGCCCGTCCGCGCCGCGCTCGTAAACAAGCAGGGCGTCCGCCTGCGCAAAGTAAGCGAAATCGTCAAGGCATACCGCAGCCTGCCCGCCCGTGCTTTCTACTAAAATCCCCGCGAAAAGCTGCTCGTTTGGCACGGCGTAAGGCGCGGCGTTCTCTCCGCCGATAACGCCCGCATTATACGAAGCGTATATCTGCGCGAAAATATCCTCATAGTTATCAGCGTACCGCGCGCGCGCCAGCGCCCCGAAGTCCGTAAGCTCCGCGAGCGTTCCCGCCGCAATAACCACAAGCGCCCCGACAGCCGCAGCGACAAGCGCGCCCGTGTGCGCAGCCCCGCGCTCGGCGGGTTCTTTTGTTTCGGGGTATTCCTCGGGTTCGTCCGATTCTTCGGCTTCGTATGCTTCGTCCGATTCTTCGGTTTCGTTTGATTCTTCAGTTTCGTCCTCTGGCAAAGCGTTGGCTTCTGCGCGCATAAACTGCGTGGTTTCGGTGTAAACGCGCGCGCTTATGTTGAGCGCTTCGGGGTCGCTTTGCGGCTCGTATTCCCGCTCGGCGTGGTCGCTTTGCGGCTCGTACTCCCGCTCGGCGGGGTCGCTTTGCGGCTCGTACTCCTGCTCGGCGTGGTCGCTTTGCGGCTCGTACTCCAACTCGGCGGGGTCGTCCTGCGGCTCGTATTCCCGCTCGGCGGGGTCGTCCTGCGGTTCGTACTCCCGCTCGGCGGGGTCGCTTTGCGCCGAATGCTCCGCATACTCCGTTACGGACGGCGCGCGCGCACCGTCAAGCCGCATGGTGAGCGTGCGCTCCCACAGCTGGCGGGCAGTGTAGAGCATTCTCGTATAGTCCTGCGAGGTAAGCCCCGCGCCGTCAAGCGTTACGATAAGCGACTGAAGATTCATCGCGGGGTCGCGCTCAATCTCGCTTACGGCAGCTTCGGGAGCGCCGCAGCCTTTGAGCAGGTACAGAAAATCCGCAGACCCTATGCCGAGCGAGCGCAGGCGGTTAAGAAACGTGAACGCGTCAAGCTCGGGCAGCTCGCTTTCCCCGTCGGAGTGCAGAAGCGCTTCGATATTCTGCGGCATTACCTTTTCGGGGACTACCTTTTGCAGCATATTTTCGCGAAGCTTTGATACCGTCAACGAAGCCCCCTCCTTTCAGAATGCCGTCAAATCCACCACTCGGGCGTTATCTCCCCGAGAGTTATAACCTTTTCGTTCTCATAGTCGAGCATTATTTCAACAGACTTGTAGCCCTTTGGCATAAGCTGCACCATAAGCTCCCTGCAAGCGCCGCACGGAGCGCCGCAGCGCCCGTCGGGCATTACCGCGAGAACGCGCCTTATCTCCTGCTCGCCGTTTGTGAGCATATTGAAAATCGCGTTTCGCTCCGCGCAAATACCGAGCGTGGAGCAGGTGTCCACGCAAACGCCCGTGTAAACCCTGCCCGAGGCGGACTGCACAGCCGCCGCCACGCCGCCCGCTTCTACATAGTCGGATATTTTCCTGCCGTTTTGCACCGCTTTTGCCGCGCGGTACAGTTCGTGCCAGATTTCGTCCATGCTTACCCCTTAATCAAGCGAGAACTGCTCTATGCAGCGCTCTATCTTCTTTTTTACCGCGCCCGCGGACAGCCCCGTGAACGCCGCTATCTCGTCGGGCAGAAATCGCCCCGCGACGTAAAGCGACGTAACAAGCCGCTCCATGTCCGTAAGGCGGTCGAACTCGCGCTTGATACCGGTGCTGTCAGGCTCTGCGGGCGGATTTTTTGCGTAGTCCTTGAAGTACTGTTTTACGCGGGCACACAGGTTCTTCATCATAAACGTGCGGAACGCGCTCTCGCTGCGCAGCCTGCCTATCGCCGCAAAACCGTCGCGTATCGTACCCGTTACCGCGTCGAGCGCGTCAGCCTCGCTTTTCAGCGAGTAGTACGCGGCGTAGTACATCTCCTCGTAGAGCGTTTCGTAAAGCCTGCCGAACGCGCCCGCGTCGCCGCTGGCAGCCATTGCCGCAGTTTCCTTGTATTCGCGCTTGTCCATGCTTCACCGCCTTTTGTCCGCAAAGCGGGCTTGAAAATATTTTTTTCCCTCGGGTTTCCCGAGGGAAAAATTCTTCTATCCGCACAAGTGTACGGGTTGACGGTGTGCCGTCAACCCGTGCGCGCAGCGCGGGTGCTTCGGCGCGGCAACAGGTGCAGCGCCGTTTCATGCTTATTATTCGTCCGTGGTGTTTACCACTGCAATGCCCAGCTCCTGCAGCTGCTCGTCGCTTACAACGCTCGGCGCTTCGCTCATAAGCTCGCTTGCGTCCTTTACCTTGGGGAACGCTACAACGTCGCGCAGGCTGTCGCAACCGCACATCAGCATTGCAAGCCTGTCAAGGCCTATGCCCGCGCCGCCGTGAGGGGGAGCGCCGTACTTGTACGCGTCCACAAGGAAGCCGAACTTCGCCTGAATCTCCTCGTCCGTCATGCCGAGCATTTCAAACATATGCTGCTGAAGCTCGGGGTCGGTTATTCTTATCGAGCCGCTCGAAAGCTCTATGCCGTTAAGCACGAGGTCGTAGCACTTTGCGCGCACCTTTGCCTTGTCCGTGTCAAGGTAGGGAATGCACTCGTCAAGCGGCATGGTGAACGGGTGGTGCATTGCAAGCCACTCGCCGCTCTCCTCGTCGTACTCGAAGAACGGGAACTCAACTATCCACAGGAAGTTCCACCCCTCGGGGATAATGTCGAGCTGCTTTGCTATTTTAAGGCGAAGCGCGCCGAGCGTCGGCAGCGTTACCTTGTCCTTGTCCGCAACGATGAACGCAGCGTCGCCCTTTTCGCAGCCAAGGGCTGTGAGAATCCTCTCAAGTTCGCCCTCGCCCATAAACTTGCCGAACGAGCAGTTGGGCGCGTCCTCTACCCAGCGCACGTAAGCAAGCCCCTTTGCGCCTATGCCGCGCACAAATTCCGTCTGCTTGTCTATTTCCTTGCGGGTGAGCTTGTCCGCAGCGCCCTTTGCAACGATACCGCGCACCGAGCCGCCGTTAGCCACGGCGTCCTTGAATACCGAGAAGCCGCAGTCCTTAACAATGTCGGAAATGTCGGTTATCTCCATGCCGAAGCGCGTGTCGGGCTTGTCAGAGCCGTAGCGCGACATTGCCTCGTCGTAGGTAAGGCGCGGCAGGGGGGTGGGGATATCAACGCCCAGCACCTGCTTGTAAAGGCGCTTAACAAAGCCCTCAAGGCACTCGAGAATATCGTCCACGTCCACGAACGACATTTCAAGGTCTATCTGCGTGAACTCGGGCTGTCTGTCGGCTCTCAGGTCCTCGTCGCGGAAGCACCGCGCAAGCTGGATATACCTGTCCATGCCCGCTATCATCAGCAGCTGCTTGTAAATCTGCGGGGACTGCGGCAGCGCGTAGAATCTGCCGTTGTGAATGCGCGACGGGACGATATAGTCGCGCGCGCCCTCTGGCGTGGACTTTATCATCATCGGCGTTTCTATCTCGGTAAAGCCGTTTTCGTAGAAGTACTCGCGCGCGCACTTGGCTATTTCGTGGCGCATCATTATGTTGCGCTGGAGCGGCTCGCGGCGCAGGTCGAGGTAGCGGTATCTCAGGCGAAGCTCCTCGTTGGTTTTACTGTTGCTTACTATCTCAAAGGGGGGCGTCTGCGCCTTTGAGAGAATGCGCAGCTCGCTTACGATTATCTCAACGCCGCCCGTTTTTATTTCGGTGTTTACGCTTTCGCGCGCCCTTACCTCGCCCTTTGCGAGAAGCACGTACTCGGGGCGCACGCTCTCCGCCTTTTCAAACACGGTTCTGTCGGTGTTCTCGTTGAACACGAGCTGCACAAGCCCCGTCTTGTCGCGCAGGTCTATGAATATAAGGCTGCCCTTGTCGCGCACCCTCTGCACAAAGCCGCCGACTACCGCGCTGCCCATCTCCAGCGTTACCTCGCCGCAGTAGCAGGTTCTTTTCAATCCTTGCATGGTGTCTGCCATTTTCGTTTCCTTCTTTCGTTATATTCCGCGGATAATATGGTTTACACAATCCGTCCTGCGCTTTTGCAGGCTCATACAGACTTATTATAACATTATGCCGAGCATTTTTCAAGGGGTATGCGCAAAAAATCATAGACTGTCGAAATTTGCGGCGTATACCGCGTGGGCGTTATTGCTTTTTTCACAAAAATCCCCTGTGCGGCTGTTGACTTTTAGGCTATTTTGTGGTATTATTAAAGTACCCGCAGAATATACAGGGTTCAAAGACAGCCCGCGCTGCGGATACAAAGAAAGACTCATCAGGAGGGGACATACAATGGAAAAGACAGCAGAGGTTGCAAAGCGCCCGCGCGCTTCCCTCAGAAAGAAGATAATACTCGCCGTGAGCGCCATACTCGCGGTAGCGCTGCTGTGGTGTTCGTTTACGGGGGTATTCTCCCTGTTCATACAGGCGGAAAGCGCGCTGCGCAGCTCGCTTAACACGCAGGCGAAAACGGGCGAGGCCGCGGCGCTGAGCTACGCGCAGGCGCTCGGCACGGACGCGTCGCAGCTCACGGGCGAGCAGATATACAGGGTTGCGGGCATCGTGTCGAGCGACTCGGTGCGCGTTGTCGTTGTAAACGCAAAAACGGGCGAAGCGGTGTCGGACGGAAACGACGACCTGTCGTTCTTCCGCGCGTTCGCGCAGACGAGCGGCAGCAAGTTCTATTCAAGCACGGGCAGCAAGGACTACCGCAGGCTAGCCGCGCGCTGCATAGAGGGTACGGACTGGAACGTTATCGTGTGCAGCACGGACAGCAGCTACATGAGCTTTCCGCTTATCATCATGGCAATTTTCGCGGGAATAATCGCGCTCGCGTTCGTTGTGAACACGCTTATAATCTCGCGCGTTGTAAACCGCTTTATGAACACGGTTGACAAGATACAGTCGAAAATCTCTGCAATGGCTAAGGGCGACCTTTCGGGCGAGCGTATCGAGGTGCGCTCGAACGACGAGCTTGGCTCTCTCGCGGAATCCGTGAACACCATGGCGGACAGCACGAACGCTATTATAAAGGATATCGGCAGCACCGCCGCAAGAATCTCCGCAAAGGACCTGTGCGCTGCGCCCGCGGCGGACTACATGGGCGACTACGCCCCGATAAAGACCTCGCTGTGCGGCATAATCGCGTCACTTTCGGACGTTGTGGGACAGCTTGGCAGCTCGGGCAGGCAGGTGGATATGCACTCAAAGCAGATGAGCGAGAACTCGCAGTCGCTCTCCGCTGCGGCGGCTGAGCAGGAAGACACGGTAAGGGCGCTCGACGCGGGCGTGCTTGAAATATCCGACAAGATATCCGTGAACGCCGAGAACGCCACAAAGGCTCACGCGCTTGCTGAGGACTCCATGAGCATAGTGAACGCGGGCAACGAAAAGATGACGCAGATGCTCGGCGCTATGGAGGAGATAAGCTCCACCTCGTCGGAGATAGCGAAGATAATACATACTATAGAGGACATCTCGTTCCAGACGAATATTCTCGCGCTCAACGCTTCGATAGAGGCTGCGCGCGCGGGCGAGGCGGGCAAGGGCTTCGCGGTTGTCGCAGGCGAGGTAGGCGACCTTGCAAACAAGACCGCGCAGGCGGCTAAGAACACGTCCTCTCTCATAAACAGCTCGATAAAGTCCGTAAAGAACGGCGCTCTTATTGCAAACGAAACCGCAGAAATGCTCGCTAAGATAGTTGAAGAAACGCAAAGCACCACCGAGGTTATAGGCATGATAGCCGCGGCTTCGGAGGAGCAGGCGGCTTCCGCAAAGAATATAACGCAGAGTATGTCGCGCATTTCCGAGTCCGTAAGCAGGACGAACCGCTCCGCGGAGGAGTGCGCGCGCTCCGCAGGTATGCTTTCGGACGAGAGCGGCATTCTGCTGGGCATGGTAAGCGGCTTCAGGCTGAACGATAAGCAGCCCGCGCCCGCTCCCAAGGCGGCAAAGCCCACTCCCGCGCCCAAGGCAGAGAAGCCCGCTCCCGCTCCCGCCCCCAAGGTTGAGAAGCCCGCTCCCGCCCCCAAGGCGGAGAAGCCTGCACCCGCGCCCAAGGTTGAGAAGCCCGCTCCCGCCCCCAAGGCGGCAAAGCCCGCTCCCGCCCCCAAGGTTGAGAAGCCCGCTCCCGCTCCCAAGGTTGAGAAGCCCGCTCCCGCTCCCAAGGCGGCAAAGCCCGCTCCCGCAGCAGGTGCGGTAAAGCCTGCGCCAGCTTTCAAGCCTACTGCGACAGTACCCTCGCACGCCGCTGAAACGCCCGCAGCACCCAAGAGAACCATCGTCCTTGATGACGACAAATATTAACACACGGAGGTTTCACCCATGAGCATTGAAACAAAGGAATTTGGTTTTTTCCGCGGCTACAAGTGCTTTCTGTTCACGCTTACGAACAAGAACGGCATGAGCGCGGCTCTCACGAACTTCGGCGGCGCTGTGGTGCAGCTTAACGTCCCCGACAAAAAGGGCAAGTACGCGGACGTCGTACTCGGCTATGACACGTTACAGGAGTACGTTGACGGCAACTCCTCGCACGGCGCGCTTGTCGGCAGGTATGCAAACCGCATAGGCGGCGCAAAAATAACCGTAGACGGCGTGGAGTACAGGCTCTCCGCCAACGATAATAAGGTGAACCATCTGCACGGCGGTTTCTTCGGCTACAACAAGCGCGTGTGGACCGTAAAGGAGACCTGCGGCGGCGACGAGCCGTCGGTAACGTTCGGCTACGTAAGCCCCGACGGCGAGGAGAACTACCCCGGAACGCTCGACATTGCGGTAAAGTACACGCTCACCGCGAACAACGGGCTTTCCATTGAGTACACCGCGCATACCGACAAAACGACAGTTGTTAATCTCACGAACCACTCCTACTTCAACCTTAAGGGCGCGGGCAGCGGCGACATCAAGGACCATGTAGTGCAGATAAACTCCACGCA
Source organism: uncultured Oscillospiraceae bacterium (assembly GCA_934462925.1). GTDB lineage: Bacteria > Bacillota > Clostridia > Oscillospirales > Ruminococcaceae > CAG-115. The sequence goes on along the minus strand of CAKSIT010000012.1, from coordinate 62,020 downwards.
GTACACCCCCGTAGACGAGCTGCTTATACCCACGGGCAAGCTTGCGTACGTTATGGGTACGCCGTTCGACTTCAGAACCGAAAAGCGCGTAGGCGAGGACATGGACAACGGCAGGCTGCCCAACGGCTACGACCACAACTTTGTGCTTGGCGCTGCGGGCGAAATGCGTACGGCAGCCGAGGCGTGGGAACGCAAGAGCGGCAGACTGATGACGGTAAAGACCGATATGCCCGCGCTCCAGTTTTACATAGGCATAGGGCTTGACGGCGAGAAGGGCAAGGGCGGCGCAAAGTACAACAAGTACGGCGGCCTGTGCTTCGAGAGCCAGTTCTGTCCCGACACGCCCAACAAGCCGCAGTTCGGCAGCTGCACGCTTAAGGCGGGCGAGGTTTACCATTTCACCACGGTTTACGAGTTCTCTGTAAGATAAAGCGCGAAAAGGGGCTGCCCCGATAAAGGACAGCCCCGCAGCTTGTCGAAAAAATCAATTTTGCCTTCGTATGCGGGCTTTGAAATAACTTTTTTGCCTCGGGCTTCCCGAGGCAAAAAACTCCTCTATCCGCGCAAGTGTGCGGTTTGACGGTGTGCCGTCAAACCGTGCGCGCAGCGCGGATGTCCCGTCGGGAAACCCCCGTATGGGGGTTTTTCGACGGTTTGAGTGCTGCCCCGATAAAGGACAGCCCCGTATTCTTATTGCAGCGGCAGGGCGCGGCTTACCTGTACGAGCCTGTGCCTATGCTCTGCTTCGCCTTGAACTTCAGGCGCAGGTGGTCTGCGATAAGCGCGATAAACTCGGAGTTGGTGGGCTTGCCGCGCGAGGTGTGAACGGTGTAGGAGAAAAGCTTCGTCAGCACGTCTATGTCGCCCCTGTCCCACGCGATTTCTATAGCGTGGCGAATGGCGCGCTCAACGCGCGACGAGGTGGTCTGATAGCGCTTTGCAACGGTGGGGTAGAGCAGCTTTGTTATGCTGTTTATCATCTCGTCGTTGTTCACGCAGAGCATTATTGCGGTGCGCAGGTAGTGGTAGCCCTTTATATGCGCGGGGATACCCACCTGATGTATTATCTCGGTCACGGCGCATTCAAGGTCGGTGTCGTCGGGAGCGGCGTCCTGCGGTGCGTCGGTGTACAGCCCGCACAGCTTGGACACCCTGCTTACAAGGTACTGCGGGTCTACGGGCTTTACAAGGAACGCAGCCCCTGCCGCGGCGGCGTCGCGCTCGAGCGCGGGGTCGGGAACGTTCGAGATGATTATTATGCTCGGTATGTATTTCTTTTCGAGCTTAAGGCGGCGTATCACCTCTATAGCGTCGCAGAACGGCATTTTAGCTTCAAGCACGGCTACGTCGGGCGCTTCGGACTTTATCGAGCTTAGCACCGCGTTCCCGTCGCAGTGGCGCGTTATTGCGTACATTCCCGCGCTTTTAAGCGCGCCTGCCCATGTCATGCCGCACTCGGCGGTGTCGTTTCCGATAAGTACCTTGATTTGATTCGTCATTTGCGTTATCCTCCGTTTTTTAATTTGTCTGTCTATGTCTATACTGAGCGCAAACGTATTTGTGCTGTTCCCCTGTCAGCCGGAAGCACGCTTACGCAGTTTTTGCACCCTTAAGGCGGGCGCTTTTTGGATTTTGCGCCTGTCTTAAAACTCGTTTATCGGGTCTGTATATATCATACCACGAACTGGAAATTATTGCAACCCCCTTTTGGAAAATTCTTGCATTTTTCTCTTGCTGCGAACTTATATTGCAAAGTGCGACAAATTAGATAACTGCAATGTTTTTAGAGCTTTTATCGACTGTAGTCAATTATTTTCTTAACGGTATCTTAACATCAAGAGTATGAATATTTGGAATTTTTTACATTTTATTACAGGGAATTATGGAAATACAAGGACAATTACTGGCAAATACTGCGAAATGCTTTGAAACAAAGCGGGCGGTGCAGGAGGCGGAATATGCTGTTTAATGAGATATACGGGTGCTACTACAACGCGGTCGCAAAAATACTGAAGCAGGCGCTGCGCGGCGGGCTTGACGAAAGGAAAATGCGCGAGCTGTGCGCGGACGAGGCGTTTGCGGAAAGCGCGCAGACGATAATCCCCGCGCTAAAGAGCGGGCGCTGGCAGCTTTTGCGCGGGGATATGACCACGCCGCTTACCCACGCGCCCGAGCTGCCGCCGAGCGTTGTGCAGCTGCGGTGGCTAAAGGCGGTGACGCTCGACCCGAGGATAGCGCTTTTTGACATTGACGGCAGCTTTTTCGGGGAGGATTCGCCGCTTAAGGACGTTGAGCCGCTGTTCACCCCGCAGGACGTATACGTTACGGACAGGTATGCGAACGGCGACCCGTTTGCCGAGGAGCGCTATATAAGGTGCTTTCGCACGCTGTTTACCGCCGTTAAGAACGGTACTAAGGCGCGCGTTACCTACCGCACGGAAAGGGGCGAGCGCACCGCCGAGGTGTCGCCGTACCTGTTCGAGTACTCCGAGCGGGAGGACAGGCTGCGCCTTTGGGTGAACAGCCACGTGCTTGGCAATATAATCAACCTCTGCCGCGTGGAGGACGCCGAGCTGCTCTCCGCGGCGGGCGATATCCCCGACAGGCTGCCCGCGCTCGCAAAGGAGCAGGTAACGCTTGAAATAAGCGACGAGCGCATGACTGTGGAGCGCGCGCTGCTCCACTTCGCGCACTATGAGCGCGAAACCGAGCTTACCGAAAACGGCTGCATACTGCGCATAACCTACAGCAAGGCGGACCGCGACGAGCTTGCGCAGCAGGTGCTGTCGTTCGGGCCGCTGGTAAGGGTGGCGCACCCGCAGGAGTTCGCCGAGCTTATACGCGCGCGGCTCAGGGCGCAGATGAGGACGGGCTTAAAAAGCAACAGGTGAGAAGTATCACGAAGAAATCGACAAAAAATTGAAAAAACCGTGCATAACGGGTATTTCCCGCTTGACATATCGGCGGATTTGTCTTATAATAATAATGTTATGGCAATACGTTAAGCGCTTGCAAAGTGCGTACTGCCTTATCGTAAATGCCGCTGCTACGGCTGGCGCGGCGGAATAATTCAGGAGGATATTCTAATGAGAGTTTACAATTTCAGCGCAGGTCCTGCAGTTCTCCCCGAGGAAGTGCTTAAGGAAGCGGCAGACGAAATGCTCGACTACAAGGGCACGGGTATGTCCGTTATGGAGATGTCACACCGCTCCAAGGCTTACGACGCTATCATCAAGGAAGCGGAAGCGGACATCAGGGAGATAATGAACATTCCCGACAACTATAAGGTACTGTTCCTTCAGGGCGGCGCTTCTCAGCAGTTCGCGGCTGTTCCCATGAACCTCATGAAGAACAGGAAGGCAGCGTACATAATCACAGGTCAGTGGGCTAAGAAGGCTTATCAGGAGGCTAAGCTCTACGGCGACGCCGTTGCTGTCGCTTCCTCCGCAGACAAGACCTTTTCCTATATCCCCGACTGCTCCGACCTCGATATCCCCGAGGACGCGGATTATGTTTACATCTGCGAGAACAACACCATTTACGGTACAAAGTACAAGACCCTCCCCAACACCAAGGGTCATATCCTTGTTGCAGACGTATCCTCCTGCTTCTTAAGCGAGCCTGTTGACGTTACAAAGTACGGCGTTATCTACGGCGGCGTTCAGAAGAACGTTGGCCCTGCGGGTCTTGTTATCTCCATAATCCGCGAGGACCTCATCACCGACGACGTTCTGCCCGGCACGCCCACCATGCTTAAGTGGAAGACTCAGGCTGACAACGATTCGCTTTACAACACGCCTAACTGCTACGCTATCTACATCTGCGGCAAGGTATTCAAGTGGATAAAGAAGATGGGCGGCCTTGAGGCTATGAAGGCTCACAACGAGAAGAAGGCTAAGATACTGTACGATTTCCTCGACAGCAGCAAGCTGTTCAAGGGTACTGTAGAGCCTAAGGACCGCTCGCTGATGAACGTTCCGTTCGTTACGGGCAACGAGGAGCTTGACGCTAAGTTCGTCAAGGAAGCAACGGCTGCGGGCTTTGTAAACCTTAAGGGTCACAGAACCGTAGGCGGCATGAGAGCCTCCATCTACAACGCAATGCCTATCGAGGGCGTTGAAAAGCTCGTTGAGTTCATGAAGAAGTTTGAGGCTGACAATGGCTGACAGGTTTGTAGTGGTTCACAAGCAGTCTGACGGGTTATCGTCCCAGACAAAGATTCTTGTGGATACCGCCACGGGCGTAGCCTACTTATGGCATCGCGACGGCTACGGCGGCGGACTTACGGTTCTTGTTGACAAGGACGGCAAGCCTGTTATTACGGACATTATCAAGTAAACTGTTTTCTCCCCCGACAACGGGGGAGAAAACTTAATCACGGTGCGAACACACCTACTGAAAGGACATCATTATTATGTATAACGTACTTACGCTTAATAAGATTGCCGCTTGCGGCACGGACCTCTTTGACAAGACGAGATACGCCTTTGCCGAGGACATGGCAGACCCCGACGCTATACTGGTGCGCTCCGCTTCCATGCACGAAATGGAGCTGCCCGCGAACCTGCTTGCAATTGCAAGAGCGGGCGCAGGCACAAACAACATTCCGATAGACAAGTGCAGCGAAAAGGGCGTTGTAGTGTTCAACACGCCCGGCGCAAACGCAAACGCCGTTAAGGAGCTTGTAATTGCAGGCCTGCTTATGGCTTCGAGAAAGATACCCGCTTCGTTCGAGTGGATAAAGACCCTTAAGGGCAAGGGCGACGAGGTAGGCAAGCTGGTTGAAAAGGGCAAGAGCCAGTTCGCAGGCCCTGAGATAATGGGCAAGAAGCTTGGTGTTATCGGTCTTGGCGCTATCGGTATCCTCGTTGCTAACGCGGCTGCAAAGCTCGGCATGGAGGTTTACGGCGCAGACCCGTTCCTTTCCGTAGAGAACGCGCTCAAGCTTGACGGCAGCGTTCACTATGTAAAGTCCAACAAGGAGATATTTGAGAAGTGCGACTACATCACGCTCCACGTTCCGCTTATGGCAGACACAAAGGGCATGATAAACGCAGAGGCTATAGCTTCCATGAAGAAGAACGTACGCCTGCTGAACTTCAGCCGCGATGGTCTTGTTGAGGAGAAGGCTATACTGGACGCTCTTGCAAACGGCGGTATGGCGTGCTACGTAACGGACTTCGCGACCGACGGTCTGCTCGGCGTTGACGGCGTTGTTGCAATGCCGCACCTCGGCGCTTCCACCCCCGAGAGCGAGGACAACTGCGCGATTATGGCGGTTAAGGAGATTATCGACTACATCGACAACGGCAACATCACAAACTCCGTAAACCTGCCCAACGTTTCCATGAGCATTAGCGGCAACGCTAAAATCTGCGTTATCCACAAGAACGCGGAGGGCGTTATCAACAGCCTTACCGCTCCCGTTTCGGCTGCGGGTCTTAACATCGAGAACATGATAAGCAAGTCCAAGAAGGACTACGCTTACACCTGCCTTGACGTTAAGGGCGACACCGCAGGCATTGAAGCGAAGCTCAAGGAGGCAGCAAACGTTATCTCCGTAAGAGTTATCAAGTGAAAATAACTATGGGGCGCACAGAGTTTTGTGCGCCCTTACTGTACGGATTTTCGGAGGGATACTATGAACGAAGTAATACGCTCGCTGCTTTCACGCAGAAGCACGAAAAGCTATAAGCCCGATATGCCCGCAAAGGAGCTTATCGACGCGGTGCTTGAGGTTGGAACTCACGCCGCAACGGGAATGGGCAGGCAGTCGCCCATAATTCTGGCAGTAACCGACCTCGAGGTGAGAAACGAACTTTCCTGCGTAAACGCGGACATAATGGGCGCTTCAATCGACCCGTTTTACGGCGCGCCCGTGGTGCTTGTAGTTCTTGCGGACAAGAGCATTCCCACGCACGTATACGACGGCAGCCTTGTTATGGGGAACATGATGCAGGCTGCGACGGCGCTCGGGCTTGGCAGCTGCTGGATTCACCGCGCAAAGGAAACGTTTGAGCGCCCCGAGGGCAAGGCTCTGTTAAAGCGCCTTGGCATAGAGGGCGACTACGAGGGCATAGGCAACCTTGTGTTGGGCTACGCCGCCGCAGAGCCGAAGCCCGCGCTTCCCCGCAAGAGCGACTATATAAGGTACGTGTAAAAGCCGCGCCGTTTAAGGCGGACTTCTGTAGTTGAAAATATCCCCCGTTCTGCTTGGCAGGGCGGGGGATTTTGTGTTGTGGGGGAATAGGGCGGGTAAAAGAGTGCGCCTGTTATGGTGGAAGCGGGCGGTGGGGATATCGCGGACATTTTGGGAAATGAAAAAGCGCCGCTGTCGTGTTGCCGCCGAAAACGGCAGCGTTTTTTCAGTATCCGTAGTGCGCCCACATACTCACGATATGGACTGCGTTTTCCTCGTTAACTACATGGTAAACAAGGCGGTGCTTGATGTTTATCCGTCGGGAAAACAATCCCTCAAGGTCGCCTATCAGCTTTTCGCAGGGCGGCGGGGTTTGGAACGGGTCATCAGCGATAAGGTTCAGCAATGCTTTTACCTCATTTTCAAGCCCGGCTTGTTTGACAAGCGCTCGCTGTTCGGCTGCGGTTTTTGAAAATACTATTCTGAACATTTACCATTCCTCGTTCGGGTCGTATTCAATGCCCTCTGAAACGGGTTCAGCCATTCCGTCGAGTATTTCCTTTTTTGTCTTTGGGTCAGAGGTGAGATACAGCGTTTCAACAATGCTTTTGTATTCTGCTTCGCTCATAATGACAGCGTTGCCGTTTTTAGTGCTGATGTTCAGCGGCTCGTTGTACTTGATGGTCAGTTCGAGCATGGCGTAAATGTTTTTGCGGAAGTTCGTTACGTTCGTGTTTATCATGGATAGCACATCCTGTTCAATTCTATTATAGCGTACGCTTTTGCGTTTATCAACTGTTAAATCCTAATAGGGATACTTTTCTTTAATTTTTTAAGGCTTGGAAGTTTGAGCTAGTCAAACGCTTCCGAGCCTTTGTTTTGTACTAAATCGACTTCGCCGATACCTTTGTATCTGATGTCGATTCTCTGTCTGCGTTCACCAGAGCTTTTGTCAACTGCGTGAACGATAATTTTGTCAACAAACTCGCCGAGTATCGCAGGAGTAAGCTCTGTTATCTCTGTATACTTCTTTACTAGCCTAATGAAATCATCGGTATTAGTTTGCTGATTTTCAATCTCACTAAGCCTTGCAGAGCATTCCGACAAATCTTCATTGAGCTTTTTCTGCTCAACAACATAAATGTCAGATAGCTTGGTGAACATCTCTGTTGTGATTTTGCCCGTAACGCTGTCCTCATAGAGTTTGGAAATTATCTTGTCAAGTTCCTCAACTCTTTTTCGGGAAGCCTGAGCTTCTTTGTTGAGCTTCCTGCGAAGTTTGTTTGCTTCGCCATGCGAATTGTCGCAGACCATTTTGACGAACTCGTCCTCATAGTCCGAAACAAATGCGGTAATTTCACGGAGCTGCTCAATAACGAGCTGCTCGATAACACTTACACGGATATTATGGCTAGTGCATTGGCTGCTGTTTTTTCTGTAAGTGGAGCAATTGTAATAATCTCTGTCTGCTTTAGAAGCAGTTCTGGAAAAATACATTTTTGCACCGCAGTCTGCACAAAAAACATAGCCTGAAAGAACGCCAACTTCTCCATGCCGTGTGACACGCCGTTTTCCCTGTCGTAATCTTCTGACAATGTTCCATGTGTCCATGTCTATTATAGGCTCATGCGCATTTTCAAACGTGACCCATTCATCCGGAGAGCGAAAATGTCTTTTCTTGCTCTTGAAAGATTTTGAATAGGTCTTGAAGTTGATGAGCGTGCCTATGTAGATGGGATTGTCCAGAACGAAAGTAACTGTACACGCATTCCAGACATATTTCTTGTCGTCGGGAATTTCATATCGAACGTTTTCCATGCCCTTGAACTTTTTGTATGCTGTAGGTGTATATGCTTCCTTGGCTTTAAGTTCACGGATAATAGCTGCAATATTTTTTCCTCCGGCAAAGCTGTCGAAGATGAAGCGCACAACGCTTGCGGCTTCCTCGTCGATTACCCACTTTCTTCTGTCGTTCGGCGTAGCTTTGTATCCGTAAGGGATATGCGGAGCAAGACTTATGCCTGACATTCCTTTTGCCTTAACTACTGCCTTGATTTTTTTACTTGTGTCTTTCGCATACCATTCGTTGATAATGTTGCGAAACGGGGTAAATTCGTTGTCGCCTTTGTCGCTGTCTACGCCGTCATTAAGGGCGATGAAGCGAACGGAACGTTCCGGGAAAAGTATCTCGGTATACATTCCCACTTTCAGATATTCACGTCCAAATCTGCTCATATCTTTTACGATTACGGTTCTTACTGCTCCGTCCTCTATATCGGCAATCATGCGCACAAAATCAGGACGTTCAAAGTTCGTACCGCTGTAACCGTCATCGACATAGAATTGAGGATTAGGAAAGTGATTGCTTTCAGCATATTTGAGTAACATTGCTTTCTGGTGAGTAATGCTGTTGCTCTCACCATGCAAATCATCATCTCTGCTGAGCCTGCAATATAGGGCGGTAATTGCTGTTTGGTTTAACTGGCTGTTATTCATTTTTCCTCCTGTCGGCAGCCATTAAACACACGACGATTGTAACGCATTTATTATATCACAAATCGCCGAAAAAGTATAGTGGTTTTTTCTTGCTTTTATTTTCGCTTGACTGCCTCTGTCTTAATCAACTTTGAAACTTTCTGTTTGACGGCAGCTGCCGAAAATGATGTGCGATAGGAAGAAACAATGTAAGTGGTCGAGCCGATTTTCCGCTCGATATTCTTTTTGGGCTTTTCCATAAAAAATCCTCCAAGAAATATAATAATAAAGCAACACGGACGGCGCAGGCAGTACGCACCACAAGTCTTTCAACTTCAAGCCATTCCTATGGACAAGCTGTTACGATTTTCACGTCTGAACAGGAGTATCATTATAACCGAGGACGGCTTCTGTTCCGAATAGCGTTCGCTCGTTCCTTGCTTTCACCCTATGCTGCTCATAGGATACATGAGGTTGATTATGCGGAGCATAACAGGAGGTCGTGGCGTATTCGGACATTAACGGAGCAATGCTCGGTAACGTTCCGTGCTGTACTATTCAATTTTCAAGGTACTGTGTTGGCGGACAAAATGTGCCCTCATCTATTAACCGAAAAATCGAGATTTTTTTACAGTATTTCCGCACTTTGTTTTCAAGTTCGTATGATTGCACAACTTTGAAGCCAACTCTTATTCACAATGACTAAGAATTGTGCGGAGCTTCTCAAGTATTTGCTTGCGAAATCTCCAGCACTTGATATACGAGCTATGACGAAGCTCGGCAAGTTCTGCAAGAGAGTAGCCCTCGAAAAAGTGCAGATTGATAAAATTAAACTCATCGCTGCTCAGGGAATGGAGCGCACGCCAGAGCTTCTTCATTTCTTCTGAACGCTCAAAGCTGTCCTCCACGGAAATCGGCGAAGCAAGTTCACGTTTCATTCCGTCTATGCTCACGTCACGGTGAGCGATAGAACGCTCGGTCTGATACCGTTCTTGCCGATGTGAGCTGCGATAGACTTCATACACCTCCTCGCTCACATAGATTTTTTTGCTTCCAATGCGTATGTACTTCATTGGTCGCACCTCCTATAAGATTATTTAGGGGCGTTAAAAGCTCCCATAATCATCTTACAGGACAACTCATGTTATTAGCCACAAGCTGTTTGTAAAATCCCAATTTTTTAGGACTTTTTAAACGAAAAAATTCTAAATGGTAAATATTGACATTTCAATACTTTTGTGCTAAAATATTTTACAATACATATTATATACCATATTCTGGAAATTGTCAAGCGTATTCTAAATAATTGTCGGCACGGCGTTAATTGAATTTGAAAGGTGTCTTTCGGCATTGCGGGTCCTCGACCCGTGAAAAAAACCTCTCATTTTTCGGTTAATATGTAGAGAGGTTTTTATGCTGCGCATGGTTTTCGATTTTCGCATAAGTCTTAAATCCCCGAAAATCGAAAAGTAAAACAGCAAGCAACGCAAGTGTATAGACACTTGCACGTTTTTGCCCTTTTTCCTGTTCTGTATAACAGGTCAAAAACTTGCTTGTTGGTGAAGTATCCCCAAACCCCTCGAAACGCTCAAAAGCGTTAGTCAACTCTTTGCCGACGGCGGCAAAGAAAATAGCCGAATACATTGACTTCATCATTGATGAAAGAAACGGAGAAAGCAATGCCCAAAAACCGAAAACGTAAAATCCTGCTGACTTTTTACGTCTGCGAAGAAGAAAAAATCCTGATTGACAAAAAAGTCAAGATTAGCGGCAAAAGAAATATGTCGGACTATTTGCGGCAGGCTGCCTGCTACAATAAAGTGACTGTGTATGATTTTTCTGTGATAAAAGAAATGAACAAGCAGATTAACGCAATCGGCGTTAATGTAAATCAGCTTGTTGCCAGAGTAAATTCCACCGATAATGTGTACAGAGATGACTTGAATTACATAAAAGAAATGATTGAAAAAGTATGGCAATTACAAAAATCCATTCTATCGAATCTACCCTAAATCTTGCAATAGCCTATATCGTAAAACCGAACAAAACCGAGGAGCAGAAATATGTCGAGGGATACGCCTGCACGGTGAGGGTCGCTGCGGAAGAAATGCTGAAAACTCAAACAGCAAACGGCTATAAGGGAAAGAATCTTGCCTTTCATCTGATACAGTCTTTTTCACCGGGAGAAGCTACTCCAGAGCAGGCGCATGAACTGGGAGTTAAACTTGCGCAAAAACTGCTCGGCGGTCAGTATGAATATGTGCTTTCAACTCACGTCGATAAGGAACATATTCATAATCATATTATCATAAATGCCGTAAACTTTGAAACGGGAAAATCGTTCAGCACAGAGCATGACCGAAAGAATAATCCTGCATGGCAGAATATACGGAATATCAGCGACGAACTGTGCAGAGAATATGGGCTATCCGTTATCAGCAACCCCGAACGTGGAAAGGGTAAGAGCCGTTACGAATGGGAGCAGGAACGAGCGGGCAACAGTTGGAAAGCGAAGCTGAAAATCTCCATTGACGAGTGCATTAAATATGCTTCAAGTTTCGATGATTTCCTCGAAAGAATGAAAGCCCTTGACTATGAGATAAAACACGGAAAACATATAGCGTTCCGTGCCAAAGGTCAGGAACGCTTTACCCGTGCTAAAACACTCGGCTATTACTATACCGAGGAACAGATACGATACCGCATTGAACGCCGCCTTATGTGGCGTGAAAGACAAAAAACCTCGCGGGAATACAGATATATTCCACGAGGTCAACGGTTTATTGCTATTGAGGGCAAGGTTGAAGAAAACGAGGGCTTGAAGCGTTGGGCTATGCTCCAAAACATGAAGAACGCTTCCAAGCTCATTAACGAGCTGTCAGAGCGTGGCTTCGACAGTCCCGAACAGGTTCGGGCAAAGCAGATTGACCTTTACGATGAACGACTTGACATTCAGGACGAAATCAAACAGGTCGAAGCACAAATGACTGATTTGTCGTTGCAAATCAAACAGCTTCAGACCTATCACGAAACCAAAGAGGTCAATCAGAAATACAATGGTGCGAAGAACAAGGACAAGTTCTTCCGTGAGCATGAACAAGAGCTTCTGCTATATCAGGTAGCGAAGAAAAATGTTCAGGGATTGCTCAATGAGAACGGCAGACTTCCTGCTGTTTCGGATTTGGAAAACCAGAGAGCTTTCCTGAAAGAAAAGAAAGGCGAACTTATGCAGCAATACAGAGATATTAAGAAAGAGATTACTGAGGTCGAAAAGCTCAAGGCAAGTCTTGAAAATCTTGCAAAGACCGAGCCGAACCTCGATAAATCCAAGACGGACAACCTTACATAAGGGAAAAGAAAAACGCTCCCGAAAATTCGGGAACGTTCAGCGGTTATTCCTTATCGACAATGGGCGAAGTGAGGTACTCAAAATCTTCGGGATAATTCTCATAAAGATATTTCAGCAGCGCAGTATTATAGAGGTTATTTACGCTTGTTCTCTGCTTTTCGGCAATAGCCTTCAGCCGTTCCAAACGACCTTTCTGTACACGCACTCTGATACTGTCATAATGTGCAGCGTTATACTTTGCGACGGACTCTTTTGTTCCCTCGGTATACTTACCCTTAATGTACTTGGGGTTCTCTTTCTTGGGGGGCATTTTTTCATCTCCTGTCTGTTTGGCGTTCCGTGTTAATTATACCACATTTGTCATACTGGTGACAATATGATATATTTACCAAAACACGGACTGAAATTTTGTATAAAATGCGAATTGTCATACTGTACACAGTATGATATACTATAAGAGCAGTAAGAAATTCGCCAATGGCGAACAGAGAACACAGGAGGTAAAAAGCATGAATTTTGCAGCTTCGCTTGTTATAGTGCTTATCCTTGTGGGAATTTTAACGCTGATATATGTTGTGGGCGGTATTCTTGAAGCTCTCTTGACATATATCAGGCACACAAAGGAAAGAAAGCGCAAGGGACGGGAACAGCATTCGCCAATGGCGAACAGCGAGATTGTAGGTCATAGAAAACCTACAACGAGGTAATGGACTACTGAACGGAGGAACGACCATGTTATTCTTACAGATTTTACTTATCCCTTTCAAAATCATATTGAAGCTCGTCGGCTTCACAATAGCCGCTGTCATTAAGTTTATTGGCTTTGTGATAATGGCGTTCTCGCACGTCTGCGGGTGGGTCACAAACCTCATCGGGGGCATTATCTTCCTTGTCGCTGTTTTTTACACAATATGTGGTATAGTCAATTTCGGCGGCTTGCAGGAAATATCGCTTTGGTGGGTATCAAGTATTATCGGAATAGCAGTAGGACTTGTTATCGCCACCATGTCGAAATGGGTCGAATTTGTTGGCGCCCTGATACACGATTGGGGCGACAATCTCTGGGACTTCATATGTGACATCAGCATTCTGCCCTGCTGATTGTTTAATGACGAGCTGCGGAAACGGAGGACAATATGAAAACGGTAAAAGCATGGGTTGACAAATGGAAAGAGCAGTTCGGAACTGCTAGGGACAGCGATGATGTTCTGCTTATTCTGCAATCAGAAAATGACGGCGACTTATATGAGGGGCATTTTCTTGATACTCCCGACAAGTTCTATCCTTGTAAGGTCATCCAGAATAGTCGCTGTATAGCTTCCTCTGACAAGCGCAGAGATGGAGCGTACATTCTCACTATAATCCCAACGAATGATATGCTTGACGAGCTTTTCGAGCTTTTGAAAAACGCAAGCGGAGATATTACAACGGGAAAATCCGGCTGCGGAAAGGCTTTCATCGCAAGCGCACACGACATACTTAAAACAAAGGAAGTACGGCGCATAGAATATGTGTCCAAAGCAGTCGCACAGCGTATTCTCAACCTTTGCAGCGAATACGGTTATACGGTCAATCATCTTAGCGAGTTGTCCGGCATTACCCAATCTACGGTCAGCGATATTGTCAACGGCAAGTCTAAAAATGTTGGCGTTGTCACACTCCAAAAGCTCTGTGAGGGACTTGGAATTACCATTGAGGAATTTTTCACCGACCCTCTTTTCAGAGAATACATACCATACTGAATGTACTTCGCCATTGGCGAAGTAAAAATAAGGAGGAAGAAAATGAAAATCATCTCTATTGCAAATCAGAAAGGCGGCGTTGGCAAGACCACGACCGCAGTAAACCTCGGCTCTGCCTTGCAGATTGAGGGAAACAAGGTGCTTCTTATCGACCTTGACCCGCAGGCAAATCTTTCAAGCTATCTTGGCTTTGAGAAAATCGGGAAGTACGATAATCCTACTATCTCGCACCTGATGATGAGCTGTGTAACAGGAATGGAGGTCTACGCACAAGACTGTATCTACCACAATGATACGAACAAACTTGACTTCATTCCCTCTGACATCAACCTTGCGAATGCCGACTACTATCTCATTCAGGCTGTGGCGAGAGAAAAGGTCTTAAAGCGCATTCTTACGAACGAATGCTTTCAGTCCTATGATTATATCATCATAGACTGCCTGCCCTCGCTCGGTATTCTTCTTACGAACGCACTTACGGCTTCAGACGGTCTGATTATTCCTGTTCAGACACAAAAGTTCGCCCTTGACGGACTTACAATGCTGAACAACATCGTTCAGCAAGTCAAGGACGCCGTAAACGAAAAACTGGAGCTTATCGGCGTTCTTGCAACTATGGTTGATAATACGAACATGAGCAAGGCGGTACTTGAACAGCTTTCAGCTAAGTACGGCAGCAAGCTGTTCACCACAAAAATCAGCAAGTCAGTTACCGCTGCCAACAGTTCCGAACAGCAGAAAGCACTTACTTTTATGGGAAAAAGCAAGCTCGGCACGGAGTATCTTGAGGTCGGAGCAGAGGTTAAAGCAAGGTGCTTCATGGCTGAACAGTCAAATAGCTAAAAAATTCAGGAGGTATAAAATGAATATTGTTAAAACGATAATGGGACTTTTTTCATACTTTTCGGATTGGGATTTTGTATATTTCTTTTAATCCAAGTAAACCAAGATTTCAAGACGGCGGTGGATTATAAACGATTAAAATCGTCCGTTTCAGCGGGAGAGATTGTCGAAAAGAGAATAGAAGAAGGATACACGGGGATTTTTAAGGGTTATGTTCCAGTCAGATACTTTTTTGAAGTTGAATGGGAATACGAAAAAGATGGTGAGGTAACTGTAGAAAGTAAAGATTTTGAAGTCGAGCGTGATGTCTACCTTGCCTATGATATAGGCGACTACTATGACAGCCTGAACTTCAGACTTGTTTCTGAAACGGAGAATACAGAGAACGGATAACGAGATAAGAGGTGTAAATATGTACATTGAGCGAAAACAAAAAGGTGACTCGTTCTGGATACTTCGCTTTTTAGATGATAACGAAAAGCAAGAATTTGTACGAAATATTTCTAATGCCATTAACGGTTATATCAATGAAGAATACAGAGAAGAGTATAACGAATCGCTTATTAAAACCTTTAACAAAGCTCAGCATAAGGAAAGGTATGATGAAAACGATGAAGAAAGTGTAATCATTTCATCAAGCCAAATAGCGAATTTGCTGCAATACCTTTTGGAACTGTGTGTTATACTTTCAGAATTTCTCGATGAATATGATGAACTGACCCAAAAATTGATTGAGCTGACCGATTTGACGGAGGACGGCGATTAACACATAAAAAACTCATTTTCACCGATATGACATTGCTAATACTTTTCCTGCCGCAGAGGAAAAGACTACCCAAAGGAGGATAAAACCATGGTCGGACCCGCATTTAATTTCGGAAGCTTCATTTCCGAGAGCAATACTCTGAAACAGCTCCCGCTTAATCTGCTCGTACCCCGTCACAATCACAGGTTCAAGCTCTATGACGGCGAACGCTTGCAGGACATGGTACAGAGTATCAGGAGCAACGGCGTATTAACTCCCATCATTGTCATGCTTATTAACGACGAGCTTGTAAAGCTCATCGAAAGCGAGATGAACACCGCTGATGAGGACAAGAAAGCAAAGCTCGGCGAAGCGGCAGAGTTCTACCGCTCACATCTCGACAAGTATGAAATACTTGCCGGACACAATCGCTGTAATGCTGCACAGCTTGCGGGAAAGACGTCTGTTCCCGGTATAGTCAAGGAGAACCTTTCCTATGATGAAGCCGAAATGTACGTCGCAGAAACGAACTTCATGCAGCGTGGATTTGACGACCTCTCCATTACCGAGCGAGCAGCCGTTCTGGCTGCTCGGCATTCCGCCATGTTCGACGAGGACAAGCGCAACGCTATTGTGAGAGAACTTGCAATACTTAATGGAGAGGAAGTCGAGAATACAGCGGACGGCGAAAAGAAAAGCAAGCTCGCCGCAGTCGGCGAAAACTATGGTCTGAGTAAGGATACCGTCGCAAGGCTCATACGCATTGACAAGCTCGTCCCCGAACTAAAGCCCTATGTTGACGAGGGCAGGATTGCCGTCAGAGCGGCAGTCAATCTGTCTTATCTGTTCTCATCGGAACAGAGAAAAGTCGCAGAGCTGATAGACTTCGGCGTTGATATGAAGAAATCCGCACTTCTGCGGGAGGTGTCCAGACAGAATAAGCTCAACGACAATGCTATCCATGAAATCCTCATTACAGGAAGATTGGGCAATGCGCCTGTGGCTAAACGCAAGCCTATCCGTGTTAAGATTGATACTGAAATATCCGATAAATACTTCTCTCCCGATTGGGACGAAGCTAGGGTTCAGGATATTATCAATCTTGCGCTTAAAGAATACTTCTCACAGAAAATCTGAACTTGATTATCAAGTTCGTCAAGGAAACATAGAGTAGTCCTCTATTTTGGGGACTGTTCAAATGTTACACAAGGAGTGAAAAATAAGCCAATGGAATTAAAAGACCTGATTAAGATTGACAAAACTTTAAGGAAGCCCAGCGTGGTTGAACAGGTTGTATCTCAAATGGTTGATTACATTGAATCTGGAACGTTACCCGATAATTTGTGTATTCTGCCCGATTCCCGTAAATTTGCAAGGGAACTTGGAATTAAGCCTACAAATGGCTGCAAAATATACCATAGGCTTGCAATGTACGGCGAGTATGACAAGGATTACAATTTGATTATCGACTGCAAGGGACGAGCGATACAGCGTTTTCGGGATAGTGTCAGGTATGCTGTTAAACACCGAGTGTCTAACTGCGAAATGCTCGAAATGATTGCGGATATTACAGAGGTGGACAATCCCTGCACAAGTATTTCATCAGTTCCCGCAAAATCAACGTTCTGGCATAACTGCCCCATATGTGGCAAATACATTGATGACGGGGCGGCAGACGGACGGTGCTTTGACTGTTTGGAAGCAGCTGAGCATAATGAAAATCATAAATGATATGAACAATTCGCCAATGGCGAATAACGGGCTGACTTTGCAGCCTAAGACCGTGACAGTAGCCGTAAACCGTCGCTTGCGACGTAGGCTTTACTCACGGGAAGGTATAAGCTCCGTGCATGAAAATCCGCACAGACGTTATGTGTTGTTATGTGGTTTGGGGTTTTAGAACTCTATGTTTTTACACATGACGAAAGCGGGGTGTACCGTATGTCGGCAAAGCGTGAGGTTTTAGACCTCTATGTTTTTACACATGACGAAAGCGTGTTGTAGTCATAGTATAAACCTCTCTCTTGTTTTAGACCTCTACATTTTTGCGCAT
The DNA here is from genome assembly GCA_934462925.1 of uncultured Oscillospiraceae bacterium. Taxonomy (GTDB): domain Bacteria; phylum Bacillota; class Clostridia; order Oscillospirales; family Ruminococcaceae; genus CAG-115. The sequence goes on along the minus strand of CAKSIT010000012.1, from coordinate 44,674 downwards.
AATGAAAATAAAGCGAGGATAATAAAATGACAAAAACGACAAAAATTCAACTTATTTCAAAGAATGATGATGTACTTGAGTATAAAGAAGTAAATAAACTGCTTTGGGAACTTCAGCGAGAAACAAGAACTGCCGCCAACAGATGTATTCAATTGTGTTGGGAATACAGCGGCTTTGAAAGTGACTGGAAGAAAAAACACGGTGAATACCCTACCCGTGAAGAAAACAAAGAAATTCTTGGGAAATCGCTTTCTACGGTTATTTACAATCGTATCAAAGAGGACGCTCCCAGTATGAATACTGGTAATCTTTCAATGTTAAGCCAAGGAGTGTGCGGCAGATTTAATGCCATAAAGGGCGATATACTGCGTGGTAACGTGTCTATTCCCTCATATAAAAGCAATATCCCCATTGAGCTGCATAAGAACAGCATTAAACTTCAATGCGACAAGGACGAAAACGGCGGAGTTAAAGAATGGATATTTGAACTTAGCTTGTTTTCAAGAGCTGCAAAGAAAGAATATAACCTTTCGACAGGTTCGCTCATATTTAAGGCTATTGTTCCTGCAAAATCAGCAGGAAGCGTAAGAACTATTCTTGAACGCTGCTATGATGAAGTATACAGCATTGCGGGAAGCAAAATAAAATACGACAACGGAAAGTGGTACTTACTGCTCTGTTACTCTTTCGACAAGCCAAAGACAGAACCGAGCAAAGAACAGATGAAAAATATAATGGGCGTTCATATCGCAGAACATAATGCGGTTATCTGTACTTTTAGCCATAAACCAAAAAAGTACACGATTGACGGCGGTGAAGTTCTCGCTTTTGCAACACAGATAGAACGGCGCAGACGGAACATCGGCATGGCAAGTTCCAAGCATTCTGTCCTTTGCGGCGACGGCAGAGTAGGACATGGCTATCGTAAAAAAATGGAGCCTTTGAATCATATAAGCAATAAGATTTCTAATTTTCGGAACACCACAAATCACCGTTATTCACGGCAGATTGTAAACTGGGCAGTTGCAAACAAATGTGGGGTTATTCAGATAGAGGACTTAAATGGACTTGCTTCCGAGGAACTTGAACGCAGTACGCTTCTTAAAAACTGGTCTTATTACGACCTTATCGGCAAGATTGAGTATAAGGCAAAGGAATTTGGTATCAAGGTCGTTAAGGTCGGTTACAAGGGTCTGCGCAAATGGTGCAGCGAATGCAAAGCTCCTACCGTTGAACGCAAGAAAACAGATGACGGAATGGTGTATGATATATGCACCTGCTGCGGACAGGCTTTTGACATAGATTACAATATACCCAAGGCACTTGTTATAGAAGATATTGACGAGCTGCTGAAAGCAAACACGGAAAATAATGATTGATTTGCTAATGGCGAATAACGGGCTGACTTTGCAGCCTAAGACCGTGACAGTAGCCGTAAACCGTCGCTTGCGACGTAGGCTTTACTCACGGGAAGGTATAAGCTCCGTGCATGAAAATCCGCACGGACGTTATGTGTTGTTATGTGGTTTGAGTTTTAGAACTCTATGTTTTTACACATGACGAAAGCTGTCCCTCCAATTTGTGCAAAGAGCAGAAGTTTTAGACCTCTACAGTTTTACACATGACGAAAGCGATGAAGCAGGTATGCTTACCTTGATTTAGATATTGAAATAATTCGCCAATGGCGAATTAAATAGGGCAGACGGGCAAGCCTTTAACCGTCAGAAAGGACGTAACATGGACAACAAAGCTAAAATGTACATTCAGGAAGTCGAGGGAACACGCCACATTTTGCTTAATTTCGGCGATAAGTGGTATGCGCCTGATACTGCTCCCTCTGGTTGTTGGGGTGATGTCAACCTCTATGGCGACCTCCATGGAGAAACGTTTAACGACATTGTTGAAAAACTGCGTATTCAGAACAGCGACACTTCTTTTGATGAGGTTGATTTTCTGAACGGCGATTTCGGCGAACCCATTGAACAGTACGAAAAGAAAACCATCGAAGAAATCGAAGAAATAGAGAATTACGAAAGCGACACCATTAACGGAGATGTACACCCGAAAAGTTTTGGACTTTCATATTTTACGTTAATAGGAGATATTGACGTAGACGTGCAGGAAAACAAGATTGCACTTGAAAAAATGCCCCCCAAAGAAGAAATAAACGAAAGAAAATCTGTTCTTTCAGAGCTGAACAATATTAAATCGGAACAGTCCCGAACCCAGAGCGAACCGGCAGTCAAGAAATCCCACTCAGTAGAACTGTAATAACCGTATATAAGGGCTGACTTTGCAGCCTAAGACCGTGATAGTAGCCGTAAACCGTCGCTTGCGACGTAGGCTTTACTCACGGGAAGGTATAAGCTCCGTGCATGAAAATCCGCACGGACGTTATGTGTTGTTATGTGGTTTGGGGTTTTAGAACTCTACAGTTTTGCACATGACGAAAGCGAGCTGACAGAAAGGATTGATTTAAACTATGTTTTAGACCTCTACAGTTTTGCACATGACGAAAGCACAGAGTCCAGCAATAGAAAAAATCCAATCAGTTTTAGACCTCTACAGTTTTGCACAGAATGAAAACTGCGATTATTGGAACATTGCGGTTTACCTTGATTTAGACATTGAAATAATTCGCCAATGGCGAATTAAATAAGGCAGACGGGCAAGCCTTTAACCGTCAGAAAGGACATTATATGCTTAATAATGTACAGCTTATGGGGCGTTTTGTGGCAGACCCCGAAGTATTCACAGGTGAAAACTACACCGTATGCCGCTTTACTCTTGCAGTTTCTCGTGACTTTAAGGACGAGAACGGTGAATACGCAACAGACTTCTTCAATGTCATTGCGTGGAACAAATTTGCGGAGTTCATTTCAACCCACTTCCAAAAAGGACAGCTCGCTGCACTTGACGGAAAGCTCCGCACAAGGAAATACACGGATAAGAAAGGGAATCAGCGTATAGCGACAGAAATCGCTGCCGAACACATTTACTTTACTGGAAACAAGACTACTGATAAGGACAGCACTGATTCAGAAAACACAGAAGCTCCTCACTCCTCTCTCGCCGAGTCTGAGAATTATGCCGACCTCGTTAATGACCTTAACAGAATGAGTGCAGACGACGATGATTACCCGTTCTGATGTATGGAGGTATGGTATGGAAAACAAAACTGATACAAGATGTGTTATAAGAACACTCAATGACGGCAGTTACTTTTGTGGTTTTGACGGAAACAACATTTTATTATCGAGAGAAAAGAAAAACGCCAAAATATACGCAGATAGCAACAATCCTGAAATTGATATGAATATTGCTAAAATCATTGTGTTGTCAAAATGCACAATTACCGCTGGCTGTCAGCTTTATTCGGCAGCTCCCGATTTGGTCTGAACAACCAAAACAGCCTTGCTTGCTTGCTTGCTAGCAGCTGTATCAATTATTGTCTAATATGATAAGGAGAACCAGACCTGATGAGCAGAAGAAATAAACGTAAAACAAAGAAACTCCAAAAAAAATATTGGGGCATAGTTAGTGCAAAACAATTGCAAAAAAAGAAAATGAGAGTTTTCCGAAAGAAAAATAAACTTGACCGCAAAGCAGTTGAAATAGCCAAAAAAATTCATCACGACCCGTATCGCGCGGATAATGAAGATAATAATAAAACTATTAAAGTGGACACTTGTTCATTGTGGGATATGTACGCCGACTATAATTTACAGGTAATGAAATGTCTGCTTTCGGTAATTAGGAAAGCGATTGTGGACGGTTTTCCTATAGAAAACACTTATCTTTACGAAATCCCTTATTGGGACAAAGAACTGCTCATTGCAAATTTTGTAAACAAAGATGATTTAGATGATTGTTGTTGGCACAAAAAGGACGTTAACATAAGATGTATAGGTTTCTTCTGCTACTACGACAGGATGTTTGCACAGCCTACGAAAGACATTATGAAGGACGGTATAGTAACCATGTGTGAGGTTAAAACCTGTCAGGAAGCCGTATCAATTTACGACGCAGAAGGCTTGATTGACTAATATGAAAACACAGTTTGGAGAGCGTATTCAAATAATACGCAAGAACGCAGGGTGCAGTCAGAAGAAGTTCGGCTTGGAGCTGAATATACCACAGACCACTCTATCGGCATACGAAACTGATAGAATGCAGCCGACTGTCGCTGCACTTATAAGCATAGCGACAAAATACGATGTGTCAATGGACTGGTTATGCGGGTTAGAACCGAAAGAACCGCAGCTCAATGTTATTAAACTCAAAGGCAATGGTTTTACAGCAGAAATTCCGATAGACATTTCCCCAGAGCTTCTGGCGGTCTTTCTCGATAAAATTGTAAAGGAAAACGACGTCAAGAGTAATTTCTGTGTGGATACATAAAGCGAAACAGCCTTGCTTACTGGCAGGGCTGTTTACAATTCTATGTTATTCGATTTGGTCTTGCTGCGCTGATGAGAGCGGTCGGGCTTGTCCTGCGCCTGTTCTGCCTTTATGGTCTTTAGGTCTGCCAGAACAGAGGAGCGTTTTTCCTGTGGAACAGAATTATCCTGTAAACGTATCCGTTGGGGTTCATCAGAATCCCAACTTTTCTTTTGCGGATTCCATATACATGATTTAATCTCTCTTTTGGCGAAAGGAACTACAAAATTACTCAAATAGCTGTAAACCGTGGCAAATGGCGGTTTTCCCTCTATTCCTTTCAACTTGTTGTATGCGTGTTCAACATCAGCTTTTCTATTGAAAAAGCTATCAAACGATTGAATATTTCTGCCTGTTCTAGCGCAGGTATCAAAAATCTATTTTACATCTACTTTAACACAATGCGTTAAAGCATACACGTCAACCATGTCTTTTGCACGGTGCTTAAATACAGCATCACTTGACATAGTACTGATTTTATCTGCAAGAATATCATTTGCTAAAACGCCTTTAATACTAGCTTCGCCATAATAATATGCTCTTGCTCCAGATGATGACTTGATGTCAATATCCATAGAAATAACTTTATCGCCTGTCAACTTATCACGAATGGCAAGACCTGCTGACCTGCCTTGTCCATATTCTCTGCTTTCTTCAACATCGAATTTCTCATTTAATTCACCGAGGGCTTCACTAATGGTATTTCTTAAATACGACATAGATGGCGGGGAACCTATCCAGTTAGCATCTATATCTTTAGTCATTCTTTGAATTTCCTTGTAGCCATGTTCGTCCAGTATCAGTTTGGTAATTAAAGCTCCTTTGAATACAATGGGGACGTCCATGTCGGAAATTTTGGAAATAATATCATACATCAACTTTTCTTTTTCTGTCATTTTACCCTCCACTGTAAAACGAAACTGCCGAAGTAACTAGGGTGTTGAACCGCTCAAAATTATCCTTGCTTATCAGCAGTTCATCAAAACTTTCGTTGTTGGAATAAAAGTAGTTGCTTAACGCTTCACAAATAACTTGGTCATCTGAGAACTGGTCGTTTAGTGTATCGTTTATAGCTTGGTTAAAAGTCGAACAAAGAACGTTTCCAAGTTTCTTGTACTCAATATGTGCTGCATTGTCAATTATTTTATAATGTATGTTTTCATATGTGCCTTCATTTTCCGCATATACATATATTTCATCTTCTCCAAAGTAGCCGTCAATATATTCAAGGTACTCTAATGCAGACACGCCACGAAGAATCATCGGCTGACCTGCTACTACATCTCGAAGCCATGCCCGATTAGAAATATACTCATCACTCGTCTTTGTGCGCATAATACCCCTCCTATCAATAAAAAACAATAGCATTCTTTACATTATATTATACTCCTTTTCGATTAAATTTACAATACCTTTTCACTATTTTCCTGTAAAAAAACAGAGTAGTTTGTCAGCCAACAAAAAAATCTCCCTCCTGAAGCAACGCTCCAAGAGGGAGATTTTGTGAGGAAATCCTAGAAACATCATATCATAATGACACTATGAATTATATTATAGATTACATTATTTGTCAACGGATATTTCAAGTTTTTTCTGCGCAGGATTTGCAGCACTTTGCGGAATTTGTTCCGCTTTAATTGCTGAAATCTGCTTTATCACAGAGGGCTTCGCATTTATGCCCGGCTTTTCGGCCACTTCGGATTCGACATCGTGTTCACCCGAATCATGTTCATCGTGTTCGCTGTTATCGTCGATTTTCAGCAGCAGCTCAAGCTCGGTAAGTCTTGCGCTCTTTTCGGAAAGTTCCTGTTCCATAGGGAACGGCTTCCCAAGCTCGCCCTTTGCGGTTTCTAGCTGCTCTTTCAGTCCTGCAAGCTGTTCTATGCTCTGGTTCAGCCTGTTTTCAATGCCTGCAAGAGCGTTGTCTATGCGGGTAATGTTACCTAACGCCGAAGTGCTGAGAGATAATCTGTGCGTAGCTTCACGCTGTAGGTCTAAATGGTACTCCTGCGCAAAGCTGTCGTATGAAAGCGTCATGCTGAAGCCTTTGTATGTGCCGAGGTCATAATCAGCGTTTGCCTTTACATTCTTGCAAGCCTTTAGGATAGCCTGTCCTGCGGCTTCCTTGTCGGTGTATATAGCGTTGCACACCGTCATGGGGGATATTCCCTCCACCACAATCGGTTGTGCCTTGAAATGCTCACAGTCCGAACGCAAGCCATCTATTCGCTGTTCGACACGGGAAATGCTCTGCGGCAGAGTTTTCAGAACTCTGTCCTCAAGACTGTACTGCTGCGCTGTGTGATTCGACTTTGCTACCTTTAGCTTTGTGACCTCAACATCTAAGTCCATTTTCTCCTTAATGAGAGGATTTCCTGCGCAGAGTGCTTTGACCTCCGCATAAGAGAGCGTAGCTTCGTCCACGTCCTCCATCGAGCGCACAGGCGATTTTGAGGTCATGATTTGCGAGATGAACCGCTGCTTGTTCTCAATCGTCTGGTAAAGGTATGCGTCAAACGTGGCTTCGGTTACATAACGGTAAACGTCTACCGAGGGATTTTCATTGCCTTGTCGGATAATTCTGCCCTCTCGCTGCTCCAAATCTGACGGTCGCCACGGGCAGTCAAGATGATGAAGCGCAATCAGCTTGTCCTGAATATTCGTTCCTGCGCCGCACTTCGCAGTCGAGCCGAGAAGCACACGAACTTGCCCGGAACGGACCTTTGCGAAAAGCTCCTTTTTCTTCACTTCGGTATCCGCTTCGTGAATAAAGGCAATTTCGTTTTTCGGCACACCTTTAGCAACGAGTTTATTGCGAATATCATCATAGAGGTTGAACGAGCCATCGTTCTTCGGGGTCGAGAAGTCGCAGAAAATAAGCTGCGCAGACTTTTTGTCGCTGTGTTCGGTATAAATATCGAACACATTGTTGATACAAGTGTTGACCTTAGAACATGGGTCGTCCGGCAGCAGCGGGTCTATAAGTCTTTGGTCTAGTCCGATTTTACGCCCGTCGTTCGTGACCTTGAGCATATTATCTTCTTCGGGCATTACAGCTTTATTGTGTATCAGCTTTGCTCTTTCTGAAAGAGCCGATACCATTTCCCGCTGCATATCCGTCGGCTGAACCACTATGTTGTGGAATTTAGCTTCGGGAACGGGGAGATTAAGCATATCTGCCGTCTTTATATCAGCCGCTTCTTTGAATATGTTCATAAGCTCCGGCAGATTAAAGAATTTGGAGAAACGAGTTTTCGCACGGTATCCCGTACCTTCCGGCGCAAGCTCGATTGCTGTGACCGCTTCGCCGAAATTGGAAGCCCATGAGTCGAAATTCTGCATTCCGAGCCGGCTCAGCGTATCGGACTGCAAGTATCTCATCATGGTGTAAAGCTCCGTCATGCTGTTTGAAACTGGCGTTCCTGTGGCAAACACAACGCCCTTGCCGCCTGTTATCTCGTCAAGATACTGGCATTTCATGTACAGGTCGGAGGATTTCTGCGCTTCGGTCTGCTGTATGCCTGCGACGTTGCGCATTTTTGTGTATAGGAACAGGTTCTTGAACGAGTGCGCTTCATCGACGTAGAGCTTGTCAATGCCGAGCTGCTCAAAAGTGACTACATTATCACGCTTGGGACTTTCTATGAGCTTTTTCAGACGAGCTTCAAGCGACTTCTTCGTCTTTTCGAGCTGCTTTACGCTGAAATTATCTGCATTGCGGCTGCCGCTTGATTTTAGTTCCTTTATTCCCTCGGCGATTTCGTTGATTTGATTTTTAATCATTCTCTCCTCACGCTCTGGGGAAATCGGGATTTTTTCAAGTTGAGAATGTCCGATGATTACTGCGTCATAGTCGCCAGTAGCGATTTTGGCACATAAACGTTTGCGATTCTTCGCTTCAAAGTCTTTTTTGGTCGCCACAAGAATATTTGCGGCAGGGTATAAACGCAGGAACTCTGCGCCCATTTGCTCTGTCAGATGATTCGGCACTACGAACATCGACTTATTGCATAAGCCGAGCCTTTTGCTTTCCATCGCCGAAGCGACCATTTCAAAGGTTTTGCCTGCGCCGACCTGATGAGCAAGGAGAGTATTCCCGCCGTAAATCGTATGAGCTATTGCGTTCACCTGATGTTCACGCAGTGCTATTTCGGGTGACATTCCCGAAAAAGTGAGATGACTGCCGTCATACTCACGGGGACGAGTGCTGTTGAACTTTTCATTGTACAGCTTCACGAGCGTTTCACGGCGTTCCGGGTCTTTGAAAATCCAGTCCTTGAAAGCCGACTTTATCGCTTCCTGTTTCTGCTGTGCGAGGGTCGTTTCCTTTTGGTTGAGTACAGATTTGAACGTTCCGTCAGGATTTTCAACTCTGTCATAAACCCTTACGTCCCGCAAGTTCAACGTGTCCTCAAAAATGCTGTAAGCGTTCTTTCTGGGTGTTCCATAGGTCATATCGACCATAACGTTATTCCTGTCCTCGCTCTTACCCTTTATATGCCATTCAGACGTGAATTTTGAAAATTCCACATCAATGTCACGCCGACTGTAAAGCGGAGTATGAAGAAGCTCGAACATAAACTGCTTGATATATGTTGGCTCGACCCAAGTTGCGCCCAGACGAACGTCTATTTCGTGAGCTTGCAGCGGCTTCGGCTGAACTGCGGTCAGAGCTTCAACATTGATTGCATATTCGGGGTGTATAAACGCCTTCATATCTGCAATGCTGAGCTTTTCACGAACATTTCCCGATAAATACTCGTCTGCGGGAAGATATTTCGGAACGCTGCTGCTTTCATCGGTGTACATAGGATTGAGGAAGATAGCTCCCTTGAGGTCGTTGTACAGCTGCTCCTCGGTTTTGCCCGTAAGCTGCTGCATAAACGGCATATCCACTGCTGCCTTTTCTCCGATAGATACCGTCAGAGCTTCGGAAGCCGTGTCAACGCTTGTTACCTGTGTGCGCTGCTTTATGGTGCGCTTGGTGAACATATCTGCTTTGCGCTGTAGCTTCCCGTCCTCATCGAGTATTTCAAGCGAGGACAGCAGATGATATGAATTATCATCTCGGAACGCTTTTTCATTTGTGGGACTGTTGATTAGACCGTACTTTCCGCTGAAATCCTCATACAGAGAGTTGAGTCGGGCTTGCTGTTCTCTTATCTCAAAATCGCTGTATTCGTTGAGCTGATAGTCGATAAGCGTTCTCACGCAGTCACGAAGCTCACACATTCCCTTTATGCGGTCAGATGTGGCTTTAGGTAGCGTTTGCAGGAACATAAGGCTATTTTCACGGTAATAGATATTATCATCTACGACAGCATAGGAATAGTTCTGCACGTTCGGGTCGGCGGGTATGCTCTCCGCCGCTTGTCCTTCCTCTAGGTCGGGAACTTCCAGTTCGGGAATAACTCCCTGAATATTCTTTATCGCCGCCTTGAGCTGTTCCTTGAGGTCGGCACCGTCCATCGGAACACAGGCTGTTTCCTCTGCATTGCCGTACAAGCTGAACTCAACGCCCTGCTTCATTTCGCCGAGTACCATTTCAGGGTGCTGCTCAAAATACTTGTTCACAGGCACTCCGTCAGCCGTTGCGCCGAGCTGTACCCAATCGGGTTCTATATCCACCATTTTGTCACGCTTTTGGAGGAAGATAATATCAGAGGTAACTTCCGTTCCCGCATTATCCTTGAACGCAGTATTCGGCAAACGAATTGCGCCGACAAGCTCGGCTCTCTGCGCAAGGTATCTGCGGAACTGCGGGTTTGCCTTGTCAAGCGTACCCTTCGAGGTCACGAAAGCCACAACGCCGCCTGCACGGACTTTATCCAAGCTCTTTGCGAAGAAATGGTCGTGAATGGGAAGATTTAGCTTGTCATAACGCTTTTCAGACAGCTTATACTGACCGAAAGGAACGTTGCCGATTGCAACGTCGAAGAAATTATCGGGGTATGCAGTTTTTTCAAAGCCTGTCACCTGAATTTTTGCGGTCTGGTATAGCTGTTTTGCTATTCTGCCGGATATTTCATCAAGCTCAACGCCGTACAGCTTGCTGCTTCTCATTCCTTCGGGCATTACGCCGAAGAAGTTTCCCACGCCCATTGCCGGTTCAAGCACGTTGCCGCCCTTAAAGCCCATATTGGACAGCCCCTCATAGATAGCGTTGATTACTGTCGGAGAGGTGTAGTGAGCGTTCAGCGTGGAAGCTCTTGCACTTTCGTATTCCTCTGAGGAGAGCAGAGTGTACAGCTCCATAAATTCCGCTGCCCAAGAGTCGTTGTTCTCATCGAACGCCTGCGGCAGACCGCCCCAACCGACGTATTTTGAGAGAACTTCCTGTTCTTCGGGCGTTGCAAGTCTGTTTTCTGATTCAAGCTCGTTCAGCAGCCGTATAGCAGCTGCGTTGTTCTTGAATTTTGTTTTTGCGCCGCCAACGCCGAGATTATCGTCCGTGATTACAAAGTCATGCTTTTCTGCGCTGATTTCGGGAACATTTGCAATATTCGGCGCAGACCTGACAGGCTCAGGGAGCGGTTTTTCTACTGCAAGGGAAAAGCCCTTTTCGTAAAGCTCTGTTTCGTAAACTACACGGAAAATGGGATAAATGCTGTTAAGGTCACGAAGCTGATATTTTACATCATCAACGCTGTCCGCTATTTCCGTGACTTCAAACAGACCATCGTCAAACTCTATTTTATCGCCGACCTGAAGCTGATACTGTCTGTCCTCGATATGCGGTTCTTCGTTCGCCAATGGCGAATTTTCCGTCTGTTCAAGGTATTCGCCGCTGATTACCAGACGTGCGACCTCATACGCCGTGGAAAGCTCGGAGGGCGTGAGTATATCCGCTATGTCAATGTTGTTGTACATATTGCCCCACTTGTCGGGCAGAGCAATCTTGTTCCAGTTCTCGCCGTCGGTATTGAAAAGAATGCGGATATTATCCGTATTTGGCAGCGGTACTAACCCGTGGTCAGCCAGACGTGCCAGAAGCTCGTCCGTGGCTTCTATCTCGACCTTTGCAATGCTGCCCTTATTTGGGATAACGAAAACATCAACGTTATCCATACGGTACATATCCCTTGTGATTTCGGAATATGTCTTTTCCTCGGCAGCCGTTACCTGTTCCTTCTCCGTAAGCGCAGAATACTTCTCCTTGTATTCGGCAAGAAGCTCTTTGACCTCGCTTGCCATATCTGCAAATTCGGTATCGCCCTCAACGTTCATGACCTCGTTCAGATACACCTGAAGCACTTCAAAATTGCTTTCATCAAGTGCTGCCATTACGTTTTCGTATACGTTTCTGTTGCTGTTGAAGCTGTCCCAGTCATACTCGGTCTGCGCAAATCGCATAAGGTCAAGATGATACGGCTCGCCGTACTCCTGCGGAGTGAACTCATACGCAGAGGAAATATCGTCCATCTTCAAGGCGATTTCCTCACGCTTTGCAAACACCTCTACATCTTCTGCGGCTGCCCAAAACGATTGTTCGCCGTGGTCGATAATATATGAGGTGTCGGTTATAAGTTCGTTATCTTCGGTGTACACCTTGAAATCCGCATAAGTCATCATTCCGACCGCCCTGTCGCCGTCGATTTCTGCAAGGGCAGGGGTGCGGTCAGGCATTTCACGCTCTCGTTCCGTTTCCCTGTGCGTTTGCTCAAGCTCGTCCCGTGCGCTTATGGCATTGTCCAAACCTCTCTGAATTTCAAGCAGCGGAGCGTATTGCTGTAAAGAGTCGAACGCATGGAAATAGTCTATAACGCCGCCGAAGCCGTCGCCTATATCCTGCCTTTCCGTTATACTGTCGCCGTTCGGCAGATTAACCGTAAAGCTCGTCTTGTCGTAGCCGAGGTAATTGTAATATCCGTCTATATCCTGCTCTCTCCACGCTTCATCTGAGCCGTACTTTTCAAGACCTGCCCGTCTGCCGTCCTGTTTTTCCTTATCAGCCTGCGCCATGATACGGTCAAACTCTGCAACAGTATACTCTTTGCCGTCCTCAAAAGCACTGCTTTCACTCCAGTTGCAGGTTATGGTTACAGTTTTCTGCGGCATAGCTCCGTGGCTTCTCAAAAAACGTTCCGAGAACTCAACGTCTGCTTCAAAATGGTTTTCCGGGTCGGCAACCACCTTTTTGGCATAAGCTATCTGCCTGTCGATTTCATCACGGGTAATATACTTGCCCTCGTCGATTAAACGGGTTATTCTGCGTACCGCTTCATTCCAGTTGATAGCAGCTCTTATGCCTTTTTCAAAGCTGCCCTTTAAGTAAACCAAGCCCTTATAATCATAGTTGATGAAACCGCCGTCCACCGAACCGCCGCCAATGCCGTACTTATCCTTTAGGAAATTCGCCTTTTCCTTATCGGTATGCGGCTGAGCGAAGTAATCTGAAATGTCGCTTTTTGTCATAAATGTCGAATGGCAAAGCGCAAAGTCCTTTTCGTCCTCGGTTATGAAAACGCTCGGACTGAATGAAAAACCGTCCTTTGCAGTATAATCCGTTCGGTTAAGCTGCAAGTCCTTGAGGGATTGGAGAATTGCCGGAAGATTATGGATATGAAAACGCAGTACAGAGCTGTCGGCTTTAGTACGTTCGATAAGGTCGGTCATACCGTCGATGAACTCCTGAACGGGCTTCTCGCCCCGCAGAGCTTCGGCTATCTTCTGTGTGCTTGTTTCAAAACCGCCTGTGAAAAAGTCTTTGGGGATAAAGTATTCTCCCTCAATGTCCCCACGAAGATACCACAGCTTTTCCGAAAGCTCCTTTATTTCATTCGGAAACGCACGGTCGATAACGTCCTGAGAGCAGTAATCTCCGTTTTGAAGAAGCTCGGAAATCCTTTCAGCCGCCTGCGCCCATGAAACGGATACGCTTGTGCCGTTCACGGCTCTGTCGCCGATACCGACTGTTATTCCATTGTCATTGTGCCATACGGACACCTTTGCTTCTTCCGTTCCGTCTGCGCTGACGTGATTCAGACCGTTGCCGTTAGTTCCGAACTCCCTGCGCAAAAAATCCGCCCTGTCAGGGACGGATTTTTCTTTCTGAAACTCTGCAACGATACGTTCAAGGCTTTTGTTTTTCTTTGAGCCGGTTCGCAGGAAATCATCTATCATGTCATAGGTGACTGCTGCTGCCGCCGTTCTGGTCGGCATTGCTGTTTCAGAAACGTCAAGCTCGTCCATATCGCCGAAAAGCGAAAGCTGCTTCGGTTCAGTCTGTACATCTGCTGTTTCAATGTCAGGCTCAAGGTCGATATATTCAGGGGCTTCGATAAATTCATGCCTGTCAATAAGGCTTGCCGTCAGCTCCTGCACGGTATCCCAAGACAGGATAACGCTGTTTTCAGCTGTGTTCTCCCAAATCTCCAGACCGTCGCCGAGCTTCTTATACCCGACGGGCTTTCCGTCAAGCTCAAATTCTACCGCTCTGTGACCGTAAGCCGCTTTCACAAACTCCGCACGGCGGTCATTATCATCGTGGTCGAGGAAAAATTCAAGGGTTTCCTGCTTCATAACGTTCATCTCGTCATAATGATTGATAATGCCGAGAACAGTATCTTCGGAAACAGTAAAGGCAGCACCGTTCGGTACTGCCTGCTCGCTGTTCAGTTGTTGAATATCAGCTCGTTCATGATTATCTCGTCCGCTGACTGCTGTATGCTGTTCATCAAACCCACCCACTTCATTTGGTCGGCGGCTTTCAGCTCCTCCGTCGCTCCTGCCGACTTCTTCATTTCGGGGAGCATTGTGTTCAGCCGTTTCTGCGCTGTTTCCTCTATCTCCATCAAGTGAGGATACAGCGTTCCCGACAGGCACATTGCCTGATACATCGGACTGCGGTTCTCCCGAAGATAATTCAGCCGCATTTGACCGTATCTGCCTATCGGCTGTTCCTGTTCTTCCGGCAGGAACAGGTCGGGAAGATATGTCTGCGTTCTCTCGTCCAGAGTGTAACTGATTCCGTTCTCTGTTATTGTTTTGGGTAATGCTTCGTTCATTTTCAATGCTCCTTTCAGCTTTTATGACACGCTCAATGCTTCTGAGCGCAGTTTCCGTAATGTCGCTTACAGCCGTACCGAGTACGGACATAGCACCGATACTGTTAAATTCGTAGAGCTTTGCAAAATCGTATTCGTCAAAGTACAAGTCAGGCTCATATCCGCAGCGGGAAAGGAGAACGTAAGCAAGGCTGTTTTCCAACAGTTCAGAAAAATCAGTCCTTGTGTTCAGCTCGTCAAGCTCCTCAAGAAACGTGTTGTCAGAAACGTCGCTGTTGGTAAGAGCGTTGCTGTAATAATCTGCATAATCCTCAGCAAGCTCATGAGCTTTTTCCATGATAGCGGTGTCCAGATGTTCGGCTGTCGAACCAAGGACGTCAATGACCGTTTGGCGGTTATTCTCGTTTACCTCCCACAGATACGGGTCTTTGGAGCGTTCATCTCGTCTGCCTGTCTGCGATACGTCATAAACATAGCGCAGGCGGTGATGTGCGCCGCTTTGGTCAATGAGGGCAATGCCCTTGCTTCCACGTTTGATATACCTATTCATCTTGGACTCGTCATTCCAGAAGTCGTATTCAGCGCAGGCAGTCGCAGCGGGGTTCTGTGCGTGAATAAGAAGCTGGTCATGAAATTCGTACTTGTAAAGCTGCCCCGCAGTACGAAGAAAGGACAGATAATAGTCCTTATCCTGCCACAGCAGCTGCGATTTCTCCCTTGAAAGTTTATAATACTGTTCAAGTTTTGTCATTTATTATCCTCCGTTCTCCGTAAACTCGAAGTAATCCCAAGCGTTATCAATGACAGCCTGAACGCTCTCGTTGAATACATCACTCTCGTTAAACACTGGCAAGACCCTTTTTATGATTTCTTCGTCTGAAAGGTCATCGTAGTCCTCAAATTGGTAAATGTCCGCCCAGAACTGCTTTAGTCTGCATTTCTTCGGGCGTAGCCATGCTTCTGCAATGACGTTGTGCTTTGTGTCCCTGAAAAAAGAAATCGTAACTTCTATGTCCTCGCCCTCCGGCGTTCCGGGAAGCTCAAACAGATATGTGCTGATAGGCACTATTTCCAAATCGTATGTTTCGGGCATTACTCTGTCACCTCCTCCGTGGCGTATGCGGATAAGTCTAACTGTTCATCATTTTTCAGTGCTCTTTCATAGCGCCCCTTAATTGGTGTAAAGGAAACTGATAATATGAAATACTCGTCGTTTTCCAAATCGTAACCGAAGGAAAATTGTCCTAAATCAAATCGAACATCATCAGGTGCTTCTTTCAATATAAATTCGTATGATTTTCCGTTTTCATATCTAAAAAAGCAGAAATCTCTATAAGTATAAGTTTGCCTGAAATCTAGCCCCGCATTGTTTAAGGCTTCAATAAATTTCTTGTGAATAGTCTTATACCCGTATGTCTTATGGTTTCGGTATTTAGGGGAAATATAAGAGTTGAACTCATCTTCGTTATGACTGCCGATTGCATTAGCTACGCCGATTAAAAGCTCCTCCATAGAATTTGCTTTTTTACGAATTATTTCTTCTTCAACAGACGTCGTTTCCACGGAAGAAGTGGCGGCGGTCGTTGTAAAGACTTCGCTTTCCATGGAAAAGCCGCTTGACGAGGGTTCGTCCTCCTTGCCGGAACAACCGACAAGGGAAAAGACAGCGACTGAAAGAATTGTGAGCATTGCGGTGAATTTCTTCATAATAATTCCTTTCTATTCGCCATTGGCGAATTGTGCGATTATTCGCAGTTGTGATATATTAAAATCCCTGAAAGGGTATTTTAACTTTTTTGTTGTACCTATTATATCATACTGTACACAGTATGACAATAGACACAATTACCAAACATTTCATTAGCTTTTTGTGCAAGTTATGAAAGGTCTTGATTGCCTTTCTTCGGCTTGTCACGGTTTACGTCTTTTGACTGCTTCGGACGGGTGTTTTCTTCTTCCTTTGCAGACTTTATCGAACCGAGTACCGAAGATTTACGGCGGTCTTGCTGTTGCTGATGTGATTTCATCACAGCAGGAGGAGCTACGACCTGATTTCTGCCGTTCTCCTTAGCTTCGTACAGACGTTCATCAGCACGTTTGAGCGGCTTCGACTCGAAGTATTCCATGATATTTGCAGCGTTGAGCTGCTGAGGGTGTTCGGTAACTACCTGCGCAACGCCCATGCTCGCCGTGACCTGAACAGTCTTTCCGTCGCCAATATCGCAAGGGGTATTCTCAATAGCCTTGCGAAGCCGTTCGGCAAGCTCATAGGCTTCATTTACGTTCATGTTTGCGATAACGACCATTTCTTCGCCGCCCCAACGGAATACGCCGTCAGAACTGCGGGTCTGCGATTTAAGAGTTTCGGCAACGGTCTGGAGGACTTTATCGCCTGCGTCGTGTCCGTATGTATCGTTGAAGCTCTTGAATTTGTCAATATCTATCATTATGGTCGAAACGGCGTTGCCCTCGTGTATCTGCGGCAGAGCTACGTTTTTGAGGTGTTCCTGCGCTCCCTGACGGTTGTGCAGGTGAGTGAGCTTGTCCGTGATAGCCGCCTGCTTTAACGCCTTATTTTCAAGTCCCATGCGGAACGCAGAGCCGATTTTGCCGTTTTCAAGATTAAATTTGTCTACGTCGTCCTTGTCAAAGTCAACAGCCTTGTTCTTAGCGACGACTACACCTATGACTTCGCCTGTTTTGGCTTCGATAGGGATAACGGCAACATTATGTATCTTCTCGGTGTCCCTGCCGTCGCCGATTTCGCCGCCCGTATAGTTATTATCAATGAACAGCTCGTTTTTAAGAAGCGCAGCGGATATAGGCGTGTTGTCCGAAATATCCGTATAGACACGCTCTCCGTTCTCGTCCACGGTAAACAGCTTATCTTCAAGTGCGTCATAGCTGTATACATCGCAGCTTTCGACCTCCATGTCTGATTTACCTAAATCGGACATAATGCCGAGCGTTTCTTCCATTGATTTGGCGTTGTAAATCTGATTGAAGTGGGTCGTGAACATTTCCTGCTTTTCGGTAACGCTCTGGAGCTGCTGCGTTGTTTCGTTCACCTTTTCCTCCAGAGTGTTGATTTTGTTGATTAAAGCCCCCACAAGGTCGTTATTCTTTCCGAGTTGTTCGGCAAGGGCTTTCAATAATTCATCGTTGGTCAATGGTTTATCCTCCTTGTTTTTTTCTGAATTTTGATTTTGGGTATTGACAAATGAACTTAAATATGATATTATATAATTGAAGTCAGCGATACTTAAGCCCTGCGACGATTGGAGTTGCAGCACACTGAGTAATCGCTGGCTTTTTTCTATATCCACATATAACATCTTGTTTGACTTGATTGCTTCGTGAACGAATGAAAGAAACTGATTGTCCTTTCCGTATACACTTACAATGAAATTTGAGGGCTGCTCCTTATTTTCATAAGTTCCCTTACCGCTGATTTTAACGGCTGCTATTATCGGGGCATTATCACTATCTAATTCATTCGTAACAACAACGACGCTGTTCTTTTCTGTTTTCGACCGAAAAATCATTACAGGGTCCTTTAACAGTTCCGGCAATCTTTTGATTTGCCTTACCTTTAGTCCGTGATAATGATGTTTCTCTTGCCCTTTTGGCTCTTTTGCGTGAATAGCGTCCTTTAAGTGCCGTTTTGTATATAACATGGGCAACTGTGGAAACCCTAAATCTGTAATTACTTTTGGTGTGCTGCACACAAACAAGTCATTATATCTGTCTGCTTTTCCTTGCAGGCAATCATCAACCTGCTTAGAAAAACTTTCATAAGAGCCATTCAGCGGAGCATTTTGCTCCGCTGATTTCTTTTGTAAGTCGCTCATACTACCGTTGCCTTTCGTCGCCGCCTAAGTCAAGACTTTGACTCATAGGCGGTGCGGAATGGCTGTCGCCGGAAAGTTCCCGCAGAGCTGCGAGAACGGACGGCTTCTCAGTACTGGAAGTACCTGACGGAAGATTATTGATAACGCCGTCAATGCTGTTGCAGTTACCCTCAATCAGTTCCTCCGTAGTTTTAAGATAGTTTTCCTTTTCCTGCGGAACAACAGTCGGCGCAGGCGCACCGACAAGGAGCAGATTAAGCTCCTCCTTGAGCTGTTCGCTCTGCGTTCCACCGTTTCGGGCGTAAAGCTGAAGCACATCTTCCTTAATATCATCGGGAAGTGCCTGAAGCTGCGACAAGGAAACTCCGGTCAAAGCAGATATTTCGGACAAAGCAAGCTCCTGTTTTTCTTTCAGCACCTCGCTTTCAGATTTCTCCTGCGGCTTTTCCTGTTCGAGTTTTCTTTCAAGCTCCAGAACGGGCATTAAATCGGCTGTCGATACGGAATATGTACCGCTGTGATTAACAATGTCGTTCCTGTCCGTCAGAAGCTGAAGTCTGCCGTTTTCGCCTGCAATAAAAACCGCACAATTGTTGTCGTAAATAGCAAGGGCAATGCTTTTGTCGGATATAACGGCTTGATTGCCTGAAATGATTGTACCCTCCGGCAGCAGATTTTTGTCTGCTTCAAGCTGACGGTCGGAATGTTCGGGAAATTTGGATTTAATAAGGCTCATTGTCGTTCCTTTCGGCGGACTATCCGTGGATAATCCGAAAATGCTTATTCGGAATACAGCTCGTTAAAGTGGCATTCCTGAAACGTTTCATCGCTCATTTCGCTGAGCTTGATAATTACTCTTGCGCCGATTGCAAGCATATCCTTGTCCTCCTGTATCTCAGGCATGACGGAATAAATCTTTGCAATGGTATCTTCTCTTGTACCCGCATAAGCGGCGCATATAAAGTTTATTTCCTCAACGGTATAGTTCATATCTGCACTCATAATGCTACTGCTCCTTTCTCATTTTCCTTGGCGTTTGGCTGCTTTGAACAATTTTTTTTTAGTTCTTCAATAGCACCAATGACGGACGGCTTCTTTTCGGCTTCGGGCTTTGCAGGAGTCGGCTTCGGCTGCGCCCTAGCTGGCTTTCGTGTTTCCTGTTCATTACTCGTTCTCTCACGGGGAACTGGTTCATCGGAAACAAACTCAAAGCCTGCCTTTGTAATAGTTTCCTGCCACTTGCTTTCAGGAGAATTGTATATATTCTTCTTGCCGTTATCGTTTACAAGCGAAATGGAGTATGTAGATTTCGATTTCACCGTCCACAATTCTCCGTCAAGTTTAATGGTATCGCCTTTGTCCAAATCGTCGGCATGATAACCGTTGATATCGTGAGTGATTGGGGAACGGTATATCTCAAACTGCTCCAAATCGTAGCTCTGAATATCCGACAGCTTATTAGGCTTGCCGCCGACTTCGATATATGCAATATCCTCATCGGTACGCTTTACGGGAACAACGGAGCTTTTTTCGCCCTGTGTTACCTCTGCGAATATCTGTCCGTCCTGTTCGGAAAAACTAATGATATTCACGCCATTCTGTTCAGCGGATTCAAGAGCAAGCTCATGGGAAACGGCTTTTTCAAGCTCTTTTTCTCTGGTCATTACCGTTGAAGCAAGACCGTCGATAAGAATAGGGTGAGAGCTGAGATAATAGTCCCGACTTTTTTCAATAAATTCAGCAGACAGGTCTTTCGTCTGTTCCTTCGCCCAAGCCTTGACGTCATTGTGATAACGACCGTCCCAATCATGGTTGACTACCTGAGCCGCAAGAACGTGTGTAACTCGTTCTGCTCCATACCTGGCAATAACCGTATCGAGAGCCTTGTCGGTATCAAGGTGGTTATCTGCAAAGTTGTCGCTCAAAGCCTTGTCAATAGCCCTTGCACAGCTGCGGTTTTCATTGATGCTGCTGCGCCATTCTTCTATTTCGCTGTTTTCTTTGGCAAACATCACATCATTCTTATACAATGGTATGAACGTTTTTTCACTTTGTTCAGCCGTTTCAGCAGTAAGTTCGGGCTTTCTATGTACCTCGCCAAAATTCTCAAGCTCCTTGAACCCTGCGCTGTCAACATAGTGCGCTGATAAATCATCGCCATTGCGAATAAATATAACGTCGCTCACGGACAGCGACCGTCCGCTGTAATCTGCGGGAGGTTCGCTGCTGTATTTTTCAAATACCTTATCCAGAAACTCCGTTTTGTTGTTCAAATCTTCCGGAACGGCTTCAAAGCTGTACACAAGCGTGTATTTGTCCCTCTCAGGAACAATACCCATGCTTTCAAGATATTCGCTGCTCATGTAGCGAATACCCCTTGTTTCTGCTCCCTCGTTAAGCTGATATATCCCCACAGCAGCGGGAACATCACCATGAAGCAGAAACTCCTCACGCTGCGGCTGAGCCGCATTGAGTGCTTCTAAATGCTCGACAAGCGGAAGAACTTTTTCCCATTCGGCTTTTTCTACGCCAAATAAGCCTTTGTGTTCAGTAATTTCAGAGGGATTTTGAATTAAGCCCTCTGTATCATCTTCATACAGACGATAGACCTCTGTGCCGAGTTCAAGGAGCTGCGCCGCCTTTTCTGCTCCCAATGGAAGCATTTGATTTTCGTCGGCAAACTTGTAGCCGTATTCTTCCATTTGTGAGATACTCATGCTCTCATCGGGAAGCCTGCCTGTGTATTCAGGCTCGGTTTTTTCGCTTGACATCACCGCTTTGAAATCCGTTTCTGCAATGTTAAGCGAAGCAGTCTTTTCCGAAAGGCTTTTATCAGCGGTTTCCTTTAGCGTAGCAGCCGAACGTATATTATCCATGAGTTTCTTTTTCAGCTCCGGGTCGGAAATCTGACCGTTTTCGTCCTTTACTTCGTCATATTCCTGCATGGCGGTATTCAGCTTTTCGTCTGCAATTACTGCGGCTTTATCTGCTTCGTCATACTCTTTCATAGCCCCAATCAGCGCAGCCCTCGCAGATTTTGCCACTTCCTCATGAGAGGGGACGGTTGTGAGCTGTCTGTATGTTTCCTTGTCAGCCTTGCTGATAGTGAGCGTTGCTTTATCACCGTCAATGCGACCGCTGAAACGCAAACCGTTTGCTTCGAGCGCAGCGGCGATTTCCTGTGCCTTTGAAGCACTCATACGGATAAAGAATTTATCGGGAATATCCTTGTATTCTGTGTTCCCGATTATATTACTGTTTTGCTTTGCTGATTTTGCGGAAATATCGTTGAACGCCTTTTGTGCGGTAACGAAATCGCTAAGCAGCGAGTAGTCCTTTTCGCTCACGGTAATGGTAGTTGTTTTTCCCGTCTTTCTACCGCTGTACGCAATGTTTTCTTCTGATAGCATTTTTTCAATAGCGGGGAGCAGCGACGTCTGAATTTTCAGATACGATTTATCGGGAATATCCTTGTAGGGAGTGTTGCCAATAATATTGTTTTCCTGCGCCTTTGACGGCTGCTCTTTGGGTTCTGCGGAAACCTGAACATCTTCCTTTTCAGCAGTCCGTTCTTTTTCAAGCCCACGGAGCTTATCTTCAATCTGAGTAATCAACTCCGAAGCTGTAGCACGGATAGTTTCAAGAGAAGATTTAAGTTCGGGCGTGTCAACGCCCGAACCCCACGAAGCCACATAAGCGAAGCTGTAATCGGAGGTATCAATGCCAAAATGCTGACAAACGGTATATGCGATACTTTCCGCTTCGACTTCCTTGGTTCTTGTGTCCTTTGGGTTGTCTAAGTCCGATTTTCTTAAATCACGGTCGTGGAGCTTTGCGTGTGCGATTTCGTGTATGGCGGTTTTTATCGTCTGGACTTCGGGCATATCTAACTTTATTGTTATTTCCTTGTCCGTCTGATGATAAAAGCCCTTTGCCGAGCCGTCAACCTCCGCAAGTTTAATCGGAACAGGGGAAACCTCTTTCAGAACTCCGAAAAACTTCTCGAAGTTCTCAACATTGCCTTTCAGCTCGTCCACACCGAGGGTAGGAAGCTCCTTGCCGTTCGTCTGTGACACGTCAAATACGCTTACTACCTTAAAAGCGGGGATAGTGAGCGTGACTTCCTCCATAACAGGATTACCGTCCTTATCAAGGACGGGCAAATCCGTTTCAGGGTCAATTTTTTCCTGCTCTTTTTTGACCTTATAGGGCACAGGTGCAAAAATTTTGATACCCTTTTCGCCCTTGTTTACGCTGCGTTCAAAGTCCTTTTTCCACTTGTTAAATCCAGCAACATAGGTTGCTTCAGGCTTCTGGAGAGCAATCAGCATTGTGTTATTGAAGCTGTAATTGTGGAACTTTGACATGGTGTTGAGATAATTGCGGAAGTTATCGCCCTCAAATAAGGCTTTTAAGCCTGCTTCAAGTCTGTCCGTTATCTCCTTGACCCTTTCCTGTGCAGACTGCTGTGCTTCAGGAACAGCCGCCGTTGTTGATTTTTCGCTCATATTTACCTACCTTTCTGTTCGCCATTGGCGAATTATTATATTTCGGCTTCGTTTGAACGAGCCTTTTTCTGTCCCTGATTAGGAGCGGATTTCTGTTCCTTGCTCTGCTCGGATTTAATATCCTTAATATTATCAAGTACAGACGGCTTCTTTTCGGCAGAAGATTTCGCATTTTCTTCTTTTATCTCAGCTAAATCGTATCCATATTTCTCTACGACCTTTTTAGCATAATGAGAAAGCGAGGAAGTATCGCTGTATTTGTCCCATCTGGGGAAATCAGATATGACGTTATTGTACTGAGCCGGTGTTTGAATTCCGAATTTGGGATTTCTCATAAATTCAATACCCGGTAACGTATCTGCAATCTCACGAGCTTCTAAAACCGTTTTGTCGCTATGCCACATTGAGCATAGCTGAGCCATATCAGTTATTTCATTCTCCCAATCTTCCCAACTGTCCGGCGGATAGTTGAATGAAACGACGTCCAGAAATTCTTCAAAGTGTTCCTCGCCAACAATAGCTTTTATTTTATCAACCATATGATTATCCTCCATATTATTTGTTTGAGCTGTTTCTTTAGGTTCAATATCGGATTGTTCCTGTTCCTTTGCTTCAAGCTCGGAAATCTGCTGTTGTTCATAATAATCAGGGTCATCGTATTCGTTTACATCAAACTGATTATTTCCCTCAACTGTGGCTTCATTAACTTTATCTTTTGCCTGAACGGGCGGTTCGGCAACAGTATCAACGCAAGCGGCGCAAAGCTCGTCGGCGAAGTCCTCCATAGTCATTCTTTCGGGAGCTTCCTCCTGCGCTGTGATTTCTGCTTCTGCTGTTTTCATGACATCATCGACAATCTTGTCGGACTGCTCGGCAAAAGGCTTTTCAAGACTGCTGAGCTTTGCGATTTTCTCCGTAAGATTAGATTTCTTTTCGGTCTGCGCTTTCAGCCGTTCCATTATTTCCGACTTCTTGAAAATTTCAGCGTCCATGTATTTCTGGCTGAGCTTGTCAATTTTGACCTCGCATTTATCCAACTTAATCTGCATGGAACGCAGGGAAGCGTTATGCAGTCCGTCAAGAGCCTGTGTGAACTGCTGCTTGCGCTCCGTGCTGTCATGAACGGTAAAGCTCTTGATGATTTTGCTGATATTCTGGAACTTATCGACCTTACACTGCGCCGCTTCGATTTTTCGGTCATTGACCGCCATTCTGCGAAGATTTTTGTCTATGCGGCGATTATTCTTCGGGATTTTTTCTTCCCGAATAACAGCGGCTTTCTTCTCCATTTTGTCGGCGAGAGCCTGCAAGGGCTTCGGAAGTCTTTGCGGGAATAACGCTTTCAGCATTTTGCCCGTATTCTCAAGACGTTCAGCTCTGGCTTCAAGCCGCTTGCCCTTGTTTTCAAGAAACGTATTCTTGTTTTGCAGCTCCGTCTGCTTCTGCGTGAGATTATTGAGTTTGTTGATTTGAATTTCGGACAATCCTTTCAGAATGGGGAGCGTTACCGACTGCTGCTCTGCGGCGTTTTCAAGATGTTCCATGCTGTTACGGAGCTTCATGGCTTCGACTGCACGGCGGTCTTTCAGGCTTTCTTCGGTCAGAACCGAGGAAGCAAGTTCCTGATTGCGCTTGAACTGTTCGTTAAGCTGCTCAAAAAGCCCGTCCATAGTATCCACTTCCTGAACGCTGTCCCTGACCGCTTCGGCTTTCATTATCGTCTGCGCAAATTCGACAAGACGGTCGGTATCAATGTCAACTTTCTGCTCATTTGTAAGCTGAATGGGGAGCTTACCTACTAATTCCTGCGCCCATTCGGTCACAGCAGCGGGTAATTTTAAATCATTTCCACGATTACTGATTTCAGCAGCCACAACAGCCGCTGTGCGGTCAAGCCCAAATTCGGACACGACCTTATCCAGAACGCCCAATGCGTTGATATGTTCAGACATCATGGACAGCCCCGATTTAATCGCCAGACTGCAAGCTACATTCTGCGCAACGCTGTCACGAAGTTCATCGACTGCATTTTCGGGCTGTAGAGCATGACCTTGCAACGGAGCGGTATGTACATTTTCGGAACGATAAGCAGAAGCGGCGGCTTCAATGCTTTCAAGGTCTGAATGAAGATTTTTATTTTCAGGAGCATGAGTGTCTATCCAGTCGTACAGAAAAACGGTCTGTTCATTCTTTACGCAGTCCGCAAGATTTTCCTTGAGATTTTTTTCATTATCCCAATAATATAATTCCTGAGATTCAAGTATATCGTACTGCGCTGAAAACTTATTAAACGCCTTGCAGCCTTCGGCAACGCTATCCCCAGTCTGTTCTTCAAGATTGTGAATATTTATAGTGAATTCCGACAGGCTGTTATCGAGGGCAGTAGCGTTGTATTCGGCTTCGGTTAGGTAGCTGTAAGAAGCCAAAAACTCGCTTTGGGGAAGTTCAAAGAAGTCCGTCATTTTTTCTTCATCGTCAATGAAACTTCCCTCGAACTGCGGCTTGAACAGGCTGTCCATAAATTCGGTCTGTTCTTCGGTTTCAACTCTCTTATCCGCTGTGCGGGTATCCTTTTCAATATCAGGCATGGTTTCCTCCTTGTGTTGTGTTTTTGTTTGATTTGGGGTATTGACATTTTCCATTGAATATGCTATACTATCATTGAAGCTAATGAGTGTGTTCGCCTCGGAGAAATCTACTCCTATGGAAAGAAGCATTTCATTGGCTTTTTCTATATTTGCAGCTATTACATTATTTGCTCGAATATTTTCTTTAATGTAATTTGCAAATTCTTCTCTGCCGTAAATGCTCGTAACATTATTTATTTCCCCAAGCGCACCAACCTTATTAAATTCGACGGGGACAATTATTTCCTGTCCCTTGTCGTCTTTAAGTTCCGTTATTGCTACAAGTGATGTTCCACGAGAACCTTTCAAGACCATAACAGGATTTTTCAACTCATGTATAGCCTGTATAATCTGTTCTTCGCTCAGAAAATGACCGCTGAGTTTAGTTCTTCTGCCATCCTCATCTCTTTGTTCTGGTCGCATAATCTTATCTATGGTCTTTTTTGAAATTACAATATCTGTTTCGGTATTGATTTCAAACCCAGAAACACCACTGCATATTGCAAATACATTTGGCGTTCTACCAATCACCAAAGGACTACTGGCAAGTTTTTTATCGCCCTCCAACAATCTGTGAAGATTAGCTGCAAACTGCCGTTCTTCCTCTTGGTTTTGCTGTATTTTATCAGAATACATACTACATATCGTTCCTTTCCATTCGCCAATGGCGAACTAAAGCTCCCGAACCCATCGGGAGCTTTTTCTTACTTCGTTTTCCACTGAAAACCGCTGTATTCCTTGCCGTCCTTGGTGTAGCTGTACGGTTCGCAGACAGGGAGGACCGTTGTTTTCTTGGCGTTTCTGGTAAATGAAATCGGATTTCCGTCAAGCAGATTTATCAGCTGCGCTTCGGTAAGCTCCTTGCCGTAGACTCTCGCAACGCTCATGCCGCATTTATCTGTGCAATAAAATCCGTACTTACCTTTTTTTATATTGCTGCCACAATTCGGACACTTGCCGAGTATGGCAGCTTCTTTTCGCTGAAAGCTGCTGTTTTCAACGACAGAACCGTAAGAAGCCACAAGACCGCCGACATAACCGCTTATTTCCTCCATAAATGCGTCGGGGTTTTCCTCGCCCTTTGCGATTGCTTGCAGGCGAGTTTCCCAATCCGCCGTCATTTTTGCTGACTTGACTTCATCGGGAACGACTTCAATCAGACTGATACCTTTTTCGGTAGGGATAAGCTGCTTTTTCTTGCGCTCGACGTATTCGCCCTTTATGAGATTTTCGATTATCCCTGCTCTTGTAGCGGGAGTACCCAGACCTTTCTTTTCAACGTCGGAGTCCTCGGAATAATCCTTGTTTCCTGCCGTTTCCATTGCGGAAAGCAGCGTATCCTCTGTGAACGGCTTCGGCGGACTTGTGAAATGCTCCGCAGTCCGTGCGGCAATCGGGGAAATAACGTCGCCCTCGGACAACTGCGGCAGAGCTACTTCATCGTCCTGCGGTTCATTATCGTCTGCGTTCTCGTTCTTGATTTTCGCTTTAAGGAACTGTTCCTGTGCTTTCCAACCGTTGTCAAGAATAACCTTGCCCTTTGCGGTAAACTCCGTATCGGCGCAGGAGAGCTTAACAGCGGTCGCTTCATAAATGTGCGGCTTTGAAGAAGCGAGTATCATTCGGGCGGCAATGAGAAACAGCACGTTTTTCTCGCCTGTCGGCAAATCGAACAAGTCTTTTTTCCCGACTTCTGCCGTAATCAGCAGCGCATGGTGGTCTGAAACCTTGCTGTTATTTATAACAGGCTTTGCATTCAGGCTGTCGGAGCTTATTCCCGTGAAATCCTTTGCAATTTCGGTCACGGTAATAAATGTGTCGTGCATATCCTCCGTGATATACTGGCTGTCCGTTCTGGGATATGTACACAGTTTTGCTTCGTAGAGCGACTGTACATAGTCAAGGGTCTGCTGCGCCGTATATCCGTAGTATCTGTTAGCTTCACGCTGAAGCGTGGTAAGGTCGTAGAGCTTTGGGGGATTGGCTGTTTTCTTTTCAGTTTTTACCCCGGTCACAGTTGCAGAAGCCCCGTCACACTCCGAGAGCAGCGTGACCGCCTTGCTTTCATCATCTATTCTTTCAGATGAAGCAAAATAGGGATTATCGGTCGTGCCTATTTCTACGGTGTAGTATTTCTCCTTGATGAAATTCCTGAGCTTATAGTCACGTTCGACAAGCATTGCAAGCGTAGGGGTCTGAACACGCCCAATATTCAGTTTCGTGCCGTAACGCATGGTAAACAGCCGTGTTGCATTTATTCCGACTAGCCAGTCGGCTTTACTGCGGCATAACCCCGCTTCGTACAAATTGTCGTAATCCTCACCATTGCGGAGATTATCGAAGCCCTCTTTAATCGCTGCTTCTTCCATTGACGATACCCAGAGCCGTTTGAAAGGCTTTTTACACCTTGCGACGGTATAAACGTATCGGAATATACATTCACCCTCACGTCCTGCGTCCGTTGCGCATATCAGTCCGTCAACAGAGCTGTCGGACATAAGACCTTTCAAAATCTCGAACTGCTTTTTTGTAGCCTGCTTTACAACAAATTTGTAATGCTGCGGCATTATCGGGAGAGTGTCAAAACTCCACGTCTTGTAGCTTTCGTCGTATGCTTCGGGCGTTGCAAGTCCTACTAAGTGTCCTACACACCATGATACTATATAACCGTTGCCGGAAAGAAAACCCTCGCCACGCTTTGTTGCACCAATGACTGTAGCTATCGTCTGCGCTACTGACGGCTTTTCCGCTATGACTAACTGCACCATTTGGCTTGTCCCTCCTTGAAATATCCTGTTTCTTCCCAGACCTTTTTGTCAGGGCAGATAAAGTAGCTTTTCCCGCCGAACTTAATCGCCGTCCCGAAAGAAAGCTCCTCGCATTCAATACCAAACGCTATTACTTCTTCGGGAATATCCAACGCCTGTGAAATTTCCTGCAACGGAACGTTCCGTCCCGTGAAATGTGGAATTGTGTTCATGCTTTTTTAGCCGAAGAAAAGCGGAGCATAAAACTCCGCTTTGTATCATTCGCCAATGGCGAATTATTCGTCCTCATAGGCTTCTTCTGTCGGGGCTTCTTCTTCGGTTTCCTCCTCGTCATAGTATTCTTCCGGCTGTTCTTCCTCGTCCTCCTCATCTTCTTCGTCAAATGAAGCCTTTTTCTTCTTGCCGGGTCCGATTTTGAAGTACCAACCGATACCTATTGCAATAACTGCGCCACCGCCGACGATTATGTAGAGCATAGTATCGTCTTTTTTGGCTGTGGTCGTTCCGGCAGAGCCGGACGGCTTATTGCCCGAATTTGCCGAGCCTGAATTGTTCGCCGTGGTATTATCCGGGCTTTCGGCTTCGGGGTCTTGTTCCTCGTCGCCCGATACCGTTGTAACATTCGCTTTGTTAAGAATAGCCTTTTCCTGTGCGGTCAGATTTTCAGATTCAGAGTTAATCAGCGAAGCAAGGTCAACAATGTCAACCGTGTTAAGGAAATACACGTTCTGACCGTTGCTGCCCTTGTCAATGATAATGTAGAAAACGCTGCCGTCGCTTGCGGCTACCGTATACATTACTTTTTCGCCAGATGTATAGGTTTCAGCTTCCGACGTTGTATCAGTTTCTTCTTTCTTTTCGGGATTGATTATATCTTCGCCGATAAGCATACCGCTTCCCTCGGTGTTAAGGTTTGTGCCGTCGTCCAGAAAGTCCATCACTCTGTTGTATAGCTCATCGTCCGAAAGCATTCCGTCCGAATAAGGGCTGTCAAGCCATTCGGGAGTAGTAATTGAAGTGGTCGTACTTCCCGACGGCGCAGAAGTAACTGCGGGAGCGGAGGTGTTTTCACCGCCGCTTGTGACGTCTGCGCTTGTCGTTTCCGACTTGACCGTATTGCTCTTTTTTGTGGTTGCGGAAGTGACCCTTGCGTCGTTTCTGCTGATTGACGTTCCGCTTAAATCTGCCTGTGCGCCCTCGTTGAGATAGTTTTCAGCATAGCTGTTAAGGTCGTCGCCGTCCATTAGCCCCGCTTCATAGGGATTGCTCATTTCAAACGGTACTGTATCCTCGCCGTTTACTGACGTGGAATATGTCGGAACGGACGTTGTGTTCGTCGGATTACCGACGGCAGAAGCCGACACGCAGCATGAAATGCTCATAAAAGCCGCTGCCGCTATAATAACCGATGTTTTCTTAATGCTGTTATACATTGCTGCTCTCCTTACTTATAGGTTTCTTATCACTCGCAAAAGCGGTGACAAATTCAGTGAGTTCCTGCACAGAGAGCTTGTGACTTCTGACGATAGAAACAATCTTCTCGTTTTCAGCTTCCTGTCTTTTGCGTTCAAGCTCCTGCCTTTTTCTGCGATATTTCGCAATCTGCTCGTTGCAGAGTTGAATTTCTTTATCGAAATCAATGTCTTTTGACATATAATCGTACCTCCTGTTACTCCGTCGGCGTTTCTTCCGTTGGCTGTTGATTTGCTTCGTCCTGCCGCCTTTTATTGTCCTCCATTTGTCCCTCATAGCCTTCCATTACAAAGGCGGGATTGACATACGAGCCGACAGAATTATCATATACCGAAATTTGTAAGTTGTACGGGTTTTCGCTGTCCTCTGATACCTCTGCGGTCGTGAACAGAATATCGCCGTCGCTTACAACACTTCCTTTTCCAAGTTGTGTTGATGATACATCTCCGTAATATGTTACAACAAAATCCTCATATTCAATAGTAATGGAGTTATCTCCTATGTTTGTGATAACGCCATCACCGCCGGCAGTTACCGATTGCCCACTTCCGCAAGCAATACCGATACAGTTGTCAAAAGTATCTTGCTGATTTGGTGGAATATGCTCATAAATTGAAGTCTGTGAGCTTCTCGTCCAATAGTCAAAGCCGGGCAAAGGCGTTCCGATTTTCTGATGACCGCCGTCCGACTCCATGAGCAGCTCATAATGCAGCTCATAATTCGTCTTGCCGTCCTCGGTAACTTCACCCATGTTGGATAGCTGCTCAGTGATGAACTCGTCAATAGATACGCCGTCTTGCGGGTAAATATAGAAGTTGTAAATATCCATTGTCATGGTGGTGTATATCGGGTCGCCGTCCCTCGTTGAACCGATTTGAGCTTTCCATTCTCTGTGAATATGGTCGCCATTTCCTTCAACGCAGTCAATCTTAAACAACATTCTGACAAGCTGTCTGCACTCTTCCTGCGCACTGCTCCAGTCGTTTCGGTATTTTGCAGATAGGTATGAAGCTAGTTTGAAAATGTCGTATCTGAACGACGCCTTAATCCCTGAAAAATTGAAAGACACGCCGCCATAGATTTTATCCTTTGTGCTGATAGTCCTGCCATTTGCAACCTGCAATCCCTGCACATAAGTTACACACTCATTGTAGAAATTGTCAAGCTCGTCATTATAGCTCAGAAGCGAGTCGGTAAGCGTTTTGTTATCGACAGGATATACGGATAACGCCGTAGCTCCGCCCAGAACGCCGCCGCCACCGCCGCCCATCATCATGAGGAAAATCATGGGAGCCATCATCATTAAAATAAAGCCTAGAACGCCTAAAGCAATGAACTTGCCCTTTCCGGCAATGAAATCAGCCTCCTTTCTTGCAATCTCATCTCTAGCCTTTTTAGCTGCCTTTTTCATGTTCTGCTTGAACATTTCAGCGTTGCGCTTTTTGCGGAGCTGCTTTTTCTGCGCTTTCTTTTTATTCGCCTTTTTGGAGCTTTTCTCGGAAAACGGAGATTTGTTTTTCTCGACTTCCAACTTTGCGCCTGTCTTTTCAGCTTTCATTCGAGCCTTATTCACTCGCTTTTCGTAAAGCTGATTTTTCTTCTTCAGGGAAGAAGCACGCATTCTCGAAAACTCGCTGAAAGCAGCATTCGCACTTTTGCCCACTGCCTGAACAGCGACATTATCACTTTGCGACAGTTCGTTAAAGGCTTTATTTCGCAGTGCGCCTAGTCCCGCAAGAGCGGGACGAACTGCAAGAGAATCAGGCTTTTTGACTTTAGGCTTCTTTAGCTTCGACTTATCCACCATTTTAACGGTCTTGGTTTGGAATTTTCCCGTTGAAGCATTAAAGTATTTCTGCTTGACCTTGACAGTGCTATAAGCCTTTTTGTTCATCTTGAACTCTTTGCGCTCAAGCCTGTTCATTTTCTTTTGGTGTTTGAACTCGGTCTTGGGCATAGAGCTTTTATCGAGATGAGCCTTTTCAGGAGCTTGGAGATAACCCTTGTGTTGTGAACCGTCATATATTTTCGTCCATGCGCCTTTGAACGCAGGCTTTGATTTTCTGCCCGAACGCTTTAAGCCAAACGATTTTGCTCTTTCATTGGCTGCATAGAACAGCTCCTTGCTGTGATAAGTCGCCGCATTGAGCTTTATTTTCTCGCCCCTTTTAAGCAGCTTGTCACGTTTGTTTTCAAGCCGAACTGGCTTGTAGGCAATCATGTCCCTGCGATAGTTCATAACGCCCCGTGCTACTGTAAGTCCTGCTCTAGCACCCTTTGAAATCATATCTATGCCGATATTTTCTTTGCTCGCCCGATATAGTTCATTGAGTACGGCAACTCTTGCAGCCTGTGAAGCAGGGTCAATAATCAACCTTTTGGCGGTATCGCCATATCTGAATAACCCCGCTTCCGCTTTTAGGGCTATGTTCCACCCTTTGTTTCCTGCTTGCTGTAATATTTTCGGCGGACTAAGGCTGTGCATGGTAATCGGAGATTGCAAATGTCGTTTGCCATCATCGCCATAAGTTAATGGACTGCGTACTTTTGCATAAACCAACCCCACATTTGCATTCTGAAAATGGCTGTCAATCTTATGCAGCAGCCCACGGTTATCGTGCTTATGCTGAGCGTATTGCTCACGGCTCATCTTTGTTGTGTCCACAGCAACATGAACCCTGTTTGAGTCGTATTCCGTGTACATACGCACTCTATGCGTTGATTTTGCTGTATCGAATTTGTCGAGCTTGCTGTTTACGCTGTCAAGTTTCTCAATTATATCAGACATTTTTCCTGAAGTCTTTGACCTTTCATGGCTGAAATTCTTCTCGGCTTCGGCTGCCGCTTGCCTGACAATCCCTGAATTACCGATAAGAGCAGCTGATGATTCGTATCCACATCTCGCAACGGCTTCTCGAACGATATTAGAACTGTCTTTAGCCAATTCATCAAGGTTATATCCCCGCAAAGCGACTTCTCTGCGCACCATGGTGCAGCTATCGTGTATAAGAATATCAAGATTTTCTCCTTTACGAGCCATGGCTGTACGTTCTTTCACGTCCAACGAATAAATTTCTTTAGCTCTATCAGATTGCGAAATGTGCGTTGTCTGATTGGACTGATGAGCGTGAGGGCTTTGCATACGCTCCGATGAACTGCCTTTCCGGTTCAGAGTGCTTGTATTTTTGACGTCCGACATATTTTCTCACCCCCATTCATCGGAAAGTCATATCACGCCTGCGGCTGTTGCTGCTGTTCTTCGGGCTTAGTTGTCATTACTCTGTAAAGCTCGGTGTCCTTCGGGAAGTGGTCAACGAACGGCAGGATAACATCTCCGAAGAAAAGAAGTCCCGAACCCTGCGGAGCGTTCTTGACATAGCCGAGCTGCGAGGGAGATATGCCGAGCTTCTGCGCAAGTATCTCTCTGTCGCCTGCGGCTTGGTTTAACATAAGGATAAAATCGGAGTTATCAAAGATATTCTCGATTTCCTTTGAAGCCAGTAAATCCTTTACGTTCTGAGTCATACCTGTCGGAATACCGCCCCATTTGCGGAAACGCTTCCAGATTTCAACGGAATATGCTGCCGTCTGTTCTTCTTTCAGAAGCAAATGGAACTCGTCAATGTAATAACGGGTTGCTTTACGGTTGTTACGGTTCTCAGTAACTCTGTTCCATACTTGGTCTTGAACGATAAGCATTCCGAGCTTACGGAGGTTTTTGCCTAGCTCCTTAATGTCGAAGCAGACCAGTCTGTTCTTTATGTCAACGTTTGTGCGGTTATTGAAAATGTTCAGCGAACCCGTAACATAAAGCTCCAATGCCGAAGCTACATTAGCTGCGCATTCCTCCGGTGCGGCACGGAGCATTTTATACAAATCCTCAAGGATAGGCATTTTTTCAGGAACGGGGTCTTTGAAATAATCTGCGTAAATCTTGCCGACACAACGGTCGATAACTGAACGCTCGTTAGCCGATAGACCGTATTTGCCGCCGATAACAAGTTCGCACAGTGAAAGGATAAAGTCGGATTTGAGCGTTACAGGGTCATCATCATCGGAATAATCCGTTGAAATATCCATAGGATTGATATGGTGGGGAGAATTGGGCGAAATCTTTACGAGCTGTCCATGCAGAGCATTGACAAGCGGATAATATTCGCCCTCAGGGTCGCAGATGATAATATCGTCGTTCGTTGTTAAGAACGCATTAGATATTTCTCTCTTTGACGAGAACGATTTTCCCGAACCGGGCGTTCCGAGGATAATACCGTTGGGATTCTTAAGCTGCTTGCGGTCAGCCATGATGAGGTTGTTGGAAAGTGCGTTAAGCCCATAGTAAAGGGAGTCGCCCTCCGGATTGAAAAGCTCCTGCGTTGTAAAGGGAATAAATCCCGCTGCTGCCGAGGTAGTGAAGTTTCTGTTACGCTCAATGCCGTTATACCCCAGAGGAATTGCGGACATGAGCGCTTCTTCCTGCTGCCAGTCGAGCGGGTCAAGTTTACAGTTGTGTTTCTGCGTGATATTCTTGATTTGGGAAATAAGCATATCGAGCTTTTTTGAGTTTGAAGCGAACGCCGTTATCGTAATAGTCGTTATAAAGAAGCGTTCATTTCTGCTCTGTAAAAGCTGTAATATCTCCTTGATTTCCTCAGAATATGTCATGAGGTCGGGCGGGAGTATGTCAATATCATATCCTGCACGGGCAGCCTTTTTCTGCTCATCGACTTTCATGGCGTCAACCGCTGTGTTTTTGAGTTTTACCCACTTGATAGCTTCCATCTGCTCCCATGAACGCAAGTGCAGATTAACGAAGATGTTATCGTCAAGATTGAGATAGTCCATTAACATACGGTCGGATATTTCAGTCGAAATAACGTTGATATAATAGGTCGCTCCGATAACGTCGCCCATCTGGAATTTATTCTTGCGCCCGAAATTGAAAGAGGGGGGAGCGATAAAATCCTTTGTGGACATTCCTGTCTGCGCCCGTTTGTGCCAGTCGAAGATGAATTTATCGCTTGCAGACGGGTTAAACGCCCTGTGAAGCACCTGTAAGCGTTCTGCGCCGTCAAGTCCATAAGCCTGAACACCCATGTGCTTGAAGTTCGCCACAAGCTCACCCTCAAGCTGTTCCAAGCGGCTTACAGCCTGCTTGCGTTCTTTTTCATGTATGCCGAAAGTCAGGTATTTTAAGCGGATAAGACCGCTGTTGCCTTTTTCAAGTTGGTCTTTCAGCATTTCGGTAAATTCACGGCGAATATGATTGAAATCATCGTCCTGTTCATTGATATGAATACAGCTTTTGTACGTTTCGGCGTCATCGGCAACGTTCATATATGTGAACTGAATTGTAAGACTGTCGTCAAAGTAATTGTGAATATCACAAAAATGCTGAAATATCATCTGCTGGTCCTCAAGGGGCGCAAGCTGATAATTTATATCGTTGAAGCAAATCGTCTTTGTGTAATAATCATCGTTGACGTGGCAGACTCCATTCTTGAACATCTCCAGATAGGGAATAGTCTTTTGAGCGGAGTCAACCGTTTTGTGCTTCTTCTCAATAGCACGGATTTTTTGCGATACAGCTTTCCTTTCTTCTTTCGACACAGCTTTGCCGGACTGCGCCTTACCTTTTACGCTTTTTGTTTTTTGGGCGCTGCTTGAATGCGTTTTCAAGGCTTTCGACGAGCTTGTCGAAGAAGTTTTTCTTGTAGCCAATTCTTTTTACCTCCCTATTCAAAAATGCTTGTTCTTCCAACGCTACATAAATATTTTCTGATTTATATGGTCGGATTTTCGGGCGGAACAAATTCGCCTTTATCATGTTGGTCAGTATCTTATCGAACGTCTGCCCGTTTTTTTCATAAAGCCCCATAAAGCCAAACGGCATAACGCACACAAATAGAATAACGACTGCGGTCGTTAAGTCAACGGGCATGACTAGGAAAAAAAGCGGAAGCCCGATAAGTATGCCCAGAGCAAAATACATTACCTGTCTTTTGGTAAGACCAAACAGGAACTTCTCCTTGACGTTGTTAAGGTCACGGGGAATTTTGATATATGCCATATTATCTCCTTTCCTATTCGCCAATGGCGAATTGAATTTTAATGGCAGTTAAGTATAGACTTCGCCACGTTGCCTGATTTGAACATAGTGAGCAAAAGCACAATACCCAGAGCTATGCAAAACAGTATGTTGTTATTTATCTCCGAAGCCAATGTAGCGGCGTCGATGCCTTTCACATCTGTTAAGGCGGCTGTCAGCCTGCTTCCACACAGATTAGCATAGAGGACTATTGCTATCATGATAAACACAGCTTGCAGAGCATACGCAAAAATAACTTTGAGATAATTTTTACCCGTGTCGCCGAAATCACGATTCGTAAGCGTTGCCATAGGAATGGGGGCAACCGAAATGTGAATATATATCTCAACCATTCGTCCGATAAGGATAACGTACACGCAGGCGTAAATCACGAGCGAAACGATATTCAAAAAGCCTGCGGGAATGATTATCAGAATAAGCGTACTCAATGACACCTTATCAGGCTGCAAGTGTTCCGCAAAAGAATTGACAGCTTGTGACAGCGTTCCTGCTGCGCCCGAACTGCTCGTTACCCCGTTTACCATGTATGTTCCTAGGTCAAACAGCGCATTTACGATTGTGAAACAGTTGGATAAAAACCAAATTCCCAGACAGGACTTGAAAATGAACCGAATGAAAATGCTTGTGTCAAAGTCGTGAAAACTGTTCTTGTCAATCAATGCCTGAATAAATTCGTAGAGAATGACGTAAACAAGGACTATCGAACCAATGGGTATCATGACACCGTTTACAACCTTTTCAACGGTTTGAAACATCGTCGAATCATAGTTTGCAGGGGTTTTGCCAAGCTCGGCGTCGGCGTCCTTGACAACCTTGTCTATCAGACCGAAGCTGCCTTGAAAGATATTGTTGAGCAATTCGCAAAGCGAAGTCTTTATGCTGTCGTAGACTCCGTCTAACGGCCAGCCCCAACGTTCCGGGTCCTCAAAAGCGGGTTGTTCGTCCGACGTTTCCTCTGCCGCTGCGGTTATCCCGCATAATGCAAATGCAAACAGGACTACAACAAAAATCACCATAAGCCTACGGAAAAGCGTTTTTCGCTGTTCTTTCTTCTCTAAAAGCAATGGTCGTTTACCTCCTTTCAAAAATTTACAAGCGGCGCATTTCTTCGCCGCCTGTCCAATTCTTTTGAAGTCACATACTCTTTAAGTTTTGGTAACTGTTTTTACATATTCTTGAAGTTGAGGAACAAGTATAACACCGATAAGAGCCACACCTATACCTGCCATTAGCTGCTTCATACCCTGAGATTTTGCGCCGGGGTTATCGTTGGAATATCCCTCAAGCAGATTTATTACGCCCCAAACTGCAACGCCTGCGCCGATAAGAATTACAACTGTTTGAAGTACCCCAATAGCTCCTTCGAAAAATGAAGGCATTGATGCGCCTCCTGATGCGCCTCCTGATGTGCCTCCTGATGTGCCTCCTGATGCAAACACAGTTACTGCACACATAGTCGCTGCGATTGCTCCTGTGATTACTGACGTAAGGATTTTCTTGGCTCTGAGAGCTTTTTTGCTCTGGGGTTTGCTTTCGCTTGCGACGGTCATTGTCTTGATAGCAAGGCTATTAACGCCGTCGTTGATTTTCTTGAAAATAGACATTTGGATTTACCTCCTAGTTAAACTGCCGTTTCATCGTATTCACCGATGACTTTTACACGGTCTGTTGATTTGACTGTTAAACGGGTTGACATATATTTTTCAATGTCGAACTCGTTCGCTTTGTTATCGTCCGACAACAAGCCATAATATTTATGCTTTGTAATGTCGAACTTGTTTGAGAAGAACGGTCGAACGCCACGAACTTGCAGAATACATTTGCCGCCGTCCATAACGCCGATTTCGTCCTGCGACATCAGCTCTTTGCCCACCTTTTGGTAGTTCAGCGAGAACGACTGCGACTGTCCACGGCTTTCTCCAGTATTGAACAGGTCGATTGTTTCTTTGCCGAGCATTTCCGAAATCTCTTTCAGAGTGCCTTTCTCCTTACCGCCGAGGAACAGGGTAGTATCGCAGTTACCGATAATCGTATCTGCATTGTCCTTGTAGATTTTTTTGAGCTGCGACTGCGCCTGCAAAATGATTGAAGCGGAAATTTCTCTCGAACGTATCGTAGCAATCAGCTTATCGAAGTTCGGAATTTCGCCTATATTTGCAAACTCGTCCAGAATACAGCGGACATGAACGCGCAAACGCCCTCCGTGTTCATCGTCTGCTTTATCGCACAGCAAATTGAATAGCTGTGAGTACATTATGGCAGCGACGAAGTTAAAGGTCGTGTCGGTATCTGAGATGATTACGAACATTGCCGTTTTTCTCTCTCCGATTTGGTCAAGCTCCAGTTCATCGTAAGACATCATTTCACGAAGCTCGGCTATATCGAACGGAGCTAATCTTGCGCCGCAGGAAATAAGGATTGATTTTGCCGTCTTGCCTGCGGCAAGTTTGTACTTCTTATACTGCCGAACCGCAAAATGTTCCGGCTTCTTGGCTTCAAGCCGCTCAAAAAGAATATCAACAGGATTTTTGAACTCCTCATCGTCCTCTCTGGCTTCACTTGCGTCAATCATGGTGATGAGAGTGTTAAAATTCTGTTCCTCTTTCGGAGCTTCATAGAATATGTAGCCGATATAGGCAGTATACAGAAGCCTTTCTGCCTTTACCCAGAAGTCCTCGCCGGATTTTTCACCCTCGCCCTTTGTGTTGGAAATAATCGTATTGACGAGCTTCAGAATATCCTTTTCGGAGCGGATATAGGCAAATGGATTATAGTGCATGGATTTTTTGAAGTTGATAAGGTTCAGCGATTTAATCGCGTATTTACCTTTCTTTTGCAGGAGCTTACCAACTTCAAGGAGAATTGTGCCTTTTGGGTCAGTAACGACATAGCTGCTGTGCATTTGCATGAGGTTTGGTTTAACGAAAAATCTCGTCTTACCTGAACCAGAACCGCCTATTACCATGACATTCTTGTTTCGGGCATACTTCGCACCCGCTTTCGGGCGACTTTCCATCGTCAAGCCCTCTGTCGCTGTAAGGATAATGTTCTTGTCGGGATTTTCGTCCATATAAGGCTCAATGTCCTTTGCCGTCCCCCAACGAGCTGAACCGTATTCCTTGCCTTGACGGAATTTCTTGGCGTTTTTCCGCTTTTCCCGCATTACAAACCAGAAAACGAATGCCACAGCACCGCCGATGAGCAGGTCAATGACATGAAAACTTGGCAGCGGGTTAGCGAACACGACCGAAAAATCATCAAACAAAGAGAAGAACTTTGCGCTGACGTCGCTGCCCTCGGCTACTCTAGTTGCAGCCGAAAGTTTGTTCATGGCATAAAAAAGGGCAATGTACGGGATATTCAGCAGTATGTGTTTTTTAAAATCAAACTTGAACTTCTTAATGCTCCATACCCCTTTCCTTAACACGGCTGCGGTCACGCTGTTGGCTGCGCTGCTGTGCCTGTTCCTGAACAATAGTGCTGATTTCCTTGATTACTGACGGCTTGCTCTTGTCGAGCGTATGCTTTTTTGCATAATCGTTAAATGCCTTGTAAACCTGTTCCGTGTCCTTGCCCCTAAAGAACACAATGTATCTCGGCGGGGATTCTTTCGGAACTTTTTTCATGGCATAGTCAATCCCGAATTTACGGGCTGAACTTTCAAACGACTTTATGTTCTTGTCGGAAACCTCAATATTTTGCAGGGAAGAACCGTCCTTGATGATATTGTCAAGCGACTGCTTGCCATGCTTTGCCTTGCCTTTTGAAGAAAGCGTTGCGCTGATAGCTTCCGCAAGTACGTTAGCGGTCATTTTTGTTGTTTTCACGACAATAGCTACTACGTCATTCTCAACATTTTGTGCCATTTTGCTTTTTCACCTCCGTTTTTTATTCGCCAATGGCGAACTGATTTCTAAGGCGGAACCGCCTGCTTGAAGTGTATCATTCGAGATAACGTTGCCGACATATATTCACCTCCGTTCATATTCGGCTTAACGCCTTATCTGTAAAATAAAAAATCCGCTTTGGGAAGCGGCTTAATTAGTTTATTTAATTATGCCAATGGCTTTGAGCTTGGACGTGTAATACATATCCTTTGTGCTGACCGCATTATACAATGCAGTGCGCAGATATGACTGAATGTGGGTCATGTCCGGAGAATGTTCCTCAATCATTTCTAAAACATACTCGATATGCGTGGAGTCGAGCTGCAAGAACGTGTCCTTGACAGTTGACTGCGGAACATTGCTGCTGTTGATTCGCAGCATGGCTCTCGTCGAACAGATTGAATCGACGATTACGGAATACATCGCCCTTACCAATTCTGCACGGTAGCCACCATCCGACTGATACGCAGCATAGTCTATTCTCTCTGCAATCAGTTTTTCATAATTCTGTCTTTGCTGTATACGGTCAATCTCATCAATCATATCAACGGTGATTTGCTCGTCTGATTGATTGATAGATTTAGGATTACTTATCTTAAGTTTATTATCTTTAGTTTTATATAGAGGTGACATTTTGTCGCCGCAAGAAGTAACATTTTGTAACTCACTGTGGTGACTTTTTGTAACCTGTTGTGGTGACATTTTGTCACCGCAAGAAGTAACATTTTGTAACTTCTGGATTTCATGCGGTTTGTCGGCATTTTCCGAGTTTTTTTCAACCGCACTACTTGAAGTAACATTTTGTAACTTCTGGGTTTTATCGCATTTGCGGACCTTGTTGTGCAGATTGGCTGCAATCGCTTCTCCCTGTTCAATGAGGGATATGAGAAGCTCCTGCTTATTAAGCACCTTGTAATATTTCTTTTTCGGCAGACCCGCCGATTTTGTTTCAATCAGCCCAATTTCCACAAGTCTGTTTATAGCGGGCATTTGTTGTCTTTTAGTGAAAGTTGTACTTTCCTGAATGTCTATCGCTGTTGCATAAAAAAATCCCTCATCGTCAAGCATACCGTTTTTGTAGTAGTATGTCATTTTGGAGATAAGGGAAAAGTAGATGATTGTTTCCGTTGCTCCAATAGCGTGAGCTATGAAGCGGTTGCAGGACATCGTGTTATCAGGATTGATAGCCTGAAAAAACGACAGCGGCAAATAGTTGTTATTCATGTGTCAAACACCTTCCTCGGTCGATAAGAGAAGTATTCTCTCTAAATCAACGTTAATTTTAATCATATCTGACTTTAATTTTTTGGGAGAACCGTTTCTCGCATAGGCTTCTATGTATTCGTCGGGGATATTGTCAATGGTTTCTCGCAGCTCTGCAATTGTTCCAAAACGGTGTTCTGTGAAGATTTCAGAGAAAAGAAGCTTGGCGTCCTCTCCTATATCCCGCCTTTTGACAAGCTCTTTTGGGATAAATATTGTGTCCGGGGCTAACATCTGCATTAAAAATTCAAATGACTTTTCCATGTTCATTCCTTTCTATTCGTCAATGAGCAATGACGAATTGCGTTTTTTCAGGTCGGTGACACCCTTTGGTTGGAACAGCAGGAATTGAACCTGCAATAACAGAGTCAAAGTCTGTTGCCTTACCGTTTGGCTATGTTCCAGTAGGCATAAAAAAAAGACACTAGTTTCCTAATGCCTTTGAAATATGTTCAATTGTTACAACTGTCGTGCGCTAATGCGCCTGTGATTTATCTGTTCTGTTAGGGTGGGAAATATCCTTATAGAGATTTATCTACAGTTATTTTAAGAAAGTGATGATTTTGACGGCTTTAGAGGCTCTGAACCTCGCCGCGCCTATTGCGGACGCGTACATGAGCGTTGAGGAGCGGCTGCTTGTGCGCATAGCGCGGCAGCTCACGCTCAACGACGACCACCAGCTGAACGAGGCGAGCAAGTGGCAGTTAAAGCAGCTCGCGCGGCACGGGCTGCTGCGGCAGGACGCGCACAAAATCATTGCGGCGGGAACTAGGGGTATTCCGAACGACGTTGCGGAAACGGTGCGGCAGGCTATCGACGATACGCTTGCAGAGGACGGCTTAACCGAAATGCGCAGCAGCGGAAGCTTCGCCGAGAGCGCCGCGGCGGCCGTAAAGCACTACCGCGCGCAGGCTCGGGAC
This sequence comes from uncultured Oscillospiraceae bacterium, assembly GCA_934462925.1. Taxonomy (GTDB): domain Bacteria; phylum Bacillota; class Clostridia; order Oscillospirales; family Ruminococcaceae; genus CAG-115. The sequence goes on along the minus strand of CAKSIT010000012.1, from coordinate 2,824 downwards.
GTGTACAACCAAGTAAACACCGTAATGCAGTACAAAGCGGACAGCACATTCGTCCGCGCCGTCAACGCCGTTGCGGAGAAATGGACGGCGGAGCAGCGCAGGGCGCAGCTTGAAATAGCCGACAAGCAGGGCGTTCTCGATATACTCAACAGCAACACCGCCGCCGTTGTGTCGGGCGCGGAGAGCCGCACAAAGGCAGTCCGCACGACTATACACGAGATGGCGCAGCGGGGCATTCCCGCGTTTGTGGACAAATCGGGGCGGGAGTGGTCGCCCGAGGCGTACGTAAACATGGACATACGCGCGACGGTAAAGAACACGGCGCTTGAAGCGCAGTTCTCGACTATGGACAGCTTAGGGCAGGACGTGTTCGAGGTGAGCAGTCACCCGGGCAGCCGCCCGAAGTGCCGCCCGTGGCAGGGCAAGCTTATCTCGCGCTCGGGCAGAACAACCGAGATAACCGACATCAACGGGCGCAAGCACAAGGTGATTCCGCTGTCGCAGACAAGCTTCGGCGAGCCTGACGGGCTGTTCGGGATAAACTGCGGGCATAGGCCGCGCGGCGTTTCCGACGGGCTGTTCCGCAAGTCTGCCGTTGAGTATGACGACGAGGAAGACAAAGCGTTGTACGATAAGGTCTGCCGTCAGCGCGAGCTTGAGCGCAGGGTGCGCAAGTCCAAAACCGAGGCGGATATGTTAGAGGCTGCGGGCGATACCGAGGGCGCGAAGCAGGTTCGGCAGCGCGCCGCGGAGCAGAACAAGCAGCTCAAGGCGTACTGCGAGGGCGCGGGGCTTAAGTATCGGACGGATAGGGTTACGACTTATGGGGCGGTAGCGCCGAAGAAAATCACAGTTCCAAAGCCATCTCAAGATAATTCGCAGTTTTACAAACCCGTGGCTGTCGACAAGTCTGACCAGATAAATACGCAACGCTTTGTCAAGGGTAAGCTTACCGACATAACGCTTGACCGTGTTACCGACCGCCATAACAAAATATATCTTTCTGAAAAAGCAGATATCAAGCCAAGAGCACTCCATGAAATCGACACTAGACTTGCCGATGTGTACAAGCTGCTCGGTTGTGAAAAGCGGAAAACGCTGCCGAATATCTGCATTGTCAGTCATGACGAAATGGGAGATTCGCCCGCGGCGTACAACGCTTTTTACAACGCCTTGTATCTTGATGAGTCTTTGCTGACCATCGAAAAAACACCAGAGTTTCAGGAGCAAATGGCGTGCGCCGATAATCGGCTCAGTACCGCTCTGCATGAATGTTTGCACTGGCTTGATGCTGATGATTACAGGAAAACCCACGGCAATATTACCACCGAGAACTATGCTTCGGAATATCTGCCGTATCTTCGCGCAAAGTGTAAGAAAAAACTTGACAAATTGCAGGATAATGGGTATAATATTTATGATATAAGCGGGTATGCCACTAGGTCATTCGTTACCGGGCAATACGATGAGGTTTACACCGAATATCGTGTTAAAGAAATGCTGAAAGGAGGTACACGATGAGAATTGTAATGCCGAAGCATGAGAGCGAACTCATAGAAAAAATTACGCCGTATCTTTACTGTCCCAAGGGCAAGCATGGTATGTTCCTTCGTGACGACGCTCCCGACGATGTGAAAAAGGCGTTTGAGGAAGTCAAGAAGCATCCTCCGCTTAACAACCCTAATATGATATAAGCACCCTGCAAAAAAACAGGGTGCTTTTTCATTCCATAACGGTGAACGGTTTGTTCACCGTACAACTTAATAACCAAGCGCTCCGATGGGGCGCTATTTTTATGCCCGAAAGGAGGCGCCGACATGGTTTCAACGCTTATTCTGCTTTATGCGCTCAACACATCAGGGACTATTCCCGAGGGCTGTTTTATCGCAGCATGGGTGCTGGCTTCGGTCGAACTTGTTATAAGAATACTCGCGGGGCTTGCAAAAATGAATGATAAGAAATAATCAAGCGCTATGCGATAAGCACGGCGCTTTTTTATTGTCCGAAACACGCTGACGACACTAAAAGCCCGCGCGGAAAACAGTCATACGGACGTTAAACGGAGGTAACAATGGCAGACGAAACAACACAGACCACAGCGGAGCAGTCCGCAGAAACCGCGCCCGAATCTGCGGCGGGCGTGGCGGCAAAAACATTCACGCAGGACGAGGTGAACGACCTCATAAAGGCGCGGCTCGAACGCGAACGCAAGGGGCAGCCCACAAAGGACGAGCTTGCCGCGTTCCGCGCATGGCAGGACGAGCAGAAAACCGCTGAGCAGAAGCAGGCGGAAGCCGTCAAGGCGCAGGCAGACCGCGCAGACGCCGCCGAGAAAAAGGCAGCCGCGCTTGAAGCAAAGCTGCTCGCCGCGTCAAAGGGCGTAAGCCCCGAGGCTGCCGACGACGTTGTGGCGCTCGCTTCGCTTAAGGTAAGCGACGAAACGCCGCTTGAAAAGGCAATCGACGAGGTGCTGAAGAAGTACCCGCAGTTTACGGGAACGTCAGCGCCGAGAACAACGGGAGTTCCTGCGGGAAGCGGCGGCGCTGCGGTTTCGGGCGTTGAGGCGGCGTTCCGCGCGAAGAACCCGAACATTAAGTTTTAATGCGTAATGCGCTATTATCAATTCGTAATTCGTAATGCGTAATGCGTAATGAATGTGTCCGCTGCGCGGACGGATTTTAATAACCGCCGCAGGCGGCACAACAATTACGAATTACGCATTACGCATTTTTTAGGGGGTGGTATTTTGTGCTTTAACAAACGGCTCACGCTGCTTACGCTCGGGCAGCCGACGGGGCGCGGCGAACCGCGCGAAACAGCCCGC
>CAKSIT010000011.1 GCA_934462925.1 uncultured Oscillospiraceae bacterium | reverse complement strand
AATTTTCCCTTGCTTCGGAGATGAGCGTAAATCTTATGAAAGGATATGATATGGGGCTTAACTATATCATACAAGGATTATATGTCGCTTCCAAACTACTTGACCGAAAAAGTTACTGGTATGGCAAAAGATAAGGTAGATGAGTTTTTGGAAAAAATTAAAGAGAAAGTTGAATATGGAAAATTGGTCAAATCCATAGAAGATACAATTGAAAAAGAATGCGAGAAGTGGGATAATGCTGATATTAATGATTATTCGGGCAGAATAAAGCAAATATTTCAAAATTATAATTATATAGAGAAAATAGTGCGCTTTTGGACAAGCGATAAAATTGACTTTCGCTGCAGTGAAGAGATGATTGATGTTTTGACTCAAAATATCGTAAATATAGAGAATGTAACTGAAGTAAACGCCAAATCCTTGCTTAATAAAATTAACGATCAAATTTGTAAATGGATTAAAAATACTTGTGACAAACAGGGTACGATTGCTCTTTCTAATGCAAAACGATTAGATATAATAGCATGCGAAGTATATGAATCCTCATTAAAAGGTCAAAACGAAGATAATGTTGAAAAGAGAATAGATCAAATTTCAAAATCGCTTTATTGTACCATTGCTAAGAAAGTTTTATTGAAAGATTTGGTATATGTCTCTGAGCTTTTTGGGGAAATAAGAGGAGAATGCGTAGGACAATGCTCTAGCTTATGGGAAATTCATGAATCTCTCCCAAAAATTCTTTTCCTTTCTGGAGCTGGCGGTTCGGGAAAAACAACGCATCTTAGAAAATTTCAATATGATGCTTTTAAAGGATGTGCAGATTGTGAAACATATTCTAATATACTTCCTATATATATTGAATTGTCGGGAAAAGCTACGGATGAAACCATAAAAAAATATATTTTTAATCGCTTTGTTATAGAAAATAAAGGAGAAAGCGAAAATATATTAACGGCGGTTTTTTCTAAAATCGACAGCAGATTTACTTATGTTCTTTTGTTAGATGGTTTGAATGAATATCGGGGAAATCTTGAAGACTTGTTTAATGAGATAAAAGCACTCGCTGAATACCCGAAGGTTAAAATTATTATTACCTCTCGATATTCTTCTGCTGATGTAATTGTTTCCTTGGACAAATTGTCTGATATTTCCGATGCAGTTGTTAATCATATAAGCAAAGAAAGAGCGTGCGAATATTATGGAATAGATGCATTTCCAACAGAATATCCGCAAAAGACCTTAGAATTGCTAACGACGCCATTTTATATGAAAATTTGTAAGGAGATGAATTTTGATCTTAATGCCATCGGTTGTATTAATGCAAGCTATTTAATGTATCGCTACCTAGAAAACAATAAGGAAAGATTTGATAAGGATCACATTCACATTATAACTGAATTGTTCCCGAGCTTATGTTATCTGTCTTATCGAAAAGATTCTATTTCTGAAAAAAAGGCGAGGGGCGATGTTACTTTAACTTGTATAACTTATGAAGACCTTGAAAAAACCATAGATTCTTTTAAGGTAAAGTTTGGGCATCGTTTCAATTATGAAAATGTTGAAAAAATCTTTTTGGCATGCAACTTAATTGTTAAAGATAATAGCACTCCTTTCGTAAAATACAATTTTAGACATCAAAACATAAGAGATCTTTGTGCAGCACTTCACGTAGCAAATATAGTTTGGACAATTGTTGATTACCCTGACCATATAAATGAAGACTTCGGTTCGGAAATCGAAATGCACGCTGATTTAAGGGATTTTTCTAATGATGTTGCTGATGCGCTTTTGGTTATTAAAACAGGCTCGAAGAAAGCCTCTTTGTCAGTTGGAGATTCGATTACATTTTTACTGCATGGTAATGAGGAATATTGCCAAAAATTAAAGAACACAAATAATCTTGTTGTTTTGCAAGTGCTGAATAAAATCTCTGTTACTCGTGAGGATAATATATTATTTGCTAGCAAATTTATACGCTGTTATGAAGAGTCTAGTAATGATCGCATAAAAAAATCACTTGCAAATATGTATATATTCTCCTTATGTCAGATGGCTCAACATTATCGCATAATGGAAGACAAAAATATAAAGCCTTTGGAAAGCTTTGTGAAATGCATGGAATATGCAAAAAAAGCAAAAGAAGTGTATGATAACAATAATGGCGAGTTTAATAGTGACGGCTATAACCATGTAGGCAAATGCTTAAACAGCTTTTTAGAGTACGTTTTGAACGATTTGAATGATTTTTCGGTAATTGAAAATGAGCGATACCCTTTGGTTGATGAGGCAATTTCAAATTTGGATTTTGCGAAAAATGTTTTACAGGAATGCAATAACAATTTTAATGATATCGGACTTGCAGTATATCAGGTACTTAATTCTGCATTTCAAGCATACAATTCTTATGCTTTTACAGAAAATCGTAATAAAATTGTTTTGAATATTTTGGGTCTTCATTATGTTTCACGTGCATATTTAGCTAAAGCTTGTCTCAATTATAGCGCAGAGAGCCTAAATCTCATGGCTATGATATTAGAAAACAATTATAATACTAAATTGCGTCAATTGATCTTGGGAAAATTCGGCATAGAGATCACAGGTCTTGAGGGTTATAATGAGGATAGGCTAAAGCTGTCTTATAGATTGTATGATGCTGCTTCTAGATGTCCACATATCGTTCGTAGCTATTCAGCTCAAAAGAAAGCTATTATGTTGATTAAGCATCAAGTGGAACTTCAAGATTTTGATGATAAATCGGAAATTGAGAGGGACCTCAATATTTCTAAACGTGCGAATAAACCTTTGACTGAATATTGGTATGGCAGATACTACAGCGATATTCACAGTGACAAGGAAATGGCGCAGAGCTATTTTGAGAGTGAGCTCAACAAGCGGTGTCAAGGAAAAGTCGTAGATTTAAATACCAAACCGAATTCAGCTCTTATGCTGGTTTTGATTGAATGGTTGGTTTACGAGAATATCGGTCAAATTGATAAGGATATTGATTTCAATTACATTAAAACAGAACTGACTATTGAATCCCTGGATAGTGTCGATATACATAAATTGCGATGCGAAAGTAGACTTCAGCGCGAGATAGCCTATATTATTATGTGCTTGAAGGTTCAGAAAAATGCTGTTCATTCTCAAAAAATTGTGGCTGACCAATTTTGGGTTACTCTTGAAACTGTAGAGGAAAATCTGAATAGATTCTTGAGTAATATAAGAACATTAGTAGGTAATCAGGAGGAAACATTATGAATAATTGTTTATCAGCGATTGAAGCAATAACTAAACTGCTTTTTTTGCCTAAATCAGTTCCAGATAGAGCGGATGTCTGCATTGTTCTTGGGAATGACTATCTTGATACAATGGTTGATGTTAAGTCAATTTATGAACATCACGTTTGTGATAAATTTATTTTGACTGGGCATTCGGCAAAGATGGATAAAGAACCCGAATGTGAACGTTTTTTTAGAAGAGGTATAGAGTTAGGAATTCCATCAGATATAATGTTCCTTGAAAATAAGGCAACAAACAGCTATGAAAACCTCAATTATTCCAAACAAATTATTGAGGAGCAGTTTGGGGGATTTGAACACTGCAAAAAAATACTATTTGTTGCAAAAGCTTTTGTAACAAGGAGAATTGAAATGACAGCAAAAAATCTATATCCGGACTTTGTTGAAACTTACTATATTCCAACTGTTGATGATACTCCGACGGGTAAAAATATAGGACCGGACAATTGGTGGATTAATGAAGCTGCTCGAAAACGTGTTTTAGAAGAGGTTAAACGCATTGCAGAATACACTTTAAAAGGTGATTTAACACTTTAAAAGTGTCTACCCGAAGCTTTACGTAAACTTATATGCGAATAATTTAAGAAAAGAATTTGAAAACCGTGTATATGTGTTTGGGCGAGTTGTATGAACGTTAGATAGGTGATAAAACGGTTTTCTGCACATTCGTGTTAATTTTTAAATAATATATGAAAAGAGATCTCGAATGTTCAATTAAAGCCAAAAGGTCAAATTAGTACCAATGTATACCTTAAACCCAAGGTCATAACAGTGAAAAGAGGAGGGAGAATGATGATGATTGAACATAATGTACATGATGCTACAGGCCAACTGTCTGGAGATCTGTATCAAGTGCTTTCTGCCCTTCTCCTTCTACTTGAGAGCAGAAACCCCGACTCTCAACTCTGTATTGAGAAATTTGATGATGTTGCTTTTGTGGAAAAAGACAACCCACAAATAATGATTCAGATAAAACACCAACTTCATCGACAAGGAAACCTCAGCGATACTAGTACTGATTATTGGAGAACAATAAAAAGCTGGTGTGATCACATAAAAAATAATGCGAGCTTTGAACGTGCAACTAATTTTGTTATTATTACAACAGCCAAAGCGCAAGACAACTCTATTGCATTTTATTTACAAAACATGTTTTCTCGTGATTGGAAAAAAGCACTTGAGATTATGCGTCAAGTAGCGTGTTCAAATGCATCGAAAACCAACAAGAATTACTATGATGCTTTTAAGTCATTAGATGACAAGCAACAAGAATATTTGGTTAAGCATATTTATGTATGTGATTCGAGTCCCAATATAGTTGCGATAAAAGCAAGCATTATGCCGTATGTGCGTGTTATAACACTTCAGCCTTTTGAAGAAAGCGTATACGAAAAAATAGTAGGTTGGTGGATTATTTCTTCGATTCAATGTTTGATTTCTGAAGAACCAGTATTTATCAGTTATCGACAATTGCAGAAAAAGATGAACGATATTGGTGGTGAATATAAGGCTGATTCCCTACCTATTGATGTTGATCCATATTACCAACCGACAGATCATGAATTAGAGCAGTTACCGCCAGAAAATAGAATATTTATTGAACAGTTAGATTTGATAGCCATTTCTAATAGTCGTTTAAAGCGTTGCATTAGGGACTATTATAATGCTTACCGTCAAAGAAGTCAGTGGGTTAGAGAACAATTGTTATTTATCAATGATTTAGAAAAATACGAAAATAGGCTAGTTGATGAATGGAATAGATTGTTTTTAATAATGAAAGAGGATATGGAAGACTATGGCGATCAACTTACTGAAAATCAAAAGCAAATTGCAGGCAGGAAGCTATTTGGCAAAATTGAGAATTTGTCATTACCAATAAGAAGAAATGTTCCAGATCCATTTATTATGCGTGGTACATATCATGAACTTGCTAATCGACTTGTTGTTGGATGGCATGTTGATTTTATGGAGCGCTTATGCGAATTATTAAGGGGGTGATGGCATGATACCTTGGAGTAAACGTACACCAGAAATAGCCAATTTATTGAATCCATCATTTTGCGCTATACTTTTATATTCAGCTATATTTGAGTATCAAAAGAAAGCAAAAAATAATATGCCATTCCCATTACTTTATTTAGTTATGCCTATCGTATTACATAAAAACACAAGAAATAGAGTTAATTCAAGAGAAAATATGGTTGTATGGCTACAACGAAATCCGGACGTTTTAGTAGGATTTGCTGATCGTGCCAAGAGCCTAATCGGCTTTACGAATGAAGCTATAGAATTTTTATTATTTCAAGGTAACTGCGAAATCATCGATGGAGGACTATCAATAATAAAAACAGTTTCAAAATCAAAGATTGTCCAATACGCTGCTAATGATCAAGAAATTGCAGAATGTATTCAAAAAGCGGAGCATGTTGGACGGTGGTTTTATAATATGCACGCCGTGGAAAATATATATACTGCTTTGGGGGTGAAACCATAATGCAAATCAGTGCGATAGTTCTATATGGTACAAATGGCAAAAGAAGAATTCTGCCATTTAAAATCGGATCAGTAAATATCATTACTGGAAAATCAAAAACGGGAAAATCCGTGATCGGTGACATTATTGATTACTGTTTCGGCGGATCTTCTTGTAATATAGCAGAAGGCTTTGTAAGGGAGCATGTTGCATGGTATGCTCTTCAACTGGTGCATAATGACGAATATCTTCTAATTGCTAGGGAAAATCCACCGCATGGACAAGCCTCTACAAATAGTTGCTGTTACTTAATGGGTGCAAAAAATATTCCCAATGACTTGACGCGTGCTACTCCTATAGATAACAGTGGTTTAGAAAAACTACTTTCATCAAAATTAGGAATATCAGAAAACCTCTTTAATCCTCCCGAAAATCAAAGTCGTCTACCACTTTCTGCAAATATACGTCATAGTCTATATTATTGCTTACAAAATCAAGACGAGATTGCATCACAAAAATTTTTATTTCATAGACAGGCGGAACCTTTTATGGCGCAAGCGATAAAAGACACATTGCCATATTTCTTAGGCATAGTAGGCGAGAATACTTTGGTTCTTGAATCTGAAAGAACGCTGCTTAAGCGAGAAGCTACCATTTTAAGAAAGGGCATTGATGAAGTTGACCAACTAAAGGGGAATGGCTTAGATAGAGCAACGGTTCTTCTTTCTGAAGCAAAAGAAGTCGGCATTCTTCCAGAAGATATCCAAATTGATCTATCAGATTATGAAAGTGTACGAAATGCAATGAGCGTTGCGTGCAATTGGAAACCAAATGACATATCTACAACTGGTATGGATAGAATATCCTTGCTTCAAAGTCAATTATCGCACACTCAAAATGAAATAGATCAAATCGGCATTGATATTCGAAATACCGAGGAATTTCTGGGGCAAGTGAAAGATTATAGTACTGAAGTTGAGCATCAAAAAAGTCGATTAGAATCTATTGGACTATTCGAGCAAATTGATTTTGATCCAAACCATTGTCCTTTATGTTCAAAGACAATAGATTCACCTTTGCCAGGGGCACAGGATATTCGAGATTCAATAACAAGTTTATCATACCGATTAGAATCTGTATCCCATAATCGTCCAGCGCTCAGAAAATATCTAGAACAGCTTAAAAATAAGCGACAAGATTTTATTAATCAATCACAATCTCTCCAAGTAGAAATAAACGCCATATATGATGAAAATAGAGAAGCGCTTCGCCTTAAGGATCTAAATGTGAGACGAGGACGAGTAGTTGGCAGAATCAGTTTATGGCTTGAAAGCGTTGTTATTTCTGATAATATGGCTGATCGTAGGGATAGACTTTCGGAGATCGAGTTTAGAATAAATGAAATCAACAGCATATTAGATATAAACGAGATTGAGGAAAGAAAACAGTCTATAATTAATCGGATTTCCACCCTAATGTATCAATGGGCAAAGAGTCTTGATCTGGAACATAGCGAATTTCCATATCGATTTGACCTAACCAAACTTACTGTAATGGTTGACCGCGATAGACCAGTTCCTCTACAACAACTTGGAAGTGGTTCCAATTGGTTAGGCTGTCACCTTATAACCTTATTTGCTTTGCACACGTTTTTTATACAAAACAAACGACCTGTGCCAGGATTCTTGTTTTTAGATCAGCCATCTCAAGTGTATTTCCCACCAGAAACTAATGATCAAAATGTAGATAGCCGGGAAGTGAGAAAAATCTACGATTTTGTTTTTGAGCGAATCAAGGAACTTGCTCCTAACATGCAGGTAATAATTGTTGATCATGCTGATATAAAAGAAAAGCGTTTTCAAGATTCTGTGGTTGAAAAATGGTGGGACGGTATGAAACTTGTACCAATTGACTGGGCATGATTTCGGTGCGATATACAAAAGTTGAGTTACTAATATACACTGGGGCATTTGATTTGCACCGACTTACACAAGAATCCTCCCTACTTTCCAGTTAGGTACATTGTATCAAATTAGGTTTCTTTTTCAGGTTAGCGTAACCAGCGGTAAATGTTGCAGGCTTGTGCTGTGAATAATCTTTCTCTATGATAAAAAAATCTATTACGTAACGATATCACAATATCGTTAGCATCTATGCAGTTCTCTGCGTAGGTGCTTTCTTTTTTTCTCACCGCTTCTAGACTGTCCTCATCTGCTGTATTACTGCATATCTGCCATATAATTACCCCTCTATTATTGTCTACATATATTCTACCCACGAAAAGGAGTGACTTTTTATGAATGATTATACAAAAATAAACTCAGCTACATGGGACTTGTGGACTGATAACGGCTGTGAATGGTCTGTTCCGATTTCGCATGATAAATATGAAGCCTTAACCGAAGATAATTTTGGCGTATACATTACACGAGAAACAGATAGGCGGTCAGCTTAAAGCCGGATTAACCCTTAAAGCATTATACGAGGACAGGGACAGCGCGGGCGGCGCAAAAATAAGGGACTGCTCTCCGCAGTATATAGCAGCTTTGGCTGTGAAATGAGCTATAAGCTGATTTACCCAAAAACGCATTGATTGATTTGGCTAAAAGCGCCAAAGTTTTAGAAAAATAAAAAAATGTACTCACAATTTCCGCTTTTAGGCAGTTTATATTTATAGAGAGGAATAAACCTCGAATTACGTTGAACTGATAGAAGTTCAATATAATTTTCGGAATAAACATAATCTTAAAGGGGGATTTTTATGAAGAAAATCATCGCGTTCTTTCTGACAACCGTGTTACTGCTTTTAGCATTTGCCGTACCCGTTTCTGCGGCAGAGAAAAAGTGTTCCTTTGAAAAGCTTATAAAATACGCCGAAACCGTCGAGCCGTGGGCAGACGCGCCCGTATCTGTCCTGAATAAAAGCGTCAGAATACAAAACACGCTCGTAATGGAAACGGGCGACTATCTCGTAATTCCGCGCGGGAAGACGCTTCGTCTTAAAAACGGGGCTGAGCTTGACGGGAATATATACATCGAGAACGGCGGAAAGCTTATCCTTGAGAAAGGCTGGTTCTTTGTGCGCGGAACAATCATCTCCGACGGCACAATCGTTGTTTATATAGGCGGCGAGAATGCGTATATAGGCGGGGCTGCGATGCCTGTATCGGGCGCTTTATACGTTTCCGAGAAAGGGCGGCTCATCGAAAAAAAGAGCGACGGGACAGGACTTCAGGTCGAATTCAGCAGCCGAATCTCGCGGAGCGATAACGGAACAGTCGTTTGTCTTGGAAAGACGAACTGCAAATACGGCGATATAGGGAAAACGCCCGTTTCGGCGGTTGTGTGTGAGCGTTCGGTAAACTTGGATTTTGTCGCGAGCAGGGTTGTTGCTGATTCGATTGAAACGCTTTACCCGAGCGCTGCTCGGTATTGCCGCAATGAGGACATTGGCGTCGGCGGGGGCAGCCAATTCATTACAATCCTCTTTGATAACGGCTCAACTCTGACCGCTAATGCCATGTCCGTTGAAGATAAAATGCTTTTCTCCACGGTCTGCGGACAGAATGTGAGCTGCGCGATGGACGCGCTTGACTTTTGCCGTGCGTAGCAGGCGGGAGGTATATTATGCCGCTTGGCACAGGGACTTATATCAACGTTGCTTACAAAAACGTTGGCATTCACAGCATGATAGTGGCAAAAACCGATACGTCTTACGTTTATTTATACCACGCGAATTGGGGTTCAAGCTGTGGAGTAAAATACACCAGAATGCCATATGATGAATTTGTAACGTTATTTCCCAAGCTCAATCTTGTTGTAGAATAAACAACGGAGGAATTATCTATGAAGCACTCAACCAAACGCTCATTGGCGCTTTTATGCTGCCTTACAGCGCTGCTTATGTGCGGCTGCAAGGGCGGCACAGTTTCCGAGGCAAACTCGGACAGCCTGCCCGCTTCTGCGGGCGCGACAGCGGAAACGGTTTCGGAAACTCAGCCCGCTCCTGCAAGTACGACAGCGGAAACAAACTCGGACAGCGAGCCCGCTTCTGAGGATACGACGGAAATACCGTCGGGCAGTCCTGCGGATATGGGTACGTCGACTAAATCGGAGGACGGCAAGCGCAACGCGCAGCTTCTTGTGGATTACTTTTACGGCAACTGGCAGCCCTCAGATAATGATGGTGTGATGGAGATTATCAGCGACGGCAGCTTTTACCCGGCATGGTTTGGGGTAAAGGGCTTATATATAGACGGCAGCGTTGTAACGTTCTATACCATGTCCAGCGGTTACCCCATTATTTACAAACTGGATACGGCAGCGCCGGATAAAATGCAGATGTCCTCTCTGACAGGCGTATACAATGATGTAGAGCGTTGGAGCGAACGCGAATACACGCGAGCGGGAGAGCCTGAGAAAACCAATGTTATATGGGGCGTTGGCAAATACAGAATCAACCAGCAATACGGCATACCCTATAAAACGCTCTGGCTTCTGGATTACACGGACGATGACGGAACGCTTTGGACGACCGAGCGGCTTATCCTTAACAGCGAAAGCGAAGATAAGCTTGAGCTTACAGCGCAGTGCTACAAGGAAGTGCCCTCAATGCCCGACGACGAGTACATCAGCGTAAACTACACCGTGGAAAAGAACGGCGACGTGTGGGAGAGAACGCCCGCGGTAATTCAGCCCGCTTCTGAGGATACGACGGAAATACCGTCGGGCAGGCTTGCGAATATGGGTACGGCAACTAAATCGGAGGACGGCAAGCGCAACGCGCAGCTTCTTGTGGATTACTTTTACGGTAACTGGCAGCTATCAGATAATGATAGTGTGATGGAGATTAACGACGGCAGCTTTTACTCGCCGTGGTTCGGGGTGTATGGGCTGTTTATAGACGGAAGCGTTATAGAATTAGATACCATGATGAACGGTTTTGCTATTCTTTATAAACTGGATACAGCCGCGCCCGACAAAATGCAGAAGTGTACCTTATCAGGCGCATTTGCCAAAGAGCGCTGGGTCGAATACACGCGCGTGGGAGAACCCGAGGAAACAAATGTTATACAGGGTTTTGGCAGATACAGAATCAACCAGCAATACGGCATACCCTATAAAACGCTCGGGCTTCTGGATTACACGGACGATGACGGAACGCTTTGGACGACCGAGCGGCTTATCCTTAACAGCGAAAGCGAAGATAAGCTTGAGCTTACAGCGCAGTGCTACAAGGAAGTGCCCTCAATGCCCGACGACGAGTACATCAGCGTAAACTACACCGTGGAAAAGAACGGCGACGTGTGGGAGAGAACGCCCGCGGTAATTCAGCCCGCTTCTGAGGATACGACGGAAATACCGTCGGGCAGGCTTGCGAATATGGGTACGGCAACTAAATCGGAGGACGGCAAGCGCAACGCGCAGCTTCTTGTGGATTACTTTTACGGTAACTGGCAGCTATCAGATAATGATAGTGTGATGGAGATTAACGACGGCAGCTTTTACTCGCCGTGGTTCGGGGTGTATGGGCTGTTTATAGACGGAAGCGTTATAGAATTAGATACCATGATGAACGGTTTTGCTATTCTTTATAAACTGGATACAGCCGCGCCCGACAAAATGCAGAAGTGTACCTTATCAGGCGCATTTGCCAAAGAGCGCTGGGTCGAATACACGCGCGTGGGAGAACCCGAGGAAACAAATGTTATACAGGGTTTTGGCAGGTACAGAATCAACCAGCAATACGGCATACCCTATAAAACGCTCGGGCTTCTGGATTACACGGACGACGACGGAACGCTCTGGACGACCGAGTGGCTTATCCTTAACAGCGAAAGCGAAGATAAGCTTGAGCTTACAGCGCAGTGCTACAAGGAAGTACCCTCAATGCCCGACGACGAGTACATCAGCGTAAACTACACCGTGGAAAAGAACGGCGACGTGTGGGAGAGAACGATGACCCCGTAAATTTGCTGCGGCAGAACCCGCGCATATATTCTGTTCGGAACATAGCGGCTGCGTCTGTTCCATGATATAAAAATAATGCGGCAGCGTTGGCGTTGCCGCATTTGGTTTTCCGCTTATTGCAGGCAGCGCCGTGCGGGGAATAAATGTTTTTTTACGGGGGTATATTTACAGCGTATTACAGCGCGCCCCTAAAAAGGCAGCTAGGCGCGTTATTTCGTTGATTTAGGCGTTTTGCGCCTTGACAAACGGCGCGCAAAAATCTATAATAAAAGTGCAGCGCCTGCGACTTTGCGGGCGAAACGCTGTCTTAGATAATATAAGCCGCTTTTTGCGGACTTATGGCGTCGCCATGCGGCAGCGCCTTACTACCGCGCCCGAAAGCGGGCGCACGGCAAGAACGGAAAGGAAACACAATGGATGTAAAAAGCTATCATCTCAACTTCGTGAACGAGGAATATGATGAAAACGGGCTGCTGAGAAAATTCTCGCTGCGCTACCCCGACAACTTCAACTTCGGTTATGACATAATAGACAAGTACGCCGAGCTTGAGCCTGACAGGCGCGCGCTTATGTGGGTGGACCTTGAGGGCAACGAAAGGACGTTCACGTTCGGCGAGCTGTCGCGCCTTTCAAACAAGGCGGCGAATATGTTCCGCGCGCACGGCATTAAAAAGGGCGACTGCGTTATGCTGGTGCTTAAGCGCAACTACCAGTTCTGGTACACTATGATAGGCCTTATGAAGATAGGCGCTGTCGCTATCCCCGCGACCCACCTGCTGACGGTAAAGGACTTCATCTACCGCTTCGGCGCGGCTGAGGTGACCTCGATAATCGCAACGCACCACGCGAACGTTGCGCATTACATTGACGCTGCGGATATGTCGCTTAACTGCTGCCTTTCAAGCAAGTTTATAGTAAACGGCGACTACCCCGGCTGGATAAACTTTGACGAGGAAATAGAAAAGTACCCCGACGCGCTCGAGCGCGTACCCACAAAGGCGGAGGAGATATTCCTCATGTACTTTACAAGCGGAACTACGGGCTACCCCAAAATGGCGGTACACGACCACTCCTACGCGCTCGCGCATATACAGACCGCAAAGCACTGGCAGAACGTAGACCCCGACGGCATTCACCTTACGATATCCGACACGGGCTGGGCTAAGGCGGCGTGGGGCAAGCTTTACGGCCAGCTTGCAATGGGAACGTGCGTTTTCGTGTACGACTTTGACAAGTTTATCCCCGAGAATATGCTTGCGGTAATGGAAAAGTACAAAATAACCACGTTCTGCGCGCCGCCCACCATGTTCCGCTTCTTTATAAAGGCGGGTATCGGCGGGTACGACCTCTCCTCGCTCAAATACTGCACCATTGCGGGCGAGGCGCTCAACCCCGAGGTATACAACAAGTGGTATGAATACACGGGCATAAAGCTTATGGAGGGCTTCGGGCAGACCGAAAGCACCGCTATCCTTGCAAACCTTAAGGGCATGACCCCTAAGCCCGGCTCTATGGGCAAGCCCACGCCGCTTTACAATGTAGAGCTTGTAGACCCGCAGGGCAATATCGTACCGCCCGGAGAAGTTGGCGAGATTTGCGTGCGCGGCGAGTTTACGCACACGCCGGGGCTTTTCCGCGGGTATTACCGCAGCCCCAAGATAACCGACGAGGCGTGGCACGACGGGCTTTACCACACGGGCGACACCGCGTGGCGCGACGAGGAGGGCTACTACTGGTATGTCGGCAGGAACGACGACCAGATAAAGTCCAGCGGCTACCGCATAGGGCCGTTTGAGATTGAGAGCGTGCTTATAGCTCACCCCGCCGTGCTTGAATGCGCCGTAACAGGCTGCCCCGACCCGATAAGAGGCGAGGTGGTAAAGGCGACAATCGTGCTTATGAAGGGCTATGAGCCGAGCGATGAGCTTGTAAAGGAGCTTCAGGCGCACGTTAAGAAGAACACCGCGCCCTACAAGTACCCCCGCCGCATAGAGTTCGTGGACGAGCTTCCCAAGACGATAAGCGGCAAGATAATCCGCGCGGAGATTCGCCGCCGCGACTTTGAGAGATTCGCTGCGGAGAACGATTTATAATTCGGTTCACAAATAAGAACAGCCGCTCACAGTAGAACGTGAGCGGCTTAATTTGTTTATAGCAATCAGCGGCGCTTGTCCTCCGCGCGCGGCTTGTCCTCAAAGTCCGCGCTCTGCGTGCGCTCGCCTATAATAAAGCGCGGGCGGGATTTTACCTCCATGTATATCTTGCCGATATACTCGCCGATAACGCCGAGCGAAATAAGCTGAATGCCGCTTATAAAGCATATTATACATATAGTGGACGCCCACCCCGCGACAGACAGCCCGAGCGCTGCGGTGACTATCGCCCATATAATGCCGACAAAGCTTATAGCGGCGACAAGCATTCCGAAGCCCATAATAAGCTTTATCGGCTTTACGGAAAGGCTCGTTATGCCGTCGAACGCAAGGGCTAGCATTTTTGAGAGCGGGTAGTGGCTCTTGCCCGCGATACGCTCGTTACGCTCATACGCTACGCTTGTGCTTTTGTAGCCTATAAGCGGTATCATTCCGCGCAGGAAGATGTTTACTTCCTTGTACTGTGCAAGCTCGTCAAGCACGCGGGCGCTTAGCAGGCGGTAGTCCGCGTGGTTGAACACAACCTCCGCGCCCATAAGCCGCATTACCTTGTAAAAGCTCTCCGCCGTAAACCGCTTGAAAAATGTGTCCGTGTCGCGCTTTGAGCGCACGCCGTACACTATCTCGCACCCGCCGAGGTACTCGTCAACCATCTTGTCCATGGCGTTTATGTCGTCCTGCCCGTCGCAGTCTATGCTTATGGTGATGTCGCAGCTGTCCTTTGCCTCCATAAGCCCTGCAAGCACGGCGTTCTGGTGACCCCTGTTGCGCGAGAGGGAAATGCCGATAAAGTGCGGGTCGCGCTGCGAAAGCCCGCAGATAACGTCCCACGTGTTGTCGCGGCTGCCGTCGTTTACAAACATAACGCGGCTGTCGGGGGATATCTTACCCGCCGCTTCAAGCGAGCGCAGCTTGTTCAAGAAAAGCTCCGACGTTATCGGAAGCACCTCCTGCTCGTTATAGCAGGGAACGACGATAATAAGCTTTGGCTGCATATCCTTTTACGCCTTTCTGCGCTATATTTCATAGCTGCCGTTGTATGTTCCCTTTACCACAAGCGACAGGAAGCGGAAGTCGTTCGCAAGGTCTATCACCTCGCCGCTGCCCTCGCCCACAATGCGCACAATGGGGCGCAGCACGTTTGTGTTATGCCCTATTACAAGCCCGTGCCGCCCGTCGCTCAGCAACACCATCATGCCGAGCGGGTAGGGGTTGAACGCGCGCAGGAACGCCGCCGTAACGTCGTAGTCGAAGTGAGTGCCGCAGCTGCCGAGCATATACTCCTCGGTTTCCGCAACGCTCCACGGGCGGCGGTAGGGGCGGTTAGAGGTGAGCGCGTCGAACACGTCCGCAACGGTCAGAATGCGCGCAATAAGCGGAATGCGCCTGCCCGAAATGCCCGTGGGGTAGCCGCTGCCGTCAAACTTCTCCTGGTGGAACAGCACGCCCGCCATAACGTTTGCGCTGTACTGCCCCGAGCGCTTGAGAATGCGGTAGCCGATAAGCGGGTGGCGCTTTATCTCCTCGTATTCCTGCTCGGTGAGCTTGCCGGGCTTTATTATGATGTCGTGGTCTATGTTGGACTTGCCTATGTCGTGCAGCAGCGCGGATACGATTACCTCTTTGGTGTCCGCCTCGCTCATGCCAAGCTCGGAGCAAATGCTGGTGGAAAGCATGGCGACGCGCAGGCAGTGCTTGTAGGTGTAGTCGTCGTAGTTTTGCAGGGCTATCATCTGGTTGCCAAGCGTTGATGAATCGTTGCCGAGGTCGGCTAAGATATCGTCGGCAATCCTGTCCACCTTTTTCACGGCGTCCTGCGACAGCTCGCGTATCTCCTCGCTCGCGTCGAATATGCTGTTAAGCTCGCTCAGCGCGCGGTCTACGTGCGCGTTTTTCTGCGCGGTGGGCGGCGGCGCTGCGGGTATATCGGCGGCAGGACCTTTCTTTTCGCCCACTACCGATACCATTTTAATGCCCTTTGATTTCAGCAGTTCTATCGTTTCTGCGGAAAGCGTCGCGCCCTTCATAAGCAGGGTGCGGTATTCGCGCGCAGAGGAGGACGCAACGTCCTTTGCGAGAACCATTCCCTCGCGCAGATTTTCAACAGGAACAATCAACATATGCTCATACTCCGTTCAGATTCTGTCAAAGCGGGCTGGGGTAAACGCCCTGCGCGGTACTCTGCGCGAGCGTCTGCCGTGCAAACGGCGTGTCGCTTTCGTAGGTTATGCCAAACCACACGCTGTTTGTGGGGATATTGCGCATGGCGTACCCGCGCTCCTTTATCTCCGCGCCTACGGCGTCGGCTATGGTAAGCTCCGCCTTTTCCTCGCCTGCGGGCAGCCCCTCTATAAACTGCGCAAGCCTGCGGGAGAGTATCTCCATAAAGCCCGCCTCAAAGCCCCACATACTCATAGAAACCGTGTCCATGTCCGAAAGCTCCACCTGCGCGCCCGCGTATGCGCCGCGGATAACGCCGTCCTCGCAGCGCTTTATCCCGCGCGTTTCGCGCACGTCGGTGAGCAGCCCGTTTTCGCCGCAGCTGCAAACGCCGCGGTTCACCGTGCCGTAGTCGGAGAGGGTGTTTTTAAGCAGAAAACCCACCGAGCAGCCGCTCGCGTCGGGGCGCTTAAGGAAGTCCGCAAGCTGCACGAACGCGTCGCAGCCGTAAAAGTCGTCCGCGTTGATAACGGCAAAGCTGCCGTCTATCACGTCCTTGCAGCAATAAAGCGCCTGCGCCGTACCCCACGGCTTTGCGCGCGAGGGAAAGTCGCCCGCGCGGCAGGGGAGAATATCGGGCGACTGGTACACGTATTCCGTGGGAATGCGCGCGGATATCCTGTCGCCTATGGTAGAGCGGAAAAGCTCGTCGATATCGCGGCGAATGATGAACACCACCCTGTCGAAGCCCGCGCGTTTCGCGTCGTAGACGGAGTAGTCTATAAGCAGCTCGCCGTGCGGTCCGAGCGGCTCAAGCTGCTTTATCCGCGCGCCGAAGCGCGTACCCATGCCCGCCGCAAGCACAACGAGCGTAAGTCCCTTGTTTGCCATAATGCCCCCTTGTTACGCTTTAATATATCTTATTTCGGTTACCTGCGCGCCGCCGATTTCGCTCGAAAGCCTGTCCGCCGTAGGCGTAAAGCCGTGCTTTTCGTAGAAGCCGCGTGCGCGGGCGTTCGTTTCAAGCGCCCACAGGTAAACGGGCGAAAGCCCCTGCCCGCGCAGCCACTCAACGCCGTGTTCAAGCAGCAGCCCGCCGCAGCCGCGCCCCCAGTATTCGGGCAGCACGTAGAGCGTTTGCAGCTCGCCCCAGCCCGCCATTTTCGGGTCGGCGGCAGGTCGAGCGTTACTATGTCCCACGATAACGCCGCCGTCCGTCAGCACAAAGCTTCCCGCCTGCCCCGTAAACGCTATCTGCCAGCGGCTGTCAGACAGGGAATCAAGGTACTCCTGCGGGAGAAGCCCCTTGTAGCCCGCCTGCCAGCTGCGCACGTAGAGCCGCGAAACCTCCGCGGCGTCGTCCGCCGTCATAGCGCGCAGCTCCATTATTGCAGCCCCGCTATGGATTCGCTTATCTTGGCGAGCTTTTCCTGCGCCTTTGCAAGCTTTGCGCGCTCGTTTTCTATCTGCTGCGCGGGCGCTTTTGCAAGGAAGCCCTGATTGTTAAGCTTACCGCTCAGGAACTGTATATCCTTTTCGGCAGCCTTCTTTTCCTTTTCAAGGCGCGCAAGCTCCTTTTCCTTGTCAACAAGCTCGCCCATGGGCATGAATACGCGCGCGCTGTCGGTTACTACCGTCACCATGCCCTCGGTGTCGGATACCTTTTCGCACACGGTAAACTCGCCCGCGCCCGCAAGCTTCTCAAAGAATGCGCGGCAGCCCGCGAAAAGCTCGGTGTGCTGCGTTTCAACGTGCATGGTGACTTTCTTTGAGGGGGGAACGTTAAGCTCGTTGCGCTGAACGCGGATAGCCTTGATTGCGTTTACAACGCGGGAGAACTCTTCCTGCTCGCGCTCGAAGTGCAGCTTCTCGTCGTACTCGCACCACTTGGCGGTCATAATGCTCTCGCACTCGCCGTTGGGCATGGACTGCCAAATCTCCTCGGTGATGAACGGCATGAACGGGTGCAGCAGCTTCAGCGCGCCGCGCATTACGTATACGAGAACATTCTGCGCGGCAAGGGCGTCTTTGCCGCCTGCGGCTATCCTCGGCTTTGTAAGCTCGATATACCAGTCGCAGAAAACGTCCCATATAAAGTCGGTGAGGTTCTGAACGGCTATGCCAAGCTCGTACGCTTCAAGGTTCGCGGTAACGTTCTTTACAACGTCGTTGTAAAGGCTCAGCACCCACTTGTCCTCGATAGGAAGCTCTGCGGGCAGCACGGGCGCGGAGAAATCCTCGGGCAGGTTCATGAGAATGTAGCGCGAAGCGTTCCAGAGCTTGTTAGCAAAGTTGCGGGAGTTTGTTACCTTCGTTTCCGTCCAGCGCATATCGTTGCCGGGGGCGTTGCCCGTAACAAGGGTAAGGCGCAGCGCGTCCGCGCCGTACTTGTCGATTATCTCAAGCGGGTCTACGCCGTTGCCGAGGGACTTGGACATCTTTCTGCCCTGCTCGTCGCGCACAAGGCCGTGGATAAGCACGTCCTTGAAAGGCTTCTGTCCGGTATGCTCAAGCCCCGAGAAAATCATTCTCGCAACCCAGAACGGGATTATGTCGTATCCCGTAACAAGCGTAGAAGTGGGGTAGAAGTAGTCGAGGTCGGGGGTCTTTTCGGGCCAGCCGAGCGTTGAGAACGGCCAGAGCGCCGAGGAGAACCACGTGTCGAGCGTGTCCTCGTCCTGCTTCATGGGCGCGCCGCACTTGGGGCAGGCTGTAATGCCGTCGAGCGTTATCTCGGTGTGGCGGCAGTCCTTGTTCCGGCAGTAATACGCGGGTATACGGTGACCCCACCACAGCTGGCGGGAAATGCACCAGTCGCGTATATTCTCCATCCAGTAGAGGTAGCCGTTCTCAAAGCGCTTGGGGATATAACGCAGCTCCCCGCTCTTTACAACGTCTATAGCGGGCTGCGCAAGCTTCTTCATGGAAACGAACCACTGGTAGGAGGCTCTCGGCTCTACCGTTGTGCCGCAGCGCTGGCAGCAGCCAACGTTGTGCTTGTGCGGCTCTACCTTTACAAGCAGTCCCTGCTTTTCAAGGTCCTCAACCATAGCCTTGCGGGCTGCGTATCTCTCCATGCCCGCGTACTTGCCGCCAACGTCCTCGCGGATAGTGGCGTCGTCGTTCATCATGTGGATAAGGGGCAGGTCGTGGCGCTTGCCCACCTCAAAGTCGTTGGGGTCGTGCGCGGGGGTTATCTTAACGCAGCCCGTGCCGAACTCCATGTCAACGTAGTCGTCCGCGATAACGGGGATTTCCCTGTCGGTGAGCGGCAGCTTCAGCATTTTGCCAACTACGTCCTTGTAGCGCTCGTCCTTGGGGTTTACGGCTACGGCGGAGTCGCCCAGAAGCGTTTCGGGGCGGGTGGTGGCTATCTCAAGGAAGCCGCTGCCGTCCGCGAACGGGTAGTTTATGTGCCAGAAGAAGCCGTCCTGCTCCTCGTACTCGCACTCAATATCCGAGATAGAGGTCTTGCAGTTGGGACACCAGTTGATTATTCTCTCGCCGTGGTAGATAAGCCCCTTGTTGTACAGGTCCATAAACACCTTCTGTACCGCCTTGGAGCAGCCCTCGTCGAGGGTAAAGCGCTCTCTCTGCCAGTCGCACGACGAGCCGAGCTTCTTAAGCTGCTGTACTATCCTGCCGCCGTAAACGCGCTTCCACTCCCACGCGCGCTCAAGGAAGCCGTCGCGTCCCACGTCGTCCTTGGTAAGGCCTTCTTCCTTCATCTTGTTTACTATCTTGGCTTCTGTCGCTATAGAGGCGTGGTCCGTACCCGGCAGCCAGAGCGCGGAGTAGCCCTCCATTCTCCTCCAGCGGATAAGAATGTCCTGAAGCGTATTGTCGAGCGCGTGGCCCATGTGGAGCTGCCCCGTGATGTTGGGCGGGGGAATAACTATCGTGTAGGGCTTTTTCTTGGGGTCGATTTCTGCGTGGAAGTAGCCCTTTTCCTCCCAGTCCTTATAAATGCGCTCCTCAAATTCCTTGGGGGCGTACGTCTTTGCTAGTTCCTTTCTCATTACTGCAAGTCCTTTCCTTTATGTTGCGTTATAATAGACTTATATATTACGCTCTGTATTTATTGCGGGATTCCATACGGTAATATTTCTGCCGAATATACCCCGCGTTTACAAATCCCGCCGTTTTCCGACAGAAAAGCGCAGGGAGCGCGGCGCGGTCGGATATTCCCGAAAAAGCGCACACGCTGTAATATTACGTGTGGATTATACAAAACGTTATTGCTTTTTGTCGGCTTTAAGCGATTCTGCAAGCTCCTCGCTCGGGGTGACAAAAAGCGTTTTATTGTTGGTGAATATGACCATGCCGGGTTTAGCGCCCGCGGGCTTTTTCACGAATTTTACCGCCGTGCAGTCCACAGGCACTTGCGAGCCGCTGCGCCCCTTTGAGTGGTACGCCGCAAGCTGCGCCGCCTCGAAAATCGTCTGCTCGGGCGGCTGCTTTCCGTCCGTTTTTATTATTACGTGGCTGCCCGCTATGCCCTGCGTGTGAAGCCACAGGTCGGTGGCTTTCGCGGTTTTAAGCGTCAGCTGGTCGTTCTGACGGTTGTTTTTGCCCACAAGTATCTCAAACCCGTCGCTCGAGCGAAAGCGCAGCGGCTCGGAGAGTTTTTTTACGCGCTCGTCGGGCTTTTCCGCGCCGCGCAGGTAACCGCCCGCGCGCAGCTCCTTTCGTATCTCGGCGAGTTCAAGCTCGTTTTCGGTGCGGCTTGCCGCGTCAAAAACGCTGTCGATGTAGACAAGCTCCTCCTCGCCCTTTTTGATAAGCCCCGTGAGCATTTTTTCCGCCGTGTCAAGCTTGCGGTATTCGCTGTAGTATTTCTGCGCGTTCTGTGCGGGGGTAAGGCGCGCGTCAAGCGCTATCTCGCGCGGCTCGCCCGTGGCGAAGTCCTCTAGCGTGCATTTTGTCATGCCCTTTTCGAGCCGCCATATGTTGGCGTTTATAAGGTCGCCGCAGACTCGGAAAACCTCCCGCTCGCCGCACTCGGCAAGCTCCTTTTTCTGTAACTCTATCCTGCGCGAAATACGCTCGTAGGTGTTCATAAGCAGGCGCAGCAGGTCGCGGGCGCGCTGCTTTGTGCGCTCGCTGCGGTCTGCCGCCGCAAAAAAGCCGTCCAGCAGGGCGTTCGCGCTTTCGGCTTTCGTTATCAGCATTGCGGTGGAGTACTGCTCTATATTCATAAAGCAGAAGTCCTTTTTCACGCCGTTAAGGTCGCTTACAACGGTGAAGTCAGGCTCGCCGCCGAGCGCCCTTTTCGCCCTTGAAAGGAAGAAAAGCGTCCTGTCGCGCGCGCTTTCCGAAAGCTCCGCGCATACTGCCTCAACGTCCTTTGCGGCGTACCATGCGCACTCCCGCGCGAAAATGGGGGACACGCCCTCAAGCACGGCGCACAGCCGCTTTGAAAGGCGCTCCGTGCTGCCCGATAGGCTTTGCCACACATCTTCGGGCGATACCTCCAAAAGGTTCAGCCGCTTCTCGCGCGGGGGCGTTTCGTAGGGGATATTGGGCAGCACGCGGCGCACGGAGGAAATATCGTCCGTAATGCGCTTTATGCTGTCAACCACCCTGCCGTCCCGCACGAGAATAATGTTGCTGCGCCTGCCCATTACCTCGGCAATTAGCGTATTTATAACGGTGTCGCCTATTTCATTGGTGCATTCAAAATCGAAGCAGAGAATGCGCTCCAGCCCGTCCTGCCGTATGTCGAGAAGCTTTCCGCCGCAAAGGTGCTTGCGCATAAGCATACAGAACATAGGGGGGCTTTGCGGGTTGTCGAAGCTCTGCGTGGTGAGGTTCACCCTTGCCGCGGCGCTGTTTGCGGAGATTATGAGCTTTTTTGCGCCGTCGCGCGGCGTGCGCAGCGAAAGCACCAGCTCCTCGCGCGAGGGCTGGTATATCTTATCCGCTCTTGCGCCGACAAGCGGCATAAGCTCTTGCTTTACTAAATGTAAAAACGCTCCGTCAAGGGACATATCTTTTCACTTCTTTATCAGATGTATTCGCAGGGGTCGACGTCGGTTTCTGCGGTAAACACGGGCAGCGCGCTGAAGCGGCGGGTGAGAAGCGCTGCAATCCTGTGGGGCGCTTGCTTTTCCGTGCCGAAATGTCCCGCGTCCACAAGCACCATGCCGCTGTTGACGGCTTCCACCCAGAAATTGTGCTTTATGTCGCCCGAGATTATTGCGTCGCAGCCCTTATCGCGCGCAAGCTGCATTACCTTTGCGCTTATTCCGCTGCCGCAGCACACCGCAACGCGCCTTATCTCGCACTCAATGCGCGAGTATCTCACGCTTTCAAGGTCGAGCGCCGCCTTGCAATGCTCCGCAAGCGAGCGCGGGCTGAACCCGAGCGGCAGCTCGCACACCGCGCCGAAGCCCAGACCGTTTGCGTGGACCTGCTCCAGCACGCCGCTGCTCTGAAACCCGAGCAGCTCGAGCAGCGAGTCGTTCACGCCGCCCTCGCTCATGTCGAAGTTGGTGTGAATGCAGACAGCCGCGACGTCGTTCTTTAGCAGCCGCGCCACGGGACTCCACGCGGGAATGCGCTTAAGCCCGTCGAAAATAACGGGGTGGTGCGCAATGATAAGGTTAGCGCCGTGCGCCAGCGCCTCGTCCGCCACTTCGTTTGTGATATCGAGCGCGCAGCAAATACCGCGCACGCGCTCCTCGCCGCTGCCGACAAGAAGCCCGACGTTATCGAAGCCCTCCGCAAAGGAAAGCGGGGAGAATGTGTTTATGTAGTCCAGTATATCGTTTATAGTCATGTATTACCTCAAAGCTTCGCCCTGTCAAGAACGCTGCGGGCAAGCTCCCGCAGCTCCTGCGCCTTTTCCGCCTCGCCGCCCTGCTCAAGACCCTGCGCGCGCTTTTGCAGCTTCTGCGCGGTCTGCCGCAGAAAGTCGGGGTCGGCAACCTTTCCCGCAAGCGCGAACGCCTCGTCTATCTGCGCGCGCACGCCCGTATATCTTGCAAGCATAACAACATAGGAATGCCCCGCGCTGCTCGCGGTGCGCTCCTCGTCTATTTCAAAGCCGTTTTCGTAAAGACTGCGCCGCAGTGCGTCAGCCTTTGTCATGGGCTGAAGAATAAAATGCGTATTTTTGTTTGTAAACGTGCATTCTGCCACTATCCGCGCGATAAGCTCGCCGCCCATGCCGCAAATTACAACGTCGTCCGCAAAGGGAATCTCCCTCAATCCGTCGGACTTAAGCACGGTTACGTTTGTCGCGCCGCACTCTGCTACCGTCCTGCGGGCGGCTTCAAGCGGGCCGTCCCTCACGTCCGAGGCGTACACGGCTTTCGCGCCGTTCATGGCAAGATAGCACGCAAGCAGCGCGTGGTCTGTGCCCACGTCGGCGACTACAACGCCCCTGCGGCACAGCTCCGCGGCTGCTTTCAGTCTGCTGTCAAGAAGCATCAGTTGCCGAGCGCGGCGTTGAGCTTCTCTACTATCTCGTTGACGTCCACGCCATGCACCATGCACGCCTGGCCAACGCTCTCGCCTCTCGAGGAGGGGCAGCCGAGGCAATGCATACCCATTTCAAAGAAGATGGGGGCTGCCGCTTCTGCGTTGGTGTCGAGAATATCGCCGATAATGGTATCTGCCGTTACTTTCATAGTTACACGTTCCTTTCATTTGCCGTGCGCTTTTCGGGCGCACTATCCGAATATACATTATGTATTATACCACAAATGCGCGCATATTTCAAGGGGGAGTACAGGAAAATTAAGACGTGGCGTGTGGGACACGCAAAGCATTTTTTGTGATTTTGGTAAATTACATGAAAAGCCAGATTTTATTTGTTGAAAATGCTGCTGTCCCGTTTAATTTAGACTTTTTTATTTCTATGTTTTCGCACGAATGCGAGGACCAAACCCTTCGGGGAAGGGGGGAAAAGAAAATCCGACAAAAATTGACATTCCCCCCTTCCCCTACGGGTTTCTCCTCGCGCTCCTAATCCCCTCTCCCCTTCCCCCCTTGTCAATTTTTCACCGCCTTGAAATTTAGAGAAAATTGTTTCTACTGTATAGACTTCATCGGACGCGCTGAACGGCTCTCCTTTTTCTTTCGCGACTTCCGAGCCTAAGTTATAGCTATACTACGTCATTGCAAAGCGAAAGGCGGCGTTCGGGAAGCTCCGAATGCCGCCTGATTGTTTTTGTGAGAAACTGACTTAGCTTATTGCAATGCCCGAAACGTAGAACGCTGCGGCAGAGCCTGTGGATACGGGGACTATCTTGATGGTATGCTCGCCGTCTGCAAGACCTGCAGCAACCTCCGCATACTCAACGTAGTTGCCCCAGCCGCCGCTGAAGTCTGCGTTTATCGTATCGCAAAGCTGGTCGTCAACGTAAATCTCAGCAATGCCTGCGTTAGATGTAAGCTTGCCGTAGAGAATCCCGACGTTAGTGCCGCTTGCCTTGAACACTATAGCGTCGTCGGCGCTGAACTGTCCGTCGCTGGAGCGAATCATCCACGCCTCGCTGAAGTTGCCGAACAGTCCCGCCTTTACCGCAAACCCGCCGAGGCTTTCGGGCGTGGTGTTCGCGGACTCAAGCACGGAAGCGTTCTCGTACTTTGTTACGGGGTCTGCAACGTCAAGGCTGCTCTCCTCGCCGCTTATCGCGTCAACGTTGTCAATAACGGACTGGAGGTAGTTGGTGATAAGGTCGGTAAGCACCTGATGGCCGGGGATATTCGGGTGAATGTTGTCGTCGGAGATATCCGTCCACTTGATATAGCCCTTGTCGATAACGTCAAGAATGGCGTTCTTATAGGATATCATCGGGATATCGTACTTTCTTACGATTTCCTCGTGGTACTGCTGGAAGCTTGTGCCGTCCTGCTGCGTCATTGCAATGGTGACAACTGCGGGCGCGCTCTCAGCTTTCCAGAGCTTTCTTATAAGGCCCTCGTACGCCTGCTTGTTTATCTCGGTGCGCTCTGTCGTATCGTTCACGGAGAAGTCGATGAAAACAAGGTCGGGGTCGTATGCGAGAACGTCCCTGTCTGCGCGGTGAACGCCAATGTAGCTGCCCGTAGCGCCTATACCCGCTCTCACGTAGTTTATATCCGCGTTGGGGAACTGCTCCTCAAGCCAGTTTGTGGTAAGGCGCGCGTAGCACTTGTCGTCGCCTGCGGAGCTGCCCTGCGTGATAGAGCCGCCGAGGTATGCTACAGTCACCTTTTCGCCTGCCTGAAGCTTTTTGATAACGCCCGCAAGGCGAACCTGGTTGCCCACGTTAAGGCGCGAGTTTGCAATCATCGTGGGGGTAAGCTCGCCGCCGAGAACATAGGGAACTTCCTCTGTCTCTGAGGTTTCCTCGGGCGCGGAGGACGCGTCCTCTGCGGAGGAAGCGGGAGCTTCTGCGGTTGAGCTGTCAGCGCCCGAAGCGCTGTCGGAGGCGCTTACGTCGGGGCTTTCCGTACCCGACCGGGTGTTGCCCTTGCACGCGCACAGCGAAGCGACGAGCGCGCAGCAAAGAGCGATGGAAGCGAATTTCTTCATGTTTCTTCTCCTTTGGTAATAACTTAAACTAACCTAAAAATGCGCATAATATGCCGATTCGGCGGAGCTGTCCCGCCGAATCTCTGTTGTTAATTATAGCAGGGTAGGGGCGATTTGTCAAGAGTCCTCGCCGAGAGCGTAATCCGCGAATACGGGCAGCTCGTCGAGCGTTATGCACACGTCGCTGTTATAGGCGGTGTTAAGGCTTTTCCAGTCGGTCAGCCGCTCGGAGAGCGTGCCGTCCGCGTTTATAATGACGTTGCCGCTGCCGAGCGCGAACCACAGCCACAGCGCGTTGTCGCGCACCATGTACTCGGGCTTGGGCAGCTTGTCGCAGGCGGTAATTGCTATTGCCTTGCCCTGCGCGCCGTCCTGCGCGAGAGCGGCAAAGCGCCCCGCAAACGGCGCGGACGAGCTTTCATAGAGCGTCTGCCCGAGAATGTCGTAATATTCGCGCCCGGGGGAAAACTCCGTGGTGCTGCCGTTTCTCACCCAGATAAGGTTGCCGAGCGAGTGGTAGGAATTAAGCCGCAAAAACATCAGCTGCCAGAGCTTTATGTAGCTTTCGGCGCTGCCGCCCCACCAGTAGAGCGGGGTTTCGCCCTCGGGCAGCGGCTGCCATATAACGGGGATATCCTCTGCGTTAAAGCGGCCGAGGAACTCCGCAGCCTTGTCGATATCGGCTATAAGCGAGAGCGCCTGCTGCGTAATCATGCCGTTATCCAGCAGCAGCGCAAGCTCGTCGTCGTCCGAAAGCGCCGCCGCGGACACGTCAAGCCCATCAAGCGCCTCGTCAAGGTCGAACGCGGTGCTTTCCCTGTATACGGTAGCGGCGTGGTCGGGCGAGAGCCAGTGCCACGTGTAGGACACAAGCCCGCCGTTTTTGCCCCATTCAAGCGCAAGGGCGGTTTCCTCGCCCAGCTTCTCGGCGCTGTCCTTGTCGGTAAGCGGGGAAAGCTCTCCGCAGCGTATCGCGGGGCTTCTGCCCGTTTCGGCGAGAATCGCTTCTATCTCGGCGTTCGTGCCGAAAGAAACGTTCTGCCCCGTTAAGACCTTTTTGCCGTAGCTGTCGCGCAGGTAATTCATCACGCCTATTACCCCGAGCGTGCTTTTTTTGCCCGCAGGGGTGCTGCCCACGCGGTAGGCGGACTGCGGCGCGCCGTCCGAATTTTCTATAAGAATGTAGTCCACGGCCGCGCTGCCGCTGCTGCACACAAACGAAAATACCGCAGGGCCTGTCGCAAGGTAAAGGCAGTCCACGCCTATAAGCTCAAACTCCGCGCCCTCGGCAGCGGGTACGTAATACTGCCCCACGCTTTCGCTGCCCATTTGCAGCGTTATCACCGCGCCCCCGTAGGAGTGCGCCGCAAGCGCCACACAGTAGTGCTGCGAGTCGGGAATCTCCGCGATATGCCGCAGCAGCATTCCCTCGTCAAGCACAATGTAGCCCTCGCCGTCGTAGCTGCCGTCGGTGCGCACATTGCCCTCGAAAACGCCGCCCTCGGCGTTAAGCTTTATGGCGACGGGCGCGGCCTCTATCGGGTATTCCTTTAGCGGCAGCTCCTCGTATTCGGTCTGCGCGGCGTCTGTTGTCTGCACGGTTTCGGGGGGCTGCGCGGAGCTGCTTCTGTCGGAGACTGCGGTACACCCGCACAGCAGCGCGCAGCATAAAACCGCAGGCAGTATGGCTTTGCGTTTCAATGTCGTATCTCCTAATCTATAACAATAACGTCGCCGCTTTTTATCTGCTCGTCAAGGCGCGCTATCCTGCCGTTTATCGTAACGGAGGAGCTGCCCGCGAGCAGCGCGGTGGGGTCGTCGCAGAAAGCCGCCGCCACGTCGAGGAAAATCGTAGGCTTTCCGTCGGGGCGCGCGGGGAAGTCGGCGGTAATGCCGTTTACGGTGATAGAGAGCGCTTCGGGCGTCGCGGGCGCTGCTTGCGTTTCTGGCTGCGCCGTTTCCGCGCGGGTTATAACGTCGCCGTCCGAAAGCGCGGCGTCGCCGTTTGCCGCCGCGCCGTTCACAAGCGCCGCGCCGCTCTCGCCATGCAGCGCAAGCAGCGCGCCGAGGGTGGAAGCTTCGGTGTGCGTTATGTCGTCGGCGGGTTCTATTTCGCGGTCGGCGCGCGCGGTTTCGCCGTTTACGCTTACAAACGCGCCCGCAGTAACGTCCCTGCCAAAAAGCGTTACGGTAATGGGGGAAAGCGCCGCCATGTCAAAGTAGTCTGAAAGGTATGCTGCGGCGCTCTCGCCGTTTTCCGCGGGAACAACGCGCACGTCGTCGCCCTTGCGCACGGTGGAGTTGAGCGCGGCGGGCTTTGCGTTTACGGTTATTTCCGCGGGCTTTGCGGGCGTGCCGCGCAGCGTGATGCGCTCGCCGTCAAGCGTAAACGCAAGGCTCTTGCCCGCGCGGCCTATAAGCTGCTCGGGCTTTATTCCCGCCGTTGAAAGCAGCTCGAACACGGTAAGGCGCGAGGTATCGAGCGTGCGCAGCTTGCGGCCGTTGAGCGTTATCGTTGTAAAGTCGTAGGACACGCCGCTGCCCGTTGTCATGGCAATGCCTATGGGGGTGGCGTGTTCCGCGCCGAGCGCCATATTAGCAGGGGCTTCAACGCCGCGCATAAGCTCCCTGCGGCCGATGACAACGCGCGCTTCGGGCAGCCCGAGCCGCTCTGCAACGAGGGCTGCAAGCCCGTTCAGGCGGCTGCCCCCGCCCACAAGGTAAACCGCCTGCGGGGGTTCGGCGTTTGCCGCGGTTATTTCCGCGCAGATGGTATTAGCAAGCTGCTCTGCGGCGGGCGCTAATAGCTTTGCAGCGTCCTTTGCGGCTATGGTATGCTCGCAAAGGAGAATGTCGGTGTATGTAATCTCGTCTTCCTGCGAGGTCTTTATGCGCTCCGCCGTAGCAAAGTCCACAAGCAGCGCCTGCATGAGCGCTTCGGTCATCTCGTCGCCCGCAACGGTAGCCATGCCGTATGCGACGACGCTCCCCCCGCGCGACACGGCAACGTCCGACGTCCCCGCGCCTATATCGCAAAGCGCAATGTTTATAAGGCGCAGCTCCGGCGGTACGACGGCGTTCATTGCCGCTATAGGCTCTAATGTGAGCGCCGCCACGTCAAGCCCCGCTATGTCTACCGCGGCGCAAAGGCTCTCCACAACGTACGCGGGCAGAAACGCCGCGATTATCTCCGTATCAAGGCGCTCGCCGCGGTGACCCTCGGGCTTTTGCACCTTGTAGCCGTCAAGCGTGCGCGAGATAACGCTATGCCCCACGCAGTAAAATGCGGAGCTTTTGTACTGCGCGCAGAACTGCTCCTCGGTGGAGCGCACCGCTTCAAGCTCCGCGGCGCTTAAGTCGTCTGCGGTGAGCGTTTTAGAGGGGTCTGCGGCGTAGCTGCACACCGCGCGCATTGTTTTGAGCGCGCGCCCCGCCGCCGCTATGCAGGCGTGTTCAAGCTTTATAGAGCGGCGCTTTTCGAGGGCCGCCTTAACGGACTTTATAACCTGCGCTACGGCTTCAATGTCCTCAATCTGCCCGTCCGTCATGGAGCGCTTCTCGTGCGCGGCGCTCTCCATGTCTATAAGCTTTATGCCGTTCTCGGTCTTTTCCGCGAGAAGCCCCACAACCGTGCGCGTGCCAATATCCAGCGCAAAAATAGTGCTGCCCTGCCTGCGCTTGGTGCGCGAGGGGCGTGCCGTTCCTGCCGCAGCCTTTGCGGGCTTTGCGGCGGAGGACTTGCGCGTCTGCGGCTTCTTTTCCATGTGCGTTCCCTCTTTTCCGATTTGATTGCTCCATAAAATGGAGCGTTCAGTCCTTTATCTTAAGCGCCCTGCGCAAATCCTTTTCCGCGCCGCGCTGCGCTACGACAAGCATAACGTCGCCGCCGTAAAGCACGGTCTGACCGCGCGGGATTATCGTCCTGCCCGCGCGCGTTATGCAGGCTATGTTGCACGTGGGCGGCAGCGAGAGCGCCGCGAGCGGCGTTCCCTCAAGGCGGTATTCCGCAGGGAGGGTTATTTCCAGCAGCGAGGCGTTGCCGTCAAGCTCTATGAGCTGCTTCATGCGGCTTAAATCCACCTCGTGTTCAAGCTTTTGTATTATGTTGTCCGTAGCGGACACCACTATGTCCACGCCGAGCCGCTCCAGCGCCTGCGTGTTTTTGGGGTCGTTTACCCTTGCAATGGTCTTTTTAACGCCAAAGCGCAGCCGCGCTATCTGGCAGCACACAAGGTTGCTTTCGTCCCTGCCCGTTACCGCTATCACAACGTCCGCTTCCGCAGCGCCGCACGCTTCAAGCGTTTCAACGCTCGTGCCGCTGCCGCAGCTTACCTGTGCGTCAAGGTTGTTGGCGCAGAATCTGCTGTGTTCCTTGTCGCTTTCTATCACCGTTACGTCGTAGTCATGCTCGATAAGCGTTTTGGCAAGGTAAAAGCCCACCTTGCCGCCGCCCACTATTATAGCTTTCATCATAAATCCCCGTTAAGTAAGCGTTGCAAAGACAAGCTTGTCCCGCGCGCCGAACTCCATATGCTGCCCTGTGTACGTTTCAAGCCCCGCGCCGCCGCGAATAACGCCGAAAAGCGACTCGGACGGCTCGTAGGTTATGTCTGCGGGGGTCTTGCCGACAAGCTCCTCGGGCGTGTCCATAACCGTAAAATGCACGCTCTGTCCGCAGATAAGCGCGTCCGCGCCCTGCTCAGGTTCTATCGCGGCGCACGCGGAAGCCACCGCAAGGCTCGCGGGGCATATAACGTCTATGCCAAGCGGCTCGAAAACAGCGCCCTTGCCGCCGTCAAGCGTGAGCGCGAACACCCTTTTCACCCCGAAAAGCTCCCTTACAAGCTCGCACACCATTATGTTCATATCGTCGGAATCCGTAGCCGCGTAAAGCGCGTCGCAGGTTTCCGCGCCCGCGCGTTTAAGCGCGTCCGAATCTATCGGCACGCCCTGCGTTGTAAATCCGCCGAAATCCGCAGGGAGAATGTCGAAACTGTTGGCGTCCCTGTCTATCACCGAAACGTCATGCCCGCGCCTGTCAAGCGCCGCGGCGAGCTGCGCGCCTATCCTGCCGCACCCCGTTATAAGAATGTTCATACCTTTATCCTTTACTTGCCCACGCAGAAGCGCTCAAACACCTGCGCTATTACCTCGTCGCTCGTATTTTTGCCCGAAAGCTCGTACACCGCGTCAAGCGCCTGCGACAGCAGCACGCCCGTAACGTCCGGGGTAAGCCCCGCGCGCACCGCTTCAAGCGCCTGCGACGTGGCTTCTGCCGCGCGCATTATGCAGCTGCGCTGGCGCTCGTTCGCGAGAAAGCCCGCCTCGGCGTTGAGCTGCGAGAGCTTCATGCGGGAGCTTATCTCTGCGGCAATCGCCGCCTTTGCGCCGTCCTCGGTCGCGGTGACGTACACAGCCTTTCCGAAGCGCCGCTCGAGCGCGGCGCAGTCGAGCGCGGGGGGCAGGTCGCACTTGTTTATCACGCACACTACCTCTTTCCCGCCAAGGCTTGAAAGAAGCCGCTCGTCGTCGCCGTCAAGCGGGCGGGAGCTGTCGAACACCGCAAGCACCACGTCCGCTTCAGCAAGCTTTTCGAGCATTATCTCAACGCCTATGCGCTCCACCTCGTCGGAGGCCTCGCGAAGCCCCGCGCAGTCCGACAGGCGAAGCACCGTGCCGTCAAGGTTCACGCTTTCCTCAACAACGTCGCGGGTAGTGCCTGCAATGTCGCTTACAATGCTGCGGCGGCTGCCCGCAAGCAGGTTCATAAGGGTGGACTTGCCCACGTTCGGCTTGCCGACTATAGCGCAGGCTATGCCCTCGCGCAGCAGCCGCCCCGTATCGTAGCCCGAAAGCAGCTGCGCAAACTCGGCGGAAACCGCCGTGAGCCGCTCGGCAAGCCACTCCTCCGTAACGGTAGGGGTGTCGTCCTCGGGGTAGTCTATCCACGCGGATATCTGCGCGGATACATCCATTATCATGTCCGCGATACGCTCCGCGCGGCGGTATAGCGCGCCCTCGCGCTGGCTGTTGGCGCACGAGAGCATCTGCGCGCCCTGCGCGCCTATCATATCCGCTACGGCCTCCGCCTGCGTAAGCGACATTTTGCCGTTTAGCAGCGCGCGCTTTGTGAACTCGCCCGCTGCGGCAGGCTCTGCGCCCGCCTTTATGCAGGCGCTAAGCACGCGGCGCGTTACGTATATTCCGCCGTGGCAGGAAATCTCGCACACGTCCTCGCCCGTGTAGCTGTGCGGCGCGCGGAACATCAGCAGCACGCCGTCGTCGAGAAGCTCCGCGCCGTCGGATATCCTGCCGTATGCCGCGCGGTAGCCCGCAAGGGAGCTAAGCGCTCTGCCCGAAACGGGCGTGAAAACCTTTGCCGCGATATCCTGAGCGTTCTCGCCCGAAATGCGGATAACCGAGATACCGCCCGCCGCCGCAGGCGTGGCAATGGCGCAAATCGTTGACACGAAGATTCTCCTTTCAGAAGCGTTATCCGGCGCAATTTACACGCTGTATAACGCCCGTTATTTCTTTCCGAAAAGCCTGCTGAAAAAGCCCTTTTTCTCGGGCGCGGGCTGCGGGGATTCTTCGGCTTCTTCGGCTTCCTGCGCCTGCTTCGGCGCGGGGCGCTCGTCCTCGGTATCCTCAAACAGCCGCATGAGAATCGGCTTCGCCTTGAACTCCTCGCCGATATCGTCGAGCAGGTAGGTGTAGGTGCGCTGCGGCACGGCAACGCGGTAGTCCGAAAGGCCCTCGCACTCAAGCACGGCGCGCAGGCGCTCCGTCATGCGCTCGGGTATGGAATCCGCCGCGGAATCGTAGTATTCCTCGCAGGCTATGTTATACTCCTCCATAGGGTTGCGTCCCGCTATCTGCGTTAAGTGAATGCCCTCGCGCAGGTAGGTGGTGTAGTTCAGGTAATCCGTCCAGAACTCGTTGAGCAGCGCTGCCAGTATCCTGTTTTGCAGCGCCTGCAGCGGCTCTTTGCCGAAGCGCTTTTCCGCGCTCGCGTAAAGCTCGGGGGCGTTTTGCTGCCACAGCTCGCTGTTGTAGCTGCCCTCCAGCAGCGAGGCGCGGCGGCGGAACGTCAGCGCGCGGTGCTTTTCGCCTATCATGGTGTATTTGCGCAGGTTTGCGCGGTCCTCGAACGCGTCGCCCTCGGCTATGCGCTGCACGCGCTCCGCCTCTTTAAGCAGCGTTTTGTCGGTAAGCGCGCCCTGCTCCTTTTGCGCGGGGTAATGCCTGCCCGCAAGGTGCTTAAGGTCGCAGCGGGTCATTATCTCGTCGTCAAGCGCGGCGAAAAAGCGGCTCTCGCCAACGTCGCCCTGCCTGCCCGCCCTGCCGCGCAGCTGGCGGGTCATACGCGAGCTTTCGCGCATGGCGGTGGCAAGTACGAGAAGCCCTCCCGCCGCAGTTACAAAGCCGCGGCTCTCGCCGTTTTCGCCGCCGAGCTTTATATCCACGCCGCGCCCCGCCATGTTGGTGGAGATGGTAACAGCGCCGCGCTCGCCCGCGTGGGAGATTATCTCCGCCTCCTGCGCGTCGTTTTTTGCGTTAAGGACGGCGGCGGTTATCCCGCGCTCCTTAAGCTGCGCGGCTATGCTCTCGCTTTCCTCAATGCTCTGCGTGCCTACAAGCACGGGGCGCTCTGCGGCTGCGGCTTCTTCTATCGCCGCGAGAATGGCAAGGCGCTTTTCCTGCGCGTCGCAGTAAAGCTCCATAGGGTGGTCGATACGCGCGCAGGGCAGGCGCGTGGGGATTATCTCGGTCTGTATGCCGTAAAGCCGCGCAAACTCCTCCTCGGAAGACTGCGCCGTACCCGTCATGCCCGAGATTTTTGGGTAAAGCTGCGCGAAAAACTGTAACGCAATGCTGCCCATTATCTGCCCGCGCGAGGTTATTTTAAGTCCGTGCTTCGCTTCAACGGCGCTTTGCAGCTCTCCGGGGAACACGCGCCCTCTCGCGGCGCGCCCCGTCACCTCGTCTATAAGCACCACCGCGCCGTCCTTTACGATGTAGTCCTTATCCTCGCGCAGCACATAGCGCGCTTTAAGGCAGGCGCATATTTTGGCGAGAAGCGGCGCGCTTTCTTCTGCGTAAAGGTCGCACGAGAACAGAGATTCCGCCTTGTCCGCGCCCTCGTCCGTAAGGTAAACGCTGCGCGTTTCCTCGTCTGTGTCAAAGTCGCCCTCGCCGAAATCGGAGAGCTTTTTGTATACGTCCGCGGTGCTGCTGTCCTCGCTTACGGCAATGTCGCCCGCAATAACAAGCGGAATGCGCGCTTCGTCTATAAGAATGCTGTCCGCTTCGTCCACTATCGCAAAGTCAAGCGCTTCGGGGAATACCATCTCGTCCGTTTCAAAGCAAACAAAGTCGCGCAGGTAGTCGAACCCCGCCTCCTTTGCGGTGATGTAAAGCACCTGCCGCGAGTAAAGCTCCCTGCGCTCGCCGCGCGGGGTCTTTTCGGTGATACAGCCAACGCTTACGCCCATTTCATCGTAAACGGGCTTCATCCACGCGCAGTCGCGCGCGGCAAGGTAGTCGTTGAACGTAAGCACATGGGCGCGCCCGCCCGACAGCGCCTGCGCGCAGGCGGCGAAAACGGCGCAGAGGGTCTTGCCCTCGCCCGTCTGCATTTGTATGAGCCGCCCCTCGCACAGCGACAGCGCAGCCGAGAGCTGCTCGTCGAACGGCGTTATGCCGAGAGTTTTCTGCACGGCGGCGTAGCAGCGCGCAAATATCTCCTCGGTGGAGCTGCCCGTATATTCCCCGCTTTGCGCGAGCGCCTTTATTTTAGCGATAGTAGTTTTCTTGTCCAAGGAAAGCCTCCGTATGAAAGGTTCAGTCTGCCGCACGCGCGCGGCTGCGCAGGGCGTCGTGGCAGGCGTAGAACCACTTTGTCACGGTCGCTATAGTCTGCCCCGAGCGCACCATTTCCTCCATGCGCTCAAAGCTTACCCATTTCGCCGCGCTCACCTCCGCGGGCTGCAGCCGCATATCGCCGAGCTTTATGTCCTGCCGCGCGGCGTAGAAGTCAAGCAGCATACTGTCGCCCTTAAGCGTCCATATATGCTCGAGCGACTGCGGCGCCACGCGAATACCCGTTTCCTCGAAAAGCTCGCGCGCGGCGGCCTGCCTGCTCGTTTCGCCCGAAACGGCGCAGCCGCCCGTGCATTCCCACCTGCCCGCGCCCGACTTGCCCTGCGCGCGCTGGGTCAGAAGTATCCTGCCGTCGCGGTTTACCGTCATAATCTGCACTACAATGTGGTACGTGCCGCGCGGAATGGGCGAGCCGCGCAGTATCTTCTGCCCGAGCGGACGCCTGTCCGCGGTGTAAAGGTCGAAATACTCCATTACGCCTTACCCGCAGCGCTCAGGTTCTTTGCGATAAGCTCGCAGCGCTGCTTTACGCAGTCCGCGGAGCGCAGGGGGTCGCTCGGCGTATTAAAGGTGTAGTCCATGAGCCTTTCTATCGTGGTGGAAGCAACGTGCAGCCTTGTGTCGCTTGAAGCGTAGTAGATGTATACGTCGCCGTTTTCGCGCACTATAGCGCCGTTGGTGAACGCAACGTTAGACACGTCGCCCACGCGCTCAGCGCCGTGCGGCGCTATAAACAGCCCCGACGGGCTTGCAATGAGCTTTGAGGGGTCGTTAAGGTCGGTGGCGAACACGTAAATCACATAGCGCAGCCCTGCGGCGGTGTTGCGCACGCCGTGCGCAATGTGTATCCAGCCGCGCGGGGTCTTTATAGGAACTGCGCCCGCGCCGTTCTTTACCTCGGTTATCGTGTGGTAAAGGCGGGGGCTTATCACCTTTTCTTCGGTGCAAAGCACGGGGTTCGTTATATCCTCGCACAGCGCGAAGCACACGCCGCCGCCCGAACCTGTGGAGATAAAGTCGTCCTGCGGGCGGGTGTAGAACGCGTACTTGCCGTCAACAAACTCGGGGTGGAGTACGACGTTGCGCTGCTGGGGGCTTTTGCTTATAAGGTTCGGCAGGCGCTCCCATGCGGTAAGGTCCTTTGTGCGGACGATTCCCGCCTGCGCGGTAGCCGCGGACAGGTCGTTTACGGACTTGTCCTTGCTTTCAGAGCAGAACACGCCGTAAATCCAGCCGTCCTCGTGCTGCGTAAGGCGCATATCGTAAACGTTTGTTTCCTCAGGGCAGGTGTCGGGCAGTATCACGGGGTAGTCGCGGAAGCGGAAGCCCTCCGTGGGCTTGTCGCTTTCTGCAACGGCGAAGAAGCTCTTTCTGTCCGCGCCCTCAACGCGCGCCACAAGGCAGTATTTGCCGTTGAGGTAAACCGCGCCCGAGTTCATCACGGCGTTTACGCCAAGGCGCTCCATTAAAAAGGGGTTGTCGTTATAGGACAGGTCGTAGCGCCAGATAATGGGGGCGTGCGCGGCGGTGAGAACGGGGTTTTCGTAGCGGTCGTAAACGCCGTTGTAAAAGTCCGTTTTGCGGTTGGGGCGGTTTATAAGCTGCTCCTGAGCGCGCACAAGCTCCGCGAGCTTTGCGTCAAATTCGTTTTTTGTAGGCATAATGAGAACAATCCTTTCTCGTAAAAAATAAATACTTATAACTTTTCAAATAAAGTTCATTTTGCCCGCGTATGCGGGCTTTGAAATCACTTTTTTGCCTCGGGCTTCCCGAGGCAAAAAACTCTTATATCCGCACAAGTGTGCGGGTTGGCGGCAAGCCGTCAACCCGTGCGCGCAGGGCGGATGCTTCGGCGGAAAACCCCCGTATGGGGGTTTTTCGACGGTCTGCTTATATTATAGCACACTTTTAAGTAGATTTCAAGGTTGACAAGGTGAAAAAAGCGTTGTATAATTTAATATAACGAGCGGAACGCAGAGTTTCGCGCTGGGAAAGGGCTTTGCATGAAACTTACGAAATACGATTACTTACAGATACTTATGAACGTGCTGTTCGTGGCGGGGGCGGCGCTTAACCTGCTGTTCTTGACGGGCGTGCTGCCGCAGTGGGCTACGTTTGTGGGGCTTGCGCTTGCGCTTGCGGCGTGCGTTACGGTGAATATCACCACCAACAAGAAGAAAAATCAGATGCGGCAGGAGGTCTCGGGCTTAAGGTTTCTGGCGGGACTTACCTACCTTACGGGCGGATTGTGGCTGCTGAGCTACGGCGCGGCGCTCTTTTTCCCGCTCGGGTATTGAGGAGGGGCTTATGTACGGACTTGTAATATTCGACCTTGACGGCACGCTGCTTAACACCATAGGCGACCTTGCCGCGGCGGGAAACCACGCCCTTGCGGAAATGGGTCTGCCGCAGCATGACGTGGAAAAGTACAAGCATTTTGTGGGCAACGGCATACCAAAGCTTGTCGAGAGAATGCTCCCTGCGGGGCATACGCCGCAGGACGAGGAGCGCGCGCTCGCGCTTTTCAGCGGCTACTACGGCGCGCACAAAACCGACCTTACCGCGCCCTACGACGGAATGCCCGAGCTTGTGCGCAAACTCGGCGAAAGCGGCGTGATATGCGCGTGCAACTCCAACAAGGCGCACGAGTTTTCGCAGGCGCTTGTGCGGCAGTTTTACGGCGCGGACATTCACGACGTGCTTGGCGCGGGGCAGGGCTTTCCAACTAAGCCGTCGCCCGAGGCCGCGCGCGAGCTTATGCGGCGGCACGGCGCGGACGAGCGCGGCACGCTCTACGTCGGCGACAGCGACGTTGATATGCTCACCGCCCGCAACGCGGGGATAGACGCGTGCGGCGCGCTGTGGGGCTTCAGGGGGCGCGCGGAGCTTGAGGGGTGTCACCCGAAGTACCTTGCGGAAAACGCGCAGGAGCTGGGGCGTATCATTCTCGGAGAGTGATTCGCGGCGATTCATTCGCGGCGAATGTTTCGCGTCGAATAAGCGGTTGTGATTTTTGTCAAAGAAATACGCCCGCTTGTGGTGAGATTACACAAAAATTGCTCATAAAGGCGAAAAATTTTGTTAAAAATAGTGACAAACTAAATTTTTTGTGATATAATCAAGTCAAGGATACAGAAAGAGTAAAACTCTTGAGAATCCCCATATCACTTGACGGAGGTGTTCTTTATGGCATACAAGATAGTAACCATTACCAGACAATACGGAAGCGGCGGACGAGAGATAGGCGAGAAGCTTGCAAAGCTGCTCGACATCGAGTTTTTCGACAACAAGCTGCTTGACATTGCCGCAGGTGAGAGCGGGATACACAAGAATCATTTTGAGGAGAATGACGAGAAGCGCTCCAACAGCTTCCTTTACCTGCTTTCCACCACCTACGGGCAGGGCGGCGTTCCGTTTGACGACGCGCTCTTTTTCGCGCAGCTCGCGGCTATACAGAAGATAGCCTCCGAGCAGTCGTGCGTTATCATAGGGCGCTGCGCGGACTACGCGCTGCGTGATTTCAACGGCGTTGCAAACATCTTTATAAGCGCTCCGTTCGAGGACCGCGTAAAGCGCGCTATCGAGGTGTACGGCATAGGCGAAAAGCACGCGGCGGATTATGTTAAGCGCATAGACAAGCAGCGTATCAGCTACTACAACTACTACACCGACAAGCGCTGGGGTCAGCCGCAGAACTACGAGCTGTGCGTTGACAGTTCCGCGCTCGGCATTGACGGGTCTGTGGAACTTATCCACAAATTCCTTGATATGTACTACAGCAAGTGATACCTTAATTAAAATAAAGCAGAGCCGCGCTCCGAAAAGGGGCGCGGTTTTTGTCGCGTGACATTCCATATGGGGTTGACAATATATATATATATATAATTGTTAAAGGCATCTTGTTATCAACATCAAAAGTTAGGAGAAAAGAGTATGAAAAGAACGATAGCGGCGCTTCTCACACTGGTTCTGGCGGCAGGGCTTGTCAGCGGGTGCGAATCAAAGGGAGAGAACTCGACAGGCTCTGACGGCGCTAAGAGTACCGTTTCAGAAAGCGCGGACAAAACGGAGAACAGCGCAGGAGATGAAAATTCTGCGCCTGATGAAGCTGCGGACGATGGCTTCGACAATATGCCCGACGCGGGCTTACCCGACGAAACATCGGACGGCGAAGCCGACAACGCTGCGGTGGAAGTAAACGGCATGACGGTATTCAACTCGCTTCCCGCGGAGCTGCAGGCAACTGTAAATATGTCCGAAAACCCCGCAAGCGACTTTGAATTTGTGGACAAGGAAGACGGCATTCACATAACGAAGTATGTCGGCAAAAGCGGCAGTCTGAGATTCCCGGGTTATATACGCAATAAAAAGGTGGTTGAAATTTCCAGTAAAGTGTTCGAGGACTCAGCGCCCGTTAAGAAGCTTTTTCTGGACAAGGCTGCCGCAGAAATGTATGCGAGAACAAAAGAGTGGAATAACCCCGACTTAGCCGACAGCCTTGAATACCTGTATGTCGCTTCAAACGTCGGCGTTATGCCGTATGCCAGAAATAAGAGATATGTGGCAGGAGAGGGTCTGTTCCGCTTCCACACCGCGCTTAAGGGCGTAATGATTGTGGAAGGCGTTTATGAGATAAGCGATTATTGCTTCAGGGACTGCTCGAACCTTGAGTATGTTTATATGGCCAATACCGTTGACACCATAAGAAGATACGCATTCAAAAACTGCACTTCTCTGAAAACCATCTATATTCCCGCCGGAACAGCGACAATCGAGGACTACGCGTTTGTTGGCGCGGCAAATCTTACCGATATAGTGGTAGACTCCGACAACCCCAACTACTCGGTTATTGACGGCGCGCTTTACAATAAGGACGGCAGCGCGCTTGTCTTTATGACGGACAGGGACGTGTGGACTGTCCCCGAAAGCCTCCCCGCTGTTACGAAAGAAAGTATGGAGTTTTTCAGCGAAGCGAATACTGTGCGCATACCCGGAAAATTCAGCGGGGTAGGCAAATTCAACGGGGTAGGCACGCGTGCGTTCTCAGGGAAAAACATAACCCGCGTTGAGATAGAAGAAGGCGTTGCTTCAATAGGCTCGTACTGTTTCTTCGACTGCAAAAATCTTACGGAAGTCGTACTTCCCGAGGGATTAAAAGCGCTCGGAAGCGGAGCGTTTTTAAGATGCGATAATCTGCGTGAGATAACGCTTCCCGACAGCGTGATATCGATAGGCACAATAAAAGAAACAGAAGACTCAAACCCTATAGAATCATCATCTGATTTTAAAACGTTCCCGAGCGGCATAAAGATAACATACAAGGGCAGGACGTACGACCTCTCCGACAGCGCAGACAGCGCAGAGTTCTATGCGCTCTTTCCCGTGAAATGAACAATTGCACAGCAAAAGCGGCTCGCCGAACGAGCCGCTTCTTTTTATTCGTTTATCTTGCTTCCGCTCTTGAAAATAAGCGCCGCGATAAGCGAGAAGAACACCGCCGCTGCAACGCCCGCCGCGCACGCGGTGAAGCCTCCCATAAACGCGCCGATAAGCCCGTTTTCGTCCACCGCCTCGCGCACGCCCTTGCTTAAGAGATACCCGAAGCCCGTGAGCGGCACGGTAGCGCCCCCTCCCGCGAAATCAACGAGCGGCTTGTAAAGCCCGACTGCCCCCAGTATCACGCCCGCCACAACGTACGAGGTGAGTATCCTTGCGGGGGTGAGCTTTGTAAGGTCGATAAGCAGCTGCCCCACAACGCATATAAGCCCGCCCACAACGAACGCCCGCACATATTCCATAAACATATCCATAACGCCCCTCCTATTTCGCGGAAATCTCCACCGCGTGCGCAATGCCGGGTATAGAGCCGCCCTGCTGCACCATCGTCGGCGACATCAGCGCTCCCGTCGCCACAAACAGAATGCGCCCGAGGTCGCCGCGCTCCACCCTGCGCAGAAAATGCGCGCACATCATCGAAGCGCCGCACCCGCAGCCCGAGCCGCCCGCGTGTACATCCTGGCTTTCGCGGTCGAATATCATCAGCCCGCAGTCCTTGTGCCGCTTTTCAATGGCAACGCCGTCGCGTTTGAAAAGGTCGTGCATAAGGTCGCTGCCCACCTGCCCGAGGTCGCCCGTTATTATAAGGTCGTAGCTTTCGGGGTGAGTACCCATGTGCTTAAAGTGGCGGGTTATCGTGTCGTAAGCCGCGCCCGCCATTGCCGCGCCCATGTTGTTAAGGTC
The DNA here is from genome assembly GCA_934462925.1 of uncultured Oscillospiraceae bacterium. GTDB lineage: Bacteria > Bacillota > Clostridia > Oscillospirales > Ruminococcaceae > CAG-115. The sequence continues at coordinate 59,871 of CAKSIT010000011.1, read as the reverse complement.
GGTTATGCCCATATCCTGTATCTTGCCGACGGTCGCCGCGCGGATATAGGGCGGCTTTGGCTGAGAAGCGACTATTGCAGCGCCCGCGGCGGTCGCCGTCCATTGCGCGGTTGGCGTGCGCACGCCGCCGTAGTTCAGCGGGAATCTGAACTGGCGCTCCGCCGAGGAGAAGTGCGAGGACGTTACCGCCGCGGCGTTGTCCACATACCCTGCGTTTACGAGCGCCGCCGCCAGCAGCAGCCCCTCCGCAAACGTAGAGCAAGCGCCGTAGATACCGAGAAACGGTATATAGTAGTCCTTAAGCCCATAGCTTGAACCCGTGCATTGGTTCAGCAGGTCGCCCGCTATCACAAGCTCCATTTTTTCGGGGGAGAGCTGCGCCTTTCTCATTGCATGGCCGAGCGCCTTTTGCTGAAAGAGCGCCTCCGCCTGCTCCCACGTCTGCGCAGTACCCTTGTTGTCGGGTATCACCTCGTCGAACTCGTTGCCGTAAGGCCCGTCGGCCTCCGCCTTGCCGACTACCGCAGCGTAACTCTGCACGCTTGCGTTGCTGTAGCGGAATGTTCTGCCTTCGCATACTGCCATGTTTATCCCCCCTGAAACAGCCCTATTATATAGTAAATAATGCCGTAAATTATCGACGCGGAAATGCCGTATACTATAACCGGTCCTGCAATGGTAAACATCTTCGCGCCAAGCCCGAGAATCAGCCCCTCGCTCTTGAAGTCGAGCGCAGGCGAGGACATGGCGTTCGCAAAGCCCGTTATAGGTACGAGCGTACCAGCGCCGCCCGCCTGCGCGCAGCGGTCGTAAAGCCGCAGCCCCGTAAACAGAATGCTTAAGAATATAAGCGACATTGACGTAAGCGCGCCCGCGTTGTCCTCGCTCATTCCAAGCGCGGCGTAGAGGTTCAGCAGCGCCTCGCCAAGCACGCAGATACCGCCGCCTATAACGAACGCCATAGGCAGCGTTCTGTACATTGCCGACGCGGGCGAGCGCTGTTTTGTAAGCTCGCCGTATTCTTCGTTTGATATATTCATGCGTTTTCCTTTCCCCCGCAAAAGTGCGGTAAATGTAATGGTCATATTTTGCGGAAAAAGGGCGAATAAATACGGCGCGCGGGGTGGAAATTCAAGGCATAGAAAAAGTTGAAAAACAATAGATAGCAAAAGACTATGAGAGACAAAAAATACAGTCCCTCCAAAAATTGAAGGGGCTGCATAAATGAGTGCTTTTGATAAGACCGGTGAGAAAGGTGCAGATGCTAGGAAACGGCGTTTCGGCTAGGCTATTTGCCTGCCGAAATGTCGTTGACGACGCAGATGTGCCTTTATCGCCAGTCTGCCGCCACATAGACTATTTACTCCTCTGCTCCCAGTGAGCGAGCGTTATCGTTTCAAATCCCTTGGGCGACAGAATGGGGCGGGAAATGCGCTCCATAGTTTCCTTGGAAAGCGCGCGGTTCGCCGCGAACTCCGCGCCCGCCTTTGTGATATCCGCAAGGTATCCCTCGCGCTGGCGCTTTGCCTTTTCGGCGATGAAAAGCTCGCCCTCGGGACAGAGAATGGGCGTGTAGCCGCCCTCGCCCGCGATAAGGTCGAACTCCTTAAGCAGCGCGGGGTACATAGGCTCTGCCTGAACATACCCGCAGGTAGTTATTACCACAAGGCGCTTTTCGTGCATGGATTCGTCGCGCAGCTCGTGGAAGGACGCGTTCTTGTCCTCGACAAGGTTGCCCATGTAGGGCAGCATGAACGGCAGGCAGCGGTCCGTCATTGCCTTAAGCTGCGAGGGCATTCCGAAAAAGTAGAGCGGAAAGCTCTCGATTATGATATCCGCGCTCTTTATCTTGCCGTAAAGCCCCTGCATATCGTCGTTTATCACGCAATGCCCCTGCGTTTTGCTCCAGCAGGAAAAGCACCCCACGCAGGGCTTTATGTTGAGCTTGTAGAGCGAAACGTACTCCGTTTCGGCGTCCTCGGGAAAGCCCTTAAGGAACGCCTTTGTTATGTTGAGCGTGTTGGAGCGCTCCGCCTTGGGGCTTCCGTTTAATACAAGTACCTTCATATTTACTCCTCGCCGTCAGCAGGGGCTTCCCCGTACTGCACGGTATTTATGCTGTAGAAATATCGTGTTCCGTCCATAATTATAACGCCGTCGGAAAAGAACTCCCCGTGCAGGTTTACCTGCCGCAGGTCCGTGAAAACGCTCTGCCCCGTACGCTTAAGGTAGGCTTCAAGGTGCGTCCACGCGGTGCAGAACTCGCGCGGCTTGTCCTTTGCGTAGTAGAACGCCGCCATGTCCTCCTCGTCCATAAACGCCATTGCAAGCTCGGAGAGCTTTTCGTCGGGGTAGCGCTTTTCGCGCTGCAAATCAGCGCCGACGGAGGCGTTCTCGCCCACGGCGAGCGCGCACATAGCGCACGCGCCGCTGTGAGATATGCTGAAATCGAGCGTATCGCAGCCCACAAAGCACGGGCGGCCGCTTTCAAGGCGCGTAAGCGTAAGCTCCGCGCGGTTTATCCTGTTCTTCTGCAAAAGCCCGTCAAGCAGCAGAAAGCCGCTTGCGCTGCGTTCGAACGCCCTGCCGCTCTTTGCGAGAAGCGGGGTAAAATACCCGTCCGAGGGCGCGTAGAAATTCATGGCGTTCTCAACGCGCGTTCTCATTGATTCTCCGCCCGATACTATGCAGGCGGCCATATCCAGCAGGGGCGTGCGCGCCTGCTCAAGCTTTTCGTTATTCTCCATATACCGCGCTCTTGTCCATTGAGGTAAAGAGCATACTGCCCTTTGCCTTGACCTTTCCGTCCACGGTTACCACCGCGGAAAATTCGTATGCGCCCGCGCCCGACATCTCGCACTTTACGCTTATATTGAGCGTATCCCCGGGGATAACGGGCCGCAGGAACTTGAAGTCCTTTACCTTAAGCAGCACGTAAAGCTTGCTCTCGTCCTGCGCTGCGTTTTCGGGGGAGATTACGAGCGAGCAGAGCTGCGCGCAGCTTTCTATTATAAGAACGCCCGGCATTATAGGCGCGTCGGGGAAGTGTCCCATAAAGTACGGCTCGTTTACCGAAACGTTCTTTATGCCCACCGCCGACTCGTTCGGTACAAGCTCCGTCACGCGCTCTATCATCTGAAAGGGCGGGCGCTGCTTTATGCGGGCGTTTATCTGCATGAGGTTCATCATAGGCTAAGCCCTCCGTCAAGCACAATAACCTGCCCCGTCATGTAGCTGAACGCGTCGGAGCATAGCGCCGCGACAACGTTTGCAACGTCGCCCGCCGTGCCGAACCGGCGCATGGGTACGGCTTTGAGGTACTCCTCTTTCTTGTCCGCGGGGATAGCGTCTATCATCTCGGTTTCAATGAACCCGGGCGCTACGGCGTTCACCCTTATGCCGCGGGGCGCAAGCTCCTTTGCAAGGGTAGCCGTCATGGAGTTCACCGCGCCCTTAGTCGCGGAGTAAACGCCCTGCCCCTCTACAGCGAGAACGGAGCTTACGGAGGATATGTTGATTATCTGCCCCTGCTTTTTGCTCATCATTTTGAGCGCCGCCTGCTGCGCGCAGTGGAAATAGCCCTTGATGTTGATATCAAGGCTGCGCGAGAGGGAATCCTCGTTTATCATGAGAAGATACGCGTCGTCCACAACGCCCGCGTTGTTTACGAGAACGTCCAGCCTGCCGAACGCCTTGTGTACCTCGCGGAACATAGCCTGCACCGCCTTAAGGTCGGCGGTGTCCGCCTTAACGGTTATTGCGCGCCTGCCGAGCCGCTCTATTTCCGCTGCTGCCTCGGCAGCCTTTGCCTCGTTGCTCACGTAGTTTACCGCAACGTCGTAGCCGCATTCGGCGAGCCGTGTCGCGCAGGCCCTGCCTATGCCGCGTGAAGCGCCTGTAACAAGCGCGACTTTGTTTTCCATATGTCCTCCACAAAATTATGGTCACCTCTAAAAACCTTGTTTGAGTGAAAATGTGTATAGCACACCGACTGCTTCTTCAAACCTCCTCGTAAGGCATACAGCCTTACTTCGTCGGCTTTCATCGCATTCGGCGCACTCTACCCATTTTCCCTTTTCAAACCGGTTTTTAGAGGTTCCCTTATGAAAGTATACGGGCGGCAGCCACTATCTCTGCCGCCTTTTGGACTGGCGATAAACCCTCATCTTCGTTGTCACCCGCATAACAACAGGCAAGCAGCCTAGTTGTTATGCGGGTTTCTAGAATCTGAGGGCTTCTCGCCAGTCCTGATAAAATTATGCCTTTTTGAATATAACCGCGGAATAAGAGCCGCCCACGCCGAAACCTGCTGCTAGAACGTACTGCATTCCGTCCGCGCTTACCTGCGCGCGTTCGCCCGTGCGCAGCATATAGCCGTCCGCGCTCTTTACTTCGCCCGAAAGCAGCCCTGCCGCGAACGCCGCCTGCTTTGCAGAAGCCGCAGCTCTTGCCTCGCCCATGCTCTCCTTAACGAAGAAAAGCGGCATATCCTTTGTGAAAACGTCCTTGTATACCGAAAGCTCGAGCGCGTCAACCGTGCTGTGGCCGTCGGCGAAAGCGCACACCGCGCTTATGTCGTCGGGGGAAATACCGGCGTCCGCGCACGCCGCGAGAACCGCGCCGCGAAGCGCGCTCTCCGAGCCGCTTATCGTGCCGAACTCAACGGACTTGTGCGCCATACCGTAGCCCGCAAGCTCCGCGTACTTCTTTGCACCGCGCTTGTCGCAGGACTCGTCCTTTTCGAGAATGAGCGATACCGAACCCTCGCCGAGAACAAAGCCCTTTTTGTCCATAGCGCAGGGCGCGCTGTCCGCAATAAGCCCGAGCCGCCCGTAAAGCTCCGCGGTGGTGTCGGTGTTTTCGTCCGTGCCGCTTGCCACCATAATGCTTTCCTCGCCGCTGCGGATAACGTCGGCAGCGTAGCATACCGCCTGTAAACCCGCCTGTACGCCGTTCGCAACCGTAACGTTATAGCCCATTATCCCCGCGAATATGGAGAAATAGCCGCCCGCCGCGTTATAAACGGTATTAGGGAACGAGAATGCGCTGCCGTTCGCCGTGCCATGCTCCACGGTGTTCTTCTGAAAGCCCACGATTTCGGTCATAGGGCCGTCCGCCGTGCCTATGATTATGCCTACGTCGTCGCGGTTGTCGTCGGTTATTTCAACGCCCGCGTCCGCAAGCGCGCGCATTCCGCTAATGAGCTGCAGCTGCGAGAAGCGGTCAAGCTTGCGGTAGAACGCCATTTTTATGCCGTGCGCCTTGTAGTCGTCGCTTGTGATTTCAACGCGCCTTCCCTTGCCGGCCTCGGCGGGAGCGACGCTTTCAAGCGCGCCTATACCGGTAACGAAAATACGCGCCCTGTTGGTGTGGTCGGGGATAGCGTGCGGCTGCTTTGCAAAGACAATGCTTGCGTTGTTGCCGCCGAACGCGTAGTTGTTGGAAACCGCGTAGCGAACGGGCTTCTCGTGCCTTACGTTAGGCACGAAGTCGATATCGCCCGCCTTTTCCTTAAGCCGCGCGAGGTCCTCGTCGTTATAGCCGATGGTGGGCGGCACGATATCCGAGCATACCGCCTTAACGGTAAGCACCGCTTCAATAGAGCCAGCCGCGCCGAGGCAATGCCCCGTCATGGACTTGGTAGAGGACACGGACAGGTGGTCGTTGCCGTCAAAGAGCGTGTGTACGGAGAGGAACTCCGCGTCGTCGTTTTTTGCAGTACCCGTGCCGTGCGCGTTGATGTAGTCGATGTCGCCAAACGACAGCCCCGAGTTCTTGACCGCGCGGGTGGTGGCGAGCATCTGCCCCTTGCCGTCGGGGCGGGGGGCTGTTATATGGTAAGCGTCAGAGCTTACGCCGGAACCCAGCACCTCGCAGTATATCTTAGCGCCGCGCGCCTTTGCGTGTTCGTAGCTTTCGAGTATAAGTATGCCCGCGCCCTCGCCGAGCGTAATGCCGCTGTTGTGGTTGAGCGGCGCGCAGGCGTGTTCGTCGAGCGCGTGCAGCGCGTGGAAGCCGCTGAACGCCAGCGACGAGAAGCTGTCCGAGCCGCCCGCGCAGAACGCGTCAGCTTTGCTCGCGCGGATAAGGTCGCACGCGTAGGAAAGGCTCATAGTGCCTGCCGCGCACGCGTTTACAATGTTCGCGGTAACGCCGTTAAGCCCGAAGTGCCTTGCAACGTTGTTTGCAATGGCGGAGGCGGGCATTTTTAGGATATCCGCCGCGTCAGAGCCGCCGCCCTTTATCTCGTCGGTATAGTACTTGTCTATGCTTGCAGCGCCGCCAACGCAGTTGCCCACGATAACGCCTATGCGCGCGGAGCTTTCCTCGGTCACGGGGTAGCACGCGTCCGCAAGCGCCTCGCCCGCAGCCTTAATGCAAAGCAGGGAGGAGCGGTCGTAGTTCTCGCCCGACAGGTCCTTTGAGCTTATGCGGACCTCCGCGCCGAGGTGCGCGTAGCAGCCCTCTGTGTCAACCGACTGCACCGTGTCTATGCCCGTAACGCCGTTTATGGCGCTGCTCCAGCATTTGTCGGTGCTGTCGCCGATGGCGCACACAAGCCCCAAACCCGTTACAACAACTCGTCTGTTATCAGCCATATTATTCACCCATATGCTCCTCAACGTACTTTGTGAGCGTTTCGATGGTCTGGAAGTTCTCTCTTGCAGCGCCGGTCATCTGTACGCCGAAAAGGTTGTCGATACCTGCGATTATCTCGATGGAGTCGATGGAGTCAAGCCCGATATCGTCACCGAAAAGCTCCGAGGTGTACTCAAGCTCGTCAGCGGGTATACGAAGGTTCTCAACAAGCATTCCCTTGATTTTTTCTGCGATTTCTGTGTTCATAATGTTTACCTCTCAAAATATAATTTCGGGCGCTGCGCCCGTTCTTAACTCAGTTGGTCTGAAGCTGCTTCTCAGCGTACTGCCCGCAGCTTCCGTAGCGCTTCTCAAGCTCGGCGTAAAGCGCCTGCACCTGCTTTTGCGCTTGCGTGCAGAGAATGCGCGCGTACTTGCTGTGGCGCATATCGGGCGGACAGCTGCTTTCTATGGGCAGCCCCACAAGTATCTTCTGCCGCCTGCCGAACACCATGTCGTACCTGCCGTAAATTGCGCAGGGGATTATCGGCACGCCCTCTTTAGCGCTTACAAGCGCAGCGCCGGGCTTAAACTGCTCCATATGCCCCTCGCGGGCAAGGCCGCCCTCGGGGAATATGAGCATTGAGCGCCCTGCGGCTATCACCTGCTCCGCGGCGGCAAACCATGCGCCGTCCGCCTCGTCAAGCGATATGGGAATGCACCTGCACCAGCCTATCATCGTACCCACGCGCTTTTTCTCGTACCAGCTTTTCTTTACCAGCACATACGGCTTGAACCTGCCAAGCACCGCGCCGCCGAACGCTCCGTCGAAATGGTGCGTGTGGTTCGCTACGAATACGGCGGGGCTGCCTTTGAACGCCCGCTTCATGTTCTTGTCCTTATAAATAACCTTAGGGCGGAACAGAAAGTACACCGTCCATGTTATCAGCGTCTGAAAAATTCTCCCCCAGACCGACTGCTTTACGGGGCTTTTATTCTCCAAAGCACACTCTCCTTTTACAGTCGGGCGGATTTTCCCACCCGAAAACATTATACGACAGCGCGCGGTTTTTTTCAATGGACAATATGCGCCTTGATGTACCAAAAGGGACAAACTGTTGCTTTGGTGTTGCGCATTTTTGCTGATGTCAGTATTTTTCTGCGGAATAAACAAAAATCCCCCGATTACGCGCGCAAAAAATGGGCAAAAAGCCCGCAGCCTTTGCCGAATACGGAATAATGCAGGATTTGTCGGCAACAATACAAACAGGCAGTTTTAAGCTGTCATGCCTTAGAAAAGGAGGAACGCAACATGAGTTTTTACGGAAAGCTGACAGGCTCTCTTGCGGCGCTTGCAATAATCGGCGCGGGCGCAGCGTACGCCGCGGGCGAATGCTCCGACGTGCTGGCGCAGGCGCAGGAGCTTGTAAGCGACACCGCCGCGTATTTCATCATAAAGGAGTACGACGGCAGGGTGGCGCTTTTCCGCGAGGGCGACGACGAACCCGCCGCGGTTTACTCCACCCCCGTAACGCAGATAAACCCCGCGGACGCGCGCCTGCTGCGCGATGGGATAAGGCTTCGCGGCATGAGCGAGGTTTCCCGCCTGCTGGAGGACCTTGACGTGGAGTGACGGTATACAAAAAAGGGCGCTCCCACTTTGGCGAGCGCCCTTTATCAGATATTATGAATTATTCCGCCAGCAGCTTCTCAACGCTTGCAAGCTTAACGCAAACGCAGAATATCTCCATTGCCGTGCTAAGTTCCTCTACCGAGGGGAATGTCGGCGCTATTCTTATGTTGCTGTCGTGCGGGTCTTTGCCGTAGGGGTAGGTAGCGCCCGCGCCGGTCATTACAACGCCCGCTTCCTTAGCGAGGGATACGATGCGCTTTGCGCAGCCATCAAGCGAGTTGAAGCTTATAAAGTAGCCGCCCTTGGGCTTCTTCCAGCTGCCTATGCCGAGGGGAGCTATCTCCTTATCGAGCGCGTAAAGCACAACGTTGAACTTGGGCTGGATTATTGCGGCGTGGTGGCGCATATGCTCCTGAATGCCGTTGAAGTCCTTGAAATACTTTGCGTGGCGCAGCTGATTGAGCTTGTCGAAGCCTATGGTCTGATAGGTCATCTGACTCTTGATGAAGTCGATGTTTGCCTTGCTTGCAGCGATTACCGCAAGACCGCCGCCGGGGAACGATATCTTAGACGTGGAGGTGAACTCCAGCACGAGGTCGGGGTTGCCCGCTTTCTTGCACTCGTCGATGATGTTCAGCAGGTGGTCTCGGTCGGCGTCGGACAGGTGGTGAACGCAGTATGCGTTATCCCAGAAAATTCGGAAGTCCTTTGCGGCGGGCTTGAGTGCTGCAAAGCGCTTTACAACCTCGTCGGAATATGTTATGCCCGTGGGGTTGGAGTACATAGGAACGCACCAGATACCCTTTATCGACTCGTCGGAGGCTGCAAGGCGCTCCACCTCGTCCATATCGGGGCCGTCTTCCTTATAAGCTACGGGAATCATTTCGATACCGAGCGCCTCGCAGATAGCGAAGTGCCTGTCGTAGCCGGGCGCGGGGCAGATAAACTTTACGCTCTCGTACTTGCACCACGGCTTGTCGCTGCCGAGAACGCCGAGCTGCATTGCGCGGATAAGCGTGTCGTACATAAGCTGAAGCGAGGAGTTGCCGCCTACGATAATCTCGTCGTTGTTTACGCCGAGCATTTTCGTAAAGAGCGCCTTAGCCTCGGGAATGCCGTCAAGCACGCCGTAGTTGCGGCAGTCAATGCCGTTAGAGGACTTGTAGTTGCCGTCAAGGCAGTGCAGCAGCATATCAAGCGACAGGTTCAGCTGCTCGGGCGCGGGCTTGCCGCGGGACATATCAAGCTTAAGTCCCTTTGCCTTATAGGCGTCGTACTCTTTCTCCAGCTTCTGCTTCTCTGCGCTCAGCTGTTCCTTGGTCATCTGTGTGTAAAGCATATCCATACCCCTTTTTAATATATGTTAGGGCGAATCACCCCGCTGCGGCAGGCGCAGCACCTTTCCATAGTTTCATTATATCATAGCCGCAAGGGTATGATATAATTTGCCGATATGCGCGGAGTTCCCCAACGGGGAACGTATGCGCAAGGCATTTTAATTTATAATAAACGCTCTGCGTTTATTATATCATATCCGCATGGATATGATATAATTTGCCGATATGCGCGGAGTTCCCCAACGGGGAACGTATGCGCAAGGCATTTTAATTTATAATAAACGCTCTGCGTTTATTATATCATATCCGCATGGATATGATATAATTTGCCGATATGCGCGGAGTTCCCCAACGGGGAACGTATGCGCAAGGCATTTTAATTTATAATAAACGCTCTGCGTTTATTATAACATAGCCATATTTTTTTTGCAAGAGCATTTTCGCATTCTTGCAAAAATAAAGGCGCATTTTGGGGATTTGCCCAAAATGCACCGTAAAAATCCTGCCCGTTTGTAGCCTAATGCTTGACTTAAAGCCCGCCCGCTTACTTTTTGCTGTCAAGGCTGAGTATCTTGCTCTGCGCGTCCACTACCGAGCGCAGCTCGCGGCGCTGGTTGTAAAGCTCGATAATGTTGTTTATGCGGCGGCGTACAAAGCGTATGTTAAACGGCTTTGCGATAACGTCCGCAGCGCCGAGGTCGTACGCGCGCGAAAGCGACTTGTCCGACGTGTCCGCGCTTATAATAAACACGGGAATGTCGTCTATGTAGTTGTTCTTTACAAAGTATTCCAGCACGCCGAAGCCGTCCATTACAGGCATCATTATGTCGAGAAGAACAGCGCATATTTCGCCCTTGTGCTGCTCGTATTCGGCAATGGCGCGCTCGCCGTTTTCAGCCTCTACCACGGCATACTCGCTGAACGTGTCGCCGAGCATAAGGCGGTTGAACTCAAAGTCATCGACAATAAGCAAGGTATTTCTTTCCTGCATATGTGCTTTCCTCCCCAATTTTCCTTATAAAGTGAGCTATACTCACAGCATTCTATGATAAATATTATATATCATTTTCGGACGCTTGTCAATATTTTGTCTTTGTATCAACAATAGAAAAAATCCGAAAAAATGCCCCGCGGATTATTAAAATTGCCTTGAAAACTGCTGCTGCCCGTTACACGGGTATTCGTTACGCTTTGTATATCGGCGCGCGGTTCTTTGTAACGTCCCTGCCGAGGCTGTCCGCAGCGCTTATAATGCTAAGGTCCATGCCGCCTATAAACGGCTTTGCGGCGCTGCCGAGGGCGGTGTACACCTTGTCGCGCTCGCCGTCGAAGTCCACCACCAGCAGGTGCGACTTGCTGCCGTCATGCTCCATGTGCAAAAGCCAGAGCGCCTTTACTGCGGCGTCCTTTTTAGCGGCCTCGGTAACGGCGTTTACAAGGGGCATGGGCAGCTCTTTGGGTTCGGTTATGTCGAGCTTTGTGTCGGGGGATAGCCGCTGCTCAATGTGACCCTTTGTCTGCAGCTGCTTCTTCTTCCTCCAGCGCTCAACGGCCTCGTGCGCTATCATAAGGTTGTCGCTGAACGGGTTTATAACGAAGCCCTCGCCGCCGTTCCTGTCGAGTATCATGGAGGCGTAGTCGTCGAAGCCGAGCGTGAGCGTCTGCGGCTGCTGCGCCTTCATCTGCTCCCACTTCATTAGCTCGTCTGCGCTTGTAAACACGGGGTAGAACTTCTGCCCCTTATCGTTTTCAAGCTGCGCGAAGGATATGGTCGTACCCTCGGGGAGCTGCGCCGTGCCGTTCTCGTTGAGAATAGGCTCTTTTGAAAAGCGCACGGGGGAAACGAAGCGGGCGTTCATTGCGATTTCCTGCGCTATGTCGTTCATTATCGGCATGAACTCCTCCTTGGAGGCGCTCTTTACGCTTGCGATAAGCTCAATGAGTTTGCTGTTAGTCATGCTGAGGTCGTCTGTATTCTTAATGTGCATTTTGTTTATTCCTTTCGGTTGTCGTACGCGACCAGCGCCGCGATTGAGATGTCGTCGCGGCTGCCGCTGCGGGAGCGCCTGCGAAGATGCTCTGCAAGGCTTGCCGCCGTGCCGTCGGATATAGCGCCGAGAACGCGCCCGCCGAAGCTTAAAAAGTCGCTCTCGTTTCTGAACGAGCCTATAAGCCCGTCGCTTGAAAGCATAACGCCCTCGGGCGCGCCGCTGCGGTAAAACCAGCGGAAGCTGCCGATAGCGTCGCTGTCGCAAAGCGAGGTGGTGAGGTTGCCCATGAGCTTTGCGTCGTCGGGCATAGGGCAGCCCATAACGCCGCCCTCGCTTGAATTAAAGCACCCGTCGCCTATCTGAAGCCCGAAAACGCCGCGCTCCGTAACCGCTGCGGCGATAAGCGTAGCGCCGTACATAACCTCCGCGGGGATACCGCCGAAGCCCTGCGCTATTTTCTGCTCCGTATCGTTCAGCGGGGCGAACGCCATGTGCGCGGCTATCTCGCTGTTCCACCCGCAGATTATGTTTGCCGCAATGCGGCGCGCTGCGTTTTCGGGCGAACCGGCGTCGGCGCTTTCGGCGGTAGTGCCGCATAAGCGCACGCCTGCGCCGCTTGGGTCGAAAAGCCCGTCAAGCCCGCCGTTTTTCTCGCAGAAGTCGCACAGCGAGCGTATTGCCACTCGCGTTGCCATCTCGCTGCCCGCCGCGCTGCGAAAGTGCTTTGCGCTGCCGTGACCGTCCGACACGGCGGCTATTGCAAGCCCATCGCCTGTGTAAACGCGCGCGCTGTCCTGACAGGGTTCGCCCGCGTCCTCGTGAGAAGCGCCCCTTACCGAAACTGCGTAGCCCTTAAACGGCATTACCAGCCCGCCTCGATATCAGCGTTTATCTCGTCGCTTTCCGCAAACTCGCGTATCTGCTCCGCGGCGGACTGCTGCTTTGTGCGCATATCCTCCTCGGACTCCGCAAGTCGCATAGAGCGGCTGCCTATCTGCGAAGACGTTACCGCAACGAACTTTATGAGCTTTGCAAGCGCCTCGCCGTTGTTTGCGGTAACAACGCTGTCGGGGCTGCCCGTAAAGCGCGCGAGTATATCGAAATCCGCGTCCTCGCCGATGGCTACGGCGGCCTTTATTCCCGCGGCGTACCAGCGGTTCTTGGAAAGCTCCGCCAGACCCTTTTCAAAGTTGTCCGTGGGGTATCCGTCGGACATCAGTATCATTACGGGCGCAAAGGAGAGCGACGGCGACTTCATAAATTCGCTGCGCGAGAGCTTTGCGGCAAGCTCCGTGAACGCGCTGCCGAGGTCGGTTACGTTCTCCGCGTCGATTGGCTTCCACTCAAACTCGTCCACCGAGACAGGCTCGCTGTACATCCACTCGCTGCCGCCCGAGAACTTAAGCACCGCAAGCTTAATGTCCGCGTCAGCGCCGCCTATGCCGCGTATTTCGGGGATAAGCTCCTCCATAACGGCGTTTACCGTGCCTATTTTGCTGCCGCCCATGCTGCCCGAGCAGTCTATGAGGAAAAACAGCACCATTGATTTCTTGGCAATTTCCTCGGCGTCGTCAAAAGGATTTACGGGTATATCTGACATTGTTTTTTCCCTCCTGTGCTATGATATCGCTTCTTACATTTTACCACAAAACAAAGCCCCGTGTCAATAGCATTCGGGGCTTTGTTAGGGGGAGAGGGCAATTTTCATTATCACGGCGTCGTCGTCGCCGTAATAGCCGCGCCTTACGGCTATCTGCTCATAGCCCGCCCTTTCGTAGAGGGCGCGCGCGGGCGCGTTTCGGCTTCTCACCTCGAGAAAGCACACGGCAGCGCCGCGCTCTGCAAGCGCTGCGTGAAGCTGCTTCAGCAGGCGCATTCCCACGCCCTGCCTGCGCTCGTTCGGCAGCACGCCAATGCGGAAAAGCTCCGCCTCGTCCGCGGCGACCCGCCCGAGCGCGTAGCCCGCGACAGTTCCGCCCACGCTGAACGTGCAGACCGCGCACAGCGGGCTGTCAAGCTCCTCGAACAGCATTTCGCGCGTCCAGCAGTCCGCAAAGCACGCCTGCTCCACCGCGTATATCGCGTTCTTTTCTTCGTCTGTAAAAGCCATGAGAACCTCCCGCGCGGGGTAATCGCCCCGCAGTATGCTTAATTGCGCTGTATGCGGCACAATTATAAAAGTGTATCGAAAAATCCCGCCAAACCCCGCGCGAATATGCTACAATAAGCTCAGCCGGGAAACGGCGCTGTAAAGGAGAAATGAAAATGAAAGAAGTATGCAAGGTATTCGACAGGGTAATAATTGCGCTTTCGCTGAGCGTGATACTGGTTTACGGGCTGCTGGAGCTTATATGACCCAGCGTTCACACGCAAAGACCGCCGTGCATTGCGCGGCGGTCTTTTGCTTTGTGTGATTACTTGATAATCTTTATCTTGCCAAGCAGGGGGATTTCGTTCTCCTCGCCGTTAATCGCGCCGATAAAGCCGATGAACCAGCATACGATAACGAAAATCTCAGCAACCCAGCCGACGAAAGGAACGATACCGCAAATGATAAATGCGATAGCCAGAACAAGCGCCTGATTGAGATGGAACTTTGCGCCCTCCTTGTCGCCTGCGAAGAAAGCTATAAGCCAGCCAATCCATGTGAGGTATGCAACGATACCTGTTGTTTTTGCGTCCATAATGACCTCCGGAGTGTAAAAGTTTTTTGTGTGACAGGGCAGCGCCCTTTCAGCGGAGCCACATTCCGCTACTATAAATAATAACGAAATAATGCACATTTGTCAACCGTTTACGCGTGAATATGTTGCCCCAAGGTAATTATTCGTCAAAAAAGCCTATTATATCTTCCTTGCTGTTGATAACTTTGTTGAATCTGTCAATATATTCGTAAGGGTACTTAAAGTTAGCAATGCGTTTTATCCTGCCGCCGTCAACAAGCTTTGTAGAGCCGCCCGCGCCCGCCGCGAGAATGGTTTGCAGCTCCTCCATGATATACATATTATAAATGCTTTCCGTGCCGCGAAGCGCGTAGCCCGTATTTTCGCGGTTGTCCGCGGTGTTCTTCTGCCTGTAAAGGTAGTAGGGCGAGTACCCCGCAGCCGAAAGCGCCGCGTGCGCGTAGTCCACCATCTGCGAAGCGCCGCCGCCCTGCGCGTCCTCCGCGCGGAAAAGCGCCGCCGCGCGCTTCAGCGACAGCGTATGCACGGTGATATTCTCGGGGCGCATTGCAACAACCTCGTCAAGGCTTGCGCGGAAGCTCTCGGGCGTGTCCGTCGGCAGCCCCGCTATAAGGTCGGCGTTTATGCACTCGAAGCCCACCTCCCGCGCGAGGGCGTATGCGGCGCGGGTTCGGTCGGCGGTGTGCCGCCTGCCGATAGCCGCAAGCACGCTGTCGTTCATCGTCTGCGGGTTTACCGAAATGCGGCGCGCGCCCGCGCGTTTTATTGCAAGCAGCTTTTCGCGCGTTATGGTGTCGGGGCGGCCCGCTTCAACAGTAAATTCGCGCACGCGCGCCATGTCGAAGCATTCGAGCGCCGCGAACAGCCGCTCCAGCTGCTGCGCGGAAAGCACGGTGGGCGTGCCGCCGCCGAAGTACACCGTATCAAGCAGCAGCCCCGCCTGACGCGCGGCGTCCGCCGTTGCGGAAAGCTCCCGCGCAAGCAGCCCGAGGTACTCGTCTATAAGCCCCTGCGCGCGGTCTGCTGAGTGCGAGATGAAGCTGCAATAGCTGCACCGCGACGGGCAGAACGGTATCGACACGTAAAGGCTGAACGTGCGCGGCTTTGCGCCCTCTGCAAGGGGCTTTTGCACCGCGCTTATCCTGCGGGCGAGCGCCAGCTTTTCGGGGGACACAAGCAGCTTTTCCACGGCGTATTCGTCGCTTACAGAAGCCAGCACCTTGACGGGTCTTACCCCCGTGAGAATGCCCCACGGCGGCGCAATGCCCGTAAGAGAGCGCAGCGCCTCGTAAAGCAGCACGGAAAGCGCGCGCTCCTGCTCCTTTTCGGGGGTATCGGCGGGGACGGTTTCGCTGCGGGAGATGTCCCGTCCGCCCGCGCACAGCCGCACGCTAAGCAGAAGCTTCCCGCCGTCCGCGCGGCGCGAGGTAAGGCAGTATTCACCCTGCGCGTCGTTCGGCTCGCGCGAGAGCGCTATTTTTATCGGCGGGAAGAAGCTGCGGAAAAGCCGCTCTATCTCGTACTGAAACGGGTGGCTGTCAAAAATAAGGGTCATGGGTACTCCTCTGCGGCGGACGGCTCTGAGCAGTATTCCTCAAGCAGGGCGAGCGCCGTTTTATCGTAAGCGTAGAATTTTTTCCCGTACGGGAACAGCACGCGGAATTTATATTCCTTATAGCGCGTGATTACGGTTATTTCCCACCCGTACTGCTTTAGCAGGACTTTCATGGGGCGGTGTTCAATGCGCACAAGGTCGCGGGTGTAAAGGCAAATCTCGGTGTTTTTCGCGGTAATGAGCATTTCCGTTTTGCGCAGGCGGTAGGAATACTTTTTGCCCGCGCTTCCAAAGCGAAAAAGCGTTATCCAGAGCGCTGCCCAGATGATAAGCGCTATGAGCGCGACGGCGTAGTCCATTTTAGAATACGAGCCTATCAGTCCAAGCGCTTGCAGCACGAATATTCCGCCTATTACGCCCGCGGCTGCAATGATGATACGCAGCGCCCATGTCGCGTGACTTTCGCAGAAAAACGAGCCTGTGGTAAGCACGGGGTTTTCCTCGGCTTCAATGCGCTCGCGCAGGGGCGCGGGTATGGGCGGGGGAGGAGCGGGGGCTTTTTCGGGGGGATTGAGCTCGTCGTTCAGCCTGCTAAGCACGCTCTCAAGCGAAGCGCCGCCTACGGCCGGCATTTCGTCGGTTGAGAGCGCGGGCGCGCTATGCGGCGCGGGGGCTTTCAGCGCGCTCATGTCGGGCGCGGGGCGCGGGGCTTCGGGAGATGGCAGGGAGCTTGCGCTGTTTGCGCCCAACCCGTTTACTCGGCGGATAATCGGCTCGAATGGGGTGTCCTTTGGGGCGGGCAGGTTGTTAAAGCCGTTGAACACTATAGTAAAGCGGTAGCTGCGCTCGTCCGTAAACACCGTAACGTCGTAGCCGCGCTTAAGCCTCATGAACGTCCTTTCCGCAAAGGTTATGTCCACGATTGCGGCGTAGTAGAGCGTTGTTGTAACGCCGTCGGCGCTCACGCAGAACTTAACGTCGTCGCAGGAATAATGCGCGGCGTTTCCGCGCAGAACGGCGTTCATTCTTCTGAAAACAAAGCAGCCTACCGCGGCGATTACAAACGCCAGCATTACCGCCTTAAAAACCGTCGTCCTGCCGGTGAAGCCGAGCGGCTGCAGCGCTATCGTGCATAAAATTATGCTCCCGCCGAAAAAGCCGCCTATAAGCGCGCCGAGCTTTTTGTTCTCGTTTTTCACCGCCGAATAGAATGTGCCGCTTTGCTCAAATCCTCTCATGCTCCATCTCGTTTCGGCTCAGCCGCCCCATTTGTAGTTTGTGCCGTACTCGTGCGAAAGCGCCGCGCGGGCGGCTTCTTCCCTTTGCGCGTATTCCTGCTCCCGGTCTGCGGCGGCGCGGTGCGAGCTTTTCCACGCCTGCGCGGCGGGGGTAAGGTCGCGCGCCTCGGTCAGCCGCCCGTCGGCAAAGGTCAGCTCCAGCGCCCTGTCGGAATCGAGAAAATCAGTTATATTCTGCGCGGGGAAATGCCTGCCGTCCTTATTAGCAGCTATTACAAGGCTGCCCGTGTAGTGCATTACCATGCGCCCGGAGATGATTTGCTCAATAATGTGTCCGCCTGCGGGATAATTCTCCACGGTTTTTTCGCCGTAAATAACGCCGTCCTCTATGAAATACTCCGCGGTGTACCCGCGATAGCAGGCGGTGCGGCAGGTGCCCTCAATATCAAAATCGGCGGAATCTATAAGGCTCGTACCTTCTTCGGTGTCAACAAGCGTAAACTTTACCCCGTTGTACCATACATAGTCGCAGAACTGCATAGTCATTGCTTCGCCCCCCGAAAAAAATATTTTTATAGTATCCGAAATTATTATAGCACATGGTGCGTGGCGTTGTCAAGAACCGATTGACGGCTTTGAAAAAAGCGGGCCAGCACCGTGCTTATTATAATGTAGGAGATTTCACGATTTCAGATATTTAATCCATAGGCTCTTAGCTTTTCGGTGTTTTCTTTTTTCCGCCGTTCCAATTCTTCATATGCCTTTTCAAGCCATACTTTGTCCTTATATGTCAATTCCGTATGTCCGCAAAATTTCAGTATTCGACAGCTTGCGTTTTTCCATTTCAAGCATAATCCTACTGTAGAATTGAACGTCATTTGTAACATCGCCCATCATCTGAAGGTGTTCCTTTTTTATTCTGTCAATATTGCTGCAAAAATTATCATACTCATCTTGCGTATATGTGTAGTATGGAAGCTCAACAAGCGCCTTTTTTTGAATTCTATCCCTCTCCAGCTTCCAATCGATATAACCGACATAATCCTTGATTCTCATTATTAAAAGCCCCTCATTATTTATATCGTTTGGGTCAATAATACCGTTTTTAATTGCATCAAAATGTTCTTTCAAGCTAAAGCCCATGTTATATACAGTACAAAACCTTGCGCACGAATCCATATCAACAATTTTTTCTAACACAGGTATCACAATGCTTATTGTGCGTTTCAATGCCTGCTCCATTGCCTCCAGCAAAGATTCGCTGCTGCCCTCAATATAGGAGGACTCACAAATGTTTCCATTATTAAATTCAGAATCAAAATCAGAGCGATTTGATTCATTATAGAATTTACGTATGCCAAAAAGCCATCTGGAGTTTGATTTCGGCGATACCGACAGGTCGATTTTAGGTCTGTATACTGTAGCTGCACCGCTTAAAACAGAAAATCCCGCACGACCTATTGTATGCAGATATGGGGCTTGTGTTTTCAGAGAAATAACGTGAATAATCTCTCCGCCCTGTACAACCCTCGCAAAATACGGATACTTGCTCTTAACAAGCTTAAACCCGAGCGGTTCAAGCGCCTCGCCGAACACCTGCCTGAATGCCGCTTTCAAAGACATTACGGGCTTTGCGGAGGCTTTTTTGAAGTAAACCGCCGTAAAATTGCCGCCCGCTTTTTCCGCAATATCGTCGAAATCGGCGCAGATGTAACGCGGCTCGATTCCCAGAACCTCAGCCAGCTCTGCCAGCGTATCCTCGGCAAAATCCGCGTTCTTCGCCGCCGTTTCCGTGAACTGCTCCCACGTCCTGCCCTCTGCAAGCAGCGGCTGCCAGAGCGCCTGCGTTCCTCGGGGCTGATTTTCTATGCCGTACCCCGAGCCGTCCCCTACGATAACCTCGTCCCTGCCGCCGTTTGAAGCGCAGAGCTTCAGCAGCGCAAAGTCGCTGTCAACGACTTCCACGGAGAACGCGCTTGTATTAAGCGAAGCGGCAATGTCCCGCGCGTCGTCGCACGCCTTTTGCGGGTTCTCGTTGTACTCTCCGCTTGCCAATGTCGCCCAGCCCTCGCCAAAGGCGAGCAGGTACGACTGCGCTGCTTCGTCCTCGGAACACCCTACAAGCCCGCGCTTTTTCATTGTATCGCAGAACAGGCTTACAAAATTCGACCTTTCAAAGCTGTTCTTCACCTGTACCGTTGTTGAGAATCTGCCCATGGTTACCCTCCTTGATTATAGTTTTACGATAGCAAGCGCAATTAAATGAACGCCTAATATTTTGAAGCGCAAGGCTTGCCTGCCGCCGTACAAAAAAATCGCCCCCAGAACTCCTGAGGGCGAAATTTACTTGCGGCGTTAAGCCGATGGTGCAGGTGACGGGACTTGAACCCACATGACCTTGCGATCACTAGCACCTGAAGCTAGCGCGTCTGCCAATTCCGCCACACCTGCATATGCTGCAAGCTTTGCAACGTATTATATTTTAGCATACTTTTTCGGTTTTGTCAAGCACTTTTTTCGCCCTGCGCGCAATTTTGGCGAAATTTCTTTGCCGCTGTGTAAACAAAGCGGTGATTCATCGGGATTATGCACAATAGTGTAAAATTTTATACACCCTGCGGGTGAGAGTTTGGTACAATATCCAAAAATGACCATAGGGTTATTGACAAACAGGTTAGCGTGTGCTATAATTGCCATTGTTGTAGATTTACTGGATATGGTAATTATTTGCAGCTACCTTTTAGAAATTCTGACTTAGAGGAGAATGAACATGAAAAAGTTTACAAAGATTATTGCGCTTGCTGCTATCGCTGCAGCCGTAGCTTCCCTTACCGCTTGCGGCAAGGACAACGAGGTTGACGATATCGCAACCGTTGACGACGTTGTAACCGTTGAGCAGACCGCAGACACCGCCGAGATGGCAGTATCCGGCGAGGCAACCGCAGAGGCTTCCACGGGCGCTGAGGTATTTATCGGCACATGGACGCTCGCAGGCGTAAACGGCGGCACGGTTCAGGATTACGCTGATTCCTTTGGCGTTGCTGTTGAGGACGTTGAAAGCACCGTTGTTATCGACGAAACCACCTACACCAACACCAGCGGCGGCAACACCGCAAGCGTTGCTTACACCGTTACCGAAACAGGCATTTCCTGCCCGCTTTCCGAGACGCTTTCTCTCGAGCTCGTATACGACGCTGAGAACGACGCTTTCAGCTACGTTGTTCCGATTGCTGATTCCGAGGGTAACGTTGCAAACTACGTATTCACCTACGTAAGAGCGTAATCGGCGCATTTAGCTTTAATAACAGCTGCCCCTGCCGCTTTATCGCGGCGGGGGCTTTGTTGTCTGAAAATTATGTGAGAGCGCACGGCGGCATTCTATGCGCGCCGAAAAGTCCGCGGGGAATGCTATACTATATTATATGGGAACTTCTAAAAACCGGTTTGAAAAGGGAAAATGGGTAGAGTGTGCCGAATGCGATGAAAGCCGACGAAGTAAGGCTGTATGCCTTACGAGGAGGTGCAACACGACGTTGCGAAGCGAAATAACCGAGTGACGGCATGGACGCCGTCACATCAGAAATTTCGCTTGTTGAAAGAAGCAGTCGGTGCGCTATACACATTTTCACTCAAACAAGGTTTTTAGAGGTGACCATATAACGACAGACAGGAGAACGCCATGCAGAAGACAAAGGAACGCTCGAAAAGCCGTGCGGGGAGGATATTCCGCGCGGTGTGGATATTTATACCGCTTGTTTTGGCGGCGGCTATGTATTTTGTGCTGCCTTATTTCCCGCAGGCGGCGGAATACGTGTTTGCGCGCGGGATTTTTAAGGCGGTTACAGTCCCGCTGGGATTTATTACGAGCCTTGTGCCGATATCGCTCACCGAGCTGCTTGTGGTGCTTGCCCTGCCGCTTGCGGTAACGCTTATAGTCGTGCTTGTGCGCAGGCTTAAAAAAAGCCGCGACCGCAAAAAGACCGCGCTCAGGGCGGCGCGCGGAACGGCGGCGTTTTTGTCGTTCGCGTGCCTTATGTACATGATATGCCACGGCGCGAACTTCTACCGCCTGCCCGCAGAGGAGCTTATGGGGCTTGACACCTCGCCAAAAACCGCCGAACACCTGCTGCGCGTGTGCGAGGAGCTTGCCGCGAACGCCGCCCGCGAGCGCGAGGGTCTGCCCGAAAACGAGAACGGCGAAATGACGCTGCCCGAGGACATTTTCACGGAGCTTTCGCGCACGGGCAGCGGCTACAGCGCCCTTGTCGGGGACTACCCGTATCTATGGACGAGCGTGTTCCGCCAGAAGCCCGTAATGCTTTCAGAGGCGTGGAGCTACACGCTTATCACGGGAATGTACTTCCCGTTTTTTGCGGAGTGCAACGTAAACACCGCCCAGCCCGATTATTCGATACCGTTCACCGCCGCGCACGAGAGCGCGCATTCGCGGGGAATAGCGTTTGAGAACGAATGCAACTTCTACGCGTTTTTGTCCTGCATAAACAGCGAGTACGCGGAGTTTCGCTACTCGGGGTATCTCGAGGCGTTCGTGTACTGCGCAAACTCGCTTTATTCCTACGACAAGGATATGTGGCGGCAGGCGTATTCGCTCTGCACGGACGGAATGCGCGCGGACCTCGCCGCAAACAGCCGCTACATAGACGAACACCGCGGCAGGGTAGAGCAGGCGGCGAGCAGCGTAAACAACGGCTTTATAAAGTCGCAGGGCGTAAAGGAAGGCACGCTCAGCTACGGGCGCGTGACAGAGCTTATACTGGCGTACTACGACAAGCTGTGGAATGAATAGCGTTATATGAGCAAAACCCGTTTATGCAATAAAAATTCCCTCGCCTCGGCGGGGGTTTTATTGTTCAAAGAGCGAATCTATTGTTGTTTCAAGTATCCGCGCGATAACGTAAAGCTCCTTGTCATTCGCCGAGCGCAGCTGCCCCTCGAGCTTCGAGTAGCTTGTTGGATTTATGTCGCAGCCCTCGCACTGCATCATGGCTATAAAGTCTTTCTGCTTTATCCCGCGCGACTTCCGCAGCTCCTCTATCCTGCGCCCCACCATGTTCACGTCGCCGTACTCTTTTTTGCGTGTTTTCATAAAACCGCCCCCTTTGCTTTATTATATTTTACAAAAGGGGTTGACAAAATTCCAAAATGGAATTATAATATAGATAATTCCGAAAAGGAATTAAATTTTGAGGAGGAAACGTTATGGAAAATAAGTACACCAAGCTGTGCAAGCGCGTTATGGTGGTAAGCATGGTAATAAGCATTATATGCGTATTCGTGCTTGGGTTCATGGTTAAAGGGTGGTTCAGCTTCGTCGTAGTCATCGGTGGAATTGTCCTTGTTCTGGCGGCACACTCGTTCTGGGGAATGATTATTGAGATGTCGGGCAATATCATTCGCATTGGCGATAAGATGACGGACTCTGACGAGAATAAGAGCTGAACAGCAAAAAAGGGGCTGCCAAAACAGCCCCTTTTCATATGTTACCCCGTTCGCTGCGTGCCGAAGCGGATATAGTTATACTCCTTTGCTATGGCGTCCCATGTGAGGGCGCTCACCGCGCCCGTGACGGGCAGGCCGTAGTTCTCCTGAAACACCGCGACTGCGTTTTCGGTCTGCGGGCCGTAGTAACCCGTGACCTCCACCGTGGGGATAGCCGCGACGTTCTGCCCTATTGTGCGCAGGTAGGTCTGAAGCTCGCGAACGTCGTCGTTGCGAAGCCCGGGGGTGAGCGTATACCCCGGATACAGCGCCGCCGTTGAACCCTCGTAGCCCTCGGGCAGGTTCTCGCGGATATTGTTGTACACCTGCCGTATAAGCTGCCATGTTCTGAAATCCACAACGCCGTCGGGGTTAAGTCCGTAGAAGCGCTCGAACGCCATTACCTGCTCGCGCATTGCCTCGTTGAATACTCCCGCGGAATTTACCGTGGGAATCTCGGGGTTGAAGTAGGCGATAACGTTTAAGAAGAACTGCACGTACCGCACCTCGAAGCCGAAGTCGCCAAGCTCCAGCTGCCGCGGGAACTGAAGCTCCACCTCCTGCTCGGAGAGGTTCTCGCCCATAAGTTCGGACAGCCCCTTTACCGCCGTGAATATGAACTTTATTTTGTACCACGTCTGCTTATCCACAGTCCCCGTCTGCGCAAGCCCGAATATCCCCTGAAACGTGTTTACCGCCTGCACGGTGCTTTCGCCGTAGTTGCCGTTCGCGGGGACGATTTTTGGGATAGCGGGGTAATTCGCGGCAATGCGGTTAAGCTCCTGCTGTATCTGCCGCACCTCGTCCCCGTAAGAGCCGAAGCCGAACGGCACGCCGGGGTAGCTGCCGATATACGGCTCTACCGGTGCGTTTCTTACTATGTTTATGTCGCTGCCGTAGTAGTATTGCAGTATCTCGTAGGGGGTAAGGCCGTTGTTCGCAAGCGTTACCGTACCCCATTGCGACAGCCCGTCGCAGGTGACCGTAGTGCCGTTGCAGAACGCCGAAAAGAGCGGCGCGACGCTCCCCTGCCGCACGATGTAGTTGTTGAAAAGCTCGTCTACAAGGCGGCTTATGTTGTTGAAGATATCCCTGCCGTAAACGTACGCCTGGTCGTACTGGGTGGAGCTTGTTATGTCGAAGCCGTACCCGCGCGAGCGATACCACTCGGTGTAAATGCGGTTGAGCGCAAAGGTGGTCTGCGCGTAGATATTGGCGCGCAGCGCGGCTTCGGGCCACGTGGGGAATATCTCGGACGAAGCGACGTTCTTTATATAGTCGGGGAACGACACCGTGACGTTCTGCGCGGGGGAGTCGGGCGGACCCAGATGCACGGTTATCGTTTCGGGTACATATGGAAGATTATTCTGCGGCATTACGCTCACCTCCGCTCACAGCGGCCTCGTCTATCGTTTCGCCGATGTCGCCCTCTTTTTCATCGGGCGCGAGCGGAACGAGCGCGGCGTTCTGCACGGACAGAATGCCCTCGAATATGGTAATGTTCTTAAGCACGATACCCTCGAAGCCCTTCGCGCGGATAGTCGCGCCGTAAAGCGCGTAGGGCAGTATCGTGTTGTTAGGGGTCTGCGAGAGGCTGTGCGGCGGCGCGGGCAGCGAGATTATCTCGGTCTGGCCGCTCATGTCGGTGGTTTGGGTGGAAAGCACCTGCGTTTCGCCGCCGAAGTCCTTGGTGACAACGCACACCGCGTCCTTTACGGGCAGCGCGCCGCGCGCGGTAAACGTCCTGAAGCGAAGCTGTCCCGTGCAAGTGTTTTCGCGCTCGAACTCGGCGTAGCTGCTATAGGCGCGCTCCTCGTAATTTACGGCGGGCGCGCCGTTGCCGTTGGGCTTTATGTCGGCGGGGTCGTTCACGGGGCGCTCGTCGGACTCGAAGCTGCGGCCCGTGAGCTGCTCGTCGGGGTCTGTGCCGCTTACGGGCTGTTCGGTAAGGCGCTCGGCGGTTTCTGGGGAAACGCGCTGCGCCTGCGCGGCCCCGGGCAGCGGGTCGGTGGGCGCGCTGCTTGTAACGCCCGATACCGGCTCGCGCGGCAGCGTGTTGTCCTCGTGGCGGCTCTCAGCGGTTATCTTGCTTTGCACCTCGCCAAATGACGGCACTTCGTTAAACTGCGGCGCGAAAAGCTCCTCGGGTTCGGCGATAAGCCCTTCGGGCGGGAGTTCGGGCTTTTGCGGGTTTTCCGCGCCCTCGGCGCTGTCCGCGTTCTCCGCGTTTTCTTCGCCCGCAAAGCTGAATATGTCGGACATATCCGGGCTGGGCGCGGGGTCGGGCGGGGCGCTTTCAGCGCTGTGCGTGTTTTCGGCATGGGGCGCGTTCTCCGCAAGCGGCTCTTTCTCGGCGTGAGAAGCTTCCATTGCGTGTGTAACGTCCCCGTCCGGCGTACCCTCGCCCCCGAAAAGCTCCCTGTAAAGCTCGGACACCTCCCCCTCGTCCGCATAGCCGATTATCTGCGGCTTGCGGGGCGTTTCGCGCGGCTCGGGCGCGGCGGAGTCGGAAGCGCGCTCGGTATGCGCGGGGAGTTCGCTGCGGGGCGCGGGCGCTTCCTCGGGGCGGTAGGTAAACGAGATGCTTTTCGGCTCGGGTTCTGCTGCCCTGCGGTAGGCCATAAGTTCCTGCTTGTATTTTTCAATTAGCTTTTTCATGTCGTCCATAGCAGACCTCCAAAAGAGTTTTTTTGGCATATCCGAAAGCCGCGCGGCATTCTCCGCAGCGGCGCTGCCTTATAGAATATATGAGGCATGGGCGGCGAATATTACGCGCATTATTCGGACAGTCCCCGCATATACTGGGACAGATTTGCAAGGAGGGCGGATATGGGCATAAAGGATAAGCTTATAGCGCTTGGCGACCTGCCGCAGCAGCGCAGCGTAATGACCCTGCGCGGCACGGCTGAGCTGCTTGTTGAAAACTGCCTTGGCGTAAGCGGGTACGACGAGGATTTCATAACGCTTTCGGTGTACGGCTCGCGCGTTACCGTGTCGGGTACGCCGCTTATGCTTGAAAGCTTCGGCATGGACGGCGTTAAGATAACGGGGAGGATACATTCGCTCTCGTTCGAGGAGGAGTAAAATGAAGAAAGCAAAGGGCGCGGGGCGCGGGCTGTATTTCGGGCGGGTGACGTTCAGCGGGTACGGCGGTTTTCAGGAGAAGCTGGTGTCGCAGCTTTTAAGCGAGTGCGTGCCGCTGCGCGGGGTGACGTTCTCACAGGGGATAATGCGCGCGCAGGTTTCTCCCGCGGACTACCTGTACGTTTCGCGCGCGGCGCTTAAACACGGCGTGCGGCTGCGCGCAGAGGAGCGGCGCGGCGCGTATTTCACGCTGTCGCGCTATAGCCGCAGGATAGGGCTGTACCTTGGTTTTCTGGCGTTTGTGCTTATACTGTCGTTCCACGCCTCGCGGGTGGAGAGCATAACCGTGGAGGGCGCGCCGCGCGCTGCGGTGATGTCGGTGCTTTCGGAGTGCGGCATAGAAAAGGGCGTGCCGCGCGCGGGTCTTGCCACGGACCGCGCGGAGTACCTGCTTATGACAAGGCTTGAAAACACCGCGTGGGTGGACGTGTCCTGCGTTGGCAGCCATGTAACGGTGCGCGTTGAGCAGGGCAAGGAAGTCCCCGAGATAGAGGACAACGCTTCGCCGCGAAACCTTGTTGCGGCGCGCGCGGCGGTAATCGTCGGGCAGACTGTGCGCAAGGGCAGGGCGGCGTCAGCCGCGGGGAGCGGCGTGCAGCAGGGCGGGCTGCTGGTAAGCGGCGTTGTGGCGGACGGCGGCGACCACGTGTTGTACGTGCGCGCGGACGCCGAGATAATCGGCGAGTTCACCGAAACGCAGGAGTTTTTTGTGCCGTTTCGCGAAACGATACAGCGCGCGGACGGTGAGCAGCGGATATACAAGAGCCTGCTGCTCCACGACGACGAGTACCCGCTCTACTTTGGTAAAAAGGACGTTGCGGGCGGGGTGTATTCCGAGGAAACCGCGCTTGTGCGGCTTTTCGGGCAGGAAACGCCCTTTCGCATAAAGACCGCAGTCTGCACCGCCTACCGCAGCATAGACATAACCCGCACCGCCGACGACTGCACGCAGGAGTTAAGGCGGCAGAAAGCCGCGTGCGAGGAGAACTTCTACGGCGGCTATGAGATAGCGGCGGCTGAGGAGAAATTCTTCCCTGAAAAGGACGGCATAAGGCTTGTTGTAGACTACACCCTGCGCGGAGATATAGCCGTGCCGCAGGTGATAGAGCGCGGGTAAGCGGCGCGTATGTACTTGACAAAGCAGATAGAATGTGGTAGATTTATATAAGGACAGCCGCCCGTGCAGCGTTGGTTCTGCGGGCGGCCGGAATTATCTGAAAGGCGGGACAGGCTGTGGCAGAAAAATTACGCATGAGCGCTATACTTGCAGCGGACAACGACTGGGCTATTGGCAGGGACGGAGGGCTTCTTGCGAAAATCCCCGAGGATATGCGCTTTTTTAAGAACACCACTACGGGTACGACGGTAGTTATGGGCAGAAAGACGTGGGACAGCTTTCCGAAGCGCCCGCTGCCCGAGCGCGAAAACTGCGTTATCTCGCGCACGCTCAGAAGCGCAGAGGGAGCGCGTGTTTTCGGCTCGGTAGAGGAGTTTCTCGAATACGCAAAGGGCGTATCGGGCGAGATATTCGTTATAGGCGGCGGGGAGATATACAGGCAGCTTCTGCCCGAGTGCCAACGGGTGTTTGTAACGCGCATATACGAGAGCTTCGGCGGCGACGCGTTTTTCCCCGAGATAGACAGGGACGGCGAGTGGGAATGCACGGAGGCTTCCTCAGTAGTGGAGAGCGGCTGCCGCAAAATACGCTTTATGCTTTACGAGAGGAAAAACCGTGACTAAAGATGAGTTTTTGGAGTTCTGCGCGACCATAGGCGGCGCGGAGGCCGACCGACCCTTTGACGAGAGCTTTGACACGTGGGTGGTGCGCCACGCAGACACGCGCAAATGGTTCGCGCTGCTTATGCCGCACGACGGGCAGTACATAGTAAACCTTAAGTGCGAGCCTATCGAAGCGGATTTTCTGCGAAAGGCGTTTCGCGGCGTTACGCCCGCCTACCACATGAACAAAACGCACTGGAACTCGGTGTATCTTGAAAGCGACGTTCCGCGCGAAGAAATAGAGCGCATGACGCTCGGCAGCTTTGCGCTTACGGACAAAAAGCGCCGCGCGCGTTCCGAAAAGGAGAAGAAATAATGTTTACACAGCAAACGCTTGATTTTCTTTTTGAAAACAAGCTCCACGACAGCAAGGAGTGGTTCGCACAGCATAAGCAGGAGTACGCGCGGTACGTTACCGAGCCGTTTAAGGAGACAGTGCTGGAGCTTGCCCCCGCAATGGCTAAGATAGACAGCCTTATAATCTGCGACCCCAAGAAGCTCTCGCGCATTTACCTTGACGCGCGCCGTTCAAGGGGCGCGGTATTCCGCGACGAAATGTGGTTTACCTTTTCAAGACCGCGCGAGGACGCCTACGACGGACACCCGGGTTACTGGCTCGCGATATCCCCGCGCGGAATGAGCTGCGGGTGCGGCTACTACAGCGCGGACGGCGCGATAAAGGAGCAGCTGCGGCGGATGATACTTGCGGACGACCCCGCGTTCACCGCGGCGGCGCAGGCGGTGGCGGGTCAGCGCAGGTTTGCGCAGTACGGCGAGCTTTACAAGCGCAGGCGCTATCCCGATGCTTCCCCCGAAAAGGCGGAGTGGCTGGAGCGCCGCGAGTACGGCGTGGGGTACTATACCGACAACAGGGACTTTATGTTCGCGCCCGACCTTGCAAAGCGGCTTTCGCGGGATTTTCTGCGCATAGCGCCGCTCTACGACTTTTTGCTTAAGGCAAAGGCGCAGGCCGAGGGGCTTGAGGAGAGCGGGCGCAGATGAGATACGAACGCGTTTTCTGGGACTGGAACGGCACGCTGCTTGATGACGTCGAGGTGTGCATAGAGTCCATGAACGAGCTTTTGGACGAATACGGGCTGCCGAGGCTTCAGAGCAGGGAGCAGTATCACGGTGTGTTCGGCTTCCCCGTGAGCGAGTATTACAGGCGGCTGGGCTTTGATTTTGACAAAGTGCCGTTTGAGCGCACGGGAATGGAGTTTATAGAAAAATACGACCGCAGGCAGCGGCGCGCGGGGCTTGCCGATGGCGCTCTCGAGGCGCTCGGGCGCTTTAAGGCGGCGGGACTCAAACAGGCGGTGCTTTCCGCTTCAGAGCTTGCGGCGCTTACAAGGCAGATAGAGGAGCGCGGCGTGTCGGGGTATTTCAGCGAGATACTGGGCATAGGCGACAGGCTTGCGGGCGGCAAGGCGGACATAGCGCGCAGCTTTTTTGCGCAAAACGGCATAGACCCCGCGCGTGCGGTGTTCATCGGGGACACCTCGCACGACTACGACGTGGCGCGCTCGCTCGGCTGCGAGTGCATTCTCGTGGCGGGCGGACACCAGTCAGAAGCGGCGCTTTCGGCGCTTTGCGGGCGCGCTGCAAAGAGCCTTTCGCAGGCGGCAGACTGGGTGCTTGGATAGCATGGAGGGCATTATGGAGGAATTTTCGCGCACGGAGCGGCTTATAGGCGCGGCGGCTATGGAACGGCTCGCGGGGGCGAGGGTCGCGGTGTTCGGCGTGGGTGGAGTAGGCGGCTTTGCCGCGGAGGCGCTTGTGCGCAGCGGTATAGGCGCGCTCGACATAATCGACAACGACACGGTGGCGCTCTCGAATATAAACAGGCAGATAATAGCGCTGCACAGCACGGTAGGCGCGTACAAGGTGGACGCGGCGGGCGAGCGCTTTCTCGACATAAACCCCGCGCTTAAGCTTACAAAGCACGCGGTGCTTTTCCTGCCCGAAACCGCCGCGCAGTTTGATTTCTCGCTCTACGACTACGTTGTGGACGCTATCGACAACGTAACGGGCAAACTTACGCTTGTAACGAGCGCGCAGGCGGCGGGAACGCCCATAATAAGCTGCATGGGCGCGGGCAACAAGCTCGACCCCACGCAGTTCCGCGTGGACGACATATACAAAACGAGCGTATGCCCGCTGGCGCGCGTTATGCGCTGCGAGCTGCGCAAGCGCGGCGTAAAGCGGCTTAAGGTGCTGTATTCCACCGAGCCGCCGCGCGCCCCCGCCGCTGCGGAGAGCGACGGCGTAAGGCGGGCAGTCCCCGCGAGCATAGCGTTTGCACCGTCCGTAGCGGGGCTTATTATCGCGGGCGAGGTTATCAAGGATATTACGGGAATACGTTAAAAAAAGAGCGGCGCTCCGAAAAAATGGAGCGCCGCTCGGTCTGACAATAAAGGCACATCTGCTGCGTCACCCGCATAACGGCAGGCATTAAGCCCAGTCGCTATGCGGGCTTCTTTTTACTTCACGGGCAGCCACACACGCATTTCGTTTTCGCCGCGGTTGCCCCATGTGTAGTAGGGTACGGCGGTTAGCGTTTCGGGCGTAAGCGCGGGCTTTTTGGCGGAATAGAGCGCTCCCGTATCCTGCATACGATAGCCCTGCGCTTTTATTGCTACCGCGCCGCCGAGCGCTTCGACGGGTTCTGCGGCGGCAGGCTGCGCGGAGTCGTTCAAAAACAGCGGCAGAACGCTCCCGTTGTCCGCGCCCTCGAAGCAGTACACAAGCGCCCCGCGCTGAATCGCCGCGCACCCCGTGTCCTCGCTTACGCGCGGGGAGGCGTACACGAAATGCGGCGCGCCGTCGAGCGTTAGCGTTATGCGGTCGCCGCGCTTAACGCCGATATATGCGTAGCCCTTTTCAACGCGCGGGGAGATTTCCGCGCCGTTAAGGGAAAGCGCGGTTTTTTCGCTCCAGTCGGGCAGCCTTACCGCAAGCGTTCCCGCGCCTTCAAGCACGGCGTAGTCTACCGTAAAGCCGTAGGGGAACTGCGTTTCGCAGGAAATTTTCATGCCGTTGCCGAAGTCCGCAGTTCCCGCCGCGTAAAGGTGGCAGAACGCCGTGTCGCCGCCTGCGCCGTAGGCGTACATACCAAAGCCCGAAACCGTCCTCGCAACGTTGGGCGGGCAGCACGCGCACGCGAACCACGCGGGGCGCTGCGGCCTGTCGTGCCAATGGGTGGCGGCAACGCCCGATATTCTGGGTATCACCTCCAGCGGGTTTACGTAGAAAAAGCGCTTTCCGTCAAGCTGCATTCCCGCAAGCACGGTGTTGTAGAACGCGCGCTCCATAACGTTAGCGTACCTGCTGTCGGGGTCGTTCTCGAGCATTCGCGCGGCGAAGAACATAAGCCCGCATGAGGCGCAGGTTTCCGCGTAGGCGGTGTCGTTTGGCAGGTCGTAGTCCACCGTGAACGCCTCGCCGATAACGGTCGAGCCTATGCCGCCCGTAACGTACATTCTGCGGCTTGTTATGCTCTCCCACAGGGCGCGGCAGGCTTCCAGCAGGGCGGAGTCGTCGGTCTGCGCGGCGAGGTCAGCCATACCCGTGTAGAGGTACACCGCGCGCACGGCGTGTCCCACCGCGTCGCGCTGCTCCCTTACGGGGGCGAAGCTCTGCTGATACGCGCCGTTGTCGGGGTCGTTGCCCCACACCGTCCAGCCTGCGGCTTCGCGCTCGCGGCGGAAGAAGTCGCTTGCGCCGCGCCTGTCGATAAAGCGCTTTGCAAGCTCTAAGCAATGCGCGCTGCCCGTGGCGCGGTAAAGCTTAAGCAGGGCAAGCTCCACCTCGGGGTGGCCGGGGAAGCCGTCGCGGTCCTCTGTCACGAAGTGCCTGTAGATATGCTCGGCGTTTTTAAGCATTACGTTAAGCAGCCTGTCCTTGCCCGTAGCGTCGTAATAGGCGGCGGCAGCCTCCATAAAATGCCCCGCGCAGTACAGCTCGTGACCCTCCAGCAGATTTGTCCAGCGCTTGTCGCGGTCGCTTATTGTAAAGCGCGTGTTGAGGTAGCCGTCCTCGTCCTGCGCGGCGGCTATCTTCTCTATAAGGTCGTCCGCAAGCGCTTCAAGCTTCTCGTCGGGGAATATCACGAGCGAGTACGCCACGGCTTCAAGCCACTTCGCGGCGTCGGAGTCCTGAAACACCTGCCCGTAAAAGCCGTCGTTTTCCTCCCCGCGCAGAGCCTTTGCGGCGTTGATGAAGTTCTGCACGACATGGCTTTTTTCCGCACCCTCGGCGCGGTCGTTGAGAACCTCGTACTGGTAGGGTATCACCTCGTCCTTTATAAGCCGCTGAAAGCGTTTGATAAAGCCGTCCGAGGGGGTGAATGCCTTTATGGGCAGCGCGTGCAGCTTTTTCATGCAGTACCTCCGAAAAAAGTGATAGGGGGAACAAGTCTTGCTCCCCCTATTATACTATAAATAATCCCCAAATTCAAGCGGTTCTCGCTAAAATCTCCTTTAGCCGCGCGGGTCGCTTACCGTGCCGAGGAAAAGCGTTTCTCCCGTTTCGCTTACTATCGAAAAGGCGAACGGGCGGTCGAGGATAAAGTCGTGCTGTATGATGTCGCCGTAAATACCGCCCGTCGCGGGTATTTCCGAGGTGAACGCCGCGGCGGTGCAGCCCTCCTCGTCTATCGTTATGCGCGCGTCGTGCACCACCTTTGAAAGCGAAGCCCCCTTGTCCGCAAGCGGCGAGAAGTCCGCGCGGCTGCTGAATACGTCGGTAACGCCGAGCGCCTTGAGCGCGTCTGAAAGCTCAAGCTCGCTTGTTATGTCGAACTTAGGCATGGAGAGCTTCATTTCGCAGGTTTTGAAGCGCTCGTCGTTCCACTCGACCTGCCCCGTAAGGTACGTCATAGCGCCCTCGTCGGAGAGCATGGAGAGCGCGGTGACGCCCTCGTCGGGCAGAACAAAGCGCATTTCTCCCGTGCTGTAATCAAACCGCATGGAGTACGCGGTAAAGCCCTCGCCGAAGAAGATGTCGTCAACGGTGTTTTTGTTCATAAACTCGCAGGTTATCTCGCCGTTGGGCGTTGTAAACTTGCCGTCGGCGGTGTTTTCCTGCTGAAAATCCACCTGCCAGCGGTTCTCGTAATAAATCGAGGAAACAAGCGCGCAGAGCGCGTCCGCGGGCAGATACTGCGCCTGCGCCTGCTCTTTCAGCAGCCCGCCCGTGCTTTCGTCTATCCAGCGGCGGTAAAGCTCGTCGTACTCCTCGCTGCCCATTTTCCCGCAGTAGGACGAGGCGTAGTAATCGCGCGCCAGCGTTTTCAGGGGAGAGGCGTTGTAGCTTATAGCGTCCGACAGCCACAGCGAGTTTGAAAGCAGGCTTGTGTTATGGCCGTTGTCAAGGTAGTTCGCCCGCCATATAGCGTTCACGCTTTCGCGTAGAGCGCCGCCCTGCGCGCCCAGAAGCTCCGTAAGCTGCGCGGAGGCGTCGCCGCCCGTAATTTCGCTCAGCATAGCGAGCGCTATGTAGGTGTTTGCGGGGGAGTACACAAAGTTGCTCTCGCTTTCGGGCGCGAACGTCGGCGCGGTGCGCACGGTGTATTCCGTAAGGGCTTTGTTGTAGCCCTCGGGCAGGCTCTTTATAAGCGCCCTGCGTTCTTCGCTGATGTCGTAGCTTATGTCGTACGGGTTGTCTGCGCCGCTTGTATCGGTGGATACGCTGTTCCAGCGCGCGTATTCCTCCTCGCTCGGGTATTTCAGCTGCTGCGGGTATACCGCCTTCGCTATCTCCACGGGCTGCGCAAGGTGCGTTATCGGCGCGGGCTTCATCACGCTGTTTATTGTGATAACGGCGGCGACAGCTGCCGCTGCGCACGCTCCCGCGCCGAATATAAACGGCTTTGCGCTGCGTTTTTTCGGCTCGGCGGCCTTTATGTCGCGGTCGTCAACGTCGTTTAATGCGTTTACTATATCCTCGGGTTTCATACAAAATAGCCCTCCTTTGTCAAAAGCTCCTTAAGCTCCACGCGCATACGGAAAAGCCGCGATTTCACCGCGCTTTCGCTTAAGCCGCACTGCGCGCCCACGTTTTTAAGCGGCACGAAGTACCAGTATCTCATAAGGAAAACGCGCCTGTTCTCCTCGCTCTGCCCCGCGAGAAAGCCGCACAGCAGCTGCGTAAGGGCGTTTTCGTCGTAGCTCGCCTCGGCGCTCTGCGCGGAAGCCACGCACTCGCCCAGCTCCTCGAGCGCCGCCTCGTAAGCGCCGCCGCCGCGTTTCTGCGCGCGCTGCTTTTCAAGGCGTGTAAGCGACAGCCTGCGCGTTATCTTGCCGAGAAAAACGGACAGAACGCAGGGCTTGTGCGGCGGCATGGCGTTCCATGCGCGCAGCCATGTGTCGTTAAGGCACTCCTCCGCCGCCTCACGGTCGGTGAGAATGCGCCGCGCAATGCTAAGGCAGTAGCCGCCGAATTTGCGGGAGCTTTCCTTAATGGCGCGCTCGGAGCGCTGCCAGTAAAGCTCCACTATCCTTTCATCGTCCATGATGTCCTCCCTTTTCGGCGGGTATATTGTGAATATGCGCGCCCGCCCCGCCCGCGGTAAAGAGCCTCTTTATCTATTATACACCGAAAAACGCGCGGGTGGTTGCGCGGGCAGAATAAAATTCCCACGCGCGGAATATTCTTTACGGACAGGCATTGCGCAGATTTATTTCGCACGGGTGCATTAAAGCGGGCGTTAGTTATTTTCACCAATTTTTCGCGGTTTTTTTCTACAGCTTAGTTGCTCCTATTCGCCTGTAATGTTATAGATTTTTTTCGCGGTATGTGCTATAATATATGGTGATATATCGTGTTTGATATTTTTTTGTCATATTCGGTCATATCCTGTACGCTGCGGCGTATTGATAATGTATAACAACCGCACGGCACAAGCCCCCGCGGTGAAATTATTAAGGAGGCTAAAAAATGGCTTTTAAGAAAAGTGCCGTTCCCTTTGCGGGAACGCCCGAACAGGAAGCTCAGCTCAGAGCCGTTATTGCACAGCACAAGGACGACCAGGGCGCGCTTATGCCCATTCTCCAGAAAGCTCAGGGCATTTACGGGTATCTTCCTATCGAGGTTCAGCAGATTATCGCGGACGAGATGGACATCTCGCTTGAGAAGGTTTACGGCGTAGTTACCTTCTATGCGCAGTTCTCCATCAACCCCAAGGGTCAGTACAAGATTTCTGTCTGTCTTGGTACAGCCTGCTATGTAAAGGGTTCAGGCGACATTTACAACAAGCTGATGGAAAAGCTCGGCATAAGCGGCGGCGAGATTACTCCCGACGGAAAGTTCTCCCTTGACGCGTGCCGCTGCATAGGCGCTTGCGGTCTTGCTCCCGTGCTTACCGTTAACGAGGACGTATACGGCAGGCTCACGGTTGACGACGTGGACAAAATCCTCGAGAAGTACAACTGATTTACATAGTCGTACCGTTCACCCGCATTTTTTGCAGATGCGCGGTACAGGAAGGAAATACTTAATATGATTAAGACATTAGAGGAGCTTAACGCTGTCAAGGAAAAGGCTGCCGAGGTCGTAAACACCCGCGTCGAGGGTGCTGTGAGCGGCGTCAAGGACGTTCTTGTCTGCGGCGGTACGGGCTGTACTTCCAGCGGCTCCATGAACATCATCAAAAAGCTTGAAGAAGAAATCGAAAAGAACGGTCTTACGGGCAAGGTAAACATAGTAAAGACAGGCTGCTTCGGTCTGTGCGCGCTCGGTCCTATCATGATAGTTTACCCCGAGGGTACGTTCTACTCCAAGATGGAGGCTGACCATATCCCCGAGATAGTTGAGTCCCACCTTAAGAACGGCGTTCCCGTAAAGAAGTACCTTTACGCCGAAACCGTTGAGGGCGACACGATAAAGTCCCTTAACGACACGGCGTTCTATAAGAAGCAGCACCGCGTAGCGCTCAGAAACTGCGGTCTTATCAGCCCCGAGCACGTTGAGGAATACATCGCGCGCGACGGCTATCAGGCTCTGCACAAGGTGCTTACCACTATGACCCCCGACGACGTTATTAAGACCCTTATCGACTCGGGTCTGCGCGGACGCGGCGGCGGCGGATTCCCCACCGGCCTTAAGTGGAAGTTTGCAAAGGCAAGCGTAAACGAGCAGAAGTACGTATGCTGCAACGCCGACGAGGGCGACCCCGGCGCATTCATGGACCGCTCCGTTCTCGAGGGCGACCCCCACACCGTAATCGAGGCAATGGCAATCGCAGGCTACGCTATCGGCGCAAATCAGGGTTACATCTACGTTCGTGCAGAGTACCCCATCGCCGTTGAGCGCCTTGAAATTGCTATAAAGCAGGCAGAGGAAATAGGAATGCTCGGCGACGACATCTTCGGCACTGGCTTCAAGTTCCACCTTGGCTTAAGACTTGGCGCGGGCGCGTTCGTCTGCGGCGAGGAAACCGCGCTTATGACCTCTATCGAGGGCAACCGCGGCGAGCCGAGACCCCGTCCTCCGTTCCCTGCGGTAAAGGGTCTTTTCGGCAAGCCCACCATTCTCAACAACGTTGAGACCTACGCTAACATCTGCCAGATTATTCTTAACGGCGCTGACTGGTTCGCTTCCATGGGTACTGAGAAGTCCAAGGGTACGAAGGTATTCGCGCTCGGCGGTAAGATTCACAACACGGGTCTTGTAGAAGTTCCTATGGGTACGACCCTGCGCGAGGTTATCGAGGAGATAGGCGGCGGCATTCCCAACGGCAAGAAGTTCAAGGCTGCGCAGACGGGCGGTCCTTCGGGCGGCTGCATTCCTCCCCAGCACCTCGATATCCCGATAGATTACGACAACCTTATCTCCATCGGCTCTATGATGGGTTCGGGCGGACTTATCGTAATGGACGAGGACAACTGCATGGTTGATATCGCAAAGTTCTTCCTCGACTTCACGGTTGACGAGTCCTGCGGTAAATGCACACCCTGCCGTATCGGTACAAAGCGTCTTTACGAGATACTCACCAAGATTACGCAGGGCAAGGCTACTATGGAGGACCTTGACAAGCTTGAGAAGCTGTGCTACTACATAAAGGAAAACGCGCTCTGCGGTCTCGGTCAGACAGCTCCGAACCCCGTTCTGTCCACGCTGCGCTACTTCAGGGACGAGTACATTGCGCACGTTAAGGACAAGAGATGCCCCGCAGGCGTCTGCAAGGACCTGCTCCAGATAAAGATAGACCCCGAGAAGTGCAAGGGCTGCTCGCTCTGCTCCAAGAAGTGCCCTGTCGGCGCAATCAGCGGCGAAATCAGAAGCCCGTTCGTTATCGACCAGAGCAAGTGCATCAAGTGCGGCGTATGTATGTCCAACTGCAAGTTCGGCGCTATCTCCAAGGCGTAAAAGGGCGGCAAGCCTGTTTCCTATATGATAAGAAAGGACTAAAAACATGGTCAACATTAAGATAAACGGCGTTGCCTGTTCCGTTCCCGAGGGTTCTACTATCCTCGAAGCGTCCAGAATCGCCGGCATAAATATACCCACTCTCTGCTATCTCAAGGATATCAACGCTATCGGCGCGTGCCGTATATGCGTTGTTGAGGTAAAGGGCGCAAGAAGCCTTGTCGCTGCGTGCGTTTACCCCGTAAACGAGGGTATGGAGATATTCACCAACACCCCCAAGGTAGTAGAGAGCCGCAGAACGACCCTCGAGCTTATCCTCTCCAACCACAAGAAGGAATGTCTTTCCTGCGTAAGAAGCGGCAGCTGCGAGCTTCAGGCGCTGTGCAACGAGTACGGCGTTGACGAGAACCACTTCGACGGCGAGAACCCCGCAGTAGAGATAGACAACAGCGCCGTACATATGTCCCGCGACAACAGCAAGTGTATACTCTGCCGCCGCTGCGTGGCTGCGTGCGCTGTAACACAGGGCATAGGCGTTATCGGCGCGAACGAGCGCGGCTTCGCTACCCAGATAGCTTCCGCGTTCGATATGAACCTTGCGGACACCGCGTGCGTATCCTGCGGTCAGTGCATTACCGCCTGCCCGACAGGCGCTCTCACCGAAAAGGACGACACCCAGAAGGTGCTTGACGCTATCGCAGACCCCGACAAGTTCGTTGTAGTACAGGCTGCTCCCGCGGTACGCGCTTCTCTTGGCGAGGCGTTCGGTCTGCCCGTTGGCACTAACGTTGAGGGCAAGATGATTGCGGCGCTGCGCAGGCTCGGCTTCGACAAGGTGTTCGACACCAACTTCTCCGCAGACCTTACCATTATGGAAGAAGCTACGGAGTTCCTTGACAGGGTAAAGAACGGCGGTACTCTGCCGCTTATCACCTCCTGCTCGCCCGGTTGGATAAGATACTGCGAGAACTACTTCCCCGAGTTCATTCCGAATCTGTCCACCTGCAAGTCCCCGCAGCAGATGTTCGGCGCGGTTGTTAAGACCTACTACGCGCAGAAGCTCGGCAAGAACCCCGAGGACATCGTAAGCGTATCCGTAATGCCCTGCACGGCAAAGAAGTTCGAGATAGGCCGCGAGGACCAGTCCGCAGCGGGCGTTCCCGACCTTGACATATCCATCACCACCCGCGAGCTTGCACGCCTTATCAAGAAGGCAGGCATTATGTTCAACGACCTGCCCGACGAGGTTTGCGACAGCCCGCTCGGCACAGGCACGGGCGCTGCGGTAATCTTCGGCGCAACGGGCGGCGTTATGGAAGCTGCGCTGCGTACCGCTGTATGGACGCTCACAGGCAAGCCCGACAGCACTCCCGTTGAGTTTAAGGAAGTGCGCGGCGTTGAGGGCATAAAGGAAGCTACGTACAACGTAGCTGGCATGGAGGTAAAGGTAGCCGTAGCAAGCGGCCTTGCGAATGCAAAGGCTCTCCTTAAGAAGGTAAAGGCAGGCGAGGCTTCCTACCACTTCATCGAAATCATGGGCTGCCCCGGCGGCTGCGTAAACGGCGGCGGTCAGATAATCCAGCCCGCGTCCGTGCGCAACTTCACCGATATCCGCGCAGAGCGCGCTAAGGTACTCTACGGTATCGACGAGGCGAACACGCTGCGCTTCTCGCACGAGAACCCCGACGTAAAGGCTCTCTACGACGAGTTCTTCGGCGAGCCGAACAGCCACAAGGCTCACGAGATACTCCACACGAGCTACAAGGCACAGAAGCTTTACAGATAAGTTAAGCAAAGCCCCCTCGCCGAACCGAGGGGGCTTATTTTGCAGAAAGAACGATTTGTGCGGAAAAAAGCGCCCCGCGAAATGCAGGGCGCTTATGTCTGTTAAAAAGGCTTTTTACTTCCCGATAAAATAGAGCATTATTATCAGCGCGAGGGACACCCCCGCGATTATCCAGTTGCGCATTATCGCGCGCTCCAGCCGCTTGTCGTCGCGCTTGTTCATATCCTTTTTAGCCATTCCCTCACCCCCTGCGCCTTAATATAATTGTACCATCTGCCGCGCGGGTTGTCAAGTCCCGCGGGGTATTCCGCAAATAAGACGAAAAGAAAAATTTTTTTCAAAAACCCCTTGAAATTTATTGAGCGATGTGCTATAATGTATTAGTAATATTATCGGGTAACTATACCTTTTTTGATAATTTTCATTTTTTGGTATTGCTATGCCTGTCGGAGAGAATTATGTCGGAAAATTTCGTTTCTGTGGCGATTGACGGACCTGTTGGCGCAGGGAAAAGCACTATTGCGCGTACTGCGGCACAAAGGCTCGGCTTTATTTATGCGGACACGGGCGCGCTTTACCGCGCTGTCGGGCTGTATTGCCTGAGAAACGGGGCAGACCTCGGCGACAAATCCGCGATAGCGGCTGCGGTCGGCGGGATAAAGCCCGAGATAAGGCTCTGCGAGGGCGTTCAGCACGTTTACCTTAACGGCGAGGACGTATCCGCGCAGATAAGGCTGCCCGAGGTTTCGATGGCGGCTTCGGCGGTATCGTCAGTTCCCGAGGTAAGGGCTGCGCTGCTTGAAATGCAGCGTGATATTGCCAGAAAAAACAGCGTTATCATGGACGGGCGCGACATAGGCACGGTGGTTTTGCCGAACGCTAAGGTGAAGATATTTCTCACCGCAGCCCCCGAGATACGCGCAAGGCGCAGGTTCGACGAGCTGTGCGCAAAAGGCTCGGCGGTCACCTTTGAGGAGGTGCTGCGCGACCTTAACGAACGCGACTACAACGACTCCCACAGGGCCGCAGCCCCGCTTAAGCAGGCGGAGGACGCGGTGCTTGCAGACACCTCGGGACTTGACTTTGAGCAGTCGGTTGAGCTTGTCTGCGGCATAATAAAGGAGCGGCTGTAATGTTCTATACCATTGCACGCGAGTTGGTGCGGTTCATATACCACATCATCTTTCATATAACGGTTGTCGGCGCGGAGAATATTCCCGCACAAAAGGGCGGCTATATAATCGCCAGCAACCACGTTTCCAACAACGACCCGCCTGTTGTCGGGATAACGTTTCGCGGAAAGTACAGCTTTATGGCGAAGGAGGAGCTTTTCAAAAATCCTCTGTTCGCGTGGCTTATTAGGCGGCTGGGCGCGTTCCCCGTAAAGCGCGGGAGCAAGGACGGCTCGGCGATTGAAAAGGCTCTGCAAAGTCTCGATAACGGGCGTATCTTTGTGATATTCCCCGAGGGTACGCGCTCGAAAACGGGCGAACTTGGCAGGCCGAAAAGCGGCGTTACGCTCATTGCGGCGCAGGCGAAAGTGCCTGTAGTACCCGTGTTTGTAAAGTACGGGCGCAAAAAGTTCCGCAGGAACATTGTTGTCTGCATAGGCGAGATGATACCCGCAGAGAGGTTTGACGTTGACCTTACCGACAAAAAGAGTA
Source organism: uncultured Oscillospiraceae bacterium (assembly GCA_934462925.1). Taxonomy (GTDB): domain Bacteria; phylum Bacillota; class Clostridia; order Oscillospirales; family Ruminococcaceae; genus CAG-115. The sequence goes on along the minus strand of CAKSIT010000011.1, from coordinate 19,616 downwards.
TCAGAAGCGTGAGTACGTCCATTATGGACGCTATCGCCCTGTTAAAGGAGAACGCTCCCGATGCGGATTGAGATAGCGGCGGCGTCGGGCTTCTGCTTCGGCGTGAAGCGCGCGATAGAGCTTACAGAAAACGCGCTGGAAAAGTACGGCGCGGTGTGGACGTTAGGTCCGCTGATACACAACAGGATAGTGACGGATTCCCTTGCGGCGCGCGGCGTAAGCATTGCCGAAACGCCCGAGCAGGCGCGGGGGCAGGCGCTCGTTATACGCTCCCACGGGGTGACCGCGCAGGTCATGGACGAGGCGCGAAAGGCGTGCGCGCAGGTAATCGACGCTACCTGTCCGTTTGTCGCCAAGATACAGGCGCTTGCCGCTGCGGTTTCGCAGGATGGCGCGCTTGTGGTTCTGGGCGATAAGAACCACCCCGAGGTAATGGGGATAATGGGTCACGCAAGGTGCGCGGTTTACGCCTGCGCAGACTTTGCGGAAGCCGACGCGCTTTTCGCAGCGGGTAAGATTCCCGCCGACGAGAGGACGGCAGTCGTTACGCAAACGACCTTCGACCGCGGCAAATTTACTGAATACTCCCGAAAAATAAGGGAAAAGTACAGCCGCGTTAAAATATACGATACAATATGCAATGCGACCTCCGAGCGCCAGAAAAATGCGGAGGAGCTTGCTAAAAGGGCTGCACTGATGATAGTCGTCGGAGGAAGGCGCAGTTCAAATACAGCAAAGCTCGCGGAAATATGCGCAAGACGCTGTAAAACGGCGCTCGTTGAGAGCGCTGACGAAATCCCACGGCAGATATTAAGCGGTCTGCCCTCCGATAGTATTATCGGAATAACAGCGGGTGCTTCTACGCCTGCTGATTGCATTAAGGAGGTTCACGCAAAGATGAACGAAGAAATTACCACCGCAAATGAAAACGAGGAGGATTTTGCTGCGCTGCTCGAGCAGGATCAGTCATTTAACAAGTTATATACCGGCAAAAGAGTTAAGGCAACTGTTGTAAGCGTAACAAAGAAAGAAGCTGTTGTAGAGGTTGGCGCAAAGCAGACCGGCTACATAGTCCGCGATGAGCTGACTAACGACCCCAATGCAGAGGTAGCCGATGTTGTTAAGGTAGGCGACGTTATCGACGCAGTAGTTATCAAGGTTGACGACTCCGTTGGTACTGCCGCGCTCTCCAAGAAGCGCGTTGACGCTGCTATCGGTCTTGAGAAGATGAACGCTCTCAAGGAGTCCAACGAGACTGTTGAGGGTACTGTAGCGCAGGTAGTAAAGGGCGGCGTTATCGTTATTTACAACAACGTTCGCGTATTTATCCCCGCTTCCCACACAGGCGTTCCGCGCAGCGGCAAGCTTGACGACCTTCTCAAGAAGACCGTTCAGTTCAAGATAATCGAAGTTACCGACCAGCGCGGCGGCAGAGTCGTTGGTTCTATCCGCCTTGCTAACAAGGAAGTACGCGACGCTGAAAAGGCTAAGTTCTGGGAGAGCATCGAGGTTGGTCAGAAGTTCGAGGGCGAGGTTCGCTCCATCGAGGACTACGGCGTGTTTGTTGACATCGGTCCTGTTGACGGTCTTGTACGCACCGCTGAGCTTACCTGGAACAGAGTTGGTCACCCCAAGGATATCGTTAAGGTTGGCGACAAAATCAACGTTATCGTAAAGTCCTTCGACCCCGAGAAAAAGAGAGTTTCCCTCTCCGCTAAAGACCCCGATGAGAATCCGTGGACCAAGTTCGTTGCCGAGTACCAGAAGGGCGACGTTATCAAGGCTACAATCGTTTCCATCACCGAGTTCGGCGCGTTCGCGCAGATTATTCCCGGCGTTGACGGTCTTATCCACATCTCTCAGATTTCTACTGACAGAGTTACCAATATCGCTTCTGTTCTCTCCGTTGGTCAGGAGGTTGATGTAAAGATAATCGACATCGACGACGAGAAGAACAGAGTAAGCCTCTCCATAAAGGCGCTCATGGAGGACGCTGCTCCTATCGAGGACTGATAGTGAGTTTGTAAAATGTTCCCCGACGGCTTTGGCTGTCGGGGATTTTTTTGCATATGATTTGCCCCCTGCCGTGATAAGCAGGGGGCTTGCTCTGTATGAAATGTACCGTCAGCACTCGGCGGGAACTTCGTCGGTTTCCTCAATATCGGGGTGGTCGCCCGAGGGGGAGAGGTGGTCGGGCTTATGCTCGTCCTTGAAGAGGAGCTTCAGAAAAATGGGCGTTACGACAGACGAACAGATGATGAGCAGGATAACCGAGGTAAAGTACTCGGGCGAAACCATGCCCACGGCAAGACCCTTTTGCGCCACGATAAGCGCGACTTCGCCGCGCGTCATCATGCCAACGCCTATTTTCAGCGAGTCCTTGTTGCTGAAGCGCCATACCTTTGCCATAAATCCGCAGCCCACGATTTTTGTGATAAGCGCCACCGCCACAAACGCCAGCGAAAACCACAGCAGCTCAAGCGAGAAGCCGTCGAACCGCGTTTTAAGCCCTATGCTCGCAAAGAACACAGGCCCGAACAGCATATAGCTGCTGATGTCCATTTTGCCCGCTATGTATTCCGCGTCGCGCAGGTTGCAAAGGATTATTCCCGCAACGTAAGCGCCCGTGATGTCCGCGATACCGAAGAATTTCTCGGCGCAGTACGCCATGATGAAGCACAGCGCAAGCCCGAAAATAGGGATACGGCGCTGGTGGAAAAAGCGCTTGTCAAGGAACTTGAACAGCAGGTAAACACCGAAGCCCACGGCAATGCTGAACACGATAAACAGCAGCGTCTTTACCACAACGCCCATGGGGTTCGCGTCCGCGTCCTTGAAGCCGATAACGAACGTAAGCACGATAATACCGATAACGTCGTCGATTATTGCGCTGCTCATAATTATCGTGCCGACCTTGCCTTTAAGGTGTCCAAGCTCGCGCAGGGTCTGCACGGTAATGCTGACGGAAGTAGCCGTCATGATAGTGCCGATAAAGAGCGCGCGGAAGAACTCCGCCGAGCCGAACGGCGCAAACCCGAAGAACGCCGAGTATAGGAGGTATCCCCCCACAAGCGGCACTAGCACGCCCGCGCAGGCAATGGTGAACGCCACAGGTCCTGTTTTCAGCAGGTCCTTAAGGTTCGTTTCAAGCCCCGCGGAGAACATCAAAATAACAACGCCTATTTCCGCCATGCTGAGCAGCAGGTCGGACTGGTCCACAATCCCGAGAACGCTCGGGCCTATGAGAAGTCCCGCTATTATCTGCCCCACGACCTGCGGCGCTTTGCACTTTTTGGCAAGCAGCCCGAAAAGCTTCGCCGCAATAATGATTATCGCGAGGTCCTTGAAGCACTCAAATGATTCCACACATATCATTCCTTCCGATTTTGTCTAAAGGTTACCTAAAGGTTCTGTACACTTTAATATTATACGACCTTTTGCACGGCTTTTCAACCGCAATATTAGACAACTTTTTGCGGAAAAGAATGCACTTTTTCTATTGTCGGGATATTTCAGGAAAACAGTCCCTTAAGCCACTCGTAAATTGCGAAGCGAACCTGCGGCGTGCTGCTGTCAAAATCCTCGCCAAGCTCGGCGGTAAGCTCCCGCGCCTCGTCGTCGGGGAGCGCTGCGCTTGCGGCGGGCAGGCAAAGCGGCGGGAACATTATGCACCACCAGTTATGCCCCTCGCCGCTGCCGAGCGTTACGCGCAGCGCGCGGTATTCGCCCGCGGGGAGCGTTACCGCGTCGTAGCGGCGGGTGGTAAAGTACATTGTCACAAGCTCGGCGCGCGCGCCGTAGTCCGCGCCGTGTCCGCGCAGGTAACGGCAGGAAAATTCCGTTATCTCGGGCAGCAGCGCCTGCACGCGCTCCTCTGCGCAGGCAAGCGTGCCGCTGTCGGAAAGCTGCCGCCCGTAGTGGCTCAGCAGCTCGTCGCGCAGCCCCAGTTTAAGCTGCTGGTCGCGCTCGCTGTCGCTGTTAGCGGGAATGTGCAGGCGCAGCACCTCGCCGCACACATTCTCCGCGCGCGCGGAAAACGCGGTCATACCCGAAAGCGCTACCGAAAGCGCCGTGCCTATGGCGAGAAAGCAGTCTATGATGAGAGAAGCTAATCTTTGTTTCATTGATATGTACCTCCGTTCCTGCACATAGCTTTGGCAGGGGAGGGCGCTTCTAATCACGGCGCGGAAAACAATTTGCAAACGCAGTCAGCCCCTCCTTTTCATTGGAGGGGCTGTGGTTTGTTATGCGTTGTGTTATTCCGCTGTAGGCTGCGCTGGCTCGTTTGCGGGCGAAGCCTTTTCGGGCTGCGCTTCCGCTGGCTTTACGTCGGTTGTTTCGCGCTTTACGGTCAGCTGTATCTCGGCTGATTCCGCCTCGGGGGCGGCGGGGTGCGCGGCGTTTTCCTGCTGCGCCTTAAGGTCGCTGAACCACAGCTCCTCAAAGCTCTCCATAGTCATGGGCTTTGCAAAGTAGTAGCCCTGTACCATGCTGCAGTCTATCTCGGTGAGGAAATCCACCTGCTCCACCGTTTCAACGCCCTCGGAAATAACCTCCATGTTAAGGTTCTTCGCAAGGTCTACCACCGTTGAGATGACCGCCCTGCCCTTTTGCGAATTTACCGTGCCGTTGAAGAACTCGCGGTCTATCTTGATAACGTCCGCGGGGATATCCTTAAGCATATTGAGCGAGGAATACCCCGAGCCAAAGTCGTCTATCGACAGCTTGAAGCCTATCTCGTGGAGCTTGCGCATGGTTTTCAGCAGCAGCTCGGCGTTCTCGGTGAACACGCTTTCCGTAAGCTCAAGCTCGATATACTCGTACGGTATCTCGTACTTGTCTACTATCTCTCTCAGCCGCCAGATGTAGTCCTCGAAATTGAGGTGCAGGCGCGACTGGTTTACGGAAATCACAACGGGCGTTTTGCCGTCGTCTATCCAGCGGCGCATTGCCTTGCACACTTCCTCAAGAATGAAGAAGTCAAGCTCAACGACAAAGCCGTTCTTTTCGCTGAGCGGTATAAAGTCGTTGGGGTAAACAAAACCGAACGTTTTGCTGTTCCAGCGGATAAGCGCCTCCGCGCCCTCGATATGGCGTGACTTAAGCCCGTACTTCGGCTGTAAATAGCATTGGAACTCGTGGTTCGCAAGCGCGGTGGGCATGATGTTCTCGTAGTCCTTTTCGCGCAGCGCCTTATCGCGTATCGTTCCGTCAAAGAACGCTATGGACGAGCTGTGCAGGCTCTTTAACGTCTTTTTGGCAATGGTGCAGCGGTCGAGCGCGGAGTTGATGTTCACCGTGCCGTCTTCTTCCTCGCACTGCCCCAAGCGGCATACGCCCGCGCTGAAAAATACCGGGTACTTTACAAAAAGCTCGTTGCGGCGCTCAAACTCGCTGAATATCGTGTTTATCTTTGTTGTAAGCTCCTTGTCGGTGGCGTTGTGAATGACAAGCGCAAAGTTATCGTCGGATATTCTCGCGTAAATCTCGTCATCCTCAAGATTGTCGCCAATGGTTTTGTAAAGGCGCTCCAACATATGGTTGCCTTCCTCAAAGCCTAAGCGGTCGTTTACAAACTTGAACTTGTCGATATCTATAAGCACACACGCCCACCTGTTCGGCGAGAAACGCTTTACCGCCTTTGCGGCGTCGTCTATAAAGCGCTCCTTGTTCCGCCCGCCGGTCAGCGGGTCGGTGGAAATCCTGTGCCTGTTCTTTCTCATAAAGTAGATGAGAACGCCCGCCATAAACGCTATGATAACGCCCGCGCCCGACGCCACTATCCAAAGGTATCTGTCCATAAAGCGGGTTATCGTCACCGCGTCGTAGCCGTAGGAAGCCATGAACTCGTAGGTATCGACAACGCTCTCGTTTGAGCCCACCAGCATTATCGACTTGCCGATTATGCCCGAAAGCGTGGCGTCGTCAAGCGTTGCAATGCACTCGGTGTGGAACGCAGACAGGGTGTCCAGAACGCGCAGCTGCTCGTAGCCGCTGTTTATAAGGTACACCGCGTCGTACGCGCCCGTGCAGAGTATGTCGGCGTCGCCGTTTACCACCGCCTCGGCGCAGAGCCTTGCGTTTTTGTAGTGCTGGAACGACGCGGACGGCATAAGCACGCGCAGGTAATTCGTGATGTCGTCGCTGTAAAACGGCACGGCTACCTTAATGCGCTCTGACGTTACGTCCTTAACGCCGACAGTTACAACAGGCACTCTCGAATAGGGCGACGACAGGCGCAGCCCCGTAAAGGAAGCCATGCTTGCGCTGTTTACGCCGCCGAGAATGATATCCGCCTCGCCCGCTTTCAGAAGCTTTACGCAGTCCGTAAGGCTCGTGCAGGTCTTTATCTTCACCTTGCAGCCCGTGGTCTGCGCTATGTGGTCGATAACGTTCTGCACAAAGCCCATTATCTTGCCGCTGTTGTTGTCGTAGTAGTCGAGCAGGTCGCTTTCCACGTTGTACGCCGCGACTATCTCCTTGTTGTCTTTAAGCCACAGCTGCTCCTCTTTGGTGTACGCCAGCTGCTGCACGCCGTAGCGTGAAAGGTACTTCTCGCAGTTGTCGCGGCGGAAGAACGGGTTGGTCATGGATATGCCCCTTAGCGCCTCGGTTATCTGCGCCTTAAGCCCCAGCGCCTGGTCGGATACAAGCATTCTTGCGTCGCCGCCGCCGAAGCGGTAGGCGATTTTTTCGCTGCCCCAGCTTCTGAAGCAGCCCTTTACAACGGCGTCAAGCTTGCCCGATTCAAGGTCCTCGCGCATCTGCGACTCCGTAGCGTAGCCGATAAAGTTAGCGTCCTCTATTTCGGTACAGACAAAGCTGCCGTCGATAAAATACTTGGTGGCGTTTTCTTCAAGGTAGCCGATAGTCGCTTTGTTAAGCGCCTCGATATCGAAAAAGCCTATGCTGTCGGTAGTGCCGTCGTCCATAACGTATATGGCTGAGTACTTTGTTATAAGAAAGCCGTCCGAAAAGCCCATGCCCACGTCGCCGTCCATAACGGCGCTGTAGCGTTCAAGCTCCGCGTCCGTAACGCAGGGTATCATTGCTATTTCCCCGCGGGAGAGCATCGCGAACAGCTCATCGGGCGTGCCGTCCACAAACACATAGTTGTGTCCCGTGTTCTTTTTTATCTGTGTAAGGTACTCGTACGCAAAGCCGCTGTAGCCCGACCCCGACTTGCTTATGCCGAAATCGGCGCACGCGCCTACAAGCACCGTTTCTCCCTTTTCTGCTGCCGTCACACGGAAAGGTAACATTACCGCCGCAATAACAAGCGCGGTAATGAACGCCGTAATGCGATTTAATCTGCCGCCCAAATTCTGCCGCATCAGAAAACACCCCTTCCCGACGCCCTCCCGCTGCATTAAAAGGAAGGCTCTGCCTGTAAATTTTCTTGTTTCTGCCAATTGCAAACTATAATCTTATTCTATTATACCAAACATGAAAAAATTTTTCAAGGATTATCTACGATTTTTTCAGCTTTGCTCAAGAGAACGCCGTAATATTTAGCAAATTTGCACAAAATAATTGACAAATCCGAGCCTTTGTGATATAATATAACAGGATTTTTTCTGCGGCAGACCGCCTGCGCGGGTTAAGCGGGGCGTTATTCTGCAAAACGTCAGGCGGAATGCCCTACCGCTCGGCAATATTCGACAAAAAGGAGTACATTATAATGAACTGGTACGAAAACGCTGTGTTTTACCACATCTATCCTATAGGCTATTTTGGCTGCGAGAGGACGAACGACAGAACGTCCGAGCCTACGCACAAGATTCTGCGCCTTATCGACGATATCCCCCACATAAAGGAGCTTGGCTGCAACGCCATATACTTCGGGCCTGTGTTTGAGAGCGTGGCGCACGGCTACGACACTATCGACTACACCACGATAGACCGCCGCCTCGGCACTAACGAGGACTTTAAAAAGGTATGCGCGGCGCTGCACGAAAACGGCATACGCGTGATTCTGGACGGCGTGTTCAACCACGTGGGGCGCGACTTCGGCGCGTTTATGGACGTGCGCGAGCATAAGCTCGGCTCTGCAAAAAAGGACTGGTTTCATGTGCGCGAGGGCAACAGTCCCTACAACGACGGCTTTTACTACGAGGGTTGGGAGGGGCATTACGAGCTTGTAAAGCTCAACCTCTGGAACGGCGAGGTTAAGCAGTACCTTAAGGACTGCATAACCATGTGGCGCAACGAGTTCGGCATAGACGGGCTGCGCCTTGACGTTGCGTACTGTCTTGACCACAACTTCCTTAAGGAGCTGCACGGCCACTGCCGCTGGCTGGCGGAGGACTTTTTCCTGCTGGGAGAAACGCTCCACGGCGACTACAACACATGGGCAAACCCCGAAATGCTTGACAGCGTAACGAATTACGAGTGCTACAAGGGGCTGTTCTCAAGCTTCAACGACATGAATATGTTTGAGATAGCGCACTCGATAAATCGTCAGTTCGGCAGCGAAAACTGGTGCATTTACAGGGGCAAGCACCTCTACACCTTTGTTGACAACCACGACGTAACGCGCATTGCAAGTATGCTTAAGGTAAAGGAGCATCTGCCGTGCATTTACACGCTCATGTTCATGATGCCGGGCATTCCCGCGGTGTACTACGGCAGCGAATACGGCGTTGAGGGCGACAAGCGCGGGGGCGGCGACGACGCGCTGCGCCCCGAGTTCAACGCCGAGCGCATGAAGAACGAGGGTCTGTGCGACCTTACCGCGCACATTGCCGCGCTCGCGGAGATAGAAAAAACGCACCCCGCCGCTTCTCAGGGCGACTATAAGCAGGTGCAGCTTACCAACCGCCAGTACGCGTTTTCGCGCACCGCGGGCGACGAAACGCTCATCACCGTAATAAACGCGGACGGCGCGCCGTTTACGTTCAACCTTGGCAGGTGCGGCAGCGCTGCCGACCTGCTCACGGGGCAGAGCGTTGAAATGGGCGGGCTTACGCTCCCCGCGTACTCGTCTATGGTGCTTAAAGCGTAAAAAGTTTCCCCGCTCCGTTTGTGGAGCGGGGACAGCCTGTTGAAAAAGTACATTTTGCCCGCGTATGCGGGCTTTGAAATAACTTTTTTGCCTCGGGCTTCCCGAGGCAAAAAACTCATCTATCCGCGCAAGTGTGTACGCGACGCTGCGCTTACGCAACCGTGCGCGCAGTGCGGAGTTTTTATGTTATTGCGTTTTCTGTTTTCTCTCGCGTATCCGCTTCGCCGCGGCGTCGTAAAGCCTGCCGCCGACAAACCACGCGAACACCCCGATAGCAAGCCCCAGCAGCGCGCCGCAGAACACGTCGCTCGGGAAATGCACGAACAGGTATAGCCTTGAAAACGCTATAAGCACCGCAAGCGGTATCGCCGCGAATGCAAAGCGCCTGTCCGCTAACATAAGCACCGTCGCGGAAATAACCGAAGCCAGCGTATGCCCCGACGGGAACGAAAAGTCTTTTGGCACTTTTACAAGCATAAGCACCGACTCGTCAAGCCAGCAAGGGCGCTCGCGCGCCATAAGGTTCTTTAACATCAGGTTGCCTATAAGCACGCCCAGCACAAGCCCTATCGCCACAACAACGCCCGTCCTGCGCAGTTTTTTGGTGAACATCATCGCAAGCGCCGCTATTATCCACACAATGCCCGCGTCCCCTAAAAGCGTTATTACGGGCATTACCGCGTCGAGAAACGCGCAGCGTATATGCTCCTGTATTCCGTAAAGTATCGCCCAGTCGGTGTTTGTTATCCATTCTGTCATGTTGCCGCTCCTTAATGTGCTGTCATTCGTGTCTGCGGAATTTTCTGAACCGCTCGGGTATCTCGTCCTCGCTCATAGCGCTGTGTACGGCGCAGCTTCCCGCCTGCTTTGCGGCGGTGTAGTACCACTCCTTGTACTCGAGCGTTTCAAGCGTTTCGTTAAGCTGCGCTATGCGCTCGAGCGTTGCCTGCTTCTGCGCCTTTATGAGCGCTAAGCGCTTGTCTATCGTTGCGTCGCCCTCTATGCACCAGTCTATAAAGCGGCGTATTTCCTTTATCGGCATACCCGTTTTCTTAAGGCACTCTATTATAGCAAGCCACTCAAAGTCCCCGTCGTGAAACCTGCGTATGCCGCCCTGCGTGCGCTCGACAAAGGGCAGCAGCCCCTCCTTATCGTAATAGCGCAGCGTTGAGGACGCGACCCCGAGCCGCTGCGCAGCTTGTCCTACAGTATACTCCATAATGCCTCCAAAAATTTCACGCGGTTTTCATAAAAAGCACTTGACTTAAAGTGAGCTTTAAGTTGTATAATATGCTTATAACCATTATGATGATTATAACCCCATAATTCGCAAAAGTCAATAGGTAATAACGGAATCTGAAATCGGGAGGAAAACAAAATGCTCAACGAAACCTACACAATGAACGACGGGCGGAAGATACCGCAGCTCGGGCTTGGCACATGGCTTATGGACAACGCGCAGGCGCGCGAGGCGGTCAAAAGCGCGGTAAAGCTAGGCTACCGCCTTATAGACACCGCGCAGGCGTACGGCAACGAAAGCGGCGTGGGCGAGGGCGTGCGCGAATGCGGCGTTCCACGCAGCGAGCTTTTTATCACAAGCAAGGTAGCCGCGGAGCTTAAGACCTACGACGAGGCGGCGGCTTCTATAGACAAGACCCTTGCGGACGCGGGGCTTGACTGCATCGACCTTATGATAATACATTCCCCGCAGCCGTGGGCGGAGTTCCGCACCGAAAAGCGCTATTTTGCGGAAAACCGCGAGGTGTGGCGCGCCCTTGAGGACGCCTGCACGGCGGGCAAGGTGCGCACTATAGGCGTGTCCAACTTCCTGCGCGACGACCTCGAGAACATTCTGGGCTGCTGCCGCATAAAGCCCGCGGTAAATCAGATTCTGCTGCACATCACAAAAACGGATATGCCGCTTATCGGGTTCTGCCGCGAGAACGGCATTCTCGTTGAGGCGTACTCGCCGATAGCGCACGGCGCGGCGCTCGGCAGCCCGCGCATAGCGCAGATGGCGCAGAAGTACGGCGTATCGCCCGCGGCGCTCTGCGTGAGATACACGCTTCAGCTCGGGGCGGTATCGCTGCCCAAAACCGTGAACCCCGCGCACATGGCGGACAACGCCGCCGTTGGCTTCACGATATCCGACGAGGATATGCAGAGCCTTATCGCAATGACAGATATAGACTGAGGAGCGGATGGGAAGTTTCCCGTTTTCAGCGGAAAGCCGCTGTAAGGACTGAAAGGAGCGGTTACAATGAGCGAAAAGCAGCTCGGGGTATTCCCAAAGGGAGAAAGGAACGAGGCGTTCGCCAAGTATTTTGTGGGGCAGAGCTATCTCAAAATGCTCACCACAAGCGGCGTGAACATCGCAAACGTTACGTTTGAGGCGGGCTGCCGCAACAACTGGCATATCCACCATAAGGGCGGGCAGATACTTCTCGTTACGGCGGGGCGCGGCTACTATCAGGAGTGGGGCAAGCCCGCGCGCGAGCTTCACCCGGGGGACGTTGTAGACATACCGCCCGAGGTAAAGCACTGGCACGGCGCAGCGCCCGACAGCGAGTTTGTTCACCTTGCGGTGGAAGTACCCGCGCAGGGCGGCTCTACGGAATGGTGCGAGCCTGTAAGCGCAGAGAAATACGGCGCGCTTAAGTAATGGTATAACGCGCATAAACTAAGGATGTAACATTATGGCAAAGCAGACGGCAGGGCGCGACGCGCTCGGAGAATTTGCGCCAAAGTTCGCGCAGCTTAACGACGACGTGCTTTTCGGCGAGGTGTGGAGTCGCACGGACAAGCTTCCGCTGCGCGACAGGAGCATAGTAACTGTAACGGCGCTTATGGCGCAGGGTATCACGGACAACTCGCTGCGCTATCACATAGAGTCCGCGAAGAACAACGGAGTTACCGCCGAGGAAATGGCGGAGATACTCACCCACGCGGCGTTCAGGCTCGCTAAAGAGGTTTACGAGGGGAAGTAAAAGGATAGAGCAAGGGTCTGAGAAATCAGCCCCTTAAGCTTTATAGCGCCTTTACCAAACCGACGAGAAAGACGCAGCTGCTAAAGGCAAAGATTTTTTAGGCAGCACAAAAGGGGCGGCACTAATTGCCGCCCCTCCGTTATTGCCTGTGATGTGATTACTTGTTGAACTCGTCAGTGTACATCTTCTGCATTTCAACAAGGTGGTCGTACTTAGCCTTGGAGTTTGCAACTGCCTTGTCGAACAGAACAGTAGCTCTCTCGGGGTTAGCACGCATGAGGGAGTTGTAACGTACCTCTCTCATCATGAATGCCTTGTAGTCGCCTGTCGGTGCTTTGCTGTCGAGCGAGAACGGGCTCTTGCCCTCGTCTGCAAGCGCAGGGTTGAAGCGGAACAGATGCCAGTAACCGGCCTCTACTGCTTCCTTCTCTACCTGCTGAGCGATTGTAAGACCGCCCTTGATACCGTGGTTGATGCACGGTGCGTATGCGATGATGAGAGACGGACCGTTGTAAGCCTCTGCCTCTGCGATTGCCTTAAGGCACTGGTTGCGGTCTGCACCCATGGATATCTGTGCAACGTAAACGTAGCCGTAGCTCATTGCGATGCCTGCGAGGTCCTTCTTCTTAACGTCCTTACCGCCTGCTGCGAACTGTGCAACCGCACCAACGTTCGTAGCCTTGGAAGCCTGTCCGCCTGTGTTGGAGTAAACCTCGGTATCGAATACGAGGATATTAACGTTCTTGCCGGAAGCTATTACGTGGTCAAGTCCGCCGTAGCCGATATCGTATGCCCAGCCGTCGCCGCCGAGTATCCACTGGCTCTTTTTGGAGAGGTAGTTCTTAAGCTTGAGTACCTCTGCAACAAGCGGCTCGCCTGCGCACTTGCAGCCCTCGAACGCCTCAACGAGGTTCTTGGTTGCTACTGCGTTTGCCTTGCCGTCGTCAGCGGTCTTGAAGTACTCGTCGATAAGAGCCTTTGCCTTTTCGTGACCCTCAAGAGCAGCTATTTCCTTAAGCTTCTTCTGTGCGCGCGTTCTCAGCGTATCCTGTGCAAGGAACATACCAAGACCGAACTCTGCGTTATCCTCGAACAGGGAGTTTGCCCAAGCCGGACCCTTGCCTTCCTTGTTGGTGGTGTACGGTGTGGACGGCTCAGAACCTGCCCAGATGGACGAGCAGCCTGTAGCGTTTGCAATGTACATTCTGTCGCCAAAGAGCTGTGTAACGAGCTTTGCGTAAGGAGTTTCGCCGCAGCCTGCGCAAGCGCCCGAGAATTCGAGCAGCGGCTGCTTGAACTGCGAACCCTTAACGGTGGTCTCCTTGAACTTCTCGAGAACCTCGGGCTTGTCGGAAACCTTGGATACAGCGTAGTCGAATACGGGCTGCTGGTCCATCTGAGTTTCAATGGGCTTCATAACGAGAGCGTTCTTGCTCTTGTCCTTAGCGCCGGCGGGGCAGATGTTAGCGCAAACGCCGCAGCCTGTGCAGTCGAGCGTGGAAACTGCCATGGTGTACTTCATGCCGGGCAGACCCGTTGCGTCCTTAACCTTTACGGAAGCGGGAGCAGCTGCAGCCTCAGCCTCTGTCATGATAACAGGGCGGATAACAGCGTGCGGGCATACGAACGAGCACTGGTTGCACTGAATGCAGTTGTCGGGAATCCACTCGGGAACGTCAACGGCAATACCGCGCTTCTCGAACGCAGCAGAACCCTGCGGGAACGTGCCGTCTGCGATGTCAACGAATGTGGAAACAGGAAGCTTGTCGCCGCGCTGTGCGTTGACAGGAACCTGAATGTTGTTTACGAAGTCGATAAGGAACTTGTTGTCGCCCTCGAAGTGCGGGTGAGTAAGCTCGCCTGTGCAGTTTGCCCACTCAGCGGGAACGTCAACCTTTACTACCTCGCCTGCGCCTCTCTCGATAGCAGCGTAGTTCATGTTTACGATGTCCTCGCCCTTCTTTGCAAAGGACTTGTAAGCCATCTTCTTCATGTACTCGATAGCCTCTGCAGCGGGGATAATGTTTGCAATGGAGAAGAACGCGGACTGAAGAACCGTGTTCGTCTTGTTGCCAAGGCCTATCTCCTTAGCTACCTTGATAGCGTTGATGATGTAGAAGTTGATGTTGTTCTTAGCGATGTACGCCTTAACGGGTGCGGGGAGCTTCTCGCTCAGCTCGTCAACCGTCCACTGGCAGTTCAGCAGGAACGAACCGCCCGGGATAACGTCCTCAACCATATCGTACTTGTCGATGTAGGAGGGGTTGTGGCAGGCAACGAAGTTCGCCTTGTTGATGAAGTAGGTGGACTTAATCGGGGTCTTACCGAAGCGCAGGTGAGAAATGGTAACGCCGCCCGACTTCTTGGAGTCGTATGCGAAGTAAGCCTGCGCGTACATATCGGTGTGGTCGCCGATTATCTTGATGGAGTTCTTGTTTGCGCCAACCGTACCGTCAGAGCCCAGACCCCAGAACTTGCAGCAGGTAGTGCCTGCGGGCGTGGTGTTCGGGTTCTCCTTGATGGGCAGGGAGAGGTTGGTAACGTCGTCCTCGATACCGATGGTGAATACGGGCTTCTCGGTGTTGTTGTAAACTGCGATAATCTGCGCGGGGTTGCAGTCCTTCGAGCCGAGACCGTAACGGCCTGTGTAAACGGGAACGTCCTGGAACTTGTTTTCCTTCTTGAGCGCTGCAACTACGTCGAGGTAGAGCGGCTCGCCGAGAGAACCGGGTTCTTTGGTTCTGTCGAGAACGGAAATCTTCTTTACGGTAGCGGGGATAGCGTCAACGAACGCGGAGGATACGAACGGTCTGTAAAGTCTTACCTTAACAAGGCCTACCTTAGCGCCGTTTGCGTTCATGTAGTCGATGGTCTCCTCGATGGTGTCGCATACAGAACCCATAGCAACGATAACCTGCTCAGCGTCGGGCGCGCCGTAGTAGTTGAACAGCTTGTAGTTCGTGCCGATTTCTGCGTTTACCTTGTCCATGTACTCGGTAACTACCGCGGGGATATTGTTGTAGTAGGTGTTGCAAGCCTCGCGAGCCTGGAAGAAGATGTCGGGGTTCTGCGCAGTACCGTGCAGAACGGGCTTCTCAGGGTTGAGCGCTCTGTCGCGGAACGCCTGAACAGCGTCCATATCAACCATCTTTGCGAGGGTGTCGTAGTCCCAGACCTCAATCTTCTGTATCTCGTGAGAGGTACGGAAGCCGTCGAAGAAGTGCAGGAACGGAACTCTGCCCTTGATAGTGGACAGGTGAGCTACAGCGCCGAGGTCCATAACTTCCTGAGGGTTAGTGGAGCAGAGCATAGCGTAGCCCGTCTGACGACATGCGTAGATATCGCTGTGGTCGCCGAATATGGAAAGCGCGTGGGAAGCAACGGCTCTCGCGGATACGTGGATAACGGAGGGCAGCAGCTCGCCTGCAATCTTGTACATATTGGGTATCATCAGCAGAAGGCCCTGCGAAGCGGTGTATGTAGTGGTCAGTGCGCCTGCGGAAAGAGAGCCGTGAACCGCGCCTGCCGCGCCTGCCTCGGACTGCATTTCAACGACCTTTACCTGCTCGCCGAAAATATTCTTTCTTCCTGCTGTGGACCAGGAGTCTGTAACCTCCGCCATAACGGACGAAGGGGTGATGGGGTAAATAGCTGCTAAGTCAGTGAACGCATAGGACACGTGACCTGCGGCGTTATTGCCGTCCATCGTTAGCTTTTGTCTTGCCATTGGTTTTATCCTCCTTAATTTTACCAAGCCTTGCCGCGGGTTTCGCGGCAGACTTTTCTGCACTTTATATTGTACCACATTCTTTCGGTTTTGTAAATAGCCAAACGCGCCTTTTTCTCACTTTTTTATAGAGAAAGATATTTATTTCACAATCGTGTCACAGATACGTTTGCGCGCAAAATCCCGCGGCGTTTTTTCTGCGGGATTCTTACGGTTTTGTGTTACGGCGGCTATTGCTTTTGCGTTTAAGGCATTGGCGACAACTTGTGCAATATATATATATATATATATAAGCTAACTATTTTTGGCGTTTTTTCACGTTGACGTATTGAAAAGAAACAAAGAATAATAATTTACGGCATTATTTGCTAAGTTAAGAATTGGGAGGACAAAAAAGCACTATCAGCATTTATCGCCCTTGCCGTGCTTGCGACAGCGCTTTGCGGCTGCGGCAGGGACAAGGAAGAAAGCCCGTCGGAAAGCGTATCCGAGCCTGTAGCTTCGAGCGAGGCGTCCGCAGCCGAGAGCGAAAGCGCTCCGACCGCCGAACCCACTACGGAAGCGGAAAGCACCGAAAACGCTCCGACCGCCGAAATGTCCGCGGAAGCCGAAAGCGCGGCAGCTCCCGTAACATCTTCGGAAGCTGAAAATACCGAAAGCGCGCCGACCCCCGCAACATCTTCGGAGCTTGAAAGCGTGCCGACCCCCGCAACATCTTCGGAGCTTGAAAGCGTGCCGACCCTGCCAACGCCGTCTGAGCCTGAAAGCACGCCTGCGGCTACAAGCGTTACAGAGCCGAAAACGGATACGTCCGCCGTTTCGGGCAAGAAATACACCAACGATATGTTCGAGTACGAGTATGACGCTAACATCGGCGGAATGCGCATAACGAAATATATAGGCAAGCTCCCTGATGTGGTTATCCCGTCCACGCTTGACGGCGAGCCTGTAAAAGCTGTCGGCAAGCTTGCGTTTAGTGAGGGCTTTGGCGAAACCGCCAGCCGTATCACAAGCGTAGCGATTCCCGACGGCGTTGTCGCAATTGAAAACAGCGCCTTTGACTGGTGCAGCAGCCTTAAGGAAATAAATATTCCCGATAGCGTGACAGCAATCGGCGAAGACGCCTTTTTTAATTGCAGAAGCCTTACGGGTACATTGATAGTTCCCGACAGCGTTACCTCTTTAGGCTACGGCGCTTTCAACGGGTGCGAAAAGCTTAACAGTATTGTAATCGGCGATGGCGTTTCAGAAATTTATAAATATACATTTTCGTCTTGCGGTATTTCTGAATTAACTCTCGGAAAGAATGTTTCCGCCATTGACGACGAAGCAATTGAAATGTGCGACGGCTTAACGACAATAACTGTTGATAAGAACAACAAAACCTATTGCTCCAAGGACGGCGTGCTTTATAACAAAAAAATGACCGAATTGATACAGCTTGTCGAAAAAATCAATTTTGCCCGCGTATGCGGGCTTTGAAATCACTTTTTTGCCTCGGGCTTCCCGAGGCAAAAAACACTTCTATCCGCACAAGTGTGCAAGCGACACCATGCTACGCATGGCTTACGCAAGGCGGCAAGCCGTCAAACCGTGCGCGCAGTGCGGATGTCCCGTCGGAAAGCCCCCGTATGGGGGTTTTTCGACGGTCTGTTACTATGCCCCTCGAGAAAAAGCGGCAGCTTTACAATTCCTGACGGCGTAACCACTATCGGAGAGAAATCCTTTTACTATTGTGAAAGTATTACAGATATCACAATTCCCGAAAGCGTAGTAAATATCGGCAATAGTGCTTTTGCCGAGTGCGATGGCATTAAAAGCGTAAAAATTCCGAGCAAGGTCAAAGCTATCGGCGAATACGCTTTTAACAGCTGTACAAATCTGACTGATATTACAATTCCGAATGGTGTAAAAAGCATTGGCGGCTATGCGTTTGCACATTGTGAGAGCCTACAGCGCATAAAGCTCCCTAAAAGTATAACCGGTATAGGCGAGGCGGCATTCGCAAGCTGTAAGAGCCTTGTTGAAATCCCGGATATAAGCGGTATTACCGTTTTGAGTGAAGATGTCTTTCATTTCTGCGACAGTCTTACAAACGTAACAATTCCCGGAAATATTACTGCTATTGAAGGTGCATTTAATAGCTGCGATAATCTTGAAAGCGTTAAGATTTGCGAGGGAGTTACTTCTATTGGCGATTATGCTTTTGGAAACTCAGACAGCCTTACAACCGTATCAATTCCTAAAAGCGTAAAGAAAATAAGCTATGACGCGTTTACTCGTTCCGAGAATCTTACCGATGTAACATATAAAGGCAAAACCTACTCCTATGCAAATATCTCCGAGCTTTACGCAGCAATAAACGGATAAAAAAACGGCTGCGCCGAGGAATAATCCCCTTTCACAGCCGTAATCAATATTAAAGCCGCCGAAGCGTTCGGCGGCTTTGTTATGCTATTTAACCGAGAAGCCCCTTGAGCCTCTCCATTGCCTCCTCGGTAGCCTCGTGCGTGCCAAACGCCGTGAGCCTGAACCAGCCCTCGCCGTTCTTGCCGAAGCCCGCGCCCGGCGTTCCTACTACCTGTATTTCGTTCAGCAGGTAGTCGAAGAAGTCCCAGCTGCCCATGCCGTTGGGGCATTTGAGCCAGATGTACGGCGAGTTTATGCCGCCCGTGTACTTTATGCCAAGCTCGTCGCAGGTCTTTGCAATAGTGCGCGCGTTTTGCTGGTAGTAGCGGATAGCCTCGTGGGTCTGCTCCTGCCCGAGCGGGGTGAACACCGCCTCCGCGCCGCGCTGAACGGGGTAGGATACGCCGTTGAACTTGCTGCCCTGACGTCTGCCCCAGACGTCCGCAAGCTTTACGTCGTTGCCCTCGCTGTCCTTCTGTATAAGCTCCTCGGGTACTACGGTGTAACCGCAGCGCGTTCCCGTAAAGCCAGCGGTCTTTGAAAGCGAGCATATCTCCACAGCGCACTTCTTCGCGCCCTCTATGCAGTAAATGCTGCGCGGTATGTCCTTTTCGGTGATGAACGCCTCGTATGCCGCGTCGAAGATGATGACCGCGTTGTTTTCGAGCGCGTAGTCCACCCACTCCTTAAGCTGCGCCGCATTGTAAACCGAACCCGTGGGGTTGTTGGGCGAGCAAAGGTAGATGAGGTCCGCCTTTATGTTTTTGTCGGGCATTGCCGCAAAGCCGTTTTCCTCGTTGGAGTCAACGAAAACAACGTTGTTGCCGCTCATTACGTTGGAGTCTACATATACGGGGTAAGCAGGGTCTGTTACAAGCACGGTGTTGCCCGCGCCGAATATGTCGATGATGTTGCCGCAGTCGCTCTTTGCGCCGTCCGAAATGCGTATCTCGGCAGGCTTTACGTCAGCGCCGAAGCTCGCGTAGTAGCGCGATACCGCCTCGCGCAGGAAGTCGTAGCCCGCGCCCGAGTCCTCGTAGCCGCGGAACGTTTCCTTTACGCCCATTTCGCGGCAAGCCTTTTCCATTGCCTCCACTACAACGGGCGCAAGCGGGCGCGTTACGTCGCCTATGCCCATGCGGATAAGCTTGGCGTCGGGGTGCTGCGCGGAGTACGCCTTAAGCCTTTTCGCGATGTCGATGAAAAGGTAGTTCTTTTTAAGCTTGAAAAAATTCTCATTAAGCTTTGCCATTTTCTTTTGTCCTTTCTGCTGTGTGTGAAGTTAAAGTTTTGCTCTCTGTCTATAATTAAAGCACAATCCGCCCCATTTGTCAAGCACCCCAAAAGCAGAACTTGTCAGCCCGCAATCATGATTATCCCCCACAAATCAGTCAATAATAGAATCAGAAAAAAATTAAGGCAACACCGCACAAAACGAGTAGACGCAGAATTACCAAAGTGATATAATAAAAGTATGAACAAACAAATA
>CAKSIT010000010.1 GCA_934462925.1 uncultured Oscillospiraceae bacterium | reverse complement strand
GATGGGAATACTCTGAAAAAATATTATAAAAACGAGCGCTTTGGTATTTACCGCCAAAGCGCTCGTTTTATGCCAGAAATCACTGTATCTTTGCCGCTGTCGCAAAACGCCAATTATGTCCCATATGGGAAGCCCGCAATATGAAAGCCTCCCATTTTGCGGGAGGCTCGCCTGCTATCCGAGATTATGCGCGCCCTGCTTCGCGCGCCTTACACCGCGCACGGTAAGCCACACGCCGTAGCCTACGTTAATCGCCATAATTGCAAGCGTTGCCGCAAGGAACGCCCCGTCGGCGCACTCTGCCGAGAACGTGCTGAGCGAGTTTATCGTAATGTGCGTTATAATGCACGGGATAATGCTCCCCGAGAAATACGCCGCCGCAGCGAACGCAAAGCCTATCGCGCACGCGTACACTATCTGCGCGAGCGTTTCCGCGACGGACTGTCCGCTGTTGTTTACAAGGTTTACGATATGCCCCGCGCCGAACGTGAGCGAGGTCACTATAAACGCCGCCTTAACGTTCGTCCTGCACATCGCCCTGAACAGCAATCCGCGGAATATTACCTCCTCAAGGAATCCCACAAACACCATGCTTACAACGTTGAGCGCACTTTCAAGCGGCGTGTAATTAAGCTGCACGCCAAACCACAGGTTCACCGAAGCCGTAGCTATCATGGGTATGTAAAACAGCATTTCCTTTGCTGAAAGCTTCGGCGCGCACAAGCCAAAGTACCCGCAAAGCCCGTTTTTCACGGCGAATACCAGAAACACCACGCTCAGCGCAAGCCCGTACCCCGCAAGCAGCCCCTTTGCGAGCGCACCGCCCTCCACCGCGGACTGAATTGCGCTCATACCAACAACATACGCTATTATCCAAATTACCGCGAAAAGTGTTTCGCGCTTCTCAAAAAAACGTTTCATATGTCCTCCCTTTATCCAAATACGTTGAATACCTCGTTCAGCGCGGCGTCTATAAGCTCCTCGTCATACTCCATTGCGTTGTTGGCAAGCAGGCTTGCAAAACCGTGCGCCGCCGCAAAGAACGCCATAAACCGCCTGCGCGCCTCCTCAATGTCGCATTGCGTGGCCGCTGCAACTATGCCTATCATTCCGTCAAGCTCGGGGCTTGCGAATACTTCGCGGAAATCGCTGCCAAGGCTGTCCGTCTGGAACAGGAAGCGGAACAGGTGCTTCTCCTCCCGCCCGAAACGAATGTAGTTCTGCCCGAGCGAAAGCAGCGGGTTTTCCGCGCTTTCATCAGGCATAATGTACGCAGTGTGGAATGCGTCCGCCGTTTTGTAGACCTCCTTGCGCAGTTCCTCAACAGTTGCAAAGCTGTACAGCACGGGCTGCGTGGAGCAGTTAAGCTCCTTTGCTACCCTGCGCACGTTAAGGCTCTCCGCGCCCTCCGCGCGCACTACCTTAAACGCAGCGTCCGCGACCATCTGCCGCGTTATCCTTACCTTTGGGGGCATAATATCACCTCTAATCACTAGTGTTATATAACTGTAGTTATATTATAGCACGCGAATACGCCTTTGTCAACACCGACAGAATGCCATGCGTTTTTTCAGACAAATGCAAAAAGCGGCCTGCCGCAACGACAAGCCGCTGTGCTTTTATTTACCGCCGAACGTCGGCGTAATCTGCCCTGCGACTCCGCCGCAGCCGAGCGCGAAAACAGGCAAAACCAAAGGCGGCTTGCCTCAATACACAAGCCGCCCCCAAACTTTACACTGCTATAGAAAAGCGTAAAACGCTCGCCTATCTTAATTCGCTTACTTTAGTATGCCCGCTTGCTTTAGCACGCCTGCTTACTTTAGTATGCGCGCTTGCTTTAGCACGCCTGCATACTTGTATGCTCAGCATACTTGTATGCTCTCTTACTTTGCCGCGCTTCCCGACTTCTTTTTGCTTATAACGAGCTTAATTACAGCAAGGGTAACAGCCATGAGTACCAGCGAAACGCCGAGTACCACGAAAACGTTCTGAATGAAGCCCGCAAGCAGATACCCTACCGCGCACACGCCCGCAACCGTTAACGCATACGGAAGCTGCGTGGAAACATGGTTTACGTGGTCGCATTGCGCGCCCGTGGAAGCCATGATGGTGGTGTCCGAGATAGGCGAGCAATGGTCGCCGCAGACTGCGCCCGCAAGGCACGCGGAAATGCACACGATAACCATCTGCGGAATCTCGCCCGTTTCGGTGACCGCCGCAAGCTCGCTGCTGAACACGCCGGTTACTATCGGGATAAGGATACCGAACGTTCCCCACGAAGTACCCGTAGCGAACGCCAGACCGACCGCAACCGCAAAGAGTATAAGCGGCAGGAGAATCGTGAGAGCCGTTGCGCTCTCAACAAGCGCGGAAACATAGGTGCTTGCTTCAAGCTGGTTCGTCATTGCCTTGAGCGCCCACGCGAACGTGAGTATAAGTATCGCGGGAACCATCTGCTTAAAGCCCGCCGCAATGGAATCCATGCACTCCGTGAATTTAAGCACGCCGCGCAGGAGATAATAGAAGATGATAAGGATAAGCGCGCCGATAGAGCCTATCGACAGACCAAGCGCCGCGTCGCACTCTGCAAACGCGTTTACAAAATCCGTGCCGCTGAAGAAGCCGCCCGTGTAAATCATGCCCGCAACGCACATGATGATGAGTATGATAACGGGCAGGATAAGGTCGATAACCTTGCCCTTTGAATGCAGGGGCTTGTCGTCTTCCTCGTAAACCTTGTTGCGCGTGGTGAACAGGTCGCCGTTCTTGGCGTTGTCCTCGTGCAGCTTCATCGGACCGAAGTCGAGGTCGGTTATCGAAATGAATATTACCATCATAATGGTAAGCAGCGCGTACAGGTTGTACGGTATGGTGCTGATAAACAGGCTTATGCCGTTTACGCCCTCAACCGTGCCGCTTACAGCAGCCGCCCACGAGGATATAGGCGCGATAATGCAAACGGGCGCTGCCGTTGCGTCTATAAGGTACGCAAGCTTTGAACGCGAAACCTTGTGTTTGTCCGTAACGGGGCGCATAACAGAGCCTACCGTAAGGCAGTTAAAGTAGTCGTCAACGAAGATAAGCACGCCCAGCAGGAACGTTGAGAGCATTGCGCCCTTTCTGCTGTGGATATGCTGCGCCGCCCATTCGCCGTAGGCGCGGCTGCCGCCCGCCTTGTTCATGAGAACGACGATAACGCCGAGTACAACGAGGAATATCAGAATGCCGACGTTGTAGGCGTCCGCAAGGTTCGCAATAAAGCCGTCCTGCACAACGGTGTTGAACATTCCCTCAAAGCCCGTACCCGAAGCAATGGCGTAAATGATACCGCCCGTGAGAATGCCTATAAACAGCGAGGAGTACACCTCTTTGGTAATAAGCGCAAGGCCTATCGCAATAACAGGCGGCAAAAGCGCCCAGAGCGACCCTACAGCCTGCGTTATCGGCGCTTGAATGCAGCACCCGACGATAAACGCCACGATAAACGCGACAGTAATTATCTTTCCTATGTATTTTTTCATGAGTTCTCTCCCTTTTTTGGCGCACAGAATGATAATGCGCACAAAACATTATTCTTATGATACAACATTTTCGACAATTTGTCAAGGGTTTTGAGAGGATTTGACAAAATATTTTTGTATTTGTGGAATTTTTCCGAGCAAGAATAACAATAAAAAATCTATATCAGGCTGGCAAGGAGAAAAAATATGTGTACAGCGGTAACCTACTATTCAAATAATGACTTTTACATGGGCAGAACGCTCGATTACGAGCGCGTCTTCGGCGAGAGCGTGTGCGTAACGCCGCGCGCGTTCCCGCTTGATTTTCGGCACGAGGAGCGCCTTTCGACCCACTATGCGCTTATCGGCACGGCGCACGTTGCGCAGGGGTATCCGCTCTACTACGACGCGGTGAACGAAAAGGGGCTTGGCATGGCGGGACTCAATTTTGTGGAAAGCTGCCGCTATAGCGCATTGCAAAACGGCGCGCGCAATATCGCACAGTTTGAGCTTATCCCGTGGCTGCTCGGGCGCTGCGCAAGCCTTGCAGAAGCGCGGCGGGAGCTTGCGGCGCTCACCGTCGTGGGCGAGAACTTCTCTGCAGAGCTGCCCGCGGCGCGGCTGCACTGGCTTATCGCCGACAAAAGCGGCGCGCTCGTGCTTGAATGCACGCAGGACGGACAGCGCATATACGAAAACCCCGCAGGCGTGCTTACCAACGAGCCGTCGTTCGGCGTGCAGCTTTTCATGCTGCGAAATTACCTTGCGCTCTCGCCGCAGCAGCCCGAATGCGCCTTTGCGCGCGGGCTTTCGCTTACGCCCTACAGCCGCGGCATGGGCGCAATGGGGCTTCCGGGGGACTACTCGTCCGCGTCGAGATTCGTGCGCGCGGCGTTCGTGCGGGGCAACGCCGTTTCGGGGGATTCAGAAGCGGAGAGCGTGGGGCAGTTCTTCCACATAACAGACGCGGTGAGCCAGCCGCGCGGCGTGTGCGCGGTGGGCGATTCCTTTGAGGTAACGCAGTACGCCTGCTGCTGGAACGCGCGCAGCGGCGTGTATTACTACACCACCTGCAACAACCGCCGCATTACCGCAGTCGATATGCACCGCGCCGACCTTGACGGGGCGCGGCTGACGTGCTTCCCGCAGCTTACGGGCGAGGACATTATGCGGCAGAACTAGCGCAGGCTGTCAAGCGTCAGCTGCTCGGGGCTTTGCGGCAGCTTCGCCGCAAGCGGAATAACGCCGTCCATGAAAAGGTCTATATCCGCCCTGCGCGCCTGCGCGTGCTGTTCGCGGCGCGGTATAAAGTACCGCCTGCCGTCCTTTATAAAGTGCGCGCCCGTCTGGTGGAAGCGGAACGCCACGCCCTTTTGCGCGCACTGCCCGCGCAGGTCAAGCACCCAGTCAAAGTCGCACGGGCGCGCCTCCCGCCCAGATTCTCCCCCGACGGACACTTCTTCTATCCCGCCGTCAAGGTAGCGCGCAAGGTCGATTCGCCCGAGAAGCGGCGCGCAGATAATGAGCCTGTGCTTTATCGGCAGCTCGCGGAATATCCCGAGCCTGTAGTCCGCCCTGTCCTGATTTTCCACCGTGCAGCCTATGGCAACGTTGTCGTACCCCTCGCCCCAGTCGGGCGGCAGGCACTGTGCAAGCCTGTCTATGCGCTTTGTAAAAAACATGAACGCGCAGTCGCTGCGGCGCTTCATCATCTGCCAGCACTCCTGCCGCCACGCGTCCGCGTCCGCAAGCAGAAAGTCCGACGTGAAGCAGGTGTACACAAGGCTTCCTGCGGGAATGGCAAACGCGCCGCCGCGTTTTGTGCGCAGCGGCAGGTCAAAGCCCGCCGTTTTGCGGCACAGGCGGCTCTCCCCCGCGCCGTAAAGCTCGTCCTGCTTGTAGACGTAGCAGTACCTGCACCCCTCGCTTATTTTCGTGCAGCCGTGCCACGGATTCCAGTTCGCGCTTGTCATAAAGCCGCCCCCTTTCGCCGTATATAAGCGGCGTTTTTTTATATGATACCACTTCCCGCGGGATTTTTCAAGCGCGATACGCCGCGAAAAGCCCTTTTCCACGGATTTAGACGGATTTGCGGCGCTTGATTTATTGTTATGCACTTGACAAACCCGAGTTAGTGTGATATAATGCAAATGACCGAAATTAAAAATAGTCATTTAGTGAAAAGGGGGAGCAGTCATGCCCGTAATATTCAGCGAGAAAAAGCGCGCCGAGATAAGCAGACAGATAAAGGAAGCCGCGCTTAAGCTATTTGAGGAAAAGGGCATACGAAAGACCACCGTAGCCGAGCTTGCCGCGAGCGTTGGCATAGCCAAGGGGACGTTCTACAATTTTTACGCCACAAAGGGGCAGCTTGTAGCGGAGATAATGGACGACTACAACGCAGCCGCCGAGCGGGAGCTGCGCGAGCGGTTCAAGGGCCGCCCGAAAATGCCGCCCAAGGAGTTTGTGAGCTGCTACGCCGAGCTTTTCCGCCCGAACACTGCGTTTTCGTTCCACTTCAAGCCCGACGATATTATGTGGATGCATGAAACGGAGGAAACCGCGCGGTTCTTCTCGCCCGAATACGCGATAAAGGACACGCAGACGGTGCTTAGCTGCCTTGAGGGCGTTCGCGGGGACGCCGACTGCGCGTACCTCGCAAACTTTGCAAAAATCGTCAATATGGCTATCGAGAACAGAAATATGTTCTGTAAAGAGGCCTTTGATATGAACCTGAAAGCAATATTCGACCTTATGCTGCACTATCTCAACGGCAGCGCGGATATGGGCAAATGCGGCAAATAAAAAAGGAACAGCAGAATATGTACATTCAGATGCAGGACGTTGTTAAGAAATACGGCGCGGGCGAAAACACGCTATACGCGCTTGACCACGCCTCGCTTGAGCTTGAACGCGGCGGGATTTGCGTGATTCTCGGGCCTTCAGGCTCGGGCAAAAGCACGCTGCTTAATATGCTCGGCGGGCTTGACAGCGCCGACGAAGGCGGCATTACCGTGGACGGCTGCACGATTTCCGCGCTTTCCAAAAAGGAGCTTCTGGAATACCGCCGCAAAAAAGTAGGCATTGTTTTCCAGACCTACAACCTTGTCGCGGAGCTTACCGTGCGCGAAAACATAAAGGTGGTAAGCGACATTTCAGCCTCGCCCCTGCCCGTTGACGAGCTGCTTAAGGAGCTTGGGCTTGAACGGCACGCCGCTCACTTCCCCGCGGAGCTTTCCGGCGGACAGCAGCAGCGCTGCGCCATTGCCCGCGCTATCGTAAAGAATCCCGCCGTGCTGCTGTGCGACGAGCCTACGGGCGCGCTCGATTCCAAGTCCTCGCGCGACGTTTTGCAGCTTTTGCAGGACATAAACGCAAAGTACCGCACAACGATACTGCTTATTACGCACAACGAAAGCATAGCGCAGATGGCTGACCGTATCGTTCGCATACGCGACGGCAAAATCACCGAAAACCGCATGAACGGCAGAAAACCCGTAAAGGAGCCGGAAATCAACAGGGCTGTCGTTTTCGAGGGTTCGCCGCTTGGCGACGGCAACGATGCGCTTATTACATATGCACAAAAAAAAGACCTCTTATGCTCTGCAATTGCGCAGCATAAGAGGTCTTTCGTATTCGGTTCTACGGGATTATATCGCCCTGCAAACGGCTCTGTTATCAGTCCTCGTCGTCACCCTCGGGAGCGTCCCAGTTATGGTACACGTTCTGAACGTCGTCGTTGTCGTCGAGGGCTTCGAGCAGCAGGCCCATCTTCTTTATATGGTCCTCGTCGGTAAGCGTGGTATATGTAGAGGGCACTTGCTCCGCCTCGGCGGAAATCACCTCGTAGCCGCGCTTTGTAAGCTCCGCAGCAACGTTGCCTACCTCGGCGGGCGCGGTGGAAATCTCTACGCAGCCGTCCTCGAAGCTGAAGTCGTCGCCGCCCGCTTCGAGTATGTCTTCCATAGCCTTGTCCTCGTCGATGTCGCCGTCCTCGTTGTTAAGCACTATAACGCCCTTAAGCGTGAACATGAAGCTTACGCAGCCCGTAGCGCCCATGTTTCCGCCAAACTTGTCAAAGTAGTGGCGAATCTCGCCCGCGGTGCGGTTTCTGTTGTCGGTAAGGCACTCTACTATTACAGCCACGCCCTCAGGGCCGTAACCCTCGTATACGCAGTTCTCGTAGTCGTTCTTTTCTGCGCCGCCCGCAGCCTTTTTTAGCAGGCGGTCTATGTTGTCGTTGGGGATATTGTTGCTCTTTGCCTTCTGCACAAGCGTTGCAAGGCGCGAGTTGTTGGACGGGTCTGCCGAGCCTGTCTCCTTTATGCACACGAGTATCTCGCGGCTTATTTTTGTGAATACCTTTGCCCTAGCGCCGTCCTTTTCGCCCTTTTTGCGCTTAATGGTGCTCCATTTTGAATGTCCGGACATTGTGTTACTCTCCTTAATCTGTATTTGTTTTGCCCATAAAAGGGCGCTTATTCAAGCTTCTGAAAGCCCTTGCCGAGTACCTCGCTCGCACCCGTTATAACAACGAAAGCCGCAGGGTCGGTGTCTCTTATCGTGCGGCGAACCCTGACGTAATCGCCCTTGCGGACGGCTATCGCCAGCACGCGGCGCTCTCTGCCGCTGTACGCTCCCTCGCCGTTGAGAAGCGTTACGCCTATGTCCTCCTCAAGCAGCTTCTCGGCTATCTCGCTGTACTTGTCGGAGAAAATCATAAGGAACTTGCACTCGTGGCCGCCGTACACCAGCATATCCACCACGCGCGCTTCTACAAAAATAGCTATGAGCGCGTACATTACAACGTCAAGGTCTCTGTACACGATATAGCCCGCCGCGACAACGCAGGCGTTTACTGTCATTGACAGCTGCCCCAGCCTCATCTGCGGGCGGAAGCGCAGGATTATCTTTATCACTATATCCGTGCCGCCCGTTGTGGACTCGCGCATATAGTTAAGCCCCTGCCCCACGCCCATAAGCAGCCCGCCGAATATCGCCGCGAGAATGCCGCTGCCCTCTTTTGCAAGATACGGCGCGATATCCGCGAACACCGTGTCCGTCATTATCGACAGCACCGCGACCGCAAAGAGCGTTTTTATCATCGTCCTTTTGTTGAGGAAGATGAACCCCGCAATTAAAAGCGGCACGTTGATTAGCGCTATGAGCCTGCCGACAGGCACGTCTGTAAGGCTGCTCAGGATTATCGAGATACCCGTAACGCCGCCCGGGGCTATGTTGTTTGGGGACGTAAACACGTTTACCGCAACGGAATACACCGCAGCGCCCGCCACGATAAGAAGCAGGTCCACCACCCACTTGAGCGCCTCGCGGCGCAGCTCCGCACCGCTCATTCGCGTTTTATCCTTCATCACACCCTCCTTTTCTCAGGGGGAATGCTGCGGCGGCAGCTTCTCGCATATTACCGAAAAAAGCTCGCGCAGCCTGTCCTCCTGACCCGAAAGGCTGAGATACCCGAAAAGAGTTTCGAGCGCCGTCGCCCTGCGGTACTCCGAGGGCTTTGCGCTTTTCGGCACGGATATTCCGCCCGCGTTCCTGCCGCGGCGCAGAATGTCCGCCTCCCTTTCGGTAAGCAGCGGCTCTATAACGCCCACCGCAGCGGACTGATAGCCCGCGCGCACCTGCTCGACAGCCATGTCGTGCAGCCTGCCCGCGCTTGTGCTGCCGCGAAGAACCACGCGCTGCCTTACCAGCAGCTCATACACGCAGTCTCCGTAGAACGCCAGCACATTCGGGCTGTACGCGGCGGCTTCCCTTTCGTCAAGCGCCATGCAATCAACCTTTCATTATGTAGTAAACGAAGCTGTACTCCTCGCAGTGAAGCTCGAACATATCCGCCTCGCGCTTTATCTCGCGCAGTCCCGCGTCCACTTCGGCGTAGTCCTCGCGCTGCACCTCGTACTCCTGCGCACGCGCAAGCAGCGGTCTGTACAGTCCCTGCGTCCAGTCGGATTTAGGCGCGATGTAGAAGTCGCTCACCTTAAAGCCCTGCTCCTTTGCTTCAAGCAGCACCTCGTCAAGGTGCTTCATCTTGCCGAAGCGGTGCGCGCAGAACGCCGCGGTGTCGGGCGACGGGTCTATAAGCCAGCACAGCGCGCGGAATACCGCCGTGCCGCCGCTTTTCATTCCGCCCTTAAGCTGCGCGAGCCGCGCGCGGGCGCTCTCAAACTCAACGTTTGCGCTGTACCACGCAAAGTCGTACCCGCCCTGCGTCTGCGGCAGCTCAAACGGCTGCACAAGCGCCGCCTGCGGAAACTCCCGCTGCGCCTGCGCGAGCCGCGCCTCGTCGGTAATGCCAACGCGCAGCTTTTCGAGCCTTTGCGACAGCACGCGCGGCGTTACGCATTCGTCGCCCACGTAAAGCGCCGTGCAGTCGCTCTCAACCTCTCCGCAAAGCGAAAAAACCGTTTTCGCGGTGGCCTCGCTCCCTGCGGAGGAGCGCTCCATCGCGCTTAAAAGCCTGCTGATAAAACTCATGTCGTTCACCCCCGATTATCCCGCTCGGGCGCTCCCTTATCCCGCAAACGCGGGTCTGTATCTGTTTATCTCACTTTATCTTACGTAGTTGAACTCGAAGTCGTAAATGGACACAAGGTCGTCCTCCTGTATGCCCATGCGCTCAAGCTCGTCTATAATGCCGCTGTACCTCAGTACGCGCTGGAAGTACTGCAGGCTCTCGTAGTCCTCCATATTCACCGTGGAAAGAATGGGCGCTAAGAACTCCGCGTCCACCACGTACACGCCGTCAACCTTTTCAATGGTAAACGAGTGCTTCTTGCTCTCAATGTCGGTAAGCTCCTCAAGCGTGAGCGGCTGCACCTCGAAGCGCTTTGCGGGGGGAAGCTTCTCAAGCTCCGCCGCAACGCAGTCCATAAGCGCGTCCGTGCCTGCGGTGGTCGCCGCGGAAATCGGGAAGAAGCTCAGTCCCTTACTCTCGATATAGCTGCGGAAGTCCTCTATCTGCGCTTCGTCCGCCATGTCGCACTTGTTTCCCGCGACTATCTGCGGGCTTGCCGCAAGCTCCTCTGAGAAATTCGCAAGCTCCTTGTTTATCTTCTCGAAATCGTCCTTGGGGTCGCGCCCCTCGATTCCCGACACGTCCACCACGTGGACGATAAGCCTGCACCGCTCAACATGGCGCAAAAACTCGTGACCCAGCCCCACGCCGTCGCTCGCGCCCTCGATAAGCCCGGGGATATCCGCCATTACGAACGACTTCTCCCCGCGCTTTACAACGCCCAGAACGGGCGTCAGGGTCGTGAAGTGATAGTTCGCGATTTTCGGCTTCGCGGCGCTCACCACGCTTATAAGCGTGGATTTACCGACGTTCGGGAAGCCGACAAGTCCCACGTCCGCAAGCAGCTTAAGCTCCAGCACCACGTCGAACTTCTCCCCCGGGAATCCCGGCTTTGCAAAGCGCGGAATCTGCCTTGTGGGCGTTGCGAAATGCACGTTGCCCTTGCCGCCCTTGCCGCCGTGCGCCACAACAACAGGCTCGTCGTCGGAGATATCCGCCATAATGCGCCCTGTGTGCGCGTCCTTGATTATCGTGCCGCGCGGCACGCGGATAACGGTAGCCTCCATCGACCTGCCCGAGCAGCGCTTTGCGCCACCTGGCTCGCCGTCGGGCGCTACGTACTTCTTTTTATAGCGGAAGTCGATAAGCGTCGATAGGTTGTCGTCTGCAACGAACACAATGTCCGAACCCTTGCCGCCGTCGCCGCCGTCAGGTCCGCCCGCGTTCACATACTTCTCCCTGTGGAACGAAACCGCGCCGTTGCCGCCGTTTCCCGCTTTTATGGAAATTTCCACCTTGTCAACAAACATTGCACTCACTGCCTTTCTTTTGCGCTTCGCGGTATTAGTCTGCCCCGCCGAGCGGGTATAATCCGCTTTTATGGGAACTTCTAAAAACCGGTTTGAAAAGGGAAAATGGGTAGAGTGTGCCGAATGCGATGAAAGCCGACGAAGTAAGGCTGTATGCCTTACGAGGAGGTTTGAAGAAGCAGTCGGTGCGCTATACACATTTTCACTCAAACAAGGTTTTTAGAGGTGACCTTATGTAATTTGTGTAATAAGACAAATAAGGCGGACTTTTGAAGTTCCGCCTTATGATGTACCTGTGAGAACTAGGCTCATCAGTCAGCGTATACGCTGACCTGCTTTCTGTCCCTGCCAAGGCGCTCGAACTTTACAGTTCCGTCAACAAGTGCGAACAGGGTGTCGTCAGAACCCTTGCCAACGTTCTTGCCTGCGTGAATGTGAGTGCCTCTCTGTCTTACGAGAATGCTGCCTGCGCTGACCTTCTGCATATCAGCACGCTTTGCGCCAAGTCT
Organism: uncultured Oscillospiraceae bacterium; assembly: GCA_934462925.1. Taxonomy (GTDB): domain Bacteria; phylum Bacillota; class Clostridia; order Oscillospirales; family Ruminococcaceae; genus CAG-115. The sequence goes on along the minus strand of CAKSIT010000010.1, from coordinate 120,636 downwards.
CTTGGACTCGGAGTCGCGGCCGTTCTTGGTAGAGCCCATACCTTTTTTGTGGGCAAAAAACTGTAAGCTAATTCTAATCATCGTATTATCCTCCTGTGTTCCGAGTTTCAACCTTTACCTTGCTGTATTCTGCGGCTATCCCCTGCATATGGTCGTAAAACGCCTCCAGCAGGCTTTCGGACTGCGCGCTGTGCTTTTGCACGCGCAGGGACACAATGTTCTCGCCGACCTCGGCATGAGCGCTAGCCCCCATAAAGTCCGTTACCGCGTTGCACACCAGCATAACAGCCGAGCTTACCGCGGCGCATACCACGTCGCTGCCCTGCGTGCCGTAGCCCGCGTGACCCGTGACGTCAAAGCCGCACAGCGCGTTGTCACGCCGATAAAATACAGCTCTTAGCATTATGCGTTGATGGCTTCAATCCTTACCTGGCTGTAGGGCTGTCTGTGGCCCATCTTCCTCTTAACGCTCTTTTTGGGCTTGTAGGTGAATACAGTTATCTTCTTCGCCTTGCCGTTCTTAAGGAGCGTAGCCTTTACGGAAGCGCCGTCTACATAAGGAGCGCCGACGGTAACACCGTCGTCCTTGCCGACCATAATCACCTTGTCAAAAGTGATTTCGCCCTCGGCTTCAAGCTTTTCGATGAAAAGAACGTCGCCCTCTTTTACCTGATACTGCTTTCCGCCTGTTTCAATTACTGCGTACATACTTTTTACCTCATTTATTCAGACTCGCTGTGTCGGGGTGCGCATTTCTGCGCTTTTGCATAGTTGACCCTGCACAAGCGGCTTTATTATTATAACACACCAAATCCGCTTTGTCAAGGGGCGTTTATCATTTTTTTGCAATTTTTCGCGCCGCGCCACGGTTTTTTGCTGATTTTTCACCGCCTGACTCGCGCCGCGCCGCCCGTCATAAATCGGACAGCCCCTGCATATCATTCAGCAAACGGACGAGTACGGCGCGCCGCGCTCGCCTTATATTAAAAGAAAGGGCTGACAAAGCATGATAACCGCAGCCGTACCCCGCCGCAGCGTTCCTCTTAAAGCGGCGGAGCGCCGCCTTGACCTCTCGGGCGTTCCGCAGGGAATAGCCGAAATACGCCTGCGCGCGGGCAGGCGCGCCGCCGCCGTGCTGACGGACGGGCGCATTTTCCCCTGCTCGCAGCCGTTTACGCCGCAGGACATAGCGGAGTGCTTTGAGGAGCTGTGCCGCTGCTCCGTCCACAGCTTCGCGCGGGACATTGCGCAGGGCTTTATAACGCTTGACGGCGGCTGCCGCGTGGGGATATGCGGCACGGCGGTATGCAGCGAGCGCACGGGCGCTGTCGAGTCGTTCAAGGACATCTCCGCGCTTAACATACGGCTTGCGCGGCAGGTTCCGGGCTGCGCGCGGGAGCTTTATGAGCGCGCTTTCGGGCAGGAGCTGTGTTCGCTGCTGCTTGCGGGCGCGCCCATGAGCGGCAAAACCACCGTTCTGCGCGACCTTGCGCGGATACTCGGCGGCTCGCACCGCGTAACGCTTATCGACAGCCGCAACGAGCTTTCCGCGGCCTGCGCGGGGCAGCCGACCCTCGACATTGGCGAAAACACCGACGCGCTTGTAGGCGTTGGCAAGCGCGAGGGAATGCTCATGGCGCTGCGCACGCTCTCGCCCGAAATAATCATATGCGACGAGATAGGCGACGACGCCGACGCCGTGGAGCAATGCCTGTTCAGCGGGGTCAGGGTGGTGGCGGCGATACACGCGGGCAGCCGCGCGGAGCTTTCCCGCAGAAAGGGCGCGGCGCAGCTGCTGCCGCTGTTTGACAAAGCGGCGGTGCTTGCGGGCGCGGGCGTTCTCGCGGAGCTTTGGGAATGCGGGGGTGCGACGTGATACGGCATTTTATAGCCATAACGGCGTTTGCACTATGCGCGCTTGCGGGGCTTGGCAGAAGCCGCCTTGCAAAGCGCCGCTGCGAGCTTTTAGCGGAGCTTGTGGGGCTGATTGCGGGCTTTAGCGTGAAGATACGCTGCACCGCGCCTACGCTCGCGGAGCTTATCGAGCAGGAAAACGGGCTTTTCGCGCAGCTTGTGCGCGAGAAGCGCGCCGCAGGAGACATACGCGCGGCGTGGGCTGCGGGGTGCGGGCGGCTCGCGGAGCTGCCGTTTTGCCATAAAGAGGAAGCGGCGCTTATGCAGGCGCTCGGGCAGGCGCTCGGCAAAAGCGACAGGGCGGGCGCTGTGCAGACCCTCGAGCTGTACGAGGGGCAGCTCTCCGCGCTTTACGAAGCCGCCCGCGCGGAATACGCGGAAAAGGGCAGGCTGTTTCGCTCCGTGGGAGCGCTGTGCGGGCTGGGCGCGGCTATTATGATGTGGTAGGGCGTTCAACAAGTTGAACGCTTGCGCATTCAGCGAAGCCGAATGCGCTATACAATTTTTAGCGGTAGGGCGTTCAACAAGTTGAACGCTTGCGCATTCAGCGAAGCCGAATGCGCTATACAATTTTTAGCGGTAGGGCGTTCAACAAGTTGAACGCTTGCATTCCCCCGCGCTCCCCTGCGCGCAATTCCCGCAAGACAAACTAAGCAAAGGACGGAAAGCACATGGACCTTGACCTGATATTCAGAATAGCGGCAGTCGGCATAATAGTTGCCGTGCTGAACCAGATACTCAAGAAATCCGACCACGACGAGCAGGCTATGATGCTTACCATCGCGGGGCTTGTTATCGTGCTGCTTATGCTTATCCCGCAGATAAGCGAGCTGTTTGACACGATAAAGAGCGTTTTCGGGCTTTGGTGAGGTAGAGCATGGACATCTTCACGCTTGCGGGCATTGCCGTGATTTGCGCGCTGCTGTGCGTTATCGTAAGGCAATACCGCCCCGAAGCCGCGCTTGGCGTGGGCATTGCGGGCGGAGTGCTGCTTATGGGCGCGGCGGCGCTCATGCTTGCGCCATCGGTCGAGGCGCTAAAGGAGCTTTCGCGGCGCGCGGGGCTTGACAACGGCTTTGCGCAGGTGCTTATAAAGGCGCTTGCGGTGTGCTGCATAACACAGCTTGCCGCGGACATCTGCCGCGACGCGGGCGAGAGCGCGCTCGCCTCGAAGCTGGAGCTTGCGGGCAGAGCCGCCGTGGCGGTCATTTCCCTGCCCGTGTTTATGGAGCTTGCGGACATTGTGGCGGGGCTTGTGGGCGGCGCGGGGTGAACGGCGCGCGTTCAAAAAGGCATTGCAAAACGGAGGAGCATATGAAAATTCTTACACGGCTTTTTGCGGCGCTTGCCGCGGCTGCGCTTGTTTTCTGCGCGCCCGCCGCGCTCGCGGAAAGCGCTTATTCCGCCCAAACGGCTGCCGCGGCGGGAAACACCGCAGAAGCCGCCGCTTCCGCAGAAGCGGACGGTTACGCGCAAACGGCGAATTTAGCGGCGGCGGGCAGCAATCCCGCAGCGGCAAATCCCGCCGAAGATGGCAATGAATTTATGCAGGAAGCGCGCGACATTGAGCAGGCGCTGCCGCCCGAGGTACGCGGCGAGCTTGACGAGGGCGGCGTTACCCCCGAAAGCGGCGCAGGGGCGCTTGGCTTCGGCGGGGTGCTTGCCTACATATGGCAGGAGCTGCTTGCAAACGCCTCGAAGCCGCTTCAGCTTTTGTGCGCGCTGTGCGGCGTGGTGCTGCTGTGCGCGCTCGCGGATTCGCTTGGGGACGGCGGGCTTAAGGGGACGTTCTGCGCGCTGGGGGCGCTTGCAGGCTCGGGCATGACAGTCGCGGCAATGGCGCAGGTGCTTGACGGCACGCTCTCGCTGCTGAGCGACGCGGCGGCGTTCATGCTGGTGTTTATTCCCGCGTTTGCGGGGATTGCAGCGGTGCTTGGGCATACCGCGAGCGCCACGGCTGTAAACACGGCGTTTCTTGCGGCAACGCAGCTTTTCACGCAGCTTGCGGTGAACTTCTTAGCGCCGCTGTGCGGCACGATAATGGGGCTTTCGGTGGCGGGGACGGCTTCGCCGCAGCTTGATTTGGGGCGGCTTGCGGAGCTTGTGAAAAAGGTGGTGACATGGGCGCTCGGGCTTATGATGACGGTGTTTACAAGCGTGCTTTCGGTGCAGACGTTTGTCACGAACGCCTCGGACAACACGCTTATCCGCACGGCAAAGTTCATGATATCCTCGGGCGTACCCGTGGTGGGCGGCACTATCTCAGACGCGGTGAACACCGTGCAGGGCGGGCTTGTGATGATGAAAAGCACGGTTGGCACGTACGGCATAGTCGCCGCGGCGGTAATGGCGCTGCCCATGCTGCTTACGGTGATATGCTACAAGCTGTCGCTTATGTGCGCGGCGGCGCTCGCAGACGTGTTCGGGCAGGGGTCGCTCGCGGGGCTTTTCAGAAGCTGCGAGGCGGTGATGGGGCTTATTCTCGCGGTGATAAGCTGCTTTCTGCTGCTCAACACCATAGCTGCGGTGATTCTTCTTGCGATAACGGGGGGCGGCTGAAATGGAATTTCTTGCAACGGTATGTACGGCAGCCATAGCGGTGGCGCTTTTCAAAATGCTCGTCCCCGAAAGCAAGGCGGCGAAGCAGGTGTCGCTGCTCACGGCGGCGGTGTTCATGCTTACGATGCTCACGAGCGCTGCGGGCGCGCAGATAGACCTCGGCGCGCTTGTCGCCGAGCAGCGGGAATACACGGATATGTCCGCTAGCGTGAACAAGGAACTGCAAAAGCGGGTATGCTCTCAGATGGAGGAGCGCGTGCGCGCGCTTCTTAACGAAAAGGGATATTATCCCGCGCAGATACACATTATCGTTAATATTTCGGGATTGTACAGCATAAGTATAACACAGGTAAGGCTTGTATTCGCGCCGCAGAACGCGGCAGACGCCGAAAGCGCCCGCGCTTATCTTGCAGGAGAGCTTGCAGGACCGGATGTGACCGCCGTCGTAAAGGAGTGATACAATGAAATTCAGGCCCGCAGCGGTAGTGGAGTTTCTCGGCACGGACAAGGGCAGGCGCGTGCTGATAATATGCGGCATAGCGCTTATGGCGGCGCTGCTTTTCGGCTCGCTGAAGCCGCGCGAGAGCAGCGTCAGCCCCTCCCCCGCCGCCGAGGACTGCGCGCAGACCGAGCGCGACATCGAGCAGCGCCTGACGGAGCTTATCTCGCGCATAGACGGCGCGGGCAGCTGCACAGTCATGGTAACGCTAGACACGTCCTCGCAGCGCGTTTACGCCGAGGAGCGCAGCAGCAGCTCCTCCACGGGCGACAGCGTGCGCGCAAGCTCGGAGGATACCTCCGTTGTGCTGGCGGGCAGCGGAAAGGAGGCGCTTGAAACAGGTACGGTACTGCCGCAGGTGCGCGGGGTGGCGGTGGTATGCGCGGGCGCTGCAAACCCCGCGGTCAGGGAAAAAATAGCGAACGCGGTCTGCGGGGCGCTTGGCATAAGGCTCTCGCGGGTGTGCGTTACATATTAGTTCACAGGAAAAGGGGTAACATCATGAAAAGACTCAATCTCATCTTAGGCAAAAAGCAGCTCGTAATAGCCTCGCTCACGCTCCTGCTCGGGGCGGCGGCTGCGGCAAACTTCATCATCTCGGGCGCTAAGAAGCCCTCGCTCACGAACGATGCCGCACCCGTAAGCGCAAACTACGGCGAGGCGGAGTACGTGTCCAACGCCGCGGACTCCTCCGCATACTTTGCGCAGGCGCGGCTCGACAAGCAGAGCAGCCGCGACGAAGCGGCGGAGGTTCTTGCGAGTATGTATCAGGGCGGCGACCTTACCGCAGACCAGCTGGGGCTTGTCGCCGACGACGCGCTTAAGCTCGGCTCGCTTATCGAAAGCGAAAACAAAATCGAAACGCTCCTGCGCGCGCAGGGCTTCGATGACGCGCTGTGCTACTTAAGCGGCGACACAGCCAACATCATAGTAAAAACCGACGGCGAGCTTGACGCGGCGCAGGCCGCCGTTATAAAAAGCACGCTCCTCTCCGAGGTCGAGGTGAGCGGCGACGCTATAACTATCGTTGAGGTAAGGTAATCCGCGCATACGCGAATCCCCGCAGAGCAACCGTTCTGCGGGGACTTTCTGCTAAAAGGGCTTTTGTAGAAGCGGTCACTTCGCCTGCCGCGCTTTTTTCATCATAACCGGCAGCCCCGCGAACGTCCACAGGCCGCCAAACGCTATCCACGCGCAGGAAAGCGCTTGACAAAGGCGTGGTTTCCAAAGGCGCTCGGCAGCATTGCTGTCAGCATACCAACGGGCATGGAAAAAATCCGGCGCCATTTCGGGTAAGGTGTATTCCCCTGCGCAAATGCCCTGATATGCGTTATTTCAAGCACAAGGAAGAATACCCGGAAAAGCGCGAACGCAGGCAGAATAAAGCAGGCGGCGTACTGCAAAAGCAGCTTTCTTATTCGCTGGCAGTCGAGGGTTCGTGCAATGCCGATATCGTTAAAATCGTTCATATTTATTGTCCTTTCGGTGGTTTAGTCAAACGGCTTATCCAATTAAATTAGTATAAGCTAACTCGCGCTCGGACGAGCGCGCTTTTACCATTATATTGTTTCACATATTGACGTATATTTCAAGCACTTTTGCATGGCGCGCAATAACTATCTGAACTCACCGCAAAAACGCCACATCAGGATACCCCGACAAAAATCGCCCCGCAGGACATACCCTGCGGGGCTTCGGTTATGCTATAAAACAGGCTCACCCCTGCGCAGGCTGCGCGTGGCGCGCGCGCAAAAAGTCCAGATACTTGTCGCCCGGAACGGGCTTTGAGTAAAGGTAGCCCTGCAGATAGTCGCAGCCCATGTCGATAAGCAGGCGCTCCATGTTCTCGTCCTCAACGCCCTCTACAACTATCTTTTTGTGCAGCGCTTTCAGCATTCCCACCGTGTGGCGCAGCACCACAAGCGCTTCGTCGTCCTTCATGGCGGGCCATAGTATGCTCTTGTCTATCTTTACGATTTTCATGGGCAGGCTTATCAGGTAGTTCGCCGTGGAGAAACCCGTGCCGTAATCGTCCATTGAAAAGCTGCTGCCCTCGCCGATAAGCAGGTCCATGTTCCTGCGCAGCACGCCCTCGTTTACAGAGTGCGCCGTTTCGGTTATCTCAAAGTTTATCCTGTCGGGGGAAATGCTGTTTTCGGTCATAATGTCGCGCAGGTGGTGCGCAAGGTTCTCCTGCATACATTGCACGGTGGAGAGGTTCACCTCAACGTAGCTGAGCCCCAGCGCGTATGCGTCGGTGTTCTTTAAGAAGCTGCACACGTTGCGGAACACCATCTCGCCTATCTCGATTATCATGCCGTTGCGCTCAGCCATGGGTATAAACTCGTCGGGGCTTATAAACCCAAGCTCCTCGTCGTAGAGCCTTATAAGCGCCTCCGCGGAGCTGAACCTGCCCGCCGCGGTGTCGTAAATCGGCTGGTAGTACACCTCGAAGCCGTTGTAGCGTATCGCGTGCTTCATGATGTTGTTTATGCGGCTCTCGCGGCGCTTCTGCGCAAGCGAATCGCTTGTTGCGGTAAGCACGGTAATGTCGCGGTTGCGCGCCATTTCGCGGAACGAGTACTCGAGCGCGTCGTTTATATCCTCGGTCTTTATATCAAACTCGGGATAGTTGAGTATGCAGATATAGGGGGTCATAAGGACCTCTATGCTCTCCGCGGCGTAGGGCGCGGCAAAGTTGTCCTTTATCCTGCAGATAACGCCGTTTACGGTGTAAGTGCATTTCGAGTCGAGCATTACCGCGTAGCGGCAGCCCATAAGGTGGTAAACGCGTTCCGCGCCGAACTCGTCCTGCAGGAACATTGCAATGCGGTCGAGAACGCGGTTTGCAGCCTTTACGCCAAGCAGGCGGTTTATGTACTGGAAATCGTCCAGCGTGAACGCCACAAGCGTAAACGGCGTGCCTGTGCCTATGTACTTCTCCATTGTTTCGTAGAACGCCGCCTGATTATAGCAGCCCGTTACCTTGTCCATGTAGTCGTCGGGGTTCTGCAAGGAAATGTACACAAGAATCAAAAACAGCGAAACAACGAAGCTCTGCACCAGCAGCTCGTTGAAGAAATACTGCAGCACCACCGCGCCCATAGTCGCCACAACAAAGACGATTATAGACGTTGACTGCATACGGTTGAAGCGCTTTCTGAACCAGATGAATATTATGACCACCGCTAAAAGCGAAAGCGCTGCGACAATGTAAAGCACAAAGAAAAAGCGCCCGTGTCCGTAGCCGTCGTCCCACTTGATTATCCACTTTGTAAACGGCGTGGTTACAAGCAGCAGCCCGTCCACCGTTGCCGCCGCGCTAAGAAAAATCTTCATTGCGCGCGTCGTCAGCTTGTCGTCCACAACGCTGCACACATAGTTCAAAAACAGCATTCCCGTACCGTTGAACGCCATAAGGTAGATTATATTCACGGTGTACCTTATCGCAAGCGGCACGCTTTCCGCATTTTCAATAGTCCACACCGAAAAAAGGTTAGCCGCCGTAGACAGCACCGAGCAGAACAGCAGCGCGACAAAGCACCTGTTGGTGTGACACTGATAGTTCCGCCGCATAAAATAAATAGCGACAATAAGCAGCTGAATACTCAGCGCCGCAACCTCAAAGTCTATCTTGTATGTCATTTGCACTCTCCCCCCGCGGCTCAACGACCGCGCGGTTATTCTTTGGAATATATCTTGTATATGATTATATCATATTTGCACTCGCGGGTCAACGATTTGTAGAATTATTTTTGCGTTTTTTGAAAGTTTTGTATATTATGACGAATCGAACGATGTAACGCGTTTCACTAAAAGCCCCGCAAAGCGCTTCCCTGCGCGGCGTGCGCGGGCTGTGTACGCGCAGAAAGCCGCTTTTTGTTAGCCACGGTGTGTACAGCACCGACAAAGCGGGCTTTTCTGCGGCGGAAATTTTCGTGCATTTCGCCCATTGAAAATGCGTGCGGGTCATGCTATAATATATCCAGTTAGTTGATACTAACCTATGAGAATAAGCTGCCGTGAGCAACGGCGTTCAGCTCTGCCGCCCATTTGATGCGCAAAGGGCGGCATGGCTTGAACATTTTGGTTAGCTTACGCTAACGCGCTTATCGGGCGCAGAGTTCCCTAAAAAGAAACCGCCCTGCAAGATAAGGCAACACCGCACAATTAGCGGCTAACGCCTTTTCTAAGCGACGCCTATGGCTTACGCGGCGCTTGCTTGCATCTTTTCCGCCATATTGCACAATCTGACGAAAAATCTGACTGCGCAATCGCGCGAAAATAATTATGCGGTATTGCCCTAAGTGAATAATCACCATAAAATGGCAAACACTAAAGTAAAATTAAGCCCGACGAACATTTTCGCGGGCTGATAATAAATCCGAATACGGAGAAAGGCTGGCAATTATGAACTATATGGAAATCGAAAAGGTAACGGGCAGACAGATAATCGACTCGCGCGGCAACCCCACGGTCGAGGCGGAGGTTACTCTTACGGACGGCACGGTAGCGCTTGGCGCTGCGCCCAGCGGCGCTTCTACGGGCGAGTTTGAGGCGCTTGAACTGCGCGACGGCGACAAGTCCCGCTTTGGCGGCAAGGGCGTAACAAAGGCCGTTGAGAACATCAACACCACCATAAACGGCGTGCTTTGCGGCATGGACGCTTCCGACACCTATGCTGTAGACCGCGCAATGATAGCAGCCGACGGCACAAAGGACAAGTCCAAGCTCGGCGCTAACGCTATCCTCGCAGTTTCCATCGCCTGCGCAAGGGCTGCGGCAGATTCGCTCGGGATACCGCTTTACCGCTTCCTCGGCGGCGTTGGCGGCACAAAGCTCCCCGTGCCTATGATGAACATTCTCAACGGCGGCGCACACGCTGCAAACACCGTTGACGTGCAGGAATTCATGATAATGCCCGCGGGCGCTTGCTGCTTCTCGGAGGGTCTGCGCCAGTGTACGGAAGTATTCCACGCGCTTGCAGCGCTGCTTAAGAGCAAGGGGCTTGCAACGTCCGTCGGCGACGAGGGCGGCTTCGCACCCGACCTTTCGGGCGATGAGGAGGCTATACGGTATATTCTCGAGGCTGTAAGCAAGGCGGGCTATGAACCCGGGCGCGACTTTGTGCTTGCAATGGACGCGGCTTCCTCTGAGTGGAAGGGCGGCGCAAAGGGCGAGTACGTTCTGCCTAAGTGCGGCAAGAAGTTCACCTCCGAGGGCCTTGTTGAGCATTGGAAGTCGCTTTGCGGCAAGTACCCGATTTGGAGCATTGAGGACGGCCTTGACGAGGAGGATTGGGAAGGCTGGCAGATGATGACCCGCGAGCTTGGCGGGCGCGTTCAGCTTGTCGGCGACGACCTGTTCGTAACCAACACCGAGCGCCTTTCAAAGGGCATTTCGCTCGGCTGCGGCAACTCCATTCTTATAAAGCTCAACCAGATAGGCTCTGTAAGCGAAACGCTCGAGGCTATCAAGATGGCTCACAAGGCGGGCTACACCGCTATCGCTTCTCACCGCTCGGGCGAAACCGAGGACACCACGATAGCGGACCTCGCCGTTGCGCTCAACACCTGCCAGATTAAGACAGGCGCGCCCAGCAGAACCGAGCGCGTTGCAAAGTACAACAGGCTTCTGCGCATTGAGGAGCAGCTCGGCGGCGCTGCGGATTACGCGGGCTTCGGCGCGTTCAACATCAGGCGCAAGTAAGCATATGCCCTTACGGGGTGACTTAAATTCGACAACCGGTAACTTTCATATATGCGGGCGCGCTTTGCGCTCACCCGTTCTCATGTTTTCGCCCGCGGCTTGGCTGCGGGCGGCTTTTTTTAAGTGAAAAAGTCAATTTGCACAAAACGGCGGGCGAAATTTTGTTAATAATATTACTTTACAAAATTGCTCTTATAACTTAAAATATTAGTATAGATTACTGCTCTGGGAAAGGACAGCATATGATTAAAAAGAATGTTACTATGAGCGATATAGCCAAGGTGATGAATGTCAGCACCGTGACCGTATCAAAGGCTCTGGGCGACCGCGAGGGCGTGAGCGAGGAGCTGCGCGAGCGCATAAAGCAGAAGGCTACCGAAATGGGCTACCGCGTTCACGCTGGGGGACACGGCGCAAAGGACGGGCTGACCTACAACATAGGCATTGTTGTGGCGCGGCACTTTATAAGCGACGCTTCGGCGTTCTACTGGATAATGTACAGGTACATTGTGGAGCTTCTGCAAAAGCAGAACTACTACGGTATGCTTGAGGTGGTGGACGACGGCGAGGACGGCGCGCGTGAGATTCCGAACTCCGTTCTCGACAAAAAGGTGGACGGGCTTATCGTTCTCGGGCAGTTTTCGGACGCTTACATAGACAAGCTCATGTCCCACTATATCCCCACCGTTTTCCTAGACTTCTACGGCAGCCGCGAGGACGCGGAAACCGTGCTTTCCGACAGCTTTTACGGCGCGTATATGCTCACGAGCCACCTTATCGCCAACGGACACCGCCGCATAGGCTTCCTCGGCAGCATTTCAAGCACCTCGAGCATTGCGGACAGGTATCTCGGTTACTACAAGGCGCTGCTTGAAAACCGCATTCCGCTGCGGCAGGACTGGATAATAAGCGACCGCTCCAACGAAAGCGACATATACCCCTCGTTCACGCTGCCGCAGGATATGCCCACGGCGTTTGTGTGCAACTGCGACGAAACCGCCTACAAGCTAGTAAACCAGCTTAAAGGCATGGGTCTGAGCGTACCCGACGATATCTCTGTCGTTGGCTACGACAACCACATCTACTCCACCATTTCCACCCCGCGCCTTACAACGATAGACGTAAACAGCCGCGTTATGAGTAGCGAGGCGGTGGACATAATACTCCACAAAATACGCGACGGCAGCTACAAGCGCGGCAGAACGCTGGTTACGGGCAAGCTTGTGCGCCGCGAGAGCGTAAAGAACCTTAACGCGGACAAGCAGGTGTAACAACAGCGCAAACAACAAGTCGGGCAGAACTTTCCGCCCGACTTATCTTATCGAAAAGAGAATCTCACTAAACCAACGATAAAGACGGACTGATTTTTCAGCCCGCCTTTTATTATTTGCTTCTGAACCCGATTACTTTCCGAGCGCCGCCTTAACGGTCGCGCAGATGTTCTCCGCGCAAAGCCCGAACTCCCTGAGCAGGTCTACCGCAGGGCCGCTGTGGCCGAATACGTCCTTAACGCCTATCTTGATAACGGGTACGGGGCATTCCTCAGTAACAACGTCTGCAACCGCAGAGCCAAGCCCGCCGATAACGCTGTGCTCCTCGACAGTCACTATCCTGCCCGTTTCCTTTGCCGCCTTTATGATGATGTCGCGGTCGATGGGCTTTATTGTGTGGATATTGATAACGCGCGCGTTTACGCCCTGCTCCTCGAGCGCCTTTGCAGCGTCGAGCGCCTCGGACACCATAAGGCCCGTTGCGATTATCGTGATGTCCTTGCCGTCCTTAAGCTGTACGCCCTTGCCAAGCTCGAACTTGTAGGTAGCAGCGTCGTTGAATATGGGCGCTGCAAGTCTGCCGAAACGCATATAGGTAGGACCTACGAAGTCCGCCATTGCAAGCACCGCAGCCTTTGCTTCCACGTCGTCCGCGGGGTTTATTACCGTCATGCCGGGAATGGTGCGCATGAGCGCTATGTCCTCGTTGCACTGGTGGGTAGCGCCGTCCTCGCCTACGGAAATGCCCGCGTGGGTAGCGCCTATCTTTACGTTGAGGTGCGGATAGCCTATGGAGTTGCGCACTATCTCAAACGCTCTGCCTGCCGCAAACATTGCAAAGGAGCTTGCGAATACAAGCTTTCCCGTAGCAGCAATGCCCGCCGCTACGCCCATCATGTTAGCCTCGGCAATGCCGCAGTCAAAGTGCTTTTCGGGATATGCTTTCTTGAACGTGCCTGTCTTTGTCGCAGCCGCAAGGTCTGCGTCAAGCACTATAAGGTCAGGACGCTTTTCAGCGAGCATTACAAGAGCCTCGCCGTAGCTGTCACGAGTCGCTTTCTTTTCCATGATATCAATTCCTTTCGGTGTAATAATTATGCGCCAAGCTCTGCGAGGTGAGCCTTAAGCTCCTCCATCGCCTTTGCGTACTCCTCGTCGTTGGGGGCTTTGCCGTGCCAGCCGACCTGATTCTCCATAAAGGATACGCCCTTGCCCTTGACAGAGCGCTGAATGATTACCGTGGGCTTGCCCGTAACGGTTTCAGCCTCGTTGAACGCCTTTTCGATTTCGTTGAAGTCGTGACCATTGATGTTTATAACGTGCCAGCCGAACGCCTCGAACTTCTGGTCTATGGGGTAGGGGGACATAACGTCGCTTACCTTGCCGTCTATCTGAAGGCCGTTGTTGTCAACTACCGCAACGAGATTGTCGAGCTTGTAGTGCGCCGCGAACATCGCAGCCTCCCATACCTGCCCCTCCTGTATCTCGCCGTCGCCGAGGATAGCGTAAACCTTGTACGCCTCGCAGGAAATTTTGCCCGAAAGCGCCATGCCGCACGCCGCGGAGATTCCCTGCCCGAGCGAGCCTGTGCTCATGTCAACGCCGGGGGTCTTGCCGCGAACGGGGTGACCCTGCAGGCGCGAGCCTATCTTGCGGAGCGTTTTAAGCTCCTCCTCGGGGAAGAAGCCCCTCTGCGCGAGTACCGCGTAAAGCGCGGGCGCGGTGTGACCCTTGGAAAGCACCAGCCTGTCACGGGTGGGGCATTCGGGGTCGGAGGGGTCAACGTTCATGCGGTGCATATAAAGATAGGTAAGCGTGTCAGCGACGGAAAGAGAACCGCCAGGGTGTCCCGCCTTTGCCGCGTGAACGCCCTCGATAACGCCCATTCTTACCTTTGTTGCAGCGATTTCAAGCTGCTGCTTAAGTTTGTCGTCCATTATTCAGACCTCCTGTGTTTTTAAGCGGCAAGCCGCTCTGATTGCTTTTATGGTATAACTGCGGCAAGCCGCAGGTACAGCCGTTTCAATGTCCCACAATGCTGTCGGGGAACGGAACGCTGCCGATAACCTCCACAACGTAGCACTCCGACGCGTCCGCGGGTAAATCAAGCTCGCTGCGCCATCTGCTCATGCGCTGCATACCGCTTTCGGGAACGTCGTAAAGCGGCGTGACGCTGTATTCGTCGCCATACGTCCAGTATTCTACCTCCGTCATGCTGCACGACCTTACAAGCACAGTCGTGCGCGCCTCGGTATGGTTGCCCGTGCCTGCGGTGTTGCCCACAAACGTCGCCTTGTCAAGAACCTCGATAGCGCCGCTGTTGCTAAACCCGTTCAGCACGCTCTCAGTCTGCCAGTGCGCGCTTATGCCGTTTGCGGCGGCGCAGAAGCCCTCCCACAGCGCAAACGCCGCGACGGGCAGGAACAATACGGCTGCAAAGACGATTCCGACGATTTTAAGTGCTTTCCTCATCATGCCGCCCTCCTGTCATATTTTCTCAATATATGCGATAAGCTCCGCGATAGCGCCGCTGTTGTTGTCGCAGACGATTATGTCCGCCGCCGCCTTAACGGAGGGCTGCGCGGAAGCCACCGCAGCGCCTAAGTTCGCCTTTACAAGCATGGCGGTGTCGTTCATAAAGTCGCCCGCGGCCGCCGTGAAGCGCTCCTGCGCGCCCATAAGCCGTATAAGCTCCGCAAAGCCCGCGGACTTGTCCACGCCCTTTGGCAGGCACTCGTAAAACATCGGCGCGGAACGCACCCATTGCGCCTCGTGCATATTGCTGCGCTCTATAAAGCTTACTACCTCGTCCATACGCTCGGGCGGGTACGCAAGCAGCATTTTAAGCCAGCCGCCCTCTGGTATTGCACCCAGCTCAGCGCGCTCGGGGCGAACCTGCTCCAAATCAAGATGCCACTGCTCGGTGTCGTTCAGAAACGGCACGTACACCTTGTCGCCCAGCAGCACCTCTATACCTATATCTGGGAAGCGCTCGTGCAGCCGCCTTGCGTAGTCCCGTGCGTGCGCGCCTATCTCGCAATGCCACAAAAACCTGTCCTGCGCAAAGTCGTATACCGCCGCGCCGTTGAATATCACCGCGGGCATATCGAGCCGCAGCTTTTCCGCAGCGCTGCGCGCCATTGCAACGCCGCGCCCCGTAGCCACCGTGAACAGCCCGCCCCCGCGCCTAAAGCGCTCTATCGCCTCCATGTCCTTTGGGAGAATGCGCTTGTCGTCCGTCAGCAGCGTGCCGTCAAGGTCGGTCATAATAATGACCCTGCCAAAATCCATACTATCCCTCTATGCTCTTAAGAAATTTTGTGAAATACTCGGGCAGCGCGCTGTCAAACTCCATGTACTGCCCCGTGCGCGGGTGAACGAACCCTATTTTCTTAGCGTGCAGACATTGCCCGCACAGCCACGCGGGTTTCCCGCTGCCGTAAACGGCGTCGCCTGCCACGGGGTGTCCCGTGTACGCCATGTGAACGCGTATCTGGTGAGTTCTGCCCGTTTCAAGCCGCACGCGCAGGTGCGTGTATCCCGCGTAAAGCCGCAGCACCTCAAAGTGGGTGACGGCGTTCCTGCTGTTTTCAAGGGTAACGCACATTTTCTTGCGGTCGGTTTTGTGCCTGCCTATGGGCGCGTCTATCGTGCCGCCCTGCTTCACCGCGCCGCAAACCACCGTTTCGTACTCTCGTGTGAAGCTGTGCGCCTTTATCTGCTCGGACAGCCCGAGGTGCGCGGCGTCGTTTTTTGCTACCATAAGCAGCCCGCTTGTGTCCTTGTCTATGCGGTGGACGATTCCGGGGCGCAGCTCGCCGTTTATTCCCGAAAGCGATGCCCCGCAATGGTACATGAGCGCGTTTACGAGCGTGCCGCAGGTATGCCCCGCGGCAGGGTGAACCACCATGCCCTTGGGCTTGTTTACGACAAGCAGGTCGTCGTCCTCGTACACTATTTCAAGCGGTATGTTTTCGGGGAGAATGTCCGCCGCTACAGGCTCTGGCAGCTCAATCACCACCTGCGCGCCCTCTGTGGGTACGTCCTTTTTGGCGGGAAGCTTTCCCCCTACAGTCACCGCGCCCTGCTCTATAAGCCGCGCCGCTGCGCTGCGGGAAAGCTCCGTTTCGTCCGCTATCAGCCTGTCAAGCCGAACGCCGCCGCGCGCGGTAAGCTCAAGCCTTTCCATCGTCCGAGGCTTCCGCGCCGTCAGCCGCCTGCGCGGGCGTTATCCCCGCCTTTGCAGCCTCGCGCTTCATCTTGCGCGACTTTATCTCGTCGATAAGCGCAAGAAGCATGATAAGACCCGCGCCGCAGACCGCGGCGATGTCCGCAAAATTGAATATTGCAAACTGTATCAGTCGGAAATCGATGAAATCAACTACCATTCCTTCGTTGAATATCCTGTCGATGAGATTGCCTATACCGCCGCCGACTATAAGCGAAACGGCGATGATATAGCTCGGGCGCTTGACCTTTTTCATTATGACGAGCGTTATGAGCGTAATAATGATTATCGACGTGACGATAATCAGCATGGCGGTTTTTCCCTCAAACTTAGAAAACGCCGCGCCGTCGTTGAGATAATACGAGAGGTTGAGAACCTCCCTGTCGCCTATTTTTATAACGGATATCGACTGGTGAAGCGCCATTTTCTGTTCAACCAGCCACTTGGTGTACCTGTCTATTCCGATAATTGCCGCGGCTATAAGCAGCCCTATAAATTGCATAGCAATCCCCTTTTTCCCCTTGATATCAAAAACAAGCAAGGGAGAGGGGCGCTTCCCCTCCCCCCTGTTTATATTTTGTTTAGTTAAGCGTGAGCTTAGCCACAGCCGCGCACCTTGCGCAAAGCGTGGGATACTGTGCGTCGCTGCCGACGGTATCGTCGTACTTCCAGCAGCGCGCGCAGCCTGTGCCGCCCTTGCGCGTTACCGTCACGGAAAGTCCCTCCGTGCTGCCCTCGAACTCGCCCTTACCCTCGGCGTGAACCTTTACGCCGCTTACTATGCACGCGTCTGCAAGGTCGCTTTCAAGCGCTGCAACGGCGGGGTCGGCGGTGAAAATCTCCACCATAGCCTCGAGCGGCTTGCCGATAACCTTTTCGGCGCGCTTCTGCTCAAGCGCCGCGAGAACGTCGTCGCGAACGCTGTGGATAAGCGTCCACTTCTGCTCGAACTTCTCGTCGATTACTACGCCCGTCTTTTCGGGCATCTGGTTGAAGATAACGCTGCGCAGGTCGTCGCCCTTCTTATGCGGCATATACTGCCATATTTCGTCTGCGGTAAAGCAGAGAATCGGCGCTACGAGCCTTACAAGCGCGTCGAGAATGATATACATGGTCGTCTGAACAGCCTTGCGCTTGGGGGAGTTCTCCGCCTCGCAGTAAAGCGTGTCCTTTACGATATCAAGGTAGAAGTTGGACATATCAACAACGCAGAAGCTGTTAATTGCGTGGTATGCGAGGTAGTAGTCCATCGCCTCGTAGGAAGCCCTTACCTTTTCTATAACGCCGTCAAGCTTTGCGAGCGCCCACTTGTCAAGGTCGCCCAGCTTGTCGGCGGAAACCATCTGCGTGTCGGGGTCGAAGCCCTTGTTGTCGCACAGGTTGCCCAGAATGAACCTTGCGGTGTTTCTTATCTTGCGGTAGCTCTCGGAGAGCTGCTTTAGCATATCCTTGGATACGCGCACGTCGTTGTGGTAGTCGAGAGAGGCTACCCACAGGCGCAGCACGTCCGCGCCGAAGTCCTTGATTACCTCCTCGGGCAGGATAACGTTGCCCTTGGACTTGTGCATCTGCTGGCCCTGACCGTCAACTACCCAGCCGTGGGTGCATACCGCCTTGTAAGGCGCGCGCCCCGTTGTCGCAACGGACGTGAGCAGCGAAGACTGAAACCACCCTCTGTACTGGTCGCAGCCCTCAAGGTACATATCCGCGGGCCACGAAAGCTCGGGACGCTTTTTGAGAACGGCGGCGTGGGTGCAGCCGCTGTCGAACCACACGTCGAAGATGTCCATTTCCTTGGTGAACCTGCCGCAGCCGCACTTAGGGCACTTAACGCCTGCGGGAATGAACTCGGACGCGTCCTTGCCATACCAGCTGTCGGAGCTTTCCTTGCGGAACATCTCGGCGGTAGCGTTTATCGTTTCATCGGTAACGACTACCTCGCCGCAGTCTGCGCAGTAAAGTATCGGGATAGGCACGCCCCATCTTCTCTGGCGGGAAATGCACCAGTCGGAACGCATGGTTACCATGTTCTTTATGCGCTCCTCGCCCCACTCGGGTATCCACTTTACGCCCTCGATAGCCTTAAGCGTTTCCTCCTTGAACATATCAACGTTGCAGAACCACTGGTCGGTCGCGCGGTAGATGATAGGCTCGTGGCAGCGCCAGCAATGGGGGTACGGGTGAACTATCTTCTGTATCGCAAGCAGCGCGTTGTCGTCCTCAAGGCGCTGTGCAATCACCTTGTTGGAGTCGGAGGTCTTAAGTCCCGCGAACTCGCCCGCTTCCTCGGTAAGGTAGCCGCGCTCGTCCACAGGCACAATAACGTCGAACATTCCCTTGTACTTCATGCAGACCTCAAAGTCCTCCACGCCGAAGCCCGGCGCGGTGTGAACGCAGCCCGTACCGCTGTCGAGCGTTACGTGGTCGCCGTTTATAACAACTGACTTTCTGCCCATGAACGGGTGTTCCGTTTCGATAAGGTCAAGCTCGCTGCCCTTGAAGCTGCCAACGGTGCTGTACTTAGCTATGCCTACAGCCTGCATTACGGTATCGACAAGCTCCTTCGCCATCAGCAGGTAGTCGCCGAAGTGGCGGCTCTCCTCGTCCTCAACCTTAACAAAGGTGTACTCGTAGTTCGGACCTAAGCATACTGCAAGGTTTCCGGGGAGCGTCCACGTAGTGGTCGTCCAGATAACGGCGTAGGCCTTTGCAAGGTCAATGCCAAGCCCCGCAAACCTGCCTTTGTCGTCGGAAATGTGGAACTTAACGTATACGGAGTAGCACGGGTCATCCTGATACTCTATCTCAGCCTCGGCAAGTGCGGTCTTGCAGTCGCTGCACCAGCAAACGGGCTTAAGCCCCTTATAGATGTAGCCTTTCTTCACCATCTCGCCGAATACCTCTACCTGCGTAGCCTCGAACTCGGGCTTAAGCGTGAGGTACGGGTCGTCGAAATCGCCCCAAACGCCAAGTCGCTTGAACTGCTTCTTCTGGTCGTCAAGGCAGGACAGCGCGAAGCTGCGGCACGCCTTTCTCAGCTCAACGGGGTCTATCTTTGCGCTGTCAACGCCAAGCTGCTTTATCGCCTTAAGCTCAATGGGCAGACCGTGGCAGTCCCATCCGGGAACGTAGTTTGCGTTATAGCCCGTCATGCTCTTGTATTTTACGATGATATCCTTAAGCACCTTGTTGAGCGCCGTACCGAGGTGAATGTTTCCGTTTGCATAGGGAGGACCGTCGTGAAGCGTGTAGGACGGCTTGCCCTTGTTTTTCTCGGAAAGAGCGTAGTAAATGCGCTCCTCCTCCCACTTTGCGAGCATATCAGGCTCTCTCTTGGGGAGGTTTGCACGCATCGGAAATTCGGTCTGCGGCAGATTAAGTGTGCTGTTAAAATCCTCTGACATATTGCTGTCTCCTTATTTTTCACCGCTCCTGCGGCGCTTTTTTCGGCGCGCTCAGTGCGCGCTCAATATATTACTCAAAGCGCGGACGCTTCAAGCCCATAACCTTTATAAACAGGCAAAGCCGTGCCTTTTTGGGGCGCGGTGTGCCATTATTTGCTGTTTTTACCGAACTGCAAATCGGTGTGGCGGTTCTTCGGCTCGCTTGCGGAGTTGAAGAACGGCAGGTCGCTCTCGAACGTTCTCTCCGTTACGGGCGGCGCTGCGGGTGCTGCGGGCTTCGCCTTATCCTCGGCGGGCTTTTCGGGCTTCGCAGCATCCTCGCTTACAGCCTTGAACGGCTCATGCTCGTCCGCTTCGGGCTGCGCGGGCTTCTTTTCCGCCAGCTTTGCAGCCGCCTGCCGCTTCGCCTGCGCAGCGCGTTCAGCCTCGCGCTTTTCAACGGCCTCAGCCGTGCGTTTTACAAAATCGTCCTCCACCTTTTCGGGGATAGACTGGAGAAAATCAACGTGCTGCTTATACATTGCGAGTATTCTCGCGTTGTATTCCGCAACCTCCTTGCGGGTGCGCTGGAGTATTACCTCCTGCTTCTCCTGCTGCTCGTTCATAACGCGCTTTATCTCCTCGGCCTGCGCGCGGGCGTCCTTTACAAGCTTGTCCGCCCTGCCGTTGGAGTCGGTGACCATGCGCTTTTTGTAGTCCTCCGCCTCGCTTATGAGCTTCTCGCTCTTTGCCTTGGCGTCCGCAAGCTGCTTTGCAACGGCCTCGTCGGTCTCTTTTTTGAGCTTATCTGCGGCAGCCTTGCTCTCGGCTACTATGGCGTTGCCCTGCTTCTGCGCAAGCAGCAGCGCGTCCTTGAGCGCGTCCTCGTCGTCGCGGTATTCGCGTATCTTGTCCGCAAGAACCTCAAGCTTGCGCTCCAGCTCGCTTTTCTCTTTCTGAAGCTGCGCGTACTCGTTGGAAATCTCGCGCAGAAACTCGTCAACGTCGTCGGTCTTGTAGCCGTTGAACGTCGCTTTCTCGAATCTTCTTGTGATAATGTCCTTTGCGTTCATAAGTATCCCCCTGTGCTGAATGTTTTTAAGGGTGCGGCGCATACTGTGCCGCCTATATCGCGCCCGCTGTCCGCATGGCGCTTTCAGCCGCATTGCGGCATTGCTTTCGTGGTTATTGTGCGTTATACGCTTTTTTCAAGAACTATACGCAGCCTGCCCTTGCGGGTGCTGCCCGCGACCTCCTTAAGGCGGTATCTGCCGCTTCCCCTTACGGAAATAACAGCGCCCTCGCCTATCTCCCTGCTGACGCTTGTGCAGGGAACGTGGTCCGCGCTTACAAGACCGCCCTTTATCAAGGCGGCAGCCTTTTCCCTTGAAATATCCGCCGCAGCGCTCACAATGCAGTCAAGCCGCAGCGACGACACCGTGGCGTCTATCCTTTTGACGCTCGGCTCAGGCAGCGGCACGGTAACGCCCGCTTCGGCGCTCACGCCTACCCTGCCGACTTTCGTCAGCTCCATTATCGTTTCCTGCGCGCCCTCACAGCAGAACACCACCGCGCACCCCTGCGCAGTGAGAATATCCCCTGTCATTTCGCGCTTAAGCCCAAGCGACAGTATCGCGCCGAGAAAATCCCTGTGCGACAGCACGTCGCGCGGTCTGTAGGTGAACGTCACCGCCGCCACGGGAAACAGCTCCTCGTGCGGCATATCCTGCGCGTAGGTTTCCGCAAAAAAGCCGCAGAGCCTTCTCCCCGCGCCCTCATAGCCGCCGAAGAACTCCGCGCCGCGCGCCGCCTGCGCCGCCACCGCCTGCTCGCGCTCGTTAAGGAACGCTGAGAAGCGCGGCACACCCGACCTTGCGCTCAGCCGCTCAAGGTCGGATATGTGTGCGGCAAGGAAGCGTTCTTCCTCGCTTAAAAAATCAGAATTCACCTGTAAAATCGCCCGCGTAAGCGTCAGAAACCGCTTCCTCCTCGGAATCTATCTGGAAGCCGTTGGGGGTTGCAATGTAGGTAAAGTCAGCAGCTGCGTTGAGCGCGCCGCCGAGCGTGGTAACAACGCCTGCGGTAAAGTCAACGATTCTCTTTCTGTTGTCGTTGTCTATCTTGTTGAGGTTAAGCACTACAACGTTGCCGTCCTTAAGGCGCTTAACTACATCATAGAGAATGTCGCCTATCTCGGTGGGCTTCATTATAGCGAGCTTTCCTGCGGGTATCTTGTGGATATTTATGCGCTGAGCCGTGCCGCGCTGAGAATCCGAGCGGGTGTAGCGGCTCTCGTAGCCATCGCTGTAATCTGCGGCAGCCTCCTGCTCCGTAACGGCGCTGGACGAGGTGTCGTACCCCATATCCATATCGTCCTCAACGTCGCGGAACGTGTCGTTGTCCTCTGCCCTGTGGCTAAGGAACTCCTTGAACTTTTCAAACATGATATTTTCCTCCCAATTATAAATATTTTCTGTACCCGAAAAGGCCCGAACCTATCCGGATAATTGTTGCCCCATATTTTATCGCCGTTTCATAGTCGCCCGACATACCCATAGAAAGCGTGTCGAACTCACCGCCGAACGACTGCCCCAGCCGCTTAAAGAGCGTCTGCATATCCGCATAGCAGCTCTCCGCGCATTTTGGCGGCGGAATCGTCATAAGACCTCTCAGTCTTACGTTTTTAAGGCCGCGCAGCTGCGCGCAGAACTCCTCCGCCTGCGCGGGCGCTATGCCGCCTTTTGTTTCCTCGCCGCCTATATTTATCTCGGCGAGTATATCCATGACCAGCCCGTGCTGCGCCGCCCTGCGGTCTATTTCCTCCGCAAGGTGTACGCTGTCAACGGAATGTATCATCGTTACCTTGTCTATGATGTACTTCACCTTGTTGCTTTGCAGCGACCCGATGAAATGCACCTGCGCGGGAAGATAGCTCTCGCGCTTTTCAAGAAACTCCTGCACGCGGTTTTCGCCGAGCAGGTCTGCGCCAAGCTCCACAGCGCGGTTTACCCTGTCGGGGCTAACCGTTTTGGTTACCGCCATGAGCTGCACGCTGTCCGTGCGCCCCGCGGCCGCCATGGCGCGCGCCATGTTTTCGCGGATACGCGCGTAGTTTTGCGCTATATCGTCCGCAGAGGTCTGCGTGTTACTCAACAACTTTTCCATCGTAAAGGTCCTTGCCCTCTGTAACTATAATATCGTACAGCTTGAGGTAGTCGGGGTCGTCGTTCTGGGCGCTAATCACATAGTCGTCGCCCCAGTAGATAACGTCAAGCTTCCTGTACTTGAGCGACGTACCCTCCACGACATACACGCCGTACTCGTTGTCGCCCGTCATTCGCTTTGCGCTTGCCGACACGCGCAGCCCGCCGTAACTTGAAACAACCAGCTTGAACTGCGCCGTTCTGCCCTGCGTTACTGCGTCGTTTAGCCTGTCGCACTCGAATATGTAGAGCGACGTTCCATCGCCGTTATCGGTAACGGACACAATCACCGCGTCGAACAGCGACCCGTCCGAGCCTACGCGGAGCTGTACCTGCTTCGTTTCGTTCATGCCGAACATACGCTGCGTTTCTATAACGGCCGCAGCTCTCCAGCGGTAGTCTGAAATTAGCTTGCCTATCGCCCTGCTGTCCGTGGACTTTTCGGGCTTTGCAATTATATCGTTTATCCGCTTTGCGGTAAGACCCTCGATATCCGAGAAGCCAAGCTCGCCCTCGTAACCGTCCGTACCGCTCACAAAATAGCCTGCGCCGCCCGCGCATATGTCGTGCGTGCTGCCCTGAACCGAAGCGTTAAGCTGCGCTATGCGGTTTTCAAGCTCGCTTATCCGCGCGGAATACCCCTCGGACTTGCCAAGCGTTATCTCGCGCTTGCAAAGCGCCTCGAGCATGGTGCTTTCAAGCCCTGCCGCCGCGGTGTAGTCGCCGTTTCTTATGGCGTCTATAAGCTCCGCGTGGCGCTCGTTTATCTGGCTCGAAATCGCCTCGAGCTGCGAGCTGTCCGTACCGAGAAGCCGCTCGGCGTTCTTAAGCACCTCTATTCTCCGCGAAAGTCTCTCAATCTCCCTGCGGGCGTTGATGTCGCTCTCGCTCTTATATCGTCTTGCAACGACCGTACTTTTGCCAACGCGGCTGCCGTTGTCGCACTCATAGCTAAGCACGCCCGAGCCGCTGTCGTACACCACCGTTTCATCGCGAAGGTACACCCCCGTAAAGGGTATCTCCTCCTCCATGCTGTAAAAATACGCCGTTTCCGTGGAAAGGTCGCTGCCGCCCGCGAAAAACGTCTGCCCTACGGCAAGCATGATAACAAGCAAGGACACCACCACGATGATGAAGGCTGTCCAGCGCGAACGCATTACTCCTCCTCGGCCTTTTCGTAGGCGTCAAGGATAGACACGGGCTTCAGGGGGGTTATCGTGGAAATGGCGTGCTTGTAAATAAGGTTCTGCTTTCCGTCGGTATCAAGTATAACGGTGTAGTTGTCAAAGCCCTTTACAATGCCCTTGAACTGAAAGCCGTTAGTGATATAGATAGTAACAGGAATCCTGTCCTTTCTTGCCTGATTGAGGAAAACGTCCTGTAAGTTGATATCCTTTGCCATGATAAACCACCTTTTCTCTCTTTTATTCGGTGTTTGCATTCTGTTTTATATTCAAAACGCAAATTGCCCCAATGTTACAAAATATATTATAGCATATCATTTCAAAAAAATCTAGTTACTTTTCACCTGTTTTCAAAAAATATTTCAAAAAAATTCTACAAATGCGCTCTAAATATCCATAAATAGCCATTTCAGCCGCTATATTCCTGCAAGAAGAAACGGCGCTCGCTTTCATTTGCAGGGAATATTTACCTTTACAGTAATAAAGTGGGAACGAGAGCGCGCAAAGCGTCCGACGAAAATGAGCAGTCGCATAAATGCAACGCGCATAAATGCAACGCGCATAAATGCGCGCCGCAATAGTCCGCAGAAAAAACGCGACCGAAAGCCCTTAAAACGCCCGCCGAATCAGGCGTTCCGCGCCTTACCCCGCCGCGCTTATTATCTCCTCCGCAAGCTGCGTTACGCGCTCTAAGCTCTCCGTGCCGTCAAGCACAAGCTCGTGTATGCGCGGGTCGCGCCTGAACCACGTCATCTGGCGCTTTGCATACTGCCGCGTGCGCAGCTTCAGCGTTTCAACGCACTCCTCAAGCGGCTTCTCCCCCGCAAAGTACGGGTAGAACTCCTTGCAGCCGATAGCCTGTGCCGCCGTGGGGCGCTCACTGTCGAGCCAGCAGGCGCGCGCCTCGTCAAGCAGGCCGTTCTGAAGCATTATGTCCACGCGCCTGTTTATGCGCTCGTGCAGCACCGCCCTGTCCGCGAAAACAAGCGCCATCATCACAAACTCGTAGGGCGAGGGTACGGCGCGCGACATTCGCTTCGCTTCGGATATGGTGTGACCTGTCGTGTGGTACACCTCAAGCGCGCGGATTATGCGCCCCACGTTGTTTTCGTGGAGAGCCGCCGCCGTCTGCGCGTCTACAGCGCGCAGGCGCTCCAGCAGAGCCGCGCCGCCATGCTCCTGCGCGAACGCCCGCATCTCCTCGCGGAAAGCGGGGTCGCAGCGGCTGTCGTCAAACGTGAGGTTGTCCACGAACGACGAGATGTAAAGCCCCGTGCCGCCGCAGATTATCGGCGTTTTCCCGCGCGAGAGTATGTCGCGCGTGCATTCGTCCGCCATAGCCGTCCAGTCCGCGACTGAAAACCCTTGCGACGGCGGCAGGAAGTCCATAAGGTGGTGCGGTATGCCCTGCCGCTCCCGCTCGGTAGCCTTTGCGGAGGCTACGTCCATATCGGTGTAAATCTGCATACTGTCCGCAGATATGACCTCGCCGTTGTGCCGCTTTGCAAGCTCCACCGCAAGCGCGGTCTTGCCCGAAGCGGTAGGCCCGCAGACTACAAGCACCCTGTTCATTGCCGCCTCCGTATCCGTCAGAAGCCGCCGAGCCGCACGATGTTCGCCGCCGCAAGCGCGCTTCCCTGTTCCATTGCCTTCACGATATCATGCGAGCGCGCGTATTCCGCGGTAAAGCCCGCAATATAGCTGTCGCCCGCGCCCGTCGTGTCTGTCACCTTTTCAACGGGAACCGCCGCGCACCTGTACTCCCTGCCGCCGCAGAACGATACGCTGCCCGCAGCGCCGTGCGTTACCGTAAACACCCCGCCGAACCGCTGCGACCACTCGCGAAGCGCGTTTTCGCACCAATCGCCCGCCGCGTCGCTAATAAAGAAAAGGTCTATATCGCGCAGATATTTCTCCCACGCGTCATAGCCGCCGTAATCGTTAAAATCCGCCGCAAGCAGGAATCCGCCCTGCCGCCGCGCTTCAAGCACCTGCCCGAAAAGCGGCGAATCGTACATCGTGTGCACCGCGTCAGCCGTCTGCAAAAAGGCAAGGTCCGCGCCGTCAAGCCTGAACGCGTCCTGAACGCCGCCGTTCCACGCGCCCTCGGCGAACCACCTGTCGCCGTCCGCCGTGTGGCGGATACGGTGATTTGCAGTAGCGCCGTGAACCATGTGCAGGTGCGAGGTATCCACGGGCAGCGTGCGCAGCCGTTCACGGATAAAATCTGCGTATGCGTCGTCGCCCGTAACTCCTGCGAGCGCCGTTTCAACGCCGCTCAGCGTGCAGGCGTTGCCGCAGAAGTTGAGCGCCTCGCCGCCCGCGCGCAGCTCGCCCTCCTGCTCAAAAACGTCCACGCACACGCACCCTGCCGAAATAAGCTTTGTCATATCGTCCTCCCGAAGTACCGTTCGAGCTGTCCGCGCGAAATCTGCGTGAGTACGGGTCTGCCGTGCGGGCAGTAGCGTATTGCGCGGTCGTTCAGCACCCTGTCCGCAAGCGCTTCAAGCTCGGTTATGTCGTTGTCCTCGTTGCCCCTTACGGAAGCCTTGCACGCCATTGTGTGCAGCGCGTCGTCGAAAAGCTCGCCGCTCGCGTTGTCGCTGCCGCGTGCAAGCAGGCGCGCCACGCTTTCAAGCACGTCCGCAGGGTCGGCGCTGTCGAGCGGCTGCGGCATTGCCGTAACGCGCACCGTGCAGTTTTCGCCAAAATCGAGCGTCAGCCCTATCTCGGCAAGCTTGTCGGAATAGCAGCTCGCCGCCTCGTATTCCTCGGGGGAAAGCCGCACCTCGCACGGCTCTAGCAGCAGCTGTCCCCTGCTGCCCGCCCTGCTTTTGAACAGCTCGAAATTTATGCGCTCGTGCGCCGCGTGTTTGTCTATAAGGAGCATTGACCCCTCGCTTTCGCACACTATGTAGGTCTTGAAAAGCTCGCCTACCACGCGCACCTTAACGTGCGCCTGCGCCGCGCCCTCCGCAAAGGGGGCTTCAGCGCGCGGGGGGACTTCGGGCGCAATTTCCGCAGAAGAATCGGCGGCGCGCGCCGCTTCCTGCGCGGGCAATTCATTAACCGCTGCGGCGGGAACATTAACCGCTGCGGCGGGATTATTAACCGCTGCGGCGGGAGTGTCAGCCATTGCAACGGAAGTGTTAGCCGCTTCGCCGCGAAAATCACCCATTGTAGCGGGATTATAAGCCGCCGTGCCTGAACCGTCAGCCGCCGCCGTATTTTCGGCGGAAGCCGCCCCCGCAAGGCTCGCTGTTTCTTCCCTGCGCGAATCGGCAGGCGCGTTCTCCCGCTTAAGGAAGCTCTTTTGCGTAAGGTACGCAAAGCCCGGGTAGCTTTCAAGCGGCGGTTCTTCGGGCGCTGCGGGCGCGGGCATTGTGTAGCGCGTACTCTCTAACGCAGCGGTATTGCCCGCCGCGCGAGAACCCTCAGACGGCGAAGCGCCGTTCGCAGGAAGCACGCTATTAGCAAACAGCGGACTTTCCGCCTCGGGGAGAAGCTGCTGCTGCGCGGGCGCAGGGCTGTTGAACGTAAAAGTCTGCGGGCGCGAGGGCGTTGTGGGATACGCCACGCCCGAGGGTATGGGCAGGGTCTGCGGCCTGCCGCCGTCAAGCGGTATTTCGCGGCTCTCGTCAAAGCCCGTTAGCGCGTTCTTTACCGCCGCGTAAATCGCGTCGAACACCGCCTTTTCGTTCGAGAAGCGCACCTCCGTCTTTGTCGGGGAGATGTTGGCGTCGAGCGCGGCGGGGTCAAGGTTCACGCTAAGCACGCACGCGGGGAATCTGCCCACCATAAGGCTGTTTCTGAACGCTTCTTCAAGCGCCGCGGAGCAAAGCGGGCTTTTAACGCTCCTGCCGTTCACGAAAAAGTGCTGCATGGAGCGGTTCTTGCGCGCGGCAAGCGGCGAGGAAACATACCCCTGCACGCCTATGTCGCGGTATACGCCCTCCGCGGGGATAAGTCCCGCCGCAAACTGCTTGCCGAACACCGCGTAGACTGCGCTGTAATACTCGCCGTCGCCGCCCGTCATCATGGTCTGCCGCCCGTCGCGTATAAACCTGAACGAAATTGCGGGGTGCGAGAGCGCGAGCTTCTCTATTACCGCGGCGCAGTAGTTGCCCTCGGTAACGTCCTTTTTAAGGAATTTAAGCCGCGCGGGCGTGTTGAAGAACAGGTCGCGGATTATCACGGTAGTGCCGTCCGCGCAGCCCGTGCGCTCGTATTCCACAGGCTCGCCGCCCGTAATGCGGTAGCTTGTGCCGAGTGCGTCCTCGGGGCGCTTGCTCACGCACTCAACGCGCCCTACCGCGCACACCGAGGCCAGCGCCTCGCCGCGAAAGCCGAGCGTGTTTATGTCCTCCAAATCGTCCGCGGTAAGCACCTTGCTTGTGGCGTGGCGCAAAAAGGCTTTTGGCATATCCTCGTAGGCTATGCCGCAGCCGTCGTCGCTCACGCGGATATAGGTTACGCCGCCGCGCTTTATTTCAACCGTTATCGTGCGCGCGCCCGCGTCTATAGAGTTTTCCGCAAGCTCCTTTATAACGGAGGAGGGGCGCTCTATCACCTCGCCCGCCGCTATAAGCTCGTATACGCTTTTTTCAAGTAGATTTATCGTTGGCATTTATGCTCCGTTCTAAGGCAGAATCGTCTGCCGCTCTCCCCCTTGGGAAATTTGGGGATGCTCGCCCTCAGAGCGTGTCTTTGAGCGACTTTACAAACATCAGCGCGTCGATAGGCGACATAGAATCTATATCGCACGCGCGCAGCCGCGCTATGGCGTTCTGCTCGTTTACCGCGGCAAAGCTGAACTGGCTGGGCGCTGCGCTTTCAATTGCCTGCGCCAGCTTCTCGCGGCTGCCCGATTCAAGCTCCTTAAGCTCCTCGCGCGCGCGGGCGAGTACCTTTTGCGGCAGCCCCGCAAGCTTCGCTACCTCTATGCCGTAGCTGTCGTCCGTACCGCCCTCCACTATCTTGTGCAGGAACTTTATGTCCTCCCCGCGCCTTGACACCGCAACGCTGAAGTTGCGCACGCCCTCGCAGGTCTTTTCCATGGAGATAAGCTCGTGGTAGTGCGTGGCGAAAAGCGTTTTGCAGCCTATGTTCCTGCCGCTTATGTACTCCGCCACCGCCTTTGCTATGGATATGCCGTCAAAGGTGGACGTTCCCCTGCCTATCTCGTCGAGTATTACAAGACTGTTCTTCGTCGCGTTTTTGAGGATATCCGCAACCTCGTTCATCTCCACCATAAACGTTGACTGCCCCGCAGTAAGGTCGTCAGAAGCGCCCACGCGCGTGAATATTTTGTCAACTACGCCTATTTTCGCGAACCTCGCAGGCACAAAGCACCCTATCTGCGCCATAAGCACAATAAGCGCCGTCTGCCGCATGAACGTGGATTTGCCCGACATATTCGGCCCTGTGATGATGATAAGGCGGTTGTCCTTAAGGTCCAGCAGCACGTCGTTCGGCGTGAACTGCCTGTCCGTCATCATCTTCTCGATAACGGGGTGTCTGCCGCCGCGTATGTCAAGAACGCTCTCGAGCGTTATCTCGGGCTTTACATAGCTGTTTTCAAGCGATACCTGCGCAAACGAGCAGAGCACGTCCGTTTCGGACACGGCGCGGGCGGTGGTCTGTATCGTTTCAAGCTTTGTGGCTATGTAGTCGCGCACTTCCGCAAACACCGCCTGCTCGAGCGCCAGTATCCTGTCGTTCGCGCCGAGTATCTCGCCCTCTATCTTCTTAAGCTCGTCGGTTATGTAGCGCTCGCCCGTGGTGAGGGTCTGCTTGCGGTGGTAGTGCGGCGGCACTTGCGAGATGAAGCTCTTGCTTACCTCTATGTAATAGCCGAAAACGCGGTTGTAGCCCACCTTAAGCGTCCGTATGCCCGTAGCGGCGCGCTCGCGCTCCTCTATCTGCGCGAGTATCTCCTTACCGCCGCCCGTTATGCCGCGCAGCCTGTCTATCTCCTCGTTGAAGCCGTCGCGGATAACGCCGCCGTCTTTCATGCTCATGGGCGGGTCGTCGTTTATGGCGTTGGCGACAAGCCCCGCCACGTCTTCAAGCGCGCTTATGCGGGAGTTGAGCGCTCCGAGAAGCCGCGCGTTCATTTTGGACAGCGCGCGCTTAAGCTCGGGAAGCCGCGCGCAGGTCTGCCCGAGCGAGTATATGTCGCGCGGGGAAGCAGATTTGTACACCACGCGCGTCATAAGCCGCTCAAGGTCGGATATGCCCCTGAGCGCGCCGCATATCTCGTAAAGCGCGGTGTTGTCGCCCACAAGCTCCTCTACCGCGTCAAGCCTGCGCAGTATCTCCGTGGGGCTTATCAGCGGCTGCTCCACCCACGCGCGCAGCCTGCGCCTGCCCATTACGGTAACGGTGCGGTCAAGCACCCAGAGCAGCGAGCCGCGCTTTTCCTTTGTGCGCATGGTTTCGGTAAGCTCAAGGTTGCGGCGCGTGGTAAGGTTAAGCCCCATGTACTCCCCGCCCGTATGCACCCTTATGCCCGTAAAGCGCTTAACGGTCGCTTTCTGCGTTTCGCCAAAGTAGCGGAACATGGCGCAGAGCGCCTTTTTAACGCACGGCATATCCGCAATGCCAAGCTCGCAGCCGTCCTCAAACTGATTGGTTATCACGCTCTCGTCGGAGCTGTCGAAGCTCTCCTCGGGCAGCGTTTCGCAAATGCAGCGCGTAAGCCTGTTGCACACAAAGTCGTTCACCTCGTGAAGCTTTGTAAAGCGGCTGTCAACAAGCAGCTCCACAGGGTCGAAGCGCGAAAGCTCCGATATCATCTCCTGCTCGAGATTCGCGCCGCTTTTCTCAAAAACGTGTACCTCGCCCGTGGAAAGGTCCGAAAACGCAAGCCCCGCAGCGCCCTCGCCGACGTAAATGCAGGTGATGTAGTTGTTGGCGTCCTCGTTGAGCATACTCGCCTCTATTACCGTGCCTGCGGTTACAAGGCGTATAACGTCGCGCTCCACCAGCCCCTTTGAAGCGGCGGGGTCGGTGAGCTGCTCGCAGATAGCCACCTTAAAGCCCTTGTCTATAAGCTTTTTAAGGTATATCTCGCAGCTGTGGAACGGCACTCCGCACATAGGCGAACCCGCGCGCGAGGTCAGCGCAAGCTCCAGCTCGCGCGATACCGTCACCGCGTCGTCAAAGAACATCTCGTAAAAGTCCCCCAGTCGGAAGAATAGGATATACTCGCGGTACTTGTCCTTAATGTCAAGGTACTGCTGAAGCATAGGGGATACTTTGTCGTTCTGCTGCGCCATCATGCACGCTCCTGTTTCTAATAATTGTGAATAATGTGTGTTTCTCTTGGCTAAAAAATCACCCAAAAAGGTACAGTCGCCAAGACCGAGGAGAATGGTGCAGCTGCAAGGCGCGGTTGCCCTCTGTTGCCCGGCGTCGTGCCGGGCTTTTGGGGCAACATCACAAACATCGTGTTTGTGTGCTGCCAATATATGTTTAACGCAGCAGATGTGCCATTATCGTCGGTCGCAGCAACAAAAAGCTATTAGTATTCTCCCTTAGCCGCAGCCATGGCAGCTTTCACAGCTGCCTGAGCAGCCTGCGCTTACGGGGACTTCGCTCGGGCAGGTCGCGGGGTCAGCGCCCTCAACGGAATAGGTGAGAATGGTGTTTATCTCGCTCATGAGCTTGTCCATGCCCTGCTTTGCAACGGTAAAGAGCGCCATGTTCTCGTTGCCCATTACCTCGTTGTAGGCGATGTGCATTTTCTTTGTAAGCTCCTTAATCTTGTCGGCGTTCTGCTCCGCCTCGTCCTTGCCCTGCTCCATTGCAAGGTTCTGGCGGATAAGGTTGAACTCGCCGATAAGCTTCTGAAGCTCCTCGTCTGCGTCGTTCGCCTGCTTTGCCTTGACGTATTCAAGGTAGCGCTCGTCAGCCTGTACTGCCTTGCCAAGCTCTCTTGCGGTTTCTATAACGTTCATGCGTATTCTCCTTAATCAACTAGTTTTCCTCTCAGCGCCCAGTTGAGCGCCTCGGTTATTTCCACGTCAACGAAGCTGCCGATAAGCGCCTCGCTTCCGTCAAAATCTACTATAACGTTCTGCGCGGTCTTGCCTGTAAGGCCGCCGTCGCGCGTTCTTCCCCTGCCCTCGCAGAGTACGCGCATTGTCTTACCCACATAGCCGCGGTAGGCGTCGCAGCCTACCTCCTGCTGCACGTCAAGCAGCTGCCTGAACCAGCGTCCCTTTTCCTCCGCGGACGCGGGGTCGGGCATTTCAGCCGCCTTAGTTCCCTTGCGCGGGCTGTAGATAAAGGTGTAAAGGCTGTCGTAGCGCACCTCGCGTATAAGCGAGAGCGTTTCGCAGAAGTCCTCGTAGGTTTCCCCCGGGAAGCCCACGATAATGTCCGACGTGAGCGCCGCGTCCGGAATGCGCGCGCGGATATACCTTATGAGTTCAAGGTACTGCTCGCGCGTGTAGTGCCTGTTCATAAGCCTTAACACGCGGCTGCTGCCCGACTGCACGGGCAGGTGGAAGTGCCGCGTTACCTTTTCGCACTCCGCTATGGTATCAATAAGCTCGGGCGTGGCGTCCTTAGGGTGGCTTGACATATAGCATATGCGGAACTCCCCGTCTATTGCGTTTATCTGCCGCAAAAGCTCGGAAAAGCTCGTGCCAAGCTCCTTGCCGTAGGAGTTCACGTTCTGCCCGAGCAGCAGAAGCTCCTTTGCGCCTGCAGCAACGGCGCGGCGCGCTTCCTCAACTACCGCCTGCGGCTCGCGCGAGCGCTCCCTGCCGCGAACGTACGGCACTATGCAATAGGTGCAGAAGTTGTTGCACCCGTACATTATCGGAATGCTCACCTTAAGCGAGCTTTCGCGCCGCAGCGGCACGCCCTCGGCGATAACGCCGTCGCTTTCGGGTATTTCTATATGCCGCGCGTGCGTGGTTAAAGCCTCGTACAGCATTTGCGGCAGCCTGTGCAGCACGTGCGTCCCGAAAATAAGGTCCACGTGCGGGAAGCTCCTTTTAATGCGCTCGGTAATGTGCGGCTGCTGCACCATGCACCCGCATACGCCTATGAGCATATCGGGCTTTGCAGCCTTTGCGTGCTTAAGCTGCCCGAGATTGCCGAAAACCCTGTCCTCGGCGTTCTCGCGCACGGCGCAGGTGTTGTACAGCACAAAGTCCGCGCCCTCGGGGTCGGGACTCAGCCCGAAGCCCATCTCGCAGAGCATTCCCTTGAGCTTCTCGCCGTCGCTTACGTTCTGCTGGCAGCCGAAGCTGTGAACGTGCGCGGCGGGCGGCGTTTCGCGCAAGCTGTTGAGCTTAGCCACCCTCTCCATATATTCACGCTGCGCCGACATTTCCTCGTCGGTTATCCTTGTGGTCATAGCATTTGTCCTTCCGCTGTGGGATTATGCGCGCCATAATTCGGGCGCACCCTTTTATTTTAGCATAACCGCACTGAAAATGCAAGTCCCGTTCCCGTCAGAAATTGCCGCCGTTCCAGCCCCACTGCTCCGTGGGCGAGTACTTTACGTAAATCATGTCCGCAGGCACAGCAAGCTCCTTTGTGAGTATGCGGCATATTTCCGCAGTCATGCCGTCGCACGCCGCGGGCGAAGCCTTGCCGTAAAGGCTCACCTCTACAAAAGCGGCGCTCGCGGGCTTATTGCCGCGGAAATAGAGTGCGCTGTTCGGCTCGAACCCCACCATAAGCCAGCTTTCGGTCTTGCCGAGAAGCTCCACCGCCTTGCCGAACGCGGTCTTTATCGCGTCCTGCTGCGCCTCGTTTATTTCTCCCGTAAACTTTGTGTTGATGAATGGCATTGCGTTGTCCTCCGTGTAATACAGTTATCTTGCCGCGCGGTTCATATCCTCCGCGCAGCGCATTACTTCCTCAAACTCGTCCCTGTCTATGCAAAGGCCGTCCCCGCCCTCGCGCAGCCTGCGGCGAAGCTCCTGCGCGGGCATTTCCTCAAGCGCGGATATCTCCGCCTTTTCAAAGCGAAGCTCTGAGAGCGCAAAGCCGCCGCGATAGAGATACACCCACGTTATCTCGTTGTTTATAAAGCGTTTTCCGTGGAATACGTTGTCCTCGCTCACCCTGCGCCTGAACAGCGGTATAAGCTCGCTTGGCAGCGCCTGCACGCCTATCTCCTCGGAAAGCTCGCGCACGGCTGCGGCAAGCGGTTCTTCGCCCGAGTCTATGTGACCCGTACACGCAGCGTCAAGGCACGAGGGGAAGCTGTCCTTGTCGGCGGCGCGTTTTTGCAGCAGAACGTGCGCGTCCGCGCCCGTGCCGCTCACCAGCCACACGTGAACGCTGCCGTGCAGCGCGCCCGCTGCGTGGACCTCGCCGCGCGGCATTACCTCGCCGGTTCGCGCGCCCGTTTCATCAAGTATGTCAAAAAGCTCGCCGTCCGAATACATTGCAAGCGCCTCCTTCGGGGAATTATGCGCGGCGCTTTTGCCCGCACAATAAGATTATAGCACATTCCCGCAAAAAATTCAATGCCGCTATTGAAAAATGAGCGTTTTTGTGATACAATGTAAATAAAAATCACGCAAACACGAAAGGATACACATTATGGAAAAAGTAACATGGAAAGGCGGAACGCTGCTTTCGCCCGTACCCGCCGTTCTCGTGACCTGCGGTACTGTTGAAAAGCCCGCGGGGCTTACTATCGGCTGGACGGGCATAACCTGCTCCGAGCCGCCCAAGACCTACATTTCCGTGCGCCCCTCGCGCAATTCCTACGGCATTATAAAGGAGTCGGGGGAGTTCGTTATAAATATGCTGCCCTCGCACATGGTGCACCAGCTTGACTACTGCGGCATAAAGTCCTCGCGCGACGAGGACAAGCTCGCAAAGATGAAGCTCGTGCCGCAGCCCTGCCGCAACGTTTCCGCGCCGCAGATAGCGCAGGCGGTGATTTCGCTTGAATGCCGCGTAAGCGACGTTATCCCGCTCGGCTCGCACGATATGTTCCTTGCCGACATACTCTCGGTGAACATTGCAAAGGACCTTATAGACGAGCGCGGCAGGCTTCGCATTGAGCAGGCGGGGCTGCTCGCCTACGCGCACGGCACGTATTTCGCGCTCGGCAAGAAGATAGGCACGTTCGGCTACTCCGTAAAGCCAAAGCGCCCGAAAAACCCGCAGCTCTCCAAAAAGAAAAAGTAAGGGCGGTGCGGCATGGTAAACATAGGCAACGAGTGGGACGAGCTGCTTAAGGACGAGTTTAAAAAGGACTACTACCGCGCGCTGCGGCAGTTCCTTATAACAGAATACAACACGCACACGGTGTACCCGCCGATGGGCGACATATTTAACGCCCTGCGCCACACCTCGTACAGCAACGTGCGCGCGGTAATTCTCGGGCAAGACCCCTACCACGAGCCGGGACAGGCGCACGGAATGTGCTTTTCTGTGAGAAAAGGCGTCGAGCCGCCGCCCTCGCTCAAAAACATTTTTAAGGAGCTTAACTCAGACCTCGGCATACCAACGCCCCGCCACGGCGAGCTTACGCAGTGGGCGGACAGCGGCGTGCTGCTGCTCAACACCGTGCTTACCGTAAGGCGCGGCGCGGCGTTCAGCCATGCGCACCACGGGTGGGAGCAGTTCACCGACCGCGTTATAGGGCTGCTCAACGACCGCCCCGACCCCATAGTTTTCCTGCTGTGGGGCAGACCCGCGCAGGCAAAGGCGGCGCTGCTCACAAACCCGCAGCACCTTATCCTGCAATGCGCGCACCCCAGTCCCCTTTCCGCAAGCCGCGGCTTTTTCGGGTGCAGGCATTTTTCCAAAACGAACGCGTTCCTGCGCTCAAAGGGGCTTTCGGAGATAGACTGGCAAATCACGGACTGACGCGGCATAATTTACACAAGGAGGTGCAACTATGCTTGAATACTGCGTATGCCCGAAATGCGCGCGCATGATAATGCTCGACAGCGACATGGCTTCGGGCTTTTGCCTGTACTGCGGCACTCACATAGCCTACGCGGAAGCGCGCGAGGAGCTGCTGAGCGGGCTTCGCGCCTCCGTTCCCGACGAGCTGTCCATTGAAGCGGACTTAAGCGGACTTATTGACGACGACGACGCGCCCGTGCAGGACACGCGCGGCCTTGCGGAATGCCGCGAGGAGTGCGCAAAGGCGCAGGAGCTGTTCCGCAAGTGGGATTTTACAAAGGCGTTCGAGGGCTTTCAGGCGGCGCTGTCGCACTACCCCAACGACTTTGAGAGCCGCTGCGGACTTCTCACCTCGGGTATACTGAAGCTTAAGGATACCGAAAACTGGGAGGGCTGGCTCAGGGACTGCACGGCGGTTATCCGCTCGCAGAGCGACTGGAGCATGGCTCAAAGTTCCGTTGAATACGCGCTCGAAATCGTGAAGAAGTTTTTTTCGCGCGGCGGGCGGTTCGTGTCGGAATACTACACGCGCGGGTTTTTCACGCGGCTTATGGAGAGCTTTCCGCCGCTGCGCACGCTTGCGTGCGAGATACTGGCGCACTGCATTAACGTTGACTGCGCGCCGCTTTATAACGCCGCGCGGCTTGACGGGGAAACCTCGCGCTTCGCCGTTGGCAGCTACCCCGCAGAGCCAGACAAGGACCTGCGCCGCAGCTATCTCCCCGTGCTGCGCTACCACCCCGACGCGCGCGTTAAGGAAGCGCTGTGCAGGGCGGTTTACGTTTACGACCGCGAGGTGTGGCTGCGCACGGTGGACGAGGGGCGCATAAACGACGCTATCTCGCTTTGCGAGAGCGTATGCGACGGCTCGTTCCCGCCGCAGGACAGCAAGATGGTAACGGACGTGCTATACGACTTTCTTATGATGGGGGCGCTTGAGCAAAGCTCCTCGGCGCTTGAAAAGCGGCTGTTCCTCTCGCGGGTATACACGATAGGGCAAATGCGGCGAATGGACAAATTTTTCGGAAGCGACCTGTTCTTCTGCAGGCTCTACTCCGACATATACTTAGCGCAGAGCAGCGCGGACGCCACGTCTGCGGAATACCGCCGCATACAGCAGCGCCTGCGTACGCTCGCCGACTGAACCGAAAGGAGCATGATTCATGGCGAATCTCGCAAAACTCACAAAGGAATACGGCACGATAATCTGGACGGGCAAAAAGTGCGTTATGGGACTGCCCATTTCCTTTACAAGGTATATTCTCACCGAAACAAAGTTAATCACGCGCACGGGCTTTTTAAGCCTGCACGAGGACGAGATGGAGCTTTACCGCGTATTTGACAAGTCGCTCGCCCTCTCCTTCGGCGAACGCATAGTCGGCTGCGGCACGATAAAGCTTATGGCAAAGGACGTTGACACCCCCGTCAAGGAGCTGAAGCACGTCAAAAACCCGCGCGAGGTCAAGCGCACCCTCGACGACGCCGTTCAGAAGCAGCGCGACAAGTACTACGTCAGCGGCCGCGACATGATAGGCATAGGGGAGCATGGCGGCTGCCACCACGAGTAAGAGGACGCCCTTGCGGGGGCTTTGCGCCGCTTTCGGCGCGGGGAATATGCGCCGCGGCTCGGCGGAGGAGCTGCCATTGCGCGGCATAAAAATTCCCGTGTCGAATGCGGTTACACCCGCCACGCTCGGGCAGTTTTTTGTGCAGTATCACCAAACACCGCGCAAATATTGCACTAAATTTTGTACATTCAGTACCTTGCAAAACATAATACCTTGTGGTAAAATAATATCAACGGATACGGAAGTATCCTTTTTAATCCGATTGCTACCTTGCGGTGCAAAGTACCATTGAAATAAAAGTACCGAGGGCAATAAAGGAGAGTGAGAACATGAACTCCCAGCTGAAGCGCGGAACGCTGGAGCTGTGTGTGCTTTCGATAGTGAACGAGCGCGACTGCTACGGCTATGAGCTTGTAAGCAGGATATCGGAGTGTATGCAGGTAACGGAGGGGACGATTTACCCGCTGATGAAGCGGCTTAAGGACTCGGGGAGCATTGACAGCTACATTGTCGAGTCGCAGGAAGGTCCTCCGCGCAAATACTACTCTATAACGCAGGGCGGGCGCGCGGAGCTTGAACGGCTCGAAAGCGAGTGGTTCGCGTTCGTTGAAAGCATTAACAGACTTCTCGCCACAAAGGGCGGGACGTTATCCTGACATAATCGCACGAAAGGGGTCACAGGGACATGACAGCAAACAATAAAGAGGATTTCCTGTTTCAGCTCCATAACGAGCTGCACAGGATAGGCATTGACGCGGACGAGGATATATTCGCGGATTTTGAGGAGCATTTCAAGGCGAGCGCAGGCGAGGGGCTTTCCGAGGAGGAAACCTGCCGCAGACTGGGCGATGTAAAGGAGATAGCGCGTGGATATCTCAACATGGAAAGCTCTCGCATTAACAGTCTGGTAGCGCGCGAGGTTGAGTCCGAACGCCCCCGCGTAAGCCTTACAAAGCCGGGTCACACCGAGCCTGCGGACAGCTCGCTTAAGACTGCGCCAAGCGCGCCTATTCGGGAGTACACCCCCGAGCATTTCAGCGAGGAGATATACCCAGATTCGCAGCGCGTACGCCTTGAAAAGCCCGAGGAAGCGCAAAGCTCGCAGAGCGCGCAGGCTTCGCAGAACGCACAGGGCGCGCAGGCTGCGCAAAATACGCAAAGCGCGCAGAACACACAGAGCGCGCAAACGAACGGCGAGCCGAGCGTTGCCGAGGCGTTTTCCGCAGCCGGCAGAGCCGCCGCAGAGGCGTTCAGAACCGCAGGGCACGCCGTAGCGGAAGCGGTGAACACCGACGCCGTTAAGGGCGCGGGTAAGGCAGCCGCAGACGCTATGAAAACAGCAGGCCACGCCGTTGCGGATGCCATGCGCACCTCCGCAGAGAATATAAAAGCGGCGCAGGCGGCTCAGAAAGCGCAGGCAGACAGTGTTCCGCACCCGCAGGACACCGCGCGGGAGTGCCGCTCCGAATCGCGCACGGGGTACGTTCCCCCGCAGGACGGCACGCACAACATAAAGACCAAAAACGAGTTCTCGTTCGCCTCAATCAAGGGCATGAAGCCCAACGTGAACGCGGGCAAGCTTATCGGCGTGCTGGTTCTTGACGTGTGCCTGTGGTGGTGGCTGATAGCAATGCTTGTTGGAATCGCGGGCGCGCTCGGGTTCGGCGTGTTTCCGTCGATACTCGGCGCGGGGTTCTCAACGCTCTTTAACAGCGCTTCGGAGTACTACCTTATCACGCGAGTATTTCTCGGCGTGGCGCAGATTTCGAGCGGAATTATATTCCTGATGCTCGTTTGTCTGCTTGTAAAGGGCATAGTAAATATAATCAAAAATGTTGTGATAAGCCACATCAAGGCTATCTACGACCTGTAAGGAGGGGCAGATATGAAACATCTTTTTGCAATATTCATTCCCCTGTGCATTATCTGCTATATCGGCTTCGGCGTGTCGCTTGCGGTGCTGGGAACAAGAGATGTCGTAGTCGATACCACCTCGAACACTGCGGAGAACATACTTGCAGATGGAACGGGCAGCATTGAATCCTACGAGATAAGCAAGCCGTTCGACCGCATAGAAATCGACACCTCGTTCTACGATGTGACGATAATCCAGTCCGGCAAAGCCGACAATGTATCGATAGTGGCTGAAAAGCCCGACGATTCCTTTGCCAAAGGCTTTAACGCGCAGGTAAGCGGAAACACGCTTTACCTTACAGGCGGCAAAATACGCTGGAAAGGGCTGGCGCAGTTCTGGAAAGACCTCGCGCACAGCATTGCAAGCGGCGACTTCTCTAACACTTTCAGCGCGGCGCGCGTTACCGTGACCATTCCCGAAAAGCTCTACAAGAGCCTTGACATAAGCTTAGGCTCAGGCTCGCTTACCGTGACAGAGCTTACCGCGAACGACATTGACATAGAAATGGGTTCGGGGTCGTTCAAATATTACGGCAGGGACGGCTTCACCGCAGACAGACTTACGTTCAGCATGGGCAGCGGCAAGGCGGAAACCTACAGCCTCGGCGCGCGGAAGTACGACATTGAAATAGGCTCGGGCGCGTTCGACCTCAACGGGCTTTGCGGCACGGGTGAGTTTGACATGGGCAGCGGCAGCGGAACGCTCGGCTTTGCAGAGTACAACGGCGACGGCGAGTTTACCATGGGCAGCGGCAACCTCACCATAGCGCTCCCCGTGGACGTAAACGCAGACCTTGACGCTTCGCTCGGCAGCGGCAAGCTTGTTATAAACGCCTGCGGAGTAGACCGCACCATAAAGGACAGCGGCAACATCACCTTCGGCGAGGGCGGCGCGGCGCTCGACATCACCTTAGGCTCGGGCAGGGTGAACGTTCAGAACCTCGACGTCTGGGAAACGGTAATAACAAGCGGCGACTCCGTTATCACGACAACTATCAGCGGGAACTATATTGAGGAGATAGCTGAAATAGAGGATATAGCCGAAATAGCGTAACCGCGCATTAACACTACAGTTTCGGGCGGATATATGTCCGCCCTGAAACGGAAGCTGCGGCTTCCTTATAAACCCTTAAATGTAATTTTAGGTTATTCTGAAAGGAGAATAATTATGGCAGACGTACAGACCTACAGATTCAATAACGACATTGAGAACATCGAGGTAAGCTCCTACGCGGCGAAGATACTCATTCAGCCGCACGAGGCGGGCGAAATCTACGTTGAGTACAACAACCCGCGCGACACGCCCGAGTTCTGCGCGGTGCTTTCGGGCAAGACCCTCACGCTTAAGGAGAACCTCTCGTTCAGCATTTTCGGCGCAAAGCCCGCGGAGGAATACAGCATAAAGCTCTTTCTGCCCGCGGTATGCTACAAAAAGCTTAAGGTGAACACCGCCTCGGGCGGCGCGGTAATTGAAAACGTGACCGCAGAGGAGTTCGACCTTAACACGGCTTCGGGCGAAATCAGCATCAATGCGTTCTTTAACAACGTTAAGGTGCAGGCGGCGTCGGGCAGCGTAACGCTCAACAACCCCACGGACAGCACCGCGCAGTCGCTGAGCGTATGCACCGTTTCGGGCAGCGCGACAGTCGGCAATTACAAGGCGGAGAAGTTCTCGCTGCACTCCGTATCGGGCAAGACCCGCTACGACGGCGCGGTAGGCGAGGGCAGCGTGTCAGTCACCAGCGGCAGCGTTGAGGTAACCTACGCGGAATGGAACGCAGACCTGAACGTAAGCGCCATCAGCGGCAGCGTGAGCGCGTTCTTCCCCGAGGGCGCAGGGCTTGACATAAACTTTTCGGGAATGTCCGGGTCGCTTAAGACCGATATCGGCAACACCCGCGGGCAGTTCATGAACCTCGGCAGAGGTACGTCGGGCGTATTCGGCGGCGAGAATATCCACAAGCTTACGATAAGCCTCACGAGCGGTACAGTTACCGCCGCACAGAAGTAAGACCACCACTTCCCCACATACAGAGCGCTCGGCGCTCACTCACAACCCTGCCGCGCAGGCGGCAGGAAAGCACTCACCCCGCGCAGGTTAAGCCACATATCCCGCGCAGGTTGATACGGCGGCTCGCGGACGCGTGAGAAGCCAATATACAAAGCCGCCCCGACCCTTCTGCGAATAAAACGCAGTCGGCTATCGGGGCGGCGTTTTTGCAAAGGCGCTCGGCAGCGGTCTTGCCGTAGGACCAGCGCTTTGTAACGGCGGCTGCTTTGCCGTGCAGCGCACAAGCTCGGGCTTTTTCGCAAGAAGCTCGCGCACGGTATCGTTTTCCTTTTTTCTTATTGCCTGAAACAGCTTTTTCATTGAGCGCCTCATTTTTTCAACAGCAGGATATTTTTTTGTTAAAAAATGCGGCTGTCAAAGATGGCAGCCGCATAATTTCGCGTTATTTGTACTTGTGTTCCTTTGAAAGCAGCATTCTGTCGTTGTTGAGCTTAGAGCCGCTTACCTCCTCGAACTTTGTGAGCAGGTCCTCGACTGTAAGGTTCTTTTTCTCCTCGCCCTTAACGTCGTAGATTATCCTGCCGTCGTTCATCATGATAAGGCGGTTGCCGTGCTTGATGGCGTCCGCCATGTTGTGCGTTACCATCATTGCGGTAAGGTGGTGTTCGGAGATTATCTTGTCGGAAAGCGCAAGCACCTTTGCCGCCGTTTTCGGGTCGAGCGCCGCCGTATGCTCGTCGAGCAGCAGCACCTCGGGCTTCTTAAGCGTCGCCATAAGCAGCGTGAGCGCCTGCCGCTGTCCGCCGGAAAGCAGGCCTACCTTGGTGGTCATGCGTTCCTCAAGCCCCAGCCCCAACGTCTTAAGCAGCTCGTGGAACTCCTCGCGCTCCTTGCGGGTTATGCCCCAGCGAAGCCCGCGAGCCTGTCCGCGCCGCGCCGCAAGCGCAAGGTTCTCCTGTATCTCCATAGAAGCCGCAGTACCCGTCATAGGGTCTTGAAACACGCGCCCGATAAACTTTGCGCGGCGGTGTTCGGAAAGCCCCGTGATGTTCTGCCCGTTTATTGCGACAGAGCCGCTGTCAACGGGCCACACGCCCGCCACGGCGTTTAGCGTCGTGGATTTTCCCGCGCCGTTGCCGCCGATTATCGTAACAAAGTCGCCGTCCTCAAGCCGCAGCGAAACGCCGTTGAGCGCGCGCTTCTCGTTTATCGTGCCGAGGTTGAACGTTTTTCTGATGTCTGTCAGTTCAAGCATTTGTGCGCCCTCCTTACTGCTTTTCGGCGAAAGCTTCTTCCGCCGCGCTGCTTTCGTCCGTAAGCGGCGTTTGCCGCCCCGCTTTTCTGAACGAGGTGCGCGCCTGCTTTCTGAGATAAGGCACAGCAAGGAATATCGCAACGATTATCGCAGAAATGAGCTTGGTGTCCGACGGCTCTACAAACGGCAGAACGAGCGCCACTCTTATTACTACAAAGTAAATTAC
Organism: uncultured Oscillospiraceae bacterium; assembly: GCA_934462925.1. Lineage (GTDB taxonomy): Bacteria > Bacillota > Clostridia > Oscillospirales > Ruminococcaceae > CAG-115. Next base: position 77,817 of record CAKSIT010000010.1, on the reverse strand, counting down.
CGCGCCGAGCGCCGTGAACGTGAGCCTCAGCACAAAGTTAAAGCGCTTTCTGAAAATGATTTCACCCAGAACCTCGCCGATAATTACCGCCGCAAGGCCTATAACGATAGCGCCGCGGCCCTTGTTTACGTCCGCGTTGCCCTCAAACTGCGTGAGAAGTCCGCCCGCAAGGCCTACAATGCCGTTGGAAAGCACAAGGCCTATGACCTTCGACTTGTTTGTGCTGATGCCCTGCGCGCGCGCCATGTTGGGGTTGCACCCCGTAGCGCGCAGCGTAAAGCCGTATTCCGTGCCGAAGAACCAGTACAGACCCGCAATAAGCACCGCAAGGAACACGACGATAACCGCCAGCGACTGCGGTATGCTGCCCGAGGACACCATAAGGTCGTAGTTACGGGAGCTTAGCGCCATGTTAGCGCCGCCCAGTATGCGCATATTTATGGAGTAAAGCGCTATCTGCGTGAGTATTCCCGCGAGGATTGCAGGAATGCCCAGAGCCGTATGCAGCATACCCGTGGCGAAGCCCGCAAGGCAGCCCGCGGCAAACGCTCCCACAAGGGCTATGCCAAGCGGCACGCCCGCGCGCACCAACACCACAAGAACCGCGCCGCCCGTTGCAAGCGTTCCGTCTATGGTAAGGTCTGCAACGTCCAGCACCTTATATGTAATATACACGCCTATGGCAAGTATGCCCCATATAAGTCCCTGCGCCATGTCGCCCGGGAAAGCGTTGATAAATGTCTGCAAATAACTCATTTCATTACTCCGTTCGCTTTAGTAAATGTGCCGTGAAAGAGCGCTGCGCGCCCCAAAAACCGCAGAAGCGGGGAGCGGAACATTCGCCCCGCGCCCCGTTGCGTTGAAAAACAGAATTACTCGGCAGCTATAGCGGTGTAGCCCTCGGGGATAGTTATGCCAAGCTCCCCGCAGATTTCAGCGTTATAGAGCTTTTCAGCCTTGGGCGCGAATCTTACGTCCATCTCAGCGGGGTCTGCGCCGTTTACCAGTATCTCGTATGCCATCTCGCCCGTGGTGTAGCCAAGGTCGTAGTAGCTTATGGAAAGCGTTGCAATGCCGCAGCCCGAGCAAATGCCCTGCTCGCCCGCGATTACGGGAATGCCTGCGGGAACAACGGCGTTTCTTACTACCTCGGTGTTGGAAGCCATGGTGTTATCGGTCGGGATATAAATAGCGTCGCACTCGCTTACAGCGGTGGTGACAGCGGTTCTAATCTCGTTGGTGTCGGCAGCGGAATACTCCTTGTATGCAATGCCGTCCTTTTCAAGCTCAGCCTCGAAAAGCTGCGCCTGATACTTTGAGTTAGCCTCTGCGGAGCAGTAGAGAATGCCTACAAGCTTTGCGTCGGGAACAAGCTCTACAAGCATATCCTCCTGCTGGTCGATAGGCGCAAGGTCGGACGTACCCGAAACGTTGAAGCCCGTCTTGCCGCTGAAGTCCTTGATATCAAGCGCCGTGCCGTAGTCGGTAACGGAAGTGCCGAGAACAGGTATCTGCTTGTCGCCCGCGGTATCCGTAGCGGAAGCCGCAGCCTGAAGCGCAGCGGTAGCGTTCGCCATGATAAGGTCTACATTGGAAGCCACAAAGCCCGTGCAGATAGTGGTGCAGTTGGTGTTCTCGTTCTGCGCGTTGCCCTCGTCGAACTTAACGCCCTCCTCGCCGAGCTTTTCAACAAGCGCGTCCTTAAAGCCCTGCGTTGCAGCGTCGAGCGCGGGGTGCTCTACCAGCTGGCATATGCCAACGTTGTAAACCTTGCCCTCGCCGTTTGAAGCGTCAGAGCCGCTTGCAGCGCCAGAATCGGAAGTCTTGCCCGTGGAGCAGCCCGCAAGAGCCGCAACCATTGCCGCAGATACGAGCGCGGCAGCTATCTTTCTCAGTTTCATAGTGTTCTCTCTCCTTAATGTTCTGTCTATTTTCAAGGTGTAATGCGCCCTGCTTTACCGCATGAAACGGCAAAAGCACCATAAACGCATATTTTATTATAGCATATTATTAAATAGTTAGCAACTTTTTTCCTGCAAAATCGCCCGAATACGCGCCATTTTTGTACATTCTGCAACATTTTCCTGCAATTCTGCGTGGTTGCTCTGTCATTTTTGACGATTTATCGAGCTTATTTCAGAACGCTCTGCGTGAGGTAAGCGTACAGCTCCTGCGCCATTTCCTCCTGCTCGGTAGCGCGCGGGTGACCGTTTGTGCCGCAGCCCGTGCGCCTGAACATAAAGTGCGTAACGCGCGGCGAAGCCGTCTCCTGCACTATCTCCTCAAGCGCCTCGTCCCATGTCCCGTCATGCCCGAGAACGGTAAGGATAAGCACAAAGCGCGCCTTGGGGTAGCGCTCCATAAGCCCGCCGAGAAAGCGCTTGTACTCGCCTTTCCAGTACGCGCGGTACTCGGGCGTTTTTATGCGCTCGGGTTCGGGGTTGGCGTCGTTCTGCCCGAGGGCTATTATAACGACGTCGGGCGTGTAGCGCGAGAAATCCCACGGCTTTGTTACGGCGTAGGGGCTGTACTCTATCTTGTCGTAGCAGCTCTCCATGCCCGTAAGGTTGTCAAAGCAGAAATACCCCGTGCCGTCAAGCAGCGCTATTCCGCCCTGCGCTATGTCGTGAAGCTCGGCGTTAAGCTTCTGCGCAAGCTTATACGGGTAGCTGAACGCCGCGTTGTCAAGCGTATTGCGGTGGTCGGGCGGGTCGCACTGCCCCTCGTAATAAAGCGCCTCCGTCACCTCTCCCGCAGAAACGCTGTCGCCGTAAACCTCGAGCCTGAGCGCGTACTCACGCTTCGGCGCGGATACCTGCGCGCCCTCGTCCACGACTATTCCCCCGAAAACAAGGTAGTTGTAAGCCGCCATAGTTTTCAGAATGCGCAGCGTGTGCCGTCCCTCGGGCAGACCCTCCGCGGCGGTGTAAAGCTCCTCCCCGCCGTCCTGCGGCAGCGTTATCTTCTTCATCACGCCGTCTACTATCACAGCAAAGTGCGTGTCGGAATTAAAGCTTACGTTACGCATTGCAACAGCGGCGCTCGTCCCCGTAAACTCAACGTCCGCGCAGGTCGCGGGCCACGCGAATACGGGGTGCGCGGGGTCGTCGAAATCTATCCTGCCCATGTAGCTGAAGCAGCCGCTGTCGGCTGCTATAAAGCGCTTTCCCTTTTCAATCGTGTAAGACATTTTGTGTTCTCCTATCTGATTACCCCTCAATAAGCAGCGTGATTATCTCGTTCGACAGCAAAAAGCCCCTAGGCGTGAGCGACAGCCTGCCGCCGCGTATTTCATAATACTCCCGCGGAATAAAGCGCAGGCGCTTTTCGCGCGGCTTCCACAGCTCCTCGGGAATGCCCTCCGCAAGCCGCAGCCCCAGCATTATGCGCTCCTCCGTTTCGTCGGGCGCGCCGTCCGTAAGAACGGTTTGCTGCACGGGCGCTGCAATAAACGCCCCTGCGTCGCGCGGGACTGCAAAGCGCTCACCCCCGTAAAACGAGTGCGCCGCCGCGCCTATGCCAAGGTACTCCTCACGCCGCCAGTATTTAAGGTTGTGGCGGCTCTCATAGCCCTTTTTTGCAAAGTTGCTTATCTCATACTGCGCAAAGCCCCGCTTTTCAAGCTCGCTTACCGCGTGCAGGTAAAGCTCCGCCGTTTCGTCCTCGTCGGGCGTTTCGGGCGGGTCTGCGCCGAAGGGGGTCGCGGGCTCTATTTTAAGCAGGTACGCCGAAACGTGCGTCAGCGGAAGCTCCGCAAGGCGCGCTATCGTGCGCGAAAGGCTCTCGCAGGTCTGGCGCGGCACGGCAAGCATTATGTCCGCGCTTATGTTCTCAAAGCCCGCGCGCGCCGCCGCGAGTATCGCGTTTTCCGCCTGCTGCGCGCCATGCCGCCGCCCGAGCGCCGCAAGCTCTCCACCGTCGAGCGACTGCACGCCTACAGAAAGCCTGTTCACGCCGCTTTTTCGCAGCGTTTCAAGCGTTTCGGGCAGGCACAGGCAGGGGTTGGCTTCAACGGTAATCTCCGCGCCGCGCGTAAGGTTCGCGCAGGAGAGTATCCCGCCGATATGCTCCGCCGCGAGAATAGGCGTGCCGCCGCCGAAGTATACCGTATCGAACGGCTCGCTGCAGCGCGCCAGATTGCGCATAACGGCGCTTGCGTACTCCCCCGCGGCGCTGCGCGAGTAGGAAACGGAGTAAAAGTCGCAGTAGGGACACTTTGTAAGGCAAAACGGTACGTGGATATAAAGCCCGCGCGGCTTATTCATCGTCAAGCTTAAGCACCGCCATAAACGCGTCCTGCGGCACTTCTACCGTGCCGAACGCTCTCATGCGCTTTTTGCCCTCTTTCTGCTTTTCAAGCAGCTTTTTCTTACGCGTGATATCGCCGCCATAGCATTTCGCGAGAACGTCCTTGCGCATTGCCTTTATCGTTTCGCGCGCGATTATCTTGCCGCCGACAGCCGCCTGTATCGGTATCTCGAAAAGCTGCCGCGGGATATGCTCCTTAAGCTTCTCCGCCATTTTGCGCGCGCGCTCGTACGCCTTGTCGGTGTGGACTATGAACGAGAGCGCGTCTATCACGTCGCCGTTTAACAGAATGTCAAGCTTTACGAGCTTCGAGGGCGCAAAGCCTATCATCTCGTAGTCGTAGCTTGCGTAGCCGCGCGTGCGCGACTTTAGCGCGTCGAAAAAGTCGTACACTATCTCGTTGAGCGGAAGCTCATAGTGCAGGTCAACGCGGTTCGCGTCTATATACTTCATGTCGCGGAACACGCCGCGCCTGTTCTGGCAAAGCTCCATTATATTGCCCACATACTCCGACGGCGCGTAAACGTGCGCGTTTACCATAGGCTCGTACGCCTGCGCTATCGTCGCGGGGTCGGGGTAGTTGGTGGGGTTGTCTATCATCTTCACCGTGCCGTCCGTAAGCTCTATCTTATACACAACGCTCGGTGCGGTGGTGATTATGTCGAGATTGTACTCGCGCTCTATGCGCTCTTGTATTATCTCCATGTGCAGCAGTCCCAAAAATCCGCAGCGGAAGCCGAATCCGAGCGCTATCGAGCTTTCAGGCTCGAAGCTCAGCGACGCGTCGTTAAGCTGCAGCTTTTCGAGCGCCTCGCGCAGGTCTACGTACTTTGCGCCGTCCGCAGGGTAAATACCGCTGAATACCATAGGGTTTACCTCGCGGTATCCCGGCAGCGGCTCTTTGGCGGGGTTTTCCGCGCTCGTTACCGTGTCGCCTACCTTAGTGTCGCCTATGGACTTTATAGAAGCCGCAATGTAGCCTACCTCGCCCGCGCGCAGCATTCCGCACGGTACAAGCTCGGTAGCGCCCATATAGCCGGCCTCCGTTACCGTAAACTCCGCGCCGGACGCCATCATGCGAATGCGGTCGCCCGTTTTAACGCTGCCCTCTTTAAGCCTTACGTATACGATAACGCCCTTGTAGCTGTCGTAGTAGCTGTCGAAGATGAGCGCCTGCAGCGGCGCGTCGGGGTCGCCCTTGGGCGCGGGGATTGCCTCCACTATGCGCTCCATTACGGCGTGGATATTTATGCCCATTTTGGCGGAAATTTCGGGCGCGTCCTGCGCCTCTATGCCGATAACGTTCTCTATTTCCTCCTTGACCTCTGCGGGGTGCGCTGAGGGCAGGTCTATCTTGTTGACGACAGGCACGACTTCAAGGTCGTTTTCCACGGCAAGGTAGGTGTTGGCGAGGGTCTGCGCCTCTATTCCCTGCGAAGCGTCTACTATAAGTATCGCGCCCTCGCACGCTACAAGCGAGCGCGACACCTCGTAGTTAAAGTCAACATGGCCGGGGGTGTCGATAAGGTTGAAGATGTAGTCCTCGCCGTTGTCCGCGTGGTATTTAAGCCGCACCGCGCGCGCCTTTATCGTGATACCGCGCTCGCGCTCAATGTCCATGTTGTCGAGCAGCTGCTCCTCCATATCGCGCAGCGCCACGGTCTGCGTCTGCTCAAGAATCCTGTCCGCAAGGGTGGACTTGCCGTGGTCTATGTGCGCTATTATACAAAAATTCCGTATGTCAGAAAGATAGCTTTTATCCGTCATTCGTGTGGAAATCCTTTCTTATCAGTTGTCCTCGATATATTTTACATCGAGATACCATTCTATTTTTTCAAGATTCTTCAGGAAGTCCTCCCCGCTTTCCCACTCGGGCAGGTCAAAGAGCGCGTACGCCTCGCTTTTTATTAGCTGGCGTATCACGTAAAGGTCGTTCTTCCTGTCGGTGGAAGCCTTGTCGTAATCGCGCAGCGGCGCGAAAACGCCGTAGTTCCCCTCGAGCTTGTACACCACAAACTCCCCGAACTGGAACGCCCTGAGCCCGTTTGCGTTGTAAAGCTCCTTAAGCACGGCCTTTTCAACGTCAATTGGCGTGTCGTTAAGCTGGAACATAGCGAGCGGCTTGCCCTGCGCGTGCGAGTTGTCATGCTCGCCTGCGGTATTGTCGTGCGCGGACTCGTCGTAAACGTAGTCGCCGCCGTAAATGTAGTAGTCGCTTGCAGGGCGCTGATAGCAATGCACCACAACGTATTTTTCGCCCGCGTACTCCTTTTCGTACACCGTGTCCTTGGGCGCGTAGAACGCGCTTATCACAAGCTTTACGCCCAGCGCAAACAATCCTGTTGAAGCCAGCACAATGAGCATTGGCAGGCATTTCAAAAACCATTCCTTTGCTTTTGACATATTTATCCTTTCATTACAGCCGAAAGGCCGTCCGTTTTCAGCTTTACATTCTATTATAGCATATCTTTGCCGTTTTGTTAAGGGGGTGGCGAAAAATTTTTTTACAAAAAACGCCCCTTGCAGGGGCGGGGGCTATCACGCGCAACAGCCCGACAGGGCTTTATGCGCTAGCGAGCGCAGCGAGCCGCTAACCGACAGAATGTCGGGGGGGCATTTTGCGCTATGCGAGCGCAGCGAGCCACTTTCCGACAGCGTGTCGGGGGCTTAAAGGGAATTGCTAGGCACAATGAGCCTTTTGCACCGACAAATTGTCGGTAGGAATTTTTTGTGTTGTCACACGGGCAAGTGCGAGGACCAAACCCTTCGGGGAAGGGGGGAAAAGAAAATCCGACAAAAATTGACGTTCCCCCCTTCCCCTACGGGTTTCTCCTCGCGCTCCTAATCCCCTCTCCCCTTCCCCCCTTGTCAATTTTTCACCGCCTTGAAAGTAAAAGATTATTGCTTCTACTGTATAGACTTCATCTGACGCGCTAAACTGCTCCCCCTATCACTTACGCGACTTCCGAGCATAAGTGATAGGGGGAGATTTGTTTTATAGATGTTGATGTCCTACGCCAAAGCGTAAGCAAGGCGTACGCAGCTACGCGTAATTTGCGTAATCGCAAGCCACGTAATACATCGTTCGATAAGTCTACGCCAAGCAGGGCAACCCACGCCAAGAACGACAATGTAATGTTGCAAAATCAGTTTAATTACGTGGCGCGTGAAAAACGGGGAAAGGGGGTGAGGGAGAGGGGAAAGGGAGTCCGAGGGAAAACCCGTTTGGGAGAGGGGCAAACACGACGTTTGCAACGTTGCCCCAAAAGCGCGGCACGACGCCGCGCAACCAAGGGCAACAGGGAAGTCCCCGTTTTTGTCGGATTTTCTTTCTTCCCCCTCTCCCATGAGGGTGTTCCCTCGTTTCTACCCGTGCGGCAGCACAATAAAATTCCTACCAACATTAAGTCGGTGCAAAAGGCTCATTGCGCCAAGCAATCACCTACAGCCTGCCGACACGCTGTCGGCTAATGGCTCACTGCGCTTGCATAGCGCAAAATGCCTGCCGACACACTATCGGGAAGCGGCTCGCTGCGCTCGCTAGCGCCTTTTTGCCCCGTCGGGCTGCCAACCGCCCGCGCTCGCCAGCGCGTATGCCCGCGTGTGACAGCGCACGCCAACGCGCCCATTCAGCCGGAATTGCCCGTCGGGCTGCCTACCTATTCCATGTTTTGAAGGTCGGTGGCGTCGAGGTAGTCCTCGACATATTGCTTTGTGAGCAGCGAGCGCGGGATGTAGTCGTTGTATTTGCCGCATATCTCGCAGTTTTCGGGTATGGGGAACGCGTACTTGTCCGCGCCGTTCTCCTTAAGGTCGGTGAGCGCGCTTTCAAGCGCCCCTATGCCCCTGTCGGTGGAAACCTCTATGCATACGGGGATATAGCGCGAAAGCCAGACGTTCGCCTTGAAGCCCCTGCTGCGCAGCGCGTACATGAGCGCCATTGTGCCGCGCGTGCCGATAAACGGAAATACCGCGAACGACGTTTCCGAAAGCGGCAGGATAAAGCGCTCGCGCTGCGTGCCGAGAAGCCGCGCGCCGCCCGTGAGCGCCGCTCCCGCCTGACCCTGCGCGGCGTTGCGGCACAGCGTGCGTATGTCCTTAAGACGCTTTTTCGCCGCCTCGTCAAGGAACGCGTATTCCTCGTCGCTGCGTATTACCTCGAGTATCTTCTTCATTACCTTTGTGTGTACGTACTCGTTGCCTACGTCCGTCCACATATTCGCTGAAATGCCCGCTATTCGCTTTACATAGATTATCTGCTGCTTCTTGTCAAGCTCGGTGACTTCCCACGCCTGCCCCGCAAGCGCAAACTGCGCCTTTGGCGGGAATGGGTTCTGCACCGTGCCTATCTCCTCGGAATCGCACCGCACAGTGTATTCCTGCGGAACGCTGAATACCGCAAGGAACTCGTAGTTGCCCACAGCCGCCTCGCCCTTTTCGCCGATAAGCAGCCCGCCGTCCTCGCAGCGCTCAAGCTGCCCGTTCTCCAGCATATGCCGCAGAAGCGCCAGATAATCGTCCTTTGTTACGTGCGAGAACACGCCGAGCGTAAGCACCTGCCGTGCAAGCTCGCTCGGCTGCACAGAGCCGCTCGCGGCAAGTATGGACATGGTCTGATGATACAGCAGGCTGTAGGGCAGCTTCGGCAGGTACATGGGCTCTACCCAGCGCTCGCGCGTGTAAAGCAGTATCATCGCCGTACACATCACAAAGTCCCAGTTTATTTCCTTGTAAAAGTCGTTGGGCGGCAGGCTCATGTCCCAGCGGAACGCAAAGCGCATTTCCGCCGCGCCGCCGCGCCTGCCCGTGCGTCCGAGCCGCTGCACAAGCCCCGACACCGTAAGCGGACAGCCCGTCTGCACTATGCGCTCGAGATGCCCCAAATCTATGCCAAGCTCAAGCGTTACCGTAGCCCCCGTGCATACGGGCAGCTCGCCCGAGCGCATTCGCTGCTCGGTGAACTCGCGCAGCGCGGGAGAAATATTCGCGTGGTGGACAAGGTAGCAGTCGTTCGCACGGTTCTTTTCAGATATGCGCTTCATGTGCGCTATGTTCTCCTCTACCTCGCCCTTGCTGTTGGAAAAGAGTATGCAGCGCTTGCCGTGGGTGCTTTCGTAAAGGTAGTTGTAATAATTCTCGAGAAGCACCTTGCTGTCGCTGTTCGGCAGCTTCTCCTTTATTGGGAAGAACCGCACCTGCAGCCGCACCGTGCGCCCTTTTTCGCTTACCTTAGGCGCAATTACACCACGGGGCGAACCCGTGCAGAGCCACCTTTCCGCGTTCGCCGTGTCCCCGAGCGTCGCGGAAAGCCCTATTCTCCTCGGCGAGAAGCCTATAAGCCGCGAAAGCCGCTCCAGCAGGCAAAGCAGCTGCAGGCCGCGGTCGTTGTCCATAAAATAATGCACCTCGTCTATTATAACGAAGCGCAGGTCGCTGAAAAGCCTGTAGGCGTTGGCGCTGTTGTGCATAAGCAGGCTCTCAAGGCTCTCGGGCGTTGTCTGCATTACCCCGCGCGGCGAGCGCACAAGCCGCTTTTTCGCCGCCTGCGAAGCGTCGCCGTGCCACTTTGTAACGGGAATGTCCGCCTCCTCCAGCAGCGCCTCAAGCCGCTGGAACTGGTCGTTGATAAGCGCCTTCAGCGGGGACACGTACAGCACGCCCACGCTCGCGGAGGGGTTCTCCCAAAGCTGTGTAAGCACGGGCAGGAACGCCGCCTCGGTCTTGCCGCTCGCAGTTCCCGAGGATAAAAGCAGGTTCTCGTCCGTGTCGAATATTACCTCCGCCGCCGCCACCTGCACGGGGTGAAGCTCCTCCCAGCGGCAGCGGTAAATGTAGTCCTGTATGAACGGCGCGTAACGGTAAAATATGTCTGCCAAAGTTCTCTCCTTTACTCGCTCGCTATCCTGTAGCCCACGCCTACCTCTGTGAGAATATAGCGGGGCGCTGCGGGTATCTTCTCCACCTTGCGGCGTATGTTAGCCATGTTAACGCGCAGTATCTGGTTGTCCGCTGTGGCGTTAGGCCCCCACAGGCTCTTTATAAGATAATCGTAGGTAAGCACGCGCCCTGAGAATTTGCCCAGCAGCGACACTATCTTAAACTCGTTCTGCGTGAGGTTTACGTCCTCGCCGTCCACATACACGCGATATTTGCCGTAGTCGATAACAAGCCCGCCCACGGTGTAATAGCCCTGCTCCACACCCGTAGTAGCCGCGGAGTTGTCGGAGTGGCGCAGCGCTACGCGTATGCGCGCAAGCAGCTCCTGCGTGCCGAACGGCTTTGAGATGTAGTCGTCCGCGCCGTTTTCAAGCGCCGCGACCTTTGCGCTCTCGTTTCCGCGCGCAGATACGACTATGACAGGCACTTTAGCCCATGCGCGCAGGCTGCAAAGCACATCCATTCCGTCCATGTCGGGCAGGCCTAAATCCAGCAGCACAACGTCGGGGCAGTTGGACTCAGCCACCGTGAGCGCCGCCGCGCCCGTGGCTGCGGTCTTAACGTCAAAGCCCGCAGATTTCAGAACGGTTTCCAGTATGTAGCATATCCCCGGCTCGTCGTCTACTATAAGTATCTTTTTTCTAATCTCCATCTATTTTTACCCTCCGTTTTCAAAGGCTCATTCCATAGGAAGCCAGAACTCGAAAACCGCGCCCTTGTCCTTGTTGTAGCCGCGTATTTCTCCCCCGTGAAGCGTTACCACGCTGCGGCAAAGCTCAAGCCCTATGCCCATGCCGCGCGTTGTGTCGCCGTTGAACTTTATCTTCTCGAGCGCGTCCGCGTCGAAAAGGTGTCCCAGCAGCGGCTCGGGAATGCCGTCGCCGTTGTCCGCAACGGAGAACACCGCCCTGCTGCCCGTTATCCGCAGCTTAAGAACCGCCTCCGTGGCGCTGCCGCCGTGGTCCGCAACGTTCTCCAGCAGGTTTTTAAGCACCTGCTCGATAAGCAGCGCGTCCATAGGCACTATGACAAGCTCCTCGGGCAGGTCTATCACAACGTTCACATTTTTGCTGCGCTTTGAGAACATCGCTATTACCTCGCCTATGACCTCCTCGGCGGCCTCGGGCTTTTTTGTGAACGAGTCCGCGCACATATCCACGCGCGTTATCGTAAGTATGTTCTCAAACGCGCGTATCAGCCAGTCTGCCTCGCGCTTTACGTCGGCTATAAGCTCGGTCTTGGCGGAGTCGGGCAGGGTGTCCTGGTTTTCAAGAATCGCGCTTGAAGCGGTAGAAATTGACGTGAGCGGCGTGCGTATATCGTGCGAGAGCGAGCGCAGCAGATCCGCGCGCATTTTTTCGCGGTGAGCCGCCGCCTTAAGCTCGCCGTCCTTTTTTATCTGCGTTGTAAGCATGCTTATAAGCACCGCCACCGCAAGCATTACGAAAAAGGTAAGCGCGTAGCCCTGCGGGGTTATGTCGAACTCCATAAACGGCACGGTGAACGCCCAGTTTACCATAAGCGTGCCGATTATCGCGGATACTATCCCCCACACGTAGCCCTCCGTAAAGCACGAGGTAAGCGCCACGCCCAGCACGAAAACAACGCCCGCGTAGCCCTTGTCGCGCCCGTCGGACAGCCAGAAGAACACGCCCGTAAGCCCCGTTGAAAAGAGCAGGCAGCAAATCGTTACCGCAAGGTTTCTAAGCTCCTTTGCAGCGGAGCTTTTCTTTATTGACATATAGTTCACCTCATTACAGCCGCAGGGCGGCTTCCCCATTCCCCGCCTATTTTCTTGTTATGGTCACCTCTAAAAACCTCATGCGAGCGAAAATGTGCAGTGCGCACCATCTTCGTCGTCAAACCTCCTCGTAAGGCATACAGCCTTACTTCGTCGGCTTTCCTAGAAGCTGGCACACCCTGCCCATTTTTGCTTTTCACACCGGTTTTTAGAGGTTCCCTTATGATAATTCTATCACAATTTTTGTGACTTTTCAATAAATATTCCGTTAAGAAAAATATATATGCGAAAAAAATCGCCTTTCGACATTCATCGACTGCCCACGCGCTTTTTTGAAGAATCTTTGCCGCGCGTGAAAAGTATAATCCTTTGGACAGACATTTTGAGAGGTGGGCGGACATGGAGCGTCTTACAAATATATGCAGTACGCTCAGCAGCGCGATATGGGGCGCGCCCGTGCTTATCCTGCTGGTATCCTGCGGCGCGTATTTCAGCTTAAGGACGGGATTTTTTCAGCTGCGGCGCTTTGGCTGCTGCCTGCGCGGGACGGTGTTCAGCGCGTTCTCGCGCGAAAACAGGCGCGGTGACGGCGCAGGGGTAACGCAGTTTCAGGCGATGTGCAGCGCGCTTGCGGCAACGCTCGGCACGGGGAATATTGCGGGTGTGGCTTCAGCGGTGGCGGCGGGCGGCGCGGGCGCGGTGTTCTGGCTGTGGGTGTCGGCGGTGCTTGGCATGATGACGGGCTTTGCGGAGAACGTTCTCGGCATATTCTACAGGAAAAAGGGCGCGGACGGGCGCTGGCACGGGGGCGCTATGCGCTATATCCGCGACGGTCTTGCGGAAAAAAGGTTTACCGCGCCGCTTGCAAAGCCGCTGAGCGTGGCGTACGCCGCGCTTTGTATGCTGGCGGGGCTTGGCATGGGCTGCATGGCGCAGATGAACTCCACCGCGGAGGCGCTGCACACGGGCTTTGGCGCGCAGCCGTGGATAACGGGCGTTGTGGGGGCAGCGTGCGCCGCGCCCGTAATTTTCGGCGGGGTTAAGGGCGTGGGCAGATTCGCGGAAAAGGTAGTGCCGCTCATGGCGGGGTTCTACCTTATCGGCGCGGTGTATATCCTCGCGGCGAACGCGGGGGAGCTTCCGCGCGTTTTCGGCGCGATAATGTCGCAGGCGTTCGGGCTTGACGCGGTGGGCGGCGGGCTTTTCGGCGCGGCGGTAAGAAACGCGGTGTCCGTGGGCTTTCGCAGGGGCGTGTTCTCAAACGAGGCTGGGCTTGGCACTTCTGTTGCGGCGCACGCGGCAAGCAGCGTAAAAGAGCCTGTAGTGCAGGGAATGTGGAGCATATTCGAGGTGTTTTTCAGCACAGTTGTGATATGCTCGCTCACGGCGCTTACGCTGCTGTCAAGCCCCTGCCGCACGCAGAGCATGGAGCAGGCGCTCGGCAGCGTTTCGCTTGAAACGCAGTACTTCTCCCTCTCGCAGGACTGCGGGCTTATCGGCGCGCAGACTCCCGCACCCGAAGCTCGGGTCGCACCCACAGTAACCGCCGTTTCGCCGCAAACTGCTCCCCCAACCGCTCGAATAGCAGCCTGCCGCACGATATGGGGCGGCAGCTTTACCGTGGAGCTTACAGACGGCGCGCCTACCTACAGCAACATCTTTTCCGTGCGCGGCGTGCAGACGCTCGACGAGAACGGCGCGCCCGTTTTCGTTGACGGAACGCCGCTTATAGAGATGGTGGAGATAGCCCCCGTGAACGGCGTGGGGCTTGCGGAGCGCGCGTTCTCGCAGAGCTTTGGCGGCGCTGCGGGAAAGCTCCTTGCAATAACCGTGGCGCTTTTCGCGTTCACAACGGTCGTCGGGTGGAGCGGATTCGGCGCGGAGGCTGCGCGCTTTCTTTTCGGCGAGCGTGCGGTGACGCCGTTCCGCGTGGTGTTTTTGTGCTTTGCGGTGGCGGGCGCGTGCGCGGACCTCTCGCTCGCGTGGGGCGTTTCAGACGTGCTTAACGGGCTTATGGCGCTGCCGAACCTGTTTACGGTGCTTGCGCTGTCGGACAGGGTGATGGCGGTGTACAAAAACTACACGGCGCGCGTGTTCCGCAAAGAGCGCGTTGAGCCGCTGCTGTCGCACTCGCAGCTAACAAAATGAGCGCCGTAAAAATGCGGCGCTTCAGACCGTCGAAAACCCCCATACGGGGGTTTCCGACGGAACATCCGCACTACGCGCACGGTTGCGTAAGCGCAGCGTCGCGTACACACTTGTGCGGATAGAAGTGTTTTTTGCCTCGGTCAGGTCGACGCAGTCACCTTTAGCCCGAGGCAAAAAACGGTTATTTCAAAGCCCGCTACGCGGGCAAATGTGAGCGCCGTAAAAATGCGGCGCTCGAAGGCGTATCTGATTACACCACCTGAAAGGTGTAGAACTTAAGATAATCCGTTTCGGGAACGTTCCAGAGAATCGGGTGGTCGGGCGACTGGCGGCGCGCCTCTATCTGCCGCAGCGAAACGCACGCGTCCTCGGCGGCGTCGTGGAGCATTTTCTTGAACAGCGGCTCGGTCATAAAATGAGAGCAGGAACACGTTGCGAGATACCCGCCGCGCGGCAGAAGCTTCATTGCCTTAAGGTTTATCTCCTTGTAGCCGCGCTGCGCGCTCTTTACCGTGCTGCTGCTTTTGGTGAACGCGGGCGGGTCTAGTATTATGAAGTCGTATGGGCGGCCGCCCTTTCGCGCAAGGTCGGTCAGCAGGTCGAAAACGTCCGCCTGCACGAACTCCATGCGCTCCTCAAGGCCGTTGAGCCGTGCGTTTGCGCGGGTCATTTCCACCGCCTGCGCGGAAATGTCCACGGCGGTGACTTTCTTAGCGCCGGCCGCCGCGGCGTTTAGCGCGAATGCCCCCGTGTGCGTGAAGCAGTCGAGAACGGTTTTGCCCTGCGCTATGCGGCGTATCGCCATGCGGTTGTACTTCTGGTCAAGGAAGAAGCCCGTTTTCTGCCCGTTTATGTAGTCCACGCTGTAGCGCACGCCGTTCTCCGTTATCTCCGTAACGCCCGAAAGATCCGCGCGCAGCCCCGCGCCCTGCCAGAACGCCTTGTACTCCTGCATTCCTTCTAGCTCGCGTATCTTAACGTCGTTGCGCTCGTAAAGCGCCGTGATATGCTCGCCCATGTCCGCGAGGGCGCGCACGAGGGCGCTGTAAAGCTCCTGCTTTATAAGCTCCGTGCCGAGGCACAGCACCTGCGTTACAAGTATATCCCCAAAGCGGTCTACCGTAAGCCCGGGGAAGCCGTCCGCTTCACCGAAAATAAGGCGGCAGCAGGCGAAGTCCTCGCGCATTACCGTTTTGCGGTAGTCCAGCGCGTAGCGCACGCGGCGCTCCCAGAACGCGCCGTCGAACGCGTCGTTTGTGCTGCGCGATACCACGCGTATGCGTATTTTTGAGTTGTCGTTGTAAAAGCCCGTGCCGAGGTAGCGCCCCTTGCGGCTTACAACGTCGCACAGGCCGCCGTTTTCGGGCGCGCCGTCAATGTCGGTTATCTCGTCGGCGTAGACCCACGGGTGTCCCCCGCGAAGCGCCTTTTCGCCCTTTTCCGTTATCGCTGCCTTTGGGTATGTTCTCTCCATTTTGTCGTTTCCTTTTCCTGTATATAGTCGCCGCCGAAATGCACGGCGCGCGCAGATTATTCCGCTTATTTGATTATAGCATTTCCCGCGCGCATAGTCAAGCCGAATATCAATTTGTCAAATAAATCAATTCTGCCCGCTTATGGGGGTTCTTCAACGGAACTTTCGCAGATATTCCCCCGAAAAGCGCCCTGCGCGGCAAATAGCGCGCCCCCTCCCCCGAAAAAGACATTCCCCGCGCTGTAATAGCGACAGAATGCGCGCGCGGGATATGCTATGATATTCACACAGGGGGAAGTACCCCCGCGAAAGGAGCGGAAAAATGTACAGGCTATATAACGACGGCAGAAGAATAACAGCCGCGCTCTCAGGCGATATCGACCACCACGCGGCGCGCGAGATTCGCAGCGGGCTTGACGAGGTGATAGCCCTGTCCTGCCCCGAGGTGCTGATAATCGACATGGCGGACGTGGGCTTTATGGACAGCTCGGGCATAGGGCTTATTCTCGGGCGGCTTAAGGCGGTGCGCGCGGTGGGCGGCGAGCTGCTCATAAAAAACGCGCGCGAGGATATTGCGGCGGTAATACGGCTGTCGGGGCTTTCCGCCCTGCTTGTAAAAGGAGTGAACACATGAAAAGACAAACAGTAAACGAGTGCAGAATGAGCTTCCCCTCCCTGTCGCGCAACGAGGGGTACGCGAGGGCGGCGGTTTCGGCGTTTGCCGCGCAGTGCGACCCGCCCGTGTCCGTCGCCGCAGAAATAAAAACCGCCGTTTCAGAGGCGGTGACTAACGCCATAGTCCACGGCTACCGCGATACGCTCGGCACGGTGGAGCTTGTAATGCGGCTCTACGAGGACGGCGCGCTCTACATATCCGTGCGCGACAAGGGCAGGGGCATTGCCGACGTAAAGCAGGCAATGCAGCCTATGTTCTCCACCGCGCCCGCCGAGGAGGAGCGCTCGGGGCTTGGGTTTACGGTAATGGAGAGCTTTATGGACATGGTGCGCGTTAAAAGCACGCTCGGCAGGGGGACTACCGTTACTATGGAAAAACGGCTTTCGGTAAGGAGCAGGCAGCTTGACAAGAGATGAGTTCATAGTAAAGAACCTGCCGCTCGTCCACTCGCTTGCAAACCGCTTTCGCGGGCGCGGCGTGGAGTACGAGGAACTTTGCTCGGCGGGGTGCTTGGGGCTTGTCAAGGCGTACGACAACTTCGACGCGTCGCGAGGGCTGTGCTTTTCCACCTACGCCGTGCCTGTCATTCTCGGCGAAATACGCAGGCTGTTCCGCGATTTTGGCGCGGTGCGCGTGAGCCGCAGCCTTAAGGAGCTTTCCATGCGCGCCGCACGCGCGCGCGACGAGCTATGCTCGCAGGGGATAGAGCCGCGCATTTCAGACATAGCAAAGCGGCTGGGCGTTACCCCCGAGGAAGCTGCGGAGGCGCTTAGCGCTTCGCTGCCGCCCGTGTCGCTCACCTCGCCCGAGGACGGCGGCGACATAGACGTACACGAAGAACCTGCGGAGCTTCTCGGCACAATGGGCGAGGACGCCATGATAGACCGCATAGCGCTGCGGCAATGCCTGGCGTCGCTCGGCGAGGAGGACAGGCTGCTGCTCACCCTGCGCTTTTTCCGCGCCAAAACGCAGACCGAAACCGCGCAGCTTCTCGGCATGACGCAGGTGCAGGTGTCCCGCAGGGAGCGCAGGCTCTTACAGGAGCTGCGCGTAATGCTGGTGTAAATGTCCAGAAAAAGAATGCGGCGGTGCTACAGCTCCGCCGAAATTTTTTTCATTATCCGCTAAGCTCGGGCGTTATCTCATACGCCGCCGCAAAAACATAGTCGCAGCTCCCGCTCGGGTACTCAACCGTAACGCTGTATATGTCCCCTGTCGGCTCGGCGGGGAACGTTATTTCGCCCGTGGGCTGAAACTCAACGTCCTGCCGCTGCCCGTCGGCGCTCCAGTTATACACGCCGCTGACCGCAGCGCCGTCCGCAAGCTTCAGCCGTACGCTCTCCGCCTGCGCAAGGCTGAACGGCTTGAGCGACAGCTGCCACGGCGCGGGCGAATCCGCGCAGACGTAAACCGTTTTCCCCTTTTCGTCCGTGTACGCCCACGAGTAGCCGTTTCTTACAAGCCCCACCTCGTTCTCGCCGCCGTCAATAACCACCGCCATGGACAGCTCGGGCGGCTCTTGCGCGTTCTGCGCGGGGGGTTCGCCCGTTACCTGCCCGCCGGCGCAGCCCGTGAGCAGCAGCGCGGCGGCTATCGCTATGCAAAGCCTTTTCATGGTATTACTTCCTTTCGCAGTATATTTTGAACATAACACCATGCACGCAATAAAAAGGTTGCAAAAAGGGACAGCCCGAAAGCCGTCCCTTACCGTTTTTATAACGCCGTATCAGTCCATAGCAGCCTTTATCGCCGCGAGCAGCTCGTCGTAGGTTTCGTACGCGGGCAGGTCGGGGTTGTCCTTCTTTATCTGCTCGGTACTCTTGAACAGGAAGCCCGCCTTGCTTGCTCTTATCATGCCAAGGTCGTTGTGGCTGTCGCCGCTTGCAATGGTTTCGTAGCCGATAGACTGCAGCGCCTTTACCGTGGTAAGCTTGCTCTGCTCGCAGCGCATCTTAAAGCCCGTAATCTCGCCGTTTTCCGCAACCTCAAGCGTGTTGCAGAATATCGTGGGCATACCCAGCTTCTCCATAAGCGGACCTGCAAACTGCGAGAACGTGTCGCTTATGATGATAACCTGACAGATGGAGCGCAGCTCGTCAAGGAACGCCTTTGCGCCGGGAATGGGGTCTATCTTAGCTATGGTCTGCTGTATCTCCTTAAGCCCCAGCCCATGCTCCTTGAGAATGCCAAGACGCCATCTCATAAGCTTGTCGTAATCGGGTTCATCGCGCGTGGTTCTCTTAAGCTCGGGAATGCCGCTCGCCTCCGCGAACGCTATCCATATCTCGGGAACAAGCACGCCCTCAAGGTCAAGGCAGGTAATGTACATCGACATGATTATGTCCTCCATTTTTGTCTTCCGCTTTTGCGGTATTATAGCGCGGGGTAACCGCCCTGCGCCTGCTATATGGCAATACCGCATAATTATTTTCGCGCGATTGCGCAGTCAGATTTTTCGTCAGATTGTACAATGAGGACGACGCAAGGCTGTATGCCTTGCTAGGACGAATTGTGCAATATGGCGGAAAAGATGCAAGCAAGCGTGCGGAAAAGGCGTTAGCCGCTAATTGTGCGGTGCTGCCATAAGTAATTATATCACAAGGCGCGGTGTTTGTCAACAACTAACGACAAAGAGCGCCGCCCCCGAAAGGACAGCGCCCGTAATTTATGTTACGTCATTACGCAAAGCCTTTACAGCCCCTCGGGAACGGCAACCTTTTTCAGCAAGTAGTGGTCGTCGTGTTCCTTGTCGGGCGCTGCGGTGAGCCAGACCTTTTCCCCGTTGGTACACGTCAGCCCGAACGCGTTATAATCGAGTGAAACCTCTATCTCGCTGTCGGCGGGGATATCGTACATTATTTCAAAAAGCCGCACCAGACCGCCGTCGAAATAGAACATCGTCACCGACTCCTCGCTGTCAGCGCGCTGCGGATACGGCACTCTTACAAACGCCACGCCCCAGCCGTCAAGCTCGTGCGCCTCAAAGCGAAACGGCGCGCTGAGCCTCGCAAGCCCGTCGGAACTCATTACGGGCTGATAAACGGGGCTTCTCACTCTGTCGGAATACCTCCCGCCGTCGTTATTCAGCTCAACATAGCAATTATCGGTGATTAACAGAGAGCCGTCCGAGTTTTCCTCGCACACCTCATAGTTAAGGCTTAGCGTTCCGAAAGACGTGCCTACAGTTTCTGAAACGGGGCGCACGTTGAAATTTTTGTCGCGCAGATAAAACGTTTCGTCATGCTCGTCGTAAACCACGTATACGGTCGTCGCCTGCCCGTCCGCTTCGGTGTACGACAGCGAATTGTCCGCGGGGTCTGCGGTTATGGAGCTATCCGACAAAATAGCGGTGTGAAGCCCGTCGCCGGGCTCTGCAAACAGCGAATCGTTATAAACGTAGAACCTCGCGCGCTTCTCGCCGTCCTGCGTGTAGGTCACCGCGGCAACGTTCATGCCGTTAAGCGCGAACACCTCGAGCTGCGGCGCAGCGTCCAGCAGATAGTGTCCCGAAACGACTTCCCTGCCCGCATAAATGTTAGCATACCCGCCTGCCGCCGAAACCTCGGGCAGGGATATCTCAACGCCGTCCTCATTATCGGCATACACCTTGTAAGAGAGCTTCGCGCCGCCCTCCTCCAGTACGACTTCGCGCGCTTCCTCCTCGCGCTGTAAAAAGTCGCAGCGCGGGTCGCGGCGCGTATCAACGTGCTTCCATACGCCGTCCGTATTCTCAAAAACAAGCACAAAGTCGGTGATTTTCAGGTCGTCAGGGTCGTAGTGGTCGTAGTCGTAATTTTCCGCGTCAAAGCTGCCCTTGATGATAAACGGCCGCCCTATCTCCACGCGCTGCGGCGTAAGCGTTATCGCGTAGTAATGCATACCGGGGTAGCCTATGGGCAGGTATCCGCCGGGGATATCGGCAGACCACTCCGTGCCGTTCTCGTCCGTAAAGTCTGCATACGCCGCTTCCATTGCCTCGCTGAATCCCTCAAGCCCCGCAAGGTACTCCTTTACCGCGTTGTAGCCCGCAAGGCTGCGCTGGTACGGAACGCCCTGAATGCCGTATACAAGGCACGCGTCCCCGCCGTGGTATTCGGGCAGAATCTCCGCGCGGTAATACCGCGTCATATACTCGCCCCACGTCTGGTCTGTCGTCCACATCTCGGTTTCATAGAGCGCGTCGGGTTCGCTGTCGCTGATGTAAAGGAACTCGCCCGCGCCGCCGCTGAAGCCGTCGATAAGCCAGCCGCCGTCAACCCTTGCAATGCCGTCTATGCGCTCCCACGAAAGGTCCGTCTGCGAATAGGAAAGCTCCATGCTCACGCCGTCCTCTGTCGTCCATACGCCCGCAAAAACGCTCTCGAAAACGTCCCAGTCATACTCGTTGTGCGCTGCGGCGTTGTCGGGGTCGTAAAGCTTGTGCGTGTCAGCCGACATATCGTACTCGTATACCTTAGCTATCTCCCACGCGCCGTCTTCTCCTGTAAGGTCAACGCAGAAGTAGCGCGCCGTACCCGCTTCGTTTGTGAACTGCGCGGACAGCGTAATCGCGCCGTCCTCCTCGGAATATACGCGCACGTTCGCGTTTTCCGTACCCGCGCGCGTCCAGAGCTCGCCGTCCGCTGAAAGCTGCGCGCCCCGCATGAACTGCGCAAGCCCCTCGTGCCGCCCGCAGAGCTTCGCAAAGCCTGCCGCGCCGAAGCTGTTAGCGGCGGGCGCAGCTTCAACGTAGTCGTATACCTGCGCATAGCTCTCCTTGTCAAGCTCGCCGCTCGTATAGTCGTAGCGGTAGAGCCTGCCGTCGCGCTTGACATATATGTCCCTGCCGTCCTCGGTCATAAGCGCCATGCTGCATTCGCCGTTGTTTTCGTAAAACAGGATATCCTCGTATATCGAGCCAAATTCCGCAGCGTCGTTAAGCACAAGATAAGGGGAATTTTCCGTTTCGGCTGGATTTTTCCACACGCCCGCAAAATACTTGTCAAAAAGGCTGTAATCCGCGCCATACTGCGAAAAATCCGTGTTGACTGCGGTCGATGGGGTATCGCTTGAAACAAGCGGGTTGTCCCCGCCGATATGGCGCACGCCTACCACTACCGCGAGCGCCGCCGCTGCCGCCGCGCACACTCCCACGATAACGGGAATGCGCGAGCGCTTTTTAGGCGGCACTGCAAGCTCTCTCGCCCTGCCGTCCGCGCCGCTTTCCGCGCGCATAAGGCTCTCCGCGGCGCTGTCCGTGAACTTCGGGTCTATGCCGTTTAATGCGTCGTCCCATAATTTCTCGTTATTCTCGTTCATATGTCTACGCCCCTTTCTGTAAGATACTGTCTTAATGCCCCGCGTATGCGCATAAGGCGCATTTTCACCGCCGATTCGGTAAGTCCCACCGCCTCGGCTATCGAACGCAGCGGCATATCGTAGTAATACCGCGCGACAAATATGTCGCTGTTCGTCTTTCCCTGCGCTTCAAGGAAGCTGTTTATGTGCGCGGATATCTGCGCGCCCTCGAACGCTCCCTCTACCGTGCGGCTGTCGGGGATTATCTCGCACAGCTCCTCGTACTGCTCCGCGCACGCATGGCGCTTTATGCTTCTTGCGAGGTTCAGCGCGGTGTTGCGCACCGCCGCGCATACATAGCCGCAAAGCGACTGCGGATTCTTCGGGGGTATGGCGTCCCACACCCTGCCGTAGGCGGCGTTTACCGCCTCGTCTGCGTCCTCGCTGTTGGAAAGAATGTTGTACGCTATCTGCGCGCACAGCCTGCCGTACTTCTCCGAAAGCGCGTTAAGTCCGCGTTCGTCCCGCGCGAAGAATAGCTCTATTATCGCGTTGTCCTGCATTTTCTTTCCCCTCCCTTCACTACATATAACACGCCATCTTTTTCAAAAGTAACGGAAGTTTACGCAAACAAAAAACCGCCCCTTGTTTTTCTGCAAAGGGCGGTATACGTATCAATCAAGGAACACGCGCAGATTCTTGCTTCTGGACTGCTGGCGCAGCTTGCGCAGAGCCTTCGCCTCTATCTGGCGGATACGCTCGCGCGTTACCTTAAATTCGCGCCCTACCTCCTCGAGCGTGTGCGAGCGGTCGCTGCCTATGCCGTAACGGAACTTAAGCACGTCCCTCTCGCGCGCGGGCAGCGTGTCAAGCGCCTTGTTAAGCTCGTCCCTGAACACCGACTGCATTGCCGTGTCTATCGGCGCGGGCGCGTCCTCGTCGGGGATAAAGTCGCCGAGGAAGCTGTCTTCCTCTTCGCCTACAGGCGCTTCAAGCGACACGGGGTCCTGCGCTATGCGTATAACCTCGCGCACGCGGTCGGACGTCATGCCAAGCTCCTGCGCTACCTCGTCTATGGACGGCTCGTGGCCGTTCTTGTGCAGCAGCATATTCTGCGCCTTTTTTACCTTTGTTATCGTTTCAACCATGTGTACGGGTATGCGAATCGTTCTCGCCTGGTCCGCAATGGCGCGCGTTATCGACTGGCGAATCCACCACGTAGCGTAGGTGGAAAACTTGTAGCCCTTTGTGTGGTCGAACTTCTCTACAGCCTTTATAAGCCCGATATAGCCCTCCTGTATAAGGTCAAGGAACGGCATTCCCCTGCCGACATAGTGCTTTGCAATGCTTACAACAAGCCTGAGGTTCGCCTCGATAAGCCTGTCGCGCGCTGCCTTGTCGCCTGCAGCTATGCGCTCCGCAAGGCCTACCTCCTCGTCCGCGCTAAGCAGCGGCACTCTGCCTATTTCCTTAAGGTGTATCTTCACGGGGTCGTCAACGCCCATGCCGCCCTCGGACTCGCCGCTGAAGTCAAGCGCCTTGCTCAGGTCCTCGTCTACGTCGAAATTGTCCTCTATCTTTATATCGTTCGATTCGAGAAAATCGTAAAGCTGGTCTATATCGACATCAACTTCCTCTATCGCTGAATTTATCTGCGTTGTGGTGAGCTTGTTGTCGTTCTGCCTGCCTAATTCAAGCAGCTCGTTGAATAACGTTTTCATGCGTTTACATTCCTTTCTGAGCCGTTACTATGTATTCCGTATTATTCGAGAAAATCCTTCAGCTTTCTGCTCCTTGTCGGGTGGCGCAGCTTTCTGAGCGCCTTTGTTTCTATCTGGCGGATACGCTCGCGCGTTACCTGAAACTCCTGCCCTACCTCCTCGAGCGTGCGCTGCCTGCCGTCTATAAGCCCGAAGCGCAGTATAATAACGCGCTTCTCGCGCTCTGTAAGCGTGTCAAGCACCTCGCCGAGCATTTGCCTTAGCATACTCGTACAAGCCTCGTCTGCGGGCGCGGGCGCGTCCTCGTCGGGGATAAAGTCGCCGAGGTGGCTGTCCTCCTCCTCGCCTATGGGCGTTTCAAGCGAAACGGGGTCCTGCGCTATGCGTATTATCTCGCGCACCTTGTCCGTACTCATGCCTATGGACTCGGCTATCTCGTCCTCGCTCGGCTCGCAGCCGTTTTCGTGCAGAAGCTGGCTCTGCGCCTTCTTTACCTTTGTTATGGTTTCCACCATGTGTACTGGTATACGTATCGTTCTCGCCTGGTCGGCTATCGCGCGCGTTATCGACTGGCGTATCCACCACGTAGCGTATGTCGAGAACTTGAAGCCCTTGGTGTAGTCGAACTTCTCTACAGCCTTTATAAGCCCCATGTTCCCCTCCTGTATAAGGTCAAGGAACTGCATTCCCCTGCGCACGTACTTTTTGGCAATGCTTACAACAAGCCTGAGATTCGCCTCGCTAAGGCGCTTTTTCGCGTAGGGGTCGCCGTTCGCCATGCGCTCCGCAAGGCCTATCTCCTCCTCGGTGGTAAGCAGCGGTATGCGGCCTATCTCCTTAAGGTAAAGTTTTACGGAATCGTCCGCGAGCATGGCGTCCGAGTCGAAGTCGCCGTCGTCGTCGCGGTCGGAAAAGTCCATTATGTTGTCGATATCGACGTCCGCCTCGAAGTTGTCCTCGATACGGATATTCATGCTGGTTATCTTGTCAAATATCTGGTTCATCTGCTCCGCGTCGAAGTTCAGCTCCTCAAGGACGTCGGTTATCTCCTTGGCGGTAAGGCTGCCCTTCTGCTTTCCCTGCGCGAACAAATCCTCCAGTATCTGTGATGTTCCGCTGTTTTCGGTCATTACTTTCTCTTCTCCTTTTGCTTTTGCGTCCACTCCATAAGCTCCTGCGCGGTCATCTGCGCGGGGGACTTCTGTGCGGCCGAGCTGTTATGCTCGTTTAGCGTTTTTATATAGTCGTCAAGCGCGCTGTCCGAGTATGCGAACAGGCTGTCGCTCAGTATCGCTGTTATTCTGCCCATCTGGGCGCTCTCAAATCCCTCGTTGAAGTCGGAAATATCAGGCGCTGCGCCGCTTTCTATGCGCTGCGCCAGAAAAGCGAACACCTGCGCGTTGAACTGCGTTGCAAATCCGCCCTCAAGGCGCTTTTTAACGTATTCAAGCTTTTCGGGGTTGTGAAAAACGCAGCAGATTATCCCGCGCTCCGCCTTTTCCTCGCGGGGGGTCTTGTACGCGTCGGGGTTTATGCTGTCGCGCTGCGGCGCACGCACAAGCGCGCGGAACTCGTCGCGGTCGCTCTTTCTCCTGCGGCGCTTTATTTCGCCGTTTACGGTGTAGCGCACCGTTTCCGCGGGAACGCCCGCGAGCCGCGCCGCCTTGGTGATATACACCTCGCGGTCTATGCTGTCGGTTATCCCCGCAAGAAAGCTCACGCACTTTTTGAGATAAGCCGCCCTGCCGTCCTCGCTCGTAAGGTCAAGCCCTGCCGCCAGCTTGTCCATCTCAAAATCCATTGCGCTGCCCGAGCGCTCTATAAGCCCGCGGAACGCCTCTCCCCCGAACTTTTTTATGAACTCGTCGGGGTCTTTTGCGCCCTCGATTTTAAGCACGCGCGCCTTTATGCCCACCTGCGCGAACAGGTTTATGCCGCGCGCCGCCGCTTTCTGCCCCGCCTCGTCCGCGTCGTATGACAGAATTATCTCCTTTTTGCCTATGCGGCTCAGCAGCCGCGCGTGGGCGGGCGTTACCGCCGTACCAAGCGACGCCACAGCGCTGTCTATGCCCGCCTGATGCATGGTTATAACGTCCATGTAGCCCTCGCAGAGTACAAAGTAGTCCGCCTTTGAGTTTTTGGCGTAGTTGAGCGCGAACAGGTTGTCGCTCTTTTGAAATACCGCGGTCTCGCCGCTGTTAAGGTACTTCGGCACGCGCTTGTCCTCGGAGAGCGTGCGCCCGCCGAACGCTATGATGTTCCCGCGCGTGTCGAATATCGGGAACATCACGCGGTTTCTGAACTTGTCGTATATCTTGTTTTCGTACCGCGCCAGCAGCGAGCCCTGCTCCAGCTCAAGGTCGGCGAACCCCTGCGAGCGCATATAGAAATGCAGCTTGTGGTAGTCGTCCGCCGCCCAGCCTAAGCCAAAGCGCCTTATCGTATGCTCGGACAGCCCGCGCCGCCGCAGGTACTCCGCGCCCGCCGCGCCATCGGGCGAAAACAGCTGCTCATGCCAGAACCTGCCCGCAGCGCGGTTCATCTCAAACAGCCTCCTGCGAAGCTGCGCGCTGCCGTCCGCCTTTTCCTCGGGCATGGGCATATTCGCGCGCTGCGCCAGAAACCGCACCGCGTCGATGTAGTCGAGGTTCTCTATGAGCCTTATAAACGTGATAACGTCGCCGCCCGCATGGCAGCCAAAGCAGAAAAAGCTGTTGGTCGCGGGGTAAAAGTGGCAGGATGGCGTTTTCTCGGAGTGAAACGGGCAGCAGCAGGAATATGTCCCGCCCGAACGCTTAAGGTCGATATAGCCTCGCGCGACGTCTATTATATTGCTGTTTTCGCGCAGCTCCCGCAGGAAATCCTCGGGCAGTGCCATACGCCGTCCTCCTTACTTTGTCCCGTTCCAACCCTTTGGAATGCAAAGCTCCTTAAAATAGTTCACCGCATAATCGTCCGTCATGCCGCTTATGAAGTCCCCCACCGCCGTTGGCAGCCCGAAGCGCTCGCCGAGCGACAGGTAGAGCGGCGGCATTTTCTCGGGGTTTTTCATAAAAAAGTTGAACAGGTACTCGATTATATGCCCCGCCTTGTCCTTTTCAGCAACGGTGGGCGCAGCGCGGTACACCCGCTCAAACATGAACTCGCGCAGCTCGTCGTGCGCTTTCTGCACGGTATCGTCCATGCGCACCTGCTCGCCGCTGTTCTCCACAAGCGAGCGCACAAGCGTCGTTATGCGCTGCGACTTTGTCGCGCCAAGCACGCTCACAGGAAACGCGGGCAGGTCGCTTTGCGTTATAACGCCGCCGCGTATCGCGTCCTCTATGTCGTGGTTTATGTACGCTATCTTGTCGCAGAAGCGCACCACCATGCCCTCGCGCGTGGTGGGCAGCGCAGCCTTGCCCGTGTGTCCCACAATGCCGTCAATCACCTCGGCGGTGAGATTAAGCCCCCTGCCGTCCTTTTCGATGTATTCCACAACGCGCCTGCTTTGCCGGTTGTGCGCAAAGCCGTCGGGCAGAAGCGCGTTCAGCACGCGCTCGCCGTCATGCCCGAAAGGCGTATGCCCCAAATCGTGTCCGAGCGCTATAGCCTCGGTAAGGTCCTCGTTAAGTCCGAGCGCGCGCGCCACCGTGCGGGATATCTGGCTTACCTCGAGCGTGTGCGTAAGCCGCGTGCGGTAGTGGTCAGAATGCGGGATAAGGAACACCTGCGTTTTGTGCTTAAGCCTGCGGAACGCGTTGCAGTGGATTATCCTGTCGCGGTCGCGCTGAAAGTCCGTGCGGAAGTCGCAGGGCTTCTCGTAAACGGCGCGTCCCTTGCTGTCCGCCGATTTTGTGGCATAGGCGCTCAGCAGAAGTTCCTCGTTCTTCATAAGCTTTTCTCTCGGAAGCATGGCCGTTCCCCCTTGCGCAAAAATTCCCCTTACAATAATATATACAATTTTCGCGCCCTTAAAACCTTTTTCGCAAACGTATTTTCGTTAATCATGCACAAATTTTCCTTGCGTTTTTGGCGTTTTTCACAACTAACTCCTTGCGAAATCGTACCACAATTCCTCTGTAACGCGTATATCCGCCTTACCGCAGCACACGTCCGTCAGCCTGTCGGCAAGCGCCTGCGCGTTCTCCTCGCGTATGCACACGGTAAGCGTCACGCCCTCGCCGAAGTCCTCGCGCTCCGTAAGCGCGCCAAGCTCCGCCAGCACCTGCGGCAGCCGCCCGTAAAGCGCGTAGTCCACGGATATCTCCACCCGCTTTGCGTACGCCATAAGCCGCGTCTGCGCGGCGTCTGCGGCGTCCTTTGCGGCGCGGGTGTAGGCGCGCACAAGTCCGCCCGCACCAAGCAGCACCCCGCCGAAATAGCGCGTTACAACGCAGCACACGTCCGTTAGCCCCTCCTTGCGCAGCACCTCGTAAATGGGAACGCCCGCCGTGCCGCTCGGCTCGCCGTCGTCGCTGTGGCGCGCGGTGTTGTTCTCGCGCAGGATATAGGCGTAGCAGTTGTGCGTCGCCTTGCGGTGCTGCGCGCGTATGCGCTCAATAAACGCCAGCGCCTGCTCCTCCGTTTCAACGGGACACAGCCAGCCGATAAACTCGCTTTTCTTCTCAATAAAGCGCGCCTCGCACGGCTGCGCTATCGTCCTGTATTCCATGGTTACTCCCCTTGCGGCATATTCCCCCAAAATTCGCGCGTTATGACAGCAAAAACTCACGCATAGGGTGTATGCGTGAGTTCTGTGTTTTTGACTTAGTCGCCGTCTCGGCGCACAGGGGGACTGTGCCGATTATAAAATCACTTGCCGAGGTTGTAGCGCTTCTTGAATCTGTCAACACGTCCGCCGGAGTCAACCAGCTTCTGCTTGCCAGTAAAGAAGGGGTGGCACTTGGAGCAGATTTCTACTCTGATGTCCTTCTTTGTAGAGCGCGTGGGAATCTCGTTACCGCAGGCGCACTTGATAACAGTAGCCTCGTATGCGGGATGGATACCGTCCTTCATCGTTGTCACCTCAATCCGTAATTATATTGATAATATCATTACAAGATAGTATTATACCATACCACTCGCAAAAAATCAAGGGGTTTTTCAAATTTTTTTCACTTAAAAGCCGAGAATTTTTGTAAAGTCAGCCGAAAGCGCTTTCTGAAGCGATTCTGCCGCTGCCTTATCCGCACCCTTGGTGGTGTAGTAAACCTTAATCTTAGGCTCAGTACCCGAGGGTCTGATGATAACGCTTGCAGCGTCCTCAAGGTCGAACGTGATAACGTCGCTCTTGGGCAGCGTGATAGCGGATTCTGCGCCCGTTGCAAGCTCCTTTGTAACGCTCGCCTTGTAGTCGGACACGGACAGCACCTTAACGCCGCCTATCGCAGCGGGCGTATTTTCGCGCAGAGAAGCCATTATCTCCTTCATGCGCTCCATGCCGCTTGCGCCCTCGCAGGTGAAGTTCTCGAGCTTGTTGAAGTACACGCCGTACTCGTCGTACATACGCTTTCTTGCTTCGATAAGGGATATGCCCTTTGTGCGGTAGAACGCCGCCATCTCGCAGATGAGCATGGAAGCCACAACCGCGTCCTTATCGCGCACATAGCCGCCCGCAAGGTAGCCGTAGCTCTCCTCAAAGCCGAAGATGTAGCGCTCCTGCTCGCCCTTTGCCTCAAGGAAGCCTATCTGCTCGCCGATAAACTTGAAGCCCGTAAGCACCTCGCGCAGCTCTACGCCGTACTTTTTGCATATTGCGCGGGTGATGTTGGTGGTAACTATCGTCTTTACCGCAACGGGGTTCTTGGGCATTCTGCCGAGGGCTATGCGCTCCTTGCAGATGTACTCGAGAAGCAGCGCGCCTACCTCGTTGCCCGTAAACAGCTCGTAATGGCCGCCGTCGGGAACGGCAATACCCACTCGGTCGCAGTCGGGGTCGGTTGCGAGAAGCAGGTCGGGCTTCTCCTTTTCGCACAGGTCAAGCCCGCGCTGGAGAGCCTCCTTTATCTCGGGGTTCGGGAACGGGCAGGTGGGGAATCTGCCGTCGGGCATTTCCTGCTCGGGTACGACTACAACGTCCTTTACGCCTATTTCCTTAAGAATGCGGCGAACGGGCTTGTTGCCGGTACCGTTAAGGGGCGTGTAGACTACCTTTAAGCCGCTTTCCGCAACAAGGTCGGTGTGCAGGCCCTGCTCGCGCACCTTTGCAATGTACGCGTCGATAGCCGCGTCGTCGATGTAGTTTATCTTACCCGCAGCTACAGCCTCGTCAAAGTTTACGGACTTTATGCCGCTGAAGTAGTCAAGCCCGTTTATCTTGGAAAGCACGGCGTTCGCAGCGTCAAGCGTAAGCTGGCAGCCGTCCGAGCCGTAAACCTTATAGCCGTTGTACTTGGAGGGGTTGTGGCTCGCCGTAACGACGATACCGGCGCCGCACCCGAGGTATCTTACCGCCCATGAAAGCATGGGGGTAGGCATAAGCTCCTTATAAATGTATACGGTAATGCCGTTCGCCGCAAGCACCTCCGCGGCGCTGCGCGCAAAGTAATCGGACTTTATGCGGCTGTCGTACGCGATAGCCGCCTTCTTTTCAAGGCCGCCATCGAGCATATACTCCGCAAGGCCCTGCGTAGCGCGCTTTACGGTGTAAACGTTCATGCGGTTCGTGCCTGCGCCTATAACGCCGCGCAGTCCGCCCGTGCCAAACTCAAGGTCGCGGTAAAAGCGGTCGTTCTTCTCGTCCGCGTTGTCCGCAACGTCCTTAAGCTCCGCGGCGAGGTCGGGGTCTGCAACCGCCTTTTCAAGCCAGCAGTCGTATAATTTCTGTATATCCGCCATTAAAAAGCTCCTCCTTTAAGAAACTGTTTTCTGCACATAAGTATTTTTGGGATATAATCCTCCCAAAAATCACTACGGAATTATTATAGCATATCGCGCCCGAAAAAACAAGGGGTGCGCGCGCTTTTTCGCGTAAAACTTTTTGTGCTTTATTTGGCTGCATTGTGTGCATATTTCCGAAAAACTGTTGCAAACCATTACATCATGTGGTATGATTGATTTACAAAAGAACTTTCCGCCGCATTACGGCAGGTAATTTACAAGGAGAATCATCATGCCTAACCCCTATCTTCCCCGCTGGGAGTACATTCCCGACGGCGAGCCGCGCGTTTTCGGGGAGCGCGTGTACGTTTACGGCTCGCACGACCGCATGGACAGCATAGACTTCTGCGACAGCAAGCTTAAGGTGTGGAGCGCTCCGCTGAACGACCTTAACAAGTGGGTGTGCCACGGCGACATATTCCGCACCGCTGACGGCGAAAACCCCGCGGACACCGACTGGACGCACAATCTCCTTTTCGCGCCCGACGTTGTTGAGCGCGAGGGGAAATACTACCTCTACGCCTACATTGTGGGCGCTAAGGGCTGCGTTGCCGTGAGCGACAAGCCCGAAGGACCGTTTAAGCTGCTGTCGAAATATGTCTACGATATCCCGAACCACTACGACGACGGCACGTTCATAGACCCCGGCGTTCTCGTTGACGACGACGGGCGCGTTTACATCTACTGCGGCTATCAGGGCAGCTATATGTGCGAGCTTAAGCCGAATATGTACGAGGCGGTTGACGGCAGCTACAAGCTCGACATAATCCCCACGGATAAGCCCCACGCGTTCTTCGAGGCCTGCTCGCCCAGAAAAATAGGCAGCACCTACTATCTCATTTATTCCCCGCAGATAGGCAGCCGCCTTGACTACGCAACGTCGGACAGCCCCACAGGGCCGTTCACCTACAGGGGGACGATAATAGACAACGGCGTTGACTACCCCGGCGGCAACAACCACGGTTCGGTATGCTGCATTAACGGGCAGTGGTACATCTTCTACCACCGCATGACCAACGGCACAATAATGTCGCGCCGCGGCTGCGTTGAGCGCATTGAGATACTCCCCGACGGCACTATACCGCAGGTAGAGATGACCTCCATGGGCTTTGACGAGGCGCTCAACCCCTACGAGCCTACGCCCGCGGAAACCGCGTGCGTGCTTAAGGGCGGCTGCTTCGTTACCGAGCGCAATATATTCGAGCGCACCGTTACCAACATCACCGATGGGTGCGAGATGGGCTGGCGCTACTTCGACTTCGGCGAGGACAACGTCTCAAAGACGTTTGGAATACGCATTAAGGTGCGCGGCATGGGCAGCCGCGGCAGGCTGCGTATTTTCGCGGACAGCCTTGACAGCGAGATAGGCTGCGCGGAGTTCGCCGAGGGCGACGCGGTACTGAGCGCAAGGGTGAAAGCTCTCACGGGCAGGCACGCCGTCTTCATGCGCGCGGAAAGCGGCTACGAGGGCTGGTTCGCGGACAGCATGAAGGGCAGGCAGCTCATTCAGCTTGACGAGTTTGTGTTCATAAAGTAAAACGCTTTTCCCGCCGTATTTGTAATGCGGCGGGAATTTTGCGCGTTTTGGCGGCAACGCGCTGCTGTAACGTTTTCACTAGCGGCTTTTGTCAAATTGTCCATTTTTCGCCCTTATTTTTGTATGCGCCGCCAAAAATGCTGTCATAAAATGGTTATAGATTGACAAAACGAGGCTGCCTTTGCTATAATAAGTATATGGTGGATTCTACCGCCGCGTTTACGGCGGGAAAGGCTTCCACGCGAACGCCGCAGGGAAGCGGCAGAACGGAGCGTGAGCGCATGGGAGAATCAACGGGCAGGCACGGCAGCCTTATCGGCAAAATTGTGGCGGTGGGCGTAATTCCGCTGTTGGCGCTGTCTGCGGTGATTTCGACATATATGGCGGTTTCCCGCTACAATGGCATTTACAGCGAGGTATTTAACGAGCTTAAGGGAATGTGCGTGTGCGTGTGCGAGCTTGTGTCGCTCACCAGCGACAGCGACGGCGTGTTTACGGGCAGCGAGGATATGTTTGACAGCATAAGCGCCCGCACCAGCATCGACATAACGCTTTTCAACGGCGACACGCGCAGCATTACCACCGTGCGCAACGAGGACGGTGCGCGCGCTATCGGCACTAAGGCTTCGCAGGAGGTAGTGGACGAGGTGCTTGCAGGCGGCAGGATATACTACTCCGACCACGTCGAGGTAAACGGCACGCCGTATTTCGGCTACTATATGCCGCTGCACAGCGCTACGGGCGCTATCACGGGCATGGCGTTCGCGGGCAAAAGCCGCAGCGACGTCGAGAGGATACTCGCGCGCATGGTGGCGCAGTCGCTCGGTATCGCGGGCGTGGGTACGCTTATTGCGGGCGCGTGCTGCGTGATTTTCGCGCGGCGCATGGTAGGCGCTGTAAACAGCGCGGCAAGCTTCCTTAACCGCGTTGCGGACGGCGACACCGAATGCCCCGTGGATTCGCGCCTTACCTCGCGCGACGACGAGCTTGGCAGCATGGGGCGCTCTGCGGTGAAGCTCCAGCGGTCGCTTCGCAGCCTTATCTCCACAGACCCGCTGACAGGGCTTTTCAACCGCCGCGCGTGCAACATACGCCTTGCGGAGCTTAAGGAGCTTGCCGACGGCGAGGGGCAGGCGTTCAGCGTGGCGCTTGGCGACATCGACTTTTTCAAGCACTTTAACGACCGCTACGGCCACGCCTGCGGCGACGAGGTGCTTAAGGACGTTGCACGCATTCTCACGCGCTGCGCTGAGGGCGGCATGGTGTCGCGCTGGGGCGGCGAAGAGTTCCTGATGGCGTTCGGCGGAAACGACCCCGAGGCGGCGTACAGGGCGGCGCAGCGCGCTATGGAGGAGCTTTCAGCCTACCGCTGCGAGTACGAGGGGCAGAGCATTCCAGTTACAATGACGTTCGGCACGGCGCAGTACAACGGCGCGCAGAGCTACGAGGCGCTTGTAAACACGGCGGACGAGCGGCTATACTACGGCAAAAACCACGGCAGGAACAGAGTCGTGACGGAAATTCCCGCAGGAGAAACGGCGGACATTACCGAATAAACGAACGGCGGCACAACAAAGCGTGCCGCCGTTATTCTGTGTTATTTACGCCGCGTGTTATTCCCGCTCGGTAACAGTCCATGCCGCAATAAAGTCGGGGGCTGTCACCTGCTCGCCCGTGCTGCGCAGGGTGTAAACGCCCTTTCCCGCACGCTCTACCGCCTCAAGGTCGGGCGGGAGCGCGTACACGCTGCCGTCCGCGCGCTCTATGGCAATGTCCTCGTCATCGGCGTTAATCACCGTGCCGTAGACCTCGAAGCGCCCGCGCTCCGTGCCGTCCGCCGCAAGCAGCGTTACCCCGGCCAGCAGCGTTTTCCCGATAAGCTCCGCCGCCGTCATGCAAGGTACTCCTTAAGCGCGGCAATGAGCGCGTCCGTTTCCGCGTCTGTGCCTACGGTTATGCGCAGGTGGTCGTCAATGCGCTTTTTGTTGAAATAACGCACGTAAATGTCGCGCGTTTTAAGGTATTCGAGAATGTCGCGCGCGCTGCGCTCGGGGTGCTTTGCAAAAAGGAAGTTGGTGCTGCTGTTCTTCACGTCAAAGCCCATTGCGCGCAGCTCCCCTGCAAGGCGCTCGCGCGTTTGCATTACCTTTGCAAGCGTCGCGCGGAAGTACGCCTCGTCCCCTATTGAAGCCACGCCCGCAGCAATAGCCACGCTGTCGAGCGGGTAGGAGTTCATGCTGTCCTTAGCCGCAAAAATCGCGGAAATGACCTCCCTGCTGCCAAGCGCGTACCCTATGCGAAGCCCCGCCATGGAGCGGCTCTTTGAGAACGTGCGCGTTATCACAAGGTTGTCGTACTCTGCGAGCAGCGGCACGGCTGTCGTCCCGCCGAAGTCCACGTACGCCTCGTCTACAATCACAACGCTTTCGCCGTTCGCGTCGAGTATCTCGCGGATAAAGTCAAGCCCGCGTCCGATAGAGGTAGGCGCGTTGGGGTTTGCTATGACAACGCCGCCGTTCGGTCTGCGGTAGTCCGCCGCGTTTATCTCAAAGTTCTCGTCAACAGGTATCGTTTCGTAGGGAATGCGCAGCACATCGCACCACACCGGGTAAAACGAGTAGGTGATGTCGGGGTAGATTATAGGTTTATCCGAATTAAAAAACGCCCTGAAGCACAGCGACAGCACCTCGTCCGAGCCGTTGCCCGCGAACACGTTTTCGGGCTTAAGCCCCTCGTAATCCGCTATGGCGCGCAGCAGGGGCGTGGCGTTAGCGTCTGGGTAGCGCTTGACGCTCGCCGTTTCAAACTCCCTTATCGCCCTTGTCACGGCGGGAGAGGGCGGGTAGGGGTTCTCATTGGCGTTAAGCTTGATGAAGTCGCGCTTTGCAGGCTGCTCGCCCGCAACGTAAGGCTCTATCTTTATAAGATTATCCTTCCAGCTCATGTTGTTCCTTTCAAAATAAAAGCGGCGGGCAACGCAAAGTCACCCGCCGTTATCTGTCAGTATTTCCTGTCAGAATGCTGAGTTATTCTGCGTCGTCGTCCTCAAGCTCAAACTGGAGGTGCTGACCGCAGTTGGGGCAGTCCATGCCGCCCTTTTCCGCCTGCTCATAGTCAAAGCGAATCGTGTTGTTGCACGCGGGGCAGGTGGTTTCGTACAGCTCGCCGAGGTCGTCCTCGTCGAAGTCGTCTTCCTCATCGTCCTCGTACTCGCCGTAAACCTCGTCCTCAAGGTCTGCAACGCTCTCCTCAATGTCTGTCATTACGGAGGCTACGTCGTCAAGCTCCTCGTCAACCTCGTTAAGGTTGTCCGCAATATCGGTGAGAACATCGAGCATTGCGCCGATTATTCTGCCCTCCTTGGTGGAGTCGTCAAGTGCAAGACCCTCTGCAAGACCCTTGATGTAGGATACCTTTTCGCTGATAGTCATACTTATCATTCCTTTCAGAAATCAATGCCTGTGGGAAGCGTTACTTTACACGCTCCATGTACTCGCCCGTTCTTGTATCGATACGGATAAGCTCGCCCTCGTTGATGAACAGCGGAACGCGTATCTCCGCGCCCGTTTCAAGGGTAGCGGGCTTTGTCGCGTTGGTCGCGGTGTTGCCTGCGAAGCCGGGGTCGGTCTGGGTTACCTCAAGCTCAACAAAGTTCGGAGGCTCTACGCCGAATACCTTGCCCTTGTAGGACAGTACCTTACAGATCATGTTCTCCTTAACGAACTTGAAGTTGTCGCCAACGTCAGCCGCGTTTACGGGAACGTCCTCGTAGGTCTCGGGGTCCATGAAGTGGTACAGCTCGCCGTCTGCGTAGGTGTACTCCATGTCCTTTCTCTCAACGTATGCGGTAGGGAACTTTGCAGAAGGGTTGTAGGTCTTTTCAACCACAGAACCTGTGATAACGTTTCTTACCTTAGTTCTTACGAACGCCGCGCCCTTGCCGGGCTTAACGTGCTGGAACTCGATAATCTGCATTACGTTGCCTTCTTCTTCAAAGGTCATGCCGTTTCTGAAATCGCCTGCTGTAATCATAGTAGGTCCTCCGTTATTTTTATGGTATAATTTTTCTTTGTTCGGAACGCCCGCGCTTCTGCGCGCAGGTCTCTCCCAAATGGTATAATAAACCGTCCCTTTTATTTTACCCTATTCGGACGATTTTTTCAAGCCCTTTTTATAAAAAAACGCAAATTTTCAGCATTTTTTTATGGGAACCTCTAAAAACCGGTTTGAAAAGGGAAAATGGGTAGAGTGCGCCGAATGCGATGAAAGCCGACGAAGTAAGGCTGTATGCCTTACGAGGAGGTGCAACACGACGTTGCGAAGCGAAATAACCGAGTGACGGCATGGACGCCGTCACATCAGAAATTTCGCTTGTTGAAAGAAGCAGGCGGTGTGCTATACACATTTTCACTCAAACAAGGTTTTTAGAGGTGACCTTATTATTATCCGCTCTCCGTGCGCTTTCGGGCGGAGCATTCCCCCCGCTTTTACACGCAAAGCAGCTTTTTTGTGCTGTGTGAAATAACGCGCGCGCCCTCCTCGGTCACTAGCGCCATGTCCTCTATCCTCACGCCGAAGCGCCCCGTGATGTACACGCCCGGCTCTGCGGTGACTACCATGCCCGCGCGCAGCACCGAGCGGCTGCTCTGCGAGATGAACGGCGCTTCATGCACCTCAAGCCCCACGCCGTGGCCTAACCCGTGAGTAAAGTACCTGTCAAGCCCGCCCCACGCGCCAAGCGTGCTTCTCGCTACCGAGTCTGCAAGCTTACTGCCGCGGCCCGCAGCCATAGCGCGCAGCGCGTCGTTCTGCGCGCTCGCAACGGCGCTGTAGACTTCCTCCATCTCCGCGGTGGGCGCGCCCACGGCAAGGGTTCGCGTCATGTCCGAGCAGTAACCGCCGTACACCGCGCCAAAGTCCAGCACCAGAAAATCCCCGCGCTCGAGTTTCCTGTCCGTGGGGCTTATGTGCGCGTGCGCGGAGTTCTCACCCGAGGCCGCCATAACGGGGAACGCAATGCCCTCCGAACCCTCGTCGAGCAGGCAGTAGTTCACCGCAGCCGCCACCTGCTTTTCGGTCATGCCGCGCTTTACCGACGACATAACGCGGCTGAACGCCCTGTCGGCTATGCGCTGCGCCTCGCATATACACCGCAGCTCCTGCGCGGACTTTATCATGCGCATTATGCCAAGCTTGTCCGCAAGCGCGTCCGAGCGGTCGAACTGCGCGTAGTGGAACTGCTCCTCGTACGCGGCAAGCTCCCGCACGGTCATGCGGTCCGCCTCTACAAGCACGTTGCGCACATTGTGCGTTACCATAAGCTCCAGCAGCTGCGCGCGCATATCCCGCAGAAGCATTACACGCGCGCCCTTTACGCGCACGCACGCGTCGTCGTAATACCGCGCGTCGATTATAAAGTAGCTCTCCTCGCCCGTTACAAGCAGCACGCCGTCCTCTGAGTCAAACCCCAGCAGATACCTGCGCGAAAGCGCGGACGTTACAAGCGCCGCCGTTCTCGGCGGAAGCCATGCGGCAAGCTCCTCAAGCCGCTCCATCGCCGCCTCCGAGGATATGCGCGAGCGCGTGCAGCCCGAGTATGTAGCTGTACTTGCCGAAACCCGCTATAGTTCCGCGGCACACGGGCGCAATAACGCTCGTTTTCCTGAACTCGTCGCGGCCGTTCACGTTGGACAGGTGAACCTCGATAACGGGTATCTTCACCGCCGCAATGGCGTCGCGCAGCGCGTAGCTGTAGTGGGTGTACGCGCCGGCGTTCAGCACCACGCCCGCGCAGTCAAGGCGCGCCTCGTGCAGCCTGTCAATAAGCCCGCCCTCGCTGTTGGACTGGAAGAATACCACCTCAAAGCCCATTCTGCCGCCCGCGTCCAGTATCTCATCGTTTATCGAAACGAGCGTTTCGCCGCCGTAAATCGCAGGCTCGCGCTCGCCCAAAAGGTTGAGATTCGGACCGTTCATCACCAGTATCTTTTTCATGTGCCTACCCCCTGTGTTCCTTTTTTGTTGCGCTCGGCAAGCTCCAGCATACGCCTGTAGGCAGCGTCCGTAGAAGCCCACTTGTCCTTTACCGCGCGCTTTTGTTCCTCAGTGCCATGCTCAAGGTAATAGTTGTCGCAAAACTCCTCCCCTAGCGATACGGGAACGCCGTGCGGCTTTCCCGGCATCTTTACGGGGAAATATCTGCGTTTCATATAGGCGCATATCTTCGCGGACTCCTCCTCGGTGAACTCCACCGTGATGTCCCGCACCTTGCGCGAATGCTCGCCCGCCTCGTATACAAGGTCGATTTGCGCCTCAAGCTTCATTCTGTCCTTAGAGCGCTGCGGGTCTGCAAGCTTAAAGCAGTATGTAACGTCGTACCGCGCCACGGGCGCGCCCACATACAGCCCGCAGTTATCAATGCGCGGCCTGCCCATGTCCAGCGCCTGACAGTTGCTCATGATAAACATATATAGCGTGCTGTCCATCGCCTTTTTGTCGGCGGTGACCCAAAGCGTAACGCCGTTTTGGTATGCGAACAAGTCCACAAGCTCGTTTTCGGGGAAGCCGCGCTCCGCCGTGCGCTGCAGCGCAAGCCCAAGCCCGTTTATAAGCTTGTCCCGCCCGATTAGCGGTATGTTGCGGCGGTACTTTTTCGCGAAATCCCAGAGCTTCATTCCGCCGCATAAATCCTCCGTCATGTCAAGCAGCCTGTCGCTCTCGTACTGCACCGTGCGCGCGTCGTTTATCGGCAGCACGCCCGCTTTATGGTACGCCTCGCACAGAACGCCCTTTGCA
Source organism: uncultured Oscillospiraceae bacterium (assembly GCA_934462925.1). GTDB lineage: Bacteria > Bacillota > Clostridia > Oscillospirales > Ruminococcaceae > CAG-115. Next base: position 39,342 of record CAKSIT010000010.1, on the reverse strand, counting down.
AAGGTGTAATTCACAAGGTATGCGTTGCCGTTGAAAAACAGCCCCGTCTGCCCCTGATACAGCTTGCGCGCCATAGGATGTTCGCCGCCGTTCATCGCGTCCTCGGCGAGAAGCTCCTCCACCCTCGGCATAAGGTCGTCGGTTATCGCCTTTTCAGCCGTATTATGGCAGCACTGTTCGCGCTCGCACGCGGTGAGATAGCACAGCACCTGCTGGTTTACGCACGAAATAGCGTCCGACAGCTCCTTGTTCATATACACACAGCCCATGCTATCTTCCTTTACAGCGACTCGTAGAAGCGCTTCATCTGCGCGGCGTCCTCCGCCTGCGTGCCGTCGCTCTCGCATATCACCGAGGGGGACACTGCGCGCTTTGCAAGCTCCTCCATAAGCGGCTCGAACTGCGGGCCGTAAACCTCGTCCGCAAAGGTGAGGTGGCGCTTCTCGCCGCCCGCGGTGTACTCTATCTTGCTGAAATGTATGTGCATTCTGCACAGCCTGTCATGCCCGAGCGCGCTTTCTATCTCGTCGAGCATACGCGCGTAGTCCTCGCGCGACTTTATACCGCCCAGCGTGCGCGCGTTAAGGTGGCCGAAGTCCACCGTGGGCAGAAAGCGCTCGTCCACCCCGCACAGCTCGAGTACCTCGGAAAGCGTGCCGAGCTGATTTATCTTGCCCATGGTTTCGGGGCAGATGATTATGTCTGAATAGCCGTTTTCGTCAAGCGCCGCCTGCGCCTTTGTAAGGGTCTGCTTTGCAAGGTACAGAGCCTCGCTGCGGCTTATTTTCGAGCAGCTTCCCGAATGCACCACTATCTTCTGCGCGCCCACCGTCCTCGCCGCCTGCGCGGACTGGAGGATATACTCAACGCTCTTGTCGCGCTTTTCCTCCTCCACGGAAGACAGCGAGATGAAATACGGCGCGTGCAGCGTAACGTATATGCCGTTCTCCCGCGCTATCTCGGGCAGAAGCCCCGCCCGCGCGGACAGCCGCACTCCCCTGCCGCACTCTACCTCGTAGCCGTTGAGTCCCATAGAGCGCAGGTATTCGGGCAGGTCCTCGGGGAATTTGCGCTTGCCCCAGCTTGCGGAGTTGCCGCCCGGTCCAAATGTGATACCCATACTATTTCCTTTCGAGCTTTGAATAATCCCTGTGGAAAACGGCGCTTTCAAGCCGTCTTTTCAGGCGAAACGTCCACGTTTTTTCAAGGTGGAACGGCTCGACAAGCACCGTGCGCACGCCCTTGAAGTTCCCCGCCATAACGTCGGTGAATATCTGGTCGCCCACCACGAGCGTCGTCGCCTTGTCCGCGCCCATAGCTTTCATCGCGCGGCTCACGCCGAACGTTAGCGGCTTCGCGCCGTTTGCGGTGAACTCCAGCCCCAGCCTTGCCGCGAGCGGGGCTACGCGCTTTGTAGTGTTGTTGGACACCACGCGCATTTTAACGCCGAGTTCCCGCATTTTCGCGAGCCACTCCTCAACGCCCTCCTCCGCGGCGGGGTTGCCGTGCATGGACAGCGTGTTGTCAAGGTCCAGCACAAGCGCCCTTACATCGTTGCGCTTTAAGAACTCCTCGTCTATCGCAAACACGTTTTTAAGCCAGAATGTCGGCCTGAACAGCATAGCACCCCTCCGAAATGCGCCCCAAAGCCCGTAAGCCCTGCGCGCCGTATTACGTAAGCCGCACGCCTGCGCGGCGTTGTCCATATAATGAATGAACCGAGCAGATTTCCTCCGCTCGGTTCGACCCGTTTGTGTTTTACAACAATGAAGCTCCGTAAAATCAGAACTTGCGCTTGCGAGCAGCTTCGGACTTCTTCTTACGTTTTACCGAAGGCTTTTCGTAATGCTCTCTTTTACGAACTTCAGCAAGAACGCCGTCCCTTGCGCATGAACGCTTGAAACGCTTAAGAGCGGTATCAAGAGATTCATTTTTGCCAAGACGAATTTCTGCCATCTATATTTCCCTCCCTTTGCCATGTGGCATAGGTTATCTACAAAATAGTAGTTATACAAAAAGTATATGCTTAATTATAACTCTAAAACCCGCTTTTGTCAAGGGGGTATTTGAAAATTTATGAAACTTTTTTTGAATTGTACATTTTCGCCAAAAACGCGGCGCGCTTTTAGTCAACCATGCCCGAAATATCCACGGGCGTACCGTCCGCCCAGAGGTGTTCGAGCTGGTAGAAGCTGCGCGTTTCCTCGGTGAAAATATGCACGATAACGTCGATATAGTCGAGTACTATCCACGTTCTGCTCTGCTCGCCCTCAATGCTCTTGGGGGTGATTCCCGCCTGAGAGAGCTTGTACTCCACCTCGTCCGCAAGAGCCTTTACCTGCGTTGTACTTGCAGCGGAGGCTATAACGAAGTAGTTTGCGAGTATCGTCAAATCCTCCACCTTAAGCGCCTTTATGTCAAGCGCCTTTTTTGAAGAAAGCGCCTTTACCGCTATTTCAAGTTCTTCTCTGTCTGTCATAATCTCTCCTTATCCTTGTTATAGCTCAGGTAATAATTATATGCCTCAAACGTATATCTCGGCAGCTGCCCGCACTTTGCGCACACGCTTTCTATCTGGTAAATAAGCGCCACGGACATCGCCTTGTCTATATCATCATAGCATATCTTTCTGAACTTGTCAACATCTTTATACTTCCGCTCGGCGCTTATCATGTCGCCGAGATACACTATCTTTTCAAGCAGCGTGAGCGCCGCCGCGCCCACCGTGTGGAATCTCACCGCGCTTATTATCTCCGCGTCGTCTATGCCAAGCTTCTCGCGGATATACCGCCCGCCTGCCACAGCGTGCCACAGCGCAGGGGTGTCTACCTCGGCGGGGTCGGGCGAGAGGCCGCTGTTTACGGTGTATTCGCGCTGCTCCGCAGGGTCTGCCTCTTTCATTATGTCGTGCAGAAGCCCCGCCATGTAGCAGCGCTTTTTGTCCGCGCCGTAGCGCTCCGCGAGCCTGTAGCACGCCTCGGCCACGTTCATGCTGTGCGTAAAGCGCTTTTTGGAAAGACGCTCGAGCAGCAGCTCCTCGTATTCGTCAAATTCCTCGTATCTGCTCAAATGTCAGCCCCTCCGTCCGCACGGTAAAGCCCGTGCTGCGAGATATATTCCGCGACCTGCTGCGGCACGAGCGCGGAAATATCCCCGCCGCGCGAGGCAAGCTCCCGCACCTGCGTCGAGCTTATGTCGAGCGCCTGCGTAGGCAGCACGCGTATCTTGCCAAGCTCGTTTGCGTATTCCAGCATATCCGCGTAGCTGTCCCCGCCGCGCGCCACGGCGCACACCTTAGCTTCGTTCAGTATCGCCTCGTACCTGAACCACTTGTCAAAGCTGAACAGCATATCCCCGCCGATGAGCAGGTAGAGCTGCTCGCCCGGAAGCTGCTCCCTGAGCGCGCGCAGCGTGTTTATCGTGTAGCTTGTCCCGCCGAGCCTGCGCTCTATGTCACAGACCTGCGCGCCCGCAATATTCCCGAACGCCTGCGCGCACATCTGCGCCCTGTCGTCGAACGGTGCGAGGTTTGTGTGCTTGTGCGGCGAGCAGTAGGTGGGAACGATAAGCAGCCGCTTCAGTTTGAGCTGCTTTACGGCCTCCTCCGCAAGGCGTACATGACCGTTATGCACGGGGTTGAACGCTCCGCCGAAAATACCCGTCTTAATCAAGCTCTATCACCCTTTTCTTCGGGTCGCTGCTTCTGCGCCACAGCACAAATTTCCGCCCGATTACCTGCACCACGTCCGCGCCGAGCTTTGCGGAGATGTCGTCCGCAGCTTCCCTTGCGGTGTAGTCGCAGTTCTCCTGCACGCCCACCTTGATAAGCTCGCGGGATTCTATAGCGTTGTCGAGCTGCTTTACAAGCTCCTCGCCTATGCCCTGCTTACCAACGTAGAAAATGGTGTTGTAGCCCTGCGCTATGGAACGCAGGTGCGCTCTTTGTTTACTTGTCAGCATTTACGAAAACTTCTCCTTCAATATCTGCTTAAGCTGCTCGAACGCGCGGGCGCGGTGCGATATCGCGTTCTTCTCCTCGTCGTCGAGCTGCGCCATGCTCTTGTCGTTTTCAAGCATGAATATCGGGTCGTAGCCGAAGCCGTTGTCGCCCGTCATTTCATCGCCTATGTAGCCCTCAACCGTGCCGTTTACGGAGTACTCGTCGTCCTCGGCGTAAATGAAGTATATCGAGCATACAAAGCGCGCCTCGCGCAGGGGACGCGCAACGCCGTGCATTTCCTCCAGCACCTTTTCGCAGCGGTCCGCGTCGCTTGCGCCCTCGCCCGCATAACGCGCGGAGTACACCCCCGGCGCGCCGTTGAGGAAGTCTATTTCAAGCCCGCTGTCGTCCGCTATCGTGGGGAGGTGCGTAGCCTCGAACACGGCGCGCGCCTTTATGTGCGCGTTCTCCTCGAAGGTATCGCCATCCTCGATTATCTCGTCTGTAAAGCCTGCCTCGCGCATAGAGATTACGTCAAACCCGAACGGGGCGAGCAGCTGTCTGAACTCGCGTATCTTCCCCGCGTTGTTTGACGCTATTATCAGCCGCTGTCGGACAGGCACAGCGGCGGCAGGTTTTTCTTCGCCTGTTTTGTGATGATGTTTCATATCTGTTCCTTTCGCTCAAAAAATCATTCAAACAAAGCCTTGACATAATCCTCGGGTATGAACGGCTGAAGGTCGTCTATCTTCTCGCCCACACCCACAAGCTTTACGGGAATGCCAAGCTCGTTCTTTATAGCTATTATTATACCACCTTTTGCCGTTCCGTCAAGCTTTGTAAGCACAATGCCCGAAATTTCGGCACTTTCACTGAAAAGCCGCGCCTGATTAACAGCATTCTGCCCTGTTGTCGCGTCAAGAACGAGCAGCGTTTCAACGCTCGCCTCGGGCAGCTCGCGCGAAATAACGCGCGCTATCTTGCGAAGCTCCTCCATAAGGTTCTTTTTGTTGTGCAGGCGGCCCGCCGTGTCGCAAAGAACAACGTCCGCGCCGCGCGCCTTGGCTGCGTTTATCGCGTCGAAAATAACCGCCGCAGGGTCGCTGCCCTCGCTGTGCTTTACTATATCAACGCCCGCGCGGTCTGTCCACACGTTAAGCTGGTCTATGGCCGCCGCCCTGAACGTGTCAGCGGCAGCCACGATAACGCGCTTGCCGCTGCGCTTAAGGTTAGCTGCAAGCTTGCCTATGGTGGTGGTTTTGCCCGCGCCGTTCACGCCGATAACCATGACAACGGACGGCTTCGTTTCGAGCCGCAGCTCGTTTTCTCCCGTCAGCATCTGCGCTATTATGCCGCGCAGCAGCTCCTTTATAACGGCGGGGTCGGTAGCGCCCGTGCGCTTTACCTCCGCGCGCAGCCTGTCGCATATCTCCATCGACGTTTCCGCGCCGATATCCGAGAGGATAAGCGTTTCCTCCAGCTCGTCGAAAAAGTCCTCGTCTATCTTCGTGAACGAGTTTATCAGCAGCTCTATCTTGCTTACAAAGCCGTCCTTGGTCTTTTTAAGCCCGTTTTTCAGCTTTGTGAACAGCCCCTCCTTTTTCGGCGCTTCCTCGGGGAGCGCTTCCTGCTCCCCGCCGCGCTCCTCGTCGGGCGCTTCGGCGGCCTCGGTGGCCACGGCGGCCTCGGTGGGTTCGGGCTGCTCGGGGTCTACGCCGAACATCGGGTCGAGTACCTCCGGTATATGCACCACGGGGTCGGAGATGTCCGCCTCCTCCGTGCCGTTGGGGATAACGACTGCCTGCGCGTCCTCCGCGGGCGCATCTCCCGCAGGAGCGTCAAGGACGTCAAGCTCCTCAACGCCGTCAGCTTCCTCGGTTTCGGACAGCTCGTTCAGCTCGGACAGCTCGTCCGCGCTCTCCTGCCCGCCGTCCTGCGGCTTTTTCTTCTTGAATATATCGAACAGTCCCATATATCCTCCTTACTTTAATTCAACGTCCAGCTCGTCCGTAAGCTCCCTCCTCAGCAGGCGGGAAACTCCCTTTTCCTGCATGAACACGCCGTAAAGCACCTTGCAGCCCTCGATAGTGCCGCGCCTGTGAGATATCACCATAAGCTGGGTCTGGCTGCTGAACTGGTTTAGGTAGCGTATGTACTTCTCAACGTTTACGTCGTCGAGCGCCGCGTCTACCTCGTCGAGCATACAAAACGGCGTGGGGCGGTGCTTCAGTATCGCGAGATAAATGGTTATAGCAACCATTGTCTGCTCGCCGCCCGAGAGCGAGATAAGGTTCTTTATGACCTTGCCCGGGGGCGCTGCGTTTATTTCTATGCCGGAGTTCAGCACGTCCTCGGGGTCGGTAAGCTCAAGCTCCGCGTGCGCACCGTCCCCGAATATCTCAACGAAAATCTCCCTGAAATAGCCGTTTATCTCCTCAAAGCTGTGCAGAAAGCGCGTTTTGATGTCGCCCGTGAGCTGCTCTATAACGCTTTCAAGCTCCGCCTTGGACTTTTCTATGTCCGCAAGCTGCGCGGACTGGAACTCGTAAAGTTCCGACACCTGCTGGTACTCGTCTATGGAATCGGTGTTGACCGTGCCGAGCGCGTTTATGCGCTTTTTCAGCCCGTCAAGCTCGTTTTCCGCAGCCATAAGGTTTTCAAGCGGCTTTGCAAGCTCCACCGCCTGCGACACGATAAGCTCGTAGCGCTTGAACAGCATATCGACAATGCCGTCGTACTCCTTTTGCATTGAAGCGCGGCGCTCCTCAAGGCGCGCCACCTCGCGCGAGAACTTCTCCTTGTGCGCGTTCGCCTCGTCGATGTCGCGGCGGCGCTCGGTTATCTTCTGCTCAAACGCGGTGACCTCTGCGGAAAGGCGGTCTATCTCGGTGTTCTTTTCGTCCACCTCGCCGCTGCCCGCTTCTATTTCAAGCCTTATGCGCTCTATGCGCTCGCGTATCTCCCTGTCGGAGTTGTCAAGCTCCTCCATGCGCGTTACAAACTCGCTGCTGTTGCGCGCAAGCAGCCTGCGCGTGTTCTCTATGTCCGCCGCCTTTGTGCGCAGGGACTCTATGTCCTTGCTTACGGACAGCTTCTCCAAATTGAGCGCGCTCATCTGCTCTGAAAGCTCGCGTATGCGCTCCTCTGCCTGCTTTCGCACGCCGCCCTGCGCGGCAGTCTTTTCCTCAAGCGCCGCTATTTCCGCGCCCGCCGCTTCAAGCAGCGCGCTGTTTTCGGTGATTATCTGCTGCTGGCGCTGCGCCTGCGCGTCAAACTCCGCAAGAGTCTGCTTTGCGGCGTCGCCCTGCTGTGAAAGCTGCTCCGTAAGGCTCTCCAGCCTGCGAAGCTCCGCGCGCAGCGTTATCTCGTCGTTGTCAAGCGCGCGCAGCGAATCGTTCATGCCGTCTATTTCTATGTCTGCCTTGCTTATCTCCGCCTGATACTGCGCGAACGCCTCGTTTTTCTCCGCGGCAGTCTTTTTAAGCTCGGATATCTCCGCCCAGAGCGCGTCTATCTCCTGCTTGTTGGACAGCATTTTGAACCTTGTATCGCGCGAGCCGCCCGTGTAAGAGCCGCCTGCGTTTATCAGCTGCCCGTCAAGCGTTACAATGCGGAATCTGTAGCCGTACTTCTTGGCAATGCGGTTAGCGGAGAACATATCGTCCACAATTACCGTTGTGCCGAGCAGGCTGCTTATAATCTCGGCGTACGTTTCGTCGCAGCGCACAAGCTCGCTTGCAACGCCCTCTACGCCGTCCTCGGCTTCAAGCCCGTTTTCGCGCAGCCTTCTGCCTTTTATCGTCGTCAGCGGGTAGAACGTAACGCGCCCCGCGTTCGTCTGCCGCAGGAAGTTTATGCAGCGCGTAGCGACCTCGCCGTCGTCCACGATAACGTTTTGCATTGTACCCTGCAGCACCGTTTCTATCGCCTGCACGTAGCGCTCGTCAACCGAAATTACGTTCGCCACAATGCCGTGTATGCCCTTTAGCCGCCCCTGCGACGAAGCGGTCATTACCGCCTTTACGCCGCCGTTATAGCCTACCATGTTCCGCTCAACGTCGCTCAGCACGCGGTGGCGGTTCTGCCTGTCGCGCAGCTGCTCGTTAAGCTCGTCTAGCGCCGTTTTCAGCTCGTTCATTCTGCGGCGCTTGCCGTCGGATATGCGCTGATAGCCAATGAGCCTGTTCTTCTGCCTGTCGCGCTCCTCAGCAAGCCCCGCAAGGGACTTTTGCGCCTGCGCGCTCTGCTCGGTATACTCGCGCAGCTTCGTTTCGCTGTCCGCAAGACCCTCCAAAAACACGTTTTTCTGCGTGAGCGCCGTCTGCCGCGCAAGCTCCGCCTGCTTTACGGCGGTGTCCGCCTCGTTCTTTCTGCGGCACGCCTCGGCAAGCGCGCTTTCGAGCGCGGCGTACTCCTCGCCCGCCTCGCTGCTGCGCTTTGTAAAGCCCGCAAGCTCCTCGTCCGCGAGCGCTGACTTCTCAGAAAGCTCCGCAAGCGCGCGCTCGCCCTGCTCTATCTGCGCGGCTATCGCGCCTGTGCGCTCCTCGTACTCGCGCCCGCTTTCCTGCGCGGTGCGCAGCTGCTCTGAAAGCTCCGTGCGGCGCTGCTCGTTATGCGAAAGGTCGTTTTCGGCTACCTTTATCGCGGCGTTCTTCTCGGCAAGCTCCGCGCTCGCCGCCTGAATGCTGCGCCTGTGCCGCTCGAGAAGTCCCTGCGCGCCGTTCTTGTCCTCCGCGAGCTGCTCTATATCCGCCTGCGCGCGGCGTATGTCGCTTTCAAAGTTGTCGCACTCGCCGCGGTTCAGCAGCAGCTGGTCGTCGAGCCGCCGCATATCTTCTTTCTGCGCGTTCATCTGCGCTACGCTTACGGATATTTCAAGCTCCCTGCGCTGCCCCTGCAGCTCCGTGAACAGCAGCGCCTTTTCGGACTGCTTGCGAAGCGTTGGCAGGCGCTCCTCATACATCTTTATTATGTCGCGCTGGCGTGTGATATTCTCCTCCGCCGCGGCAAGCTGCTTTTCCGCGTCCGCCTTTTTGTGCAGAAAAAGCGAGATTCCCGCAGCCTCCTCAAAAATCTCCCTGCGCTGCGAGCCGCGCGAGTTCACGATATCCGCGACCCTGCCCTGCCCGATTATGGAATACCCGTCCCTGCCAAGGCCCGTACCCATAAGCAGCTCCTGTATGTCCTTAAGGCGCGAGCGCTGCCCGTTTATCAGGTACTCGCTCTCCCCCGAGCGGTAGAGCTTGCGGGATATCACAACCTCGTCCGCGTCCACATCGAGCGCCCTGTCGGTGTTGTCCATCGTGAGCGCCACGCGCGCAAAGCCCATCTGCTTGCGCTCCACCGTGCCGTGGAAGATGATGTCCTCCATCTTCTCGCCGCGCAGGGTTTTTGCGCCCTGCTCTCCCATTACCCAGCGCAGCGCGTCGCTTATATTGCTTTTGCCGTTGCCGTTGCTGCCGACTACCGCGGTTATCTGCGTGTCGAAGTTAAGCACCGTTTTATCTGCAAAGGACTTGAAGCCCTGTATTTCCAAAGTCTTAAAAAACATTCAATACTCCAAAATATTTTTAGCAAACCTCTATATAAGCGCCCTCGCGCGGCTTTATCGTTACATTGCAGCCCTGCGCGGCAAGCGCCTTTATATTGCAGCGCTTCTGCCCCGCCGCCTTGCTTATGCTGCGCGGGTCGGTGTATATGGTAAAGCTCCCTTTCCGCCCGCCAAGCGCCTTTTGCATATCCGCAAGGAACAGCCTGCTTTCGCACAGCTCGCGCAGCGCGGGGTGGTAAACGCCGCCCAGCATATCGCGTTCTACCTCGGGGCTTGCGTGCAGCCCCAGTCTTATCACGGGTATGCCCTCGTCCCCGAACATTTTAAGCAGCCGCGCGCATAGCTCCACCGTCTGCTCAAAGCCGAAGCTTCTGTACTCGCCGCGCTCGTAAAGCTCGCCAAGCTTCGTGTTCTTAAGGATAACCGTCGGGTAAATCCGCACCGTGTCGGGGCGCAGCGCGATAAACTCCCGCGCGGTGTAAAGCACGGCGTCCTCGCTGTCCATGTAAAGCCCCGTCATCATTTGCAGTCCCAGTCCCATGCCGCTTTCGCGTATGATACGCGCCGCCGTGCGCACGTCCTGCGCAGAATGCCCGCGCTCGTTCGCCGCAAGCACCTCGTCGCTCATGGACTGCGCTCCAAGCTCCACAAAGGTCATGCCGCTCGCCTTAAGAAGCCGCACCGCGTCCTCGTCTATGCAGTCGGGGCGGGTGGAACAGCGTATGCCGTTATAGCACGGAAAGCGCTCAACGGCGCTTTTTGCAGCGCCTAAAAGCTCCAGCATATACGCGCGGTCTATCGCGGTAAAGCTGCCGCCGAAAAACGCTATCTCGGCGCTTATGCCGCGCTCGGTCAGGTTCTGTGCCTGCTGCGCGAGAAGCTCTGCGACTTCCGCAGCGCTCGGGGGCTTCTGCGCGCCCGAAATGCTGCGCTGGTCGCAGAAGCTGCACCTGTGCGGGCAGCCAACGTGCGGTATGAATATCGAAAGATTAGTCTGTTTCATAGCCCATAAGCCTTATGGCTTCCTTTGCTGCGGCCTGCTCTGCTTCCTTTTTGCTCTGCCCCCTGCCGCTGCCTATCACCTGCCCGTTAAGCGTAACGTTCGCGCTGAAAAGCCTGCGGTGCGCCTCGCCCTCCTCGTCGGTGACTTCGTACACAACGTGTTCCTCGGGGTTCTGCTGGATTATCTCCTGCAATATCGTCTTGTAGTCGCCAAGGCGCACCTTGCCGCTCCTGAGCGCCTCTATAGGCGGCATAAAGCCCATTACAAAGCGGTTCGCCTGCTCCATGCCTCCGTCAAGAAAGATAGCCGCTATAAGCGCCTCGAACGCGTCCGCGAGAATGGAGCGCCTGTCCCTGCCGCCCGTCATCTCCTCGCCCTTGCCAAGCAGTATGAACCTGCCAAGCTCTATGCGCTTTGCAAAGCTGTAGCAGGAATTTTCGCACACAATAGAAGCGCGCAGCTTTGTAAGCCCGCCCTCGGGTTCGCTCGTCATGTTCATGAAAAGGTACTGCGATACGGTTATTTGAAGCACGGCGTCGCCAAGGAACTCCAGCCGCTCGTTGCTGCCGTTGTTCTTACCGCCCGAGTAGCTTGAATGCGTGAGCGCGCGCTCGAGATGCGACGCGTTCTTAAACGTGTAGCCGATTATCCGCTCAAATTCGTGCAAGTCCTGCATATCACTCATCCTTTGCCGAAAGCGCCGCCAGCGTGTCCGCCATTTCCTCTATCGCCCTGTTTTCCACAAAAAGCTTAGCCTGCCTGAACGCGCCGAGAAACGCCGCCGCGTCCGAGCTGCCGTGCGCCTTGAACACGGGCTTTGCCGTGCCGAGAAGCGGCGCGCCGCCTATCGTCTTGTAGTCCATCTGCCTTGAAAACTCGCCTATCTGCTTCTTTACAAAAAGCGCGCCGAGCTTCGTCTTAAGGTTTGCAAAGAACATCGTTTTCATCGCGTCCTTCATAAGCGCGCCCATGCCCTCGCACGCCTTAAGGTAAACGTTGCCCGTGAAGCCGTCCGTTACAAGCACGTCTACAGCGCCGAGCGGCACGTCCCTGCCCTCTACATAACCCACAAAGTTCACGGGCGTCTGCTCGAGCAGCTTTTTCGCCTCATGCTCAAGCTCCCTGCCCTTTTCGTCCTCCGTGCCTATGTTGAGAAGCCCCACGCGCGGCTTTTCTATGCCCATTGTTTTCTGCATAAAGCAGCTGCCCATTACCGCGAACTGCTGCAGCATTTCGGGACGGCACTCAACGTTCGCGCCGCCGTCAAGCACGCAGTAGCGCACGCCGCCCTTTGCGGGCATAAGCGGCACAAGCGCCGTTCTCTTAACGCCCTTAAGGCGCTTGCATATCATAGTGCCGCCGATAACGATAGCCGCCGTGCTGCCCGCGCTTATCGCAGCGTCCGCCTCGCCGCGCGCCAGCATATTGAACGCCGCGCCCATCGACGTCCCCGCGTTTTCCTTAAGTATCGAGCGTGGGTTGTCCTCGGTCGTGATAACGCCGTGCGCCTCGGCTATCTCAATGCCTTTGCGCGCAATGCCAAGAACCTCCATGCGGGAGTTCAGCACATCGGGTTCGCCCGTTACCGCAACGTCTACCCCAAGCTTTTCCACCGCAAGAGCAGCGCCCTTAAGCACCTCGTCGGGCGAATTATCGCCGCCGAAGCCGTCTATTACTATTTTCATCGCGTTCTCCTCATATATTACCGCCAAGCGCCCTGTCAAGGTCGTTAAGCGCCCTGCGCGCGTATGCCGCGTATTTCTCCTGCTTGCCCTTTACCGCTTCCTCAAGCGGAGGGAGTATCCCCATGTTGCTGCCCATAGGCTGAAAATCCGTCACGGACGGGTCTGAAATGTAAGCGCTCAGCGCCCCGAGCATTGTCGTCCTCGGGAAGGTGAGCGGCTCTCTGCCCGAAAGCCTGTCCGCAAGCGCCCTGCCTGCGGCGATACCGCTAGCCGCGCTCTCCACGTACCCCTCAACGCCCGTTATCTGCCCGCCGAAGAATATGTTGCGCGAGCCTTTGAGCATGAAATGCCCGTCGAGCAGACGGGGGCTGTCAATAAACGTATTTCTGTGCATAACGCCGTAGCGCACGAACTGCGCGTTTTCAAGCCCGGGTATCATAGAAAACACGCGCTTCTGCTCGCCGAACTTAAGGTTCGTCTGGAAGCCCACGAGATTGTACATCGTCCCCTCGCGGTTCTCCTTTCGCAGCTGTACCGCAGCGTAGGGGCGGCGGCCCGTTCGCGGGTCGGTAAGCCCCACGGGCTTCATGCAGCCGTAGCGCACGCTCTCCGCGCCGCGCTTTGCAAGCACCTCAACGGGCATACAGCCCTCGTACACGCGCATTCCCGCAGATTCCGCAGGGCGGTCGAACTCCTTAAGCGGCGCGCTTTCCGCGTTTATGAGCGCCTCGTAGAACGCGTCGTACTCCTCGCGCGTCATGGGGCAGTTTATGTAGTCCGCGTCGCCCTTGTCGTAGCGGGTCTGAAAGAACGCCTTTGTAAGGTCGATACTCTCAGCCGTAACAATGGGCGCTGCCGCGTCGTAAAAGCTCAGTCCCTGTCCGCACAGCCCGCGCAGCTTCTCCGCAAGCGCGTCCGACGTGAGCGGCCCTGTGCATATCACGGCATTTTCCGTCGGAAGCTCCGTCACCTCGCCGCTGATTACCGTGATATTCGGGTCAGCGTTTATTATGCGCGTTACCTCGTCGGAGAACTGCTCTCTGTCCACCGCGAGCGCGCCCCCTGCGGGAACGCTCGTTTTTTCCGCCGCGCGCAGTATAACGCTCCCAAGCCTGCGCATTTCCTCTTTAAGCAGCCCGCACGCGCTCTCCACGCGCGCCGCCTTAAGCGAGTTTGAGCAGACAAGCTCCGCAAAGCCGCTGTATTTGTGCGCGGGCGAGTATTTCTGCGGCTTCATCTCGTAAAGCTCCACCGAAAAGCCGCGCGCGCTTAGCTGCGCCGCCGCCTCGCACCCCGCGAGTCCCGCGCCTATGACCTTAACTATCATTCGTCTTATCCTTTACAGGGTCGAGCGGGCGCTCGTAGCCGCAGCCCTCTCTCGCGCAGTATATCTTGCCCAGCTTGCCCGCTTTCTTGAACAGGCTTGCGCCGCACTGCGGACACTTCTCCTCGATAGGCAAATCCCACGTCATAAAGTTGCAGCCCTGATAGTCCTCGCACCCGTAAAACGGCTTGCCCTTTTTTGACTTCTTCGCGAGCATTTTCCTGCCGCAGCGCGGGCAGCTGCCCTTTGTTTCGGTAACTATCTTTTTGGTGAACTTGCACTCGGGGAAGCCCGAGCAGCCGAGGAACTTTCCGTACGGCCCTATCTTTATCACCATGGGCTTGCCGCATTCCTCGCACACTATGTCCGTAGGCTCGTCGGGGACTTTAACGCGCTTGCCCTCCATGTCGGCCTCCGCTTTTTCAAGGGTCTTTGAAAAGCCGCCGTAGAACTTTCTCATCGTTTCCACCCAGTTTTTCGTACCCTTTTCAATGTCGTCAAGGTCGCTTTCCATTTTCGCGGTGAACTTTACGTCCACTATGTTGTTGAAATGCTCGCGCAGCAGCCCCGTGATTACCTCGCCGAGCGCCGTGGGCTTGAGCTGCCCGCCCTGCTCGCGCTCGACATAGTGCCTGTCGAGTATCGTGGAGATGGTGGGCGCATAGGTAGAGGGGCGGCCTATGCCGTTCTCCTCGAGCGCCTTTATGAGAGAAGCTTCGTTGTAGCGCGCGGGCGGCTGCGTAAAGTGCTGGTTTGCAAGCACTTCCTTTGGCGCGAGCGTTTCGCCCTTTTCGATTTTGGGCAGCGCGCCGCTCTGCTCGGTATCGCCCTCGTGGGACTCCTCGTAAAGCCTTGTAAAGCCGTCAAACCGCACCGAATAGCCGCTCGCCCTGAACGTGCAGCCCGCAGCGCTTATGCCTACGGACACCGTATCAAGCACGGCGTTCTGCATCTGGCTTGCCATAAAACGCTCCCATATAAGCTTGTAAAGCTTGTACTGGTCGCTTGAAAGCGAGGACTTTACGCTCTCGGGCGTAAGGCTCACTGTCGTGGGGCGTATGGCCTCGTGCGCGTCCTGCGCGTTATTTTTCGTGCGGAATGTGCGGGGCTTCTCGGGCAGGTAGTCCGCGCCGTAAAGCTCCTTTATAAGGTCTGCGGCGGCGGTCTTCGCTTCGTCGGAGATTCGCAGCGAGTCGGTTCTCATGTAAGTGATAAGGCCGACTGCGCCCATGCCCTCCACGTTAATGCCCTCGTACAGCTCCTGCGCGGCTTTCATCGTGCGCCGCGCCTGGAACGACAGCCTGCGCGAAGCCTCCTGCTGAAGTGTTGAGGTGGTGAACGGCGGCGCGGGCTGCTTTCTGCGCTGGGACTTCTTAAGCTCCGTTACGGTGTATTCCGCGCCCGAAAGACGCGCGATTATTTCGTCCGCCTGCTCCTTTGAAGCAAGCTCCGCCTTTTTTCCGTCTATTTCCGCAAGCTTTGCGGCGAACGCACGCTTTGAGGAAGCCGCGGTGAACTTTGCGTCAATGCTCCAGTATTCCTGCGACTTGAACGCGCGTATCTCCTCCTCGCGGTCCACAATTATCCTTACCGCTACGGACTGCACGCGCCCTGCGGACAGCCCGCGCCGTACCTTTTTCCACAGGAACGGAGAAAGCTTGTAGCCCACGATTCTGTCAAGAACGCGGCGCGCCTGCTGCGCGTCCACTATGTCCGTGTCTATTGTGCGCGGGTGACTCATGCCGTACTGCACGCCCGACTTCGTTATCTCGTTGAACGTCACGCGCACGGGAGCGTTCTGGTCTATGCCCAGCAGGTGCGACAAATGCCACGCGATAGCTTCTCCCTCGCGGTCGGGGTCGGTTGCGAGATAAACGACGTCCGAATTTTTCGCGTGCTTCTTAAGCTCGCGGATAACCTCCGCCTTGTCCTTCATGTTCACATACTGCGGCGCGAAATCATGCTCCACGTCAACGCCGAGCTTGGACTTCGGCAGGTCTATTACATGACCCGTCGAGGCTATCACGTCATAGCCCGCGCCGAGATATTTCTTTACTGTTTTCGCCTTTGAGGGCGACTCTAATATTACAAGGTTTGACACTTTATGTTTCCCCCTAAACTGCACTTGTAAGCCCCGTTCGCGGGGCGGTGTTGATAAGCACCGCAAAGCCGAAAGCCGCTCCGTAAAGAGCCTGCGGCTTTGGGTTTTGCGGTACCCTCTGCATAAGCAGAAAGCCTGCGCAGCGTTTTTAGCGGAATACCCGCCGCGCGGGCAGGCGCTGCGAATCCTGCCGAGCTTGTGTTCGCGCGGAAAAGCGCCGCGCTTACCGCGACAGCTCCCACAAAAGAATAGCCGCAGCAGCAGCCGCGTTAAGCGACTCCGCGCCGCTAATCGGGATATACACCGCCCCCGTGCATACCGCCTTTACGCCCGCCGAAACGCCCGCGCCCTCGTTGCCGATAACGACCGCCGCCTTTTCGGGGAACGCCGTTTCGCCGAGCCGCTGCGCGCTTTCGTCGAGCATTGCGCCGTACACCCCGAAGCCCTGCGCCTTAAGCTCCTTTATCATCTGCGGGATATCGCCCGTTATGCACCGCAGCCTGAACACGCTTCCCATGGAAGCGCGCATGGCCTTAGGCGACCACACGTCCGCGCACTCGCGCGAGAGCAGTGCGCCGTCTATGCCGAGCGCCTCCGCCGTGCGTATCACCGTGCCGACGTTGCCGGGGTCTTGCACCCCGTCCAGTATCACAAGCCGCCGCGCCGCCCCGAAGTCCTCTGCGGGCGCGGGCTTTTCCGCTGCGGCGAAGACGCCCTGCGGGGCTTTCGTGTCGGAAATATATGCGGAAAGCTCCTCGGCTATTACCTGCGCTGCGGGGCAGGCGGCCATAAGCGCCCGCGCCGTTTCGGGGTAGCGCTGCGCTGCGCGCTCGGTTATAAGCGCCGAAGTTATCGCAAAGCCGCTTTTCGCAAGCTCCGCGCAAAGGTGGTCGCCCTCCGCGGCAAGCAGCCCTTTTTCGTCGCGCGCGCGCTTTTCGCGAAGCAGCTCGCGCATTTCGCGCACCGCGGCGTTCTGCCTTGAAGATATCATTCCCGCACACCCCCTACATAGTGAAAAATCTCACGCCCGCGAAAAGGACGTGAGATATTATCACGATTAAAGCGCAGCCTTTGCCTTTTCGGTAAGCGCTGTAAAGCCTGCCGCATCGTTTATTGCGATTTCGGAAAGCATCTTTCTGTTGAGAGTAACGCCAGCCTTCTTAAGGCCGTTCATGAAGGTGGAGTAGTTCATGCCGTTAGCCTTGCAGCCCGCGGAAATTCTCGTAATCCACAGTCTTCTGAAATCTCTTTTCTTAAGTCTTCTGCCGATGTATGCGTACTGACCGCTCTTCCATACAGCTTCCTTGGCTGTCTTGAACAGTCTGCTCTTGCCGCCGAAGTAACCCTTGGCAAGCTTTAATGTTCTGTTTCTTCTCTTACGAGTGGCGAGTGCGCCCTTGATACGTGCCATTTTTCTTTACCTCCTGCATTATGCGGAATATTCCGCCGTTGTTATCGATTATTTGTACGGAATAAGGCTCTTTACCTGAGCTACGTTAGTAACGTCCGCATATGCGCCTGTGCGAAGACCTCTCTTGCGCTTGGTGGTCTTCTTGGTAAGGATATGACGCTTACCGCAGTGCTGCATCTTTACCTTGCCTGTTCCTGTCAGCTTGAAGCGCTTCTTTGCTCCGCTGTGTGTCTTAATCTTGGGCATTTTGGTATCCTCCTTAGGTTTCTTTTGATGTTAAAGTGCGCCTTGCACACCTTACTTCCTCGGGCTTACTACGACTGCGTAGTTCTTGCCCTCAAGCTTCGAGGGCTTGTCGGTCGTGCCGTACTCCGATACAGCGTCAAGGAACTTCTTCATCAACTCGTCGCTCAGATTCATGTGCGACATCTCTCTCGCGCGGCGGAAGCGAATGGTGACCTTTACCTTGTCGCCGTTCTGCAGGAACTTTATGCAGTTCTTAACCTTGATATTGAAATCGTTGGTATCGATGTTAAGGGACATTTTTATCTCCTTAACCTCTGCCTGCTTCTGGTTCTTTCTGGCTTCCTTTTCCCTCTTGGTCTGCTCAAAACGGTATTTACCGTAATCCATGATACGGCAGACAGGGGGCTTTGCGCCCGGGGATATCATTACGAGGTCGAGGTCAGCCTCAATAGCCTTTTCGAGAGCGTCCGCAGACGACATAATGCCGAGCTGCTCTCCCGCAGCGCTGATGACCCTGACTTCCTTTTCCCTGATTTCCTCATTGATGAGCTGTTCTTTCGTGCTGATAGCGAAGCACCGCCTTTCCGATACAAATTCCGAAGCTCTGTCCGAAGAACAAAATAAGCGTGAGCACACTGCTCACGCTTAACATAAACGCCCCTTGGGGCAAAATTCACATTAAACGACCGCGCCTGACTGCTGTCGGCGGGTGAGAGTGTGGTGGCTCTGCTTTACTTACTCAGCTATTATACCACACCGTTTTCCGTTTGTCAAGGGGTTTTTGCAATTTTTTTATAATTCGCGCAGGAATCCTCCCCCGCACGCGCAGGGGAGGATAGTTCGCTTAAGCCTTGCTGAAGAACACCGCCTTAAGCAGGTCGCTGTAGTCGCCAAGCATTATTACGTAGTCGCACTTGTCGCAAACGTTGGGGAGCGAGACGCTGCCGTCCGCCCCTACCTTAACAACGCCCGTGAACGCAAACCTGCCGTCAACCGCCTTGTAAAGGTTCGCGAATTTGCCCGCGTGTTCGCTGTTAAACGCTATTACAAGCGTTGCGGTGTTGTTAGTGCCGCTAAGGCTGAACTTGTACCCCGCCGTGCCGAGCTTGCCGAGCGTAATCACGCGCAGGTTTGCCGCCACGGGCGCGGTTACCTCAGCGCCGTCCATGAACCAGCTTCTGTAGCCGTCTATAACGAACGTCGCCTTGATTTTGCGGTCGGCAATCGCCTTAATTACGTCCGCGGGAACGTCGTAGCTGCCGTTAAGCCCGATAGTGGCTTCGCTGCCGTTTGCAAGCCCGTTTATCTCTTTTGCAGCGTCTTCCCAACTCATAGCCTTGCCGTTAATCGTGGGCTTGGTGTCTTCGGTAGAATCGTTGTTCACCCTGCCGCTAGGTCTGCCCGAATTGCCGCCCGTGGGCTTCTTTTGGAACTCCACGCTGAATACGCAGTCTGCGGTTACCGTGAACGTATACGTGCCGTTCGTAAGGGTTACAGCGTTGCCGTCAAGCTTTACCGACTTCAGGCGGTAGCCCTTGTCGGGCGTTATCGTAAGCGTAACCATGTCGCTCGTGCCTATAGAGTAAACCTGCGTGCCGTCCGCAAGAGTTTCTGAGCTTCTGCCGTAGTCAAGTCTGCCCGAAAACTCTACAGAACCGTGTTCGGGCTTTGCAATAGTGAGCGTTGAAAGGTCAACGTAGGTTATCTCGAACTCGTTTTCGCCCGCTACGGTAGTCACCTTGTAATAGCAGCCGCTGCTGTCATTCTTGTAAGGCTCGATTGCTACGCCGTTGAATTGCGCGTCGCGTATGAACTTATCGTCCGTTATATTCGCAAATATCTCGCACTCCGTGCCTATCCTGTACTGCCCGAGCGAATTCGGCGCGGGCGTTACCGTGAATTTGTCTTCGGTATTGGACAGATTGATGTGCCAGATTGTAAGCGTGCAAAGGTTTGCGGAATCTTCAAGCTCCGCGGTGATTTCCATGTTCGCGCTTACATCGATATCCGCGGAATAAACGCCCGTAGTGCTGTTGTATTTGGGTGTAGCGCCGTTTATGCTGAGTACGCTCTTGGTGAGCGGTACAATGCCTACCGTAACTTCATAATTGCGCAGAACATACGCGGGAAACTCGTCGAGCGTGCCGTCAACCAGCTCGCTTTTTACTGAATAGCCGCTAACGACCCTCTTAGCGATTTCGCAGTCGGAAATGTCAACGCTGATAAGCTTGGAAAGGTCGAGCCTGTATTCTTTGCCGCTGAGCAGGCAGTAATCGTCGTCTTCGGAAATCAAATCGTCGGCAATTATCAGGTCGGAAGCCGTGCCGATAAACTCGAGCTGCTTTGTGGAAAGCTTCATTCCCTTGTCGGGGTCTATCCACTTCGGTCTCACTACAACGCCGTTTGGTCCGTACGGGGAATCCTCAACGGTAAGCGTGCCCCAGCTGCCCTGACCCTGAATGTTATCCACGCTTTCAAGCTCGCTGATGCACGTATTTTCCACGTATATGGTTGAAGCGGGGAAATCAAGCGTTACGCCTCTGCCTATTCTGAGTAACGAGCCTATGATAATGTTCTCGAGTTTCCAGTCGTCGTTGGCGGTAATATCGCATTCATACAATAAAATATCACTTGCTTCTAACAGCGGCTTTTTCGGCTGAACGGATTCGTCTGTAACCGAAGTAACGTTGTTCACCTTAATGTCCGCGCCGATGATATTGAATATACCACCAGCCGAAATTCCTGTGTTCAAATTAAGCGTTGAGCCGTCGCACGCGCCCTTGATAAGTAAATTCGTGGTTGATACCGAATAAATCGCATTAACGCCTGCATTGACGGTGCAGTCGCCCTCAACGGTAATAATGAACGTTACCTGGTCCGTTGCGGATATGCCGTTATCTGCCGTTGTCGTGAAATTGAACCCGTCTTTCAGTAAAAGAGTTCCGCTCTTGTACCCCTGCGCCATATCCTCAGAGGTCACGTCGCCGTACCACGTCCATGTATCGGTTTCGATTTTCCTGTTGTAATCCGAACCCGTAAAATATTGCAGCTCACCGCCCTTGTCAATATAAGGCCACGAAATGCTGCTGTCGTCGCCAAACTCCATTGTGTGGAACGGGTATTCCGTGAGCGTAAACGCAACATAATCGCCCGAAGTGCCTTTTATTTTCTGCCCGTTCACGCTGAAAGTAAACGTGTATCTGCCCGCAGCAGCGTCTTCGCCCGCGGTAAGGTTCAGCGTGAGCTTCTGCCCGCTGCCCGTAACCTCGGCGGTAATGCCAACGGTTTCGGGGTCTACCTCGGCGTTGTCCTTATACAGCTTGAACTCCGTGGCGGTCACCGCGTCCTCATAGGGGAAAAGAAGCTCAACGTCTACAAAAGCGGGGTAGCCCTTGCAGGTCTTTATGTCCTGATATGTCGTAGGATTCTTAATAACGTTGAAAACAGGCCTGCCGATGTAAATCGGGGTGTCGCTTGCGCCTTTGTATTCGTCGGCGATGGATACGTACTCCCATGTGCCGTCGGACTGCTTTTCATAGGCATGGGCAGTCGTGTTGACAAACAGCGACAGAATATTTGTCCAAAACTCCCTTATGCTTACATCATATTTATCCGAGCCGTCAAATTTCACGTCTCCGCCATTATATATGTCGGCACAAATATTGCCGCAAATAACAGGAAACAAATGTAAACTGCTACTGCTGTTGATATTACCGCATATATATTTGGAAGTGATATTAGCGTACCTGTTACCACCGCTATTGCCTTGGTCGTTTATTATAATCTCACCATTCGGAACGCAATAATTGTTTGGCTGCGCTATGTCGTACATCAACGAATTGTAAGATGTTGTCAAAGAGCTTTCCGCGTCTGTATAAACATTGCAGTTTTCTACATACGCCTCGCCAAACCTTAACTTGGCGCTTTTTTCTGTAACGCACCTGTTTACTATGGTGCAGGATTTGAAAGCATCATCAGTTGAAGTTGACACTAAACCCACTTTATCAGAGTCGTCATCAATCGTGTTGGTCGACATAATAACTATTGGGAATCTCTAAAAACCGGTTTGAAAAGGGAAAATGGGTAGAGTGCGCCGAATGCGATGAAAGCCGACGAAGTAAGGCTGTATGCCTTACGAGGAGGTGCAACATGATGTTGCACGGCGAAATAACCAAGTGACGGCATGGACGCCGTCACATCAGAAATTTCGCTTGTTGACAGAAGCAGTCGGTGCGCTATACACATTTTCACTCAAACAAGGTTTTTAGAGGTGACCATATGTAATAACCGCGCCTAAGTCAACATAGCTCTTTTCAATAGTGACGTAAAGAGTTTCAGTCTGCGGACGGGACTGTATTTTGTCAACAACAACGCTGCTGTCTTTTATTGTGCAGCTTTCCGCAGCAAAAGATGAATATTCGCTTGCAACGTCAATGCTGCCCCGATTTATGCCGAGGTCGGTGCATATGAATACCTGCAGAATAGCGTTGGCATCATCACAGCATATTGCACCGCCCTCATACGTTAAAGAATAACTGGTGGCATTGAATAATGCCGCAATGGAATTGCCTGCGCTTGTGACAGTAACCTTGCCTGCGCCCTTTATATCAAGCGGGTAGTATGATTTAATGAAGTTGCCGTCTGTGGCAAAGCTCACGCTCAGCGAGCCTGAGATGTCGATAACCGCAGCCCCGCCGTCTTTGGTCGATTCTATCAAAAAGTACTGCGGCGAATCAACGCTGAACGTGCCTGCGCCGAAAAAATGCAGCGTTTGTCCGTCCCACGTCCAGCCGTCGCTGTCGTACAGCGGCGTATCTGCCGTAAGAACATACTTTACGCCTGCCGCGCTTGCCGTTAGCGATACCGCAGGCATAAGCGCTGTTATCATAGCCAATGCCAGCAGCAGGCTTATAAGCTTTCCGCCGAGTTGCTTTAAGTTTGCCATTTAATCATCCTTATATAGTCGTATTCAGGCGGAGAGACCCCCGCCTGAATATGTCCAATCAAACCTTGTTAAAGAATACCGCCTTGAGCAGGTCGCGCGCGTCGGCAATGTCAAACCTGCCGTCGACGTTGAAGTCGCGCATTACGCTGTTCCTTGCCTCCTCAAGCCCGAACACGTCGCGCAGCAGCGCGAGTGCGTCCGCAATGTTTACTATGCCGTCGTTGTTAGCGTCGCCCCTGCGGTCGGAGTACTCGCAGAGCATTATTACATAGTTGCCATTGTCCGCCATGTCGGGCAGCGTAACGTTGCCGTCCGCGCCCACCTTAACGTTATTGACAAACACAAGCTTGCCGTCAACGCTCTTGTAAAGGTTAGCGAACTTGCCCGCGTACTCCTTGTTAAACGCTACAGTAAGCGCCGCAGGGTTGTTCGTGCCGCTAAGGCTGAACTTGTACCCCGCCGTGCCGCGAAGCCCTGTGGTATCAAGCATACCGAGCGTAATTACGCGCAGGTTTGCGGCTGCGGGCGCGGTTATCTCAGCGCCGTCTATTCGCCAGCTTCTCCAACTGTCAACCCTGAGCGTCGCCTTGATTTTGCGGTCGGCAATCGCCTTTATTACGTCCGCAGGAACGTCGTAGCTGCCGTTAAGGTCGATAGTGGCTTCGCTGCCGCTTGTAAGTCCCGTTATGGTCTTGGTTATGTCGCTCCAACCCATAGTCTTGCCGTTTATTGTGGGCTTTACGTCTGCGGCAGAACCGCCGTTCGCGCCGCCCGAGCTTCCGCCCGAACCGCTGCCCGAGTTGCCGCCCGTGTTCTTCTTGGGCGCTATCTCGTAGCCGCATATGTTGCAGACCTCCGCCTCGGCGTAGGTCGCAGGGCCGTTGGAAACGTGCGCTTCAACAGCGGAATCCACGCTGCATACCTCGCACTTGTGCCAATGCCCGCGCTTGTCGCTCTCGTACTTTTCAGCCCACTTGTGACCCGCCGCGGGTATGGTCTTCTGCTCTCTTGAAATCTCCGCGCTGCAAACCGCGCAGTAAACTACCTCCTCGTAAGAGCCGTCAGCGGTGCAGGTCGCGGCAACCTCTTTCTCGCGTACCGCCGCGCCGTTGGTGTGACCCGCAGCCGCAATTATAGTGCCGTCAAGGGCAGTTTCGTTCTCGCCTTTTTCGTCAAGGAAGTAACGCGCGCAAAGCTCGCACTCCCAGTACTCAATGCTGCCCGCCGTAAGGCACTGGGGCTCAACGCGCTCATGGTGCGTAAGCGTGCCGTGACCCGAGTTTGCCTGCTTTGAAACAGGCGCGCTCGCGTTCATGTCGTCGGTGGCAGCGTAACGGATATACGCATTCACAAGCTTGTCGTGAGCCGTTTCAAGCGTATTTTCGCTGCTCCAGTAAGCGCCGTCAAAGCTGTATTCCAAGCCCTCAAGCGCTGTGTTGATTGTCGCGGTTATAACGCCCGCGTTATCGGTGAATACAAGCTCGAAGTCGTCAAGGCTCGGCGCTTGCCTGTTCGCCTTGTTGTTCAGCTTGACTTCCACAAGGAAGCTGATGTCATTGTAGTTCTGCGTAGAAAGCGTTGTCTGTATCAGAACCGTGCTGCCGACCTTGTCCTCGGTGTACGGTCCTACATGAAAGTACAGCTTTTTGTCGGAATACTCAAAGCTCTTGCCGTTGGCTTCAGCGGGAGTTATGGTATAGCCCTCTATCGTTCCCATATTTTCGGGAAGCCCGAGGACAAATACCGTTACGTCCTCGTCCGTCTGCCAGTTGTAGCCAAGCTCAATATTGGGAACTGCGGGAGCGTCAGCCTTTTCAATGGTGAACGCCCACTTGCTGTCCTCAAGCTCCGCCGCGTTGTAGAACTTGCCTTCCGCAACGGATATCTTTACAATGTAGTCGCCTGCGTTTATCGGCACGGAATCAAGCTTCTCGCCGTCGCAGCAGTAGTTAACGGTGATAGCGCCTACGCCCTCCATGCCTGCCTTTGCCGTAACGCTCGAAGCCTTTTCCTTGTTGTTGAACACAAGGTCTGCGGCGGGTGTGAAATCAAAGTCTTTCGCGGTAAGGTCCTTTCTCGCGATGTCAATAACAAGGTCCTTGGTAACCTCGCCCGCGAAATAATCCGCGTTTGTATAAGTCAGCGTGAATGTGGTATTGCCCGCTGTTTTAGCCGTGTATTTTGCAATGCCATTGACGATATCGTCGTTTTCCAAAACGATTTCGTCGCCTATCTTTATTGTAGTGATACCGTCCTCAAAGGTGTCGAGTTTGCCGTTGGCGTACTTAATATTCGGGAATGCCCAGAGCGTTATGTCGTCGCCGTAAACGGGCGTATCCTCGCCCGGCTTCACAAAATTAAGGATTAAGGTGAACTCCTCAGACGGCGCAAAGTCCGTTGAGAGCGAGGGGTAGTACGCAGCGCCCTCGCAGCTTTCGGGGTCAACGGTGTTCGACTTCTTTACCCACAGGCTGCCGAAGCCGTCGAAAACCTTGCTCGTCATAGCCATGGTGCTTAAGCCGCTGCCGAAGCTGCTCTTGCCGCAGTCCTCGTTGTAATAGCACGTATTCAAAGTGCCGTTCTGCTCTATGCAGAGTGCGTCCGTTTTATTATCTCCGCTTACAGCCCCTGCGTTGTAGGAATATTCGAGAGTTCCGTAGTTGACTGCGCACAAGCCGCCCGCCTGCGCTTTGGAGCTTACGTCGCCCGTGTTGTAGCAGTTGCTGATAACGCCGTTGTTGGTTGCGACAATGCCGCCCGCACCCATGTTCAGGCTAGTGGTTACCGTTACGTCGGCGTTGTTGCCGCAGGCGTAAATTACACCGTCCGACCCGTTCTCAACGCTTATGCTGCCTGCAATAGGTCCGTAGCCTATAGAGCCGCTCTCGATGGTAACGTATTCTATAAGACCTTCGTTAGAGCCGAACAGGGGGCTTGCGGCGTTCTTGAACAAATGCCCGTTGCCGCTGAATTTGCCTGTAAAGCTGTACGAGCTGTCGCCTATGGGCGCAGTAGCCTTGCCGCCAAGGTCTATATCCGCGCCGAGTACGTAGTTCTTCCTCCACAGCTCCTTGTTGCTTGTGCTGTCGTTTCCGATAGCGGCAAACTGCTCATACGTGGTTATGCGCGTGCATTTCTGCCAGTCGTCGCTGCCGTTGTAGCCGTAGTTGTACTGCAGCTCGTTCAGGGCGGAATACGGCTCGCCCACGCCGTTAAGGCTCGGGTAGGTGTAGGTTACCGTGCGGAATTTATCGCCGCTTTCCGCCATGCTGTAGCTGCCCTTGCCCCAGATGTCGGCGCTGAAGCCCGCGGGGAGAGAGTCGCCGCAAAGCGCCTGCGTAGTAAGGGCGGCGTTTTTGGTGGAAGGACTGCCGCTTCCGCAAAGGTCGGAGTTGTAGTAGCAGTAGTTTGATGTGGCGTTACCGCCCTCGTTATAGCATACGGGGTCGTATACATAGCCGTCGTCCGCATTCACCTCGCCCGCAGAGTAGCAATACTCTACCGTTGCATAGTTGCCGCCGCAGATACCGCCCGCACATGCTCTTGCCGTAATATCCGCTATGGCATAGCAGTTGCTTATCTTTGGCTGTCCGCCTGTATAGCCGTTAGTGCCGCATATGCCGCCAACGTATTGGTCCGCCGTTACAGTTCCCTCAAACGAGCAGCCGTAAATCACGCCGTTCGCGTCATTATCGCCGCATATGCCGCCGACATAGCTGCCGCCCTCGACCTTGCCGTTTACGGCAAGGTTCATGATAGTACCGCTGTTGCCGCCGAACACGCCTGCATAATATTTTTTAGCTGATTCAGAATCCGCAAACCAATCATTTATTTCAACATTGCTTATTGTGTGGCCGTTGCCGCTGAATTTGCCCGAGAAGCTGACAAGCTCGCCGTCAACAACATCGCCTATGGGCGAAACGACCTTGTTCGCAAGGTTCAAATCCCTGCCGAGTATGTAGTTGCCCGACCACATTGCAGGAGTTTCCGTGAGTGTAACGAACTCGGCCTCGTTTTCAATTACCGTGTACTCCGCCCAGTCGTCGCCGTCAACGCCGAAATTATACTGCTTTCTTGTAACGGGCGTCGCTTCGCAGCCCTCAACAAGGCTCGGGTAGGTGCAGGTCACCGTGCGGAATCTGTCGCCGCCCGATTGCGCCTCGTAGCTTCCCTTAGTCCATATGTTTGTATTAACATAATGACCAGAGAGCTGATAGCCAAGCTCGCAAAGCTGCTTTGTGGTTACGCCTTTGCCTTTTTCGTCGCCAACGTTGCATATCTCGTTGTCGTAATAGCAGTTTGGAAATGAACCATTTCCATAGCCGAAGATTGCGCCGACCTTATTGCTGCTGGCAGAGCTGCTCACATTCCCCACAAAATAGCAGGAACAAACATAAGGAGAGTTGGCTGCAAATCCGCAGATACCGCCCGCGCTGCTTGCCGCGTGTACGTCTGCTATGGCATAGCAGTCGTATATTGTTCCGTCAACCACCGAACCGCAGATACCGCCGACATCGCCGTTTGTCTCGCAGTAAACCGTTCCCTCGAAGGAGCAGCCGTAAATCATGCCGTAGTTAGAGCCGCAGATACCGCCTACGCGTTGGCTTTCCTCAGCCCTGATATCGCCCTTTACGGCAAGGTTCATGATAACGCCATTGTTTTCGCCGAACACTCCGTACGCGTAAACATACGAATCGCTGTTCATTGCAACGGTTATCGTATGCCCGCCGCCGCTGAATCTGCCCGTGAAAGGAACAGATTTGTTATCAACGCTTCTGCCTATGGGCAAGAAGTCCTTTTTAGTAAGGTCGAGGTCCGCGCCGAGGACATAGTTACCCGACCACATATCGGGAGTTTCCGTAAGCTTAATGAAATCGTTCTCGTCCTTGATTAGCGTGTATACCTGCCAGTCGTCCGCGCCGTTAGTCTTATAGTTGTACTGTTCCCTTTCAGCAGAGTGAGCCGCGCCCACGTCTTTAAGGCTCGGGTAGGTGTAAACAAGCGTGCGGAATCTGTCGCCGTCCGATTGCACCTCGTAGCTTCCCTTAGTCCATATGCTTTCATCACGATAATCGCCCGAGAATCCGCTCAGCTCGCAGAGCTGCTCTGTGGTAACGCCTTTGCCGTGACCGTTGTCAACATTACAAAGCTCATTGTCGTAATAGCAATCATAACAACTGATGCCGCTGGCAGATTTTTCACCTACAATTGCGCCAACGTTATCGGCGTCCGTGCTGCTAACCGTTCCGGCAAAATAGCAAGTGTTAATTTCGGAATGTGTGCCGCTAAAACTGCCGCAGATACCGCCCGCAAAGTAGTTTTCCGCGCGCACATTGGCAACGGTGTAGCAGTTGAGTATTTTTCCGTTGTCTATTGTGCCGGCTATACCGCCGACTGCGCCGTTTATATTGCAGTAAACCGTTCCCTCAAAGGAGCAGCCGTAAATCGTGCCGCAGTTAGAGCCGCATATGCCGCCTACCGCGCCGCCCCTACGGGCGCTTATATCGCCCTTTACGGCAAGGTTCATGATAATACCTTTGTTTGTGCCAAACACGCCGTAAGCGCTTACGTCATCGGCGCTCATTGCAACGGTTATGGTATGCCCGCCGCCGCTGAATTTGCCTGTGAAAGGTACAAAAGTATTATTAACGCTTCTGCCTATGGGCGAGAAGTCCTTGAAGTCCTTTGTAGTAAGGTCAAGGTCCGCGCCGAGGACATAGTTGCCCGACCACATATCGTGGTTTTTCGTGAGCGCAATAAACTCGTTCTCGTCCTTGATTAGCGTGTATTCCTGCCAGTCCTCAGCGCTTTCCGTGCCGTAGTTGTACTCATACTTTTCTACGGAATAAGCCTCGCCAACGTCGTTAAGGTACGGGTAGGCTGTGGTTATCTTACGCAGCTTCGCGCTGCCGTTTACGGCTTCGATGGTGTTGCTTCCATTTTCCCAGATTTCGCCGCTGAAGCCGTTAAGAGAACCGCCGCAAAGCACATCACGCTCAAGACCTGTAACGTTGTTCGTTTCATCGTCGTTTGAAACGTCATTGTTTCCTATAGCCTTAACGCTGCTTACGCTATTGTCGTAATAGCAATTGGTTACTGTCCCGCTGTTATTGCCGACTACGCTGCCAACGTAATTTTTCCCCGAAACCGTGCCTGCGCTGTAGCAAGTTTTAATTGTACCGCTGTTCAGACCGCACACGCCGCCTGCCCAGCCGCCGTCTGCAGAAAAATCCGCCTCAGAGCCTGCGCCTATGCTGTAGCAGTTTTCTATCGTGCCGTTGTTTTGACCGCATACGCCGCCTGCCCAGCCCATTGTTGCGTGCACCGTTCCGAGAATCGCGCAATTGTTGATTA
This sequence comes from uncultured Oscillospiraceae bacterium, assembly GCA_934462925.1. GTDB lineage: Bacteria > Bacillota > Clostridia > Oscillospirales > Ruminococcaceae > CAG-115. Next base: position 10,782 of record CAKSIT010000010.1, on the reverse strand, counting down.
TTCCGTTGGTTTCGTTTCTGCCGCATATGCCGCCGATGAAACTCGTGCCGACTATCTGCGCGTTTTCAACGTAAAGTTCGGTGATAATGCCGCTGTTCGCGCCGAACAGACCGACGCAATAGTCGCTTCCGTCATCGCTGCTTTCTTTAACGATTTTTGCGTTCTTTATCGAATACCCGCCGCCGCTGAATTTACCCGTAAACGCGGTCTTGCTGTTGCCTATGGGCGTAATGTCGCGGCCCTCAAGGTCGATATCCGCGCCGAGGACATAGTTGCCCTTCCACATTGCCTTATCGTCTGTAGTATCGTTTCCGATAGCGAGGAACTCCTCCGCGGTTTCAATAACCGTGTAGATATCCGCTGTGTAATTCCTGCCGTCATTGCCATTTCTGAAGCAATATACCTTTACCTCAGCCGTCGGAACTTCCTTGCTGATGCCGTTAAGCGAAGGGTACTTATATTCTGTGATAAGAAATCTGTCGCTGTTGCGGCTGTCGGAAAAGTCGGGGTCGGTGCTCGAAGCTTTCAAGCCGCCGTAATACCATACTCTCTTGCCCGAGTCGTCGCACTCTGTGCCTAAGCCGTCAAAAACGTCGGAGCAAAGCTCAAGGGTAGTCTTGTTTTCGACATTATTGGCAGTACCGCTATACCCTTTGACAAGTACGTTGCTAACAGAACTGTCGTTGAAGCAGTCGGTCATCGTCCCTACACCGGTGCCGCAAACACCGTAGTAAGTCCCGCCTGCACCCTCGCCGCCAAGCTTTCCGAAATTAAAGCAGCGTGAAATAACGCCGCTGTTATTGGCGCATACACCGGCGTTTGCAATGCCGCGCTCAGCTGCAACGCTGCCGCCGTTATAGCAGTCTTCAATAGTACCACCGTCTTTTACATTGGAAGCGCAGATACCGCCGTTTTCGCCTCCGCCGACTATATTCGCCATATTGTAGCACTTGCTTATCTTACCGGAGTTATTCTCGCAAATGCCGCCGACATTGCCGCCGTTATTGGCCGAAATTTTAAGCGTTCCGCTTAAAACGCCGCACGCCTCTATCGTTCCGCTGTTGTAAGCGCATATTGCGCCAATGCCGTTATAGGATTCGATATTCGCATTGTCAAGATAAAGGTTCTTTATCGTGCCGCTGCTGCGCCCGAATAACCCTGTATGCTTGCTTGCACCGTTTTCGGTAATCGCAAGGTTGCTTATAGTAAACCCAGCTCCATCAAAAGTGCCTGCAAAATTGGTGTCCTTTATGAGGTTGTCATTTCTATCGTACCCGCCGCAGCTTATCGGCGTCCACTCCTTGCTGTCTAGGTCGATATCGCCCGTCAGCTTGAAATACTTGCCCGCATAGGTTTTACCGTAATCGTTCACCTGCTGCGCGAGAAATGCGAGCTGTTCACCGTTCGCTATTATGTACGGAGCGTCTGCTGCACCCGTGCCGCCGCCGAAGTCGTCGGCAATGTTGCCAGTCCAAACTTCTGCGCCTGCATTGCGGCTTAAAAAGGGTACGGCAAAAAATGCCGCCGCAAGCAGCACTATTATTGCAATACCCGCGGTAAGCAGCCGCGTTTTTGTCCTTGTCATATATTACCTCCTGAGTGTCGTTCAGCCCGCGCCCATAGCACAGGCATTATACCTCTATTATAATATTTACCGCCCGAGTTGTCAACATCAATTCTCACAATTTAGCATAAATAGGGGAATTTTTTTGGTACGAAATTTCCAACGGCGGGTTACACGCGCATTCCGTAACCGCGCGAAAAAAGCGGCGGGCGCATTACGAAAACGCGCCCGCTGTTCTATTGTAAAATCCGCCGCTCATAGCGAACGGCGGATTTTTTCATGCTTTCAGCGCTCCCGCGTTCATGCCCTGCTGTAGAACACGTCCTTAAGCAGGTCGCGCGCGTCGGCAATGTCGAACCTGCCATCGCCGTTGTAGTCGCGCATTACGTCGTTTCTCGCCGCCTCAACGCCGAACACGTCGCGCAGCAGCGCGAGCGCGTCCGCAATGTCTACCGCGCCATCGTTGTTCGCGTCGCCGTGCAGGTCGCTGTAGTCGCCCAGCATTATTACGTAGTCGCCCTTGTCGCGCGCGTCGGGGAACGAAGCGTTTCCGTTCTCGTCCACCTTAACAACGCCCGCGAACGCAAGGCTGCCGTCAACCGTCTTGTAAAGGTTAGCGAACCTGCCTGCGTGTTCCCTGTTAAACGCTATTACAAGCGTGGTGGGGTTGTTTGTGCCGCTAAGGCTGAACTTATAGCCCGCCGTGCCGCGAAGTCCCGTTGTATCGAGCTTGCCGAGCGTGATTACGCGCAGGTTTGCCGCCGTGGGCGCGGTTATGTGAGCGCCGTCTATAAGCCAGCTTCTGTAGCCGTCTATAACAAAGGTCGCCTTGATTTTGCGGTCTGCAATAGCCTTTATTACGTCTGCGGGAACATCAAAGCTGCCGTTAAGCTCAATCGTGATTTCGCTGCCGCTTGTAAGCCCGTTTATCTCCTTTGCAGCGTCCGCCCAGCCCATTGCCTTGCTGTTTATTGCGGGCTTGGTTTCTGTGGAAGAACCGCCGTTCACCCTGCCGCTCGGGCTTCCGCCCGTGTTATCACCTGTGTTATCGCCCGTGTTGCCGCCATCGGTCTTTTTGGTGAACTTCGCCTGGGCGACTGCGCTGTCGTTCATGCCGTCCTTAAGCGCAATCGCCTTTACGGTGGCGGTGTCGCTTATCGTAAAGGGCGCTGTGTAGAGCGCAGCCGCCGCGGTGGGCGCTGTGCCGTCCGTTGTGTAGTAGATTTGCGCGCCCTGCGTTGCGCAGGTTATCGTAACCTGCTGCGAGCCGCTGAACGTGCCGCCGTTCGGGAAGATAACGGGCTGCTGCACCGTTTCCCTTGTCGGCTCGGCGAACGTCACCTCAAAGCTGTCCGTAAAGCCGCCGTATGTTACGGTAACTGCCGCCGCGCCCGCCTTTGCGTTGTCGTAGCTCAGCATATCCGCAGAAAGCGCAAGCTCCTCGGTCGTGCCGTCCTGATAGCTCAGCACCAGCTTGCCGCCCGTTACGTCAACGCTCTCGCCTACAATGTATTCAAGCTTTGCGGGCGGCGTTACGGTAATGCCCGTAAGCCCCGCCTTCGCGGTTTTGGGGAACGTGTAGCTTATCGTAACAGAGCCGCCGTTATCCTCGGCGTTCGCCGCAGCGCCGTTTACCGCCGCCGTTACGGAATCCGCAAAGCGATAGTTGCGCGCGTCGGTAAGCTCGGCAGTCACCGTAACGGTGTAAACCGCATCGTACCGCGCCGTAACGTCCGCAGGCTTCCATTTTGCAGGAGAAAGCGCGTACTCCGCGCCGACAGCCTGCGCCGCAGTATCAAGGGCTTCGCCCGCAGCGGGCGCGCCTATCGTAAAGGCTATCTCAGCCACCTGCGCTTTCGCTATCTCCACCTTAACGCTCTCGGCTTTGCCTGCGTAGTCGCCGTACTCTACCCTGTACCACACGGTGTAAACACCCGCGTCAATACCCGTGGGGAGTTCCTCGCTGTAAGCGCCGTCCTTTTCAAGGGCGTAAACCAGCGTGCCTGCCGTGGCGCTGCCCACCGTGATAAGCTGCCGCTCCGTGCCGTCGTAAACAAGCCCCGTTACCGCCTCGGGCGCGGTAAGCCCGATTTGCACGAACTCGCCCTTATCCGCTGAGAACGCGTATGTCAATGCAATCTCTCCAACCGTTACCTCGTGGTTTACGCCCGTGAGATACGCGTAAAGGCTGCCGTCGGCGCTGTCCGCCGCCTTGTGGTTTATCGGCAGGTATTCCTTTCCGTCTATAAGCACCGCCTTGTCGTCGGGGTTTGCAATTACAAGCAGGTACACGTTTTCCGTGCCGTTTGTGGGGGTGCAGCTGCCCTTCGCCGAGTCTCCGCCGCCTATATCGTCCGCATTTTTGCCGCCTGCAATGGCCCTGACAGAGCCGCCGTTTATTGTGATATTTGCGCCCTTACAGTCTACGCCGCCGCCTATGCCCGCGCCATGAGTTGCTTCATTATAGTTTGGGTTTCCGCCGCCGCGGGCGGTTACTGTGCCGCCGTTTACGGTAATATTCTCGCCTCTGCCGCTATAGCCGCCGCCTATGCCTGCCGCCGATAAGCCGCCTGTAGCAATGACCGCGCCGCCGTTTATCGTGATATCCTCGCACGATTTTTCATTGCCGCCGCCTATGCCCGCGCCGCCCTCGCCGCCTGCTGCGGTGATTGTACCGCCGTTTATGGTGATGTGCGCCGCAGAACCGTACGAAACATAGTCCCCATTGCCTATTCCTGCGCCTTTATAACCGCCGAATGCGCGAAGCTCGCCCGTGCCGTTTATCGTGAGCGTGCTGTCCGCGCTTACCTTATGAAGTCCCGCATAGTTCGCTCCGCTCTTAAGAATGTTCACCGTGTTTTCCGCAAGGGTAACGGTGACTTTGCCGCTGCCGTTGCCTATCCTGAATGCAGACGAGTTTGAAATATCGATGTTCACGCCTGCAAGGGTGATGTTTGCGTTCACGCCGCCCGCAACCATAATGCAGTTGCTTCTGAGGGCGTTGTTCGGGTCTGCGTTTTTAATGGTAATAGCCTTATCCGTGAGAACGGTCAGCACCGTGCCGTTCGCAGGGAAGGTGTAATCCACGCCGTATTCAAGCGTTTCACCCTCGTTTGTCGCAGATACTGTAAACGCCGTGCCGCGCTTGTAGTCGTCGCCTGTAAGGTCGTATTCCTTTTCAGCGCCGCCCACCTTTACGGTGTGAATCTCCCCCGCTTTAAGGTATACGTAGAGATTGCCGTCCGCGCTGTCTGCCGCCCTGTGATTTACTGGGGTATAGGGCTTGCCGTCTATCTCAACGGGCTCGTCGTCTGGGTTATCTATTGTAACTAACAGCACGTCGTCCGTGCCGTCGGTAGGGATAGACGCAGGCCCGCCGACGCCGCTGCCGATAGCGCTGCCGTATTCGCTTGAAGCCTTGACAGAACCTCCGCTGATAACGACGCTTGTAGCATGATCGCCGTCGCCGCTGCCTATGCCTGCGCCGTTGCCGCCTGTCGCAGTGACCGTGCCGCCGCTTATAATAATTTTGCTGCCGGCTCTGTTGCTGCCGCCCCCTATGCCTGCGCCGCCTATGTTTCCTGAATCGCCGCCTGTTGCAATAACCGTGCCGCCGCTTATGGCGATGTTAAAAGCGCCTGCGTTGTAGCCGCCGCCTATGCCCGCAGCGCCGCCGCTGCCCGCAGCTATAACCTTGCCGCCGCTTATGGTTATTTTTGAAGTCACGCATTTATATCCGCCGCCTATGCCCGCGCCGGCAAAGCCGCCTGTCGCCGAAAGCTCGCCCGTGCCGTTTATCGTAAGCGCGCCTGCGTTGTTGCCCTTTTGCAGGCCTGCGTACCTGTCAGGACTCTGCAGGCGGTTCTTAGCGCCGTCTGCAAGAGTAATTACAACGTCTGCCGCTGTGCTGTCTGCAATTCTCAATGCGGCATTGTCGGTTGAACTGATATTCACTCCCGCAAGGGTGATGTTTGCGCTTACGTTTTCCGAAACCTCGATACGGTCCGTTGTCGCCGTATCTGGGTCAGCGTTTTTAATGGTTATCGCCTTATCCGTAAGGACTGTAAGCACGCCCTCCTCTGCGGGATAGGTGTAATCTATATCGTATTTTAGCGTTTCGCCCGCATTTGTCGCGCTTACCGTAAAATTCTTGCCGCTTCCCGTATATTCGCCGTCCGTCATGTCGTATTCCTTTTCGGTATCACCGACCTTAACGGTATGAATGCCCGCGGTAAGATAAACATAAAGGTTGCCGTCCGCGCTGTCAGCCGCCCTGTGGTTTACGGGGGTATACTCGCCGCCGTCAATCATGACAGCCTCGTCGTCGGGGTTCTTTATAGTAAGCAGATACACGCTTGCCGCGCCGTTTGTGGGTATTGCAGCGGGGTTACCCGCGCCGCCGCCTATGGCGTTTGCGTTCTCGCTTAAAGCCCTGACAGAGCCGCCTGTTATCGTAATATCCGAGCCGTCCTTGCCCTTGCCGCCGCCTATTCCCGCGCCGTCAACGCTTGTCGCAGCGACCGTGCCGCCGCTTATAGTGATATTAGAGCCTGTGCTGTAACTACCGCCGCCGATTCCCGCGCCTCGGCTGCTTGCCGCGATAACTGTGCCGCCGCTTATGGTGACGCCTGAGGCTGTGGCGTAGCTGCCGCAGCCGATTCCTGCGCCGTAAAAGCCTGTCGCGGTGACAGTACCGCCGCTTACAGTAATGTTAGAAGCTTTACCGCTTGCGCCGCCGCCTATGCCCGCGCTCGAGGTAAATTCGCTGCCCGATGCAACAATCGTGCCGCCGCGTACGGTAATATTTGCGCCTGCGCCGGCAAAACCGCCGCCTATGCCTGCGCCGCTCCCGCTGCCTTTCGCGGTAAGTTTGCCTGCGCCGTCAATGATAAGCGTGCCGCTCTCGCCGTTCTTTTGCAGGCCTGCGCAGTCAGCGCCGCTTAAGAGCGTGTTTTCCGTGCCGTCCTTAAGCGTCACGGTAACGTCGCCCGCGCTGTCGTCCGCTATCCTGAATGCAGCCACGTCGCTTGTCGCCGAAACGTCGATATTCACGCCCGCAAGCGTAACGTCCGCCGAAACGCCATCAGCAATGGCAATGCGGTTGGTGGTGGGCTTGCTCGGGTCTGCATTAGCAACGGTTATCGGCGTTCCCGTAAGAATGTTAAGTACTATCGCGCCCGTGGAATCCGCCCCGTAGGTGTAGTCCGTACCCTCGGCGGGCGCGTTACCCGCGTCTGTTGCGGATATCGTAAAATCCATCGTGGAAAAGGGCTTGTCGCTTAAATCCACCGTACTTGCCGCAGAGCCTACAGTAACGTTATGCTTTAAGCCGCCCCTGAGGTAGGCGTAAAGCGTGGTGTCCGCGCTGTCCGCCGCCGTGTGGTTTACGGGGGTGAACGCATTGCCGTCGATAGTTACGTCCTCGCTGTTCGGGTTGCTTATTTCAGCGAGATATACCATGCCCAGGCCGTCTGTAGGCGTTACCGCGTCCTTTCCGCTGCCGCCGCCGATATCGTTTGCGCCCGTACCCGCAGCAGCCTTTACAGAGCCGCCGCTTATCATGATGTTCGCGCCCTCGCCGTCTGCGCCGCCGCCTATACCTGCGCCCGCCGAGCCGCCGTCCTGCGCGCCCGCGGCTGTTACCGTGCCGCCCGTTATCGTAATATCCGAGCCTGCGCCGCCCTTGCCGCCGCCTATGCCCGCAGCGCCTGCGCCGCCCGCTGCGACAACAGCGCTGCCGTTTATTGTGATGCCTGAGCCGCTGCCGCCGTTACCGCCGCCAATACCTGCGCCGTACTCGCCGCCTGTCGCGGTTATAATGCAGCTGCCAGGCCAGTATTGGTTACTGTTTACAGTAATGTTTGAACCGCTGCCGCCCGCGCCGCCGCCTATGCCCGCAGCGCCTGCGCCGCCCGTCGCGGTAATAACGCCCTTCACGGTGATATTAGCGCCCTCGCAGCCCTTGCCGCCGCCTATGCCTGCGCCGCCCTCGCCGCCTGTCACAGTAAGCCCGTTGACATCAGAAGCGTCTATTGATATTTCGCCGTCTGTGCCGTTTAACTGTATGCCGGCGCAGTTTTTGCCGCTTTTAAGCGTGTTTTTACCGCCTTCCACGCTAATATAAAGCCTTGACGACCCATTAACTTTAATTGCAGCAGTATCGTCAAGCGCTGAAACGTCGATATTAACGCCTCCAAGATAAAGGATCATACTTCCCACGCCGTCTGCAATCTCAATGCGGTCTGTTGTTGGCGTGTTCGGGTCTGTATTTTTGATGCTCAAGCTATAATAAGCACTTCCGCTAAGGACAGTCAGCACGCCGTTCTCGTACTTATATTCATACATGCCTGATACGTCTGTCACCTCAAACGCGCCGAGGGTCTCCGCCCTTGCCACGGGCGGCAGAACCACAAACCCCGCCATAAACATAACCGCTATGGCAGTTATGATACTCATTGCTTTCTTAATTGCCTTTGTCATAAAATTCCTCCTGTCAAACCATTGCGAGGTATATAATACCTCTATTATATTATACTTACTGTTTGTACTTTTTGCAAGAGTTTTTTCCTTTTTCGCTTACATATGTTTACGGGGTTTTCTGCAATAAAATTGGCAATATTGAACAAAACCGCCATGCGGTGGGAAGCAGGGCGGCGAACAGTATAATAACGCGCGGCGGGACGTCGCTCGCCCTGCCGCGCGTTTCAAAGCTCTATAACGTACTCGTCGGGCGGCAGCTCCGCCGAATGGAATGGAATCACCCTGCCAAAGCTGTTTTGCCGGTAGAGCCTTTCAAGCTCGTACGCGTTCTGGTGTACGGGGTAACGCATAAGCCGCATTTCGCCCGATTCTATAAGCTGCGCGCTGAACGAGCCGCGCTCGGGCGTGCCTGTCATCACAGCCGCGCCGCCATGCGCAAGAACGCTGCGCACAACGCTTTGCGCATATTCGCCCCGAAGCTGCGGGTCGCTTAAAAACAGCACGTCGCAGCGCCCGCCCTGCTCATAGCCCCGCGCGCAAAACACGCCGCTTTTGTACCATCGCCCGTCCGCGGCCGCGCCGAGCTGCTGCATAAAATGCTCGTCGCCGCAGCAATAAAGCTCTGGCAGGGCGTCGTTAAACAGCCGCAGCAGCTCTATGCCCCTGCCGTATTTCGGCACGGGGAACACTATGGCGCGCCCCTGCCGCTTCAGCTCCGTAACGGCGGCGATTATTTCGCCGCAGCACTCAGAAAAGCTCCTGCGGTCGCTGCCGTAGGCGCAGTCAAGCACCGCCGCGTCGGCAGTCCTGCCGCGTATCGGGTCGCAGCGATACACAAGCGCGCTCGGTGTAGTCCCCCGAAAAAAGCAGCCGCTTTCCGTCAATGACGAACTCGTACCACACCGCGCCCTCGCAATGCCCGCTTGCGCCGTATGCGAACTTTATCCCGCCTATCTCCCCGCACAGCCTTTCAAGCGCAACGGAGTACCGCGGCTTTTGCGCAAGCTGCGCGAGCGTGGGCGCGGAAGCCACTGTAACGCCCGAAAAGCCGCGCTCGTACAGCCACGGCAGCGCGCCCGTGTGGTCCGCGTGCGAATGCGTGAGAAATACGTACCGCAGCCGCTTTATGTCGCGCTCCGTAAGGCGCGGGTAAGGGTCGCCGCCGCCCGCCATTACGCCGCAGTCAACCATAAACGGCGTGGAACACTCGATATAAAAGCAGTTTCTGCCATGCTCGCCGCAGCCGCCCGCTATTTTAAGGGTCATGCTATCGTCCTTTCTGTCGGTCAATAAATCGGTTGAGTATAATCAGCGCCGTAGTTGTGAAAAGCACGCACAGCACCGCCATCGCCATGCCCACGGACACGCTCCCCTGCTCAAACTCGCGCACGATATAGGTGGACACCACAAGCGTGTTCGGCGGCGCGATAAGGCTTGCCGTAACCAGCTCGCGGAACGCTATGATAAACGTCATAGTCCACCCCGCAAACACGCCCTTCATTATAAGCGGCAGCGTAACGCGGCGAAAAATGTACAGGGGGCTTCCGCCGAACACGCGCGCCGCCGCTTCAAGGCTCGCGGAAATCTGCGTGAACGACGACGTGACGTACTGTATAGTATACGGCAAAAACAGCGCCACATACGCCGGTATCATTATCCCAAGCGTGTTGTAAAGCGGTATCACGCTGTATATCTGATTCCAGAACAGCATAATGCCGATAACAAGCACTATGCCGGGCAGCATTTCGGGCAGCAGCCCTATCACCTCAACCGCCTTTCCGAGCCTTGAGCGGGACTTTCTTACCGCTATTGCGATAATTGTGCCGAGTACGGCGCATATAGTCGCCGCGCTTACCGCCAGAATAAAGCTGTTTGCGAGCGCGCGCACGCCCTTTTCGTTCTCGGTGAACAGGTCGATATAGTGCTGCAGCGTAAAGTTCCCCGCCTGAAAGCCATAGCCGCGAAGCTTGATAAGGGACGTTGATATCGCCGAAAAATACGGCACGCCCACCGAAAGCAGCAGCACAACGGCAATGTACGCCCAGCCGAGTATTTTCGCGGGGGCGCTCAGCTTAAGCTCGGAAAAGCGGCTGCCCCTGCCGCTCACAAGGTTGTAGCTTCTGCGCATGGTGACGTAGTTTTGCAGCAGCCACATCACAAGGCATACCCCCACAAGCACCGAAGCCAGCACGGCAGACTTGCCGAAGTCTATAGGCGCTACAGTAGCGTAGCGGTGTATCTCGGTAGTGAAAACATAGTAGCCTATCCGCTTTCCAAGCGTTGCGGGCGTGCCGTATTCCGCTATGGTTTTTACGAATACAAGCAGCGCGCCTATGGCGTAGTTTCCGCTTATAAGCGGTGCGAAGATACGTCTGAGCCTCCTGCCGAACGAAGCGCCGAACACCGCCCCCGCTTCCTCAAGGCTCGAGGGAATGTTGAGCATGGCGTTTTTAAGGATAGTAAGCATAAACGGGAAAACGTGCAGGCTCATTACAAGCACAAGCCCGCCGAGCGTAAAAAAGCCGTTTTCGCTGCCCGCCGCCGCGGGAATAAGCTGCTGAAGCAGCCCGCGCTTCTGCATGAACAGTATCCACCCCATAGAGGCAATGTAGGGCGGCGTCATGAACGGTATCATGAATATTATATGGTAACCTCTAAAAACCCCTATGAAAAAGAAGAAAAAAGTGATATAATAATGATATGAAACAGAAAACACTATTTGATGAAGAAAACAGATT
>CAKSIT010000009.1 GCA_934462925.1 uncultured Oscillospiraceae bacterium | reverse complement strand
GAACACAGTAGTTAAGCTCACTTGCGTCGAAAATACTTGGCGGGCAACTGCCCGGGAAGATAGATGGGTGCCGACATTATGCAGCTTTAGCTCAGTTGGTAGAGCAACTGACTCTTAATCAGTGGGTCCAGGGTTCGAGTCCCTGAAGCTGTACCAAGAAGTTAAGGAATAGGCTAACCTATTCCTTAACTTATATATGGCTCGTTGGTCAAGCGGTTAAGACACCGGCCTCTCACGCCGGTAACGGGGGTTCGATTCCCCCACGAGTCACCATTTCCCTTTTGCCAGCGCTATTTGCGCCAATAGCTCAGTTGGTTAGAGCAACCGGCTCATAACCGGTCGGTCCGGGGTTCGAGTCCCTGTTGGCGCACCACCAATAGGGGTATAGTTCAATTGGTAGAGCGACGGTCTCCAAAACCGTAAGTTGTGGGTTCAAGTCCTACTGCCCCTGCCAGCTGAGTGCTTCGACACGCCTAGCGTGCTGAGGCGCTTTTTGTTTTATACCCTTCTCCCTTGCTAAGGCAAGGGATTTTTTATGCGCGCGGAATCCGAAACGAGCCACCCACATGAGCGATTATGCGGAGCTTCCCTGCAACAAAGCGGCTGCTGAACTAGTACAGAACGACTGTTGAAAAGTAGGCGCTGCCCATTGACATTCCCCCCCAAATGTGCTACAATAAATAAGCAACACATGAGAAGTAAAAGAGGGAAACCATGGAGCTTTTTATAACTATTGTAGTCACATTTTTTGCAGGCATGGGCGCGGGATTAGGCACGGGTTTTGCGGGAATGAGCGCAGCTGCGGTCATAACGCCGATGCTCACGACATTTTTGGGAATCGACCCGTATGCCGCAGTCGGTATCGCGCTTGCTTCGGACGTGCTGGCGAGCGCCGTTTCCGCGTATACATACGGCAAAAACAAGAATCTCGACATAAAAAACGGGCTTGTGATGATGGCGAGCGTGCTTGTGTTCACCGTTGTGGGGAGCTGGGCGTCGAGCCTGCTGCCGTCTGCGGCTATGGGCGGGTTTTCCGTGTTTATGACGTTCCTGCTCGGAATAAAGTTTATTGTTAAACCCGTAATGACTACCAAAGAGGACATGGAGAGCGTTCCGCAGAAAAAACGGCTTGTGCGTTCGCTTGCCGCGGGCGTGGCGATAGGCTTTATTTGCGGCTTTGTCGGCGCGGGCGGCGGAATGATGATGCTTCTCATACTGACGTCGCTGCTTGGCTACGAGCTTAAAACCGCCGTTGGAACGAGCGTTTTCATTATGACGTTTACGGCGCTTACAGGCTCGGTGTCGCATTTTGTTATGGGTGAAGCGCCCGACTTGCTCGTTATGGCGCTGTGCATTGTTTTCACGCTTGTATGGGCGAGAATCGCCGCGCTTTTTGCAAACAAGGCAGAGCCTAAGACGTTAAACCGCGCAACGGGCGTTGTCCTTGTGGCGCTGGGCGCGGCAGTTATGGGATTTAACCTGATGACAGGCTTAAGCACTTGAAAATTCGCAAAAGATGTGCTATACTGTATACGCGGTGAAAACCGATATAAAAGAAAGGGGCAGGCACGTTTCGTGCCGCAAAAAAAATGAAACAAAAATTAGACGTAAAAAAGCTGACTATGAGCGCAGTCATGATAGCGCTCTCCGTTGCACTTAGTCTTGTTAAGATTATTCAGATGCCGCTTGGCGGTTCTGTAACGCTGCTGAGTATGCTGCCGATTTGTATGCTCAGCATTATGTACGGTACGCGTTGGGGACTGTTCAGCGCATTTGTGTATTCTCTTACGCAGCTGGGGCTCGACATTGCTTCTGTTCTCAGTTGGGGACTTACTCCGCAGTCGCTTGTCGGCACGATAATATTCGACTACCTTGTGGCGTTTACCGTTCTCGGCTTTGCCGGACTTTTCCGCACAAAGGGCGTAGGCGGTTATATCGGCGGAATTTCCCTTGCTATGGCAATGCGCGTAGTAAGCCACGTTATAAGCGGCGTTATATTCTTTGCGAGCTGGGCGCCCGAGGGTTGGAATCCCTTTATCTACTCCATCTGCTACAACGGCGCGTACATGGTACCCGAGGCGGTGTTCACCTTTATCGGCGCGGTAGTTCTTTTCAAAGAGCCGCACACTGCAAAGCTTTTCAAGGTTTATCAGACGGAAGCCAAGCCTGCCGTACACTAAGCATATGTTCAAAGGGGCGTTCATACGTCCCTTTTTGGCGGGAAAATTTTTTGTAATGCCAAGAAAATTGCGTCGAACAATGTCGAATGACTTGCGCTGTGTGCGGAAATAATTAAGCTGACGCATATTTATCTATTGACAATGGCACGATTATGAGATATAATTTGTATAAGAGCATATTTTTATCGGGGTGCGGCGTTTTGGCCGCAGCGTCCATGTTATGGTTTGGTTAAACTAAGAGGGGTGAGTATTTGTGACGACAGCAGAGGAAAGTACCCTGGACAAGCTGCGCGACGAGTTGGCGCAGGCCAAAAAGCAGATAAACAGCCTTAGAATATCCGTCAGAGCCGAGGAAATGAAAGTAAAAATATCCTCGGAGTACACAAATTTCGGATTGTGGGAGTATGATATCGCAGAGGATATCATGTACCAGTACAAAAAGCTTCACGGGCGGTACGAGAAGAATCTCGACCCTATAATTCGCTTTCGCACCACGGTCATAAGCTGGGGTACTGTAAACGTTGAGGACCTGCCCGTGTTCAACAAGTTCTGCGACGCGCTCGAGCGCGGCGACAGAGAGATGAACTGCGACGTGCGCGTGCTTAACGACAGCTGCGAAATGGTGTGGTTCAGGTACGAGGGCAAGACCGTATTCGACGAGGACGGCAGACCGCTGCGCGTAATAGGGCGCACGCTTGACGTTACTGCGGAAAAGGGCGGCACGGATATAAAAGCGGACGACCGCCACGACCCGCTCACGGGCGTGTACCGCTACGACGCGTTCAGAGAACTTGTGGGACGGCTGACGTCGGGCGAGGATATCTACAAAAGCTCCGCGCTTATACTTGTCGGCGTACACGGCACGTCGGAGCTTTCAGAGAAAAACCGCCACAACGTGATGAAAACCGTGGGTAAGCTTCTCAACGGCATATCCGCGTGCTACCACGAGAGCATTGTGGGGCTTACGGACAGCGAGGAGTTCGGCTTTTTTGTGAGATTTACGGACATTCCGTCGCTCGAGGGCGTGGCGCGGCAGATTTGCGACACGATAAACGGTCTGGACCGCGCTGTAAACGAGGAGTACAGCAGGGTATCCGTAAGCTCGGGTATTGCGATAATAAAGGGCGGCAAGCGCTTTGATACGGTTTACGCGGAGGCGCGCACCGCGCTTTTCTCCGCAAAGAGAAGCACGGGCGGCAGCGCGCTTTACAACTCGTCAATGGCGGCGCTTGCGAGAGTGCCAAGACCCGTGTCCAAGCCCGAGGAGGCAAAGTTCTCCGACGACACCGCGGAGATACTGGGGCTTGCCGTGTCCGCGCTTGTGGACAGACCCCACGCCCCCGACTTTATGGGACGCGCGTTTACCCTTGCGGGCAGCCGCATTGGCGCGCAGAGCATTGTGTTCATGATAGCGCAGGAGGACGGCTTCCGCCGCGAGGTTGTTTATTCCTGCGGTGAAAAAACGGGCAGCAGGTGTCCGCGCGTTGATTTTAACGGCAGCGTTGCCGAAGCGCTGCACAGGCTGTACGAGCTTAACGGTCCGCTGCTTGTGGATGGCAGCTCTCATGGGTTTGAAACGGCGGGCGGCGCGGAAAGCGCGCTTGTGTTCCCCGTGAGAACAAACAGCGGCATTAAGGGCTATCTGTCCGTTACGTCCACGGGCGGGGCGGAGCTTGACGGCGAAAACCGCCGCGTGCTTGTAATGCTTGTCGACGTTCTGGACAGGCTCTACACCGTTTTCGAGGACGAGCTTGTTGCGGTAGAGCGCCAGCGCTACGAAAAGACGGCGCTCGACATTCTTCGCGTCGAGGGTTATACCATAGACCCGCACAGCTACATTGTGGACTACGCGGGCGAGAACACGCAGGCGCACCTTGGCTTAAAGGCGGGCGACGTGTGCTACGAGAAGCTTTTCGGCAGGAAATCGCCCTGTCACGACTGCCCGCTTAAGGAGCTGGAGGCGGGCAAGCTTCAGGCGACGTCCGTATTCTTCAGACCCGAGGAACACAGGTGGTTCAGCAGAACGGCGTTTATAGACGAAGCTGCGGATGGCAAAAAGCACTGCTGCATTTGCTGCGCGGACATCACCGCGTGCCTTGGCAAGATAAACACGCATGATATGCTTACTGGCGTAATGACGCTCGACACGTTTACGTCAGAGGCCATGCGGCTTGTTTCCGACTGCCGCCACGGCTACAGCACCACCGTACTTAACGTTGCGGGCTTCCGCAGGCTTAACGAAAGCGCGGGCTACGAGGCGGGCAACGCTATACTCATAGCTATTTCCGATATACTGGAGCGCTCGGTTGTAAAGGGCGAGCTGCTGTGCCGTTCCGAGGGTTCGCGGTTTATACTGCTGCTGCGCAGCAAGAGCCATTCGGAGCTTGAGGTAAGGCTCAACCAGCTGCTTGCAAGCATACAAAAGCAGGTTTACGAAAAGTGCTGCAGGCAGATTTATCTGCTTGCAGGCGTTTACGAAATGACGTCGGAGAGCGTTGGCATAATGGGCGCGCTCGACCGCGCTATAACCGCGCAGAAAACCGTTAAGGACAAGTCCTACTACAACGACAACCTTATTGCGGCGTACGACAAGCAGCTGCGCGCGGAAATACAGAGCCGCCAGTACATTGAAGCGCATATGGTCGAAGCGCTTGAAAACGACGAGTTCCACGTTTACTACCAGCCCAAGGTATGCCTTGCAACGGGCAAAATAACGGGCGCAGAGGCGCTTGTGCGCTGGATAAAGAGCGACGGGGAGATAATCCCGCCTTCAAAGTTCGTGCCGATATTCGAGGAAAACGGCTTTATTTCGGATATGGACTTTGCGATATACAGGCAGGCTGTCGCGGACATAAAGCGGTGGCTGCGCAGCGGCATAGAAGTTCCGCTGATTTCGCTCAACGTAAGCCGCCACCACCTAAAGGACGAGCATTTTTCCGAAAAGCTTACGACGCTTGTGGACAGCATAGGCGTACCGCACGACAAGATAGAGTTTGAGATAACCGAGAGCCTGCTCACCGAAAACATGGAAACGCTTGTAGACACCATGACGCAGCTTAAGAACGCGGGCTTCCACATTTCAATAGACGACTTCGGCTCGGGCTATTCGTCGCTCAACCTTATTACGCTGCTGCCGTTTGACACGCTTAAGATAGACGGTGGGTTCTTCCTTAAAAACGACCTTACCGACAGGAACAAAAAGGTCATTTCTTCGGTAATAACGCTTGCAAAGAGCCTTAACCTCGAAACGGTCTCCGAGGGCGTTGAAACGCAGGTGCAGGTGGATTTCTTAAAGTCGCTCGGCTGCGATATGATACAGGGCTTCTTCTACTACAGGCCCATGCCGTCGGGAGATTTCACAAAGCTTATTGAGAAAAAGGCGTAAGAATGTGCGTAACGCGCGCATAATAAAACAGGGGCTGAAAATTCAGTCCCTGTTTCTGACCGTCGAAAAACCCCCATACGGGGGTTTTCCGACGGGGCATCCGCGCTGCGCGCACGGTTGCGTAAGCGCAGCGTCGCGTACACACTTGTGCGGATAGGAGAGTTTTTTGCCTCGGGAAGCCCGAGGCAAAAAAGGTTATTTTAAAGCCCGCTTACGCGGGCAAAATAGACTTTTTCGACAAGCTGAAACAGGGGCTGAAAATTCAGTCCCTGTTTTTTATATGCGGATTTGTCGCGTCAATATTTTATCACAAAATCGTTCGTCGGCAGGTCGGTTATCGGCTGGCGGAAGTTGTCAAGCACCGTTACGCCCTGCACGTACCATGTCATGGAGTATATGTCCTCTGACGTCATTGCGGTATTTTTCATGTAGCGCACCGTGCCGCTTGTGTCCTTAAGCTGCCCCTCGAAGATATACGCGCTGCCGTTGCTGAGCTTTGGCAAAAGCGCGCTTATGATGTCCTGCGTGCCGTCCTTTGCGGCGGGCTGAACTGCGGAGATATTAACGCAGCCGTTGGCGGTAGTGCCTGTGTAGCTCTCTGACACCCATGTGTGCAGCGCTATTTGCTTGTACTGCGACAGCAGGAAGTTTTCGTAGGTGGTTGTAAAGTACATGAGCAGGCTTTCGCGCGAGGAAGCGTCCGCGGCGCAGTCGAGCGAGCTTATGTACTTAACGCCAAGCTCCTCGCAGCGGTCCGCAGTCCGCGCGGATTCGGTGTAGCAGATGATAACGTCGCACCCCTCGTCCACAAGCGCGTTTACGGCGGCTTCAACCTCGCTGTCCTTTGTGGCGAACGCCGTGGACATTACCGCGTCCTTGTAAACAAGCTGCATACCGAGAGCCGCGGCGTTTACAACGGGCGTAGCGTAGAGCATATCGGGGTCTGCCACAATGCCTATCTTCTCGCTTTCGGAGTTATAGGCGGCGGTCATGCCCGCAGCGTATGCCGCCTGATAGGGCTGCGCGGTCGCCGCGTAGATGTTGAACGAGTTTGTAGCCCTGCCTAGGCCTATAAAGCTTATGTTCATGTACTTTGAAGCGATGCTCGTAAGTGAGCTGTCGTACACGGGGCTTGCGGACACGATATAGTCGCACCCCTCCGCGGACAGCGCCTTTACAGCGCCCTCAAAGTCCGTTATCGACACGTTGTCTATGTAGCAGGTGATTATGTCGGAATGCTCCGCCGCCCTGAGCCGCTGGTCGTTAAGCTGCGCGGTGTAGCCGCTGTCAACATCGGAGTTGAAGATGAAGCCGACCTTGGAGGGTTCGCTTTCCTCCGTCGTTTCCGAAGTCTGCGCAGTTCCTGTTTCGTCTGTCTCCGCGTCCGATGTGCTGCCGCCCTTGCAGCCCGCCACGCCGAGCGTCAGGCACAGAGCCAGTGCCGCTGATATCCTTTTAAGCCATAATGATGCCATTTTGCTGACCTCCTGTGAGCTTTGCGTTTTATCCTGTAAATATCTGCATAATAACTGCAGAAAAAGGCAAAAAGTATGCCTGAAAAATTCTCGGGCTGATTCGCACAAAGCCTGTGCGCCGCCGCCTAATCTATTATAGCATATTTTAAGAAAAAAAACATCACTTTTTCATAAATATTTCATGCTGCAAGTAAAAAACTGTATTTCTTTTTTTCGCTTGATGTGGTATAATACAATAGGGTACTATGAGATAGTATGCCATGACACATAATACAATTGAAAGGAAACGGCATGAAATTAAGAAAAATAGCGTGCCTTATTACGGCTGCCGCCGCCGCGCTGTCAATGTGCGGCTGCTCGGTGAAACTAGGCACTAACAAGAAAATAAAGGACGACGCCATTGTGGCGCACGCGACGGGCGAAACGGCGCAGGGCAAAACGGGGCTTGACATTACCTACGGGGAGTTCAAGCACGAGTACCTTTACTACCTTAAGTCGCGCGGCATTACCGACGACAGCGAGGAGAGCGTTGCGGAAACCTGCAAGTCGCAGCGCAGCACGATAATAGACTACCTTATTTCCGAGCGGATAATACTTGACAAGGCCAAGGAGCTGGGGCTTGACGTGCTTACCGACGAGGAGCGCGCCGCAGTTGACGAGGAGTTTGACGCGCAGGTAGCCGAGCAGGTGGAGTATTTCGGCAGCAACGCCGACTACGGCACGCTTGCCGAGGGCGAAACCGTGACCGACAAGGAAAAGGAGGAGCGCGGAAACGCCGACTTTGACGCGTATCTTTCCGACTGCGGGCTTACGCGCGACGACCTTTATATGTGGCAGGTGAGCGCGGCAGTCACCAACAAGGTGGTTGAGGAAACCGTAAAGGACATAACCATAGAACGCAGCACGGCTGAAGCTGAGTACGACAAGCTTGTGCAAAGCACAAAGGAGCTTTACGAGAGCGACCCCGCAACTTACGAGTCGGGGAAGTATTCCAGCGTGTGGCTGCCCGAGGGCGCGCGCAGGATAAAGCACGTTCTGCTGAAGTTTGACGATACGTTTACGGACGAGCTTACCGCGGCGCGCGAAAGCAACGACGACGAGGGCGCGGACGCCATGCGCGCGCAGAAAGCCGAGGAAATGGCGCAGGACACGCAGGATATCCTCAATATGCTGGAAAACGGCGCGGACATAGACGAGCTTATCACAGTCTACAGCGGCGACGCTACAGGCTCGTCGCTCAATCCCGACGGATACCTGCTGCTGCCGAACAGCACTGCGTTTATGGAGGAGTTCCGGAAAGCGGCGTTTGAGCTTGAAAACGTGGGGGACGTTACCACCTGCGTTACGGACTACGGCGTGCATATAATGCTCTATGTGTCTGACGCGGTAATAACCGACGAGCAGAAGAACGAGTTTATCGACTACTTTGACGAAACGCTCAACTCCAACGCCAAGAACGAGTACTTTAACGCAATGCTTGAGCAATGGGAGCAGGAATACGCCTTTGAAACGGATTACGAGGCGCTTAAGATAGACGCGCCCGCAGAGAGCGCGGAAAGCGCCGCTACGGAGCAGGCGGGTTAAGAAAGGACGACAGATGAAGAAATTTATGGCGCTTGCCGTGCTTTGCGCAGTGCTTTGCATGGCAGGCTGCAAGGATAACAGCGCGGACAGCGTGCAGGACACGCAGCAGACCGCGCAGGAAACGGCTGACGCAAACGAAACCGCAGATACAAAGGAAACCGAGCAGGCGCAGACCGCCCAGAGCGGCGACACCGACAGCGCCGCAAGCGTGCTTACGTCCGAGCTTGCTGCGGATACCGTGATTATTTCCAGCGAAAAGGGCGGCGCGGAGATGGACATCACGTTCGGGGACTTTTTGAAGGAGTACAAGTACTACCTTGCAAGCTGCGGGCTGAGCGTTGATACCGACCCCGCGTATTCCGAGCCGCTTACATCGCGCAGGGAGTACATTGCAAATTACCTTATCAACGACAAGCTTATGGAGCGTATGTTCGAGCGGCTTTACCCCGAGGGCTTTACGGACGAGGAGCTGGCGCGGATACAAGCGGACGCAGACGCGGGGAAAAAGCAGCTTATAGACGCGATAAAGGAGCAGCTTGAAGCGGCGCAGCCGCTCGGCAGCGAAGTCACGGACGAGGAGCTGCAAAAGCAGGCCGAGGAGGGCTTTCAGCAGCTTATGGACAACTGCGGGCTTACCGACGACGACTTTTACGGCTGGCAGCGCTCTACCGTGATAAAGGAGAAGCTTACCGAAAAGGTGGGCGAGGGCGTTACCTGCGAGCGCAGCGAGGCTGAGGACGCCGCAAAGCGCATGGCGGAGCAGGCAAAGGCGGATTACGAGAGCGACCCCGCCTCCTACGACGCGGACAGCTACAAGAGCATTTACCTGCCCGAGGGCGCGCGTTATGTCAAGCATATACTGCTTAAGCTGGATTCGCTCGATACCGAGGACATATACAACCTGCGAAACGACGGCAAGGACGACGAAGCCGACAAGCTGCGCGCAGAAAAGCTCGCGGAGCTTGACGAAAAGCTTGCCGAGGTGAACGCGCGCGTTGACGCGGGCGAGGACTTCGAGACGCTTATGCAGGAGTACAGCGGCGACAGCGACCTTACGATAAGCTACCTTGTAGTACCCGACACGGGGCGCTACATGGACGGCTTTGCGGAGTGCGCGCTCGGCATTGAGGAGGTAGGCGGCACGGCGGTATGCTCAACGGATTACGGCTACCATATAATCAAGTATATCGAGCCTGCCACGGTATCCGACGAGGAGTACCGGAACACCGTAGACGGACTTGTAAGCTACCTTACGGATTACTACAAATCCCAAAAGCTCGTTGACGAACTGAAGCAGCTTCGCAGCGAATACGGCTACGTTATTGACAGAAACGCGCTTATGCTGGGAGAAGAAAGCGCAGAGGGCTGATTTCACTTAAAAAAGGAAAGAAAAGCTATGAACACACCTATTTGTGATTTTCTCGAAAAGTACACCAAGGACAACAGGCTGCGCCTGCATATGCCGGGTCACAACGGCGAGTTCCCGCACGACATCACCGAGATAGAGGGTGCGGACAGCCTTTTTGATTCGGACGCGGGCAGCGGCATTATCGCGCAGAGCGAGGCGCTTGCCGCGAGGATATTCGGCGCGGAAAAGACCTGCTACTCGTGCGCGGGCAGCACGCTTGCGATACAGGCGGCGCTTGCGCTGCTAAAGGCGCGCGGCGTTAAGACGATAGCCGCGGGGCGCTACTCGCACAAGAGCCTTGCTGCGGCTGCGGCGCTTCTCGACATTGAGATAAAGTGGCTTTACCCGCAGGAATACTTAAGGGCGAACGTTGTGCTTGACGCAGACTCGCTGCGCGGCGCGGACGCCGTTTTTATGACGAATATCGACTATTACGGCGGCACGTGGCGTTATGTGCGCCCTAATATCCCGCTGCTTATCGACAACGCGCACGGCGCTTACCTTAAGTTTGTAGACAAGCGCAAACTCGGCGCGGAGTATCTCCACCCGATGGAGCTTGGCTTCCCGCTGATGAGCGCGGAGAGCGCGCACAAGACCCTGCCCGTGCTTACGGGGGGCGCGTACCTGCATTTTGCGGCGGGAGAGCCGCACGAGCGCGCAAAGGAAATGATGTCGCTTTTCGGCTCGTCAAGCCCCTCCTACCTTATACTGGAGAGCCTTGACCGCTTTAACGGGCTGCTTGCCGCGGACGTGCAGGGCGTTACGCGCGCGTGCGAGTATGTAAAGGCGCTAAAGCAGCGGCTTACGGAGCGCGGCGTGCCGCTTGAAAAGAGCGACCATCTGCGCGTTACGATAAACGCGCGCGACAGCGGCCACTCGGGCTTTGATTACGCGCGCAGCCTGCGCGCAAGCGGCGTTGAGTGCGAGCTTGCGGACGAGAACCGCGTTGTGCTGCTGTTTTCATCGGCGACCACGCTTAAGGACTGCGAGCGCGCGGAGCTTGCGGTGCTTTTCGTGCCGCAGAAAGCCCCGCTCCCGCGCATTGAGTACCCCGTTATAAAGCCCACGGCTTCCATATCTATGCGAGAGGCGCTTTTCAGACCGCAAAGGACCGTTCCGCTCGAGCTTGCGGGCGGCGAGGTATGCGCGGGACTGTTCGCGCCCTGCCCGCCGTGCGTGCCGCTTGTAATGCCCGGCGAGATAATAGACCACAATGTAGTGGACGCGCTGCGGCTTTACGGCGTAAAGCAGATTGCAATCATCGACAGAAGCCGCTGAACGGGCGGATTTGCGCCCGCTCGGCAAGCCTGAAGCGCATTCTGCGCGAGCCGCGCGCGTACACCGTAACGTCGCACAGTCCGCCGCGGCGTGAGAACGGGTTTTGCAAGACCTCGCGGCTTACCGCGGCGCTGCTGCGGAAAAACGCGGTATAAAGCCGCGCGTGCCTGCGCGAGGAAATAACGGCGCAGGGGCTTTCAAGGGAAAGTTCCGCGCGCTTTGCGTAAAGTGCGTACGCGAGGGTAAGCCACGCGCTCCCCGCCGCCGCGCACCACAGCAGCGAGCGCATCAAAGCGGCGTCTAGCGGCAGGCGCGGCGTTATTATGGCGGAGAAAACGGCGGCTGCGGCAAGCCCCGCAGTCCACCACAGCGGCACGGCGGCGTAGCCGAACACGGCGCGCTTCGGCGGGCGCAGCGGCTCTTTGGGCAGGGTTAAGCCGAACACGCAGCGCGCAAGCGCGTTAAGGCGGCTGCGTTTTATCGGCGGAAACGCCATTCCCCCTGCGAAATACACGGGCGACGCGCCGAAAAGCAGCGTTGTAACGGTGTCGCACGAGCTGAACACGCAGGGCGCATTGAGCGGAATAACGCGCTCATATAATGAAATAACGCCGTGGGCGATTATCACGCGCCCGCCGCACTTTCTCACGCGAAAGCGCGAGAGCCTTACTATCCTTACGGCGAACGCGCTTACCCACGCGAAAGCCGTAAACACCGCCGCAGCGGCGGTAAAGCGCGGCACGGCGACGTGCAGAAACGCAAGCACGCGGGAAAGCTCCCCTGCGGTGTCGGAAATCGCCGCAAGAACGCCGTTTATATACTCGCTGCCAAAGAACCTGCCCACGCGCCGCAGGGCGTAGGCGAACGTTACCGCGCCGCCGAGCGCGCGGGTGTCGATAAAAGCGCCGTACAGCACGGAAAGAGCGCGCGGGCGCAGCACGTACCCGCCCGAAAACGCGGGCGCTTCACGGCGCGCGAGAAAAAACTCGTACCGCCCCGAAAGGGTGGTGAGCGTTACCCTGCGCGCGCCTATAAGCCGCATGACGGGCGTGGCTTCAATGTCCGCGCACAGCACGCAAGACGGCTCTATAAAGCTCTCGCGGCGCAGGAAAAGCCCCTTGCGCAGGTACAGCAGGTCCGCTTCAACGCGCACCTCGCAGAACCATCTGCGCAGCAGGAAGTACAAAAGTATATCCACGGCGTTCTCCTTTCTGCGCGAAACACAATTCTACATAAAGAGGTATACTGACATGAAAACAGGCTGCATTATTCTTGCGGGAGGCGCGGGCAAGCGCATGAAAAGCGAGCGCCCCAAGGTTTTGTGCGAGGTGCTTAAAAAGCCCATGCTGGGCTGGGTGCTTGACGCTGCGGAGCAGTACGGCTTTGACAGAATCGCGGTAGTAACGGGCTATAAGCGCGAGCAGACCGAGGACTATATAGCAAAGCGCGGCGGGAATACCGAGGTGTTCTTTCAGCCCGAGCAAAAGGGAACGGGCGACGCAGCCGCGTGCGCTATGGAGCTTATACGGGACTGCGACTTTACCTGTATACTAAACGGCGACGCGCCCTTTATCGACGCGCGCACGATAGCCGACGCGCTTTCCTGCATGAAAGCGCGCGGGGCTTCCGCCGCGGTAATTTCCGCAAAAATTGCCGACCCTGCGGGCTACGGCAGGATTATCCGCGAAAACGGCAGCTTTACCGCGATACGCGAACAAAAGGATTGTTCCCCCGAGGAGCGCGAAATATGCGAGGTGAACAGCGGCGCGTACTGGTTCGACTCAAGGCTGCTGGCGCAGACGCTGCCAAAGCTTTCCGCAAACAACGCGGCGGGCGAGTACTACCTTACGGACTGCATAGAGCTTATAGGCAACGCCGCCGCCTACGAAAGTGAAAACCCCGATATCGTGCTTGGCGCGAACTCGCGCAGCGCGCTTTTCGAGCTTAACGAGCGCGCGAGAAAGAGCGTGCTTTACCGCCTTATGGACGAGGGCGTGGGCTTTATCTCGCTTGACGGTATAATCATCTCGCCCGACGTAAAAATAGGCGTAGATACAACGATACTCCCCAACACCGTGATACTTGGAAAGACCGTTATAGGCAAGGGCTGCGAGATAGGCGCAAACAGCCATATCGAGGACTGCACGATAGGCGACGGCGTTATCCTGAACAACGTGCAGGCGTATTCGTCGGTTGTTGAGGA
This sequence comes from uncultured Oscillospiraceae bacterium, assembly GCA_934462925.1. Taxonomy (GTDB): domain Bacteria; phylum Bacillota; class Clostridia; order Oscillospirales; family Ruminococcaceae; genus CAG-115. Next base: position 121,850 of record CAKSIT010000009.1, on the reverse strand, counting down.
CGACGTGAAGATAGGACCGTTCGCGCAGCTGCGGCCGGGTACTACCATAAGGCGCGGCGTTAAGATAGGCGACTTTGTTGAGATAAAGAACAGCGATATCGGCGAAAATACGGCGGTAGCGCACCTTACCTACCTCGGCGACAGCGACGTGGGGCGCGGGGTGAACTTCGGCTGCGGGTGCGTTACGGCGAATTACGACGGCATAAACAAGTACCGCACGGAAATAGGCGACCACGCGTTCATCGGCTGCAACACAAATCTTATAGCGCCCGTTAAGGTGGGGGAGAACGCCACTACCGCGGCAGGCTCTACGATAACAAAGGAAGTACCCGCAAACTCGCTTGCGGTGGAGCGCGGGCAGACGCGTATCATCGAAAACTGGGGCAAAAACGCGCTCCGGAAGAAAAAGTGACGGAGGACAGACATGAAGGCTCTTGTGGTGGTTGATTATCAGGTGGATTTCGTGAACGGCGCGCTCGGCTTTGCGGGCGCGGAGACGCTTGACGGTATCATCGTTGATAAAATAAGGCAGACGCGCAGGGACAACGGCGCGGTAATATTTACATTGGACACGCACAACTCGCGCTACCTTAAAACCGCCGAGGGCAGAAAGCTGCCCGTGCCGCATTGTATCGCTGGTACAAAGGGACACGAGCTTTACGGCATGGTGGCGCACGAGGCAAGGGCGGGGGATATCGTGATAAAAAAGCCGTCGTTCGGCTCAATGGCGCTTGCAAAGGAGCTTAAGCGCGGGTATTACAGCGAAGTAGAGCTCTGCGGGCTTGTAACGGACATCTGCGTTATCTCCAACGCCATAATTGCAAAGGCGGCGCTGCCCGAAAGCCGCGTAGTGGTTGACAGCCGCGCGTGCCTTACCGCCGACCCCGAGGCGCAGGAGCGCGCCCTTGCGGTAATGCGCGGCGTGCAGATAGACGTTATTTGAGAAAAACGCCGAAAAAAGGGAGGAATTAAAAATGATAACCGAGCAAAACTGCTCAATGCTCTGCGACTTTTACCAGCTTACAATGGGCAACGGGTATTTTAAGACCAAGCACGCGGGGCGCGTGGCTTATTTCGACGTGTTTTTCCGCCGCATACCCGACGGCGGCGGTTACGCCGTATGCGCAGGGCTGGAGCAGGTGATAGGCTACATTGAAAACCTGCATTTTGACGACGACGACATTGAGTTCCTGCGCAAAAAAGGCATTTTCGACGAGGGCTTCCTGAGCTATCTGCGCGGGTTTCGCTTCGAGGGCGACATTTACGCCGTACCCGAGGGTACGCCCGTATTCCCCTACGAGCCGCTTATAACGGTAAGAGCGCCCGCGATACAGGCGCAGCTTGTGGAAACCATGCTGCTGCTTCTTGTAAACCACCAGTCGCTTATAGCGACAAAGGCGAGCCGTATCGTCCGCGCCGCGCAGGGCAGGGCGATAAGCGAGTTCGGCTCGCGGCGCGCGCAGGGCGCGAGCGGCGCGGTTCTGGGCGCGAGAGCCGCCTATATAGGCGGGTGCGCGGGTTCTGCGTGCGTTATTGCGGACAAGCTGTACGGCGTTCCCGCTTCGGGAACTATGGCGCACAGCTGGGTGCAGATGTTCGACAGCGAGCTTGAAGCGTTTGAGGAATACTGCCGCATATACCCCACAAGCTCGGTGCTGCTGGTAGACACCTACGACGTGCTGCGCTCGGGCGTTCCGAACGCGATAAAGGCGTTTGACAACATCTTAAAGCCGCTTGGCGCAAGGCCTGCGGGTATTCGCCTTGATTCGGGGGATATTGCGTATCTTTCGATACAGGCGCGCAAAATGCTTGACGAGGCGGGCTACCCCGACTGCAAGATAATTGCCTCCAACAGCCTTGACGAGCGCCTTATCTCGAATCTTATCTCGCAGGGCGCTAAAATAGACGCGTTCGGCGTGGGCGAGCGGCTTATCACAGCTTCAAGCGAGCCTGTTTTCGGCGGCGTGTACAAGCTTGCCGCAACCGAGGAAAACGGCGTTATCACCCCGAAAATAAAGATAAGCGAGAATGTTGTGAAGATAACCAACCCGCACTTTAAAAAGGTGTACCGCCTGTACGACAACGCCACCGGAAAGGCGCTTGCGGATTTGCTGTGCGTTCACGACGAGGTTATAGACAGCGCAAAGCCGCTTGAGATATTCGACCCCGACTTTACATGGAAAAGAAAAACGCTCACCGACTTTACCGCAAAGGAGCTGCAAGTGCCTGTTTTCCTCGGCGGAAAGCGCGTTTACTGCCCGCCGCCCATCGACGAGGTGCGCAGGCATTGCGCCGAGGGGCTTTCAACGCTCTGGGAGAGCGTTCTGCGCTTTGAGAACCCCCACCGCTACTATGTAGACCTCTCGCAGAAGCTGTGGGACATCAAGCACAGCCTGCTGGACAGCAGGGGAGGGGCAAAGTGAAGCTGCGGGATATTGTAGACGCGTACGGCGCGCAGATAAGCGCGGGCTTTGAGCGAGGCAGCTACGCAGCGTTCGCCCCTGCGGAGGAAACCGTGGGTTTTATTGCGACCGACGGGAGCGGCGCGCGCGGCATTGCCTTTATGTGCGACAGGCTGCGCACCGACCTTGACGGCACGATAAGGCAGGCGGAATACGCGGGCATAACGGGGCTTGAGCTGCTTGACAGCGGCGAGGGCGCGTATGCGGACGAGCTTGTGATAAAAACGGGCGGCGAGCCTATCCGCATAAGCGACTATTCGCTTGAAAAGCACAGGCTTAAGGCGCTTATAGAGGAGCTTCGCAGGGCGGCGCTTGCAATGTCCGACAACGAGCGCGAGGCCGTTTACAGCGAGGCAATGCTCGCTGCGGCGGAGCATTTCTCGCAGACAGCGCCCGTATTTGCAGCGCTTCCCGAGATAGAAAAGCGCGAGGCGGTTATCCCCGACGGCTACACGCCCGCGCAGATAACCGAGGAGCGCATAGACTGGATAAGCGGTCCGCGCGTAAGGGAGAGCGAAAAAGCGCAGGAGGGCGGCGCGGCTGTTGCGGCAAAGCCTGTAGGCGCTGCTGAAGCCGAGTTACAGCCTGTAGGCGCTACCGAAACAGCGGCACAGCCCGCAGGCGTTCCCGAAGCCGCGGCACAGCCTGTAAGCGCTCCCGAAGCTGCGGCACAGCCCATAAGCGTTCCCGAAGCCGTGGCGCAGCCCGTAAGCGCCGCGCAGGAAGCCGCGCCCACCGCGCGCGAAGTTGTGCGCGAAATCGCGCGGGAAATGGAGCAAGCGCCGCTTGAAATACCGCAGGAAGAAGCGCCCGCCGAGCCGCCCGTTATCCCCGAGTATTTCGTCGAGGAGCAGGAGGACCTGTCCGAAATGACGCACGAGCAGACGCTTTCCTATCTGCTTTCGTCCATAAACGAGATAAACGCGCCCGCCGCAGCCGAGCCGCCCGCGCAGCAGCCCGCTTACAGCGCGCCGATTCAGCAGGCGCAGGCTTACGCGCAGCCCGTGCAGGAGCAGGTTCAGGCAGCAGCGCAGGCGGTCGTTCAGCAGGAGCAGGCTGCTCCCGCGCAGCCGCTTCTCACGCAAGAGCCTGTTTCAGGCGACATCTACATAAAGGCGAGCCGCAAGCTGCGCGAGTTCTGCGAGCTTGGCACGCTTACGCAGCAGGGCATAGAAGCCGCCGTAAAGGAGGGGCTTATCCCCGCCGCAGAGGCGTTTTCGCAGATAACCGCGCAGAAGCCCGCGCCGCCGCCCCTGTCCGAGCGCATAGCGGAGCTAAAGGCGGCTTCTGACAGGATAGACGAATATTTCGGGCTTGGCGAGGACGTTGCGGCGCGCGTGATGTTCTTCATGCTGTATCAGATGCTGTCGTATTCCGACAGGCTGGCGGAGCTGCCCGAAACAAAGGCGCGGCTCAACGACTTTTTCAGGCGCTGGGGCGCGGCGGGAATTACGCTTTCAATGCTTGATATGAGGGTTCAATAGTAAAAGAGTAAAAGGCGGTATCGCGCATTCGTGCATGATACCGCCTTTAATGTTATCTTGTGTCGGGTTCGCTTTACCGTATCAGTCTTCCGCGCCGTAAACTATCTGCTTCATCATGCGCAGGGGGCGCGTGCCAAGCCCGCCGCAGCGCTGTATGAAATACAGGAACGTGCAGCCGCTTTCGGGGTCGTTGGCGAAGTGCGGGCCGAGCCAGCCGTCCCAGCCGTATTCGCCGTTGTGGGTGGAAGGACCTGCCGCGTTCTCGTCCACGGCAACGCGCATAAGGCTGCCGTAGCTGAAGCCTGTGTGCTGCTCCCAGTTGAAGAACTGCCGCTGCGCCGCCGTGAGCGCGGGCGAAGTCATGTAGCGCACGGCGTTTTCAGACAGAATGCGCCGCCCGTTGTAAACGCCCATGTTAAGCAGCATTTCCGCAAACGCCGCGTAGTCGTCCGCGGTGGAGCAAAGCCCTGCGCCGCCGCTTTCAAAGGCGGGCTTTTTTCTTGCAAGATAGGTAAGCCCCAGATGCTGCCACAGGCACGGAACAAGTGTTTGCTTTTCCTCGTCCCATTGGTAGTTCTCCGCAAAGCGGTACTGCTTGTCCTCGGGGCAGTAAAAGTCGGTGTCTTTCATGCCAAGCGGCTCGAAAAGCTCCTCGCGCAAAAACTCGCCGAAGCGCTTTTCTGTTTTCTTTTCAATAACCGCGCCGAGAACGTCCGCGCTAGTGCCGTACAGCCACCCCTCGCCCGGGTGGAACGCCAGCGGCTGCCGCCCTATTTCCTCTGCCAGGGTCATGGTGCCCCACGGCTTACCCGCTTCAACGTCCTGCGCCATGCGGTCGTATAGCCGCTGCATTTCAGCGCCCGCAGGGAAGCTTGCGTCGGGGTAGCAGCAGCCCGACGTCATGTCCATAAGCTGCTTTATCGTAACCTCGCTCTTGGCGGGGGCGCTGCCGTTTTCGGTAAGAACGCTCTGCGCGCCGAACGTAGGGATATACCAGCTAACCTTGTCGTGCAGGTCGAGCAGTCCCCTGTCGCACAGCAGCATTACCGCCGCGGCGGTAACGGGCTTCGTCATGGAATACAGGCGCACTATCGTGTCGTCAGTCCACTTTATGCCGCGCGCCTCGTCAGCCATGCCCACGTTTGCGCGGTAAATGGGTCTGCCGTGTTTAAGCACGTAGGCGCTCGCGCCCTTTACCTGCCCGCTTTCCACCTGCTCGCGCAGCATTTCGGTGATTCGCTCCAGCTTTATCGGGTTCATAATGCCTCCTTAAGCCTTTATTCTGCGCAGCTCGCAGTAAAAGCGCTTGTCGTGCGCGTGTCCCATGGAAAACGTCTTTCTTGGGAGCGCGCCGTCGCTTACAACCGTCGGGAAAAGCTCGTCTTTTCTCATAGCGGGCAGCAAAAAGCCTATGCTGTCCTGCGCGCCGCAGAGCGTTTTCACAACGTCCTCGCCGTGGATATAGTCGATTTTGCCGGCGTTTTCCGCAAGGTACTCGTCAAGGAAGCTTTGCAGCGTGCCTACCGTTATGTTGCTGCGCGGGCGCGTTATCCCGCAGCGCTCCTCTTTTCCGCCGCAAATCACGGTAAAGCTCTGCGCCGCCTCGCCGCGCACAAGCCCGAGTGCGGCGGTCATCTTTTCCATAAGGTCCGCGGTATCGGTCTGCGTTACAACGCGGTGAATAGCCTCAAACTCGAGCGCGGGGCTGTGCAGGTTCACAACCTCTGCAAGCGCGTAGCGGGCAAGCGCGGCGTCGGGGCTGCCCTCGCGCTTTTTCTGCTCGTAGCACTCCTTGGCGGTTGCAAGGGAGTGGTTGCCGTCGCCCATAGCGTAGAGAAGCGCGTTGCCGTCGGGGCTGTTTTTCTGCGCGCTCGCGTAAAGCGCGTCGAGCGAGCGGGTAACGCGAGCGGCGTTCTCGCCGTTAATAAGCGCGCCGCGCAGGTGGCCGCCGCCGCACATAAGCTCAAAATCGTAGAGCTTGTCCATAGCGGCGAAGTCCGCTTCAAGCGGCTCTATAACGGTCTTTTCGGGGTCGTCTATAAGTATCATGATATGCGGCAGCTCAAGCGGGGCGTCGCGGCGTATCTCAACGCGCGGGGGAATGCGCGAGGCGACTGTGGCCTCGGTTGCGCGCACCTGCGACGTGCTGCCCTTGCGGTAGTCGTACTGTTCAAGGTCTATAGCGCCGACAAGTCCCATGCGCACGCGCCCGTCCGCCTGCGTGCGCTCGGTGAGTATAAAGCAGTCCTTATGCTCGGTGAAAAGCCCCTCGTCAAGGTAGCGCCGCATTTGGGCGTTTATCGCGGCAATGCGCTCCTCGCGCCCGCCGCTTTCAAGCCACACCTCGGGCAGTATAAGGCGAAGCGCGGAGGGCGCTGCCCCCACGGTCTGCTCAACGCCCTGCCAGTAGTCGGGTTCGCTTGTGTACTGGTCGCACGCAACAACGCTCCATTTCGTCATGCCCTCGGCGGTAAGCTTTGGCAGGAGTATATCGGCGGTAGAAAAAGCTGTCATAATTTCATATTCCTTTCATAAAGTAAGCCGCAATCGGCGGTTCTGCATATATTGTAGCATATTTTCGCGCGTTTGACAATACCCCGCGCAAAACAACAACGCGCGGGCGGATTTTTTGCAGGTGTCGAAAAATAGCGTTTACACTCGCAAAGCTATTGATTTTGGCAAAAAAGTGTGATATAATTTAGAAGTAATGTATGCGTGGGCAAACATTTCCCATGCAGAATATGGAGGTAATCCCATGACGATAACGAAAAAGATAAGCCTTATGGCGGCTTTATGCTCGTTTGTGTCGGCTGCTGCGGTCGGCTTACTCAGCATGACAAATTCGCAGATGTACCTCAGCGAAGACGCTGCGGCTATCCTTACGACAATGGAGGGCAACGTTTCCTCGGAGATAGACGCGAGCCTTGACAAGATAGCGCTTGCGGTTGATTCCCTTGCGGACGTGGCGCTGGGCGACCTTACCGACCTTAACGCGTTCAAGACCGACGGAGCGTATGTGCAGAGCTTCACCGACTCGATAGAGCAGTCGCTTGTAAGCCTTGCAACCAACACCGAGGGCGCGATATGCGCCTATATAAGGTACAACCCCGATTTTACCGAGCCTACGTCGGGACTGTTCCTTACGCGCAACAGCACTAGCGAGGCGTTCCAGAGCGTTACCCCCACGGATTTCAGCATATACGACAAGACGGACATGGCGCACGTAGGGTGGTACTACACCCCCGTAAACAACGGCAAGCCCACGTGGATGAGTCCGTACCTCAACGAGAACGTAGGCATATACATGATATCCTATGTAGTACCGCTTTTCTCCGGCGGCGAGAGCATAGGCATAATCGGCATGGACATTGACTTTACAATGATAGAGGACGTGGCGCTGGACTCGGACATCTACAGCACCTACAGCCCGATAATACTTGACGCGGACAACGTTATCATGTACAGCCCGCTTGCGGAGTTCGGCACGGAGCTTTCCGCGATTGACGGCAAGGGGACATTTGTAAAGGCGCTTGCGGAAAACGGCAGCGGCTCTGCGGAGATATACGTTAACGGCGCAAGGAAAAAGGCCGCGTTCAGCGAACTTAAAAACGGCATGAAGCTTGTGGCGACTGTAGATACCAATGAGCTTTTGGCGGGTACGATGAAGCTTACGGCAATGGCTTTTGGTACGATACTTGTTATTGCAGCGATATCTGCGGGTGCTGCAATGCTGCTTGCAAACAAAATGACAAAGCCGATAAAGGCGCTCAACAACGCCGCGCGCAGGATAGCGGCGGGCGACCTTGACGTTACCGTAACGCGCACCACCAACGACGATATAGGCGAGCTTGCGGACAGCTTCGGGCAGACGGTAGTAAAGCTCCACGACTACACAGGGTACATTAACGAGCTGTCCTCCGTGCTTGACGAGATAGCGGGCGGCAGGCTCGACATCTCGCTGTCGCTCGACTACACGGGCGAGTTCGCGCGGCTTAAGCAGGCGCTCGACAACATCACCGACTCCCTTAACGGCACGCTTACGGACATAGACCTTGCCGCGGACCAGGTTGCAACGGGCGCGGAGCAGGTGTCGAGCGGCGCGCAGGCGCTTGCCGCAGGCTCTACCGAGCAGGCGAGCGGCATTGAGCAGCTTGTGGCGGCAGCCGAGAACATCAACACGCAGATACACGCGAACGCCGAGGAAGCGCAGACCGCAAGCCAGCGCATGGCAAAGATACGCAGCGAGGCGGACCAGAGCAACGAGCGCATGAACGATATGCTCGCGGCTATGGGCGACATCAGCAAGAACTCCGACGAGATAAGCAAGATTATACACACTATCGAGGATATAGCGTTCCAGACGAACATTCTCGCGCTCAACGCGGCTATCGAAGCGGCGCGCGCGGGTGAAGCGGGCAAGGGCTTCGCGGTGGTTGCGGACGAGGTAAGAAACCTCGCTTCCAAGTCCGCGGAGGCTTCGCAGACCACCTCCGCTCTTATCGGGCAGACGCTCGAGGCGGTCGAGAACGGCTCGCAGATAGCGAACGAAACCGCAGGCTCGCTCAGAACGGTTGTAGAGAACATCGGACAGATAGTAAGCTCTATCGACGAGATATCCGAAAATTCGCAGAACCAGACCGACGCTGCGGGCAGCATTACCGCCAGCATAGAGCAGCTTTCCAACGTAACGCAGAACAACTCCGCAGCCTCCGAGGAAAGCGCGGCGGCGGCAGAGGAGCTTGCAGGTCAGGCAAGTATGCTTAAGGGACTTGTAGGGCGTTTTACTCTGCGCAGATAAACAAAAATGGCGCTGTAATACAGCGACAACCGCCGCCCGAAGTGGGCGGCGGCTCTGTCATATCAGTATTCCCTCAAAGTGGTCCATTTCGTGCTGAATAATCTGCGCGGGGAAGTCGGTGAACGTCTTTATTCTCGTGCGCAGCCCCGCGTCCTGCCAGCGCACCTTGATTTTGCGCCAGCGCGTTACGGGGCGCGTGCCGTCGAGCGACAGGCAGCCCTCCTCGGTGCTGTAACTGTCCGAGCGCGAGATTATCTCGGGGTTCAGCATAACGAGCGGCGTTCCCTCGTTGTCAAGCACAAGTATACGGCGCAGAACGCCCGTCATGTTTGCGGCAAGCCCCACGCACCTGTCCTTGTTCGCCTCAAGCGTGTCAAGCAGGTCCTGCGCGGTTTGCAGGTCGTCGCGGGAGGCGGGCAGCGATTTCTGCCGCAGAAAAAACGTGTCGCGGATAATGCTTCGCTCCATATAATAAAGCTCCTTTATATGTTCTGCGCCATCAGCTCGCGCGCTATTATTTCCGCCACGCGCGCTTCACGCTGCGCCGCGGTGAAGTCCGCACCCATGCTTTCGGGGAGGGACAGGTTTGCCGAAATTATCTCCTGCGGGGTCGCCCACACGGGCGTAAAGCCGTCGGCGCTCTCGTACTCGTCAAGGCGCTGAGTTCCTGAGTTCCTGCGCACCTCGCACAGGTAGTAGAGCGAGCGCTGCTCGAATATCGTTTCGGGATAAAGGGGGCTTTTCTCCAGACGAAGCACGCAGCCGTATTCGCGTACGCTTTCGGGCGCTATTTCAAGCCCCGCTTCCTCCGCAGCCTCGCGCACTAGCGCCTGCTCGGGCGTTTCTCCCTCGTCTATGCCGCCGCCGGGGAATTTGTAGTAGCCCTTTCGGCTCACATATACCATAGCAAGCTTATCGCCGTCTATTATAACGGCGCGCGCCGACGGTCGGCAGGAGTGCCGCCATGCGGGGTCGTAGTCGCGCTTGTCCAGTCTGAAAAGCTCTCTCATTTGTCCTCCGTTTTATCGTCCTTGTAGCCCCAGCGGTCTACGTTCGCCTTGCGCATTGCGCCGAATATACGCTGCTTCACGCCGTGGTTTGACTTTTCAAGCGCGGTGAGAAGCTCCTTTGTGGTCTGCCGCGTGGTGTGCTTGTCAGCGGGGCATTTCGACTTGATTATGGGCAGGTCGCTGCGCTTTGAGCAGGAAAGCACAACGTGTTCGGGCGCGAATACAAGCGGGCGTATAAGCGTTATGTCCTTGCGGGAAAGGTAGGATTTAGGCGAAAAGCAGCCTATCCTGCCCTCCTGAAAGAGGTTCATCATAAAGGTTTCTATCGCGTCGTCGTAGTTATGTCCGAGGGCGAGCTTGTTGCACCCCGCCGCCTTTGCCGCGTCGTGCAGCGCGCCGCGCCGCATTTTCGCGCAAAGCGAGCAGGGGTTCGGCTCTTTGCGTATATCGAACACGATTTCGGCGATGTCCGTTTTTATTATGTGATACTCCACGCCGAGGCGCTCGCACAGCTGCGCCACGGGCGAGTAGTCCGTTTCCTCGCCGCCAAAGCGCGGGTCTAGCGTGATAGCGCATATGTCGTACTTTTTCTCGTAAAACCGCCGCATTAGCGCCATTCCTGTAAGCAGCACAAGGCTGTCCTTACCGCCCGAAACGCCGATAGCTATTTTGTCGCCGTCCTCGATAAGGTCAAATTCCTGACACGCGCGGCGCAGATAACCGAGTATTTTTTGCATGGTGTTCTCCTGTTCTCATGTTCAAAAGGTCTGTTTATCTCTTTAATGATATTTTAACACTTTTATTCGATAGTGTCAACATAATTTTTGCGCAGCGCCCTCAACTGGTATTATAAAATAGTGGTGTTTTGGCTATTGAGATATTACCAAAAACGAGTATAATGAAATAAAGCCACAAAGTGGCGCAGACATATAACAGAACAAAAGACCCCGACAAAAGGAGAACGGCTATGAAAGACAAACTGAACGAAAAATCACCGACCACAGCGAAGCAGCAGCTTATAAAGCTCTGCACGGCGGCTATGTTTGCGGCGCTTATATGCGTTGCCACAATGCTTATACAGATTCCCTCCCCGCTTAACGGCTACGTCAATTTCGGCGACTGCTTTATTCTTGTTGCGGCGTGGGTGCTTGGACCTGTATGGGGCTTTGCGGCGGGCGGCATAGGCTCTGCGCTTGCGGATATGTTCACGGGATACTTCCACTACGTACCGGGTACGTTTGTTATAAAGGGACTTATCGCCGTTGCGGCGGCGCTTATCTGCCACGCTATCGCTTCTAAAAGCGAGAAGCTGCGCCTGCCCGCGTACATTGCGGGTGCGGCTGCGGGCGAGGTAATAATGGTAGGCGGCTACTACCTCTACGCGGCGCTTCTGCTTGGCAAGAGCTTTGCGGGCGCAGCTGCAAGCGTTCCGGGCAACCTTGTACAGGGCGCGTTCGGGCTTGTGTGCGGCGTTGTCATCATCAGAATAATCGCGAGAACGCGCGTTCTGTCACGCTTCGGCGCGTATGCGGTTTATTGATTTATTACTATAAAACAGCTATCCCCCCTGCTTAAAATGCAGGGGGGATTTAGTCTGTAAGGCTGCGTTGGAGATTTTTAGACAAGCCGTATCCCCCTGCGTAATTGCACAGGGGGATTTTTCATGCGGATTTAATCGTTGTTTTCGATACTCTCGTAAGCGGCGCGGGGTTCAACGGAGTAGCCGAGCATTATCGGCACGAGCGCGTCCGCGTATCTCCTGAGCATAGAAAGACCTATGCACACCACCTTGTCAAGGTAGTCGTAGTTAAGTTCAGCGCCCTCGGGAACGATACAGCTGAGCTTGAACGCGACCTCGCCGTCGTCGTTGTCCATTTCAAAGTTGCCGTAGCGCATACCGTCGTTTATGTAGGTAAGCAGCACGCCGACATACGGGAACGCTTTCTGCACCGCCTTTATGCCCTTAATGGCAAGGCGCGCGGTAAAGCCGTCGGGGTGTATCAGGAAGTGAAGCCTTGCGGACGAAATGGGGCAATCGTTTTTGCCTACGGCGTAGTTAGCTAAAAAGTAGCCGTTTTCCTCGTCCTCGTCGAAGTGCGCTTCGTCGTCGATGAAATACTGTCTTACTGCTGCATAGATTTCTTCGGAAAAAGCCATATTATCCGTCCTTTCTTGTCTGTGTCAGCCCGCAGGCTGAAGCTGAGCGCGTCTTATCGGCGCTCTCCCCATACTTATTTTAAGATGTAGTACAATTATATCACACTCACCCTACAAAGTCAAGAGTTATTTGTGCATAATAACGACACATTTCGGGCTGACAATAAAGGCACAGCTGCACCTTTCTCGACAGCCTCGGAGGACAACCTTTTCGACAAGTCGGGGCTGACGTTTACATAGTTAGCCCATTTTGCGCTTTGCCGTTTAATGCGCCTCAAACCACGTTCTGCCGCACTTCGCTTCGGCGCAGAGCGGCACTTTGAGCTGCGCAGAGCGCTCCATCTCCTTCTCGAGAATATGCGCGGCGCGCTCCGCCATGTTTGCGGGGGCTTCTACTATAAGCTCGTCGTGTACCTGAAGAATGAGCCGCGCTTCCGGCAGCTCCTTTTTAAGGCGGCGGTACACCCTTATCATCGCTATCTTTATTATATCCGCGGCAGTCCCCTGAATGGGCGTGTTCATGGCAATGCGCTTGCCGAGCGCCTTGACGGTCTTGTTTGCGGCGAGTATCTCGGGGATAAACCGCCGCCTGCCGAACAGCGTTACGGCGTATCCGTCCCGCTCCGCGCTTTCGGTCACGTGCGCCATGTATTCCTTAACGCCCGAGAAATGCGCGAGATAATCGTCGATATAGCGCTTTGCTTCGCTTACCGAAGTGCCTATATCCTTTGCAAGGGAAAACGCGCCTATGCCGTACACAATACCGAAGTTTACCGCCTTAGCCTTGCGGCGCATATCCGCGTCCACCCACTCCTTGGGCGTGCCGAACACGCTTGCGGCGGTTTCGGTGTGGATATCGCGGTTTTCGGTAAAGGTTTCTATCATCACCTTGTCGTCTGCAAGAGAAGCCAGCACGCGCAGCTCTATCTGGCTGTAGTCCGCGTCGGCAAGCAGCTTGCCCTCGCCCGCGGTAAAGAACCGCCTGAAATTCCTGCCTATCTCCGTCCTTACGGGGATATTCTGTATATTCGGCTCTGCGGAGGATATTCTGCCCGTGCGCGTTTCGGTCTGCTTAAAGGTGGTGTGCATTCTCCCGTCGGGGGAAACGCACCCCTCAAGCCCCTTGACGTAGGTGTTGTAGAGCTTTGAGAGCGTTCTGTACTCGAATATCTGTTCGATTATCGGGTGCTTGCCGACAAGCGCTTCAAGCGTGTCCGCGTCGGTGGAGTAGCCCGTTTTGCGCTTTTTGCCCGCGGGCAGTCCAAGCTCCTCGAACAGCACCGCGCTCAGCTGCTTTGGGCTGCCCACGTTGAACTCGTGTCCCGCAAGCAGCCATATGTTCTGTTCCGCCTGCTTTATCTGCGGCAGCAGTCCCTCGCCGAACTCGTGCAGCGCCGCCGTGTCGAGCGCTATGCCGTCTATCTCCATAGAACTCAGCACCTCGGCAAGCGGTATCTCGATGTCGCGCAGAACGCTCAGCATTCCCTGCTCGCACACCTTGTCAAAAAGCGTGCGGCACAGCGCCCCGAAGCCCTCGTGCGGGTCTGCGGAGGGCTGCGCGCCGTACTCGCCGTAAAGCCGCGCAAGCGAGTAGTCCGCAGCGTTTACATTAAGAAGGTATGCGGCAAGCGTCGCGTCAAAGGTGACCGAGCGCAGCTCAAAGCCGCGTTCAAGGCAGTAGCGGTAAAGCTGCTTTGCGTTTTCGGTGTGCTTGGGCTCGTCGCCCGCAAGCAGCGCGGCGGTGCATTCCGTGCGCGCGCCCGCGCGGTACGCCGCAGGCTCGCCGTCGATAAACAGTATATCGAGCGCGTTTTCGTCGTATTCCGCCTTATCGGGGACGGGGGCGTTCGCGGGGGCTTCCTTTTTCGGCGCGGAAGCCTTAACGGCGGCGTTTTCAGAAAGCTTTGCGGGGGCTGTGCCGTCAAGCCCGAGCTTTTTAAGCACGGCGAACATCTCTGCTTCTGTTAGAATTGCCGCCGCCTGCGCCCTGTCGCCCTCGCCCAGCCTGTACGCCGCCATGTCCTCGTTTATCGGCGCGTGCAGGTCTATTTCGGCAAGCGTGCGGGAAAGCCGCGCGCTCTCCCTGCCGCTTTCAAGGCGCTTTTTAACGCCCGCAGTCACGTCAAGCGCGTTTATGTCGCGGTATATCTCCTCTACCGTGTGGTACTTCTGTATGAGCGAGAGCGCGGTTTTTTCACCTATGCCCGCAACGCCCGGGATATTGTCGGAGCTGTCGCCCATAAGCGTTTTCACCTCGAGCATTTCGCGCGGGGTAACGCCGTACGCCTCCATTATCTTGGCGGGGGTGTAGAACACGTCCTCCTTGTTTGTCGCAAGGCGCACGGTCACATGGTCGTTTATCAGCTGAAAGCTGTCGCGGTCGCCCGTCATTATAACGCATTCAAGCCCCTGCTCCGCCGCCGCGCGGGAGAGCGTGCCGATAATATCGTCCGCTTCAAAGCCCTCTTTCTCAACGATTGCAACGCCAAGCGCCGCGAGCAGCTCCTTTATAACGGGCATCTGCATACGCAGTTCCTCGGGCATGGCGTGGCGCGTTCCCTTGTATTCGGCGTAAAGCTTGTGGCGGAATGTCGGCGCGTGCAGGTCGAACGCAGCGCACACGCAGTCGGGCTGCTCCTCTTTAAGCAGCTTCAGATAAATGTTCATAAACCCCGTAAGCGCGTTTGTGAACATTCCCTTTTTGTTGGACAGCAGGCGTATACCGTAAAACGCGCGGTTCATAATGCTGTTGCCGTCTATAAGAAGCAGTTTCATGTGTTCCTCCGTTATTATAAAGAAGCGGGCGCGAATACGTTTACGCCCCGCGTATTCCCTTAAGCACGCGTGCGGGCAGTTTTTTCAGCAGAAGCTGCGCGCACAGCCCCGTAAAGCACCCGCCTATTATGGCGCTTGCAAGCAGCAGCGGCGCGTAAGCCAGCACCGAAAGCGAGCCGTAGAATATAACAGCCGTCATAAGCTGCCCTGCGATATGGCATACGGCCCCCGCAGCGCTTGTAAAGGGCATATACGTTAGGCTGTACTTGCCGTTTTCCCGCGGAAAAAACCCGCGCGCCAGCATCATTCCGCCAAACGCGAACAGCCCGCCCGCAAGCCCGTACACCGCGCTCATAACAGCGCCAGTGATAAGCGCGGCGGCAAAACAGCGCAGAACGGCAATGCACAGCGCGTCGCGCCCGCGCCACATACCGCCCGCGTAAAGCACGAAAAGCGTTACCGTGTTGCCAAGCCCTATTCGCACCCCCGCTATCGGGCAGATTGGCGGCAGCAGCGTTTCAAGCGCGGAAAGCCCTGCCGCAAGCGCTATAAAGAGGGCGCAGAGCGCAAGCTTTCTTGTTTTCATGCTTTTTCCGCGTTCTGCGCGGCAGGTGCGTTCTGTTCAACGGGAGCGGCAGGTGCGACCTGCGCGGTTTCGGGCTGCTCCGGCGCGGCGCGGTTAAGCGCCTCGGAGAGCCTGTCGGCAAGCGCGCGAAGCTCGGAGCGGGGCTGCTCGGGCAGGGGCGGGGGCTGCATAAGCTGCGGCTCGGGCAGGGGTTCGTTTTCGGTGAACGCCGTGGAAAGGCGCGTGTAGTCGCTTTTCGTAAGCGAAAGCGGCGAAAACTCCATAAGATACTGCCGCAGGTACGCCGCGAAGAATCCGCACAGCGCCGCAGCCGCAGCCGCAAGCATTATCCCGCCGCACACAAAGAACGCGCTCCCCGCGCCCGAAGCGCCCGCAATGAAGCATATCACCGCATAAACTAGGTCGAGCAGGTAGAGTATGGTTTTTTCCGCCGTGTCGCCGCCAAGCGCAAAGAGCGCCACCGCGCACGCGAGCAGCGCGCCTATGATTATAGCCGCAGCTCCCGCCGCGTGCATAAGCACCGCCGCCAGAATGCACCCCAGCGCCGCCGCGCACTGCGCGTAAAAGCATATGTGAACGACGGCGCGAAGCTTCCGCGCCTTTTTCCTGCGCGAAGCCACAAAGTCCTCGATAATATTGCCGTGCGTGCAGAAATGGATAAGCTGCTTTTTTATGTCGTCAAGCATATTCGTCAGCTCCTGTCGATTATTGTCGGTCAGTCAAGCTCCTCAAGCTCCTTTTGCCATGCCGCGCCCGAAGCGTCGCTCGGCATACGCCAGTCGCCGCGCGGGGAGAGCGTTACAGAGCCTACCTTTACGCCGTCGGGCAGGCAGCTGCGCTTGAACTGCTGCGCAAAAAACCTGCGGTAGAACACCCTGAGCCACTTTAGTATCACGGCGCGGTCGTAGCTGCCCTTAAACGCGTATTCTGCAAGGCGCAGCGTCTTTTTTGGCGGGAAGCCCCAGCGTATCGCGTTGTATAGGAAGAAGTCGTGCAGCTCGTAAGGTCCTACAAGGTCCTCGGTTATCTGCGCTATCTCGCCGTTTTCGTCCGCGGGGAGAAGCTCGGGGCTTACGGGCGTGTCGTAAATGCTCATAAGCACGCGGGTAAGCTCGGGGTCGTCGGCGGTCTGCGCGTAGTAGCGCACAATGTGCCGCACAAGCGTTTTGGGAACGCCCGCGTTCACGCCGTACATACTAATGTGGTCGCCGTTGTAGGTAGCCCAGCCCAGCGCAAGCTCGGACAGGTCGCCCGTACCTATGACAAGCCCGTTTTCCGCGTTCGCTATATCCATGAGAATCTGCGTGCGCTCGCGCGCCTGCGAGTTTTCGTACACAACGTCGCGCACGCTCTCGTCGTGGCCTATATCCGCGAAATGGCGGTTTACAGCCGCCTTTATTTCGATAACGCGAAGCTTTGTGCCGAGAAGCGTGCAGAGCGTTTCGGCGTTTGTTTTGGTGTGAGCCGTAGTGCCGAAGCAGGGCATGGTGACTGCGGTTATACAGCTGTTCGGCAGCCCGCAAAGCGCCATTGCGCGCACGCACACAAGCAGCGCGAGCGTGGAGTCAAGTCCGCCCGAAATGCCGATAACGGCAGCCCTGCAATGCGTGTGCTTTATGCGCTTTGCCAGAGCGTGCGCCTGCATGGACAGAATGTCCTCGCAGCGCCTGTCCTTTTCGCCGTCGGAGTGCGGCACGAACGGGGCGGGGTCTGCAAACCGCGTAAGCACGGTCGCCGTGGGCTGCATATCGAACGCCACGCGCCGAACGCCCGCGGGCGCGCTCTCGAACGAGGTGTTGCGGCGGCGCTCGGTGCGCAGCTTCTGCACGTCGGGTTCGCTTATCGTAAGGCCCGTTGTGTAAAGCGCGCTTTCGCTCAGCACAGAGCCGTTTTCGGCGATAATGTCATGCCCGCCGAAAACAAGGTCCTGCGTGCTTTCGCCCTCGCCCGCGCTTGCGTAAACATACGCGCACAGCAGCCTTGCGGACTGGTTTGCAACGAGCGAGCGGCGGTATTCCCGCTTGCCTATGGTTTCGTTGGAGGCGGAGAGGTTCAGTATCATTACAGCGCCGCCGAGCGCAAGCCTTGTGGAGGGCGGGTCTGCCGCCCACAGGTCCTCGCACAGCTCAACGCCTATAGTAAGCGCGGGGAGCTGTCTGCACTCAAACACAAGCCCCAAGCCGAACGGCACGCTCTTTCCAAAGAGCGTAATATCCATAACGCCCTCGGGCGCGGGGGCAAAGTGCCGCATTTCGTAGAACTCGCAGTAATTCGGCAGGTGCTTTTTCGGCACAACGCCGAGAACGCTTCCGTCCTTTATCACAACCGCGCAGTTGTAGAGCTTGTCCCCGTAACGCAGCGGGCAGCCCACCGCCGTTAACAGGTCAAGCCCCGCAGAGGCGCTTACTATTTCGCCCAGCGCTTCAAGCGCGCTATCGAGCAGCTGCTGCTGAAAAAACAGGTCCTGACAGGTGTAGCCCGTAATGCAAAGCTCGGGGAGAGCCAGCACCTTAACGCCCTGCTCCGCCGCCTGCCGCATGAGCGCGGTTATTGCAAGGGCGTTGTGCGCGCAGTCCGCAACGACTATTTCGGGCGTGCCTGCGGCGGTTTTTATAAATCCATCGTACATAGTTTTTCTCCAAAATATATTTCGGGCGATATTGCCATATCCTTATTATACACGGTTTGGCGGGAAAATTCAAGGGGATTACTGCGGCTTTACATATTTATATATAGGTCGGACGCGTATTCGACAGCGCGGCAGCGCAATAGGGCAAAATTACCGCAAACATTCAACTCTATCGGCAAATGTAACAATAATCCGCGCAAAAGTTGTTGATTTTGTGTTAGATATGCCCTATTTGTTCAAGTTGCACATAAGTCAAATTGTAAATTCTACATAAAAAAAGCGCACTTTTTATAAATTTTTTTGAAAAAGTGCATTAACGGTGCTTGAAATAAACGGGTTTTTGTGGTATAATTTATTTACTCAACGGCAGAGGGGGAATTATGCCCTCGTGGGCTGCCGGTCAATTTACGCAATACATTGCGGGGGAATGGAGGTCATTCGGTGAAAAAATTCTCTTATGTTGCCACGGACGCCAACGGCAAAACCGTCAGGGGTCAGGAGATGGCGGAGGATTACATGGAGCTTCAGCAAAAGCTGAAGGAACGAAACCTGTACTGCACTAAGTACCGCGACATGGGTGCGAACGACGCGGTTGACGTAAAGTACAAGTTCAAGACGAAAGAGGTGTCTTTCATCAGCCGTCAGCTCGCTTCCATGACGGGCGCGGGTCTTTCGCTCGTCAGGGCGCTGTTTATTCTGCAGGACCAGGAGGAGAACAAGAAGGCTAAGGCGGTGCTTCTCGACATTTACGAGGAGGTACAGAAAGGTAAGTCCTTTTCAGACGTTCTTCAGACGAAGCCGGGCGTTTTCCCGGAGCTTTTCGTGAGCATGGTTGCAGCGGGCGAGGCTTCGGGTACTCTCGACCAGATGCTCAACCGTCTGTCGGACCACTTTGCGAACGCAAACAAGACCGCCAACAAGGCAAAGAGCGCGATGGTTTACCCTGTCGTACTGCTCGTACTGCTCGTTGCGGTTATCATACTGCTGTTTACGGCCGTTCTGCCGCAGTTCGGCAGCATGATGTCCGAGGAGGATATGACCCCGCTTTCAAGAGCGCTTATGTCGTTCTCCGATTCGCTTATTAACAGGTGGTATATCTACATAATCGTTGTTGCGGCGATAGTAGTCGTATTCTGGTTCTTGCTTAAAACGCCCTCCACAAGGCTTAAGATGGACGAGATACTGCTTAAGATACCAAAGGTCGGCAAGCTTGTGGCTACCATGTACACGGGTACTTTCGCAAGAAATATGTCGAACCTTTACGGCGCAGGTCTTCAGATGGTAGACTGTATCGAAAAGTCCATAGCCGTTGTCGGCAACAGCTATGTGCGCGAAAAGTTCAAGGAAGTTATAGCTAATATCAAGCTCGGCGAGAGTATGTCGAAGTCGATTGAAAAGACGGGTATATTTGAGGGAATGTTCACCTCGATGATATTCGTCGGCGAGGAATCCGGTACGCTCGACACCATTCTCTCAAAGGTTGCGGACTACTACGACGAAGAAGCGGATTCCGCAATCACAAAGCTTGTAGGACTTATGGAACCGCTTATGATAATCATCATGGGCGTCGCTATCGGTCTGTTCCTTGCGGGTATGTTCCCGATGCTCTACGGCAGCATGACCAACATTTCCTAATGCGGAAAACTACATATAATAACTTATGAGGTGAAGATATGCTTTCAATTGATATTACCGACAGACAAATAAAGCTTGTCAGAGGCGTCCACAGCGGTAACAAGATACGCGTTCAGGACGCGGATATGCGCGAGCTTAGCATGGGCATGGTATCCAACGGCTACATAACCGACGTTCCTATGGTTGCCGCTGAACTTAACGATATCATCAAGTCCAAGGACATCAAGGAGAAGGACGCGATAGTTTCCATCACGTCAAGCTCCATAGTTTACAAGGAGCTTCTGCTCGACAAGCCCAAGAGCATGAAGAACCCCGCTATAATCGAGGCTATGATTCAGTCGGACATGAACGTGTCCAACGAGTACAACATCTCGTTTACGATTGCGGGCGAAACCGAGGACGAGGAGAAGAACAAGAAGATAAAGGTAATCGCTACCGCCTGCCCGCAGCGTCTTGTTGACGGCTACGTAAGGCTTTTCTCGCACATAGGCCTGTCGCTTAAGGCGGTAAACATCTCCAACAACTCCGTTACGCGCCTTATCACCAATACGCCCAAGATGGCGGACAGAATGCCTATGCTGCTTATTCAGATAGATAAGCAGTTCCTCAACATGAACCTTTACGAGGACAACCAGATAGTATTCTCCCGTTATTTCGCTATCGACCCGACGGAGTACGACAACGCGCCCGACTACGTTACAAGAGCGGTTTACGACAACCTGTTCAGAATGATTCAGTTCATCAAGAGCCGCAAGGGTGCAAAGCCGCTTAAGGAGATAATGTTCTACGGCGATATCGACAACTTTATCGAGCTGTCGAACGCGATATCCTCCTTTAACGTAAACACGAACGTCCTTGCAACGCCTACCACCGTTATAACCATGACGGAGATAGACTTTACAAAGTATGCTAACGCTATCGGCGCTATCTACCGCAGAAACAAGGAGCTTGAGCATATCAACCTGCTCGAGGCGACCTCCGCTAAGGAGTCCAAGGGCATGAGCGGCTTCCTGCTGGCGCTGGGCGGCGCGTGCGTGGGCGCTATAGCGGTAGTCGCGGGCGTGTGCATAGGCTTCGACGCTATCAACAGCAGCTATCAGAAGCAGATAACCGAGATACAGACGAAGCTGGAAGACACCGCGCTTAAAAACGACCTTGCGATAGTAGGAACAAGAAGCGATATGCTTTCGGGCTTTGAAAACTACAACGCAAGCATGAGCCAGACGACCAACCTGTTCAACTACACCCCCAAGGTAACGAGCGACATAATAAACAAGGTAAAAGAGCCGTACATGACCGAGGGCGCGGACAATATCCTTGACAAGTCCAAGAATCAGGAGCTTGAGGTGTCCGAGCTTACCATCGGCGACTACTCCATTAGCGCTAAGTTTATAGGCCGCTGCGTCGGCGACCCGTCGGAAGTGCCTTCCGCTTATGCGAAATACATTACCGAAAACATCAAGACCAAGGACGGCGACCCGTTCTTCGTGAATGTTAAGTACACCGGCTTTGAAAAGTCGAACGCCGACGACTGGATAAATTACGTTGCGCTTGCTACGGACGGTAAGACTACATACGACACGATATTCACCTTTGAAATCACCATGAATATGCAGGCGGGCGCTGACGAGGCGAACGCCACGGCGATAAACCTTTCCCCTGAATCTACTGAAGCCGTTGAGGAGGTAACTGAGTAATGAAGCTTAGCAAACAGGAAAGAATAGGCGCGCTTGTTATAGCCGTTATAGTTATCCTTGCGGTCGGCATTTTCATGTTTATCAAGCCCCGCGCAGAGGCTATCGGAGTAAGCAAGAGTTCTCTTGCAAACAAGCAGAGCGAATACACCGCAGCCGTAGAAAAGGCTGCGACAAAGGACGCGCTTAAAGCGCAGGTAATACAGGCGTTTGAGGACGGCGAGAACCTCGCAGACGTATTCTTTGAGGAAATGACCGCTTACGAGGCCGACGAGGAGTTCAGAAACTTCCTCGCCCAGTGCGAGGCAAACGTTGTCGTTGGCGCGCTGACGGTAACAGAGCCGTCCGTTACAACGCTCGGCGTTGAGTTCTTTGAGGAAAAGGAAGTAACCTACGCGCTTAAGAGCTACGCTACAAGCGGCGCAGAGCCTTCGCAGGAGCAGCTCGCTTACGCGCAGCGCCAGCAGATACTCAGGGACAATCTCAGCTCAACGCAGGAGGTTGGCTCTATCACGGTAAGCTTCGACGTTACCGCAATCGACCAGGAGGAGCTTATAAAGTTCTGCGACGAGGTAAACAACTACCAGAAGCAGGAATCCGGCGGCCTTACAAGAAAGGCAATGAAGCTTGAGGGCTTTGTATTCAGCAACCCCTTGGCTGAAAAGATGTACGACGAGCTTATGGACGATATTGCCAAGGACGCAGAGGAGGAGGGCATCAAGCAGCTCTATAAGAGAGCGGGCAACGGCAAAACTCCCCCCGCGGCCGAAGCGGGCGCAGCAGGCGCTGAAGGTGCAGGCGAGGGCGAGGGCGAGGAGCTTAGCGTAAGCGACTACATTTACACAGTTTCCACCTCTGTAACGTTCTACTCCATTACACGAATGGAAGACCCCACCGACCAGCTTGACGCTCAGGACGGTATAGCATTCTGATGAAAAGCCCTTCCTGCGGGGAGTTTTCCCCGCGGGAGGCTTTGCATAATCGGGGCAAAACCTCAAACGGCAGCCGTCCCGACCAAGAGCGCGGCGTTCTACTGCTTACAAGTCCGCGCATTAAGCATTAACACAGGTCTACGACAGTCGGCGCGAGCCGACAGGAGGCAGAATTTATGACGCATACATTACGAAAGTACATGAGCAACCGCGGAAGCGCGCTGTTCATGGTACTAAGCACTATGACTGCGCTGCTGATGGCGGTTATGGCGATGTATTTTTCTGTCGTTTCGTCACGCTCGGTGCAGTATGCGGTGTTCAATCAGAACCAGTCGTACCAGTCCGCGGTGTCCATACAGGACGCGCTTGTAAACTGGATGAGCGCAAACTCCAGTTCTGAGCTTGCGGGAAAGATGATGGCGCTTCCCGAGGGCGGTACGCTTACCACCAACGGCAACGACTTCTTCGCGCTCAACCCCGCGGGCGCTAACGACGAGGAAAACCAGTTAGGCGCATACGACGTTAACATCACCAAAGTGAAGCCCGAAACTATCGGCGGCGTTACCTGCACCACTTTCGATGTGGCTACCACGGTATCCGTCGGCGGCGTAAGGGAAACGATTCACATTTACTGGCACATACCCCCCACAAAAACTCAGGATTCCAAGGTAAACTCCGACATATTCGCTTCCACGGGCTACGTTCCCAACAACGCAGACGTTGCCAGCGGTATGTTTGAAACAAGAAGCGTTTTCGATAACGAGTTTGTAAACTTCGGTAACGGCGAGGGCGAGTACAAGCTTTACGGCGACGTTTTCTGCGGCGGCTCTGTAGAAATGAACCGCGGCAACACCGTAAACCTTGAGGACGTGCTTTCATTTGTAGTGCGCGACTCGTTCTACATCAACAACGTATCCACCTTTAACCTCGGCAAGGACGGCAAGAGAGGTAAAATTTATATCGGCAGCGACCTGCACATCACGGGCGGGTTCAACCTTAACAACGTTGATATCTACGTTCTCGGCGACGTTTACTGGGACGGCGGCATGAACGCCAACGGCGGCTCTACGCTCAATGTTGACGGCGACTTTATCTATACCGGCGGCGCTCCCGATAAGGGCAACCTTAACAGAACGCTCAAAATAAACGGCAAGATTTACACGGACGGCACGGAGAGAACGGATTACAACTGCGAGAAGTGGCCCGACGCCGAGGCGGACGCAGCTGTTGAGTACATCAACACCGCAACGGCTTCCAGCGAGTTCGGCAACTGGAAGATAGACGACAACTTCCCTGCAAGGGCTCAGGACATTCTCTTTAACAGCGCTGCGGGCGAGTATGAAAAGGACATTCCGTTCGTCGCAGGCAGCGATAAGACCTGCTACACCAGCATAGGCGACATAAGGGACATAGACGCGTCGGGCGATATAAGAAACTACACTATCTTTATCGATACGGGCGACGATGAGGAAAACAAGCACTACCTTAGAGTAGAAGCTAACCTTGACACCAACGGCGACGACGTTGACGACACGTTCTGCTGGAATCCGCTCGGGCTTACCGCTTCGGGCAACGCGAATCAGAAGGGCATAAACATTCTTGTAACGGGCAAGGGTTCGCTTATTATCGATATTCCCAAGGGCGTTAACTACGCATCCTCGCAGTACGAGAAGTTCATGCACTACGGCTGGTTTCTGCTCCTCGGCGGCAGCACCAATCCCAACGGCGGCTATTCGCTTGAAACAAGAAACAGTCAGAACAATGTAAAGAAGTTCATTCATGAAAAATGCCCCGACGGCTGCGCGGACTGCACATACGACCTAAAGACGCTCACAACAAAGTGCACCGAATGCGGCACTTATCAGAAGCAGGTTACCTGCGACAGGCACAACTACCACAGAACGTTCTGCCCGAACCCCGACTGCGAGCTTAACGTAAACGAGCCGCACAAGAACAAGGACGGAAAATACTCCGAGCTTTGCGCGAACCGAATCGACCGCAATTACGTAAGAAAATGCATTAACACAAACGCGATTCTCCAGGCAAAGTACCCCACGGATTCTTCAGGCGATTACATTTATCCTAACTGCAACATTTTCCTCGTTTCCTGCGACGAGTCTGCGGCAATCTACATTGCGGACTACCCCGTTACCGACCCGTCCACGGGAAGCGAACTCAGAGTTGAGTCTATCGAGTCCAACTCCTACTTCGGATTCGTTTACGCGCCCTATATGACATATAAGGGCTATCACAGCGGCGAAACGAACACCGTGCGCTTCTGCGGCGGTATGGTCGTTTCGGACTACATCTTCAACGACAACTCGTGGTATCTCAACTGCTACCCCGATTATATGCCCAGCGAGCTTGGCGCTACGGGTTCGCTCCCGCATGACTCCAAGGCGTGGAAGATAATCGTCGGCAGAAACTAACGCGAAAGGAGATTTCAATGAAAAAGCTATTGTCAAAAAGAAACGGCTTTACGCTGGTTGAAATACTCGTTGCGTTCGTTATCTTCGCGATAATGTCGGCGATGGTAATGTCGGTGGTGCAGGTTGCGATTTCAGCGCGCAACGCCAACAACCAGTTCGCAAGGGAGCTTGCGCACCAGCAGGAGGACCTCGTCCGCAAGGATAAAACGTACAAGTACGATTCCACGGACACCACGCTCCCCTCGGGTACAATGAACTTTACCTTCCAGAACGAGGACGGCGACCCTGCGGGCGCTGCTTCGTTCGGATATCAGGCGCATTCCACAGACGATACAAAGTTTGCGGATAACCTCTACGAGGGTCTTAACTATTTTATAGGCGACGTTGAGTACACCGACAAGCCTATAAAGGACGATGATAATAAGTACAACAGCGCTTCTCAGGCGGGGCGCTACGATACGCGCATCACAGGCACAAAGGGATTTATGTATGTCAGAGTGGTTAAGGCTGAAAAAGACTCCACCTACTCCGGCACGGGCGTAAGGTATCTGTTTGAAACTGCGGTAATACCCGATACTACCGATTCCATAAGCCTGAAATTTGCGCAGTACAAGCTCTATTTCAAGGATACGGACGCGTCGAAAGCGACCACGCAGAATGTAACGCGCGACGACGGTAAGGAATACACCATTCAGATACCGAAATCCGCTTCGATACTTTCCGCGGGATACGTTAACTCCGTATCGCTTGCCCCGACAAAATGCTCGACCACAAGAGAGAACAGCATAAACGCGTATAAGCTTACGGTACTGCGTAACGGCGGCATTCAGATAGGCTACGACTTTGCTAAGGGCGATTCCTGCAGGGATTTCTCCGCCAACACGGGATTCTCGCGCTTTTACGTTGTGTTCAGCGAAGACCCGAACCTTACAACGGCTGATTTCGGCTCGAACGGCGTTTCTACCGGTTCTTCCCATAAGTACGAAACCTTTACCGACGCCGACGGCAATGTTCAGCCCAACATTTACGGTGCATACAATTATGTATACACGCCCGCGTGATAAGGGGGACAGATAATGCTGAAAAAATTCAAGCGGCGGCTGTTCTCCCGAAAGAACGGCGGATTCACCCTCGTTGAGGTTATCGTATCCGCCGCGCTCCTCGGGGTGCTGCTCGTCGGAATAATCGCTTTCATCACGCCCGCGCTTAAAATGGTGAAAACGGAGGAAACGAACTCGCACGCAAGCATGGTGGCGTCCTCGCTTGAGAACTACATCACGCGCAGCCTGCGAAGCACGCCCTACGTTAAGATAGTGACCAACGCGACAGGCTCGGACATTTCCACAGGTCAGCCGCTGATGTCGAGCGGCAGCGATATCTGGACGATGCTCGAATGGGCGAAGAAGGCTGAAAACGCCGACATTTACGAGATACGCTGCCTTAGCCTGCGCATGACGACCGACGCGCGCTCGGGCGAATCCAAGTATATGCTGTTTCAGGACTATGTAAGCGAGCTTGGAAGCCTTAAAAGTATGCCGGTTTTCGAGGAATGCTTCTACGACGGGCTTTACCCGAAGATAACCGTTGAGCAGGCGACAAACCAGTACCGCGACGGCACGTTCCCCAAGAATGAGGACGGCACGACGCAGACTCTGGCAAAGCGCCCCGCGCTCGAAATCGACATCAACGTCTACGACCACCACAACATGGAAGACCATTCGCTCGTGTTCTCCGGCTACGGCCTTACGGAGCTTTACATGATAGCTACCAACAAGTACGACCCCACCGAGAACAAGAACTCCTACGGCTATACAATTTACGACGCCGAAAAGGCGCGCAGCGACGACGACGCCGACACTGCGGGAACGCACGACATCTTCATCTTCTACGCGGCAAGAAAGCTTACCGAGCCGTAACAGGCGCGGCGCTCCGTGACAGAGGAAAGCACGCCGCGGCAGGCGCAAAAAAAATTCGGGGCGAATCGCTCGCCCCGAATATATGCGCTTAAAGCAGGCTCGTGTACCAGCCTATTACGTAATCACCCACAAGCCACGCCGCTGCAATGCCCATTGCAAGGAACGGCCCGAAAACCATTCTGCGGGAATACTTGACGCGGGTTACAAGGTCCTCGTTTATGTAGATTTTGAAGCCGCCCTCGCGCTCGTCCTTTATGACGTCGCATTCGCGCAGCGCCTTAGAGAGCGCGGATTTGTCGGGCAGGCCGTGCCATACGTTCTCGTCGAGGAACTCCCACTCTATATCGGGGACTCCGTTGGAAATACCGCCGACTATGATATCCTCGCTGCCGAGCTTTACAAAGCCCGAGTCGCGGTCGAGCTGGTCCTGATACCAGTCCATGACAAGCTCCTTTAGCTTTTCGGATATCTCTTTCTCAGCCTTTACGTCGTGCGCTTTCTTGAAAACGCCGTATATCGCGCCGAGAACGATACCCACAAACACAGCGAAGAACGACCTGTAGCCCAGCAGAAGCGAAGCTCCCGCCATGAGCTGCATATCGCCGCCGCCCATGCCGCCGATAAGCACGAGGATAACGAACAGCACCACGATAACGCCGAACGAGATAAGCCTTTCGTACCACGGCGTTTCGGGGAATACAAGAAACGCAGCCGCGCCCAGCACGCCGAGCGTTATGCTGCACCAGTAGGGAATCTCAAAGTGGTCGATATCAACGCCGCTTAAAACGATAAGCACCGCGAAAAGCACCGCAGAGAACCCGAGCGCCCACCAGTCGGGCGTAATGCGCAAAACCACAAAGAACAGATACGCTGCAAGGTACGAAGCGCCGCAGAGCGCCTCGAATATCATGTAGCGCGGCGAAACCTTAGCGCCGCAGTAGCGGCACTTACCCCTGAGGAATATCCAGCTGAACACGGGGAACATATCGTACCATGCAAGGCGGTGTCCGCAGGAAAAGCAATGCGACGGTTCGGTTATAATCGACTGATGCAGCGGCGTTCTGAGGATAACAACGTTCAGAAAGCTGCCGATGACAGAGCCGAATATAAACGCGAACACAAGGTAAACAATGTCTATGGCTGTAACAGTCATGAAATGACCTCCTTATGTAAGATAAGTATATTCTAGCACACTTTATTAAATAATGCAAGCAATAACCGACGGCACGCCCGCGGTTTTTACACGGCAGCGCATAAAGCGCCGCCCATAGAGGAAATTTCTTATGGGAACATCTAAAAACCGGTTTGAAAAGGAAAAATGGGTAGAGTGCGCCGAATGCGAGGAAATCCGACGAAGTAAGGCTGTATGCCTTACGAGGAGGTTTTCCGAAGCAGTCGGTGTGCTATACACATTTTCCCTCAAACAAGGTTTTTAGAGGTGACCTTATGCAATACCGCACGTGTATTGCGCTAAATAAACGCCCGAAAGGAAGAATCAGCAGATGCCAGCACCCATGAAAAACTTACCTATCGGTAAGATACTCGTAGAAAACGGGTTTATCACCGAAAAGCAGCTCGAGGACGCGCTTGTAAAGCAGAAAACGAGCGGCGACGGAAAAATGCTCGGTGATATAATGCTCGAGATGGGACTTGTGTCGGAAACGCAGCTTGCACAGGCGCTTTCCATACGACTCAAAGTACCGTTTGTAGACCTCTCGTCCACGCCGATAAGCACAGAGGCGGTAATGAAGATAGACCAGGAGGTCGCGGAGCAGAAGTGCGTTTTCGCCTTTGCAATAAACCACAACAGGCTGCTTGTTGCGACTAACGACCCGATAAACTTCTACGTATTCGAGGACCTTAAGGTAAAGACGGGAATGGAGATAGTTCCGCAAATCTCCACAAAGTCCGCGATTAAGGACGCTATCGGCAGGTACTATTCCTCTCAGGCGGTAGACAACGCCGTAAACGAGCTTGCAAGCGAGCAGCAGGACGCGCAGCAGAACTCGGCGGACTCCGAGAGCAACGAGCGCGTGGACAGCGCGCCTATCGTAAAGCTTGTAAACATGATGGTAGAAACGGCGTTCAGGGTAAACGCGTCGGATATTCATATAGAGCCGTTCAAGACGAGAACGCGCATACGCTACCGTATCGACGGCGAGCTTGTAGAGCAGGACATGAAAGTCCCGATATCGTTCCACAACTCGATAATCACGCGTATAAAGATACTCGGCGGCATGAACATCGCCGAAAGACGTATACCGCTCGACGGCCGATTCGGTACGATAATCGACGGCGTAAACCTCGACGTGCGTGTATCCACGATACCCTGCGTTTACGGCGAAAAGTGCGTTATCCGACTTCTTTCGACGGCTGACGAAAAGACGAGAAAGATTACCGACCTCGGTATGACGGACTACAACTACGAGATGTTCAAGCAGATAATCCGCTGCCCGAACGGCGTTATGCTGGTTACAGGCCCTACGGGTTCCGGTAAGTCCACAACGCTTTACGCAACGCTCGGCGAGCTGTCGCAGCCTAACGTAAACATCGTTACGGTAGAAGACCCTGTCGAGAAGAAGATAGACGGCGTAAACCAGTGCCAGATAAACGCGAAGGCGGGCATGACGTTCGCGGCGGCGCTGCGTTCTATACTCCGTCAAGACCCCGACATTATAATGGTCGGTGAGATTCGTGACGGTGAAACGGCGGATATCGCGATACGCGCGGCTATCACGGGACACTTCGTGCTTTCAACGCTTCATACCAACGACGCGGCTTCCACTATCGTAAGACTTGTGGACATGGGCGTAGCGCCGTACATGGTTGCCTCCTCGCTTGTAGGAATCATAGCGCAGCGACTTGTTAAGCTGCTTTGCAACGAGTGCAAGGAAACGATAACACTTACAGACCCCGCAGACTTAAAGCTTGTAAACAAGACCTCGCCCGTGCAGATATGCAGGGCGCGCAAGGGCGGCTGCAAGGCGTGCCACGGCTCGGGCTACTCAGGGCGAACCGCGATACACGAGATAATCGTTACCAACAACGCCATAAAGGAGCTTATCTCCGCGGGCGCTACCGCAGAGGAAATAGGCAAGAAAGCGACCGAGAACGGCACGCTGCTTCTGCGCGACAACGTAACGCAGATGGTGCTTGCAGGGCGCACGACTATGGACGAACTTGTAAAGGCTACTTACACCGTATAAGCTGTGGCGGGCTGACCGCACGACTACATATATAAGGAGAAAAAAACTGTGGAAGCAAACAACATCATGGACATAAACAAGATTCTGGACGAAGCGAGAGAGCTTGGCTGTTCGGACCTTCACTTTACCGCGGGCCTGCCGCCTGTGGTACGTCTGCACGGTTCTATAAAGAAGCTGGGCGGCTACCCCGACTGCACCGAGCCTATTATCGTCAACATCATCAACCAGATAACCTCGATTAAGCACAAATCGCAGATATCCAAGGGACTTGATACGGACTTCTCGTATGTGTCCACCTCGGGCTACCGCCACAGAGTTAACGTGTACAGGCAGCGCGGCTATCACGCTGTTGCAATGCGACTTCTGCGCAACGATATCCCTACCCTCGCAGACCTCTCCCTGCCCGCAACGCTCGGCGAGTTTGCGCTTGCTCCCCGCGGACTTGTGCTTGTAACAGGCCCTACAGGCTCGGGTAAGTCCACGACCCTTGCCGCTATGATAGACCACATCAACCGTCAGAAGAACTGCCACATAATCACGATAGAAGACCCTATCGAGTACCTGCACACGCACAAGCAGTCCATGGTAAACCAGCGCGAAATAGGGCAGGACGTTGACAGCTTCGCAGGCTCGCTGCGTGCGGCGCTCCGTGAAGACCCCGACGTTATCCTCGTAGGAGAAATGCGTGACTTTGAAACGATTAACGCCGCAGTAACCGCCGCAGAAACGGGACACCTTGTCCTTTCAACGCTGCATACAACGGGCGCTGCCGAAACGATAAACCGTATAATCGACGTATACCCGCCGCACTCGCAGGGTCAGATACGCTCGCAGCTTGCAAACTCCATTGTCGGCATTATTTCGCAGACCCTTGTGCCTACCGCGGACAACAGAGGACGCTGCGCGGCGCTCGAGATACTCAACGCTACGGACGCTATCCGCTCGATGGTGCGCGAGGGTAAGATATTCCAAGTGCCTACGGCAATCGCAACGGGAAAGAAGAGCGGAATGTTCACGCTCGACCAGGACCTTGCGCGCCTTGTACGCATGGGCAAAATTACCGACGCCGTTGCAAGAACCCGCTGCCAAGACCCCAACGAGTACAAGAGATACCTCGAAATGGGTACGATGTAAAGCGTGCAAGCACGCGTGTGCAAGCAAGCTAGGCGTGCAAGCACGCGTGTGCAAGCGCAAGCAGGCGTGCAAGCAAGCTGGCGTGCAAGCAAGCTGGCGTTCGTAGCTGCCGCCGTCGGTTTTTCGACAGACCGCGCGGCGCGGGCGCTGTTTGTTAAGCGCGCGTTACACAGTATTTACACGGATTTTTCCGTTATTATAACCAAAAACGGCAGAATCAAACTTCGGTTTTTAACGAAAATCACTTGCAGGGCAGAAATTTTCAAAAAAACACTTGCAATTTTTGTGTGGTTGCGTTATAATGTAAACACAGCCGAGGAACGGGGTAAAAGCCCCCTCCGACAGCTGAAACAAAGGATATAGCCCCGCAGGGGTTATACATAAAAATTTTTATCAGGAGGTCTTTACAATGATAAAGAAACTTCAGAGCCTTAAGAAGAAAAAAGGCTTCACCCTCGTTGAGTTGATTGTTGTTATCGCTATCATCGGCGTACTCGCAGCAATCCTCGTACCCACGATGCTGGGTTATGTTACATCTTCCCGTGTAACATCTGTTAACTCCACCGCTGCTTCTGTTCAGAAGACCGTTAACACGTTCCTCACCGACGCTGATACTTCCGGCTACGGTATGAAGCAGGCAAACGGCGCTCTGTCCGCTATGGACATAACCATTGCTAACGGCACTTGGACTCCTACTGTTGCTACTAACAGCGGTACTGCATTCAAGACTGGTTCTACCATTTCTTGGGGCGGCGCATCTGCTGTAAGCGCAAACGTATCCAAGACCGGTATCAAGAACGCTGAGACTCTCCTCGCTATCGAGCTTGCAAACCTGTTCCCCTCTCTCAAGAACGGCGCAATCCACATTGAGATGAAGGCTGGTACTTGCACCGCTGTAGCTTACACTGAGGACCAGAGCAGCTCTATCGCAACTACTGATATGCCCAGCATCACCTCCGGTGAGTTCTCTGCTGCCTTCTCTTGGGATGGCAAGACCGCCGGTGTAGCTCCCTCCGGTATCCTTATTGGTACTGCTCCTGCAGTTCCGCTTGGCTAATAGCTAGGACTACGGTTAAAGCTTAATTAACACAAACGTTCCTCGGCGGCGAAAGCCGTCGGGGAATTAGTGTTATTATGGGTTTGCGGTTTCTTTGTTTTTGCCATGCCGCGCGCTGGGCAAAAACAAGGGCGTCGGCTCTCCCCACGCTAAGAAACGGAGGAAAGAATCATGATAAAGTATTTGCAGCGCCTTAAGGCGAAAAAGGGCTTCACGCTTATCGAGCTTATCGTTGTTATAGCGATAATCGGCGTGCTTACTGCGGTTATTATCGCGGGCGTATCCCCCGACGAGGGCAAGCGCAGAGAAGCCAACACAAACGCCACAAGCTTTTACAGCGCAATGCAGTACATCTTCACCAAGTACTCAAAGTACGAGGGGGATTTGTCTTACGACATTGCCGCTGAAATAAAAACCGCGAAAACAAACGGCGACCCGTACTACGTTGAGTACAGCAAGGCGCTTATGGGCAACTACCCTGTAAATGAATACACGTTCGTATCCATGAGCGTTACAAGCGGCAAGATAAACTACGTTCACGTAAGCAATTCGCTCTCGGCGCTTATCACGGACGCGCGCACGGATGCCTCCACCATGACGGCGCTTGAAACGCAGATTACGAGCGACATCGAGGCTACGGCGTTTGCCGCGCAGGACGGCTTCTTCTACGCGCTTATAAAGCGCACCGAAATGGTTCTCGACAGCGTAAAGGGTACTAAGGCGTACGTTGTAAAGGTGCATTCCGCGTACTACTCGCGCGAGGCGCTTGACAGAAACATAGGCTCGCCCGACACCTACCGTGAGCAGCACCTGCTTTACGCGGATAACTCAAAGCTTGCAGACGGTCTTATTCTCGGCGTGTGCAGCTCCAAAAAGGACAGCGGCGGCCTTTATCTCGGCAACGCGGGTACATACGTTATGAACGTTGATTCTACGCTTGCGGTTGTATCTTAAACAGGTTTATTCCGAAACAAAAGGGGGGCTGTAAAGTCCCCCTTAAAATTTTGCCTGCCGCACGCGGTAATGTAATGCGGCGCAAAAATTGCCCCCGCCTGTACGGCGGGGGCGTTTGCTGTATGCGTTTAAGCGTAATTGCTGAACAGCGCGCCGATACTGTACGCGTAGTTCGTCAT
Organism: uncultured Oscillospiraceae bacterium; assembly: GCA_934462925.1. Taxonomy (GTDB): domain Bacteria; phylum Bacillota; class Clostridia; order Oscillospirales; family Ruminococcaceae; genus CAG-115. Next base: position 88,813 of record CAKSIT010000009.1, on the reverse strand, counting down.
GCGGGCGTTGTTGTACGTAAGCGCGCCTGCGCTGCCCGCCGCGGAGCTTATCTGCGCCGCTTTCTGCGCGGCCTTTTGCGTAAAGCCGTAGCTGCCGAAAGACGTTTTGATATCCGTTGCGGAAACGTCGCTCAGCTTATCCTTGTTAAAGGTAAGCTTGTTGTCCGCCCCGAGCGTGAAGCCCGCACGCGAGAGCGAGCCGCTGTACGCCTTTGCGGTGTTTACCATGATAACGCCCTTTTGCAGAACGCTCTGGCTGTCGGAATCCGCCGCGCCCTCAATCATGCCGTTGTAGGAGTCCGCAAACTTCTCCGCAAGCTTGGTGTATTCCTCCGCGCTGTACTCGCCGCCGTATTCAAGCTTCTTTGCAAAGGCGGTAAGCGAGTCCGCAGCGCTCCTCGCGTCCGCCGCAGAGGTCTTGAGCGACGAAGTGCTGTCCGCTTTCTGCGCGGTCTTGTCGTTAAGCCCGTAGATGTTCTTGAACAGCTCGGTGTACTGCTCGCGGAAAACGCTGTCCTTGCTCTTAAGGGTGGTCTTTAAGAGCGTGTCGAGCTTCTTCTGCGCGGCAGACTGCACGCTTTTCGCCGAGGAAGCGTCCGTCTTGCCAAGCGAGTTTAACGCGCTGTTCGCGCGCTTTGCCGCAGAGGCGGCGTCGCCCGTTTTATAGGAGTAGTTGGTGGCGGCTCTTGCCATAAGCAGCTGCATTGCAGCCGTGTTGCCTACTGTTGCCATAAAAACACCTCCTTAAAAATATGGCAATTATGCCTTTCTTACTATTGCAATAGGCGTTTGCTGTGAACACTGGTCAAGGGGGTTGTCCTTGAACGCCTGTATCGCGAACTCGTCGGGCAAATCCTTGCGGCACTTGCCGAGAACGTTCGCGCCGATGTCGTTCGCGTCGATTATCACAACGTCAACGCCGATGTGCCGTGTCAGGCGCTCGGCTACCTCGTCGGGCTTGTCGGGCGCCATTTTGGCGTAGTGGTTATAGGGCGGCAGCGTGTATTCGCACGGGCCGTCTATAGCGCGCGCTTTCATGCCGCATATGTTGTAGAACACGCCGCGCTTGCCGAAAAGCTTTCCCACAGCCGCGCACGCAGCCGCGAAAAGCACCTTTACTCTGCCCACCTCGCGAATGCAAAGCTCCATTGTTTCGGGCATTCCAAGGCCTATGCCGTAGTTTGTCTTAACAACGAACTTCGACAAGAACCGCGCAAGCCTGCTCACCTTTATCTCGCTTATCGGGAACGCGCGCCCCTGCGAAATAGCGACGATTTTCTCGGACATGATGATAGTGTCGCCCGCCTGAACGTAGTCCTTTACGTACTTGTCCAGCACGTCCTCCAGCACGTCGTCCTTGGTTATAACGTGGGTGCGCACGGGGTAGCGCGCAAGCCTGCCGTAATCGGCGGTTTCTATAATAAGCTGCTTGCCCTCGTTAGGCTGAAAAGGCATTTCCATTGCTATCTCTCCTTATCAGCCTACACCGTAGGTCTTTCTGTATTCCTTCATCTTGCCGACATACTCGCCGCCGGGGATAACGCCGTTTTCAAGCGCGTCAATAATGTCGTTTATGGTGACTATCGAGCATACCTTAACGCCGAACTCCTCGTAAACCTCCTGCACGGCGCTCTTGTCGGAGTTAAGCCCCTTTTCCATGCGGTCAACGGTTATAACCATGCCCTCTATGTCAACCTTAGCCGCGCCGTTAAGCTTGGGGAGAACCTCGCGCAGCGCCTTGCCCGATGTCATAACGTCCTCGATGATAACGATTTTCTCGCCGTCCTCGGGGGTCTTGCCAACGAACATACCGCCCTCGCCGTGGTCCTTTACTTCCTTGCGGTCAAAGCTTATGTTAACGTCCATGCCGAACTTGCTGTAGAGCGCGGTAGCCGCCGCCACAGAAAGCGGAATGCCCTTGTACGCAGGTCCGAAAAGGGTCTGGGGCTTAAGGCCGTTGTCGTGAATGCACTCTGCATAAAACTCGCCGAGCTTAAGAAGCTGCGCGCCGGTCTTATAGTTTCCCGCGTTTATAAAGTAGGGCGCAAGTCTGCCGCTTTTAAGCGTAAACTCGCCGAACTTAAGCACGCCGCTGTCGGCCATGAATTTGATAAAGCCTTCTTTATAGGTCATATATTTTCTCCCTCCGCGAAAGCAAAGCTCCCGCACATATTATTTGCCAAAAAGTTTTTTCACCCGCGTAAGCGGGCTTTATAATAACTTTTTTACCTCGGGCTTCCCGAGGTAAAAAACTCCTCTATCCGCGCAAGTGTGCGGTTTGACGACCTGTCGTCAAACCGTGCGCGCAGTGCGGATGTTGCGGCGGAAACCCCCGTATGGGGGTTTTCGACGGTTTCACATTTATAGTATACCACAAATTCTCATAGATTTCAAGGGTAAATTTCCTCTGCGACAAAAATTCCCCGAAAAATAAAAAACGCGGAATAAAGCGCGCCCAAAACTACAACAATAAAGGAGGTCAGCACCGCGCCTGCGTGGGCTGCATAACGTTCTGAAAGGATTGATTGATATGAAAAGAGCAGCTGCGGTGCTTGGCGTGTGCGCAGTTACAGCATTTCTGGCAGGAGCGCTCCCTAAGGCCGCCGAGAGCGCCGTACCGGTTTCAAAAACGCTCTGCGCCGCGACAAGAAGCTACTGCGCCACAGCGGACGGGCGCGGAAGCCTTGCGTACCTCTCGCAGAGCGACGTGACGAGCGTAATGCCGCTTGTTATCGGGCGCTTTTACGTGTCCGAGGGGGACGAGGTGACGGCGGGCGACAGGATAGCGAGCGTTGACAGGGACGCTACGGCTTCCATGATAGAGAGCTTGGGGCAGGTGTCGCAGCTTGCGGTGGCGGCGGCGAACCTTTCAACGGCGGTTTCGCTTATCCCGTCCGAGGTGGTTGCGGACTGCTCGGGCAGGGTGATTTCCACGGCGGGCAACGGCGCGGCGGTGGAGAGCGGCTACAGCATAGCGACTCTTGCCGCGAGCGACACACTTGCCGTTACCGCCGCAATAAGCGAGCGCGACATTGCGGGCGTGCGCGAGGGGCAGCGCGTTATGTTCACCTGCGCGGCGTACCCCGACGAGGTGTTTTCGGGGACGGTGGCGCACATAGCGTCTGCTGCGCGCTGCGAGTACAACGGCGCGGTGCTTGAAACGGTGGTTGACGTGACCGTGCTGCCCGACAGCGCGGACGAGCGGCTGCGCTCGGGGCTTTCAGCGGAAATAAGCGTGCAGCTTGACGAGCCGCGGCAGATTTGCGTGCTGCCCTACGAGGCCATAGGGCAGGACGACGCGGGCGAGTTCGTGTACGTTTACGAAAACGGCGAGGCGGTGCGGCGCGGCATATTCACGGGCGCGGAGTTTTCGGACGGGACAGAGGTGCGGCGCGGCATAAAGGCGGGGGACATGGTGTTCGCCTCTCCCGAGGAAATAGAGGGGCGCAGCTACATCAGGCTTGACGAATAGCGGAGGGGCAGAAATGACGTTCATCAAGGCAGTATCGAATATATTCCGCAGCCGCACGCGCTCGCTGCTTACAATGGCGGGCATTGCGATAGGCGTTTTTTCGGTGGTGGTGATATCCGCGGTAGGCGCTGCGGGTACGGCAAAGGTAAGCAGCACGCTTATAACAATGGGCGTGGACACGCTGCTTGTGCAGCCTGCGGAGAACAGCGTTTCAGTAGCGCTTACGGACGACGACCTGACTGCGGTGCGCGCCGTAAGCGGCGTAAGCGACGTAATGCCGCTTATGTCGAGCATGACGCAGTCCAAGATGATAGGCAGGCGGCTTGACTGCTACGTATGGGGCGTTGACAGGAGCGCGGACAGGCTCATATCCCTGCGCGCGCAGCACGGGCGGCTCGTCAACAACTCCGACGACGCCGCGCGGCTCAGGGTGTGCGTTATCGACGAGAAATTCGCGCTTGAAACCTACGGCAGAAGCAACGTTGTGGGCAAGAACATAAGCATTTTCCTCGGCGGGCGCTATCACGACTTCGAGATAATAGGCGTTGCGAAATCTGGGCTTTCCTCATTGCAGGGAATGCTCTCGAACATCATGCCGGGGTTCATGTATATACCGATAACCACCATGCAGTCGCTCTGCGGGCGCACCACCTACGACAGGATAGCCGTAAAGCTTGCGGACGCGGACGGCAGCAGCGGTATAGTGGACGAGATAACGGGCGAGCTTAACAAAATAAACGGCCACACGGACGGCTACACCTGCAACAATCTTCTCTCGCAGAAAAGCCAGCTCGACAGCATTCTTTCAACCGTTACAACGTCGCTTTCGCTGGTCGCGGGCATATCGCTCGTGGTGTCGGGCATATCCGTAATGACGACAATGATGATGAGCGTGGGCGAGCGCACGCGCGAGATAGGCATAAAAAAGAGCATAGGCGCGAAAAAACGCGACATCTGCGCGGAGTTTCTGTCGGAGAGCGTGGCGCTTGCGGTGATGGGCAGCGCTGCGGGCGCGGCGGCGGGGCTTGCCGTGGCGGCGGTGGGCTGTATGGCGGCGGGAGTCGCGTTTATCCCCGACATGGCGGCGCTTGGCGTATCCATTGCAGCGGCGGCGCTTATCGGCGCGGTATTCGGGGCGTACCCTGCGTACAAGGCGGCTTCTCTGCCGCCTGTAGAGGCTTTGCGGACGTAAGGCGAGGTGTGACATGAAGAATATAATGCTGACGATAAAAAGGCTTGTGTGCGCGGTACTCTGCGCGGCTGTGCCGCTTACGGCGGCTCGTGCGCAAACGCAGGAATCAGCGCCGCAGGAAGCGCCCGTGCGCGCTGAGCTTCTTATGGAGGCGGGAACGGGGCAGGTGCTTTACGAGCGCAACGCGGACGCGCGCGTGCCTATGGCGAGCATAACAAAGGCTACTGCGCTTCTTATCTGGGCGGAAATGCTGGAGAGCGGCGAGCTTTCGCTTGACGAAAAGGTGAAAGCCTCGGCTGCGGCGGGCGGCGCGGAGGGCTCTGTGATATGGCTTGAAGCGGGCGAGGAGATGACGGTGGCGGAGCTTATCGAGGCGGTTATAATAAGCTCTGCGAACGACGCGTGCATAGCCCTTGCGGAGCATACCGCGGGCAGCGAAGCGCAGTTCGTAAAGCTTATGAACAAGCGCGCGCGGGAGCTTGGCATGAAGAACACGCGCTACACAGGCTGCGTGGGGTTCGACGCAAAGGGGCATTATTCCACCGCGCGCGACATAGCCGTTGTTACGGCGGAGCTTATGAAGCACGAGGTGCTGCGCGGGTGGTTTTTAACGTGGCTTGATTACCTGCGCGGCGGCGAAACGCAGCTTGTCAACACAAACAAGCTTGTGCGCTATTACGACGGCATAGTCGGCGGCAAAACGGGAACGACCGACGGCGCGGGCTGCTGCCTTACGGTATGCGCGCAGCGCGGCGAAATGCGCCTTGTGGCGGTGGAGCTTGGCTGCGCGGACGACGACGAGCGCTTTTCCTCGGCGGAGGAGCTGCTCGACTACGGCTTTGAGAGCTTCGAGCTGTTCACGCCGCAGACCGACCGCGCAAAGCTTGTACCGATAAAGGTAACGCGCGGCGCAGCGGACGAAGCGCTGCCCGTGATAAAGCAAAGCGGCGGGCGCTGCGTGATAAAAAAGGGCAGGGCCGCCGCTGTAGAATATGAATACACGTTTGTCGAGGAGCTTGAAGCGCCCGTTGAAAAGGGGCAGTTCCTCGGGGAGTACCTCGTTACGCTTGACGGCGTGGAGGTCTACCGCTCGGATATCGTGGCAAAGGAAGAAGTGCCGCGAATGGGCTTCTGGCGAAGCCTTGGGTTAATACTGGCGGAGCTTATACGAATGTAAAAAAGCGCGCTGCGGAACGTGACCCGCAGCGCTCTCAGTCTGTCGAAAAAGTCATTTTTGCCTGCGTATGCGGGCTTTGAAATAACTTTTTTGCCTCGGGCTTCCCGAGGCAAAAAACACTTCTATCCGCACAAGTGTGTACGCGACGCTGCGCTTACGCAACCGTGCGCGCAGTGCGGATGTTTCGGCGGAAAACCCCCGTATGGGGGTTTTTCGACGGTCTCAGAGCGCTGCGGAACGTAACCTGCAGCGCGCTTTTTTATTGCTTTCTCGCTATAGCATACTCGTCGTCTGAGCTGTAGTATGGGCAGTTGTCGTTTGTGCCGCTCATAAAGCGGTACATCTCGTCCTCGTCAAGGTTGACAAGGCACACCCAGCACTCGCAGTACTCGTCGTACACATAGTTTACGCAGTCGTCGCAGTTAGTCATTTGCAGCCTCCATTCCCGCGCCGTAGCCGCAGGTGTAGTGAAATTCCACGGCGTCGCCGTCGTGAAGCCTGTATTCCCCGCAGGACACCTCGGGGTATTCGCCGTTTACGCTGTACAGCCACCCGCTCATGTCCCCGAAGCCGAACTCCGCTATATGCCCTATAGCGCTTACATACACGCCGTATACCGTGCCGCTGCCGTCCACGCGCACCTTTTGCCGCCGTGCCGCAAGCGTAAGCGCGTCGTACGCAGTAGCGCCCTCGGGCAGCGAAGCCTCGCAGTACGCTATCACAACGCCGTCTGCGGGGATTACATCCGCGGTGTTCACGCGCTCGTCTATGCTCTCCATGTTGTCGAGCGCCGCGGCGCATTCCGCAAGCACCGTAACGGTGATGTCGCCCTCGGGCGCGCTACGGGCGTAGTACTCGTCCGCCGTTTTTATGTCAAGCAGCCACACAAGCCCCGCCGCCGCGGCGAAAAGCGCCCCGAAAACCGCTGCGGCGCGGTTCTTTTTAACAAGCGCCGCAACAAGCAGCGCCGCCCCCGCCGCCCCGCAGAAAACGCAGATGATAAACTTTATTGTAAAGCCCGTAATGCGGGGCGCTTGCTGCAAGGCTTCCGTGGATTCGGGCGTTTCGCCCGTCACGTCCTGCGGTATTGTCGCTGTCTGCGAGGGTTGCGCGCTTTGTTCGCTTTCGGGGGATTCCGCGCTCCCGCTTTCCGCAGCTTGTAAAGCCGGCTTATCGTAGAGCCGCTCTCCGCGCCCCGCGAGCGCAAGCGCGGTGAACGCTTCAAGCGCCTGCGAGGAAGCAAGCGCGTTTACCTCGCCGTTTGGCAGGTGGGCGTAGCCGCCGCCGCGCGCGTATTCCGCGAGAGCTGTTATGGCAGCGCTTATCGCGCCGTCGCTTTCGTCATACCCGAGCGCCGCGAGCGCTATTATTGCCTGCGCGGTGCTTTCGCAGTTTTCCGCGCCCATAGAGCAGAACGCGCCCGAGGGCTGCTGTAAGGCTCTTAGTTTTGCTTCCGCACGTTTGAGCGCCGCAGCAGCCTGCTCGTCCGCCGAGAGCGGCGCTAAGGCGTATATAGCGGCGGCGGTCATGTCCGCGTCTGCGGCGCTGCCCGAAAAGGCGAAGCCGCCGTCCTCAAGCTGCCGCGATATTATCTCCTGCGCTAAGCTCTGCCGCGCGTTTAACGCGCCGTCCTGCGCTTCAAGCGCGGAGCAGTTCGCGGCGATAAGCGCCCATATCCACGCGTTAAGCCCCTGCCTGTCAAGGTCGGGGTTGCCGTAGGCGGCGGCGTTTACTATGTCCTGCGGACAGCCTCCTCCCGCAGAAAGAGCTACCGCCGCGCGCTGAAGCTCGGTGGGTCTTACAAAGCTCTCAGAGCGCATGAGCGCGCGCGCCGCGCTTTCAACGTCTGCAAGGTACGCCTGCGCGCCGTCCGCGCCGTAAAGGCGCATATAGCAGATTGCGGCGCGGTCGTTCTCGCCGAAGGAAAGCCCCGCGAAAAGCTCGCCGCCGCGCTTTTGCGCGAAATAGCCGAGAATGCCGTCCGCTTGGGACAGGCTATGCGCGGCGGGCTGCACGTACTCTGCCGCGCGCGCCGCGCCGCAATATCCGCCCGAAAACGGCAAAGCGGCCTGCGCCGCCATTGTGAGCGCCGCGCAGACCGCAAGTAAAATACGTTTCACTTATCTTTTCTTGGAAAGGGCGATAGCGCCGCAAGCAAGCACGCTTATTCCGAAAACCACCGCAAGGCTCTCGACGCCCGTGTCAGGGCTGCCCTTGTCGTCCGCGGGAGCTTCTGCGGTAGCCGCGTTCGCGGTATCCGCCGTATCGGCGGTTTCGTCGGACGTTTCGTCGGACTCGTTCGTGAGAAAGTCAACGTCGCCCGCCATAAGGCCGCCAACGGCGTTGTCTATATCGTCCTGCGCAGCGCCGTATTCTGCGAGAACTTCCATAGCCGCAACGTAAGCGGGGGATTCCTTGTCCTCGGTCTGCGCGCACGCGAGAATGAGCTGCGAAGCGTCAACAGGCTCGACAAGAGCAGCCGCGCCGCCCCACGAGCTGTTGTCAACGCCAAGGTCCGCGCCGTAGCCGTATACGGTAAAGCGGAACTCCAGAACGTCGCCGTCCTGCGGCTGATAGTCGGCAATGCCAACCTGCGCGTACTCGCCGTTTACAAAGTAGCTCCAGCCGCTCTCGGCGGTGTAGTCGAGCGCGGAAAGGTATCCGTCGGCGGTTCTGCCCGTCATTTCGGGGCAAACCGCGGTTATTTCCGCGGGAACGTCCGTGCCGAGGTCGGTATCCGCGAACGCGTTGATGTACGCGCCGTAGTCGCTTTCAATAACCTGCACGTCTGCGGCTCTCTTTACAACGTCAATACCCGTGTCGCCCTCGTAAATGGGAACGAGTACGGGCTCTGTCGTAAAGCCCTGTCCTATGGTGGACTTTATCGCGGTGAATGCGACATACTCCTGCTCGTCCGCCGCGAATGCGGGAACGGCTGCCGCGCTCATTACGGCTGCCGCCGCAATGGCTGAAATAATGTGTGCTGCTTTCATTTGTTCTTTATTCCTCCGATAAGATATGTTCGGGAACGCCCCGATGAACAGCGTGCAACAGGTCTTCCGACTTGGAATATCACACACGCCGCCTGCCTTCCCACGGTTTCCAATGTTTCCGCAGTGACAATAACTATGACGGCGTGCAACTTCTACACGGCAGCGGGGACTGTCGCGGACTCTCACCGCGTTCCGCAGGGCGCGCCCTGCTTTGCCGCAAGCTTGCTCACATAGCATATTATAGCCCATTTTCAGCGTTTTGTCAACGGTATAGGGATAAAAAATGCACAAAAAAGCGTGGATTTTTTGGCGGATATTACCGCGGAGCATTCTCGGGCGCGATAACGCGCTCCGCGCAGGCAGACCCGCGCGGCGGTATCTTACAAGGCTATATACGTTATGCTTAAAATATATATCCCTTTAATTGTGAAAACGCTATGAAAATCCACGATTGAGAAAAAATTGTGAATATTTTTCCTTGACTTATTGCAAAATATCGTGTATAATGGTATTTGTGGAGAGATTGTTGGTATTCTCTCGTGGACACCGCCGCAGGCTTTTTGCAGGCGTCCTAATAATATAATGAAGGAGAAACTTGCTATGTCACTTACTAAGAACCCTAATGTAAACAAGTGGGTAGATGAAATGGTAGCTCTCACCAAGCCCGACAAGGTAGTTTGGATTGACGGCTCAAAGAAGCAGCTCGACGAGCTGACCGACGAGGTTTGCGCCCTTCCCGAGGGCAACAGGGACAAGATGTACAGACTTAACCCCGAAAAGCTCCCCGGCTGCCTTTATCACAGAACGCTCCCCAACGACGTTGCGCGCGTTGAGGACAGAACCTTTATCTGCACCCCCACCAAGGAAGAGGCCGGCCCTACCAACAACTGGTGCGACCCCAAGGAGATGTACGCAAAGCTCACCAAGCTTTACGACGGTGTAATGAAGGGCAGAACCATGTACGTTATCCCGTACTCCATGGGTCCTATCGGCTCTCCGCTCGCTAAGGTAGGCGTTGAGCTTACCGACTCCATTTACGTTGTTCTCAACATGAACATCATGACCAGAATGGGCGTTCAGGCGTTCGACAACCTCGGCGACACCTCCAACGACTTCGTTCGCGGCCTGCACTCCAAGGCAGACGTTGACCCCGAGAACCGCTACATTGTACAGTTCCCGCAGGACAACACCATCTGGTCCATCAACTCCGCATACGGCGGCAACGTTCTCCTCGGCAAGAAGTGCTTCGCGCTGCGTATCGCTTCCTATCAGGGCAAGAACGAGGGCTGGATGGCCGAGCATATGCTTATCCTCGGCGTTAAGAAGCCCGACGGCGATATGAAGTACATCACCGCTGCATTCCCCTCCGCTTGCGGCAAGACCAACCTTGCAATGCTCATTCCTCCCGCTGTATACAAGGACAAGGGCTATCAGGTATTCACCGTTGGCGACGATATCGCGTGGATGAAGCCCGGCGAGGACGGCAGACTTTACGCTATCAACCCCGAGAACGGCTTCTTCGGCGTTGCTCCCGGCACTAACGCTAAGAGCAACTTCAACGCTCTCGAGTCCACCATGAAGAACACCATTTTCACCAATGTTGCGCTTAACAACGCAGACAACACCGTTTGGTGGGAGGGTCTTGACAAGAACCCGCCCGAGGACGCTACCGAGTGGAAGGGTGCAAAGGTAAACGGCAAGGAGTACACCGCTGTTATCGCGGCTGACGGCAAGCCTCAGAAGCTCGCTCACCCCAACTCCCGCTTTACCGCGCCCGCTATCAACTGCCCGTGCGTATCCCCCGAGTTCAACAACCCCAAGGGCGTTCCCGTATCCGCTATCATCTTCGGCGGCAGACGCGCTTCCACCACTCCGCTCGTATATCAGTCATTCGACTGGACACACGGCACATACATCGGCTCTGCGGTATCCTCTGAGACCACCGCTGCGGCAACCGGCGCTGTAGGCGTTCTCCGTCACGACCCGATGGCTATGAAGCCCTTTATCGGCTACAACGTAGGCGACTACTGGGCGCACTGGCTCGAAATGGGCGAGAAGCTCGGCGACAAAGCTCCTAAGATATTCAACGTCAACTGGTTCAAGCAGGACGAGAACGGCAACTTTATGTGGCCCGGCTTCGGCGACAACATGAGAGTTCTCGACTGGATTATCAAGCGCTGCGAGGGCAAGATTGACGCCGTTGAAACTCCTATCGGCTACCTCCCCAAGAAGGGCGACATCGACCTTACAGGTATCGAGGACGAGGTTACATCCGAGGTTGAGGACAAGCTGCTGGCTGTTGATAAGGACCTCTGGAAGAAGGAAATCGCAGGTATGCGCGAGTACTACGCTGACCTTGCAAAGGGCGGCGCTCACATTCCCGACGCGCTTTACAAGCAGCTTGATAAGATTGAGGCAAACCTTAACAAGTAATTTTATAATCGGCATAACAAAGGCGGCTGCCCCGAGTGGGACAGCCGCTTTTTTATTGTGTCGCTATTACCGTGCGGCGAGAACTCCCTCGACTGTAAACAGCTTGCCCTCGTATATCTCAAAGGAAACGCTGCTTCCGTTGGAGTACAGCACGCTCAGAACCTCGCCGCTGCCGCCATCGGGCAGGGGCGCTGCGATGTACTCCGCAGGTACTGTTATGTCGGCGACAGGCTCGCTTGATTGCAGCCGTCCCTCAAACGGGTCTGAGCGGCAGATTACCGCCGCAGCGGCGTTCGGGCAGTAGGCGTTCACAAGCTGCTCGGACTGCTCGGGCGGGGTGAACCTGCCCAGACAAACCGTGTCGGCGAACTCGCCCTTTGCGATAACGCCCTTTATGCTTACCGCGCTGTCCTGCGCGGCAAACAGCAGCGCGTCAGTCATTACGCGAAGCTTGCCTTTTGCGCCCACCGTCAGCTTGCCGAAGCAAAGCACCTTGCCGTAAACGTCAAGCGAACCGCCCTTTACCGAAAGTGCGCCGCCCTCCTCAATTACAAGCGCGCCGTTTATCTGCGCGCCCGCCTTAAGGGTGAGCTTCGTGCCTGCGGGGACGTACAGGGTTTCGCCCTGCGCGACAACGAGCGTGTTTTTGACCGCCCTGCTTTTGGCTAGCGCGGAGTAACCCTCGCTCACGGAGATACTGTCGCTAAGGCGTTCAAGCGGTATTTCCGCCGCAAACGCGCCCGTGGACAGGCACAGGGCAAGCCCTGCTGCGAGAATCGCCGAAGTAATGCGTCTGTTGTTCATAGTAAATCCTTTCTGTTAAGGCAACACCGCACAAAGACCATTTATTGGATTTTGTACGTGTCTTGCTTGCATCTTTTCCGTCATCTTGCACAATTCGTCCTAGCAAGGCGTCAGCCTTGCGTCGTCCTCATTGTACAATCTGACGAAAAATCTGACTGCGCAATACACGCACAATCTTTGTGCGGTATTGCCTTAACAATGTGTTGTTTTACGATTCAGTAAAAAAATCAGACGGCGGGCTTGATGAGCGCAGAATGCCTATTTTCCAATAACCGCTAATTTTCTTCAGCTCTACCCAGCGCATGAATGTTTCGCTTTCGACAGCGCCGTAATTGTAATGATACCCGACGTCTTTGTAGTAAATGATGTAGCAATGCGCTTCAGTATCGTTATCATCATAGTACCCCTCGGGGGCGCGGTCGTCCTCAATCAGTTCAACATCATCGCACAAACATGGCATATACCCTTTGGATGCCCAAACTAATTGCTGTTTCATACAATCCAGAACGAAATTATCCGTTTCGGGGTCATCAGCTTGCGGCTCGTCGGGTTCGGGGGGTGTTGTGGTTGTGGTTTGTGCGGTTGCCGCGCTTGTTTGCTGTGTTGTCGTGCTTTCGCTCTGCTGTATATCGTGCTGTGCAGAGGTTACTGGGGAATCACCCGAAACGGCGGGGGGGCGCTGCAGGCGCAGAGAATCGCGCACATACACACAAGCAGCGCGGCTTTGGCGGTGTTTTTTGACATATAATTCGCCCTTTACTAATGCGTTTTTTCTAAAGAGGGGCTTGATTTTTTCTGCGCTGCCGCCCCTTTAGATGTTCAAGGCGTTCAGGGGCGGCATTTATTTGCCTTGTGTGTCAATTGTAACACAAGTCAAATCACTTGTCAATAGTCAAACCAACATCTTTTATGTTTTTGTAATATCTCACAAATTCCCTATATCGCAACTGTACACAATGCAACAAAGGACAATCACCCGCAAAAGGCACGCGGCACGGTGCTTGCCGACGCATATAAAACCACGCGTGACAGCAGGCAAAGGCTTCGCTTTCAAGATTCTGTTAGGTAAAAACAAAGGTGCACTTAATTATAATTTAAGTAAATTCTACATTTTACTGCACAGTCTTTTAAGTAATTCTATACTAAAAAATCAAGAGAGATTTAGCCAAAAAGACTATTGAAATATGCGGGATTATTTGCTATACTGTTTGTAGACGGTGCGGGGCAGACTGCTTCCGCGCGGAAATAATATTATAATGAGAGGACACAGAACATGAGCTTAGAGATTATCGGACAGAGCATTCCCAACATTCCGTGGCAGGACCGCCCCGAGGGCTGCAAGGACGTCATCTGGCGCTTCAACGCAAACCCCATTATCCCCCGCGACCTGCTTCCCACAAGCAACTCCATCTTCAACTCCGCCGTTGTTCCGTTTGAGAGCGACAAGGGTCACTTCGCGGGCGTATTCCGCGTAGACGACAAGGAGAGAAACATGGCTATCCATGCGGGCTTCTCCGAGGACGGCATTCACTGGAACATCAACCCCGAGAAGGTTGAGTGGATAAACGACGACCCGCTCGCAAAGGAAGCTAACCCGTGGCAGTACGGCTACGACCCCCGCTGCGTATGGATTGAGGACCGCTTCTGGATTACATGGTGCAACGCATACGGCTGGAAGCCCACTATCGGTATCGGCTGGACAAAGGACTTCAAGGAGTTCCACCAGATGGAGAACGCGTTCCTGCCCTTTAACAGAAACGGCGTACTGTTCCCGCGCAAGATAAACGGCGAGTTCGTTATGTTCTCACGTCCGTCCGACAGCGGCCACACTCCGTTCGGCGATATGTACCTGTCCCACTCCAAGGACATGACCTACTGGGGCAAGCACAGACACGTTATGGCTCCCGACAGAGGGTGGGAAAGCAAGAAGATAGGCGCCGGTCCTATTCCGATTGAAACAAGCGAGGGCTGGCTTGTGTTCTACCACGGCGTTCTCGAGAGCTGCAACGGCTTCGTATACAGCTTCGGCGCTTGCATTCTTGACAAGGAGCAGCCGTGGAAGGTTAAGTACCGCTGCCGCGAGTACCTCATCAACCCGCGCGAGATTTACGAAACTGTCGGCGACGTTCAGAACGTAACGTTCCCCTGCGCAGCGCTCTGCGACAAGGATACGGGCAGAATCGCAATCTACTACGGCTGCGCGGACACCTGCGTAAGCATGGCGTTCTGCTACGCTGAAGAGGTTGTTGAGTACGTTAAGGCGCACTCCAACAAGTACTTCTGATAAACTGCTTTATCGGGCATAAAACTGACTCCCCGCGTCTTACGGCACGGGGAGTCTGCTTTGTATAAAGGGGTAAGCCTTTTTATGCCAAAAGAAAAACAGGGACTGTACCGTATACAGCCCCCAGCTTGTCGAAAAAGTCTATTTTGCCTCGGGCTTCCCGAGGCAAAAAACTCTCCTATCCGCACACTTGTGCGGATGCCCCCGTCGGGAAACCCCCGTATGGGGGTTTTTCGACGGTCTGAGGGACTGTATGCGACACAGTCCCTGCTCCTATTTATATAGTAATTACTCCTCCGCCTCGGCAAGCTGGCTCGGGTGCTTTGTAAAGAAGTCCACGCGCGGCTCGAGGAACTTTAGCGGGCTGTCCTTTCCGCCCGTAAACGCAGCCATGCCCTCGAAAATCTTGTCCCAGCTCCAGAAGCTGCGGTCAAGCTGCAGGTACTCGAGAATCATCTCCGTACCCTTGGGCGCCATGGGGTGCAGCAGCACCGCCGCCGTCCTTATCATGTGGAACACCTGAATGAGCGCGTGACGGCGCTGCGCGTTGTCGTCCGCCTTGTCCGCGTCGCCGAGCGCCTTTGCCATGTACTTGCTCATCTTTCTGATGTAGCTGTCGAGTACGTAGGTCGCCTGATGGAACTCGAAGCGGTACATAAAGCGCTCGTAGTCGAGGACTGCCTTTTTCGCGTCCTCAAGCACCTGCTCGTCTATATCGCCTACGGGCATCATGCCGTCAAAGTACTTCTGGCAGGTGTAAATGCAGGTGCGTATAACGCGGTTGAACACGTTGGACAGCAGGAAGCCGTCCTTTACAACGGGGTCGGGGTCTTCGGGCTTTGCGTCGGGGTTGTAGGGCTTTGGCATGAAGCTTACGCTGCGCTGCCCCAGTCCAAGCCCGAGGAAGTGCATTCTGAGCTGCTCCGCGGTGTAGTAGTTAAGCAGGTCCGCAGCCATAGGGGGCTTGACATCGCCCGAGCTGCTAGCCTTTTTATTAAGGAACAGAATGTGGTTGTTTGCGCACAGAATGGGCAGCTGCATTTCGCCGTCGGGCGGGCAGGCGGTGTTCTCGCCCTTTTGCAGCGCCATAAACATTGCCATTTCTGCAACGCCGTAGAAGTAGATGTTATCCGCGCCGATGAACTGATATACCTGCGCGTCCTTGCTGCACCAGAAGCTGCGCCACTCCTCGGGGTCTCTGCCCTGCTTTTCAAGCGCCGCCTGCGTAAAGGAGATAGGCGCCCAGAGCGACTCGGGCCATACCCACACGGTAAGCGGGTCTTCGCCCTCGAGAACGGGCGCTTTTACGCCCCACTCGATATTGCCCGTAAGCCTGAACGGAACGAGCGTTTTGCCCGTGCGGTAGCGAATGCCGTTTTCCGCGAGAACCACGCACGCCTCGTCCATTTCCTCAAGCGTTTTGAACACTATCGTGAACGACGGCTTTTTCTTTTCCTCGAGGAACTCGTGCGCGGGCAGCTTGTCCTTTATCTTCTCGTAGCTTTCGAGAAGCTCGTTTTTGATGTGGATAAGCGGGTCTGCAAGGAACTCCGCGATAGTCTTTGAAACGAGCGGGCGCACGTTCTTCTGCGCGGAAATGTCCTTTACGTACTCCTTAAGAAGCCCGCTGTAGGACGGCAGGTCGAAGTACCAGTTTTCCACGTCGTGCATAACGGGCTTTTCTCCTGTAAGGGTGCTTTTGGGGTCGATAAGGCTCTCGGGCATATACTGGTGACCGAGGTCGCACTCGTCCGCGTACGCCTTTTCGCTCTGGCAGCCGTCAACGGGGCATTTGCCTATAACCTGCCTGCCGTTGAGGAAGCAGCCCGCTTTTTCGTCGTAGAACTGCTTGGTGCTTATCTTTTTAAGGTGGCCGTTCTCGTAAAGGCGGCGTATAAAGCGGTCGGAAACGCGGTCGTGAATTTCCGCGGTCCTGCCAAGGCCCGAAGCGCCGAAGATGTTGAGGCTTATCTCGTAGTCGTCGAGGGTCTGCTTCTGCGCCTTGTGGTTGCCCTCCACAAAGTCGTGGATAGTGCCGCTGAACTTACCGTCCGCGCAAAGCTTGCGGTAGCCCTCCGCAATGGGCGAGCCGTAGCAGTCCGTACCCGAAACGAATATAACGTTCTCGTCGCCCAGCCTGTCGCGCAGGAAGCGCGCGTAAACGTCCGCAAACACGAACACGCCGCCTATATGCCCGAAGTGGAGCGTTTTGTTGCCGTAGGGCATACCGCCCGTTATAATGGCGCGCTTGGGAAACTCGGGGCGCGGAATCTCGCGCTTTACAAATTCTTTCTTTTCTTCACTCATTTTCGTATGTTCCTTTCAAAAGCTCCCTTATAATCTTGCAAGCCCGTCGTTCAGGCGTCTTAAGGACTCGTCCCTGCCGAGCACCTCCATAAGCTCCGTAGCGCCGCCGGGCGTTACCGCAAGCCCCGAAACCGCAATGCGAACCACCCACATAAGCGCGCCCGCCTTTACTCCCTGCTGCTCCGCAAGCTCCTTAAGCAGGGCGAAAAGCGCGTCGCTGCTCCACTCGGGCGCAGCCTGAAGCGCGGGTATAGCCGCCGCGAGAAGCGTTTTCGCGAGCGCCGCGTCGGTCTTGTTCTTTTTGTTGGTGTAAAGCGCCGCGTCGTACTCGGGCAGGCCAAGCGCAAACGCCGCCTTTTCGTTTATCTGCGGGAATGTGTCCACGCGGGGCTGCACCATTGAAAGCAGGCGCTCGTTGTGCGCCCAGGGCTTCAGCTCCTCCGACCAGAACGGCTCTGCGAGCTGCGCGAATTTCTCGGGGGGCAGCTCCTTTATATAGTGGCTGTTGAACCACAGCAGCTTGTCGTAGTCGAAAACGGCGGGGGACTTGCTTATGCCGTCTATCGAGAACACCTTTTCAAGCTCTGCAAGGGTAAAGAACTCCTCGTTGGTATCCTTAGGACACCAGCCCGTGAACGCCATGTAGTTTATAATAGCCTCGGGCAGGTAGCCGTTCTTTACAAGCTCCTGAAAGCTTACCGCGCCGTGGCGCTTGGACAGCTTGCTTACAGAGCCGTCCTCGTTTTTGCCCATAAGCAGCGGCAGGTGGCAGTACACGGGGCGCTCCCAGCCGAACGCGTCGTAGAGCAGCACGTACTTCGGCGTGGAGGTGAGGTACTCGCACCCGCGCACAACGTGCGTTACGCCCATAAGGTGGTCGTCCACAACGTGGCAGAAGTTGTAGGTGGGGTAGCCGTCCGCTTTCATGAGTATCTGGTCCTGCATTTCGCTGTTGTCTATCTCGATATGCCCGAACACAACGTCGTCGTAGCCCGTTTTGCCCTCGAGCGGCATTTTCTGTCGGATAACGAACGGCGCGCCCGAAGCGAGCAGGCGCTCCACTTCTTCCTGCGGGAGATTGCGGCAATGGCGGTCGTAGCCCGCGCCGACGTCGCCGTCCTCGTGGAGCTTTTCAAGGCGCTCCTTGGAGCAGAAGCAGTAGTACGCAGCCCCGCGCTCAACAAGTTCCTTGGCGTATTTCATGTAGATATCGCGGCGCTCGCTTTGTATATACGGGCCGTTTTCGCCGCCGATATCAGGGCCTTCATCGTACTTAAGCCCCGTCATGGCGAGCGTGCTGTAGATAACGTCCACAGCGCCATCTACAAGGCGCTCCCGGTCGGTGTCCTCAATGCGCAGAATGAACTTGCCGCCGTTCGCCTTTGCTATAAGGTAAGAATAGAGCGCCGTCCGCAGGTTGCCTATGTGCATAAAGCCCGTGGGACTGGGCGCAAATCTTGTCGTGACCTGTGTATTCATTTATCGTATCCTCCGTTTTTTGTGTCAATACTATGTCTAAACAGATAACTTTATATTACCACATTTTTGCGAAAAAATCAAGGGCAAAAGGGGAGAATCACGGCGGGCGGGGAAATTTTTGGGCGGGCGGCATGGAATACCGTCTGCGCGGCTGTACGAAAGCGGTTTGCGGAGATTCAAAAACGCCCGTTTCCCGCCTGTACGGCGGCAGAGCGCGGGCGCTGTATTCGTATGTCCATCACAATAAAGCCGAGCGTTAAAGCGCAAGCTCCGGCAGTTTATATTCCGTAAGTCCCGTGTCCTCGTAGTACATGGGCTTCGCCTGCACCGCCTTAAAGCCCCGCCCTCGCAGCCCTCGTTGTGCGCGCTGTTGAGGATAACGCACGCGCACAGCCTGCCGCCCTCGGCAAGCGCGTAAAGCTCGCCGCGCTCAAGCTTCCCGCCAGAGCGTATGAAACGTCATACGCTCACCCCCGCGTTTATAAGCGCCGCCCTGTCAAGCTGCGGGAACGGGATAAATAGCGGCTGTTTGCCGAGCGGCTCGTTTATGCGCTTTTCCATGTACACCATGTCGTACCACGTGCCGAACTTGTACCCGCACGCGTGGAAGCGCCCTGCAAGCTCGTAGCCCATATGCGCGTGGAACTGCTCGCTGTTGCGGTCGAGGTGCGCGTCAACGTTTACGGGGCTGCCTATGCAGGCGTAAAGGTTCGTAATGTTCTGCGCAAGCGAGATGTTCTCGAGCGCTGCGTAAAGCGCCTTGCCAAGCCCCCTGCGGTGCGCGTCCGTGCGCAGGTATATCGAGGTTTCCGCGGAGTGGTCGTATGCGGCGCGCGGGTTGAACGCCCCCGTGTACGCGTAGCCGAGTATCTCTCCGCCCTCCTGCGCCGCAAGGTAGGGGTATCTTGCAAGCGTTTTTTCTATGCGGGCGGTAAACTCCTCCACGGACGGCACTTCGTACTCAAAGGTAATCGCCGTGTTGAGAACGTACGGCGCGTAAATCTTAAGCAGCTCCCGTGCGTCGGCGGGCGCTGCAATTCTTATTTCTGCCATTTCGTACTCCTTGTTCTACATATTAAGGCTGCCTTTGAAACAAAAGCAGCCTTCAGCTTGTCGAAAAAATCAATTTTGCCCGCGTATGCGGGCTTTGAAATCACTTTTTTGCCTCGGGCTTCCCGAGGCAAAAAACACTTCTATCCGCGCAAGTGTGCGGTTTGACGGCACACCGTCAAACCGTGCGCGCAGCGCGGATGCCCCGTCGGGAAACCCCCGTATGGGGGTTTTTCGACGGTCTGAAGGCTGCCTTTGAAACAAAAGCAGCCTTGCTTTATTTAGTTGTGTTTGATTTTTCCGAACCTGCGCGCTATCGCCCATATTCCCCAGCCAAAGCCGCAGGTAAACAGCATAAACGCCGCGTATACAGCGAAAATGAAAAGCCCCAGTCCCGCCATATCGCCGATAACCCGCCCCGCGACATACAGCGCTATGCCTGCCGCCGCAAAAGCAGCCGCGGGAATAAGCCGTACAATAAGCCGCTTTGCCTTAAAGCACAGCAGAAGCTGCAAGGGGAGCATAAGCACAAGCCCCGCTATAGCGACAATCGGCGTGAGGTTCACGCCCTCTGAGTAAATATCGAACATATGCGCCCTCCTTTTGTAAAGCGTTCTTACAAATAAAGACACAAAATCTGCGGGAACGTCGCAGGGAGAGAAAAAATCAGCCCTTGTAAAGCGCGCTTTCAAGCGCCAGAAATTTGTCGAGCGTCAGCTCCTCCGCGCGCGCCGTGGGGCTTATACCCACGCTTTGCATTATGCCGCAAAGCTCCTGCTTCGGTATGCCAAGCTCTGCGGAAAGCGGGTTTGCAAGCTGCTTTCTGCGCTGCGAGAACGCCGCGCGTATAATGCGGAAAAGCGCCTTTTCGCGCTCGGGCGGGAGATGCTCGCCCTTTTTTATGTCAAGGCGGATTACCGCGCTGTCCACGTTCGGCGCGGGCATAAAGCTCCCCCTGTTCACGCGGAAAAGCAGCTTAGGCTCGCTGTAGTAGCTTACCGCGCATGAGATAGCGCCGCACCCGCGCGTTCCGGGCTTTGCGCATATCCTGTCAGCGGCTTCTTTCTGCACCATAACGGTTACTGCGGACACGTTAAGGCGGCTTTCAAGAATGCGCATTATCACGGGGGATGTGATGTAATACGGCAGATTTGCGCACACCACAACCTCGCTGTTTCCGAATCTCTCGGCGATAAGCGCCGCAAGGTCGGTTTGCATAACGTCCGCGAACACTACCTCTACATTATCGTAGTCCGCGAGCGTTTCCGCGAGAATGGGGCGCAGCCCCTCGTCTATCTCCACCGCAGCCACTTTATCGCAGCGCTTTGCAAGCTCCTGCGTGAGAACGCCCACGCCCGTGCCTATTTCAAGCGCGCACACGCCCTTTTTGCACCCGCCGTTCTCGGCGATTTTCGGGCATACCGCGGGGTTTATTATAAAGTTCTGCCCGAGCGCCTTGGTGAACGAAAAGCCGTGGCGCTCGAAAAGCTCGCGTATCACGCCGATATTTGTAAGCTGTAACGGCAATCAGTACCCCTCGCTTCCCACAAGGCTTTCGTCGTTGTCTATCCAGTCCGACACGGAAAGCGCTTTGTATTCGTCGGGCGCGGTTCTTATATAAACGCGCTCAATCCCCGCGTTTATGATAAGCCGCTTGCACATGGAGCATGGCTCTACAGCGCCCTCGAGCGTACCCGTTACGCTGTCGTGGCACGCAAGGTAAAGCGAAGCGCCTATCATATCCGCGCGCGGCGCGCTTATTATGCAGTTCGCCTCCGCGTGGACCGAGCGGCACAGCTCGTAGCGCTGCCCGCGCGGCACGCCCAGCCTTTCGCGCAGACACCCGCCGATATCCGAGCAGTTTTTGCGCCCGCGCGGCGCGCCGTTATAGCCTGTAGAGATTATCTCGTCGTTCTTAACGAGTATTGCGCCGAAGCTCCTGCGCAGACAGGTACTGCGCTCGGATACCGTTTCGGCGATGTCGAGATAGTAATTTGTTTTGTCGCGGCGCATGGAACGCTCCTTTCAGCGGGTCATCTCTTGTTCATTTTGCCTGCGATAAAGCCCTTGTCCTGCACGGGCTTGGGGATAAGCGGCACGGAGGGGTTGCGCTTTGCGGGCGCGGGGGCGGGTATCTTGCCGTCGAACGCGTCTATATAGCGCTGGGATATGGCGCGCTGCGCCTGAAGCGTGTGCGTGCTGTCGCAGAACTCCAGCACCATTTCAAACTGTTCGCGTGCGTCCTGCGCCCTGCCAAGGTTTGCAAAAAGCTCGCCCAGTACGCAGCGGTACTGCGTTGCGGTGGTCTTGTCGCCCTTGTCCTCCTCGGTCTTTATAGCCTTGTTGAGGCTCGCCTCTGCCTTATCGTAGCTTTCAAGGTTGATAAACTGTAATGCGGCTTCAAAATCAACGTTCATTGTATTTATCCTTTCACAGGCGGAATGCTCCGCGTTTTTCTCTATTGTAGCATAAAATAACCCGTTTGTCAAAGATTTTTGCATATTTATAGTTATCCCGCAGAAAAACTTATTTATTTACAGTATGATTTGACAGCGTGCGCGGCTTCTTTGTGGTAAAATATACCACACAAACAACAAGGGGAAAGGCGCGCAGACAAAAAAGCGCGCCCAAAAGCGAAAGGACGAAAAAATGACGGAAAACACGGCGGTAAGGCTAACAAAGGGGAAAGCTCTCGACTTTTTGCGGGGGAACGGGATATGGATATTTGCGGGGGCGCTGCTAGAGCTTGGCGCGTCTGCGGCGAGCGCTGCGCCCGGAGCTGCCGCGCTTGGCGCGGGGCTTGGCGGAAAACGCGCGCTATGGGCGCTTGCGGGCGGGCTTTTCGGGGCGCTGCTGCACGGCATACCCGAGGGGCTTGCGGCGGTGGCGGGGCTTGCCATAGCGCTTGCGGCAAGGCTCATACCCGACGCTAAGAACGTGAAGATACGCGCGGCGGTGAGATTTTTTGCGGCGTGGGCTGCGTGCTTCTTCCCGCGCTCGGCGCTTGTGATGAAGCCGTCGGAGCTTCTCGCGGCGCTTACGGCGGCGCTCGGCGCGGGGGCGTTTGCGGCGGCGGTATGCCTGCTTTCGGATAGCGCTGCAAAGCGCGGCTTTGACGTTACCGACCCGCGCGAATGCGCAAGGGCTGCGGTGGCTGCGGGGCTTGCGTTCATGTCGCTGGGCGCGCTGGACTACCCCGTGGCGAACATAGGGCGGCTGGCGCTCGGCGCGGGGCTGCTTATGCTGGGGACGTGCAGAGGAATAGCGTGGTGCGCGGTGTTCGGCGCGGCAGGGCTGTTCGGGCTGTGCGCGGCAGACCCGCAGTCGGGGCGCTTTGCGGCGGTGATTTGCGCGGCGGCGCTTGTGAGCGGTGCGTTCTCAAAATACGGTAAAATCACGCGGGCGGCGGCGTTTGTGTTTATAGGCTGCGCGGGCGCGCTGCTTGGCGGCTATGACGAGGGAGGCTGGCGGCTGCTTGCGGAAACGGCGGCGGCGGGCGTGATTTACGCCGCCGTGCCGCTTACGAAAAAGAACGCGCAGAAGCCCTTTGCGGACAGCACCGTAGCCGCCATGATACGCGAGCGGCTGTGCTTTGCGGCGGACGCCGTAGCGGGCATAAGCGGCGGGCTTAACGCTGCCGCCGAAACGCTCGACAGAAAATACGGCGCGACCCCCGCGCAGGCGGCGGAAAGGGCTGCCGACCGCGTGTGCCGCACCTGCCCCAACAGCATGACCTGCTGGGGCGAGAAGTACGACCTTTTCAGCGCGGAGTTTGCGCGGCTGACGGACGAGCTGCGGCGCGGCGAGAAGCTCACCGAGCAGTCCATGAGCGCGCAGTGCGCGCAGGAGTGTATGTGCCGCGCGCAGGTGATTGAGGCGGTGGAGCATGAATACGCGCGCTGCCTTGCCGCCGCCGCAGACCGCCGCCGCGTGAACGAGCTGCGCAGGGTATACACCGACTGGCTTTCCGGGGTGCGGGACATACTGCGCTCGATGGCGGCGGGCAGCATACCGTCCCCGCACTTCCGCACGGCGGAAAAGCGCGCGGAGGCGCTGCTGCGCGAGTGCGGCATGGACAACGTGCGCGCCTTTGTAACGCGCAGCGGCGGCAGGCTTCTTTTTGAAGCGTACGGCGAGGGCGAGCCCAACGTTGACATGGACTATCTCGGCGGGCTGCTTTCGCAGGCGCTGGGGCGGGAAACCGAGCGCCCCGTGCTTGCCTCGTGCGGCACGCGCAGCAGGATAACCGCGCAGGAAAGCTCGCGCCTTTCCGCAAGCGTGGGGGCGTTTCAGTTCTGCAAGGGCAAAAACCGCGTCTGCGGCGACTGCTACGAGAGCTTTACGGACGCGCAGGGCGGGCTGTGCGTGGTGCTGTCGGACGGCATGGGTACGGGCAGCAGGGCGCGCGTGGACAGCACGCTTGCCTGCTCGCTGCTGGCAAAGCTGCTTAAAAGCGGCATTCCGCTGTCCGCGGCGCTTGAAACGGTCAACACCTCGCTGCTTGTAAAAAGCGCGGACGAGAGCTTTGCAACGCTTGACATATGCCGCATAGACCTTAACAGCGGCGAGGGCGCGGTGTACAAGGCGGGCGCGGCGGCTACCTACATCAAAAGCGCGGACAAACTTGTGCGCGCGGCGCTCTCCTCTGCGCCCGCAGGCACGGGGGGACGGCTCAGCCTGCCCGCGCAGCAGTTCAGCGTGGGCGCGGGCGACATTATTGTGATGATGACGGACGGCTGCGCGGCGGACGAGGAGTGGCTCTCGCGCGAGCTGTCGCGCGGCGGCTCTGCGCAGGAGCTTTCGGAGCGCATAGCGAGGGCGGCGCGCGGCGCGGAAAACGGCAGAAACGACGATATGAGCGTAGTGGTGGTGAGCGTGAGCGGGTGAGCGCAAGGGCGGTTCGGCATACCCGCGAACGTTCTGCGCCGAGACGAAATATGCGGGCGTTGTTTAATAAAAGGCGGTGTTATCCTGCACAAAACACCGCCTTTTGTCTGTTTTCTGTCAGGCGTGTAAAAACGTTTACACAAACACGGCGCTTTTGGCGGAAAAATGCACAAAAATAAGTGGTTGAAAATAGCAAAAAACATGAAATATTAACAAAACTATTGAAATATATTTTTCAATGTGGTACAATAATGGCAAGGAAAAGCCCGAGCTATGGAGGTATTTTGGCTATTTTTTAACAGAATGCCGCATGACCGCGCTTTTCACAATACCACAGCCCAAACGGGAGGTAATGCAAATGGCGATAGTCGTACCTGAAAATTACAATGTTCCCCTGTATCTGTTCCACAGGGGCGAAAATGCGCACGCCTATGATTTCTTCGGCTCTCACAAGGACAACCGCGGCGGAAAGGACGGCGCAGTTTTCAGAGTATGGGCGCCCAACGCCCGCTCGGTGAGCGTTGTCGGGGACTTCAACCACTGGGACAGGACAAGGGGCTTCATGAACAAGATAAGCGACGGCGGTATCTGGGAGCTTTTTGTAGAGGGTATAAAAAAATACGACAACTACAAATACAGCATAGAAGCGCCCGACGGGCTTATCAAGCTTAAGGCCGACCCTTACGGCACGCACATGGAAACGCGCCCGAACACCGCCTCAAAGTTCTACGACCTCGACGGGTTCGCGTGGACGGACGACAAGTACCGCAAGGAGCTGTCCGAGCGCAACATTTACGACAGCCCGTGCAATATTTACGAGGTGAACGTAGGCTCGTGGCGCAAGAACGGCGAGAACTATCTCGACTATGTGCGCTTTGCAGACGAGCTTATCCCCTATGTAAAGGAAATGGGCTACACCCACGTTGAGCTTATGCCGATAGGCGAGTTTCCGTTCGACGGAAGCTGGGGCTACCAGCAGATAGGGTACTATGCGCCCACGTCGCGCTTCGGCACGCCGCACGACTTTATGCGCTTTGTGGACAAGTGCCACAACGCGGGCATAGGCGTTATCCTCGACTGGGTACCCGCGCACTTCCCCAAGGACGCCGCAGGGCTTTACGAATTTGACGGCACAAGCTGCTACGAGTATGCAGACCCGTTAAAGCGCGAGCATAAGAACTGGGGTACGCACATCTTCGACTGGGGCAAGCCCGAGGTGCAGAGCTTCCTTGCTTCAAACGCAAACTACTGGATAGACAAATATCATATAGACGGACTGCGCGTCGACGCGGTGGCTTCCATGCTCTACCTTGATTACGACAGGCGCGACGGCGAGTGGCGTCCCAACTCAAAGGGCGGGCATGAGAACCTTGAAGCGGTGGCGTTCCTGCAAAAGCTCAACACCGCGCTTTTCAAGGAACACCCCAACATTATGATGGTCGCGGAGGAATCCACCGCATGGCCGCTTGTAACAAAGCCCACGGATATAGGCGGGCTTGGCTTCAACTTCAAGTGGAACATGGGCTGGATGAACGATATGCTGCGCTACATGAGCATGGACCCGCTCGGCAGGCCGTACAACCACAACCTTGTAACGTTCTCGTTCTACTATGCGTTCTCGGAGAACTACATACTGCCGATATCGCACGACGAGGTGGTTTACGGAAAATGCTCAATGCTTGATAAAATGGGCGGTCCGCGCGAGTTCAGGTTCAACTCCATGCGCACGTTCTTAGGCTATATGATGGCTCACCCCGGCAAGAAGCTTATGTTCATGGGGCAGGAGTTCGCGCAGTATAAGGAGTGGAACTTCCAGACCCAGCTTGACTGGGAAGTGCTGGAGTTTGAGCCGCACAGAAAGCTGCATGAATACGTAAAGGCGCTCAACAGCTACTACATGAATACCCCCGCTTTGTGGGACTGCGACACGGGCTGGGAGGGCTTCCATTGGATATCCGCAGAGGACAGCGCGAACAGCGTTATCGCGTTCAGGCGCATTGCCCGCAATAAGGACGAGGTAGTTGTTGTGTGCAACTTCCAGCCTGTACGCCACGAGGTGTACGAGATAGGCGTTCCGTATTACGCGGACTATGTGGAGGCGTTCAGCTCCGACGACGTGAAGTACGGCGGCACGGGCGTTTCAAACGGCACGCTTACCGCGCGCGAAGAACCCATGCACGGCGAGGAATACCGCATTTCGATAGACCTGCCGCCCATGGCTGTGCTGTACTTTGAGATAAAGAACAAGCGCACCCCGCCCTCAAAGCAGGAGAGCGCGGAGGTTCAGCAGTCTGAGCAGCCCGCCGAGGTAAAGGCAGAGCCTGCGGAGGTATCCGAAGTTCCCGACGAAGCGCCCAAGCCCGAGGAAAAGCAGGAAGCGAAAGCTCCCGCAGAAGCCGAGGAGAAGCCTGCAGCGCCCGCCCCCGAAAAGGCGGAGAAGCCCGCGGACAACGCTCAGAAAGCGCCAGCCGCAGCCGCTCCCAATCCCGCGCCTAATCCCGCGCATAAGCCCAACGGCTCTCGCAGGCATAAACACGGCAAACACAGCCGCTAAAAGCGGTCTGTTCCAAAAATAAGAATAGTCATTACCGACAGGAGGAAGTTATGAATCACATTAAGAAGGAATGCGTTGCCATGCTGCTTGCGGGCGGACAGGGCAGCCGTCTTTACGCGCTCACGCAGGATATGGCAAAGCCCGCCGTGCCTTACGGCGGCAAGTACAGGATTATCGATTTCCCGCTTTCAAACTGCGTTAATTCGGGTATCGACACGGTAGGCGTGCTGACGCAGTATCAGCCGCTGGTGCTTAACGAGTACATAGGCAACGGCCAGCCGTGGGGTCTTGACCGCGCGCACGGCGGCGTACACGTACTGCCCCCGTACGAAACGGCTGCGGGCAAGGCGTGGTATTCGGGTACGGCTAACGCTATCTACCAGAACATAGGCTTTGTAGACCGCTACAGCCCCGAGTACGTTGTTATCCTCTCGGGCGACCACATTTACAAGATGGACTACTCGAAGATGGTGGACTTCCACAAGAAGAACAACGCGGACGCCACTATCGCGGTGCTTGAAGTGCCGTGGGAGGAAGCTCCCCGCTTCGGCATAATGAGCGCGAACGAGAACGGCGAGATATACGAGTTTGCGGAGAAGCCCAAAGAGCCTAAGAGCAACCTTGCTTCCATGGGTATCTATGTATTCACATGGGCTAAGCTGCGCCAGTACCTTATCGACAACGAGAACGACGAGGGCGCTACAAAGGACTTCGGCAAGAACATAATCCCCGCAATGCTTGACAACAAGGAAAAGATGATGGCGTACCACTTCGACGGCTACTGGAAGGACGTTGGAACTATCGACTCCCTGTGGGAGGCGAACATGGACGTTCTCGACCCCAAAGTACCGCTCGACCTGCTTGACGACAGCTGGAAGATATACTCCCGCAACCCCGTTATGCCGCCGCATTACGCAGGCCCTAACAGCCAGATAGAGAACTCCATGGTAGCCGAGGGCTGCGAGATAAACGGAATGATAGACTTCTCCGTACTGTTTGCGGGCGTTACGGTTGAGGAGGGCGCGATAGTACGCGACAGTATAATCATGCCCAACACCGTTATAAAGAAGGGCGCTGTTATCGAATACGCGATAGTAGGCGAGGACTGCGTTATCGGCGAGGGCGCGCACATAGGCGAGCGTCCCGAGCTTATCGAGGACAAGGACAGCTGGGGCGTTGCGGTAATCGGCCACCATGTAAACGTGTCCGACAAGGCAGTAGCGCCGCCCAAGGCTATGATTTCCAAGGATATATAAAGAAAGGAGAGTGGTAACAATGGCAAGTATGGCAAATGTACTGGGACTTATTTTCGCTAATATGCACGAGCAGACTCTGCCCGAGCTTACAAAATCCCGAGCAATGGCTAGCGTACCGTTCGGGAGCAAATACCGCCTTGTTGACTTTGCGCTTTCCGGCATGGTCAATTCGGGCATTACGCAGGTGGGCATCATCACCAAGCAGAACTACTACTCCCTCATGAACCATCTCGGTATGGGCAGTGAGTGGGACCTCGCAAGAAAGACGGGCGGTCTGCATATACTCCCGCCCTACGGCAGAGAGGGCAGCGGTATGTACCGCGGCCGCCTCGAGGCTCTTGCGGGCGCGTACGAGTTCATTCACGAGTCGGGTGCGGAATACGTTGTAATGTCCGACAGCAACCTTGTTGCGAATATGGACATCAGACCCGTTATAGACGCTCACGAAAAGACGGGCGCTGACATCACCTGCGTATACGGCAGGGGCGTTTACAGCACCGAGAGAGCGACCGCGCAGACTATACTGTGCGTTGACGAGGAGAACAGGGTGTACGACGTTCTCGCAAGACCCGCTATAAGCGGCGAAATGAACGTTGTAATGAACGTTTACGTTATGAGCCGCGCGTTCCTTGAGGAGATAATCCACGAGAGCGAGTGCCGCAGCCTGTACAGCTTTGAGACCGACATACTCCAGCACAAGCTGCACGACTTCAAGGTATACGGCTACAAGTACGACGGCTACTTCGAGCTTATCGACAGCATGAAGACCTACTACAAGGCTACCATGGACATGATGAACCGCTCCATCTGCCACGAGGTATTCTCGCTTGAAACGCCCATATACACAAAGGTTCGCGACGTCGCTCCCGCAAAGTACGGCATAGACTGCTCCGTAAAGGGTTCGCTCATTGCCGACGGGTGCATTATAGACGGCGTTGTTGAGAACTCCGTGCTGTTCCGCGGCGTTAAGGTAGGCAAGGGCGCTGTTATCAGAAACAGCATTATCATGCAGGGCGCTGTTATCGAGGAGAAGGCTTCGGTAATAAACGTTGTAGCGGACAAGGACGTTACGGTTTCCAAGAACCGCACGCTCACAGGCTCTGCGGATTACCCTGTATACATAACCAAGGGAGCTACCGTTTAAGGCGCACGCAGGCTGACGATAAAGGCACATCTGCACGCGTAAGCTTAGTAGCGCGGCGTCCATGCCGCGCTTTGGGCTTACGCTTCGCAGCGTCCTGCTGCTCCTGTCAACGCATTATTTGCTTCGCAAAAAACGCTACATATTCGGCAGGCACAAACAGGACGTTTGTGCAGTTGCCCCAAAAGCCCAACACGATGTTGGGCAACTAAGGGCAACAGGCAAAAAGCCTAGCCGAAATATCGTTTCCTAGCAGCTGCACCTTTCTCGCCAGCCTAGTGAGATTCTTTTTTGGGAACCTCTAAAAACCGGTTTGAAAAGGGAAAATGGGTAGAGTGCGCCGAATGCGATGAAAGCCGACGAAGTAAGGCTGTATGCCTTACGAGGAGGCTTGAAGAAGCAGGCGGTGTGCTATACACATTTTCACTCAAACAAGGTTTTTAGAGGTGACCTTTTAATAAACTTTGACCGCCCTCTTTTTTGAGGGCGGTTTCAGTTTGTAGAAAATTCTGTTCTGCGAGAACCGCTTACTTCTTCCGCTTTTTCGGCAGGGGCGTTACCCGCGCGAGAACGTCTATAACCTGCGCGGCAAGCCCGCGGTTTTCGATATCGAGAATGTAATGCTCCTTAGCGCCGTCGTACGGGAAGCCGCAGGGCGCGCCCTGCATAAGCCCGTCAAGCTCGGGGAGCTTTTTTACGTACACCGTGTTGTCGCACACGGTAAGCACGGGCTTGTCGCACACATAAACCATATACTCGCCGAACATCTTCTTATAGCGCATATCTTCCGTGCCTGCAAGCTGCTCGCACACAAATTCTATGTATTCCTTTGAGGTTGACATGATTTCCGCCTTTCTTCTAATAGTCCGCAGGGGTTGCTATAAGTATAGCACGTTTTGGCGGGTTTGGCAATAAATTATTTTGCTTGACAGGCGCTGTTTGCGTGTGCTAAAATATAACAAAAGGCTGTACGGAGGTAATAATATGTGCTTTATATGCGACAGGATAGAGATGATAAAGAACGGCGCGAACCCGTATTTTGTAAAGGAGCTTGAAACGGGATACGTGGTGCTTGGCGATAACCAGCACTTTTACGGGTACACGCTTTTTCTTTATAAGGAACACGGCGGTAAAACGGAGATTTTCCATCTCCCGCCCGAGGAGCGGCAGAAGTTCTTAAATGAAATGTCGGTTGTAGCAGAGGCTGTTTCACGCGCGTTTGGCGCGGAAAAGATGAACTGCGAGCTGCTGGGCAACGGCGACGCACATCTGCATTGGCATCTGTTCCCCAGAAGAAGCGGCGACATAGAGGGCTACGGCAATAACGGCAGAGGTCCTGTGTGGTGGTATCCTATGGAGAAAATGTACGACGACGATAACCGCCCGAGCCAAAGCGAGCTTAAGGAGATGAAAGAGCGGCTTATAAAGGAGCTTGACAAGCTGTTGTAAGGGCGCTGCAATGCGGAATGCTTTTAATAGGCGCGACTGCGTATGGAGTGTTTTTGCATGGTACGCCCAAAAATTGCAAAAAAATTTCCCCACCTTATTGACAACAAAAATTATCTGTGCTATCATATAATCAGGCGTACTGTTCACACCAAAAATTACAGCAAAGGAGAAGCAAAAATGACCATGAAACGAACCATCTCAGCAATTATCGCGCTTGCGCTCGCAGCGGGCATTTCCGCGCAGGCGGAGTATTACCCCGCGCAGCCCGAAACCGCGTACGTGCAGAGCGCGCAGCTTGCAGGCAGCGCGAGTATATCCTCGCTTAAATTCGGCAGGATACCAACGCAGATATGCACGGGCAAACCGCTTAAACCAAATGTAACGGTAAAGGACGGCGCAAAAACGCTCGTTCTCGGCAAGGACTACACCGTGACCTACACTAACAACAAGGGCGTTGGCACGGCAAGCGCCGTTATCAAGGGAATGGGCGGCTACAAGGGCAGCAAAACGCTTAGCTTCAAAATACGCCCCGCTGCGCCCGTGCTTGAAATAACGCAGTCCGACAAAACGCTTACGCTCTCGTGGAATAAGGTGAGGGGCGCGGGCGGCTACCAGCTTTACTACAGCGTGGACGGCGGGGAGTACAAGCGCCTTGCCGCGACGGGAAAGACAAGCTACAGCATAATAAAGCCGGGCGCGCGCGCGGGCGTGTTCAGGTTCAAGGTGAGGGCGTACAAAAAGGTGAACGGCAAGGCGGTCTGCGGGAGCTTCAGCGAGGTTATGATACCCGGCAGGGCAAGCGAAAACTCGCTCGCGGACGACGGCGAGACGTTCACCATACTGGCAATGGGTTCTGCGGATATCATTGCGGACGGCTTTGCGGAATACACGGGCGGTAAAATCAACGTGATGTACGTTGACTACCCCTATGAAAAGGACGATTACCTTAAAGCCGTAAGCAGCGCGGACGACGTTGACGTTATCCTTGTGGGCGCGGACGACGTTCAGGAGCTTATTAACACAGCGGACGTTATCGCGCCGCTTTCTAAGCTCGGATTTGAGAAGAACGATTTCGCGCAGGCGCTGCCGTACACGCTTGCGGGCGGCACGGCGGCGGACGGTACGTTCATGGCGGCGTGCGTCTACCCGTCGCCGGGGGCTTTTGTTTACAGAACCGACCTTGCGCAGCAATATCTCGGCGTTACCTCGCCCGAGGAAATGCAGGAGCTTGTAAAGGACTGGGACGCGTTCGCGCAGACGGGCGAGCGGCTCGGCAAGGCGAGCGGCGGCAAAACGGCGCTCGTATCGTCGCTCTACGGCGGAATGTTCAGGGCGTATATAGCGGGGCTTGGCGGCAGCTGGGTAAAGGACGGCGTGCTTGACATGAAGCAGGTTGAGGGTCTGCTTGATTTTGCGGAGAAAATGCGCGCAGGCGGCGTTGACGCGCGCTGCACGACGTGGACCGATGAATGGTTCGGCGCTATCCCCGACGGACGGGCGCTCGGCGAATTTGTGCCGTCGTGGGGGCTTCTGGAGTACGAGTATTCGGTGCTGCTGCATCAGTTCTCGGACGGCGGGAAATGCAGCATGGCGGTATGCGAAGGCCCTGCGGGCTGGTACTGGGGCGGCACGTACATAGCCGTACCCGAGCGCTGCGACAACGCGAGCCTTGCAAGGCAGTTCATAGAGTACGCCTGCATAAACGAGCAGTCCGTGCAGCAGCTGAATCTTGTCGAGGGCGACTTTGTGAACAACGTAAAGGCAATGAGCGGCATTGACAGGCGCAACAGCCTGCTCGGCGGGCAGAACGAGTACCCCGTGCTTATAGAAAGCGCGCAGCGGCTCGGCGAGTGCGGCTCTTCCGTCTATGACGAGGCGATTGCGGAAGCCGCGCTGACGGCGGTCATGCGCGTTCTTGAGGACGGCTTCCCGCGCGACAGCGCTCTCGGGGAGTTCGAGCGCGCGCTTGGCGGCAGGTTTCCCGAGCTGAAATTTGGCTGATAAAGCATAGCTGCATTATATTTATCCCGTCCGGGCGCGCCCCGGCGGGATTTAACCGCTTAAAAATTACGAAATACCGTACAAAAGTAGGGGGCGCTTTATGCGCGGTTATGTTAAAATTAAGGTGGAAGAACACACCATTACACCATAGGAGGAAAACTATATGCAGGTAACATTAACGGCGTTCCCCGCAGGCATTGCGGAATTTAAGGCGGCGGCGCAGATGGGGCTTTCCGCGCCCGAGAACACCTGCGCGCTGTTTCTGTGCGCGCCGGAGCTTTACATAAAAAACAATGACGAGGGCGTTGAAGCCATGAATATGCTTCGCGGACCGCGCCCCATGACGCCCTATGACGTGCAGTTCCTGCGCGGCAGGGAGTACCTGCCACGCGCGTATTTCAACGGCGCCACCCCGCAGAGCAGGACCCGTGGGCGTAAGGGGGGAGCGGCATGAGAAAAATTGTACTTTTCACGCTCTGCGCGGGCGTTGTAATGCTTTCTGCTTGCGCAGACAGCGGGCAGAGCGTCGCTGACAGCGCTTCTTCCGCAGCGGTAAGCGCGGAAAGCGCGCAGAGCGTTACGGAGGAATCGGAGCGCACCGCGCCCGCGCAGGCTTCCACGAAAGCTGAAAGCGAGCCTGCTCCGTCCGAAGAAACGGCGGCTGAACCTTCCGCCCCTGAAACGATTATATCGGGCGACGGAGGGCTTGCCGATATCCGCGCGGAAATCGGCGGGGAGGAGCTTTTCGCGGCGGCGTATCTCGGATATTTCCCTGCGGCACATGCGGCGCCGCTTGCGGAATGGCTGCGCGGAAGCAGCCCCAACCTGCTGACGGACGCTCCCTTTATCGCGGAAATACCCGAGGAGCGCACGATAGGCAGCGCGGGGTATCTGTTCTGCATAATTCCGCGCGACGAGGCGGCTTCTGCAGCGGTAAACCGCGTTTCGTGGAACGACGATTCGCAGAGCTTTCTGACGGACGAGGTGCTGTACCGCTCCGAGAGCGGCGAGCCGCTTCTGGTGTTCTGCAACGTCGGCGGGAATACCGACAATCCCGACACAGCCATAACCGTAGTTTCCGGCGGAGCGGCGTGCGAGTGGCAGCCCATGCTTAACGCTTACGGCAGAATAAGCCTTCCGATATCCGCGGACGGCGCGGAGCTTGCAGCGGACGTCACGAATTATAACGACAGGCAGGGCGCTGTCGGTATGTATCTTGAAGAGGGCTGGGCGGGACCTACCGCCGAGGGGCTTTCAGCTGACGGCGCGACATGGACGGTGCAGACGCTCGCATGGGACAGCGCGCTGGCGCAGTTTGAGCTTACGTTCCGCCTTGACGGCACGGGCGCGGGCGCTTCAGTAGGCTCTGTGAGCATTGACAGGCGCAGCGCGGGCGAAACGGAATACGAGGAGTGCTGGAGCGGCTGGTGGAGCATTACGACAGAGCCTGAGCAGCCCTCGTTCGTAACGCTTGAGCTTTCGCGCAGCGGCGGCAGGAATTTTGACGAAACGGACGCGCCCATGTTTATAAGCGACACCTATCCCGTGCTGATATCGCCCTCGGGCGAGCAGCTTATGCTGTTTGGCGGTGCGCACAGCATTCCGCTGCCGTTTATGCTGTCGGGAGATTCGGCGGCGCTCTTTACGGCGGCTATGGGCTGATTCGGGGGTGCGCGGTGAGAGGATTCGGCGGCAGACCCGAAAACACCGTGCCTGCCCTAGAGCGTGAACGGCATGACGTACGGCGAGGTAACGCTTTACCGGAAGCCGATACCCGGTGCGAAGGAATATGTCGTATTCAAGCATGACGCCGAGCGCAATACGTATAAGAGCGTTGAAACGACAAGAGCTTTTATATGGGAGGATTTTCGCAGGACGAAACATCCGCGCTGCGCTCACGCAACCGTGAGCGCAGTGTGGATGTTCCTGTCGGAAAAGTCGCAAGACTTTTTCGACAGACTCGACCGCCCTCGGATTGAGGGCGGTCGGTATTTTTTATGCCTTGCGTTTTTTCTTTGCCAGATTTACAATGGTGACGATAGCGGAGCTCAGAACGAGGTTCACGCCAAGCTCGATGAGGAAGTTTATTCCCACCATGCCGAATATGATGTACGCGCCCGCGCTTTCAAAGCCCTCGCCTATGGCAATCTGCCCTATAAAGTCCCAGAAGAACACGCGGCAGCCCAGCAGGAAGATACCCGTGTTTACTATGGGCGATACCGCTGCGGCGGCGATAACTGCGGCGGTGCTGTTCTTTTTGGCGATAAGCGTGTAGATAAGCCCTGCGGCAGCGCCTGCGGCTATGCCCTTTGCAAGCACCGTTACTATAGTCCCCGGAATGTTCACCGCGAGGAACGCGCCCGCGTCGGTGAGAAGCACCACCACGCCGAAAACTCCGCCGAGCCACGCGCCCGCTTTCCAGCCGTAAAGCGCAGCGCCGACGATTATCGGCACAAGCGTCAGCGTAATGCTGAACATTCCGAACCTGATTCCGACCGACAGCCCCTGCAATACGGCGACTATCGCCGTAAGCAGCGCTAGCGTTACAAGCGCCGCCGTGTCAAAGCGTTTGCCCTTTTCGGGGCGAATGTTGTTGTCCATTACAGACTCCTTTGCTGGCACTCGGGTCAATGCTCCCGATGTACCGCGGGTATATATTTACGGGCAATGCCCGCAGACCCCAGAGAAAATAAACCGTCGAAAAACTCCCATGAGCGGGAAAGATTGATTTTTTCAACAGGCTTAAGAAAACGCCGCCCTCTCAGCAGTTCTTTTTGTAGATGTCGAGCAGCCCCTTTAGTATAAGGCTCTTGTCGAGGATAAAATCGCGGCTGCACAGCGGCTCTACAACGGAAGAAAAACCGCCCGTTGCAATGACCGTGCATTTTTCGCCAAGCTCGCGCTCAAAATGCTCCGTCATGCCGTCCAGCATGAACGCCGTGCCGTAAAGCATACCCGAGCGCATACAGTCTATGGTGTTAGTGCCGATAACGCGGCGGGGCGCTTCGCCCGAAATGCTTATGAGCGGCAGGCTTGCCGTTTTCTGCGCGAGCGCTTCTGCGGAGATTTTAATGCCGGGGGCTATTATCCCGCCGACAAAAGCGCCCGTTTTGTCTACCGCAAGTATCTTTGTCGCCGTGCCGAGGTCGATAACTACTGCGGGCAGGGGGTAATGCTCCTTTGCGCCGACGGCCACGGCTGCCATGTCCGCGCCGAGAGAAGCGGGTTCGTCTATCCTGATGTTGAGTCCCGTCTTTATCCCGGGGCCTACCGTAAGCACGCGGCAGCGGCACACCTTTTCCGCCGCGCCCTTTATCTGCGGCGTTACGGGGGGAACTACCGAGGATATTATCGCGCCCTTTACCTCGTCGGGCGTATGCCCGTAGAGGGACAGTATGTCCACAAGCGTTATCGCGTACTGGTCTTCCATGCGGTAGCGGTCCGTGGAAATGCGCGACTCGAAGCAGAGAACGTCTTTCTCATCAAATCCGCCGATAACGGTATTTGTGTTTCCAACGTCGATGGTAAGTATCATTGCTGTTCTCCTTTAGTATAGCGTCCGTCCGACAGGGCGTGACGGCGTTCAGCTCATGTATTCGCCGCTGTATTCGAGCATTGTCACGCTCTCAACGCCCTCAATTGCGTTAAAGCGGGAAACGTAGCTCATGTCGTTGTTCTTTATCTTTACTTCAACCGTAAGCTCAACGCTTTCTCCCGTCTGCGTTTTGCTTTTAAGCTTATAGCGCATATTTCCGAGAAGACCGTTGATGTTCATCTCCTCCGATGCGGCGTAGCGCACTATCAGAAGGTAGCTGCGGCGCTCTTTCTTAAATATGGTGAGAAGTATGTAGATTATTGCAATGCCCACCGTGCCGAGGAACGCAACCCAGTAAAGCTGCGCGCCCGCGGTAATGCCCGCGGCAATCCCCCAGAAAAGGAAGCCTATGTCGAGAGGGTCTTTGACAGCCGCGCGGAAGCGCACGATTGACAGCGCGCCTACCATGCCGAGCGACAGCACAATGTTCGCGCTTATCGTCATGATAACGAACGCCGTAACGACAGTAGTAAGCACGATAAGAATGTTGAAGTTTTCGGAGTACACAACGCCCCTGTAGAAAAAGCGGTACACAAGGTACACTATAAGCCCGCACACCGTCGCAGTAAGGAGCGTAAAAAGTATCTTGCCCACCGAGAGCGTTGCAAGCTGGGTAGTGAAATCAAGCCCCGAGAGAAGCGACGAAGCGTCGCTAAGCAGTTTTTCAGAAATCATGAAGCTTTACCTCCGTAATTTTGTCGCAGCATATTATGTATTTTGAAACCGACAGCCGCGGCGCTTCAAGCCCCTGCACCGCCGCGTATATCGCCGCGGGGAGATAGCTGTCGTACTTTATTTCAAGAACGATGTCGCGCGTGAATACGGGCGAGTAAAATGCCCCGCGCGAAAACATATCGAGCGTATCGTAGCACACGGACAGCCGCCTGTCAAAGGTTATGCGCACGTTGCCGTGCGGGTAAACCAGCGCTTCGCGCCTGTAGTCCACAATCACCTTTGGCCGCAGCCTTGTAAGCCTGTCTGAGCGGTAAAACTCGCCGAAAACGTCCTCCTCGCCGTCGTGGCTGCGCATAAAGCCGCAGTCCCCCGCAAGCAGCGCGGCGTACTGCTCGGCGCTCAGCGGCGCGGAGAGCTTGGACACGAACTCG
Source organism: uncultured Oscillospiraceae bacterium (assembly GCA_934462925.1). Classification (GTDB taxonomy): domain Bacteria; phylum Bacillota; class Clostridia; order Oscillospirales; family Ruminococcaceae; genus CAG-115. Next base: position 51,633 of record CAKSIT010000009.1, on the reverse strand, counting down.
CCGTCCTTGTGCTTGGCTTCAAGCGTTATGTGCGAGGGGTCAAGCCCGTAAGTGCGCGCGCGGAACTTCCTGCGGGTATCTATGCCGTTAAGCTTGTCGTTATACGCGCTGTTATATATGTCGTCAAAATACAGACTGGTAACGCGGTAGCCGCCGTTCACCCCGTGCGGGTCGGCAGCCATCAGCGGCAGCAGCCTTGCCTGCAAAACCCTCGCCGTACCCTCGTCGATAAGGAACTTTATTTCGTGGCGCAGCCGCCGTCCGCCGAACATCATCGCCTGCGGCTCATTTTCTTTGTCAGCCCTTACAGAGCGCTTTAGAAAAAGCACGCCCGAACACTCCCCTCCGAGAATTGATACGATAATATTGTACCACACTTTAATAATAAATACAAGGGCTTTTTCGCTTTTGGGCGGATTTTGGCGGCTGAGTTTTCCGCGCAGCAATGCGAGCAAATCGCACAAAATGTCGAGTAGCGTATAATCTTGCGGAAATATTACGAACGGTATACAAAGCGGGAAGAAATTTCGCTTAATTTGCAAAAACCACTTGACAAGCCCCCGCCGATGCTGTATAATATTTTAATGTTGACAGTTATGTTTGGGACAACTGTATCCCGACATGAGTTATTGCATTACAAAAGGGGGTCTATCGACAATGAAAAGAACATACCAGCCCAAGAAGCTCCAGAGAAAGCACGAACACGGCTTTATGAAGAGAATGGCTACCAAGAACGGCAGAAAGGTTCTCGCACGCCGCCGCGCAAAGGGCAGGAAAAAGCTCACATACTAATGGAGCGCAAAACGCCCGAATCACGCGTGCCTGATTTAAGAAAAAGGTACGTTGTGATAAAAAGCAACCGCGATTTCGCCTTTCTGTTCAAAAAGGGGCAGTGCATTGTAACCTACGGGTTTATATGCTATTTTCGTCCGCGCAGGGCGGGTTCAAACCGCCTTGGCATTGTTACGGGCAAAAAGGTTGGAAACGCAGTAAAGAGAAATCGGTCAAGGCGGATAATACGAGAAGCATTCCGCCTTTTTGACCCGATTCTTAAGGAAAAAACACAGAAGCGTTATGATTTTGTTTTCGTGGCGCGGGGCAAAACGCCGTCGCTTAAAATGCAGCAGCTGCTTTCGCTCATGAAAAAGAATGTATTGTCCGAGCTTATATGAAATACTTGCTTATCGGTATCATCAAGCTGTACAGAATGACGCTGTCAAAAATCTTGCCGCGCTGCTGCCGCTTTTATCCAAGCTGTTCCGAATACGGGCTGTCCGTTGTTCGGCGTTTTGGTGCGGTAAAGGGCGGTTATTTGGCGTTACGGAGAATTATCCGCTGCAACCCGTTCAGCGCGGGCGGGTACGACCCTGTACCCGAGCGGTTTTCGCTGCGCCCCGAAAAGTATGGCGCGGGGCTGCCGTCGTGGAATGCCGACGGCTCTGCTGATTTGCGAAGATAATGCGGCGCTTTTGCCGCTTTGATAAAATTACGCCGCGCGGGACGAGCGCCCGCCTGACCCTTCCGTTTTGAAAGGACGTGGACACTATAAATTTCCTTTACAGCCTTATAGGTAAGCCGCTGGGCTATATCCTGTACTTTATCTACCAGTTCATATGCAGCAACGTCGGCATTGCGATACTTCTGTTTACCTTTATTATAAAGCTCGCCATGCTGCCGCTTGCGATAAAGCAGCAGAAGAACACCGCGAAGTCTGCGATATTTGCGCCCAAGGTGCGCGAGATTCAGCAGAAATACAAAAACAACCAGCAAAAGCAGCAGGAGGAGATGACAAAGCTCCAGCAGCAGGGCTACAACCCCATGGGCGGCTGCGGCACTATGCTTCTCACGTTCCTGATACTTTTCGGCGTCCTCGACGTTGTGTACAAGCCGATGACGCATATCCTGCACACCTCAAGCGAAAAAGTCACCTCCATGATACAGGAGTCCTACGACGTTGAGATAACCGAGTTTTTCGTAACCGAGGTTACGCGCTCGGGCGACGAGCTTGCGGACATGAAGGAGGAGGCGCTGCAGAAGCATAACGATATCGTTCGCGACGCGCAGCAGATACTCGACTACTACAACGCAAACTGCCTTGCGCAGGGCGACGCCGCTAAGGATATGTCGGTGTTCGACAGCGTTTCCGCAGAAGCAAAGACCGTTATCAAGACCGTTATCAGCCACTCCATGCTCGCGGAATACGAGAAGAACGAAAAGAGCGTGCTGTTCACCGATACCGACCTTTACAAGCTTACCGACGAGGAAAATACCGCGATGAACGAGCTTGCCGACGAGCAGGCGCGCGCGGACTACAAGCGCGCACACTGCATAAGCGACGCGGCGCGCGAGGGCTTCACCACGGTGCAGAAGCACTTCGGCTCGTACAAGGTAACGGCTGTTGACGAGGTAACGTTCCAGACGTCCTCCGCGCTGCAAAGAGAGCTTTACGCGCTCGAGTGCTATGGCACGGGCAACAACAAGGAAGCCTACACCAAGAGCGTCAGCGACAGCGACAGGGAGGCAATAACGGAGCTTTACGAGAACCTCAACTTCCTCGGCATACCGCTCGGTCAAGTTCCGTGGGAGCATCTCGGCTTCCCGCTTATCCTTGTGCCGATAATCTCGTTCCTTATGGCGCTTGTTCAGACGTTCGTTTCCAACAAGATGATGGAGAAGACCAACCCCGACGCCGCTTCGACGATGGGTTCGATGAAGGTGACAATGTATATCATGCCGCTTTTCTCGCTTTTCCTTGCGTTCACTATCCCTGCGGGCGCGGGCTTCTACTGGACGATAAGCTACCTGTTCGGCATTATACAGACCGTTGTGCTTAATAAGCTCTACAGCCCCGAAAAGCTGCGCGCACAGGCTGAAGCGGAGTACGCCGCGCGCATGAAGGTGGTAAACGTGACCGCCGACAAGCCCTCGGGTTCGGACGACAATTCCGTACACGAATATAACGGCGAGCAGCTCACCCAAAAGGAGATAAACCGCCGCAAGCTTGCCGAGGCGCGCCGTCAGGACGCTGAGAAGTACGGCGAGGAATACCACGACGAGGACGAATAAATCGGAAAGGGATACACTATGGAAAAGGAATTCAGAGCAAAGACCGTTGACGAAGCCAAGGCTCTTGCTGCGCAGGAGTTCGGCGTATCTGCAGACGACATTGATTTTGACATACTCGAGCAGCCCAAAAAGAGCCTTTTCGGCTATAAGGGCGAGGCAAGGCTTATAGCAAAGTACACCCCCGCAGAGTCCGCGGCGACCGCACAGAGCGCACAGCCCGCGCAGGTGGAGTCCGCGCCCGCACAGAGCGCGCAGCCTGCCGAAGCCGCAGACGCCGCCGATACCGCGCAGGACGAGTGCGGCGAGCTGCCCGAGGACTTTGACGTAAACGCGAGCGTTAAGGTAAAGACCGCCGTAGAGTACCTCACCGCAGTGCTTAACGCCCTTGGTATGCAGAACTTTACGATAACCCCCGTAAAGCGCGAGGGCAACGTGGTACTCGATATATCGGGCGAGAAGCTGGGCGCGGTTATAGGCAAGCGCGGCGAAACGCTCGACAGCCTGCAGTATCTCGCGATACTCGCAAGCAACCGCGCGGAGGAGTCCTACTGCCGCATTTCGCTCGACTGCAACGGCTACCGCGCAAAGCGCCGCGAAACGCTCGAGGCGCTCGCAAGGCGCACCTCTGCAAAGGTAATTAAGCAGGGCAGGAAGATAGCGCTCGAGCCTATGAACCCCTACGAGCGCAGGATAATCCACAGCTGCGTTGCGGAGATAGAGGGCGTTTCCAGCCACTCCACGGGTACTGAGCCTTACAGAAAGGTAGTTATCTACGCCGATAAGCCCAAGTTCGATAACCGCCGCCGTTCTTCGGGCGGACGCGGCGACAGGCGCGGCAGCGGCACTCCCGCGAGAAGCTACAAGCAGTCCACGGGATTCTCCACAAGCTTTGAGCGCGAGTACAAGCGCAGAAGCTACGAACCCGACGAGAACGCCGACGCAGGCGAGTTCTCCAAGGAAACGGTAGACGCGGAGAGAAGCGCTACGCTCTACGGAAAGATAGAGCTTTAATAACCGACGGTCGGAGCATAACCGCTCCGACCGTTTTTTTGTGTATATCGCCCTATTTGCGCCTTTTTTCGGATTTTGTCCAAATAGCACTTGAAAAATAATAAAAAGGGTGATATAATAAATTAGATATTGCTTATAAAATGCGTATAAAGGAAAGGAAGGCTCAATGCTATGGCTGCAAAATATATCTTCGTAACGGGCGGCGTTGTTTCGGGGCTTGGCAAGGGCATTACGGCGGCTTCTCTGGGCAGGCTGCTTAAAATGCGCGGGTACAAGGTAACGATACAGAAGTTTGACCCGTATCTTAATGTTGACCCGGGTACTATGTCCCCCTATCAGCACGGCGAGGTGTTCGTTACCGACGACGGCGCGGAAACCGACCTCGACCTCGGCCACTACGAGAGGTTCATCGACGAGAACCTTTCGGTAAACTCGAACGTCACCACGGGTAAGGTATACTGGACTATACTCAACAAGGAGCGCCGCGGCGACTACCTCGGCGGCACGGTGCAGGTTATCCCCCACGTTACAAACGAGATAAAGGACCGCATTTACCGTGCTGCCAACAGCGGCGCGGAATGCCCCGACGTCATCATAACCGAAATAGGCGGTACTGTCGGCGACATTGAGAGTACGCCTTTCCTTGAGGCTATACGTCAGGTAAGCTACGAAAAGGGCAGGGAGAATGTAATGTACATTCACGTTACCCTGCTGCCGTTTATTTCGGGCAGCAACGAGCTTAAGACAAAGCCCACGCAGCACAGCGTAAAGGAGCTGCTTAGCATAGGCATACAGCCTACTGTGCTTGTACTGAGAAGCGACGCGCCCGTACCCGAGGAAATGCGCGAGAAGATAGCTTCCTTCTGCAACGTGCGCAAGGAGGACGTTATACAGAACCTTACCGCCCCCTCGCTTTACGCAGTACCGCTCATGCTCGAGGCGGAGGGTCTTGCGCACAGCGCGTGCCACCACTTAGGGCTTGAGGACAGAAAGCCCGACCTTACGGAGTGGGAGGCAATGGTACACAGGCAGGAAAACGCAAAGAACCCGCTTACGATAGGCCTTGTTGGCAAATACGTTGCGCTTCCCGACGCGTACATTTCGGTTATGGAGTCGATACGCCACGCGGGCGCGGACAACGGCGCGGACGTTACGATAAAGCTTATAAATTCCGAGGAAGTCACCCCCGAAACGGTGGACAGCCTGCTTGGCGACCTTGACGGAATATGCGTTCCGGGCGGCTTTGGCGACAGAGGTATAGAGGGCAAGATAGAGGCTGTGCGCTATGCGCGCGAGCATAAGCTGCCGTATCTCGGGCTTTGCCTTGGTATGCAGATGGCGGTAATAGAGTTTGCGCGCCACGTTGCGGGTCTTGAGGGAGCGAACTCTGCGGAGTTCGGCAAGTTCGAGTACCCCGTTATAGACATAATGCCCGACCAGAAGGGCGTTGACATGGGCGGCACAATGCGCCTTGGCCTGTACCCCTGCAAGCTTGAGGAGGGGTCTATCTCGCGCAGCGTTTACGGCGACGAGCTTGTTTACGAGCGCCACCGCCACCGCTACGAGTTCAACAACGTTTACCGCGAGCAGCTTGCGGCAAAGGGACTTAAGTTCGCGGGTCTTTCGCCCGACGGCAAGCTTGTTGAGATAGTAGAGCTTCCGCGCGAGGTTCACCCGTGGTTCGTTGCGGTGCAGTTCCACCCCGAGTTCAAGTCGCGCCCCAACCGCCCGCACCCGCTGTTCAACGACTTTATCAAGACGGCTGCCGAGCTTAAGGCGAAAAACAACTAAGCCGCACAAGGCTTGTGCGCGGCTCTGATTCTAATAGAGTATACCTGCGCCCGAATGAAACGTCGGGCGCTTGCCATAGGGCGGCGAGCGCTGCCGAAAACGCCCCATAAAAAGGAGAGTGCCGCATGGGAAACAATTTTTACGACAACCGCGAGCTTTCATGGCTCAAATTCAACGAGCGCGTGCTTGAAGAAGCGCGCGACCCCGACACCCCGCTTTTTGAGCGGCTGCGGTTCGTGCAGATATTCTGCTCGAATCTTGACGAGTTTTTTATGATAAGGGTAGGCTCGCTTAACGACAAGCAGATGTTCGCGCCCAAGGAGCGCGACAACAAAACCAACATGACCGCCAAGGAGCAGCTGTCGGCGATTGCTAAGCGCGTGCGCGAGCTGCTGCCCATGCTCGACGGGGCGTTCGACGAGATAGTGAGAGGCCTTGCGCCCTTTGGCGTGGAACACGTGCGCGAGGACGCGCTTACCCCCGAGGAAGACGCGTTCCTTAAGGCGTACTTTAACCGCGAGATACGCCCGCTGCTGTTTACGGGCATAATGGACAAAAAGCACCCCGTGCCGTTCCTCAAAAGCGGCGAGGTGTACGTGGGCGCGGCTATCCGCAAAAAGGACGACCCTGCGGGCAAGGTGACGTTCGGTATTCTCCCCGCTTCGGAGAACCTGCCGCGGCAGGTGTTCCTGCCGGGTTCAGGGCGCTTTATCCTGTGCGAGGAGCTTATAGCGAGATACTCAAAGCTCGTGTTCACGAACTTTGAGATAATCTCGCGCTGCATTTTCCGCGTAACGCGCAACGCCGACATTGCAATGGACGAGGGTCTTTACGACCACGACGTAGACCTGCGCGACATCATGAGCAAGCTTGTTAAGAAGCGCAAGAAGCTCCAGCCCGTGCGCCTTGAATTTTACGGCGCGCCCCCCGCCGAGGCGGCCGGCGTTCTCTCAAAGATACTCGGCGTAAAGGAGAGCTTTATATTCTGCCGCACAACGCCGCTCGATATGGGCTTTATGTCGGCTATGGAGCGCCGCCTTGAAAAGCAAAAGGAGCTTTTCTTCGAGCCGCTTACCCCGCAGCGCTCCGCTGCGATAAAGACGGGCGTGCCGCTTATCACGCAGATAAAGCAGCACGATATCCTGCTCAATTACCCCTACGAGAACATCAACCAGTTCATTCGCCTGCTTGACGAGGCGGCGGACAACCCGCAGGTGGCTTCCATAAAGATAACGCTTTACCGCGTGGCGCGCGACAGCAAGATAATAAACGCGCTTATCCGCGCGGCGGAAAACGGCAAGGACGTGCTTGCGCTCGTTGAGCTTCGCGCGCGCTTTGACGAGGAGAACAACATAGGCTGGTCCAAGCAGCTTGAGGACGCGGGCGTTACCGTAATCTACGGACTGGAGGAGCTTAAGGTGCATTCAAAGCTGCTGCTTATAACGCTGCGCGAGGACAACAGCGTTACCTATATAACGCAGGTGGGTACGGGCAACTACAACGAGCGCACGTCAAAGCTCTACACCGACCTTACGCTTATGACTGCCGACCGCGACTTCGGCTCTGACGCTTCGGTTGTGTTTAACGCGCTTATGGTAGGCAGCACCGTTGAAAGCACAAACAAGCTGCTTGTAGCGCCAAAGGGCATGAAAAGCCGCATTGTGGAGTTTATCGACAACGAAATAACCTACGGCAAGGACGGCTATATCGGCATTAAGATAAACTCGCTCACCGACCGCGACCTGATTGAAAAGCTTGCCGAGGCGAGCCGCGCGGGCGTTACCGTGGAGCTTGTGGTGCGCGGCATATGCTGCCTTATAGCGGGGGTAGAGGGCGAAACCGACAATATCCGCGTTATCTCGATAGTAGGCAGATTCCTTGAACACAGCCGCATTTACATCTTTGGCAGGGCGGAGCGCCGCCGCGTGTATATCTCGAGCGCGGACTTTATGACGCGCAACACCGAGCGCCGCGTAGAAGTTGCAGCCCCCGTACTCGACAGGGCGCTTGCGGACAGGATATGCGGGATATTCCGCACGATGTGCCGCGACAACGTAAAGGCGCGCGAGCAGGGCGCGGACGGACTTTACCGCCATGTAAGGCGCGCGGAGGGCGAGGAAGCGCTCAATTCGCAGATATACTTCTACGAGCAGAGCTATAAGGCGGCTCAGCAGGCTAATACAGAAACGCCCGCGCCCGCTGCGGCAAAGGCAGCGCCCGAGGCTTCGGAGAGCGCTGCGCAGGCTGCCCCCGAAAGCGCGCAGAACACAAATAAAACCGTTAGCGTAAAAATACGCAGAATAAGATAAAAAACATATTTGCCCGCGAGAAGCGGGTGCTTCGGAGGATTCCCTGACGGGGATTTCCGCCGATTGAACAAAAGCTCCGCTTAGTGCGGAAAGGGAGAAACAATGGCGACAAACACAACAAACACCCGCGCAGACTACCTCGAGGGGCTGCACGGGGGGCTTCCTATAGCGCTGGGATACCTTTCGGTGTCCTTTACGTTCGGGATAACGGCGGTAACTATGGGCATACCGCCGCTTGCGGCAATCCTCATCTCAATGACGAACCTCACGTCCGCGGGGCAGGTGGCGGGCATAGGCATAATCGCCGCGCACGGCGGCCTTGTGGAAATGGCGCTCGCGCAGCTTATCATAAATATGCGCTACGCCTTAATGAGCCTTTCGCTCTCGCAGAAGCTTGACAGCCGCTACGGGCTGTTCCACCGCGTTACAACGGCGTTCGGCATAACGGACGAGGTGTTCGCGGTAGCTTCGGGGCGCGAGGGGAACGTTTCGAGCGCGTATATGTACGGGCTTATCACGCTGCCGTATATCTTCTGGGCGGCGGGAACGGCGTGCGGCGCGCTTCTGGGCGGCGTTCTGCCCGATTTCCTTAAATCGGCGCTCGGCATTGCAATTTACGGAATGTTCATTGCTATAGTCGTTCCCCCCGCGAAAAAGAACGCGGGCGTTGCGGCGACGGCTATAGCGGCGGCGGCGCTCAGCTGCGCGCTTTATTACATACCCTGCTTCGGGGGCGTTTCCTCCGGCATATCGGTTATAATATGCACGGTGATAGCGGCGGGTGCCGGCGCGCTGTTCTTCCCGAGAAAGCGGGAGGTGAGCGCAGATGAGTGACGCGGCGTACCTTTTTGCAAGCGTAGCGGTAATGGCGCTCGTAACGTATCTCGTAAGAATGCTGCCGCTTGCGGTGTTCAGAAAGAAGATAAAATCGCGCTTTCTGCTGGACTTCCTCTATTACGTGCCGTACGCGGTGCTGTCCGCAATGACTATACCCGCGGTGTTTTACAGCTCGCACTCGGTGATAAGCGCGGCGGCGGGCTTTCTTGTGGCGGCGGTGCTGGCGTTCTTTGAAAGAGGGCTGCTTACCGTTGCGGTGTGCGCGTGCGGCGGGGTGTTCGCAGCGGAGCTTATTATGCGGCTTGCGGGAATGATGTAAGGCGAATCGGAGGGACACATGGCTAAGGCTAGGTCGGTTTTTGTATGCACGGAGTGCGGGCAGGAGTACCCCAAGTGGAACGGCCGCTGCACCGCCTGCGGCGCATGGAACACCATCGAGGAAACGCTGCCCGCTTCCCCGCAGAAAAGCAGCGCGCCCGTAACGGAGTTCAGGTACAGCAGGATAGGCGACATTTCCTACGAGGACGAAACGCGCTACAACACGGGGCTTTCAGAGCTTGACAGGGTGCTGGGCGGCGGGCTTGTCAAGGGTTCGCTTGTGCTTATAGGCGGCGACCCCGGCATAGGCAAGTCTACCCTGCTGCTGCAAATATGCGGGCATATGGGTGGGGAGCATACTATCCTCTACGTTTCGGGCGAGGAAAGCGAGCGGCAGATAAAGCTGCGCGCGGAGCGGCTGGGCGTATGCTCGGACAACCTCTTTCTCGCCTCAAACAACAGCTGCGAGAGCATTGTGCGCGCCGTTTGCATGAACAAGCCCGAAATCGTGATAATAGATTCGATACAGACGATAACCACGAGCGCGGCTTCCTCCTCTGCGGGCAGCATTGTGCAGGTGCGCGAATGCACCAACGCCTTTATGCGCATGGCAAAGTCCGAGGAAATACCCGTGTTTATCGTAAGCCACGTAAACAAGGACGGCGGCATTGCAGGTCCTAAGATAATGGAGCATATAGTCGATACGGTGCTGTATTTCGAGGGCGAAAAGCAGCTTTCCTACCGCATTCTGCGGGCTATAAAAAACCGCTTCGGCTCGACTAACGAAATAGGCGTGTTCAACATGGACGACAGCGGGCTGAGCGAGGTTACGAACCCCTCGGAGATGATGCTTTCGGGGCGGCTTAAAAGCGTATCGGGCAGCACGGTAGTGTGTTCTGTAGAGGGTACGCGCCCCATACTCGCGGAGGTGCAGGCGCTCGTCACAAAGTCGTCGCTTTCCGCGCCGCGCCGCGTTGCAACGGGGTTCGACTACAACCGCCTGTATATGCTGCTTGCCGTGCTTGAAAAGCGCACGGGCTTTTTCTTCGGCGGGGTGGACGTGTACGTTAATATCGTGGGCGGGCTGCGGCTGGACGAGCCTGCGGCGGACCTTGCGGTAGCAATGGCGCTCTACTCGGGGCTATGCGACAAGGTGATACCCGAGGACATAGCGGTGTTCGGCGAGGTGGGCTTAGGCGGCGAGATACGCGCGGTAAGCCACACGCGCGAGCGCGTGCGCGAGGCGGCAAGGCTGGGGTTCAGCAAGTGCATTATACCAAAGCAGGCGTTCAGGGCGCTGTCCAAGTCGGACGCTGCGGGCATACAGATAATCGGCGTAAATACGCTTGAGCAGGCGTTCAGGGCTATTGCCGCGGATAAGAAGCCCGTGCAGACATAAGGGAGCATATCATGAACAACCTGTTTTCCCCTGCAAAGCGAGAGAACAACTCGCAGCGCGATTTTATCATCATAAACAGGCGGCAGGCGAAGCATTTCCCCGCCGCGCCGCACGAGGCGGAGAGCGAGTTTTCCGAGCTGGCGGAGCTTGTCGCGGGACGCGTTGACGGCGCGGATATCGTTGTGATAGGCTTTGCGGAAACTGCCGTGGCGCTCGGCGCGTATGTTGCAGAGGCGCTCGGCGGGTTCTACATCTCGACCACGCGCGAGCCGCTGCCCGCGTACTATGGCAGGCGGCTGTTTTCGGAGCGGCACAGCCACGCCTCTGAACACACCCTGTGCGTGCGCGACGACGACGTGCTGCGCAGGGCGCGCGCGGTGGTGCTGGTTGACGATGAATACACAACGGGGCGCACCGCGGCGGAGCTTGCAGACAGCCTGCGCGGGTTTATCCAAAACGACTGCCGCATAATGGCGGCGGCTCTGTGCGCAAGCGCGGAGAGCGCGCGGCTGTTCGCGCAGCGCGGAATAGAGCTTTGCGCTGCGCATGATTTTGAGCAGGCGTTCGGCGGCAGGGAGCCGTCCGCGCTGCTTGCGCAGGAGTTCCTGCCCGACGAAGCCCCCGCGCGGCGCGCCCCCGATGTTACGCTGAGTGTGAACGCGTTGTATGACGCGCGGCGCGGCACAGACGCGCGGCGGCTGTTCGGCGAGGCGGAAAGCCTCTGCGGGGAGCTGTGCGCGGATATACTGCCGCTTGTTCAAAAGGGAGAGCTTATCGAGATAATAGGCACGGAGGAGCTTTGCCTGCCCCCGCTTATTCTCGGGCGGATGCTTGAGGAGCGCGGTTATCGCGTGCTTGTCCACGGGCAGACGCGCAGCCCCATGCTGCCCTCTGCGGCGCAGGGCTACCCCATAAGAAGCCGCCATACGCTTTCAAGCCTTTACGACCCGCAGCGCAGGGTTTATCTGTATAACAGCGTCCCGTGCGCGCTTTCCGTAGTAATGACGGACGCGCCCGACCCCTCGGATGAAGCGGTTGAAGCGCTCTGCGGCGCGGCGGGCGGCGCAAGGACGGCGCTGTGCCGCTGGCGTGCGCAGCGCGTGAGGACGAGCATTCTGCATGAGGACGCGGAGATACTGCTTAAGGATATCACGGGGCGGCTTACCCCGCTGCCTGCGCGCGAGCGCGAGCCGCTGATACGAAGCGGCGTGCATTACAGCGAGCTTCTCCCCGCGGAGTACGAGTCGTCGGAGGAGTACCTGCGCTTGTACAGGCGCGGGCTTTCGGAGTGGGCGGGCGTTACTGCGGCGGCGGTTGAGCGCGTGTCGCGGCTTATAATGGAGCTGCGCGGCAGGCGCGTGGCTCTGGTTTCGCTGGCGAGGGCGGGCACGCCTGTCGGGGTGCTGATAAAGCGCTGCATAAAGCGGCTTTTCGGGGTGGACGCGGCGCATTACTCCATATCCATAATACGCGGGCGCGGCATAGACAGGAACGCCATGCGTTACATACTTGCGCGGCATAGCCCCGGGAGCGTTCAGTTTGTTGACGGCTGGACGGGCAAGGGCGCGATAGTGCGGCAGCTTGAGGAAGCGCTTGCGCAGTTCCCCGAAAACGAGCGCCCCGACAGCCGCGCGGCGGTGCTTTCAGACCCTGCGGGGCTGTGCGATATCTGCGGCACGCACGACGATATTTTCCTGCCCTGCTCATGCCTTAACAGCGTGGTTTCGGGGCTTTTCAGCAGGACGGTGCTGCGCCCCGACCTTATCGGGCAGAGCGATTTTCACGGCGCGCACTATTTTGCGGAGCTTGCAGGGCGCGACAGGACATACGAGTTCATAAACGCGGTGGAGAGCCGCTTTGGCTGCGGGGAAGCAGCCGAGCCGTCCGCCGTTGACGGCGACGGCAGCGGTGCGGCCCGAGCGTCGGGTGCGGCCCGAGCGTCGGGTGCGGACGAGGCGCGGGAGATAGCGCAGGCTTTCGGCGTGGAGGACATAAACCTTGTAAAGCCGAGTATCGGCGAAACCACGCGGGTGCTGCTGCGCAGGATACCGCGGCTGGTGCTGCTGCGCGACCCCGACAGCCCGCTTACCGCGCATATCCGCGAGCTTGCCGCAGAAAAGGGCGTCGAGGTGCGGCAGTATCCGCTCAGGTGCTACCGCGCTTGCGGCATAATAGCGGGCGCGGAGCTCTGATATCATAACGGGAGGTGTTGTCGTGCGGTACTTTTTTCATGCGGACACGGCGCGCTACCGCCGCAGGCAGAAAAGCGCCATGATAACGCTCCTTGTGCCGCTTGCGGCAATAAGCGTGTTCTGCGTGGTGAATATCGTGCTTAACCTGCGCCCTGAGGGCGGGCGCGAGTTCCCGCTGCTTATGCTGGGGATAATAGCGGGGTGCGCGGCGCTTGGCATGGCGGCGGCGTTTATCGGGGCGTACGTCACCGAGCGTGCGGTGCGCCGCAACAGCCGCTACACCTATTTCGACATACTCCCCGACGGCATGGTGTACAGCGAGTACGCGGGCGAATACGTGTGGCGCGGGCGCTGCGAGATATGCCGCAGGCTGTGGTATATCCCGTTTGCGGCGTTCGAGGGCGCGCAGCGCGACCCGAAAGCCGACCCCTGCGCGCTCACCCTTAAAGGCGAAATACGCGGGTATTACCTGCCCTCGCGCTTTTTAGGCTACCATGTGGACGAGGCGGGCGCTACCGTGTTCGACCATGCGGAGCTTAACCTGTACGGCTTTGAGCGCGCGTCCGCGCTTGTTATAAGGGGACGGCTCGGCAGCACAAAGGCGCTTGAGCGCTCTGTGAACCACTATTACGAGGAGTACAGAAACCGCCCCGCCAAAAAGGTGTTCGACATATCCGAGCATATCACAAGGCGCACGAGAAAGCGCCCGCACACCTCAAACCCCGCGCTTGAAGCGCCAAGCTTCGACAGGAACTGGAAGTAATTAAGTAAAGGAGCAAGCCATGGTAACGCCGCGTTATATCCCTCGGGAGGAATTTCCCCGCAGCCCCTCGCGCGCGGAGGGCATGATAAGCCTTGACGTGCGCACGGACAACTTTGAGATGAACCTTATCCGCGATATAAAGTATATTGAGCGCGGCGGCGTGCCGCTATACGTTCAGCTTATCCTGCCGGACGCAATAAGCCCGCGCACGCCGCTTGTCGTGTATGTTACAGGCTCTGCGTTCCATTGGCAGAACATACCGCAGACCATACCGCGCCTGTGCCTGCTTGCAAACAAGGGCGCGGCGGTGGCTTCGGTGCAGTACAGGGGCGCGGAGGCTGCGCCGTTTCCTGCGCAGGCGCTTGACGTAAAGGCGGCGGTGCGCTTTATCAAGGGCATAGCGCCAAAGTACGGGCTGAACCCCGCCAACGTCTTTCTCATGGGGGATTCTTCGGGCGGGCATACCGCGCTTATTGGCGGGATAACGGCGGGCGCGGAGTTTGAGGAGAACGTTTACGCGGAGCATTCGTCGGAAGTGAGGGGCATAATCGACCTTTACGGCGTTGTAGACATCTCCCGCATGAACAACGAGCTTTCCGCGTTCGACCACACCACCGCCGACTGCCCTGCGGGGCTGCTTATCGGCGGCGTTACCGTCCCCGACCACCCCGCGCTCTACGAGCCTACGGTAGTTACGCGCTACATCACCCCCGAGCGCAGGCTGCCGCCCGTGCTTATCCTGCACGGAACGAACGACGAGGTAGTGCCGTTCGGGCAGAGCTGCCTGCTTTACGAGCGCCTGCGCGAGTGCGGCAAGCAGGCGCGGTTCTACGCCGTCGAGGGCGCGCACCACGGCGGGCGGGAGTTCTGGGCGGAGCAAACGCTCGGAATAATTACCGATTTTCTTGCGGAAAACTCCGTAAAGGCGTAAAATGCCGCAAAACCCCTTGCAAAATCCGCGCAGACGTGCTATAATACATTCGGGAATGAGGTTCTCCCACGGCGTTTGCCGAAACCGCTTGAAGAAATTCAAAGCTGATGACTTCTGTGACTATTATTGTGCCTTTGCACGGGTCGCAGGTCGTCAGCTTTTTTGCTGCCCTGCGCTGCGGAGATAGGAGGACGTATGTTTTTATCGCTTGCCGTTATCTTACTGGGAGGTCTTGGCGCGGGCGCGCTGTTCAAGCGGCTGCGGCTGCCGTCTATCGTGGGTATGCTGCTTGTGGGGGCGATTGCTGGACCTTGCGCGCTCAACCTGCTTGACGAGAGCGTTCTTGCGATATCTGCGGACCTGCGCAAGACAGCGCTTGTAATAATCCTGCTTAAGGCGGGGCTTTCGCTTAACCTCGCGGACCTTAAGCGCGTTGGCAGACCCGCCGTGCTGATGTCCTGCGTGCCTGCGGCGTGCGAGATTGCGGGCTATGTGATTGCAGCGCCGCTCTTTCTGGGCGTAAGCAGGGTGGAGGCCGCCGTTATGGGCGCGGTGCTTGCGGCGGTGTCGCCCGCGGTAGTTGTGCCGCGCATGGTGCGCCTTATGGAGGAGGGCTACGGCACGGACAAGAGCATTCCGCAGCTTGTGCTTGCGGGCGCTTCGTGCGACGATATCTTCGTTATCGTGCTGTTCACCTCGTTTTTGGGCATGGCGCAGGGCGAGGGCATAAAGGCTTCAGACCTGCTCGACATACCCGTGTCGATAGCTCTCGGCGTGCTTGCGGGGGCGCTTTTCGGCGTGCTGCTTGCGGCGCTGTTTAATGCGGCGTACAACCGCGGGCGCTGTATCCGCAACTCTGCAAAGCTTGTGATTATCCTCGGCGCGGCGTTTTTGCTTATAAGCGCGGAGGAGCTTCTCGCGCCCTACGCGGCGCTTTCGGGGCTGCTTGCGGTGGTAAGCATGGCGTGCGTTGTAAAGCTGCGCTGCCCCGAGTGCGTAACGCAGCGGCTCTCGCAGAAGTCGGGCAAGCTGTGGATAGCGGCGGAGGCGGTGCTTTTCGTGCTTGTGGGCGCGGCGGTGGACGTGCGCTATATGGCGGGCGCGGGGCTTTCCGCGGCGGCGCTTATACTTACGGCGCTGCTGTTCAGGTCGGCGGGCGTGCTGCTGTGCCTTATAAAAACGCCCCTTACGGCGCGCGAGCGGCTGTTTTGCGTGCTTGCCTACCTGCCGAAGGCCACGGTGCAGGCGGCTATAGGCTCTGTGCCGCTTGCGGCGGGGCTTGCCTGCGGAAACATAGTGCTTACCGTGGCGGTGCTTGGCATAGTTATAACAGCGCCGCTCGGCGCGTTCCTTATAGATTTTACGTACAAGCGGCTGCTTAAGCGCACGGAGATAAATTCGTAATTCGTAATGCGTAATTATTTAATTCGTAATTTGTAATGCGTAATGCGTAATTGTTTCCGACTAAATCTGAACCCGCTTGATATAAGCGCGCCGCGAATTTATAAGAACAATGAAGTAGCGGTGTAAAGGCGAAAGCGAAAGGGTGTCGGGTGTGCCGGGTTTACTAACCCTTTTGTATAGAAAAAATAAAAAATATATAAAAGTATACAGTAAGCCGACATACCCGACACCACCTAAATTATGGTAAGCTTTAATCAATGTATTGATATAAGCACGGAACGAATTTAAGGGGAATAATTACGAATTACGAATTACGCATTACGCATTGAAATAAGCTCGGCGCGTTCCTTATAGACCTTACGTACAAGCGGCTGTTTAAGCGCGTACGCGACAGGCTGCCCGAGGGCGGTATATTCGTGAATTACGACCAGTTCTGCGCGGGTTCGCCTAAAATGGACGCGTGGTTCGACGGGTTCTGGGAGAACGAGCTGCTGCAAAGCGGGCTTACCGCGCGCGACATTGAGCTGTGGCGCGAGCGCAGGCTTCTCGACAGGGAATGCTCGGTGGAAAGCGAGCTTGAAATGCTAAGAACGGCGGGCTTTGGAGAGGTTAAGTGCGTTTACGCCTGCCACAAGTTCGCGGTGATTGCGGCGCTCAGATAAACCGCTGTACAAATATTTGCGCTTGTACAAATTGCGCGCGAACGCTTGACAAACGCGCGCGACAGTGCTATAATGCAGGTAACGCGGGGGAGTTCGCCCGCGTAATTCAAAAGTGAAAGAGGTCGGAGAAATGCGCAGAGATTTCTGATAACAAGCGGACAACATTAAACAAAGTCCTGCCCTTGTCGGCGGGAGCGTTTTCTGTGTCTGCGTCAGGAATTTCTCAGCTCCGACCCATTATTATGCCTTTTTTGCGCGCCGTTTGCGCCGCACGTTCTGTGCGGTATCGGCGTGAACGGCGTGGTACGGCCGCGGGAGAAATTCCTGCGGCTGTTTTGTTTTGGGCGCGTCATGGCGCTTGTTCAGAGGAGGCATAGAATATGGCTTTAATAAACGTAAGTAACATCACATTCTGCTACGAGGGCAGCAGCGTTCCCGTTTTTGAGAACGCCTCGTTCAGCATAGACGCGGCGTGGAAAACAGGACTTGTGGGGCGCAACGGCAGGGGCAAAACAACGCTGCTGCGGCTGCTTGCGGGGGAGCTTTCGGCGAGCGGCACGATAGACGTCCCCGTGCGGACGGTCTGCTTCCCGTTCGACGTACCCGACAGGAACGCGACGGGGAGCGAAATATTCGCGCAGGTATGCCCCGAGGCGCAGGAGTGGCAGCTGCTGAGAGAGCTTGCCGCCACAGGCACGGACGCAGAGGCGCTCTACCGCCCGTTCTCAACGCTAAGCGGCGGCGAGCAGACGCGCCTTTTGCTGTGTATGCTGTTTTTGCACGACGGCGTGTTCCCGCTGATAGACGAGCCGACAAACTGCCTTGACGACGCCGCGCGCGACGCCGTGGCGGAGTATCTCTCGCGCAAAGGCGGCTTCATACTCGTATCGCACGACCGCGACCTGCTGGAGCGCTGCACCGACCACACCCTGTCGATAAACCGCGCGGATATCGAGCTTGTAAAGGGCGGGTACGCGGTATGGCAGGAGAACTTCGAGCGCAGGCAGGCGTTCGAGGAGATGCAGGACAAAAAGCTGCGCGGCGAGATTTCCCGCCTGCGCGAGGCGGCGCGCCGCAGCCGCGAATGGGCTGATACGTCCGAGCGGCGCAAGATAGGGTTCGACCCCGTTAAGGTGGAGAAGTCGCTTACCCGCCGCCCGTACGAGGCGGCAAAGTCCAAGGCGATGATGAAGCGCGCGCTTTCCACCGAGCGCCGCCGCCTTGCCGCCGCCGAGGAAAAGGAGAGCCTGCTGAAAAACCGCGAAAAGAGCGAGAGCCTGCGGCTTCCCGCCGTTATAAAGCGCAGCGGAGCGCTTCTTACCGCGCAGGGCGTCGTACCCTACCGCGGCGGCAGGGCGCTGTGCGCGCCCGTAAGCTTCACGCTTTACAGCGGCGACAGGCTGTGCCTTTCGGGGCGCAACGGCTGCGGCAAATCAACGCTGCTTAGCATATTCGCGGGTGCGCGGGACATTGAGTTTGACGGCAGCATAAACAGGGCTGCGGGCCGAGCGTCGGCTGCGGGCCGAGCGTCGGCTGCGGGCCGAGCGTCGGCTGCGGGCCGAGCGTCGGCTGCGGGCGTCACCGTATCCCTTGCGGAGCAGGACGCCTCGGCGCTTTGCGGCAGCCTTGACGAGATAGCCGCGGCGCGCGGCGGCGACCCCGACCTTATGCGGGCGATACTCGCACGGCTGGGCTTTACGCACGACGAGCTGCGTGCTTGCGCGCAGGAGCTAAGCGAGGGGCAGAAGAAAAAGGCGCTTATTGCGTGCAGCCTTTCGCAGCGCGCGGACCTTTACATCTGGGACGAGCCGCTCAATTTCGTGGATATAATCTCGCGCATTCAGCTGGAGCGGCTTCTCGGGGAGTTCTCCCCGACAATGCTGCTTGCAGAGCATGACAGGCGGTTCTGCCGAAATACGGATACGACAAGGCTGTGGCTGGAAGAACCATAACGCGCCGAATTTCCGCGAAAATTGAAAAAATTTGCGTTTTCCCCTTGACAGCTAACGTTTATTAGCGTATAATATAGCTAACGGGCATTAGCCTTAAAGGGGGAAGCGCAATGGCGGAATCTACAAAAGAGCGGATACTGGAGCAGGCGCTGCGGCTGTTTTCGCAAAGCGGGTTTGACGCGGTGAGCGTTGAGCAGATAGCGGCGGCGGTGGGGATAAAAGCGCCGTCGCTCTACAAGCACTACAAAAGCAAGCAGGCGATATTCGAGGCGCTGTTTGAGGAAGCGCGGCGGCGCTATTCGGACTACACGCTTGGCATATCCGTACACCTGACGGACGCGGAGCGGGACACCGAGCATTTCACGCAGATAACGCAGGGCGCGCTTGCGGACAAGGTAAAGCAGCTTGTGGAGTTTTCGCTGCGGGACGAGTTTGTAAGCGGCTTTCGCAGAATGCTTACGGTGGAGCAGTTTCGCAGCAGCGAGCTTGCGGCGCTCTACACAAAGCGCTATGTTACAATGCTTGTGGACTACCACGCGGAGCTTTTCAAGCAGCTTATTGCGGCGGGAACGCTCTGCGACCGCGGGGCGCAGCAGATGGCGCTTATGTACGTAGCGCCCGTGATAGTGCTTGTTGGCGTGTGCGACAGGCAGCCCGAGCGCGAGCAGGAGTGCATGGGGCTTATAGACGCGCACGTAAGGCTGTTTTTTGAGACCTACAATATACCATTCAACACAAAAAATACGGGAGAATAAGCAGGCGCACGCGTAAAGGCGCGCGCAAACGGGCATAATATGGAAAGGAGAGCAAGATGAAATACGACCTCGGAAAAGGCATAAAGCGGGGCGCGGCAAGGGTTCTCGGCGACTTTAGCAGGAGCATGACGCAGCTGCTTACGCGCAAATCCTTTGAAAGCATATCGGTAAACGAGCTTTGCGAGCTGGCGCAGTACCCGCGGGCTACGTTCTACAACTATTTTGACGACAAATACGACCTTTTGGACTACTGCTGGCATTGCGTAAGCGAGCAGATATTCGCCGACGAATGCCGCAGGATACCGCAGGACGAGCTGCCCTGCGCGCTGTTCGACAGGCTCTGCGACTTTACCGCAGCCAACATCTGCGACATACGCAGCGTGCTTGAAAACAACGACGCGCGCGGTTATGCCGCAGCGAGCTTCAGCAGCTTCCTTGCGGCGCGGCTGTGCTGCATATTTGAGGGGTGCAGCGCGCAGGGGCGTATTCCCCGCGAGATAGCGGCGGAGCATTTCGGCAGTACGCTTATACTGGTGTGGCGGCGCTGCTGCCTTGATTCGAGCGGCACAAAGGCGCAGGCGCACAGCTACCTGCGCTGCCTGCTGAGCGGCGCGCAGTCGGCGTGATGTCAATTCGTAATTTGTAATGCGTAATGCGTAATTATATCCGACTAAATTTGACCCCGCCCGATATATGCGCGGCGCGAATTTATAAGAATAATTACGAATTACGCATTATGAATTAAAAAAATTCCGCTTGACAAGGGCGCTGCGGCGTGGTATAATGTCTGTAAGGGATTCATGGGGCCGTAAAGGCTTCGACGGGGATTCTGATGCACGATAAGCGAGTAGTGAGGGCGAAATCACTTTAATCGTCGCAACCTTAAATTTAAACGCAGACGACAATCTCGTTTTAGCAGCTGCCTAAGGCGCTGCCGTCATACCTCGCAGTACCGCGGGCGGGGATATGGCGTCGACTAGCGGTGAACGTCATTGATGAGTCGCCTTGTAATCTTTGATGTACCAAAGGCTGCCAAGCCCAAAAGCCTGTTTATCGGCGTTCGGGCAAGGGAGAACTAAAAGATAAACTGCACTCGGAGAAATTTGTGAGGACGGGTTTTCGGACAGGGGTTCAATTCCCCTCGGCTCCACCACAACAGCCCGGAAACGGGCAAAGAACCCCCACCTGCCGGCTGGCAGGTGGGGGTTCTATATCATTTATCCTACATATTGACAGAATCGGAGAAAAACAATGACAGAGTGGATAATCCCCTGCAATCTGAAGTACTATGATGCAAAGGGCGCATTTTCTAAATTTAAGGCAATTGACTGGAAGCAGTCAGCCAAAAACATATGTGTTGGGGATATAGTTTATATTTACGTCGGTAAACCTATTTCAGCAATAAAATATAAATGCCGCGTTAATAAAACAAATCTTTCTAAAGTTGAAATAGATGATTCCGAATTTGTTATTAACGGTGAAAACTATGAGAATTACGGTAACCACATGGAACTCGAACTAATTCGTGAATATGCAGATACGGAACTCACCCGCGATATGTTGGTTGAAAATGGGCTTAAAGGAAATATTCAAAGCCCTAGAAAAGTAGATGTAATGATACAGAAAATAATCAACAACGCCTAACTCTATTCAGGATAATCAAAATAAAAAACCGGCTCTGCTGCGAGCCGGTTTCAGCTTGTCGAAAAAGTCATTTTTGCCTGCGTATGCGGGCTTTGAAATAACTTTTTTGCCTCGGGCTAAAGGCGACTGCGTCGACCTGGCCGAGGCAAAAAACACTTCTATCCGCACAAGTGTGTACGCGACGCTGCGCTTACGCAGCGCGACGGCTTCGCCTTACGCAGCGCGACACCGTGCTACGCACGGCTTACGCAAGGCGGCAAGCCGTCAAACCGTGCGCGCAGTGCGGATGTCCCGTCGGAAAACCCCCGTATGGGGGTTTTTCGACGGTCAGACAGCGCCGGAAATTCCGGCGCAGTTTTAATATTTATGAGCTTTCTTTCCGGATAAAAGTCCACGGCAGCACTTCGGAAGAAACCTCCCTGCCGTTCAGGATATCGACAAGCTTTTGCGCGGCTATCCTGCCTATGTTCCTGTCCTCATAGGAAAGCGAGGTTATCGGCACCCGGGATATCCGGCTGAGATTGCTGTTGTCGAAGCTGACTACCGCAACGTCCTCCGGAACGCGTCTGCCATTGGAAAGCAGGCATTTCACAAGCCCGAACGCCACCTCGTCGTTATAGCAAACGACCGCCGTATTATCGCCGATGAATTTAATCGCTTCCTCCGGATCATCGAAGAGTTTTTCCTTTGTTTCAGTGGTGTACCAGAACACGTTCTCGTCGGGGATTATCAGACCGCTGCGGAAAAGCTCTGAAATAAAGCCCGAATACCGCTGATGACCCTGGATATCATCGCTCTTGAAATACCCTGCGATTTTCGTGTGACCGCGGTCGATGAGGTGCCGCACAAGCTCGGCGCCGCCCGCCTGATTATCCGCGCAGACGGAATATGTGCCGCTGAGAGCAGGGTAATATCCGTTGAAAAAGACCACCGGGATACCCATTCCGATAAGTTTCTCATATAAATCGAAATTCGGGTTCGGTATTGCGGATTTTGTACCCTCTATCAGTATGCCGTCAACTGGATTTTTCAGTATCTCTTCGAGAATAGCGCGCTCGTTGCAGACGCGGTTGCGGGTCGCCGAAAGAACAGCAGTGTACTTGTTCTCAGACAGAACTTCGTCCACAGCCCGCAGCTGGCTCGGAAAAATGTAATCGCTGATGTACGTTGCAACTACCGCTATCTTTCCGGTCCTCGGATTCAGCCGCTTCGGTCTTACCACCGAACCGCTGCCCTGCCGCTTTATTATAAGAGCGTCTTCTACCAGGAGCGCCAGCGCCTTGCGTATCGTCTGGCGGCTGACATCATACTGAGCTGTGAGCAGCTCCTCGGTAGGTATTGCCTGACCCTCGGTATATACGCCGTTTTCAATATCAGCTTTTATTGCCTGCGCAACAGCTTCATATTTAGTCATATATTATCGCCCCTATTAAAAGTACAAATTCAAACTCCGACAGAGTACAAATCCACCTACGCCTATGATACAACTTTGCGCTTGATTTGTCAAGATGTTTTTGCGCAGCAGCACATTTGTTCGCGGGGGAAAATACGTAATTTGTTACATATGCACAAAAGTTTTCCCAAAAGAATGTGTATTCTGTGTATTGCATTTATCAACCCTTTGTGCTAAAATAAGGACAGCAAACAGGAACGCAGACAAAAATAAAATTTGTAGCAAACATGCTGGGAATTTGTTATAAGCGTTCCAAAACAAAACCACAACGTTCATTTTTTTATCGGAGGGAAAAGCTATGAAAATCAAAAAGATACTCGCATTGGCACTCGGTCTGGCACTCACTACAAGCGTATTTGCAGGCTGCCGTTCAGGCAGCGGCTCCGGCTCCGGTTCTGCAAGCGGAGACCTCATTAAAGTTGGAATAATCAACAACGACCCCAACGAGTCCGGCTATCGTACAGCGAACGATAAGGACATGAAGGCTACATTCACAGTGGAGAACGGTTACGACGCTTCCTTTGCATACAGCCTTAAGAACGACGAGCAGATCGCAGCAGCGCAGACATTCATTCAGTCCGAGGTGGATTACCTGCTCATTTCCGCTGCCGGCACTTCCGGCTGGGACTCCGTACTCAAGGACGCTCAGGCTCAGGGAATCAAGGTTATCCTGTTCGACAGAACCATAGACGCTGACGAAAGCCTGTATGAGGCTTCCATCGTATCCGACATGGCTAAGGAGGGTCAGACCGCAGTTGACTGGCTGGCTTCTCAGGGACTTTCGGAGTACAACGTAGTACATATTCAGGGTACGATGGGTTCCGCTGCACAGGTTGGCAGAACCGGCGCCCTCGACGCCAAGGTAGCTGAGGACAGCAGCTGGAGCCTCGTTACACAGCAGACCGCTGACTGGAACGCAGAAACAGCACAGCAGATCGTTCAGTCCATCATCGACAGCGGCACTTCCTTCAACGTTATCTACGCTGAGAACGACGATATGGCAAAGGGCGCAGTTGCAGCCCTCGACAAGGCAAACATCTCCCACGGCGTTGGCAAGGACGTTATCGTAATGGGCTTCGACTGCAACAAGTGGGCTCTTCAGAACCTCCTTTCCGGCAGCTGGAACTACGACGGTCAGTGCAATCCTTTCCAGGCTTCCTACATCGACTCCATCATCAAGGATCTTGAGAACGGCACAGCTCCCGCAAACAAGGTCATCATTATGGACGAGAAGGGCTTCGACGCCTCCACTATCACTCAGGAGGACGTTGACCAGTACGGTATCTGATCGTTCTGAACAGCCAAGCTGAATCAGCTGCTCAGACATGACGGAAACGGTCCGATATGATGGATAACATATCCCTTATATCGGACCATTCTGTTAATTGAGGCAACACCACACAATTAACGGCTAACGCTTTTTCCAAGCGACGCCTACGGCTTACGCGGCGCTTGCTTGCGTCTTTTTCGCCATCTTGCACAATTCGGCGAAAAATCTGACTGCGCAATCGTACGACAATGATTATGCGGTATTGCCATAAGGTCACCTCTAAAAACCTTGTTTGAGTGAAAATGTGTATAGCGCACCGACTGCTTCTTCAAACCTCCTCGTAAGGCATACAGCCTTACTTCGTCGGCTTTCATCGCATTCGGCGCACTCTACCCATTTTCCCTTTTCAAACCGGTTTTTAGAGATTCCCATAAACAACCGGAGGCGAAGACAATGCGTGATGAAAATGTTGTTCTCAGGCTAGAGGGCATATGTAAGGAATTCCCCGGTGTGAAAGCGCTCCAGAACGTTGAATTCACACTGCATAAGGGCGAAATCCATGCGCTGATGGGCGAGAACGGCGCCGGTAAATCCACACTTATAAAAGTACTCACCGGTGTATACGAAAAGGACGGCGGCAGCATCTATATGTCCGGAAATCCTGAGCCTGTCGTTATCAGATCTACTCAGGACGCCCAGAAAGCCGGAATAAGCACGGTTTATCAGGAGATTACACTCTGCCCTAACCTGACGGTCGCTGAGAATATGTACATCGGCAGGTCAAAGGGCGCTTTCACTAAATGGAAGAAGATGTATTCGGACGCCGGAAAGCTTCTGGAAATGCTCGATATACCGGCAAGGCCGAATCAGCAGCTCGGAAGCTGCTCCCTTGCGGTGCAGCAGATGGTCGCAATAGCCCGCGCGGTCGATATGGAATGCAAGGTGCTTATCCTCGACGAGCCGACTTCCTCCCTCGACGAGCAGGAAGTCGAGAAGCTGTTCAGGCTAATGCTCGACCTCAAGAGCCGCGGTGTTGGAATAATATTCGTAACGCACTTCCTCGACCAGGTTTACGCGGTCTGCGATAAGATAACGGTACTGCGCGACGGTAAATTTGAGGGCGAGTACAACGCGGCGGACCTTCCGAAAGTCGAGCTGGTTTCCAAAATGCTCGGTAAGGACCTCAACAAGCTGTCCGACATGGACAAGCCCCACGAAGTCGGGCAGGAGACAAACGGCGAGGCTCCGGTATTCGAGGCGGAAGGACTTGTCAGCAGCGCCGGCATAGCGCCTTTCAACTTCTCAATAAGAAAGGGCGAGGTAAACGGCTTCACCGGACTTCTCGGCTCAGGCCGAAGCGAATCCGTCCGTGCGATATTCGGTGCGGACAGCATAGCAGGCGGCACAGTCAAAATGAACGGCAAGGCTGTCAGGATAAGAAAGCCGCTTGACGCAATGAAGCACGGCATAAGCTACCTCCCCGAGGACAGAAAGCACGATGGCATCATCGGCGACCTGTCCGTCAGGGATAACATAATCCTTGCGCTTCAGGTAATGCGCGGAATGTTCCGTCCGATATCCAAGGCGGAAGCTGCGAAATATGCCGACGAGTACATAAAGCTGCTGGAAATAAAGACGGCTTCTCCGGACACACCGATAAAGTCGCTTTCAGGCGGTAATCAGCAGAAGGTTATCCTCGCAAGATGGCTTCTTGCGAACCCCGTATACCTTATTCTCGACGAACCCACAAGAGGTATTGATGTCGGCACCAAGCTCGAAATACAGAAGCTGGTGCTTAAACTCGCTTCCGAGGGCAAGAGCGTAACATTCATCTCCTCCGAGATAGACGAGATGCTGAACGTATGTTCAAGACTTATAGTAATGCGCGACAGAAAGACCGCAGGCGAGCTTACCGGCTCCGACCTGAACCAGTCCAGAATAATGGAAACGATCGCAGGAGGTGAGAAGGTTCATGAAAACGCTTGAAAAAACAGGCGGGAACAAGTTCCTTGCTTTTCTGAAAAGAGCGGTCAGGAATCAGATATTTATTCCGCTGGCAGCACTGCTGATACTGGTGCTGTTCAACCTGATAGCTGACCCCTCGTTCTTTGCGGTCAAATATGCTCCGAACAGCGCCGGAGAAATGGTTATTTCGGGCAACATCATCACGATACTCGACAACGCTTCGGAGCTTGCGATACTTGCTATCGGCATGACGCTGGTAACGTCAGCCTCCGGCGGACAGGATATCAGCGTCGGTGCGACTATCGCAGTCGCGGGCAGCGTTGTTCTGAGAGTCCTCTGCGGCGGCGAGGTCAGTCCGGCTGCGCTTCATGCGCCGATAATCGTTGCATTCCTCGCCTGCGTTGTCGTATCAATGCTTCTGGGCGCGTTCAACGGCGCTCTGGTGGCTTACTTCAAGATACAGCCGATGGTCGCAACGCTTATCCTCTTCACCGCAGGACGCTCCATCGCAGCATGGATAAACAACAATCAGCTCCCCGTCATCAATGATGAGAGCTTCGGCTGGTTTGGCAACTTCATTCCCGGACTGCCGCTCCCGACCCCGATATTCATTGCGGCGATATGCATTATAATCATCGCGCTGGTGCTTCGGTTTACAAAACTTGGACTGTTCACTCAGGCGGTCGGCATAAACTCCGAATCCTCCAGACTTAACGGTCTGAACCCCGCGCGCATCAAGTTCATGACCTACGTCATACTTGGTCTGTGCGTTGCAGTCGCAGGCTTCATCAAGGTCAGCCGTATCTCCTCCATCAACTACTCGGTAGTTGCAAAGGATATCGAGATGGACGCCATCCTTGCGGTAGCGCTCGGCGGAAACGCCCTGAGCGGCGGAAAGTTCAACATGGCGTCCTCGATACTCGGCGCTTATGTTATCCAGTTCCTGACGACGACTCTTTATAAGTTCCAGGTAGCTCCTACCGCGCTCCCTGCATACAAGGCGGTCGTAGTAATTATTCTGGTAGTTCTCAGCGCTCCCACTGTACGAAGCAAGCTCGCAGCGCTCCGCAAGAAGATATCTTCTCGCAGAAATCCCGTCAAGGAGGCGAATTAGTATGAAATTTCTGAAAAACGCCAACGGCAGTTCACGGAGATTATCTGACTCTAATCTGCTTCTGGTCATCACCATTGCGATATTCGTTGTAATGTATGTCTGCGCAGTAGCGTTTATAGGCTCCGGCTTCACGAAAGTGCAGACATTCTTCAACATACTCAACGAAAATGCGTCTCTGATAATTCTCTCCTGCGGAATGAGCCTTGTAATGATAACCGGCGGTATCGACATCTCGGTCGGCGCTGTTACGGCGCTCGTATGTATGTGCTGCGCAATGAACCTCGACTACGGCACAGGCAACGTTGCGACCTCTGTCCTCATAGCCCTCGGAATAGGCACCGCTTTCGGACTTGTTCAGGGTTATCTGATAGCGTATCTGGAGATACAGCCGT
This sequence comes from uncultured Oscillospiraceae bacterium, assembly GCA_934462925.1. GTDB lineage: Bacteria > Bacillota > Clostridia > Oscillospirales > Ruminococcaceae > CAG-115. Next base: position 24,405 of record CAKSIT010000009.1, on the reverse strand, counting down.
TCATCGTAACGCTGGCGGGAATGTTCTTCGCAAAGGGCATGACTACCATCGTCAACGCAACGCAGTTCAACGTTGAGAACGAAGAATTCCGCGCACTCAAGGAAACAAGAATTTCACTTCCCGGAATAGGCTCTGCCAACAAGCATGGCGTATTTGTTCCGGCGTACATAGAAATAGGCGTCGTAGTCGCACTGCTGATAGTGGCGATACTGTTCGTGTTCCTCAAATGGGGCAAGCTCGGGCGCGGCTTCTACGCTATCGGCGGAAACAGTCAGAGCGCAAATATGCTCGGTATCAACGTCAAGCGCACAAAGTTCTTCGCTTACCTGATGTGCGGAGTGCTCGCAGGTATAGGCGGCTTTGTTTACTTCCTTCATGTCGGCTCCGGTTCACCCTCCCATGCAAGCGGAGCCGAGATGAATGCAATCGCTTCCTCCATCATCGGCGGCACGATGCTCTCCGGCGGTTCGGGCAACATAATAGGAACGCTGTTCGGAGTCATCTCGCTGAGTACGATAAAGAACATCGTTTCCTCCCTCGGACTTGACGACGCATGGTGGACGAACATTACCGTTGCGGCAATGATTTGCCTGTTCCTTGTTATCCAGAGCGTTGTTCTTTCCGGAAAGAACAAGAAAAAGGTATAAACACAAGCCGCACTGAATATTTGTTCGGTGCGGCTTTTCTGTGAAGGAGAATTATTATGAACAAGATATACTTTGTCACCGGAAGTCAGGACCTTTACGGTGAGGAGACCCTCGCGCAGGCCGCTAAGGACAGCGTACGGATAGCTGATTTCCTGAACGAAAAGCTCTCGGACATCGCAGAAGTCGTATTCCGGCCGGTGGTAAAGACCGCTGACGAAGCCGAGGACATCTGCGTGTGCGCGTCCTCCGACAAGGAGTGCATAGGCGTTATCATGTGGATGCACACGTTCTCTCCCGCCAAGATGTGGATAAGAGCGCTGAAAGCCCTGAAAAAGCCCATGCTCCACCTGCATACGCAGTTCAACGAGAAGCTCCCTTACGACAGCATCGACATGGACTTCATGAACCTGAACCAGTCTGCGCACGGCGACCGTGAGTTCGGATTCATCTGCACAAGGCTCGGGATAAGGCGCGAGGTCGTTGCAGGCTACTATCAGCACGAGGACGTTACAGAGAAAATCCGCAGATTCGCTCATGCCGCTTCCGCTGCTGCGTTCAGCAGAACTTTAAGGGTAGCGATGCTCGGAAACAATATGCGTGATGTTGCAGTCACTGACGGCGACCGCGTTGAAAGCGAGATACGCTTCGGCTGGAACGTGAACTACTACGGTATCGGCGACGTAGCGGAGATTGCCGACAGCGTCACCGAATCCGAGACAGACGCCAAAATGGCTGAATACGCCGAAAAGTACACGATGGCGACTGACAATATCGCCGCTGTCCGTGAGCAGGCTAAATATGAAGTAGCTCTGGACAAGTTCATTGCACGGGAAAAGATAGGGGCGTTCACCGATACGTTTCAGGACCTTCATGGGCTGAACCAGCTTCCCGGAATTGCGGCGCAGAATCTCATGGCAAAGGGCGTGGGCTTCGGTCCGGAGGGCGACTACAAGACTGCGGCTCTCGGCGCGGTGCTGTTCAGGATGTCCGAGGGAAGAAAGGGTTCTACCGGATTCATGGAGGACTACACCTACGACCTCACTTCCGGCGAGGAGCTGGAGCTTGCGGCGCATATGCTGGAGGTATCTCCGGTATTTGCGGCAAACAAACCTGAAATTCAGGTACACCCGCTTGGAATCGGCGGAAAATCCGACCCGGCGCGCCTTGTATTCGACGGCATTGACGGCGAGGGTATCGCGGTTTCCATGATAGACCTTGGCGACAGGTTCCGCCTTGTGTGCGCCGAAATCACGCTTGTTAAGCAGCCGGCTCCCATGCCGAAACTCCCTGTCGCAAGACTGATGTGGAAGCTGAAGCCCGATTTCGCTGTCGGTGCGGCTGCGTGGATATACGCAGGCGGCGCACACCATGCGGTGGTTTCCACGGCGCTCACGGTCGATGATATCCGCCTGTTTGCCAAGATGACGGATACGGAGCTTGTGGTCATTGACGACAAGACCGACATAAACAGCTTTGAACAGCAGCTTGCACTACTTGACGCTGCCGCGGCTCTCAAGAGGTGATAATATGACAATACAGGAAAAGATTCAGAACGGCAGAACATATCTCGGTATCGAGTTCGGCTCTACCAGAATCAAGGCGGTGCTCATCGATGATACGTTCGCGCCCATCGCTTCCGGAAGCCACGACTGGCAGAACCGCTACGAAAACGGCGTGTGGACTTACTCCCTCGACGATATCGCCAACGGATTGCAGCGCTGCTACGCAAGCCTTGCAGAGGACGTAAAGCAGAAATACGGCGTTATACCCGAAACATACGGCGCTATGGGTATTTCGGGCATGATGCACGGCTACATGGCGTTCGACAAGGACGACAGACTGCTGGTTCCGTTCCGCACATGGAGAAATACGATAACCGAGCAGGCGGCTTCCGAGCTGTCGGAGCTGCTGGGATTCAACATTCCCCAGCGCTGGAGCATTGCGCACCTCTATCAGGCGGTACTCAACGGCGAGGAACACGTTAAAAATATCGCGCACATCAACACGCTTGCGGGATATATCCACTATCTTCTTACCGGAAAGCGGCAGGTCGGCGTTGGCGAAGCCTCCGGAATATTTCCGGTTGACGGTATCGGGTACAACGCAGAGTACATTGCAAAAGTCGATGAGAAGCTTGCGGAAAAGGGATTTTCCGTGAAGCTTGCGGAAGTCCTCCCCGAGGTACTCAACGCAGGCGCAAGGGAAGCAGTCCTGACCGCCGAGGGCGCAAAGTTCCTCGACCCGAGCGGAAACCTTCGGTCGGGAGTTCCCGTCTGCCCGCCCGAGGGCGACGCAGGCACCGGAATGGCGGCGACCAACAGCGTGCTTCCCCGAACGGGCAACGTATCCGCGGGAACATCAATATTTGCAATGCTCGTCCTTGACAAGCCGCTGAAGGGCTACTACCCTGAAATCGACGCAGTAACCACTCCGGACGGCGCTCCGGTGGCGATGGTACACTGTAACAACTGCTCCTCCGAGCTGGACGCATGGGTGAAAATATTCGGCGAATTTGCGGAACTGAGCGGTCACCCGCTAGCAAAGCCCGCGCTTTATGATATGCTGTATTACCACGCGCTGACCGGCGACCCTGACTGCGGCGATACCGTTGTGTACAACTTCCTTTCCGGCGAGCCTGTGGCGGGCGCAGAGAACGGCAGACCAATGTACTTCCGCACACCGGACGGAAAATTCAATCTGGCAAACCTGTTCCGTGCGGAGGTCTACTCCACGATGGCGGCGCTGAAGCTCGGCATGGATATCCTGTTTGAGAAGGAGCAGGTCTCCGTTGACAAGATAACCGGACACGGCGGTCTGTTCAAGACCGAGGGAGTTGCCCAGCAGTTCCTTGCGGACGGTCTGGGCTGCGCAGTCTCCGTCATGAAGACCGCCGGAGAGGGCGGCGCATGGGGAATGGCGCTGCTGGCGGCGTACTCCGTATGCGGCGGCGGAAAGTCCCTGCCGGAGTTCCTCGGCGGCGAGGTGTTCGGCGGCATGGAGTCCACGACATTACAGCCCGAGGAAAAGGGCGCGGAGGGATTCCGGAAGTTCATGGAGAACTACAAGCGCGGACTTGCGGCGGAATACGCTGCGGCAAAGTAAGGAGAGAAAGTAAATGTTAGAGAAATTAAAGCAGGAAGTACTTGAAGCCAATCTTCTGCTTCCGAAATACAATCTTGTTACGTTCACATGGGGCAATGTTTCCGCCATCGACCGTAAGAGCGGAATGATAGTGATAAAGCCCTCCGGCGTTCCGTATGAGGAAATGGCCGCCGAGGACATGGTGGTAGTCGAGCTTGCGACCGGAATGGTAGCAGAGGGCAGGTGGAAGCCCTCCAGCGACGCGCCTACGCACCTTGAGCTGTACCGTGCGTTTCCGGATATCGGCGGCGTTGTGCATACCCACAGCCGCTGGGCGACTTCATTCGCGCAGGCGGGCGTTGGCATTCAGCCGATGGGTACAACGCAGGGGGATTATTTCTACGGCGAGATTCCCTGTACACGGGCTATGACCCCCGAGGAAATTCGCGGCGAGTACGAAAAGGAAACCGGAAAAGTCATAATCGAAACGTTCAGCGGCGTTGACCCGATGAGCATTCCGGCGGTTCTCGTAAAGAGCCACGGTCCGTTCGCCTGGGGAAAGGACGCGCGCGAAGCGGTGCATAATTCCGTAGTGCTGGAGGAAGTTGCGTTCATGAACTACCATGCGCTGACTATCGCCCCGACCGCCGGAAGAATGCAGAACGAGCTTCTTGCCAAGCACTACCTGCGCAAACACGGCGCGAACGCTTATTACGGGCAGGGCTGAACTACTTATGGCAGCACCGCACAATTAACGGCTAACCCCCACGGGGGTTTCCGACAGACTGAAACCGGCTCGCAGCAGAGCCGGTTTTACTTATTTGTACTCCATGTTCAGCTCCTCCCGCCCGATATCCTCATGAACCTCCGGCGCATTCTGAGCGGCCTTTCCATAATTCCCGACAGCCGGTATCTGATGTGCTTCGGGATGTTCGAGCGCAAAGGAGAAGGGCTGCGAGAAGTTCACCGACATGGCGCTTAATTTTTGCAGTCTTTTGCAGTCGGTAATAAGCGATACTGATGATAGCACGATAGTGTATTTTCTCCGCCGTGCCGGAACGCTCGGGAAAATGCTAAGGCAACACCGCACAATTAGCGGCTAACGCCTTTTCCGCACGCTTGCTTGCATCTTTTCCGCCATATTGCACAATTCGTCCTAGCAAGGCATACAGCCTTGCGTCGTCCTCATTGTACAATCTGACGAAAAATCTGACTGCGCAATCGCGCGAAAATAATTATGCGGTGTAGCCCTAAAGGAAAAGCTCGCGGCAGAGGGGCTGTTTTCAATCGTGCCGCTGTGTACCGCCGTTATAGAGCGCAAAACGAGCCTTGGCGGGCGCGCGGCGCAATCTGCCTGAAAGGAGCGAGGACAATGGCTGACACATCGGCAGGCTGGGTAAAGCTGTTCAGGGAGTTCACGCAATGGGAATGGTACAGGAACGCCAACGTTAAAATAGTGTATCTGCACCTTATTCTTATGGCTAATCACAAGGACAAAGCATGGCAGGGTATCACAATAAAGCGCGGGCAGTTCGTTACGTCGTTCCGCGCCTTGTCTGAAGCCGTTGCGCTTGACGTGCATACGGTGCAAAGAGCGCTCAAGAAATTGCAGTCAACGGGAGAAATCACGGTAGAGAGCAACGCAAAATTCAGCATTATAACGCTGAATAATTACGAAGCCTATCAGGGTAAGGCAACGCCGAAGCAACGCTGCCGCAGCGTTGACAGCAACGCACGGGCAACGCTGGAGCAATCAACTAAAGAATATAAGAATATAAGAAGAAAAGAAGAAACGCCTGCGGCGTGTTCCGCTGACGCGGGGGGCGAGGGCTGGCGGGCGAGAGAGGGGCATGATTTCTGATGGCTTATGAGCTTCGCGAATCCGACGTTTACGGCCTTACCCGACAGCTTGCGGAGAGCTGGCGGCTGCGCGGGCGGGAGCTGTTCTACAAATACTGCCCGTACTGCCACGGCGGCGACCACCGCGACAAGGACACGTTCAGCGTGAACCTTGACACGGGCGCGTACAAGTGCTTCCGCGCGAGCTGCGGGGCGCAGGGGCATTTCGTTGAGATGGCGCGCGATTTCCGCTACCGCCTTGAGGGGCTTGACGGCGGCAGGGAGAAGCGGCGCTACCGCACGTTCCCGCGGGGGGAGATAATAACCAAGCAGGCGGCTGTTGACTACATGAAGTCGCGCGGGATATCCGAGGAGATAACGCGGCGGTACAAGATAACGGTCCGCAGCGACGACCCGCGCATTCTTGTGTTCCCGTTCTGCGACGAGAACGGCGACGTGCGCTTCATCAAGTACCGCAGAACCGACTTTGACAAGGCGCGCGACAAGAACAAGGAGTGGTGCGAAAAGGACGCCGAGCCTATTCTCTTCGGCATTGAGCAGTGCCGCGGCTTTGAGCAGCTCATCATCACCGAGGGGCAGATAGACAGCCTGTCCGTGGCGCAGGCGGGCTTCGACAACGCGGTAAGCGTGCCGACAGGGGCGCTGGGGTTCAGGTGGCTGGACAGCGACCGCGCGTTCGACTGGATACACAAGTTCAAGCGGGTGGTGGTGTTCGGCGACCTTGAGAACGGGCAGATATCGCTGCTGAAAACGCTTTCGGCGCGGCTTATGCTGCCTGTGTACCACGTGCGCTGCGAGGACTATCTGGGCGAAAAGGACGCGAACGATATCCTGCGCAAATACGGCGAAAAGGCGGTGCGCGTGTGCATTGAGAACGCCGTCCCCTGCGAAACGCCGCACATCAAGCGCCTTTGCGACGTTGAGAGCGTGGACCTTGACGCGCTGCCGAAGATAAAGACGGGCATACGCGAGCTTGACCGCGTGATAGGCGGGCTGATATTCGGGCAGGTGATACTGCTTTCGGGCAGGCGCGGCGAGGGCAAATCGACGTTCATGTCGCAGCTTTGCGCGCAGGCGCTCGACGAGGGCGTGAGCCTGTTCGCGTACAGCGGCGAGCTTACGGACTACCACTTCAAGGCGTGGCTTGATATGCAGCTTGCGGGCGGCGAGAACATCTCCTCAACGCTCAACGAGTACGGCGACGCGCATTATTTTCTGCGCGGCGACGTGAGCGCGCGCATAAACGAGTGGTACGCGGACCGCGCGTACATCTACGACAACGCCTTTGTTGACGACGACGAGCTTTCGGGCGTTATTGAGAGCGCGGAGCTTGCGATACGGCGCTACGGCGTAAAGCTCGTGTGTGTGGACAACCTCATGACGGCGCTTGACATAGACCCGCAGAGCGACCTGTACCGCGCGCAGAGCGACTTTGTAAAGCGGCTGAAGCGCTTGGCGCTCAAATACGGCGTGGCGGTGATACTTGTGGCTCACCCCAAAAAGAGCCGCGACGACTTCACCAACGACACGGTGAGCGGTTCTGCGGACATAACGAACGCCGTTGACGTGGTGCTGAACTACCAGCGCGCGCCGCAGGACAGCGGCTGCGACAGTATCCTCACCTGCACCAAGAACCGCATAGGCGGCAAGCTCATCACAAACGACAACGCGATAAGGCTTTATTACTCGGACAAGTCGAAGCGCATAATCAGCGAAAGCTCTGACAAGGCGCGGCGCTACGGGTGTTTCGCGGACGCTGGCAGCGCGGGCGGCGCGGATATTTCAGGAGCAATTTGGCGTTAATGCGTTCTGCGCCCGACTACGACAGCGGACTTCGGGGACGAGGAGTTCGCGCAGCTCGAGCGCCGCGGCAGTCGCAAAGCCATTTTGTCTTTGTTCCATGTTGGAAGAAAACCCTTGGCAAAGTCTGCAATTTGGTGTATAATTCAGATGTAATATTCCTGCTGCGTTTTATGACAAGGCAGAAAAAGAGCAGTTGTATGACTGCCTGTCTGAAAATGGCAGGCGCAGATATGGAGGAACTGATTTGAAAACAGTACTTAAACGTGCGCTGTGCGGAATAACGGCGTTCGTTATTGCGGCAGGCGCTGCGTCGTACTTTCCGGCGGATACTTTTCCGGAGATTGCGCGCGGAGCGACTGCATATGCAGAAAACGACACTATCACGGCGGCTGACTTAAAAAACATCGACGGCAATGGCGAAAAGGACTCTCCTTATGTGATAACCACCGCAGAAGAGCTGTTTGCGGTCATGTCAGTTGGCAGCACATATTATGCAATACTAAATAACGATATCGTCATCAACGAGGGTCTTCTGAACAGAATTGATAAAGAAACCGGCGAACCCAAGTCAGACAGCATCGTTTGCTGGACGCCAATCTCAGGTGGTTGGAATACCGCCAACCTTGATGGCAAGGGTCACACAATCAGCGGTCTTTACATCAGGTCACCTCTAAAAACCTCGTTTGAGGGAAAATGTGTATAGCACACCGACTGCTTCTGTCAACAAGCGAAATTTCTGATGTGACGGCGTCCATGCCGTCACTTGGTTATTTCGCCGTGCAACATCATGTTGCACCTCCTCGTAAGGCATACAGCCTTACTTCGTCGGCTTTCATCGCATTCGGCGCACTCTACCCATTTTCCCTTTTCAAACCGGTTTTTAGAGATTCCCATAACATAACAAATTGTACCGTCGGGTCGGATGTGACCGTCACCGGCACGGGCGACAGAGTCGGCGGTATCGCAAGCGAATGCAGAGGCACTATCCTTTACAGCTCCAGCGCAGCGACTGTCACCGGAAAGAATTTCGTCGGCGGCGTAGTCGGTTATGCAGGCGGCAACGCTGAAAAGATTTGGTATTGCCATAACGATGGTACTGTTAAAGGCGAAACGAGCGTCGGCGGTGTTCTGGGATATGGAGAAGGAAAAAATGATTCCCCCATCTGCTATATCTACAACACAGGCGCTGTTTCCGGCGATATGGATGTGGCGGGTCTTGTCGGGACTGCATGTACCAAATATAAAAGCCCCAAATATTCCTACAATATAGGAAACGTCGCATATAATGATGGCAGTAAAGCTCCGCAGCTGATGAACTATACTGATGATTTTGCCACGAAGCGTTGCCTGTTCTATCTTGAGGGTACTCTTCCGTTCAGCAAAAGCAAAAAAGGGAACAAACAACTGCATTCAAGCCCAACGAATTAAATCAAACTGCATTCACCTTTACAGAAGAGCAGGTGGCTTCCGGCGAACTTGCGTGGAGGCTGAACCTGAAAAGCGATAAATCCAAAGAGAACGGTTATGCCAACATCTGGGTGCAGAACCTTGGCATTGATGAATGCCCCACTTTCGGCGACGCCAGCTATGCGGTTTATCCCTCTGAAACAGGCTATCACAACCATGACAGCGCAGGTCAGTTCGACTGCGCCGACTGCCGCGGAGTTGCGTGGGACCCTTATTATCCCGTTTCCAGAAACCCTATCGGCAATCCCCAATATGAAATAACCAACTACCACGAGCTTCTCGGACTGGCAAAACTGGTCAACGAAAAAAATGATACCGGTATAAGAGCCGTCCTCATGAGCGACATAGTTTTCAATAAAAATCTTCTGGGCGCAAGCGGAAACGTTCAGGGAAAAGAAGATGAACTGATAAAGTGGACGCCTATCGGCGCGATGAATAACGACACGGGCAAAAATTATTTCAACGGCAATTTCAACGGCAACGGTCATACGATTTCCGGTCTGTACGTTAACGGCGGGGATTATGCGGGTCTGTTCGGAAAAACGCAGGGCTGTCCTCGGATAAAAGGCGTTGGCATTGTTGACAGCTATTTCAATGGGACAAACGTTGGCGGAATCGCAGGCGCGCTTATCGACGTAAACGGCGCAGAATACGATTTTATAGCAGGCTGCTTCACTTACAACGTCAAACTGGAGGGAACTAACAGCGATAAGTTCGTCGGCAGCGTCAGCGGTAAGGGCAATGGCAGGCTGAAAAACAACTACTGCCTTGCAGACAATGAGGAAACCCTGTCCGGAATTAACTGTTCCGCAATGACCGCAAAGGGTTTTGAAAGCGGCAGGGTCGCTTATCTGATGAATAAGTATTTTACCGAAAACGGTAATGGCAACGTATGGGGACAGGTGGTAACCAACAGCGAAGGCGAACCCGTCGAGCTTCTCCCCACAGCATACAGGGAAATCGGCAATGACGGCAGCAATAAAGTGATAAACTTTGCTGAACAGTATCACAATCATCTGGGCTCGGCAGCATGCCCGATATGCGGTACTGTTATTCCGCAGGAGCCTGCGAAGGATGATGGCGTATATCAGATAGGCACACCCAGCGAACTGCTGTGGTTTGCCGACTATGTAAACAGGGTCAATGGTAATCCGGACGCAGTCCTCACCGCCGATATCGACATGACCGACGTTGAATGGACGCCTATCGGAACTAATAAGGATAAAGCATTTCAAGGGGAATTTGACGGCAGGGGTCACGTTATTACGAACCTGACTGTAAACGACACCTCTATGGATTATGTCGGGCTTTTCGGCTATGTAAGCAGGTTCAGCAATCCGGCTGTAATAAAGAACCTCGGCGTTGTCGGAGATTTCACCGGCGGTGATTACGTCGGCGGTATCGCGGGTTACTCAAAAGAAAGCGAGATTTCCAACTGCTTCTTCATAGGAACGGTATCCGGAACAAATACCAACGGAACAGCCAACGAAGACCCCAGCGGAAAAAACGTCAGAAATTGCTATTTCCGAAGCGATTCTACAGACACAAACGCCAGAACCGAGAAGCAGTTCAAGAGCGGCGAGGTTGCCGAACTGCTGAATACGCTGCCCGATGGCGGTACGCAGGACGTCTGGGGTCAGATTATCGGAGGCGACGATTATCCCCGTGCGCGGACTTCCGGCAACAAGGTCATCAGGGATTACACTAACCTCGGCTGGCATAACCATACCGTCGGTACAATTGAAGATGACTGCCCCAACTGCGTCAAAACGCCAAAGCAGGAAAACGGCGTATATCAGATAAGCACGACACGAGAGCTTTACTGGTTCTCAGCCTGTGTAAATAACACCGACAGCAGTATAGAAGCAGTACTTGTGAACGACATCACCGTAAACGAGGACATCAGCGCACAGGACGCCATTATCTGGACTCCGATAGGAACACAAACCAAGCCGTTCACAGGCACGTTTGACGGCAAGGGACATATCATCAGCGGCCTTGTGAAAGAAAACTCCACAGAGCCGGTCGGACTGTTCGGTGTGAGCGGCAGCGGCGCAGAGATATCGAACGTCGGCGTTGTAAACTTCATATTCAGCGGCACCGCTGACGCAGGCGGAATTGCAGGAATCAATGACGGAACTATAACAGGTTCGTACATATATCAAATCTCGTCCGGAAGCAGCACTCCGTTCGTGGCTTCCGACAATGGAAAAACAGACTACTGTTACGTTCTGGACAAAACCGATAATTTCGCCGAAATCGCATACAAGCTCAACGGAAGTTCGCAGACGTGGGGGTTCAAGAGAGGCAATGACAAACTCCCGACTGCGATTAACGAGGCGAACCGTGTTTACTTCGGCAGGACCTACCACAACCATGATGAAAATACTCAGTACTGCGATGACTGCTGCGATTTCATGCTCACAAAGCCGACTGAGGAAAACGGCTGCTATCTGATAAGCAAGCCGTGCGAGCTGGCATGGTTTGCAAGGCTGATAAACGGCGGCACGATAAGCAACATCAGGCTGGCGGAATCGTCCTTCGCGAACGGTACTGTAAGCGGCGGCATCTGCGCAGTCAGCAGCGGCGGAACTATCGAAAACTGCGCTGTGGATAACGTTGATGTCAGCGGCGAAACCGCAGGCGGTATCTGCGGTCAGAACTCCGGAACAATCACGGACTGCTTCTTCTTCGGCAATGTGTCTTCCGACGGAAAATCCGGCGGTATCTGCGGCTCAAACAGCGGCACGACAGAGAGTACCGTTTCCCTGTATGCAGGCGCAGCCGTCGGTGAAAACGCAAACGGCAGTATCACAAATTGCTTATGGGAATCTCTAAAAACCGGTTTGAAAAGGGAAAATGGGTAGAGTGCGCCGAATGCGATGAAAGCCGACGAAGTAAGGCTGTATGCCTTACGAGGAGGTGCAACATGATGTTGCACGGCGAAATAACCAAGTGACGGCATGGACGCCGTCACATCAGAAATTTCGCTTGTTGACAGAAGCAGTCGGTGCGCTATACACATTTTCACTCAAACAAGGTTTTTAGAGGTGACCTTATATAACATCGACATTGCCGGAAGACAGAAATTCGGCAGCGGCCTTGATACCACAGGCCTGACGAATCCGAGTGTTTTAGAAAAACTTGGAAGCGAATGGAGCAAGGCGGCTAACACCGCAAGAGTTCTTTTCTATCCGGAGCTTACCGCTTTCAAAACGGACAAATACACCGTCGGCGTAAAATACAGGCTGACGCTTGAAAACACCGACAAGTCACCGACTTATAAGGATACGCTGCACTTCGCGTTCGATGTTCAGTCCGCTCCGGAAACCGGCGAGAACTGGAACAGCGTAGTCGCAAGCCTCGCATACGACGGCGTAAGGACGGAGGATTTTGAGCTGAGCCTTGACGGTGCAAAGATTGCAGTCAACGCTGCGCCTGTCCTCGGAAACAAACTCAAACTCATGCTGGACGGCGAAGACATCGGCGTACTCTATATGGATAAGACGTTGAAGGTCAGGATAGAGATAACTTATCCGCTGAATGCAAAGAAGCATATCATCTCTGTCAAGTACGTCGGAAGCGGTTTTGACTGCCTCACCGGAAAGTCGGCAGAATGCGCTTTTACTGTCTCAAAGGTGATTATCACAGAACCCGAGGCTTCCGTTGAGTACGGAAAGGCGCTTAAGGACGCAGAACTGACCGAGGGCTGGGAATGGACGGACAGCAGCGCTGTCCCCGATTCTAAAAGCAGAAAGTTCGGGGCGTTCATGACCGTTGATGATGAAAACTACGACCTTTCGGGCATAAAAGGGCTGAATGGCAATAAACTCACACGGGAAGTAGAGGTATCGTTCAAAAAGGCAGTTCCCGTTGTGACAGTCACCACTAAGCCGTTCTCCGCGCTGCCGGGTACAAAGATAACCGTAAGCGTTTGCGCAGCTAACCCCAACAATGCAAAGTTCAGCGATGTTCCCGCTGCGGAACTGTTCTACACCGCAGGCGGAACTGAAACAGCCATTACCGGCGGCAGCTTCGTTATCCCGAACGGTCTGGAAGAGGAAACCGTTATCACCGTTACCGCAAAGACGGAGGAAAACGAGTTTTACAAGGCAGGCAATTGTTCCGCCGAGGTCATAGTATCCTCCCACAAATGGTCAAGGGAATGGAAATCAGACAAGGACGAACACTGGCGTGAATGCACAGGCTGCGGCATTGCAGGCGAAAAGTCCGCGCACGTTTCAGGAGGCGCAGCTACCGAAACAACTGCAGAGAAATGCACGGTATGCGGTTATGTGATAACTCCTGCGTTCAAGGCGGTTAAGGCTCCGGTCATTACACCGAACGGCGGAAGCTTTACCGGTTCGCAGACTGTCACCATCACCTGCGCCACCGATGGCGCTGCAATCCATTATACCACCGATGGTACAGAACCTACCGCTTCCTCCGCAAAATACAGCGGCGGGTTCACGATAACGGCAACAACAACGATAAAGGCGGCTGCTTTTGTCGGAGAAGCTGAAAGCTCCGTTACTTCGGCTGTATTCACGCGTAAGACTCAGTCCGGCGGTTCGGGCGGCTCTTACAGACCGACAAGACCGGATACAGAGTCCGTACCTTCTATCGATGGTATATCGATGAGCTGGGCGGAAATATCTGCCGAACTTGCTAAGCGTCAGGACGGCGGCACGGTAAAAATCATGCTCAACGGCGCATATGAAGTTCCGGCTGACGTTATCAAAGTGATTGCAGGAAAGAAGCTCCGTGTTGAGTTCGCTGCGGACAGCTTAAAGAGCTGGCTTACAGACGGCTCTGAGATAACCTCGGTTTCTGCGGCGGACTTCTCGGCGCTTTCCGGCAGCGCCGACAAAAGCGCGCTGCGCGGCATATTCGGCGCTGACCTCAGGGTATCGGGCACAAAAATCCCGTCAGACCTGAAGCTCAGCTTCCGTAAGGAGTTCGCGGGTCAGTTTGCTAACGTATATAAGCTTGTTGACGGGAAGCTGATATTCCATGGCTGCGCAAAGCTCGGCGCGGACGGCACTGCGACTATTACGGGTGCTGACTCCGCAGGCGAGTATGTTGTAATGGTGTGCGAATTCAGCGACCTTTTGGGCGATATGACCAACGACGGCGTGCTGGACATTAAAGACGCTCTTGAAACGCTCAAGTACAGCGTTGGTGTGGCAGACGGCGCAAATCCTCTTATGGGCGACTTCAACAATGACGGCACTGTAAACATTCGCGACGCGTCAGATATTCTCAAGCGGGTCATATTCTGAGACGGAGATTCAACGGCCGGAATGTATTTTATGATATGTTCCGGCTGTTTTTATTGCGGCAGCCTCTAAAAAATTTGTTTGAGTGAAAATGTGTATAGCACACCGCCTGCTTCTTCAAACCTCCCCGCATTCGGCGCGCTCTGCCAGTTTTCACTTTTCAAACCGGTTTTTAGAGGCGACCTTGCAATATTTTCGGATAAGTGGTATAATAAATCAAAGGTAATATGTTCCCGCACATACGCTGACCGTCAGGTGAGCTTTCATATTATTAAATCTTCACACAATAAAGGAGACAACGAATGGACACCGAAAAAAACATCTCGTTCATATCCGACCGAAAGCATTACGACATACCCGAAAGCAGTATATTGTATATTTCTATGAAGAAGCAGGACGCGTTTATCCACACCTCGGACGGAAGCGTGCTTAAGACGCGCATGACATTTGCCGAGCTTCAGGATACGCTAAGCGCTAATTTTATAAGAATAACCCGCGGGTGTCTTGTTTCCGCAATGGCTATCCACAGCGTGGGCAAGCTCATTGTTCTGTCAAACGGCGAATCGCTTGAATATGCCACGCAGCACCGCAGGGAGATACTGGAGAAGTTCCACGCGAAACAGCATTCGATAATAGAGTCGCTTGCCGACAACGACAATCCCATTGATAACGAGGAATACCATCAGCATTACAAGTGCTTTGACAACATTCCCATTGCGTTCACCGACATTGAGATGATATTCAACGAGGAAAGTCAGGCGGTGGACTGGATATTCCGCTATGGAAACGAAGCGCTTGCCAAGCTTGAAGAATGCCCGCTGGACGCGCTTATCGGGAAATCATTCGGAAGCATTTTCTCCAACATGGATTCAAAATGGCTGCGCAGCTACGAGCATTCCGTGCTGTATGGCGAGACTCTTGAAATAGTCGATTACAGCCCCGAGATAGACAAATATCTGCGGATAGTCTGCTTCCCTACGTTCAAGGGACACTGCGGCTGCCTTCTGTTCGATATATCTGATACGAATTTCTCGGTAGAAAAGACAGTCGGCGAAAAAGCAATGCTGATGTATCTGAAAAAGCTGATGGAATAAAGTGTAATAATTATACAGAATTGTCTTAATAAACAGCGCCAACATGGAACGAAAGCTCGTTCGTTCCATGTTGGCGATTTTATTCGTTCCGTGCTTATACTATTAGTTCCAAGTCTATTGACAAATCCCCGAAACAAATGTATAATATAAAAGGCACGGAAAACAGGCATTGATATACTGGGAGGTTATAATGAAACTTAAATCATCAATTAAATGGGCGATAGCCGCTGCGGCTACCATGACAACGGTTGCGGTGAGCGTAAGCATAGCAAACGCTTACACTTACAATTGGGATGCAACTTCCGGAGGCGGTTACGGTATTTTTAGGGATGGCAATGACAAAATAGAAAAAGAATATTACCGAAAAGGCTATGATTTTGAATTTTCGGAGGAAAACTCTGCGCTGGAGCAGGCGGTTAGATTTGAACTGAGCGTTGATATCAAAGACTTCTATTCAAACCGAATTTATCAAGATATACCTACGGGGGCAACCATCAATTTCGGCGGGTACGGTAAAGGCGGCAATAGAATTGATTTCGATTCCTTCGTGAAAGATGCGGCTTATTCCGGCGACCTGAAATACACTTTTACTGACGCTGATAAAGCCAGCATGGCAAACGGAAAGTTCTGGATGGAGCTTGAGGACCAGTCATACTCAAGCATTGAGTTTAAGTCCATAAGGTTCTACGACAAGGACGACCACTGCATACTCTACGGCTGCGCGCAAGACGGGGGTTGGAATGAAAAGTACGAAAATTGGCAAGGTCAGTGGACGTTCTATCAGCTTGACGCACCTGCTCTTGAAGTTGAGGGTATTCAGAACGCCGACGGCACATATGAGCTGAACGCAGACGTCAGCGTATCCAAGCCGACTATGATTGTGAAAACAAGCAATGAGGCAAATGAAAATATCTGCGTGTCGGTTTCAGTCAAACGTTTCCTTAACGGCGAGGAAATAACAGACGCTAAGTCGCTCGCTTATAATTCTGCCGAGGGGGCAAACAACGAGCACAAATTTGTATCCAGTGCGTGCGTTGTTCTCGAAGACAGCCGCTACAACACTGAAATTACGCTTTACAGCGTCGGCGCTGAAAAGACCGTAACAATCGGAAAGCTGAAGATAGAGGCGGGCAAGCCTCAGCTTTTGGGCGAACTCCCAACAATAAGCTACGGCGATTTTGACAGCCCCGATAAGCTGCTTGAATCGTTAAACAATGCCACTCGCGATCCCGACTTCACAGCACCGCAAGTTGACGGCGCTTATGTGGACAGCTCCGTTAAGGACGATACCGCGCCTTTAGGCAGAGCTTTGATTACCGGCGCGGACGGAAGCAGTAAAGTAATTGCAAAGGTGGTTTACGACGAAGTATCGGGCTTTGACCCCGCTTCGCACAAGGCGCAGACAATTACGCTGAAAGCTCATGTCGTGGCGAAGGACATTGAATTCCTGAGCGAGGGCGCTAATTTCAGGGACGGCACAGTCTTTTTTGAGGAGCAGATGAATTGCAGCGCCGATTATATCGACAGCGTAATAATCAGCAAGCAGCCCAGAACAGACTACGAATACCGCGAGGGTCTTGACCTCTCGGGCGGCGAACTGACTATCACCTACAACAGCGGCTACACAGAAACCGTATCCATGACAGACGCAAGAGTTTCTGCAAGCGGATTTTACGGTGCGAACGGAGAGTTCCCCGCATACAACTCCGAGGTTAAGGTAACCGTTACATACACCGCCGAGGACGGCGTTTACGACCCTGAGCGCGCAGGCGGCGCAAAGTTCTCAGTCGATTTTACGGCAAAAATCAAAGATATTCCTGCGCTTGACGCTCCCGCTATCACTCCCGACGGCGGCACGTTCAGAAATTCCTGCAAAGTCAGCATTACCGCGCAGGAGGGCGCGTCTGTCTTCTACACCACGGACGGCACCGAACCTACCGCGGACAGCAGCAGATACACCGCTCCTTTTACCATCACAAATAACGCGGTCGTAAAGGCGATAGCAGTCAAGGAGGGCTGCTATAACAGCGAGATTGCAACCGCTGAATTTACCAAGCTTTCAGGCGGAAACGGCGGAGGAGGAACAGGCGGAAGCAGCAGACCCACAACTCATACCGAGCCTAATTATCCCACTATCGGCGGTTCGTCAAAGAGCTGGAGCGACATTGCGGCTGACCTTGAAAAGCTCGCAGACGGTTCGGAGGTTACAATTCAGCTTAACGGAAACACTTCCGTTCCTGTTGAGGTAATCAAGGCGATTGGAGACAAGAAGCTTAAAGTACACTTTACAGTTGACAGCTCTCGCGGCCGGTTCGTTGACGGCGCGGAGATAACCGCTCCCGCGGCGGCAGATTTCTCTTTCATAAGAACCGCAAGCCAGAAACATGACGGTCTGCGCGGAATTGAGGGCATACAGTTCAGTATCAACAACGCAGGAGTTCCCACGGGTCTTGAAATCGCGTTCAAATCTGAACACGCGGGCAAGTTTGCGAACCTCTATAAGTCCGTTGACGGCAAGCCGGTATTCGTGACCTGCGCTAAACTCGGTGCGGACGGCAAGGTATTTCTGCCGAATGTCACCGAAAAGGGCGATTACATCGCAATGCTCTGCGAATTCAGCGACCTTTTGGGCGATATGACCAACGACGGCGTGCTGGACATTAAAGACGCTCTTGAAACGCTCAAGCACAGCGTTGGTATGGAAAGCGGCGCGAACCCGCTTATGGCAGATTTCAACGGCGACGGAAAAGTCGACATAGCGGACGCTTCTTCAATTCTGAAAAGAATATTTGGTTTGGTCTAAATAGCTTTTATCCTCCCTTGCCGGCGCAGGGGAGGATTTTTCACGCTGATTTCTGATTGTGACTTTTGGAACTTGACAATCACACCGTGAGGTATAACAAACGTCATGCCTGATAGGTTTTGCTCTTGTCAAATGGCTGCGCTAAGCCCCAACCGGTATGAAAGTTTATTTCTGTGACCCTTATTCTCTCCGGCAGCGTGGCACGAACGAAAACGCCAACGGACTGTTACGACGGTTTTTCCCGAAAGGCACTTCGTTTGCTGATATTTCTGATGATTTGCAGAACATTGTCTGCCTTTCAAAATAATCAAAAACACGTTATGCGCTGTTACGGGCGAGTTTTCGCCCGTTCGCCCCGAGACCCACGCTGCCGCAAGCTCCCTGTTTACAGGTTCTGTCCACGAGCCGCGATAATCCGCCGCAGCTTTCGGTTCACGAGGAGACGCGTTGGGTGACGCCCGAGGAGCTTGCGGGGTTCGAGTGGTGTCCTGCGGACAGGGCGGTGGCTGAGGAGCTGCCGAAAAAACGGCAGCTCAATTTATCCGTTATGTATCGCGGCGTTTCAGATTGTTTTTGAAATCGCTGTAGGCGTCCCTGACGTCTGCGCCCTTTGAGCGGTTGCAATGCTTGCACAAACATTGAAGATTGTCAAGAGAATCGCTCCCGCCGTACATTTGCGGAATTATATGGTCGATATCCATATCGCCCTTTCTGAAGCTCCTGCCGCAGCGAACGCACTTATACCAGCCGTGATTGCCTGCATTGCGGCTGTCTTTGAAGAAGCTGTCCCTGTATCCCATGACGTCACCTTATATCAAGTTCCTTTTTCTCATTTCGGCTAATACCACGCAATGCTCGCCCTCGCTCATATCTTGAAAAGCAAGCTCTCTTAGCATGGTATCGTTGGCTGATTTACAAATGGTCGCGCTAAAAACCATTGCCATATATATTGAATCTTCGGAGCTTAGATTATCAAGTTCATCAATAGTAGTTTGAAAAGCTTTGGAATTTCCCACTAGTTTCTCCATCTGGTCCATGGACAGACTCACCAAATAGTTAGCCATCTCCTGCAAAGTCATTCCCTTAATTAACATAACTTGCTCCTTATTGTTTCCAAATCAATCCTCGTCGTCGTCATCGGAATAATCGAGGTAATAATCGGAACTTCTGCTTGTGGAGTCACGAAGATTGCGATATCCCGATGCTGTTTTCTGCGTGCCGCGGTAAGCGTTATCAACTCCCCTTACGATTTCCGAAATGCCGTCTACAAATTCGGAAATTGCGTCAAGAGCCTTTCCCAAATCATCGTCGTCATATCTGTTGTATCCCATAAGTCATACCTCCATCTTGAAATCAATTTACATATTTCGCTGAAATTTCAGCAGGATAATTCTTGACCGTCTATATAATATCACTAAATCGTCAACTTTTCAATGACTTTTTATTATATTCGTCAACATTGCACAATATTTTGTTATGAAATTGTATAATTAGACTAGATTGATATGCGCGCGAGAAAGGAACTCTCAAATGACGACAGGCGAACGAATAGCCGCACGGCGGGACGAACTGGGGCTTAAGCAGTATCAGGTTGCCGAGCAGATAGGCGTTACTAAAACCACCATGAGCAAATACGAGAACAACGTGAATATTCCCAATGCCGATATACTGGCTCGGCTGGCTTTGGTGCTGCGCACCTCTGCGGACTACCTTTGCGGTTTAACCGACAGCAGCGCGCCGCTGAGCGAAAAATGGGTATGCGCGGACTCGGCGGACGAATCCCTTATAAGCACCATAAATCAGCTGAACCACGACAACCGTCTGCGCCTTGCGGAACGCGCGGAAGCTCTGCTTGAAAAGCAGAACAAGACCTCGGAATAATCTGCGCGGCCGGCGTCAGCGCCCTGTCAGCCGCCGTTTTTAAGCGTGAGCTTGCGAATTATCGCCCATGGAATAAGAGCCCAGCCAAGCACTATCCCATAAAGAAGCCTTTTGCTGAAAAGCGCCATAGGCTGAAACTCGACAACTATCTTGTTGTAGTAGATAGTCCATTTTGTCGCCCAGAACCCTGCGGCGCAGTAAATAAGGAACAAAAAGCCACCGAAAAATTCCATGTTGTTACCCCCCTGCAAATCGCTGTCCTGCCGCTGCGCGGGCGCGAACCGCCGCTGCGCAGCGAAAAGACCGCAGGACAATTCCTACGGTCTAATAATAACATATTTCGCCAAAATTTTGGTACGCTGTCGGCGGACTTTTATTCCTTGACCAGCGGGGCTTCGCCGTTCTCCGCAAGCAGGATATCGCATTCGATTATGTCCATGCCGTGCTGAAAAGCGTAGATTATCGCGCCGTCGCGGGGGATACGCGGATACAGCTGCGCCGCGCCGAGACGCTTCAGAAACTCCTGCACCTCGTCAAAGCTCATCTGAAACCCGAAGCCGAGCTGTATAAGCACGTCGCGGGCGGGATTGCCGCGCTTTCCGTCGAACAGCGCGTAGAAGTAGGATTTTTTAAGCCCCGAGCGGCGCATTACGTCGGCGGGTATCATGTTCTTTCGGGCTACGATTTCGTTGAGATACGCGGAAATCGTTTCGGAATACTGCTCGCTCTTTATTTCCTCCCGCCCCTCGGCGTAGGAGGATTTCTTTTTCAGCACGTCAAGCAGCTCGTCGGTGGATTTTTGCTTTAGCATATACAATACCTCTTTTCTTGACTTTTCCTGCGTTTTATGTTACCATATATTCGTAAAAAAATCAAGGGGGGGAGTGCGCGTGTCCGCTGAACAATACAAACCGCTGCGGGCGCTTAATACGCGCGGGACGGTAACGCTTGCGGAGCGCCGCGCGGACGGTGCAAAGTGCGTTCTCAAAGAACTGCCCGCGCAGAGCGAAGCGATATACCGCAGCCTCTCGCAGCTTCCCCCGCGGGAAGGGCTTATGCGGGTGCGCGAGGTATTCGCGCAGGGAGAATGCTGCGTTGCGGTGTGCGATTATGCCGAGGGGCGGACGCTGGACGAGCTGTTAAGCGGCGGCAGAACGTTCCCGACAGCCGAGCTGCGAAGCATTGTAACGCAGCTGTGCAGCGCTATCGGACATCTCCACCGCTATGGGATTATCCACCGCGACGTCGCCCCGAAAAACATAATTCTTGACGATACGCTGCGCCTTACGCTTATCGACTACGATATTTCCCGCAGATACAGCGGAAAACGCGGGCAGGACACCGCGCTTTACGGCACGGAGGGCTTCGCGCCGCCCGAGCAGTACGGCTTTCGCGAAACCGCATTTACCGCGGACATTTACGCGCTCGGCATGGTTATGAAGCTGCTGCTGAACGCCTGCCCCGACTGCCCTGCGGCGCAGGAGGTGCTTTTGCGCAGGGCCGCCGCGAAATGCACGAGGTTTGTGCCTGACAGGCGTTACCGCAGCGCGGGTGCGGTGCGCCGCGCGGTAAGCCGTTCACGGTTAGTTGCACCTGCGGGGGCTGCGGGGACTTTGGCGCTGGCGGGAGCTGCCGCGGCGCTGTTATTACTAAATTTCGGTGAGAATGTACCGCCAAAAATCCCGCAGGCGTCTGTCGGCGGTTCAGCGGAAACCACGGCGGTTACGCCTGCTCAGACCGCTTCTGCAACGGCCGTGGGCGCTTCAATTACGACCGAAAAATCCGTGCCTGAAACGCAGACTTACGCCGCGCAGACTGCGGCAACAACCTTAGCGCAAACGTCAGAGCCTGCCGCAGCGCCCGCCAAAACTACCGCAGCGCCCCCCAAAACTACGGCAACGACCGTCCGGACTACCGCAACGACAACTCAGACTACCGCAGCGGCCGCGCCCGCAGAAATTCCGCAGGAGCTTCTGCCGCATGAACTCCACAAATCCGACGAGGATAACCCCGACAAAATGACCGTTACGACGCAGCTTAACGAGCGGGGATTTTACGAGGATTATTTTGACTACGTATTTTACGACGACCCCGCCGTTCACGGCGAGTGGAGCTTCTGCACCTACCTGCCCGCTGAAGCGCTCGATTCGGCGCTCACGGCGGACTACATAAAAAGCTGCAACTACGTTGGCGAAACCTCTTTGTATTCGCTGACGCTCGGCGACAACGGCGAAGTCGCGGCTGTCAGTTCCGACGGCGAAGCAATGCCGTGGCTCACCTGCTGGACGAACGGCTATCTGATATACGAGTCGGGCGACGGAGCTTTTGCGCAGCGGCTTTTCGAGGCTGCTGCGGACGGCGAGGAGTTTTTGTTCTGCGCCCATAAGTCGGGGGATTTTATGCGCGAAAACAGGGTTTACGTTTACGCCGTATTTACCCGCGCGGAATGAGGTGAGTACGTTGGAATACACGCTCGTATCAACGCTCAAAAGCTCTGAAAAGGGCGACGTGCAGCTTGTTGAGCGCGGCGGCAGGCTTTATGTGCGCAGATACCGCGAAATCGCGCCCGAGCTGTTCAGCCGCATAATGGGCGTTTCCTGCGCGAACATTGAGCGGCTTGTGGAGCGCTCGCAGGACGAAAACGGCGAGTATTTTGTAAGCGAATACATAGAGGGCGCGCCCGCTTCGGAGCGCACATTCACCGAAAAGGAAGCCGTAAACGCGCTGCTTGAGCTGTGCGCGGCGCTAATGGCGCTGCACGGCGCGGGGGTGATACACCGCGACGTCAAGCCCTCGAACATCATCTGCGGGAGCGACGGGCATATTCGGCTTATCGACTTTGATTCCGCGCGGCTTGAGAAGCTCTCGCAGAGCCGCGACACAAGGCTTCTCGGCACGGGGGGCTTCGCGCCGCCCGAGCAGTACGGCTTTATGCAGACGGACTGCCGCTCGGACATATACGCGTTCGGCGCGACTATGGAGGAGCTGCTCGGCGCGGGCGCGGGCAGGCTTAAATTTCGGCGTATAATAAGGCGCTGCACGCAGTTCGACCCCGACAGGAGATACGCCGATATATCGGCGGTAAGCCGTGCGATAAGGCGCGCTTCGCTGCCGCGGTTCGCTGCGCCTGCGGCGGTAATTGCGGCGGTAGCGGCGGCTGTGTGCCTTTTGGGTGGAAGGGGCGCTGCGCCATCGGAAATCACGCCCGAGTATGCGGGTATTGCGGAATTCACGCTTGAAAGCGAGCTGTCCGAAACGGAAGTCACGGCGGAAGAACCCGCCGAGCCTGCCGCAGAGCAGTCCGCCGAAGCGCCGCAGACAGAGGCTGCTCCCCCTGCAGCGGACGAAGCGGCTGCCGCGCCCGCGGAGATTCCCGCGGCTGTAACGGCGGAACAAGCCGAATCGGACGAGCATTTTAATGAAGAATCCCCGCCCGAACCCGCCGAGCATGAAACGCCCGTAATGACGTTCACAACAATCACGGACGAAAACGGGGTGTACCGCGACGAGTTTGACTATGCGTTTTACGACGACCCCGCCGTACACGGGCTGTGGAGAATAAGCAAGGTACTCCCCGCCGATACGGATATCAGCGCTATAAGCGGGGACGACATTTTCAAAGCCGAAAACGCGGGCGGGGGGACGTATCTTGAAGTCTACCCGAACGGAACGCTAGCGCTATACCCGCCGAACCCCGAAAGCATTGCGCCGACCAACCTGTGGACGAACGGGTACTACATCTCCTCCCCCGCAGATGGCGGGCTTGTATGCCGCATGAAAGCGTTCACTATCGGAAACGGCAGGGAGTACCTGCTGCTGGAGCAGCGTCCGACGCGCGATTCCGACGGAGAAAGCGGCCACAGGTACGTGCTGTACCGCAGGGCTGCGGGAGGAGATTAGGGTGCTGCTCGGCTGATGTGTGAATAGGCTCTGCAAACGGGTTAAAGGGTATATGCAGGAGCTTCACGCTTCAGGGCTGCACCGTACAGCCGGTATATTATGAAAACACAGCAGGGTAGGTTTGTCAATGATATTGAACACGAAAGTTAAAAATGGATTCAAGGGGAGATAGCCAACCGAGAGGGCGCAGGTCGGTCGTTAGAACGGCGATGATGGGCTTTTTGCTGCTTATTAAAGTCGTCGCAGGGGACTAGGCGGCTTTGCTGAGAGATACTATATAATATGGCTCGGACGGTGTAACGGCGGGGGGATTCTCCCTCGCGGGCGGCAAATAATATTTGGTTTGGGGATTTGATGTTGAAAGTGTAAAATTTGTTGAAAGATTATCAAATCATATTGTGCAGTATTTTGTCGCAAACGGGGTTGACTTTCTGTAAGGAATGTGATACAATATATAAGCTGTCGCGGAGAGATACGCACGGCGAAAGATATCGCTTCTTGAAAGATTTTTTCAAAAAAGTTTGAAAAACCCCTTGACAAAACTTCAAGAAAGTGATACAATATATAAGCTGTCCGAGAGGGCAGGGTCG
>CAKSIT010000008.1 GCA_934462925.1 uncultured Oscillospiraceae bacterium | reverse complement strand
GATTCTTATTTCCGCGCCTACGCCAAGGGGCTTTCAACGTACAAGAACGAATTTGTGACGACCGTCGGCGGCGAGGTGTGGGTTAATTGCTCCGGAAAATGCTCCTGTGTTTATTATACCACCTTTTGCGGAATTGTCAACCCTTTTCGCGCCGCTTGACGAGCCGCGACCGCCCAATTCCTTACACCTCCGATTATATCACATTCCCGCCGGAAAATCAAGTCCAAAAACGGCACAATTTATTTGCCATAAGCGCCCCGCCCGCGTGTGACGGCCTGCGCTAAGACATCACATTCAGCCGGAATTGCCCGCCGAGCCACCCGCCCCGAGGATTGCCGCGAGCGGGTTCTCCTCTTTCTTTGCGTTGTCCTTTGGCACAGCGCGCAGCGCCGCGGCTACGGTCATGCCGTTCTCTTTTTCTATGTCGAACATCATCTTGCGCTTTTGCATGATGATACCGTCCATCTTGTCCACCTTGCCCGCCATGCTGTCGTACGCCTTCGCGAACGCCACAATGTCCTCCGAATCGGGGTCGCTGTCCTCAAACCGCGTGTGAAGCTCGTCCATGAGCGCGCGCCGCCGCACTATCTCGTCCTGATAACGCCGCACTTCTGCGAACAGCTCGCAGTAGCGGTTGACTATCGCCGAGTAAAGCGCGTCGTCCTTGCCTATGGCTTTCATAAGCGCCGTAACGCGAATTTTTCTATGTTCACAGTTTAGCACATAGTTGAACATAATGCAAGCACTTTCGGTGGCATTTTGGATACACTTTTGCAATATTTATTAAAAATTCTGAAAAGCCCTTGACAAATTCACGGTATCGTGATATAATATAATTACAGAAAGGAAGGCGGTATAAATGCCGGAAATCACAAGGTTCTATGGAATAGTAGTCAAGATATTTCTTACCAGAGAACACAATCCTCCACACTTCCACGCAATCTACGGAGAGCATAACGCAGAGATTTCAATCGCAACAGGCGAAATGATTGAGGGCGACCTACCGAAGAAAGCGCAGGAACTCATAAAAGAGTGGTGGCTGCTGCACCATGACAGTATAGAGGAAATGTGGAACACAAAAACATTGAAAAAACTTCCGCCCCTTGAATAAAGGGGCACGTGGGCAGAAATGAATAAATGGGCGACAGCCTGTCTGAAAGGCGGTGCAAATATGAGTATAAAAATCAAATCAGTATACCCGAGCGACGACTTGAACGTCATCGTGTTCTTTGAGAACGGCGAAGCAAAGAAGTACGACGTAAAGCAGCTATTCGAGAAATTCGACTGGTTTCGCGACCTCGAAAATCCCGACCTGTTCGCGCAGGTACGCGTTGACTGCGGCGGCTGCGGAATAGCATGGAACGAAGATATCGACATATCCGAATGCGAGCTGTGGGAATGCGGCGTGCCATACACCACGCCGTTCGATGGGCTGATTTCGTTCTCCGAAGCCGCCGAACGCTGGAGCATTGACGACAGCACGCTCCGTAAGGCTGTTACAAATGGCAGACTTATCGAGAACCTTGATGTTAAGAAGTTCGGAAAGCAGTGGGTAGTATCTGAAACGGCTATGAGGCGTCTATTCGGAGAAGAACCGCCCGCAAAAGCAGTATAAAAAATCTCCCCTGCCCGAAAGAGCAGGGGAACACCGTATAGATAAGGAGCAGTCATGCCCAAAGCCAAAAACAAAGCCCGCGCGGACGGGCGCTTGCAGTCAAAGGTCTACATAGGGAACGGCAAGTACAAGTACGTTTATGCCGCCACGAACAAGGAGCTGCAGGCGAAAGTAACAGAGCTGAAAACCAAGCTCGGCAAGGGAATTGACGTTACGGCGGATACTGATACCTTTGGGTATTGGTCAGAGCGTTGGATAGCGCTCAAGCAAATGGACGTGTCGGCAAAACGGTGGCGTTCTTACGACAGCCGTCGGCACTATCTTGACGAACTCGCATATTTACCGATAGTCAAAATTAAGTCTGCTCATGTGCAGCAAATAATCGTAAAGTGTGCAACAACTCCGTCAGAGGCCACAGGCAAACCGTTATCTCGCCAAACCTTAATAAACCTTAAGAACATCGCGAGCCAAATTTTCAAGCTCGCGATTGACAACCGCGTTATGGACTTTAACCCCGCAGAGGGTGTAAAAGTGCCAAAGGGCGCTGAAAAAGAAGAACGCGAACCCATAACGGACGAGCAGCAGCGCTGGATACGCGAGACCCCTCACCGCGCACAAACTGCCGCAATGATAATGCTCTACGCGGGTTTGCGCCGCGGCGAACTGATGGCGCTTACATGGTCTGACATAAACCTTGATAGCCGCAGCATAGACGTAAGCAAGACGGTAGTGTTCGACGGCAATTCGGGTTCTATGGTTAACTCTACCAAAACCGAGAGCGGCAAACGCACGGTATATATCCCCGACATTCTCGTAGAGTATCTGTCCAACGTCCCCAAAGACGCGTTCCTCGTGGCCCATAAGCAAAACGGCACCGCTCATAGTGAAACATCATGGCGTAGGCTTTGGGAAAGCTATATGCGCGCTCTGAACGCAAAATACGGCGACTTCGGAAGCGTTATCCCTACAAAGAACGCTGAAAAGAAAAAATCAGGTCCAAAGAAGCTCCCGATGATTATTCCGACATTTACGCCCCACCAACTTCGCCACACATATATTACCATGCTCTACCTTGCCGGGGTTGATGTGCTTACCGCGAAACAGCAGGCAGGCCACGCCGATATTAAAACAACTCTTGGAATATACACTCACCTCGACCAAAAGCACCAGCGGCGAAATCTTGACAAGCTAAATGAATTTCTTTCTGATGGGTGTCAGATGGGTGTCAAAAGAAAAGCGAACGTGTGATAACAACGGCGTTTGTCGGCGTTTTGCTTGCGCATTCGTAATGCGCAGGTCGCGGGTTCGAGTCCCATCGCCAGCTCCAGTAAAGTGCCTTGCTGTATTTTCGCAGCAAGGCTTTTTTCGTCTTTTCACCCGCATTACACGCGGATTCACGCATATATTAAAGCAAAAGCCCCGCGCAATTTAGCCGCGAGGCTTTTTTGGTTTTCTCTTTATTGCTTTGAAAACGGGCAGAAGCGTTTTTTGTGCAGGTCGCTTAATTCAACAATTCTATGTAATCAATATCGCTTTCTATAAATAGAAATTCGTCGCCATTATCAGTACGAAATCTAACTGCGTCCTCGTCCTCGCCATTAGCATTAGTGCCAAGTCCATCGCCAATTCCAAAACCGGTATATACACTTCCGTCTGTGCAGAAAACCTTAGCGCGTTTACCCTCAAGTATATCTATTTTCCTATCCCAAACAACCATTTCATTTAACTCCCTATTATAGCAGATATAGGCATGACACCATTATTATAACATTTGATTCCTATTTTATGATTATATCACTACGCCGCCCCTTTGTCAATCGTCTGCACATACCACCGCTCCTTTGTATAATATGCCTAAAACGACTGTCCGTTTTTTGTATCCCCTTTTTCGGCAATTGTTGTTGACAAAGCTCGGTAAAAACTATATAATATATCTATCGGGAAAAAATCCACAAGATATTGTGTACAGGTGTGCATTTTTGGATACCGCGCCGTTTCGCGCTGCGGCTGCTTTTAGGCGGCGCTGCACGCGCGTAAGGCTTGCGGTAATGAATCTGAAGCCCCCGCCGCGGCGTTACGAAGCGCCGAATTTTGCAGCATAATAAATTAAGGAGAGTTGGAGTTTTAATGGCAATGATAACAATGATAAAAAAACGCGACGGCAGGCAAGTGCCTTTTAATATTGAGAAGATAGCCGCCGCTATTTTCAAGGCGGCGCAGGTAGTTGGCGGCAACGACTACAACGAGGCCATGGCGCTTGCGGACAAGGTGTGCCAGAAGCTCTCCGAGTCGATTATCGGCAGAAACCCCTCTGTCGAGGAAGTGCAGGATATGGTCGAGCGCGTGCTTGTTGAAGAGGGACACGCTAAGACCGCCAAGGCGTACATTCTGTACCGTGCGGAGCGCACGCGCGTACGCGAGATGGACAGCAAACTCATGAAGATATATGAGGATTTGACGTTCAAGTCCGCGAGTGACTGCGACATTAAGCGCGAAAACGCAAATATCGACGGCGACACCGCAATGGGTACTATGCTGAAATACGGCAGCGAGGGCGCAAAGCAGTTCAACGAGATGTACGTGCTTGACCCCGCGCACTCGCAGGCGCATATTAGCGGCGACATTCATATTCACGACCTTGACTTCCTCACGCTTACCACCACCTGCTGTCAGATAGACCTGCTAAAGCTGTTTGACGGCGGGTTCTCCACGGGACACGGCTTCCTGCGCGAGCCTAACGACATTGCAAGCTACGCCGCGCTCGCGTGTATCGCTATACAGTCCAACCAGAACGACCAGCACGGCGGGCAGTCCGTGCCGAACTTTGACTACGCTATGGCGCAGGGCGTTAAAAAGACGTTCAAAAAGCTTTACACAAGCAACCTTGCAAAGGCTGTGTGCTTCTCTCTCGGGCGCGACTTTGCAGCCGAGAACGAGCGCCTTAAGGCAGCCGCGGAGCAGATAGAGCGTGAAACGGGACTCTACCCCAAGCTTAACGACAACGCCGAGTACAAGTCCAAGGAATGGGATATGCTTGCGCGCGAATACGGCGACACGTTCTCATCACTTCAGGACAGCGCCGAAAAGCTCGCCGAAGCCGAAACCGACCGCGCCACCTATCAGGCAATGGAGGCGCTTATCCACAACCTTAACACCATGAACTCCCGCGCGGGCGCTCAGAACCCGTTCTCGTCGATAAATTACGGCACGGACACCTCGCCCGAGGGCAGAATGGTTAGCCGAAACGTTATGCTTGCGACCGAAAGCGGCCTTGGCAACGGCGAAACGCCGATTTTCCCGATACACATATTCAAGGTAAAAGAGGGCGTGAACTTCAACGAGTGCGACCCGAACTACGACCTTTTCAAGCTTGCGATACGCGTGTCCGCAAAAAGACTGTTCCCCAACTTCTCGTTCCTTGACGCGCCGTTTAACGCGCAGTATTATAAAGAGGGCGACTACCACACCGAAATTGCCTACATGGGCTGCCGCACGCGCGTTATCGGCAACGTTTACGACCCGTCCCGCGAAATAGTGACGGGCAGGGGCAACCTGTCGTTCACCTCGATAAACCTGCCCCGCCTTGGCATTGAGGCGCACGGCGATATTGACAGGTTCTACCGCTCGCTTGACGCTATGATAGACCTTGTTTTCGACCAGCTGCTTGCGCGCTTTAAGATACAGTGCAGCAAAAAGGTAAGGAACTACCCATTCCTTATGGGACAGGGCGTGTGGATAGACAGCGAGAAGCTGTCCGACGACGACAGCATTGCCGAGGTGCTTAAGCACGGCACGCTATCAATGGGCTTTATAGGGCTTGCGGAGTGCCTTAAGGCGCTTGTTGGTGCGCACCACGGCGAAAGCGAGGAGGCGCAGAAGCTCGGGCTTGAAATAATCGGGCATATGCGCGAGCGCGTTGACGAGCAGAGCCGGCGCACCAAGCTCAATTTCTCGCTCCTTGCGACCCCTGCGGAGGGTCTTTCTGGACGCTTTGTGCGCATAGACAAGAAAAAATACGGCATAATAGAGGGCGTTACCGACCGCGAGTATTACACGAACTCGTTCCATATCCCCGTTTATTTCAACATCAGCGCGTTTAAGAAGATTCGCCTTGAAGCGCCCTACCACGCGCTTACAAACGGCGGCCATATAAGCTATGTAGAGCTTGACGGCGACCCGCTCAAGAATCTGCCTGCGTTTGAGCAGATAGTGCGCTACATGAAGGAACAGGGCATAGGCTACGGCTCGATAAACCACCCCGTAGACCGCGACCCCTGCTGCGGCTTCACGGGGATAATCGACGACGAATGCCCCAAGTGCGGCAGAAAGGAAGAGGAAGTGCAGTTTGAGCGTATCCGCAGGATAACGGGCTACCTCGTAGGCACGCTCGACCGCTTTAACAACGCAAAGCGTTCCGAGGAGAGCGAACGCGTTAAGCACGGAACAATTGAGTAACACACGGTAAACAAGCGTAATGCGCGGCGTTTGGCAAATTGCCCTGCGCCGCGCTTTGATTTCGGAGGGTATCATGGAGATAAGGATAGCAGGCACGGTGCAGGACTCCATTGTGGACGGACCGGGGCTGCGGTACGTGGTGTTTGTGCAGGGCTGCCCGCATAACTGCGCGGGCTGCCATAACCCGCAGACCCACGATTTCGCAGGGGGACGGCTCACAACGACCGAGGCGCTGTTTGAGGAGTTTGCAGAAAACCCGCTGACGCAGGGCGTTACCTTTTCGGGCGGAGAGCCGTTCTGTCAGGCGCAGGCGCTGTACGAACTCGGCGCGCGCATAAAAGAACGCGGCACGCACCTCATGTGCTACTCGGGGTGGACGTTCGAGGAGCTTATGCAAAAGGCGCAGCGCGAGGAATACGTAGGCAGGCTGCTTGGCATTACCGACGTGCTTGTGGACGGGCGCTTTGAGCTTGCAAAGCGTTCGCTTATGCTGAGCTTTCGCGGCAGCACGAACCAGCGGCTTATAGACGTGCAGGAGAGCCTTAAGCGCGGCGCGGCGGTAGAAGCGCAGCTATGACGGCGCAAATTTCCTTGTCAATTCGCCGCCGCGGTATTGCATTTCGGGCGGAATTGTGCTACAATTAAGTCGGCGGGAGCTTTCTCGCCGACTTTATTACTGTAATAACGTTTCGGAGAACATTTCAGCATGAATATCAAGGACATCATCAAACGCGCCCTCGCAGCGGTCGCCGCAGCAGGGCTTGCAATATGTGTCGCAGGCTGCCGCAAGGACGACGGCAGCGGCTATATCTTCAAGTACACGATAACCGCAAATCCCGGCACGCTCGACCCGCAGATAGCCAACGACCCCAACGCCGAGGTCATAATCTGCAACGTGTACATGGGGCTGCTTACCGCAAACGCGGACGGCTCGCTTTCAGAGGGCGCGGCGGAGGATTACGACGTGTCCGACGACGGGCTTGTGTACACGTTCAGGCTGCGGCAGGACGTGTACTGGTACGGGAGCGACGATTTTGAGCGGCAATGCACCGCGGCGGATTTCGTCAACGGCTTCAGGCGGCTGTTTCTGCCGGAGACCAAAGCGCCGCGCGCGGAGGAGTACTACTGCATAAAAAATTCTAAGCCCATAAACATGGGCGCGGTTTCGGACGCGTCAATACTGGGCGTAAAGGCGCTTAGCGACTTTGTGCTTGAGATAACTCTCGAGCAGCCCGACCCGCGCTTCCCGCAGCTGCTGACGGAAGCCCCCGCAATGCCCTGCAGCGAGGAGTTCTTCCAACGCTCGCAGGGGCGCTACGGGCTTACCGCGGAATGCACGCCGTCGAACGGCGCGTTCTACGTAAAGTCGTGGGACTACAGCAAATACGCAATAACCGACACCAACAACCTTATTCTGCGCAGAAACGCCAAAAACAGCGCCGCGCGGCAGGTGTTCCCCTCGGGGCTTAACTTTTTTATTGAGGACGATAGCAGCGCCGTTTCCGACTTCCTTGCGGGAACGACAAGCTGCATTGCCGTGACCGACGAGCAGACCTCGCAGATAAACGGCGAATACACGCAGCAGGTTTTCTCGGACATAACTACGGGGCTTATCTTCAACAAAAAGTACGCTCCCTTTGCAAGCAAGGAGTTCCGCACGGCACTTGCGCTGCTTGCGGACAGGGAGAAAATTTCGCAGACGAGCAGCTTTACTGCGGCGCAGGCAATAGTCCCCGCGCAGGTTTCCATGCTGGACAAAAGCTACAGGGAGCTTGCGGACGTGAGCGCTCTGGACTACGACGCAAACCGCGCGCAGGCTCTCTATCAGCAGGCGCTCCCCGCGCTTGACAAGGACCTTTTCGAGGGCGCGCGGATAATCGTGCGCGACGAAAGCGCGGCGCAGGCGGTAAGCTGGCTTATGCAGGAGTGGCAGCGCGAGTTCGGGTTCTACTGCGTGGTGGAAACGCTCTCCGACGGCGAATACCGCGCGCGGCTCTTAAGCGGCGATTTCGAGGCGGCGGTGATAGACCTCTCGGGCAGCTACAACAGCCCCGAGGCGTATCTCGAGGCATTCTCGCGCAAAAACGCGGCGAACTACGGCGGTTTTGCAGACCCGCAGTTCGAGGCGCTGCTCAACAGGGCGCAGACCGCGCTAGACCTTGCCGACAGCGCGGAGCTTTACGCGCAGGCGGAGCAGCTTCTGCTGGACAGCGCGGCGTTCGTACCGCTTTATTATAAGAACGAGTACTTCTACACCGCTAAGGACTGCGCGGATATCGTATACAACCCGTTTACAAAGCGCGTGTATTTCTCGCAGGCTAAGAAGTTCTGATATAGTAAAAAAGGGGGGAGCATACCGCTCCCCCTCTCATTATGTGTATTTTCCCCGAATTAGCCGCAAAGCGCCGCTGCAAGCGCCTCAAGCGAAGCTTTTGCGATGTCGTCGGGCGCGTTGTTGCAGATAACGCTGTCGCAAGCGAAAACTGCGCCGTCAGCTGCGCAGCGCTCCTCCCACGAGCGCATCCATGCGCCGTCGCCCCAGCCGTAAGAACCGAACAGCGCAATGCGCTTTCCGCTGAGCTTGCCCTCGCACGAAGCGAACATCGGCTCGAACTCGGACTCCTCAAGCACCTCGTCGCCCATTGCGGGGCAGCCGAACGCTATCGCGTCAAACTGCTCTGCCGCGTCGGGGGTAAACTCGCCTGCGGTGAAGCTTGTAACCTCCGCCTTGTCCTTAAGAGTCCCTGCGATGATGTCCGCCATCTGCTCGGTGTTGCCTGTGCCGCTCCAGTAAACTATTGCTGCTTTCATTATGTGTTGCCTGCCTTTCATAAATATATCGTCAAACAGCTACGGTAAGCTGTTCAATCGTCTTTCCGTGCGACCACTGCCTGCGGTAAACGCTTTCGCATTTTCTGTAGAGCATAAAGGTCTTCTGCGCCTTTTCCGCGTCGCCGTATACCTTCCATGTGCCTACGCACTTGAAGTTATCCGCCTTGTTTTCGATAAAGCCGCGCACGTCCTCGGGCGGATAGCCGAGAAACAGCCCTATTTCATGCGGGAAGTCCCCGCTCCTGCGAAGCCTGCGGGAAAGCCGTGCAAGGCACTTCTCGTCCGAGCCGCTCTCGTAGCCAAGCTCCCGCAAAAGCCGCTGAGCCTCGCTGTCTGCAAGGTCGCGCGACAGGCGCTTTGGGCGGTACAGGTATAACAGCGCCCTGCCCTTGCTGTAGCGCATTGGAAGCACCAGCAGTCCCTTTCCCGCAAGGCGGCGGTTGAGCGAGCGCACGCTTCGCATAAGCTCCCTTTCGCTTGCAAACTGCGCCTGAAAAAGGCTTGCTGTCTTGATTCCCGCAAGCGTTGGCGAGCAGTTGCGTATTACGTCCTCGTCTGCCATTGTATCAGCTCCTTTCGGCTTTATTTTCTGCGTTCGCTTTGTGCTTATGCAAAGTTTGTTTTAACTAACTCACGTGCTCCATGATTTGCATATTCGGCGCTGCCCTGCGTTTCAAGCAATTTGATTAAACTAACTCGTTAACAGCTGCAGCGGCTCGTAACAAATCGCATTTTCATGCCATTCTGCAAGCACAAGCTTCACGAACAAGCGGTTAGCTTTCACTAACCACATTATACCACACCGCCGCCATATTGTCAAGGGGTATTTGATATTTTTTCACGCAAAAGGGGCTGACGCTCGGTCAGCCCCTAAAACTGTGTTTCAGCCGACAGCCTCGTCGGACTGCGCGGTTTCAACCTCTATATACTCCTCGGAAACGAACCTTAGCGTTTCAGTCCTGCCGTCGTTCCATGTTACGGCGGCTTCCGTGCCGTCGTCGGAGAATACCACGGCTGCGGGAGTGATATTGTCCGCCGCCGCAATGCGGAACAGATACCTGCCCGCGCTTACCTGCTCGTAATTAAACGGAACGCCTATACCCATGGTGAAGTCGCGCGTGCTGCCGGTATGCGCGCCGTCCGTTTCGGCGTAGAAGAAGTAGCGGCAGTCGCCGTCCCATGTGCCGGGCGTAAACCAGCGCTTGTCTGCGGGGTCGGCGTCAGGCTCAATAAACTCCTCGGAAGCGTATGCCAGCGACTCCATCGTGCCGTCCTCCCATGTGATAACAGCCTGCAGGCCGTTGTCGAAAATCTCCACCTTTGCAGGTGTGTTGTTGTCCGCCGCCGCCATGTGGAACACATACTCGCCCTCGCCCGTCTGCTCGTACTCAAACGCAACGCCAATGCCGTACTCATAATCGAGCGTAGCGCCCGAGTTTTCCGCGGTAAAGTGGTATATCCGGTCGCCGTACCACGTGCCTGTTCTGAACGTCTTTGCGGTGAACGAAGCCTGCGAATCCGCGCCCTCTGCGGACGCGTCGGCTGTCGGTGTAACGCTCTCCTCTGTTTCAATCGTATCGAACGCTTCAGCCGAGCTTTGCGCGCTCTGCGTGTTCTGCGGTTCTGAACCCGCGCCGCCCGTTTCCCCTGCGCTGCACGCCGTAAGCAGCATTGCCGCCGCGAACAGGACTATAGCTGTTTTCTTCATAATATATTCCTCCTCTGCCGATTCTTTTACACAGTATACCACAAACAGGCGCGTTTGTAAAGGATTATTACAAAGCTGTAATAATTTTTCACCGGCATAAAAATATCTCTGCTCCTTTATCAACAGAGCAAGCCGCCCCTGTTCTGCGCAGGGGCGGCCATTTTTCTATGGGATGTGTGATAGTAAAGCCTATTATTTTTTATTCAACGTCCTGGAGAGCGTCATAACCGCTTTCGCCGGTTCTTACCTTAACAACGTCCTCAACATCGTATACAAATATCTTGCCGTCGCCTATCTTGCCCGTGTAAAGAACGTTCTTTGCGGTTTCAACAACAGTTGCAACGGGAACTTTGCATACTACAATTTCTACCTTTACCTTGGGGAGCAGGTGAGTTTCAACGGGAACGCCGCGGTAGAACTCCGTGCTGCCCTTCTGCATACCGCAGCCGAGTACGTTCGTTACCGTCATACCCGTTATGCCTATCTCGGACATAGCGTTCTTAAGGCTCTCGAACTTATCCTGCTTGCAGATAACAACGACCTTGGACATCTTCGAGCCGTCGGAGGGAACGCCCTTGTACTGTACGGGAACAGTTGCGGGAGCGGTGTCCTTAACGTCCTTCTTAACGCGCTCGATAGTATCGACTTCCTTCTCCTTGCCGCTTGTAGAAGTTTCAACCTGCATAGAGGGGATAAAGTCGGCGTAGGAGGAGGGCAGACCATGCTCTGTAGCATCAAGGCCGACGATTTCTTCGTGGCGCGTTACTCTCAGGCCGACCGTCTTCTTAAGAATCCAGAATATGAGGAGCATGCATACCGTGGTCCACGCAGCAACCGTAACAAAGCCGAGCGCCTGAATACCGAGCTGCCTGAAGCCGCCGCCGTAGAACAGACCCGTGATACCGTTCTGACCGTTGCCTGTAGCGAAAAGGCCAACCGCGAACGTACCCCAGATACCGTTCATCATGTGTACCGCAACTGCGCCGACAGGGTCGTCAACCTTGAGAACGTAGTCGAGAAGCCATACGCCGAAGCATACGAGAAGACCCGAAACGATACCGATTATCGCAGCGCCGATAACGTCAACGTCCGCGCAGGGAGCGGTTACCGCTACAAGGCCTGCAAGCGAGCCGTTAAGGCACATGGACACATCGGGCTTGCCGTGCTTTACCCATGTGAATATCATCGTTGTTACCGTAGCTATAGCGGGCGCGATAGTGGTCGAAAGGAATATCTGACCAAGGTAGCCTACGTCCGTAGCGGCAGCGCCGTTAAAGCCGTACCAGCCGAACCACAGGATAAACACGCCCAGCGCGCCAAGCGTCATGGAGTGACCGAGGATAGCCTTAGGCTTGCCGTCCTTGTCGTACTTGCCGATACGCGGACCAAGCATCCACGCGCCGATAAGCGCTGCGATACCGCCGACCATGTGAATTGCCGTAGAGCCTGCGAAATCAACGAAGCCGAGCTGTGCAAGCCAGCCGCCGCCCCAAATCCAGTGCGCCTCGATGGGGTATACGAAAAGGCTTATAAGACCCGAGTAAATGCAGTAGGTGAGGAACTTTGTTCTCTCCGCCATAGCGCCCGAAACTATCGTTGCGGCGGTAGCGCAGAAAACAAGGTTGAATACGAAGATGTGCCAGGGGAAATTTGCAAAATCCGTGAAGATATCAAAGTTCGGCAGTCCGAGGAAGCCTGCGAGAGCGTCCTCGCCGCACAGCAGACCAAAGCCGAGAACGCTGAACGAGATTGTGCCGATACAGAAGTCCATAAGGTTCTTCATTATAATGTTGCCTGCGTTCTTTGCTCTTGTAAAGCCCGCCTCGACCATTGCGAAGCCTGCCTGCATGAAGAAAACCAGCGCCGCGCCGATGAGATACCATATACCTCCGTTGCCGTTGCCCGTTTCAAACATGATGTCGTTGACCACATCGAGAACGTTTGTCGTTGCCGATTCGGCCATTACCGTTGTGATAGCGTCCATTTAAGACCGCCCCTTTCTTTTTTGTGGGAAGCCGTTTTGAACCTGCGGCTTTCTCCGTTATGCAAAAAGGCCATGACAGACCAGGCTCGCCGTTGAGCCTTATCTGTCATAGCCTCTTTGCTATGGTCCTATTATAATTCATTCAGCCCAAAATGTCAAGTGTTTTTTGCAAGTTTTTTGTGCTGAAATTGCATTTTGTCATTTTAACCTAATCTAATCCTTTTTACGGCATATTCGCTATGCAGATATTACAAAGCTCGCGCTATATATGCAGCTTTTATGCCATATAGTGGAACGCGCGCGCGGAGAAACGCCGCTGTCAGGGCGTTTTGCGGCAGCATTTTCCTGCGCGCGCAAGGAATATTCGCGCCGAAATTTGCAGACAATAACACCGCAAACCTTCAAAAAGGAGATGATGACATGACAAGAAAACAAAACTGCTATATCCGCAGCGCCGCAGCTGGCGTAATAACGGGCGCGCTTGCGTTTTTCGCGGTAAAAAGCCTCTGCCCGCACCGCAGCTTCCGCAGAATGAGCGCAGCAAAGGCGTTCAAAATGATAGGCTCGCTTATGGACGCGTTCTGAGCGCGCACACGCAAAAGCTCCGCATAGTTTGCGCTATGCGGAGCTGTTTTATGCCTGTCCGTCGGATTCAGCGCCCATACCCGCGCGCTCTATCCTGTAAAAATACTCGTACATCTTCTGCACGGAGTTCTCCAAAAACCAGTAATGCCTGATATACGGCACAAGCAGCGCCAAAAACAGCACCGCGAGCGCCGCAAGCCCCACACCGCCCTTTAGCAGGAACATAAGCAGCGCCAGCAGGAAAAACACCGCAAACCCCAGCATTACAAGCAAATGCACGATACGCTCGTGCTGGTAAAACGCAATACGGCGCAGCATTGTTTCGCGCTCGGCGGCGTTCTGCGCGGGCGTGTGCGCGCTGGAGAAATACTCCTCCAGGTGCGTCAGATACTCCTTTATCTGCCTTGTCATTCGTCAAACTCCTCCAGCGCAAGCGAGGCCTCCTCCCATTGCGCCATTACTTCCTCCTGCCGCGTGCGCAGCCCCTCTATCTCGGTGGAAAGCTCCATTGCTTTCTGATAGTCGCTTAGTCCCGAAAGCAGCTCGGTCTTTGCGGCAATGTCGGCGTCAAGCTGCGCTATTTCGTCCTCCGCGCGCGAGATTTTCGTGCAGAGCTTCCTGCGCTCGCTCTCGCGCTCCTTGCGCTGCTTGTAGTCGTTGGGCTTGTCCGCCTTTTTCTGCGCGGAAGCCTGCTGCGGCGCGGCTTCAAGAGCCGCCGCATAGTCGTCGTAGCTGCCGTTGAACTCCTTTGCACCGTCGGGCGTGAGCGCGTACAGCCTGTCCGCGAGCTTGTTTATAAGGTAGCGGTCGTGCGATATAATGAAAAGCGTGCCGTCGTAGTTAAGCAGCGCGTTTTCAAGCGCCTCGCACGAGGATATGTCAAGGTGGTTGGTAGGCTCGTCAAGCAGCAGGAAGTTGTCGCCCGAGAGCATGAGCTTTAGTATGGCAATGCGCGCACGCTCGCCGCCGCTGAGCTCCGCAACGCGCTTGAACACGTCGTCCCCCCTGAACAAAAACGACCCGAGCGCCGTGCGCACCGCCGTTTCGGTCATCTTCGGGTAGGCGTCCCATATCTCGTCGAGCGCCGTCTTGCTTTCGTCAAGCCCCGCCTGCGCCTGGTCAAAGTACCCCGGCTGAACGCGCGCGCCGTATTTGTACGTGCCGCTGTCCGCTTCGTACTGCCCCGTAAATACCTTAAAGAGCGACGTTTTTCCGCAGCCGTTGCCGCCGATAAGGAACACGCGCTCCCCCTTTTTTATGTCGATATTCACGTTGCGGAACAGCTGCTTGCCGTCGAACCCGAGCGAAATGCCCGTCGCCGTGAACACGTCGTTGCCGCACCCCTGCGCAGCCTTAAAGCTGAAATGCAGCGATTCGGGCGCGTCCTCGGGCTTTACAAGGTCCGCCTGAATGCGGTCGATAGACTTTTGCTTGTGGGCTATCGTAACGTAGTTGTGCGCCTGATTCCAGCGCTTCTGCTGGTCGATTATGCCCTCTATCCTGCCTATCTCCTTCATCGCCGCCTCGTAGACCTTGCGGCGGCGCTGCTGCTCCTCCTCCTTAAGCTGCAGGAAGCGCGTGTAGCTGCCCTTGTAGTCGTCTATATGGCGGTTTTCAAGCTCAATGGTGCGGTTAGTCACCTTGTCAAGGAAATAGCGGTCGTGCGAAATTACGATAAACGCGCCGCGGTACTCGCTCAAAAACTTTTCAAGCCACTCCACGGACTTTATGTCAAGGTGGTTTGTAGGCTCGTCGAGCAGCAGCAGGTTCGCGTCGGACAGCAGCAGCTTTGCAAGCTGGAGCTTTGAGCGCTGCCCGCCGCTCAGCACGTCAACGCCAAGCTTAAGGTCGCGCTCGGTAAAGCCTAAGCCCGTAAGCGCGGAAGCCGTGCGGCTCTTATAGGTAAGCCCGCCCTCGCGCTCAAAGCGCTCCGTAAGCTGCGCCTGCCGCTCAATGGTCTGCGGGCTGTGGTCGCCGCCGTCAATGCGGTCGTGAAGCTCCTCAAGCTCAAGCTCCATGTCCTCAAGCGCAGAGAAAACCGTGAGCGCCTCGTCGTAAAGCGTTGCGGACGAACCCTTGCACGCAAACTGCTCCATGTAGCCTATGCGGCAGCTTCCCGCCGTGTGAATGCTCCCGCTGTCGGGCGTATGCTCCCCGCGAAGCAGGCGGAACAGCGTGGTCTTGCCGCAGCCGTTCACCCCGACAAAGCCTATCCTGTCATCGTCGTACACCTCAAGGGTAACGCCCGAAAAAAGCTCCCTGTCCGCAAAGGACATGGAGATATCACTTAAACTCAGTAAAAGCATATTGTTCACCAAAGCTTCGGGGCTGTTGATAGCAGCCCCGATTCGTATTTTTTATCAGTTTACGCCTTTTATCTTATCGGGCGCGTACTTTGTGTTTACAAGGTAGTCGTTGGACTCAACGGCATAACCTGCGCCCTCCGCCGCGATAAGCTCGTCGTACTCGTCGGTTTTCATCTTCTTAAGAACGCTCGTGCGGTTGTCGGACTTCCACTGCGCGGCTGCGGTAACGTCGCTTCTAACAACAACGCAAATGCTGTCGGTCTTTTCAAAAACCGACGCCGAGGAGTCGTCCGCCGCGGACCAGATGTAGTCGGTGGTTTCGGTATCAAAACTCGAGCTGTCCTTGTTTATAACGGTTATGAGCGCGTCATCGCTCTCCGCCTTTTCAGCGGTCGCCGCGTTCATGGCGTCCTCAATGTACTTGTCGTAATCGGGCAGAGCCTCGCCGCTCTCCGCGGTAAGCTCGCCGTAGCTGTCGATAGCGTCTACCTTAGCTTCGTTCTGCGCGTTTTCAAGGTCGTTCTCGTACTTTATCTGCGCAAAGCTCTCGCCGCTGTTGAGCCTGTCGGCGTATGCCTGCGCCTTGTCCTTTACCGCCTGAATGTCCGCCTCGTCATCGAGCGCTATGCCCGCGTAGTCGTCGTACTGAAGCTCAATGAGCTTTACAGCCGCATAGTTCTCCTTAAGGAACGCGTCGAACTCCTCGTCGGATACGGGGGTCTCGCCGTCGGTATCGTAGTAATGCAAAAACAGCTTGTCGGAAAGGTCGTCGTTGATATAGGACTGCTTGAGCGACTCCCTGCCTATGCCTATGGAATCGTAGTATTCGCCTATCGTGTCCGTGCCATAGATGTACTGCGCGTAGTAGTTGCTTTCGTTCCACATACTTGCAACGTCCGCGTTTATAGCGGCCAGCTCCTCGTCAGTAAGAGTGATGCCGTACTTTTCCGCAAGGTTCTCAACGGCTGCGTACTTTCTCACGTTGAGCATGGTCTGCTCCTTTACCCACTCCGCTGCGGACTTCCCGTCCACCTTCTCCGCGAAAAGGTCGGTTATCTCAGAGGTGTCGCCAGCCTCCTCCTTCTGCGTGGAAGCCTTTGTGCGCGCCTCAGAGCAGGCGGAAAGCTCCTTTTGCAGGTAAACGCCGTTGCGTATCTCAACGCCGCCCACGGTCATAATCGTTCCGGTATCGGCGCAGCCCGCAAGAGCGGCTGTGCATACAAGCGCCATAACGGCAGCGGCTGTCTTTTTCCATGTGTTGTTCATTTATATTCCTCCTGTGCTTTTTCGCACTTTTTTCAGTATAACATATTTTTTGAGATTTTGCAAGTGGTAATGTGGTATCAGCTTACGGACAACTTTGATGTGTAGTCCGAGAATCTCACGGAAAGAAGCGTGTTCTTGCCGTCCCAGCGCTCTATCGTGTACTCCATGTACTTGTCGGGTTCGGCTTCTACCCCGCTTAAGCCCGCAACCGAAGCGAGCGTAGGCGGCAGATAACCCACGATAAGCGTGTATGTGCCGTTGCTCTCGGTCATTTCAACGATAGTGGGCGCATAGGTGAGATAGCGTATATTCTTTGTGGTTGTGTAGACGTGGTTGTTCTCATCGTAGGTAAAGCGCGCCTCGACCGAGCCTGCGGTCTGGTGCTGCACCGTTACGGTAGAGCCGAAAAGCTCCTTGCACGACGCCATAACGTCGTACTCGGGGATAGTAAGCGAGTCCGTGCCGTACTGGGAGGTGTCCTTATTTAAAAGGATATTCCACATGGCGCAGTTGATTTTCGCCGCCTCGGGAAGCTCGCCCACGCTCTCAAACGGCGCGGTATCGTTTACTACAACGGGGAATATGAACTGCGCGAACTCGTTTCGCAGCGACGTGTTGTCCATAAGCCTGCCCGCCGCGTTGCACACGAATCTTACGGTCGATACGCACCCGATAATCGCCATGATTATGACGAAAATCGCGAACACGAAGAAAAACCTGCTCTTGCTCGGCTTTTCATCAATAGCGGGCGCTTCGTCCTCGCCGTCAGAGCCGAGCTGCGCTATGTCGCTTTCAATGTCGGGTTCGTCCTCAAGCTTGCCGAAAAGCTCGTTTATTACTGTGCCGCCGCTTTTTTCCGCCGCTGCGGAGCGGCTGCGTTTTTTCCTTGCCATTTATCTGCTTCCTTTCGCCGCGTGAGATACGTCAGCCGCGCACCTGCCCGCTGCCGTTTATAAGGTACTTGTATGTTGTGAGCGCTTCAAGCCCCATAGGCCCGCGCGCGTGCAGCTTCTGCGTGGAAATGCCTATCTCCGCGCCAAGCCCGAACTCGAAGCCGTCCGTGAACCGCGTGCTTGCGTTTACATAAACCGCAGCCGCGTCCACAAGCCGCTGGAACTTCTGCGCGTTCTCCATGCTCTCGGTAACTATGCACTCGCTGTGTTTTGTGCCGTAGCGCGAGATATGCTCTATAGCCTCGTCAATGCCGGAAACCACCTTTGACGAAAGTTTAAGGTCAAGCCACTCTGTCGAATAGTCCTGCTCGTCTGCGGTCTTTTCTACCGCGATAAACCGCGCTGTAGCCTCGTCGCCAACTATTTTAACCTTTCCCTGCCACAGCTCGTCAAGCCGCGCAAAGAATGCGGGCGCTGCCTTTTCATGCACGAGAATGCCCTCGATAGCGTTGCACACGCTCGGGCGCTGGGTCTTTGCGTTGTTGACTATGCGCACCGCCATGTCTATGTCCGCGCTTTCGTCCACAAAAACGTGGCAGTTGCCCTCGCCCGTCTGTATCACGGGGACGGTAGCGTTGTTGACTACGGTGCGGATAAGCCCGCCGCCGCCGCGCGGAATAAGCAGGTCAACGTATCTGTTAAGCTTCATGAGCGCCGCCGCGGTTTCGCGCGAGGTGTCCTCCACAAGCTGAACGCACCGCTCGTTTGCGCCCTTTGCCGCAAGCGCGCCCTGCATAAGCCGCACAAGCGCTTTGTTGGAGTTTATAGCGTCGCTGCCGCCGCGCAGTATCACGGCGTTGCCCGCCTTGAAGCACAGCGCAGCCGCGTCCACGGTAACGTTAGGGCGGCTCTCAAAAATTATCGCTATAACGCCCATAGGCACGCGCTTTTTTATAACGCTTAAGCCGTTTGGCAGCTCCCCGCCGCCGATAACGCCGCCCACGGGGTCTGCAAGCGCCGCCACCTGCCGCACGCCCTCCGCCATGCCGTCAATGCGCGCCTCGGTA
The DNA here is from genome assembly GCA_934462925.1 of uncultured Oscillospiraceae bacterium. Lineage (GTDB taxonomy): Bacteria > Bacillota > Clostridia > Oscillospirales > Ruminococcaceae > CAG-115. Next base: position 121,765 of record CAKSIT010000008.1, on the reverse strand, counting down.
AGCGTCAGGCGGTCTATCATCGCCTGCGACATTCCGCCGCTTTCCGCTGCGGCAATGTCGGCGGCGTTCGCCGCAATAAGCTCGGCTTTCTGCCGCTCCAGGCGGTCTGCTATTTCAAGCAGCACGGCGTTCTTTTCGCCCGCGCCCATGCACGCAAGCGCAGGCTCTGCCGCCTTTGCCGCCGCGCCAAGCTCCTCAATGTATTCCATAGGACTGCCTCCTTAAAATCAGTATTCCTGCGCCTTGAACCACGTGCAGCGCGGCTCGCCCTCGAATATGTCGTAAAGCAGCGAGGGTCTGTCGTTGCCGATTATAAGCGCGTCTATGCCCGCGTCGGTCGCTATCTGCGCGGCCTCTACCTTTGTGAGCATTCCGCCCGTGCCAAGGCTGCTGCCCGCGCCCTGCGCCACGGAGATGATGTCGGGCGTTATGCGCTCTACCACGGGTATAAGGCGCGACGACGGGTCGTGCGGGTCGCCGTCGTACAGACCGTCAACGTCGGTGAGCATTACGAGCAAATCCGCGCCGCAAAGCGAGGCCACTATAGCGGAGAGCGTGTCGTTCTCGTCGAAATCGAGCTGCTTTATGGAAACCGCGTCGTTCGCGTTGATTATCGGTATAACGCCCATCTCAAACAGCTTGTTGAACGTGTTTACAACGTTCGTCTTGCGCTCGGGGTTAGAAATAACGTCGCGCGTGAGCAGGAGCTGCGCCACCTTGTGGTTGTACCTGCCAAACTGCTCGCTGTAAAAGGTCATAAGCTCGCTCTGCCCGATAGCGGCGCACGCCTGCTTGCCGGGGAAGTCGTCGGGCTTTTTTACGAGTCCCGCCCTTGCAGCGCCCACACCCTGCGCGCCCGAGGTCACGAAAACTATTTCGCGCCCCGAGTTCTTTATGTCAGACATTACCTCGATAAGCTCCTGACATTTCCTTATATTAAGGTGACCCGTGTGGTATGCGAGCGTAGAGCTTCCCACCTTTATAACTATCCTCTTTTTATCCGAAAAACTGTTCAACTGTCCGAACCCCTTTTTTGTCATAAATGCGGGCGTTCCGCCCGTAACACAGGTACGGCGTATGCGTACACATTTTATTATAGCAAATTTCCCGTGCAATTGCAACAAGGTATTTCAAATTATCATTACTTTTTCATATTGCTTTGACATTTTCGCCATTATGCAAAAAATTACAGCGTATTTTTTTAGTGGAATCCTACAAAAACCCCTTGATTTTTTCGTCACTTTCTGATATAATCAGTTTAATATATTTTGCACAAGGAGATAACGATGGATAACATAGCCGAGCAGCTGGTCGTCAGGAAGAAAACGTCCGCCGACATAATAAAATCTATAGGCATAAGCGTGGGCGCTATTCTTGTCGCCACGATACTTATGTACCTTGCAATCACGCTCTCGTTCTTTTCGCTGGTGATACCCGCGGTGCTGGTGCTTTTCGGCGGGGTGTGGCTCATGGGGCAGACCAACGTTGAGTACGAGTATATCGTAACCAACAACGAGATGGACGTGGACAAGATAATCGGCAGGCGCAAGCGCAAGAGAATGATAACCGTGGACCTCTCCTCTGCGACGGCGTTCGCGCCGTACCCGCCCGAGGACAGCGTGAGCGCGGACGTTACCGTACACGCTTCAACGGGACTCGAGGAGGACGCGTTCTGCCTTGTAACCGAACACGGCGACTACGGTACGGTGTACCTCATATTCAACCCGAACAAAAAAATCAGGGAGGCAATTATGCAGGAGCTGCCCTACAAGCTCCGCATAAACATAAAGACCGATGCCAAGTAACATTTTTATCCGCACGGGAACGGCTATTATAGAGATGAGCCGCATAAAAAAACTAAGCCGCAACAGCCGCTTTCTCGTATACTACTTCTCGCCCGACGAGATACGCTACATTGCAAAGCACAGAATGTCTCCGCAGCTTATCGCGGAAAACTTCTGCGCCAAAATAGCCTTTGCAAAGGCCATCGGCACGGGCTTTCGCGTGGTTAACGCCCGCGACATAACAGTCCTGCGCGACAGGCTCGGCTCGCCGTTCATCATAACCACGGGCAACGCAAAGCTGCTGGAGGAACGCGAGGGCTTCGTGTTCAACGTATCCGTGGCGCATTGCAAAACCTACGCTACGGCTTCGGTCATTATCAACAAGGAATAGCATTCGCCGCTGCGCGGAACACTCCCGCAGCGGTATTTCTGTGGAAAGGGGGCGCGGCATGAAAAGGCTTGTGGTAGGGCTTACGGCTCACGTAGACTCCGGCAAAACCACGCTTGCCGAGGCGCTGCTGCTGCGCGCGGGCGATATACGAAAGCAGGGGCGCGTAGACCACGGCGACGCCTTTCTCGACACAGACCCGCTGGAGCGCCGCAGGGGGATAACCATATTCTCAAAGCAGGCGGTAATGCACCTGCCCGAGGGCGAATATACCCTGCTCGACACCCCGGGACACGTGGATTTTTCAGCCGAGGCGGAGCGCGCGCTGTCCGTTATAGACTGCGCGGTGCTTGTAATAAGCGGCACGGACGGCGTACAAAGCCACACCGAAACGCTATGGCGGCTGCTCAGGCGCTACAGCGTGCCTACGTTTATTTTCGTCAACAAAATGGACATCTCCCCCTTTCAGCGCGGTGAGCTTATCGAAGCGCTGCGGCGCAGGCTCGGCGGCGGGTGTATTGACTTTTCGCAGCCGTGGGAGCAGATAGCCGAGCAGACCGCCGAGTGCGACGAGCGCTGCATGAACGCGTTCCTTGAAAGCGGCGACGTTCCGCGCGAGGCGGTGCGCGCGGCGATATCCGCGTGCAGGGTGTTCCCTGCGGCGTTCGGGTCGGCGCTTAAGCTAAAGGGCATAGACGAGCTGCTGGGGCTGCTCGGGGAGTTTGCGGACGAGCCGCCGCGCCCGCAGGAGTTCGGCGCGCGGGTGTACAAGATAACGCCCGACGAGAACGGCGCGCGGCTCACGCATATGAAGATATGCGGCGGCGCGCTGCGCGTGAGAAGCGCCCCCGACAGCTCCGCGCCCGACGAAAAGGCAGGGCAGATACGCGTGTATTCGGGCGCAAAGTTCACAACCGTTGAAGAAGCGCCCGCAGGCACGCTGTGCGCCGTAACAGGGCTTACGCGCACGTATGCGGGGCAGGGTCTTGGCGCGCAGGAGCAGTCCGCGCCGCCGCTGCTTGAACCCGTTATGGCCTACAGGCTCATTCTCCCGCAGGGCGCGGACGTGAACGACGCGCTCTCAAAGCTGCGCAGGCTCGAGGAGGAAGACCCGATGCTGCGCATTACGTGGTCGGAGCAGCTGCGCGAGATACACGTAAGCATTATGGGCGAAATACAGCTTGAAATACTGCGCAGCCTTATCGAAAAGCGCTTTGGGCTGGATGTGGGCTTTGACGAGGGCAGCATAGCCTACAAGGAAACAATTGCCGCGCCCGTCCTCGGCATGGGGCATTACGAGCCGCTGCGCCACTATGCGGAAGTCCACCTGCTGCTTGAGCCTGCGGAGCGCGGCAGCGGGCTTCACTTCCGCTGCGACTGCCGCAAGGACGACCTCGATATAAACTGGCAGCGGCTAATTCTCACCCACCTTGCGGAAAAGCAGCACCTCGGCGTGCTTACAGGCTCGCCCATAACCGACATGACGATAACCGTAGTCGCGGGGCGCGCGCACGTAAAGCACACGGAGGGCGGCGACTTCCGTCAGGCGACCTACCGCGCGGTAAGACAGGGGCTTGCAAGCGCGCAGTCCGTGCTGCTCGAGCCGTTCTATTCGTTTGCGCTGGAGCTGCCGCTCGAGTGCGTGGGGCGCGCCATGACGGATTTGCAGCGCATGGGCGCGGAGTTTAACCCGCCGCGAAACGGCTCTGAAAGCGCCGTTATCAGCGGAACAGCCCCCGTAAGCGAACTCAGGGGCTATCAGGCGGTGCAGGCGGCGTACACAAAGGGGCGCGGGCGGCTGTCCTGCGTTCCTGCGGGATATTTCCCCTGCCACAACGCCGAGGAGGTAATAGCGCGCACGGGCTACCGCTTTGAGGCGGACACGGACAACCCCGCGGACAGCGTGTTCTGCTCGCACGGGGCGGGCGTGCTTGTAAAGTGGAACGAAGCCCCCGCGCGTATGCACGCGGACAGCGGCATTCGCTTCGGTGCGGAACGCGCGGAGCGCTCCCCTGCGGACGTACCGCCGCCCCCAAAGCGCGAAGCCACCGACAAGGAGCTTATGGAGATATTCGAGCGCACCTACGGCAAAATACAGCGCCGCGAATACACCGCCATGCGCACCGAACACCGCACAGAGCCGAAGCCGCGCAAGCTCCCGCTGCCGCCAAAAGGGCCTGAATACCTGCTTGTTGACGGCTACAACATCATTTTCGCGTGGGAGGAGCTTTCGCAGCTTGCAAAGCACAGCCTTGACGCGGCGCGCGCACGCCTTACGGATATCCTGTGCAACTATCAGGGCTTCAGGCGCTGCCGCGTTATACTCGTGTTCGACGCATACAGGGTAAAGGGCGCGCACCGCGAGGTGGAGCAGACAGGCGGCATAAGCGTTGTGTACACCAAAGAAGCGGAAACCGCTGATATGTACATCGAAAAGGCGGTACACGAGCTTGCGCGCGATTCGCGCGTTCGCGTTGCAACGTCCGACGGGCTGGAGCAGGTGATAATCCTAGGCGGCGGCGCAATGCGCGTTTCCGCGGCGGAGTTCCTTGCGGAGGTAGAGGACGTGGAGCGGCAGATACGAAAGCTTATCGACAAATTAAAAATCGGGGGCTGAAAATTCAGCCCCCGATATTTGCTTAAAGCGCAAGGCAGAACGCCGCAAGCTGCGACAGCGCCTCCTCGCTCACAAAGTCCGCGCCCGTTGCGAGAAGCTCGGCGAGCGCCCTGTTTTCGGGCTTGCCCTCGCGAATCAGGTCCTCGCGCACAAGCGAGATAAGCTTTCTGCGCAGCCCCGTGAGCCGCGAGGGGTCGATTCCCCCGCGAAGATAGAACAGTGGGCAGTCAGGCTTGTTCTTTTCGGTGAGGGCGGCTGTGTTCGCCTCGCACTCGGGGAACATTCCCACCGCGCACACTGCCTTAACGTCCCAGCGCCGCCGCGCTGCGGAATAGCCGATTATCCGGTTTGCGAACACCCAGCCGATAAACACAACGCCGCTGCCCCTTCCGACGGCTTTTTTCGCCTGCTTAAGGCTCATGGCCTCTCCCCCAAGCCGCTTTGCGAGAAGTTCCGCGTACCTGCGGGCGTGGTCCGTCCGGCTTTCGTATATTATAGGTATCATGACTGTTCCTTTCTCTTTGCCTTAAACGCCACTATAACGTCAAAGTTGTCAAGAATAAACTGCTGCGCCTGCGTGTTGTACTTGTTCACAAGATACGGCGTGCCGTCGGCGTGTTCGCGCTGCAGGGTTTCTATGCCAAGCTCCGCGCCGAGTTCCGTTGCGCGCTTTCCCTGCTCGGTCTGCTCCATAAAGCCCTCCGCCGTAAGCCATGCGGATATCCACGCCGCCGCAAAGCCGCGCGTTTTGTTCTCGTCCGCAAAGCGGCTGAGCTGCGCGGCGATATCCCGCGCAAACAAGCTGTCCTCGCACGCTGCAAGCGTGCTGCGCTGGCTGTCCGTAAGGAAAAACGCCGCCTTTTTCGCCCGCCTGCGGGGAGCGTCCCCTGCGAGGGGAGTTTCCTCTGCGAGGGGAGTTTCCTCTGCGAGGGGAGCGCTCTCTGCAGGAGCAGATTCCCCCGCCTGCGGAAAGCCCTGCTCAAGCACCCGCGCGAGAATACCCGACACGTAAAACAAGCACCGCGAAATGCGCACATTGTTAACAATGTCGCCCTCGGGCAGGGTATGCCCCGTGAGCGGGTCTATTCCCCTTGCAAGCGCGTCTATATAGGTCTTAGCGCGCTCGGTCGTGCTGCGCTCGTCCATGGCAGTCCCTCCGAAACGTCTTTTTTTATAGTATACCACAAACCGCCGCTTATGTCAACTGCGGCGACAGGGGGCATATATTGTGGCAAAATGTCCGTTTGTTCAAAAAAGCGCCTGTATTATGTGATTTTTTTGCGCATAATGTCGTTGACAAACTCTGCGCGGATATGTTACAATAATAATCGGAGTACGATTTGCTCTTACAAAAAAATAAGAAAGGGAACAGAGATAATGCAGCTTACCGGTTCTGATATCATCGTAGAATGTCTGCTTGAGCAGGGCGCGGATACCGTTTTCGGCTACCCGGGCGGCGCTGTGCTTAACATCTACGACAGCTTGTATAAATACAGCGACAGAATCCACCATGTCATAACCTCGCACGAGCAGGGCGCGTGCCACGCGGCCGACGGTTACGCCCGCGCCACGGGCAGAACGGGCGTTGTCATAGCGACAAGCGGCCCGGGCGCTACCAACCTCACCACGGGTATTGCCACGGCTTACATGGATTCTATCCCCCTCGTTGCCATTACGGGCAACGTGTCGTGCGACCTGCTGGGGCTTGACAGCTTTCAGGAGGTAGACATCACGGGTATTACCATGCCCGTTACAAAGCACAACTTTATTGTAAAGGACGTTACCGAGCTTGCGGACACCCTGCGCCTTGCGTTTAAGATAGCGGGCAGCGGAAGAAAAGGTCCGGTGCTTGTTGATATCCCCAAGGACATAACCGCGGCGAAGTGCGAGCACACGCCTAAGCCCGCAGTCGTCCCCGACGCGCCCCCTGCGCTCGACAGCGCGGAGCTTTCACGCGCGGCGGAGCTTATAGCGCAGTCAAAGCGCCCCTACATATACGCGGGCGGCGGCGTTATCGCGGCGGACGCCTCGGACGAGCTTAAGCGCCTTGTCGATTTGTGCGACGCGCCCGTTTCCTGCTCGCTTATGGGACAGGGAGCGTTCGACCAGACAGACAGCCGCTACATAGGTATGCTTGGAATGCACGGCACGGTAAAGGCTGCCGCCGCGCTCGGCGGGTGCGACCTTTTCATAGGCATAGGCACGCGCTTTTCCGACAGAGTTATCGGCGACCCGAAGCTTTTCGGCAAGGACGCTAAGATAATCCACATAGACATTGACCCTGCGGAGTTCAACAAGAACGTTGAAGTGGACGCTACCGTTACGGGCGACGTAAAGCAGGCGCTGGCGCAGCTTTGCACCATGATAGAGCAGAAGTCCTGCGCGCAGTGGCTGCGCGAAATAGCGGACACCCGCCCCAGCGAGCCGCAGCAGATAGGCACAAAGGACTTCCCCGTGACGCCGCAGGCGCTTATTGAAACGCTTGACAGGCTGACCGACGGCAACGCGGTTATTACAACGGAAGTCGGGCAGAATCAGATGTGGGCGGCGCAGTTCTACAAGTTCAGAAAGCCGCGCACGTTCCTCACCTCGGGCGGACTTGGCACTATGGGCTACGGGCTTGGCGCGGCGCTCGGTGCAAAAACGGGCTGTCCAGACAAGACTGTGATTAACATCGCGGGCGACGGCAGCTTCGCCATGAACCTCAACGAGCTTATCACCGCCTCCGCGCATAACATTCCGATAATCGAGCTTGTTATAAACAACAACGTTCTCGGCATGGTAAGGCAGTGGCAGCGGCTTTTCTACAACCGCCACTTCTCGCAGACGACGCTTGATATGCGCCATATCGACTACCGGAAGCTCGGAGAGAGCTTTGGCATAAAAACGCTGGTTATAGAGCGCAGCGAGGATATCGCGCCCGTGCTTACGCAGGCGCTTGAAATATCCCGCACCGCGCCCGTGCTTATTGAAGCGCGGATAGACAGGGATATAAACGTGCTGCCCATGATACCCGCGGGCAAGCCGTTCTCGCACCAGCTTACGACAATGGATACGGAGGGCTGATATGCAGGAATATGTATTATCCGTGAAAGTTGCAAATAATAACGGTGTGCTTCTGCGCGTTTCCAGCCTTTTCAGCAGGCGCTGCTTCAGCATAAAGAGCCTTAACGCCGCCGAAACCGAAGTACCCGACGTATCGCGCCTTACAATAGTAGTCGCGTGCGACCTGAGAGTCCTCGAGCAGATAAAGAACCAGCTCATGAAGCTCTACGACGTTATAGACGTTACCATACTTGACGACGCCGTATGCCGCGAACACGTACTCGTGCGCGCGGGCAGGTCCTCAGACGACAGACTGCGCATAACCGAGATAGCGAATCTCTACCGCGCAAAGCCCGTGGACGTATCTGCGGACAGCATAATGCTCGAGCTTACGGGCGAGCCGCGCAAGATAGACAGCTTTATCGACCTTTTGAAGCCGTTCGGCATAATCAAAATGGTGAGAAGCGGTATTTCCGCGCTTGAGAGGGACTGAGCGGCTGACATAAAAATAACAAACGGCATTACAGACCGCCGTAAAACGCGCGGCGGTCTGCAAAACGCCGAAAAAGGAGGGCGGATATTTGAACATTCTTCACCTGAAATACGCCGTTGAGGTGGCGAAAACACACTCCATAAGCAAGGCGGCGGAAAACCTTTACATGGGGCAGCCCAACCTGTCCCGCGCAATAAAGGAGCTTGAAGAATCGCTCGGCATAACCATTTTCAAGCGCACCACAAAGGGCATTACCACAACGCCCGACGGCGACGAGTTTTTGCAGCGCGCACGCAGGATAGTGGCGCAGGTCGAGGAGGTAGAGGAGATATACCAGAACGGCAAGAACAAAAAGCAGTCGTTTTCGGTGTGCGTTCCGCGCGCAAGCTACTTTTCGCGGGCTATGGCGCGCTTTTCCAAAAGCATTTCGCTCGACAGTCCCGCGGAGATATTCTACAAAGAAACGAACTCCATGCGCACGATAAACAACGTGCTGCGCGGGGATTTCGACCTCGGGATAGTGCGGTATCTGTCAAGCTTTGAAAAGTATTTTAAGGAGATGTTTACCGAGAAAAAGCTCGACAGCGAGACCGTGGCGGAGTTCAGCTACCTGCTGCTCGTGCCAATGGAAAGCCCCCTTGCACAAAAGGACGACGTAACGCTTGAGGAGCTGCGCGACTACATCGAAATAACCCACGCAGACCCCTACGTCCCTACACTTCCGCTTATCGACGTGAAAAAGGCGGAGCTTTCGGAGTACGTGGACAAGCACATTTACGTTTTCGAGCGCGCCTCGCAGTTCGAGCTGCTGCAAAGCGACCCGCGCACGTTTATGTGGGTGTCCCCCGTGCCGCAGTCGCTGCTGGACAGCTACGGACTTGTAGTTAAAAGGTGCAGCGCAAACACAAAGGTATACAAGGACGTGCTTATCTACCGCAAGGACTACAGGCTCACAGACCTTGACAAGCAGTTCATAACCGACGTTACCGCAGCAAAGCGCGAGTGTTTCGCCGAAAGGGTGTACTAACGCGCCGTATTTTTTTCGGCTTTGCGCTATGCGTTTTATCAATATCGGGTATGCCGATAATACATTTTACAACTAAGCAAGAATGTGTTAAAATATTAACAAGGGAAGCGGAGACAGTAAGAATACCCTGCCGCTCCCAAAGGAAACCGGTAAAAGAACGGATACACCGTTCAATATATATTTTTAAGGAGAAGATGACTATGGCATTCCATGAAATCGTAGACAGCGTAGAGAGCTTTGAAAAAGCCCTCAAGAAGGTCAGAGAAGCTCAGGAAAAGTTCTCTACTTTCACGCAGGAGCAGGTTGACGCTATTTTCTTCGCAGCGGCTTCCGCAGCAAACAAGCAGAGAATCCCGCTCGCTAAGATGGCAGTTGAAGAAACGGGCTACGGTATAGTAGAAGATAAGGTTATCAAGAACAACTACGCCGCAGAACACATCTACAACGCGTACAAGAACACCAAGACCTGCGGTGTTATCGAAGAAGACAAGGCTTACGGCGTAACCAAGATTGCAGAGCCTATCGGCGTTGTCGGCGCGGTTATCCCCACGACGAACCCCACCTCCACCGCTATATTCAAGTGCCTCATCTCCCTCAAGACCAGAAACGGCATTATCATCAGCCCCCACCCCCGTGCAAAGAAGTGCACCGTTGAGGCTGCAAAGATAGTTTATGAGGCAGCAGTCAAGGCAGGCGCTCCCGACGGCATCATCAGCTGGGTAGACGCTCCCTCCCTCGACCTTACCAACCTCCTTATGAAGGAAGTTGACATCATACTCGCTACCGGCGGTCCTGCAATGGTTAAGTCCGCTTACTCCTCGGGTACTCCCGCTATCGGCGTAGGTGCGGGCAACGCTTCGGCTATCATTGATTCCACCGCGGACATAGTAAACGCAGTAAACTCCATCATTCACTCCAAGACCTTTGATAACGGTATGATTTGCGCTACTGAGCAGACTCTTATCGTTGACAAGACCATCTACAACGACGTTAAGAAGGAGTTTGAAAAGAGAGGCTGTATGTTCCTTGACAAGAAGCAGGCAGACCTCATCAGACGAGTAATGCTCATCAACGGCGCGCTCAACGCTAAAATCGTTGGTCAGCGTCCTTACCAGATTGCAAAGATGGCAGGCTTCGAGATTCCCGAGTCCGTTAAGGTAATCATCGGCGAGGCTACCTCCCTTGAGCCTGAAGAAGCATTCGGTCACGAGAAGCTCACCACTATCCTCGGTATGTACAAGTCCGAGAACTTCGACCAGGCGCTCGATATGGCTGACACGCTGCTCAAGAACAACGGCGGTCTGGGTCATACGTCCGTTCTGTGGATAAACAACAACACCGAAAGAGAGAAGCTCAACAAGTGGGCTGAAAGAATGAAGGCCTGCCGTCTTATCGTCAACACTCCTTCCTCCCTCGGCGGTATCGGCGACCTCTACAACTTCAAGTTCGCTCCCTCCCTCACGCTGGGCTGCGGCTCGTGGGGCGGCAACTCCGTATCCGAGAATATCGGAGTTAAGCACCTGCTGAATATCAAGACCGTTGCCGAGAGGAGAGAGAATATGCTGTGGTTCCGCGCACCTGAAAAGGTATATATCAAGAAGGGCTGTCTGCCTGTTGCTCTCCAGGAGCTTAAGCAGGTAATGGGCAAGAAAAGAGCGTTCATCGTTACCGACTCCTTCCTGTTCAAGAGCGGCTTTACAAAGACTATCACCGACAAGCTTGACGAAATGGGTATCGTTCATACCACATTCTCTGACGTTGAACCCGACCCCTCGCTCGCTTCCGCTCAGAGGGGCGCAGAGGCTATGAGAAAGTTCGAGCCGGACGTTATCATCGCAGTCGGCGGCGGTTCTGCAATGGACGCAGGTAAGATTATGTGGGTTCTTTACGAACACCCCGAGGCAGACTTCCAGGATATGGCTATGCGCTTTATAGATATCCGCAAGAGAGTTTATACATTCCCGCACATGGGCGACAAGGCATACTTCATCGCAGTTCCTACCTCCGCAGGTACGGGTTCTGAGGTTACCCCGTTCGCAGTTATCACCGACCAGGAAACCGGCGTTAAGTACCCGCTCGCAGACTACGAGCTTATGCCTAAGATGGCTATAGTTGACGCTGACATGATGATGAGCGGCCCGAGAGGTCTTACCTCCGCTTCGGGTATAGACGCTGTTACCCATAACCTCGAGGCTTACGCTTCCGTTATGGCTACCCCGTACACCGACGGTCTTGCGCTCAAGTCCCTGCAGCTTATCTTCGACAACCTGCCCGCAGCTTACGACAGCGCAGCTCCCGATGTTCCCGGCGACCCCGTTGCACGTGAGAACATGGCAAACGCAGCTACAATGGCCGGTATGGCGTTCGCTAACGCGTTCCTCGGCGTATGCCACTCCATGGCGCACAAGCTCGGCGCATTCCACCACCTGCCCCACGGTATCGCAAACGCGCTGCTTATCGACGAGGTTATCCGCTTCAACTCTGCGGAAGCTCCCGCTAAGATGGGTACGTTCTCGCAGTACACTCACCCCCACACCATGGCGCGTTACGCAGAGGTTGCGTCGTTCCTCGGCTGCAAGGGTAAGACCGACGCAGAAAAGGTAGAAGCTCTTATCACAAAGATTGACGACCTTAAGGACAGAATCGGCATAAAGAAGACCATCAGAGATTACGGTATCGACGAGAAGGACTTCCTCAACAGACTTGACGCAATGGTTGAGCAGGCGTTCGACGACCAGTGCACAGGCGCTAACCCGAGATTCCCGCTCTTTGCAGAAATCAAGGAAATGTACCTCAACGCATACTACGGCAGAACCAAGAAGCTCGTTTAATCCCATACAATACTGTACTAAAAGGCTCTGCGGAGCTGAAAGCAGCTCCGCGGGGCTTGATATAATCTCTTTTAGGAGGATTTGCTATGTCTGACAGAATCATCGCTGTAAGGACGCGAAAGACCATCTACCGCGAAGGCGACACCGCCGTAAAGGTTTTCGACGCTGACTTCGCAAAGCCCGACGTACTCAACGAGGCGCTCAATCAGGCACGCGTTGAGAACATCGGTATCAACGTTCCCAAGGTCATCGAGGTTAAGACCATCGACGGCAAGTGGGCTATCGTATCCGAGTTCATCGCAGGCAAGACGCTTGCACAGCTCATGCAGGAACACCCCGAAAAGAAGGACGAGTATCTCGAGATGTTCGTTGACCTTCAGATGCAGGTTCACAACGCGCACTGCCCGCTTCTCACCAAGCTTAAGGACAAGATGAACCGCAAGATTTCCGAGGCTGAACTCGACGCTACAACGCGCTATGAGCTTCACACCCGCCTTGAGGGTATGCCCAAGCACAACAAGGTATGCCACGGCGACTTCAACCCCTCCAACATTATCATAACCGACGACGGCACTCCCTATATTCTCGACTGGTCGCACGTTACGCAGGGCAACGCTTCTGCGGACGTTGCCAGAACCTACCTGCTGTTCTGGCTGAACGGCGATATCGACGGCGCTGAGAAGTACCTCGATATGTTCAGCAGAAAGAGCGATACGGCAAAGCAGTATATACAGAAATGGCTTCCTATCGTTGCAGCTTCCCAGTCTGTAAAGGGCAAGAAGGAGGAGCGCGAGTTCCTGCTGTCTTGGGTAAACGTTGTTGAATACGAATAATACGAGGTAAAATGACATGATGAAAGTTACTGTTTGTATCGGAAGCTCCTGCCATCTTAAGGGCTCACGCCAGGTCGTTGAGAGCCTCCAGTCCCTCATAGCTGAAAACACGCTCAAGGATAAGGTAGAGCTCGGCGGAACATTCTGTATGGGTAACTGCCAGAACGGCGTTTGCGTGACCGTTGACGGCACGAACTTCTCCGTTTCTCCCGAAACGGTTGAGGATTTCTTCAAGTCTGAAATCCTCGCTAAGGCATGACACCTTCCCTTAAAATATATATCCGCTTTTCCCGCCGTTCGCGCGGCGGGGAATCCGGCGGGGAGCGCTTCCCCATCGGCTGACCGCTTTTGCGGAAACCCACTTACATCTTCTATCAGGCGGCAGAAACGTGGTTTTGCCGCTTTTGCTTTGAATAAAGGCAAATTTCCGCAATTAGCCCATATTGTGGCTTTGCGCGGCAATGAAAAAACGACTTATTTTGCGGAGCTTTAAGGAGAAAAGCTATGACAGAGTTCCTGAAACTGAAAAAATCGAACTGCAAGAACTGTTATAAATGTATAAGGCACTGTCCCGTCAAGTCAATCCGCTTTTCGGGCAATCAGGCCAACATCGTCGGCGACGAGTGCATTCTGTGCGGACAATGCTTTGTCGTATGTCCCCAGAACGCAAAGGAGATAACCGACAGCACTGAAAAGGTAAAGTACCTCATATCCTCCGGCGAAAGAGTTTACGCGAGCATCGCGCCCTCGTTCGTCGCAAACTACGACGGCGCGGGCATAGAGTCGCTTGAAGCGGCGCTGCAGAAGCTCGGCTTCGCAGGGGCGGAGGAAACGGCGGTAGGCGCTACTATCGTAAAGAACGAGTACGAGCGTATTCTGCGCGAGGAAAAGCGCAGCGTCCTTATCTCCTCGTGCTGCAACTCCATCAACCTGCTTATACAGAAATACTACCCCGAGGCGCTGCCGTATCTCGCAGACGTGCTTTCCCCCATGCAGGCGCACTGCGCAGACATAAAGAAGCGCTACCCCGGGGCAAAAACCGTTTTCATCGGGCCGTGCGTCGCTAAGAAGGAGGAAGCCTCCCGCTACACCGAATACACCGACGCGGTGCTTACCTTTGAGGAGCTTACAAACTGGCTGGCAGCGGAAAACGTGACCATAGACAAGAACATCATAAGCAGCGAAAAGAGCCGCGCGCGTCTGTTCCCCACAACGGGCGGAATACTGCGCACAATGGCGGAGCGTATGCCCGGATATACATATCTCGCGTTTGACGGCGTGGAAAACTGCAAAGCTGTACTCGAGGAGATATCCGAAGGCAAGCTTGAAAACTGCTTTATCGAGATGTCCGCGTGCATAGGCAGCTGCGCGGGCGGCCCTGTTATGGAGAAGTACAAGCGCGCACCGCTCAACGCCGCGCTCGCAATAAACAAATACGCGGGCAAGGATGACTTTGACGTGGCGCAGCCCGAAAAGTCAGCCCTGCACAAGAATATGACGTTCCTTGACACGCACGCTGCCGTCCCCACCGAGGAGGATATCGCAAGGATACTGCGCCTTATGGGCAAGACCCGAAAGGACCAGGAGCTTAACTGCGGCAGCTGCGGCTACAACACCTGCCGCGAAAAGGCAGTCGCTATCTTCCGCGGCAAGGCGGAGATTTCCATGTGCCTGCCCTACCTTAAGGAAAAGGCGGAGAGCTTCTCGGACAACATCATCAACAACACGCCCAACGCCATTATCGTGCTTAATGAGAACCTTGAGGTGCAGCAGATAAACAAGGCTGCGCTGCGGCTTATGAATATCCCGCACGCCTCGGACGTAATGGGCGAGCAGGTTATACGTATCCTCGACCCTGCGGACTTTATGGAGGTAATCAAGACCAACAGGTCTATCCGCAACGAGAAGAAGTACCTCGTGGAGTACGACAAGTACGTTGAGGAAACCATAATTTTCGACGCAGAATACCACATTCTCATATGCCTGCTGCGCGACGTATCCGCAGAGGAAAAGGCGCGCGAGCGTAAGGAGAGCGTGTCCCACACCACCGCGGACATCGCAGACAAGGTGGTTGAAAACCAGATGCGCATAGTACAGGAAATAGCCTCGCTTCTCGGTGAGACCGCCGCGGAAACGAAGGTGGCTCTCATGAAATTAAAGGAGTCGATAGCTGATGAATAACCTTTGTGCCGACATCGGCTGGAAAAGCCTTATAAAGTACGGCGAGCAGCTGTGCGGCGACCATATCGACATAATCAACATGGGCGACAATTCCTCGGTAGTCGTGCTTGCGGACGGGCTTGGCAGCGGCGTTAAGGCGAGCATTCTCTCAACGCTCACCTCAAAGATAATCGCTACCATGACCTCCGAGGGCATTTCGATAGAGGAATGCGTAAAAACCATTGCCGCTACCCTGCCCATATGTAAGGTGCGAAACGTAGCGTACTCCACCTTTACAATAATCCACCTTATCCACAATGAAGAGGCGGAGATAATCTGCTACGACAACCCCGCAGTTATAATGTACCGCAACGGCAAATACATGGAAATGCCCATGAGCGAGATGAACGTAGACGGCAAGATAATCAACCGCGCGCGAATCAAGCTTCAGGAAAACGACATATTCATCGCCATGAGCGACGGGTGTATTCACGCGGGCGTGGGAATGTCGCTCAACTTCGGCTGGGAGCGCAAGGATATCGCAGAGTTCATGGAAACGCTCACGGACGTGGGCTTTACCGCGAAAACGCTCTCCACGGTGCTTACGGAGCAGTGCTTAAAGCTCTACGGCGGCAAGCCCGGCGACGACACCACAGCCTGCACCGTGCGTATAAGACGCCGCCAGCCCATGAACCTTATGATAGGTCCGCCATCGGACCGCAACGACTGCGACAAGATGGTGTCGCTCTTTCTCTCAAAGGAGGGCAAGCGCATTGTCTGCGGCGGTACAACGTCCTCTATCGTGTCGGCGTACCTCAAAAAGCCCATTATACCCAATCTCAACTACTTCGACCCCGAGATACCGCCCACGGCTACCATAGAGGGCATAGACCTCGTAACGGAGGGCGTTATCACAATAAACCGCGTAAACGAGTACGCCAAGGACTACCTTAAGGACAACGAAAGCTACAAGCAGTGGAACTACAAGCAGGACGGCGCGGCGCTTATCGCGCGAATGCTGTTCGAGGAAGCCACGGACATAAACTTCTACGTCGGCAAGGCAATAAACCCCGCGCACCAGAACCCCAACCTGCCGATAAACTTCAATATCAAAATGCAGCTCGTAAACGAGCTGAGCGAGAGTCTCAGACAAATGGGCAAGAACGTTAAGGTAAGCTATTTCTGATACTCTACAAGGCAAAGGAGAAGCTATGCAGACCAAACTTTACAAATTCGACACTAAGGTGCAGTACCTTAAGTACAAGGTGCTGCGCGAGGTTGCGAGGCAGGCGTGGAACGGCACGCTGCTCGAGAACGTTCTTGATATACCGAAGATAATCGTTCCGGGCAAAGAGCCTACCATGCGCTGCTGCGTTTACAAGGAGCGCGCGATACTCGGCGAGCGCGTGAAGATAGCTATGGGCGGCGACAAGTCCAACCCCAACGTTATCGAGGTAATCGAAACGGCGTGCGACGAATGCCCCATGGGCGGCTATGAAGTAACCAACGCCTGCCGCGGCTGCCTTGCGCACCGCTGTCAGGACGCGTGCAAGCGCGGCGCGATTTCTTTCGACCACCACCAGAAAGCGGTAATCGATAAGACAAAGTGCGTTGAGTGCGGTATGTGCGCTAAGGTCTGCCCCTACACCGCTATCATGAACTACAAGCGCCCGTGCATGAGCGCGTGCAAGGTAAACGCCATCTCCATGAACGAGGACAAGGCGGCTACCATAGACAACGAAAAGTGCATTTCCTGCGGCGCGTGCGTTTATCAATGCCCGTTCGGCGCGATAACCGACAAGAGCTTTATAATAAACGTAATAGATATGCTGCAAAAGAGCTGCGGCAACGAGAAATACAAGGTTTACGCCGTTGTAGCGCCCGCTATCGGCAGCCAGTTCTCCTACGCAAAGCTTGGGCAGGTAATATCGGGCATTAAGGAGCTTGGCTTCTTTACGGTGGTAGAGGCGGCGCTCGGCGCGGACATAGTTGCGTTTGCTGAAAGCAAGGAGCTTGCAGAAAGCGGCGACTACCTCACAAGCAGCTGCTGTCCCGCGTTCGTGGACTACATAAAGAAGAACTTCCCCGACATAGAGCCGCACATCTCGCACAACCCATCCCCTATGGCGGCAATAGCAAAGTACATCAAGTCCTCCGACCCCGACAGCAAGGTGGTATTCATAGGGCCGTGTACGGCTAAGAAAATGGAGTTCCAGAAAGAGGGAGTACACCGCTACGTTGACAGCGTTATCACCTTTGAGGAGCTGCAGGCGCTGTTTGACAGCAAGGACATAGATATCCGCGAGCTTGGCGAGGATGTGCTGGACAACGCAAGCTACTACGGACGTATATTCGCGCGCAGCGGCGGCCTTGCTGACGCTGTAAAGCAGGCGCTTAAGGAGCAGGGGCTTGAGAACTTCGAGCTTAAGGCGGTTTCCTGCGATGGCATCGAGGAGTGCAAAATGGCGCTTCTTAAGAAGAAAAAGAACGTTCTCGACGCGAACTTTATCGAGGGCATGGCGTGTATCGGCGGCTGTATCGGCGGCGCAGGCTGCCTTACCCACGGCGAGAAGAACAAGGCAGAGGTTGACAAGTACGGCAGAGAGGCGCTTGAAAAGACGATAAGCGACGCTATCGGCATACTTCACATTTAATCGGGCAATCAGCGCGTATATAGAAATCCCGCAGGGCTTAACACCCTGCGGGATTTTGGCGTTATGCTAAAACGCACCTACCGCATATAAACATCGCTTATAACAACAAAAGAAACGACATAAACAAGCACGCCAAGCGCCATTGTGCCTATCGCTGCCGCAAGATACGCCTTGCCTGCCCCTTTCTTATGCCGAAAACTTTAGCTCAAACATCGAATCATACTTAAAAAACTGCACCCTGCCATCGGGAGTGTCGCTCCAGCTCCATTCGTCGTACATTCCAAAGTTGTCGGATTTGTCAAAATCATCGCCGTAATACTCCTTAAGCGTGCTTAGTACTTCTGCATATTCAAGGGGAGAATTATAGACGGCGCAGAATGTCACGGATTCTGCCGCGCCGTTTGTTTCAACAATATCAACGGCGGTGAACTCACCCGACAAAAACTCAATCAGACTGCCGTTCGACGGAGAATAGGCCTTGCCGTTCTTGCTTAATTCCCCCTGCGAATAATAGGTCAGGGACTTCCCCGTAATCGTACTGAGCTGAGTTACCGCTGTAGACAGCGGTTGACCTAACACCTGCTTCATGCCTAGCTTTTTGCCGGAGCAGGCTGCAAGCATTGCGCACATTGCAAGAGCCAGCAGCGCAGCCGCCGCGCGCATTGCTGCACCTTTCTCACCCGCCTGATGTTTTTTAGAGAAGCGTTTGCAAATAATAAACAGCCACACATCAACTATGCTAACACCGTTATATAAAGCAAAAAAGCAGGCGCACAAATTCGGGCGAGAATAGTGCAGCTATAAGGCGCGGGGTTATCGGCAAGGCTTTGTGCCTGCCGATAACCCCGCAACGCAGTAGATGCGCTATTACCGCCCGAATTTTATGTGGCTATGCCTGCGAACTGGCTCATATACAGGTCATAGTAGCAGCCCTTGGCTGCCAGAAGCTCCTCGTGATTGCCCGCTTCTGCTACCCTGCCGCCGCTTATTACCACTATCTTGTCCGCGTCGCGTATGGTGGACAGGCGGTGCGCTATTATAAGGCTGGTTCTGCCCTTCATGAGGTTTATCATCGCGTCCTGAATGTGCATTTCGGTGCGCGTGTCTATGCTTGACGTCGCCTCGTCCAGTATCAGTATCTTCGGGTCGGCGAGAACTGCGCGCGCTATCGAAATAAGCTGCCGCTGCCCCTGCGATAGGTTGCTGCCGCCCTCGGTGAGCATTGTGTCGTAGCCCGCGGACAGCTTCTCCGCAAAGTCGGCAACGCGCGCAAGCCTTGCGGCCTCGCGCACCTCCTCGTCCGTGGCGTCAAGCCTGCCGTAGCGTATGTTCTGCGCTATGGTGTCGTTGAATATCACGGTGTCCTGAAGCACTATGCCTATGCTGCCGCGAAGCTTTGCGCGGGGTATGGCGGTGATGTTCCTGCCGTCAAGCGTTATCTCGCCGCCGTCTATGTCGTAGAACCGCGTGAGCAGGTTTACAACGGTGGTTTTGCCGCTGCCCGTCGCGCCTACTATCGCTATCTTCTGCCCGCTCTTTACCCACAGGTCGAAGTGCTTCAGCACCTGCTCGCCCTTGACGTAGGAGAAGTCTATGTCCTTGAAATTGATGTCGCCCTTAACCTCGGATATCTCAAACGGCTCGCTGCCGCCCTCGTCCTCGGGCTGCGCGTCCATTATCTCAAATACGCGCTCCGCGCCCGCAAGCGCGGTCTGTATCTGCGCGAACTGGTTCGCTATCTCGTTTATGGGGCGCGTAAACTGCTTTGAATAGGTGATGAACGCCTGAATCGTGCCTATGGTTATAACCTGCTCTATAGCAAGCCAGCCGCCGCACGCCGCGATTATCAGAAAGCCTATGTTGCCTATGGTGTTCATGCACGGACCCATTATGCCGCCGAGTATCTGCGCCTTTGTGCCGACAGAGCAAAGCTCGTCGCTCGTGCGGTTGAAGTCGTTACAGATAACGCCCTCCCGCGTGAACGCCTTGACGGTCTTGCTGCCCGTAACAGCCTCCTCTATCTGCGCGTTAAGCTCGCCGAGCTTTACCTGCTGCTGCGGGTAGTACCTGCGCATTGCCTTTGAAAGGAAGCGCGTTACCACAAGCGTCAGCACAAGCGAAACCATGCTTATAAGCGTCAGCAGCGGCGAGTACCACAGCATCATAGACAGGCAGCCTATAAGCGTGATAACGCCCGACACAAGCGACCCCAGCGACTGCGAAACGGAGTTCGAGATGTTCTCCGCGTCGTTAGTCATGCGGGACATTATGTCGCCGTGCTTGTGGGTATCAATAAATTTTATGGGCAGGTGGGATATCTTTGCGAAAAGGTCGTTACGCATTACCCTTACCGTGTACTGCGAAAGCTTTGCGGCAAAAAGCGTCTGGAAATAGGTCATTACCGCCGCCGCGAGATACACGCAGCCCAGCACCGCGAGCCACTTTACAAGCTCGGCGAGGCTCGCCTCGGGGTGAGCTTCCGTTACCGTCACCGCGTCTATTGCCAGCGCCTGCAGCGACGGCGCTATAACGTTAAGCACCGCTGCCGCCAGCATGAACGCAAGCATTGCAAACAGCAGCGCGCGGTTCTTGCCTATGTAAATGAATATGCGCTTTATCGTACCCTTAACGTCCTTGGGCTTTTCGTGCGGCATTCCCATTCCGTGCGGACCGCCCGGACCGCCCGGACCGCGCCTGCCGGGGCGCATATTAACAACAGGTCTTGATTTTTCCTCAGCCAACGCGCTCGTCCCCCTCTCTCATCTGCGAGCTGTAAATATCGCGGTAAACCTCGCAGGTCTTAAGAAGATTCTCGTGCGTGTCGAACGCCGCTATATGCCCGCCGTCAAGGACGGCTATCCTGTCCGCGTTCATTACCGATGCCACGCGCTGCGCTATCATTATAACGGTCGTTCCGCGAAGCTCCTCGCGCAGCGCCTTTTGCAGCTTTGCGTCGGTAGACAGGTCGAGCGCGGACATACTGTCGTCAAAAATAAGTATCTCGGGGCGCTTTGCAATGGCGCGCGCAATGGACAGGCGCTGCTTCTGCCCGCCCGAAAGCGACGCGCCCTTTTCGGTTATCATGTCCTTGTAGCCGTCCGTAAAGCCCTCGATGAACTCCGCCGCCTGCGCCGTCTTAGCCGCGCGGCGCACGTCCTCGTCGGTGGCGTTGGGGTCGCCCCAGCGTATGTTCTGCTCTATGGTTTCGCTGAAAAGCTCCGCCTTTTGCAGCACAAAGCCTATTTTCCTGCGCAGCGCGGGCAGATTGTAGCGCTTTACATCTACACCGTCAACAAGCACCTCGCCCTCGGTAGCGTCGTAAAAGCGCGTGATAAGGCTCACGAGAGAGGTCTTGCCGCAGCCCGTCGAGCCGAGTATCGCCACGGTTTCGCCCTTGTTTACGCTAAACGAGATATTTTCAAGCACATTGCCCGACTGCACGCCCGGGTAGCGGAACGACACGTTCTTGAACTCTACCGTACCCGTTTCCCCTGCCGCGCCGTCAAAGCCGCCGTCCTTTATGGCAGGCTCGCACTCAAGCACCTGCGCTATACGCTTTGCGGAAGCCCCCGCGCGCGTTACCATCTGGAACATCATGCCTATCATCATCATGGACATGAGTATCTGCGTTATGTAGGTTATCGAGGACATTATCTTGCCGACCTCGAACTGTGCCGCCGCTACCTGCCAGCCGCCGATGTAGATAACGGCAATAACAGCCGCGTTCATCAGCACGGACAGCACGGGAATAAGCAGCGCCACAAGCCGCTGCACACGAAGGTTTGTAAAGCAAAGCTCGTCGTTCGCCTTTGAAAAGCGGTTTATCTCGTACTCCTCGCGCGTGTACGCCTTGACTACGCGCGCGCCCGTTACGTTCTCCTGCACAACCGAGTTTACGCGGTCAAGCTTGCCCTGCACCACCTCGAACAGCGGCGAGCCTTTTTTCAGCACAAGCACGATTATTACTATCTGCACGGGCAGCGTAAACAGCAGGATATACCCGAACGTTACGTTTATCCGCAGCACCATATAAATGCCGCCTATAAACTGCATGAGCGTGCGCACCATCATTCGCAGCGCCATTGCCACAAAGTCCTGGCAGGCGGTAACGTCGTTTGTAAGGCGCGTTACAAGCGAGCCTGCGGTAAACCTGTCCGTCTGCTGAAAGCTCATGTTCATCACACGGCTGAAGGCGTCCTTGCGAAGGTCGCAGGAGAAGCGCTGCGAAGCCATCGTCCCGAAAACGCCCGACATAATGCCGCCAAAGCAGCCGATAAACAGCGTTATAAGCATTTTAAGGCCCACGCTGAAAATCACGTCGAGATTCTGAGAAAGAACGCCCTCGTCCACGATTCTTGACATCAGCTCGGGCTGAACAAGGTCCATGGACACCTCAAGAATCATGAACAAGGGCGACAGCAATGCAATAAACCAGTATTTTTTAAGGTAGGAAAGTACCTTTTTCAAAGGTATCAGCCCTCAAGCTCCGCAAGGAGATTTGCACACATCTTGTCCGTAGCCCTTCTCGCTGCGTCAAGCTCCTTGTCGGTAAGACCCTTGACCATAATGCGCTCTGCTTCCTTGAGCGCAAGCAGAAGCTTCTCGTGCATCTGTCTGCCAAGGTCGGTAATGTAAACGTGCGTTTCGCGGCGGTCGTTATCGTTCTTTTCGCGGCGAACGATACCGTCGCGCTCCATATTGCGAAGCGTGATGGAAATAGTGGGCGCTTTAAGGCCTGTGAGCTTTACAAGCTCGAGCTGGGTAAGGCTCTCGTTTTCCATAAGCGGCTTCATCAGGTGGCGGTAGGACGCGCGCATACCTATCTTCTCAAGCTCGCGCGCAATGTACTGACCGAAATAGCAGCTTGCGTCGTTTACGCTTCTGATGGTCTTGTCGCCGTCGAACGCAAAGGTGTTGTTGTTTGTGTTTGTGTTTCTCATATCTGTTTCCTTTCTGTTACCGAGTGCAATCGTTTTACGCAACGATTAGATTCTCAATCTACTATTTAATTATACCCTATTTTATTATTTTGTCAAGGCATTTTTCGTGAATAATTTGTGAAAATTTTATAATTTATTTTTCGCCGAAAACAAACGCGCCTTGTAACCGTTTTGTAACCTTTGTAACCGTCTTGACATATTTTCGCCTTTGGTGTATAATATATAGGAACGGGCGCATTTTTACGCTTAAGACCGTCGAAAAAGTCCCGTTGGGACTTTTCCGACGAACATCCCAGCTGCGCGCACGGTTGCGTAAGCGCAGCGTCGCGTACACACTTGCTGGGATAGAAATGTTTTTTGCCTCGGCAGAGCTGAGGCAAAAAACGGATTTCAAAAGCCCGCTTCGCGGGCAAATTCGATTTTTTCGACAAGCTGAAACCCCCATACGGGGGTTTTCCGCCGATGCATCCGCGCTGCGCGCACGGCTTGACGGCACACCGTCAAACCGTACACTTGTGCGGATAGAAGTGTTTTTTGCCTCAGCCAGGCCGACGCAGTCGCCTTTAACCCGAGTCAAAAAAGAGCTTTTAAAGATGGCTTGTTCAGCCGAAAAAAGGCACATTTTGCCGTGCCGAAGCACAAAGGACGTTGATATTTTGAAGCATGGGCTTATTTCTGCGCTCGCATTCGGGGCGATAGTGGCGCTCGGCGCGTTTGGAGGCGTGCAGGCGGGGGCGCAGGGGCTGTTCTCGCACGACAGTGGTACGTACTCCACCACGCAGCTGGTGCGCATTGAGGGCGGCGAGGTGCATTTCACCACCGACGGCACAGACCCCACAGCCGAAAGCCCCGTGTACGACGGCGTTCCCATTGTTGTGGAATGCAGCACGGAAATACGCGCGGCGGCTATGGAGGACGGCGCGCTCTCCGACGTGGAGGTTCTCGATATAAAAATAAGAACGCCCGCTCCCTCGGCTTCTCTCGCTTCGGGAACGTACGGCAGCGCGCAGAGCGTAAGACTCACCTGCGAAAAGGGCTGCACGATATACTACACCACGGACGGCTCTAAGCCCACCAAAAAATCCGCAAAATACACAAAGCCCATTGCCATAGGCGAAAGCGCGACCCTGCGGTTTTTCGCCGTTAAAAAGGGACTTGCAAAAAGCGCTGTTATCACGCGTAAATATGTGATAAGCGCCGACGTTTACGACGAAGCCGAGCGGCAGGAGCTTTTCGAGCTTGTGAACGAGGAGCGCGCGAAATACGGGCTTTCCCCGCTTACCGAGCTGCCCGAGCTTTCCGCGATAGCGCAGCGGCGCGCGGTGGAATGCTCGTCGTACTTCTCGCATTGGCGCGCGGACGG
This sequence comes from uncultured Oscillospiraceae bacterium, assembly GCA_934462925.1. GTDB lineage: Bacteria > Bacillota > Clostridia > Oscillospirales > Ruminococcaceae > CAG-115. Next base: position 97,630 of record CAKSIT010000008.1, on the reverse strand, counting down.
CACAAAGTGGGAAGCGCTTCTGACTGAGGCGGGGCTTAAGCGCAGCTCACGCGCGGAAAACATCTGCTACTACCACATGACCGCGCGGCAGGCGCTCGACTCGTGGCTTGCGGACTACGCCCACCGAAAGAACATTCTCGACCCGGAGATGAAATACATAGGCATAGGTTACTATCACAACGGCTACTGCGGCTACTGGACGCAGCTGTTTATCGGAGATTAACACAGAGGTGAGCGTATGCTTAAAAAGATTCTCTCGCGCGATACCTGCGCGAAATGCCGCATTTGCTGCGGCTTTACAGAGGGCGACAAGTGGGAGATACCGCTGATATTCCCCGAGCTAAAGGACAAGCTCGGCGGCGCGAAGCTTGTACCGCGCGGGAGCGAGTACGTTTTCGACATGGCGTTCGACGGCGATAAAATCGTGATGTGTCCTATGGCGGGCGAGAACGGCTGCGCGCTTGGCGACGAAAAGCCGTTCGACTGCCGCGTGTGGCCGTTCAGGGTGAACGACCTTGCGGGCAGGCGCGTTATTACGGTGTCGCCCGTGTGCAGCGCGGTTTTCGCGCTCCCACTCGAAACGCTCGTGCAGTTTCTGAACGAGAACGGGTTCGCGGATTTGCTGTTCAGCACCGCGCGGCTTCACCCCGATATGGTAAAGCCGTATATGGACGGCTACCCGATTCTTGCCGTAGAAAAAACAGATTAAAGAGAAGCAGCGGGATATAAAGGGGCAGGATAATTATTCCAACGATAAAGCCGCAGGCAGAGAGAAAAACCTGCGCCTTAAAACAGGAGGTTATTATGGACTTGAACTCAACACCCTCGGCAAACCGCGTTAATATCGCGTTTTTCGGCTGCCGCAACGCGGGCAAGTCAAGCCTTGTGAACGCCGTAACGGGGCAGGAGCTGTCCGTGGTGTCAGAGGCGCTCGGCACTACCACAGACCCCGTAAGCAAGGCAATGGAGCTGCTGCCGCTCGGACCTGTCGTGATAATAGACACGCCCGGCTTTGACGACAGCGGCGAGCTTGGCGAAAAGCGCGTGAAAAAAACGCGCGAAACGCTCAACCGCGCGGACATAGCCGTGCTTGTAGCGGACGGCTCGCAGGGGCTTAACGACTGCGACAGGGAGCTGCTGCGCCTTTTCAAGGAGAAGGAGCTGCCATACATAATCGTCTACAGCAAAAGCGACCTGTGCGCTTCTCCCCTGCCAGAAACCGCCGATTCCATCTCCGTCAGCGCAAAGGACGGCACAAACATAAACGCGCTTAAGGAGAAGCTTGCGCACCTCGCGCCCGAGGGCGGCGGGCGGCGCATTATAGGCGACCTGCTGCGCGCGGGCGATATCGCCGTGCTTGTAACGCCCATTGACGAGGCCGCGCCAAGGGGGCGCATGATACTTCCGCAGGTGCAGACGATACGCGACGTGCTTGACGCGGGCGCTGTAAACATGGTCTGTCGCGAAACGGAGCTTGAGCAGACCCTGCGCTCGCTTGCCAAAGCGCCCGCCGTGGTTGTTACCGACAGTCAGGCGTTCGCGTTTGTGTCGCAGGCAGTGCCGCAGGAGATTCCGCTCACGTCCTTTTCGATACTCATGGCGCGCTACAAGGGCTTTCTCGATACCGCGGTAAAGGGAACGCGCGCGCTTGAAGCGCTTAAGGACGGCGACAGGGTGCTTATAGCCGAGGGCTGCACGCACCACCGCCAATGCAGCGACATAGGCTCTGTAAAGCTGCCGCGCTGGATAAACGGCTTTACGGGAAAGGAGCTGCGCTACGAGTTCTGCTCGGGCAGGGAGTTCCCCGAGGATTTGGCGGGCTACGCGGCGGTGGTTCACTGCGGCGGGTGTATGCTCGGCGAAAGAGAAGTGCTGCACCGTATGCGCAGCACGCTTGAGCAGGGTGTGCCGTTCACCAACTACGGCACGCTTATCGCGCATATAAACGGCATTCTCTCGCGCAGCGTTGACTGCATTGCGGCGCTCGAGGAGCGCGCAAGGTCGTAAGTCACAACAAAAATCCCCCGCACGTTGTAACGTGCGGGGGTTCGCTTTGTATTATTTTATTGCCCGAGCATTGCGCCATATTCCTCAAGCGTTGACAGCATATCGTTTATGAGTATCGCCGCAAGCGCTATATTGAACGCGTTGGCAACGCCGATGTAGGTCGCCTTTGAACCCTTATGTTCGAGCGTTCCCGCTGCAATGCCTATCCACACGCAGGACACCGCCACCGCGCACACCAGCCCGAACATACCCCAGTACACGCTTATCTGAAACCTGAACACCCGCACGAACAGCCACGCCAGCAGCAGCTCCGCCAACGGCACTATTGTCAGCGGCAGCGTTGCGAGCGCCCAGCTTACGCGCTTCTTCATAAAGAATATAACGGACATCGCGAGCATTATGCCCGCAATTACAGCGCACTCAATAAGCATATACGTTCCTCCGTTTTATCAGCCCTGCAGTATCTCCTGCGCGGAAGCGTTGTCTGCGCATACCGCGTAGCACACCGTTGTGCCGCTCTTTGTTACAAAGCAGTCGTCAAACTTGTACATCTCTGCGGGGGTGTAGTCGGTAAAGGTATCTTTCTGCTTTGCAATGCGGTCGTTGAGCGCGGTTTCTATCTCCGCTGCGGCGTCCTCGTTTGCTGCAACAAATACGCCAAGCTCGTCGGGCATTGCGCCCGAGCCGCATATATACGCGGAAAACTCCGTTACCTTGTCGCTCTCAAAGCCGTAGTACGCCGACAGCCTGTCCGATGTTACCTCGACAAGCTCGGGGTGGGTTACCTCGTCAAGCACCTTCTGCGTTTTCTCCGCAGGGGTGAGCGCAGCGCTCGCCGTGCTGCTTACGTCAGCCGTGCTTCCCGAATCCTTATTGCCGCCGCAGCCTGCAAGAGCCGCACAGCAGAGCAGCGCAGCGGCTGCAATAGCTATCTTCTTCATAATAGTGTCCTTTCTCTAAAGCGTTTATGACAGCTCGCTTTCTATGTAGCCGAGCATGACATCGTAGGTCTTTCCGAGGAAATGCAGCCCGTCCACCTCGGCGTACTCGCTGCTGAAATATCCGTTTTCATCTACAAGCAGCGAATAAATATCGAAGTAGCGAAGCTTCTTTTCCCCGCAGAGCTTTTCAATATATGCGTTAAAGCTCTTTATTGTATCGTTGGTGATTCCGCCCGAAGCCGCAGCCGTGCTGTCCGCCGTTACGGGGGATACCGACAGGCAGTAGATATCGCTTGCGGGACACGCCGCCGCAAGCTTGTCCAGCAGCGTGCTGTAGGTATCCTGCATTGCGGTCATGTCGCCTGTGGAAGCCATGCCGTTAGAACCCAGCATTATGAAAATGCGCTTTGGCTGCATGGATTCCGCGTATTCAAGCGCGGTGCGCGTCGTGCCGTCGTAAAGCTCCACCGCCGTGGAATACGCCTTGTAGGGCGTGTAGCCTACGCTTGCGGCAACATTCTTTCCGTCAAGCTTGCCGTAAAGGTAAAGCCCCGTGGAAATGCTGTCGCCTATAAACAGGTCGTTCTCAAAGAAGCTCTTGTCAAAGCGCGTTGAAACCTCGCTCGTCTGCGCGGCGGACGTTTCTGAGCTTTCACCCGCCTGCTCGGTGGGCGCGGATGTTTCGTCCTGTGTTTCCTGCGGCTTGGTTTCGGGCGGCAGCGTTTCGACAGGCTCTGTCGTGCGCTTGGTCATGGATACCGACATTCGCGTGGTGGTAGTCGCCGCGGTGGTCACCTGCTCCACCGTTTCGGCGGTCTGCTCGGTTTCCTCGGTCTGCACGGTGGGTTCGGGTACGCTTTCCTCGGGCTTAAGCGCGGAATACGCGAGCGAGAACGCCAGCGCGCATATCACAAGGATAAGCACCACCATAATTATATTAAGTATTACAATATAGCGCGGGAGCTTTGGTTTAGCCATACGCGCACCTCCGTCATATCAAAGTGCCGCGAAGATTGCGGGCGTGCGATACGCCTTTGTTAATTATACAACCTTGCGCGGGAAATTGCAATAGGGGTCGTCAACTTTCGGACGGCTCTTTTCGTCATTTTTCGCCTTTTTGTCAGCGGAACTCCGTTCCGTCGGCAATATACGTGTTCGTGCGGACTATACGCGGCCGTGCGAGCGCCGTTCCCGTCTGCGCGGAAAACGCGCCGAGAAGCAGCGCGGGGTTCACGCTGAACTCGCTGCCCGCAGGCAGCTTCAGGAACAGGTTCGCGCCGTCGTACTCCCACAGCTCCACAAGCGGCTTTATGTCTACGGTTATTACGCCCTTTTTCGTCTTTTTCTCGGTCAGTATCTCGGGGCTTGCCATAAACTCCGCGAAGCGCTCCCGCTCGGGCGCGCCCTCGACGCGGTAGCGCGCGGCGGTGATGTCCTGATACTTGTACTGCGGCACGGCCACTTCCTTTGCCCTTATGTCGGGCGGCAGCGACGCGTTAAGGCGCTCTATTACCTCCTCGGGCGGTATATCCCCGAGCAGGCGGAAGTCCATAGCCTCATGCTCGCCCTCCTGCCCCAGCGACAGCGGCAGCATAAACGCCACATATGTGTGCGGGTTGAAACCCTGCGTTTTCCACACGGGCAGACGGCTGCGCCGTATCGCGCGTATCACGCAGTTGTTAAGGTCGAGCGCGGAAATGTATTTCGCCCTGTCAAGCTTGGAATAGAACACCCTTGTGTTTACCTGCGGCATAGCTCTCCCCCTCTCAGCGTATCTTCGCGCAAGGCCCTGCGCCTACGTTTCGTATAACGCCGCAATTCGAGCATTTCTCGCGGCAGTTTGGCGTGCATACGCCCGCGTGCGCGCGCTTGTTCTCCTCGATAAGGAACTCGCGGCTTACCAGCATATTTATGTGACTCCACGGCGCTACTTCGTCGTAGGGGCGGCGGCGGTTCGCGTAAAAGCTCATGTCAAGCCCGCACTCCTCGAACGCCTGCTTCCACTTTGCAAAGTCGAAGTACTCCTCCCACCCGTCGAGAAAGCAGCCCTTTTTCCATGCCGCGTATATCGCGCGCCCAACGCGTCTGTCGCCGCGCGCAAGCACCGCCTCTGCAAGAGAGGTGTCGTACTTCGAGCGGGATATCGTTATCTTGCGGTCGTCCGCGTAGTCCATAAGGTGCTTCTGGCGGGAACGTATCGTGTCCTCGTCCGCCTGCGGCTCAAACTCGAACGCGGTGAACGGCTTTGGTATAAACGTTGAAAGCGACACCGACACCGAGGGCTTGCCCTTCGCATGGTTAGGCGTTGCGTAAAACTGCTCTATAACCGCCTTTGCAAGGTCGAATATCCCCTCCACGTCCTTTTCCGTTTCGGTGGGAAGCCCCAGCATGAAATAGAGCTTTATCGCGGTATACCCGCCCTCGAACGCTATCTTCACGCTGTCCATAACGTTCTTTTCGGTAACGTTCTTGTTTATAACGTCCCTGAGCCTTTGCGAGCCTGCCTCGGGCGCGAACGTAAGCCCGCTCCTGCGCACGCCGCTTATTTTTTTGAGCATTTCGTCGCTGAAGCGGTCTACGCGCAGCGACGGCAGCGAAAGGTTTATTCCCTCGGCGTTAGTGTAGTCGGTAAGCTCGTCCAGCAGCCCCTCTATGTCGCTGTAGTCGCCCGTGGAGAGCGACGAGAGCGACACCTCGTCGTAGCCCGTGTTTTCACAAAGCGCCCTTGTCTGCGCAAGAATGGTATCCTTGCCCTTTTCGCGGAACGGCCTGTAAATATACCCCGCCTGACAGAAGCGGCAGCCGCGAATGCAGCCGCGCAGCACCTCTACCACGGCGCGGTCGTGGACTATCCCCGTGAACGGCACAACGAAATTGTCGGGCGCGTACACCTTGTCGAAGTCCTCTATTATGCGCTTTTTTACCTGCGCGGGCGCGCCGTCGCGCGGCGTTATCGCCTTTACCGTGCCGTCGGCGTTGTACGTTACGTCGTAAAGCGAGGGAACGTATATTCCCTCTATCTGCGCGGCGCGCTTAAGGAAGTCCGCCTTTGAGGCGTTTTCGCGCTTGCAGCGCTCCATAAGCGCCATAAGCTCAAGGTTTACCTCCTCGCCCTCGCCGATGATGAACAGGTCGATAAAATCCGCAAGCGGCTCGGGGTTGCACACGCACGGGCCGCCCGCCACTACAAGCGGCGTGAGCGCCGTCCTCTCGCGCGACAGCACGGGTACGCCCGCAAGGTCCAGCATTTCGAGAATGGTGGTGTAGCACATCTCGTACTGTATGGTAAAGCCGATAAAGTCGAACTCCTTTATAGGGTCAAGGCTCTCGAGCGCGTAGAGCGGTATGCCGCGCGCCCGCATCTGCTCGGTCATATCGGGCAGGGGCATAAAAACGCGCTCGCACCAGTAATTCGGCACGCGGTTTTTCAGCCCGTAGAGTATCTTCATGCCAAGGTGCGACATTCCTATTTCATAGGTATCGGGGAAGCAGAAAGCAAAGCGCACGTCCACCTGCGACTTGTCCTTCATGCACGCGCCAACCTCGCCGCCGATATAGCGCGCGGGGCGCTGTATGTCGGGCAGGAACTCGTCGAGCCTTGCCATCATTTCGTTGTTCTTGTATACAGACATCAATGTTCTCCGTAAGTTTATTTCCGCGGAAATACCGTGCGATTACCATGCAGGGGCGGCAATCCCCCGCCAAAACGGACTATCCCGCCTAGATGTGTTCCCGCCGCAGCGGTTTTTCCCGCCGCAGCGGTTTTCCCGCCGCAGCGGTTTTCCCGCCGCAGCGGTTTTTCCCGCCGCAGCGGTTTAAATAAAACCGTCCGCCGCAAGCGTTCTGTTCATCTCCCAGAGCGCCACATAGTACGCGTAAGGCGCAAGGTGAATGCCGTCGCCGCCGTTGAAGCACTCCTTAAGGTTGCCGTCGGCGTCCTTTAGGTGCTTTGCGAAGTCCACAAAATGCACGCGCTCGGGGTAGGTTTCCTCGATAAACGCCTGAAGCTTAAGGTTGTAGCAGTCTATGTGGTAATTCGAGGAAAACGTGCTGTTTATGGGCGTTATAGCGCATACGTATACCTGCGCGCCGCTCTCCTTAAGCGCCGCGTCTATCACCGCGCGGTAGTTCTCGCAGTAGGTCTCCTCGTCGGTGAGGTTGATGTCGTTCATGCCCATTGAAAGGAACACGAACTGCGGCTTGCGGCGTTCAAGCACCGTTGCGAAGTCTACCTCCTCGTCGCCCATGTACATGGCGTAGTCGAAGAAGCTGCGCGCCGCAAGCGAGCCGCGCGCGTAAACGCACTTTCTGCTTACCACCTTGTATTCGGAAAAGCCCCTGCAAATGCTGTCGCCTACAAACACGGAGCGGTCGATAAACGCGCGCTCCTCATCCGTCAGCTTGTACGCCGCAAACTGTTCGGAATAGAACGTGCCAAGCTCCTCGGCTTCGGCGCTTTCTGCGGGCTGCGCGCTCTCGGCGCTCTCTGCTGCCGCGCTTTCTGCGGGCTGCGCGCTTTCCGTTTCGGGCGCGGGCTGCGCGGTAGTTGCCTGCGCCGCCTCGGACTGAACGTCCTGCGTTTCGGCAACGGCGCTCTCCCCTCCCGCATAGTGAATAAGCCCCTGCGCAAAGGAGTTGTCGCCGTTTACGTTTTCGTCGCTCGCGCACGAGCAAAGCAGCAGCGAAGCGGCAAGAAGCGCCGCGATATATGTATGTTTTCTCATTATGTTCCTCTTAATATATGTCAAGCCCATTCAGGCGAATCTTAGTTTTAGTGTGCTTTTCAGCGCCACATAGATATTTTACACCACATCTGCCGAAAAAGCAATAGCGTATTTGAAACTGTAATCATTTGTAACATTTTTTCTGCATATTGTACCAAAAATCGACACAAGGCTAAATTCATGTTTCATACTATGCGGACAGAAAATTCCCGCCGACAAAATCGGCGGGAAATAGCTTGCAATTTTGCCCGCGTATGCGGGCTTTGAAATAACTTTTTTGCCTCGGGCTTCCCGAGGCAAAAAACACTTCTATCCGCACAAGTGTGCGGTTTGGCGGCAAGCCGTCAAACCGTGCGCGCAGTGCGGATGTTTCGGCGGAAAACCCCCGTATGGGGGTTTTTCGACGGTCTCATTCCCGCCGACAAAATCGGCGGGAAATTACATTCATATTTTTCAGCCGCATACGCCGCTGCACTCAACCTCGCCCTGCGGCGACACCGCTATCTGCACGGCGGGCGCGCCCTCGCCGAACTCCACAAAGGCGTTCGTCCACACGTTGTCAACGCCGTCGTCGCAGTAAACGGTAAGCTCGGACACGTAGGCGCGCTGCGGCAGCTCCTCTGCGCTTACCCCTGTGCGCGCGGGGATATCCTCCGCTAAAAGCCGCGCGATAACGGCAGCCTTGTTTTCATTGAGCCATGCGGCGCGCCCGCTTATAATGTCGATATATCCCGCGAGCGTTTCGTAATAGTCGTGCTCTCCGTCAAACTCTACGTAAAGCACGGCCTCCCTGCCCCACACGGTCGTCTTGCTTCTAAGCGAAAAGAACTCGTCGTTCTTGAACTCCGAAACGTTCATACGTCCTCCTCAGTCTATTTCCGCAAGGTCGTCGTCCGCCGCGGACAGCTCCTGCTCGTCGTATACGTCGGAGTTGAGCGAAATCTGCGAGGGATTGAGCCAGTCGCTTGAAAGGCGGCACATAAGCCGCGCGTCTATATACGCCTGCGGTATGGTAAGTATCGTCTGCCCCTGATAGTTGCCCGACTGCGTGCGCTCGACTACAAGCGCAACGTCGGGCTTTTCGCCGTCGTAAAGGCACAGCGGCAGCATAAGCGACATGGTGTCGCGCTTGGGGAAATACGACGGAATAGCCGTCTTGTAATTCCAGCGCACGCGCTTTCTTGCAAGCTCTATGGACTCCTTAATGCGGTTTTGTATGCGGATAAACAGCCTGCTGTTGTCGCTTACAATATCCTTAAGCCGCTCATATATCTCACGCCGCCCGTCGCGGTCTCTCACCTGTGAAAGCGACGAGAGCAGCTCGCGCGCCTCGGGCGTGTCGTAGAACTGGTCAAAAAGGAACTGCCTCGGCAGGCGGCTTATGTTGTCTATTATTATGTGGTCAAAGTCGGGGTGAAGCTGCTTGTCAAGGTCGTAGAACAGGTCCTCCGTTCGCGTAAAGTAGCGCGGCGGCTGCGGCAGCGGGTTAAAGTAATTAACCACCTGCTTGCCAAGCCCGCGTGAAGCCGCCGTGCAGAACCCCGTGAACTTCCACGGCGTGCCGCTGCCCTCCTCGTTGGGGATAAAGCACGCGTAAATGTCGTCGTAGTGTTTGTCAACAAGCCCCGTGTTGAACGAAGCGAACTGCCTGTCCTCGGAAATGCACACCTTGTTCTCCCGCATAAGGCGGCAGAACGTGTACTTGATGTACTGTATAAGAATGTGGCAGCTCCTGCGCGGGTTGTTCTGAAAGTCCCACTCCTCGTCTACCGCCTTTTCCGCAAGCTCCGACAAAAAGCTCGCCCAGCTGCCGAGAAACGCGAAATTCTCAAGCTGCCTGCCGGGGTCTGTAACGCGCGCAGCCCTGTCGCGCGCGGTGTAGTCCACAAAGTACAAAAACCACGGCCTGCCCTCGTAAGCGCTCGGGCGCAGCGTTATCTCAACGGGCGTGCCGTCGGACTTCTTCCAGCGCGTGGGGAAGCTCTTTTTGCCCTCGTTCGTGAACACCGTACCGCCCGCAAGCGCCGTTTCGTAGTCCTCGCAGAGCATATCGCGCAGCGCGTTCAGGTCATAGAACTCGCCGTCGGTCTGCTCAACATACTTTTGCAAAATGGTAAGCGGCTTTTGCGGCAGGTTGCAGAAATCGCTAAGCGTCTGCCCGCGCTGCTCTGAAACTGCGGGCTTCTGCACGGGCGCGGCGTCGGCGGGTCTGCGGTGCAGCGTTATCATCACCTGCGGCACGCCGCCCAGTACAACGTCGCTTAGCTCCAAAAAGTCCATCTGCCCCAGCAGCTCCTTCATCTTGAAAAAGCCGTAGTTCGCCTTGTCTATGCCGTGGTCGGTAAGAAGCTTGCTTACCGCCGCCATGTGCAGCGGCGTTTCCGCAGGGAAGCTGCCGCTTATAAGCGCGTATATTCTGTCGCGCACCTCGTCGCTTATGGTCGGGCGCTGCGCGGAATAATCCTCCACCTCGGGGGAATTGCCGCTGCGGTATATCTGCGTTTTCTCAAAAGCGAAGTACAGGCTCTTGCCGCGCGGGGAAATGTTCTTTGATACAAGGCCGTTGACAAGCGCGCCGTCGCGGCAGTAGTCAATCGGAAACACGTATTTCTCCGCAAGGAACGAAAGCGTGTGGTTCTCCTTTGCCGCAGAAAACGCGCCGTATATCTGCTGCTTCATCTCCTGCACGGTAAGGCCGTTGCCGAGTATCTTTGTAAGCGCGTAAAGCGACTGCTGCGACATCTCTATTATGTCGTCGTTGAGTATTACATTGTTCGTTCCGAAAAAGCTGTCGGCAGGGTGTTCCTGCGCTGTTGCGGTCATTATCCTTTCCCCCTCGTCCCAGTACTTAACGCAAATAAACAGGTCGTTATTATCGCTCTGAAAATTGAATATTTCGGGAAGCTCCCCCGCAAACTCCCTGAAAGAGCCGTAACCCAAATCCGCGGGCGAACAGCCGTTGGTCTGAAGCCACTCCGATACTCTTGAAACAAGATACAGCCCCTCGTCGGGAAACTGCTTTTTTACGCAGGCGTATATCTCGTACTTTTTTTCTTTATTCAGCATTTATCCTCACTCCGTTTGAAATGTTTCCTCCGTCCCTGTGAAATCCTCAAGGTCGGGTATATAATCATAGTCCTCTACATAAATATGGTCGACAAGCTCCGTAAGGCGGCTCTCCGAGTAGTCCTGCTCAAACTTTCCCTCAATATCGAGCGAGAACCTGTGCAGCTTGCCCTCGTTTTTGAAATGGTACTCCGTCACGGGTATGTCAAGAAAGCGGTAGCCGTCTATAATGCTCTTGCACATCGCGGCAAACTCCCTCGGCGTTGAACACGTCCCCGCAAACTCGCAGCTTATCGAAACATAGTCGCCCGCCGCGAGCGCCTCTATCCCCTTTTTCCTGCCCGTGCCGTCGGGGTTCAGGTCAACTTCCACCTCAAGGCTCGCAATGTCCGCGACATGGCGCAGCTCCTTGTAGCTGCTGTCGTATATCTCAGCGGCAACGGAGCGGTTGTTGTAATCGGTCTTGCTTTCGCTGTAGGAGCTGTTGAGTACGCACGCCATAGCGCAGCACCCTACAACAATCAGCGCGGAAATAACGATACTCGGGATATGTACGCGAAAGTGCTTCCCCGAAGCCAGATAATGCGCTAGAAGCTCCAACCCTATAAGCACCGCAGCCACGGGCGAGAGCTTCATGGGCAGAAGGTAGTCGGGTTCATCCGAAAAAAGCGTGCATATAAGCACAACGCCCATAAAAATGAGTATAAGCGCAAGAGATATCACGCCCACGCCCTTTTTCACAACGCCCACGGCAAGCTTTTCCGCTGCGCTTTCCGTGGGAGCGGGCGGGGGCGGCGCAGGCTGCGGACGCGTTTTCTCCAGCACAGCGCCAAGCGCCGCTAGGAACTCCCTGTCGCGCGCGTCTATCCCCTTATCCTGCGGGTCGAGAAGCGGCGGCGGTATCGGCGCTTCCTCCTGCGCGGCAAGGTCGGGCGCGGGTATATCGGGCGAAGCGTCCGCGCCGAGAAGCTCGCGTTCCTCGCGCAGAATGCTGTCCTCGGGGGACTCTGCGGCAGCCTCTGGCGGAACACCGCCTGCGCTCTGTACGCGTTCTTCCGTTGGTGCAGGTGACGGCATATGTCGTGCCTCCTTTCACAGCGGGTATGCGCCGCTGTACGTCCTTATGGCAGGCATGGAATGTAATCCATGCCGCCCTTACACATCAATTATAACAAAATTACAAGGGCTTGTCAATGGAGAATTGGCAGTTCTGATAGTGAAAAAAGACGGCGCATGAGGAATCAGCGCGCAAAAAAGCCGCGCCCCTAAAAAGGAGCGCGGCCGCATGTACTATTGTATGTGCTGTACTTAAAAATTACAGCTCAGCGAAGTACTTGATGGTTCTTACCATCTGAGAGGTGTAGGAGTTCTCGTTGTCGTACCAAGAAACAACCTGTACCTCGTAGAGGTCGTCGGCAACCTTAGCAACCATTGTCTGGGTTGCGTCGAACAGAGAACCATATCTCATACCGATAACATCGGAAGAAACAATCTGGTCCTCGTTGTAGCCGTAAGACTCGGAAGCAGCAGCCTTCATTGCAGCGTTGATGCCTTCCTTGGTTACGTCAGCGCCCTTAACAACAGCGGTAAGGATAGTGGTAGAACCGGTGGGAACAGGAACGCGCTGTGCAGAACCGATGAGCTTGCCGTTCAGCTCGGGGATAACAAGGCCGATAGCCTTTGCAGCACCCGTGGAGTTAGGAACGATGTTAGCAGCGCCTGCTCTTGCACGTCTGAGGTCGCCCTTTCTGTGAGGACCGTCAAGAATCATCTGGTCGCCGGTGTAAGCGTGAATGGTGCTCATGATACCGCTCTGGATAGGAGCATAGTCGTTGAGCGCCTTAGCCATAGGAGCGAGGCAGTTGGTGGTGCAGGAAGCAGCAGAAATAATCTGGTCATCCTTGGTAAGGGTCTTCTCGTTTACGGAGAATACGATGGTCTTAAGGTCGTTGCCTGCGGGAGCGGAGATAACAACCTTCTTAGCGCCTGCGTTGATGTGAGCCATGGACTTCTCCTTGGAGCAGTAGAAGCCGGTGCACTCGAGAACAACGTCTACGCCCAGCTCGCCCCACGGGCAAGTGTTAGCGTCCTTCTCTGCGTAAATCTTAAGGGTCTTGCCGTCAACTGTGATGGTGTTAGCCTCATCGTCAGCGGATACGGTGTGAAGACCTTCGCCGATTCTGCCGCAGTAGCCGCCCTGAGCGGTATCGTACTTAAGAAGCTGAGCAAGCATAGAGGGCTTGGTCAGGTCGTTGATAGCTACTACCTCGTAGCCCTCAGCGCCGAACATCTGTCTGAACGCAAGGCGTCCAATACGGCCGAAGCCATTGATTGCAACTTTAACTGCCATTGGAATATTCCTCCTGATTGTTTTTGTTTTGCGCTTTGGTGTTATCCTCCGCGCATGATATTTTCTATCAACTAATATTATACTAAAAATCCGAACTTTAATCAAGATGTTTGTTAAAAAAATAGCATAAAAAATAGTAAAATCTCAAGCCGAATTTTTGTACACTTTGTATAGCCGAGCGTTTTTTCACATACCTTATATATGAAAATGACGTAAAGAACACGCTATATGCTGATTTACGCTTCCCCGCGGAACACCCGCACGAACCACAGCTCCCCCACGTTGGAAACCTCGCAGCTTTTGCCGTTGAGATACTCAAGACACCCCGCGGGCGTTGTGAAACGGAACGTGAGCCTGTACGAACACAGCGCCTGATACCTGCACCCGTACTGCCTGTTAACGCGGTTAGACCCGTACTTGCCGTCGCCCAGCAGCGGGCTGCCTACATGGGCGAACTGCGCGCGTATCTGATGCGTCCGCCCCGTCAGCAGGTCGGCCTCCACAAGGGACAGTTCCCCCCTGCTTTCAAGCACGCGGTACTTGGTGCGGGCGGTGAGGTAGTCGGGCGCGCGCACGTCGCTTACGAGAACGCGGTTCTCGTCGGGCAGCTTTTTTATATAGGAAACAAGCTCGCCCGCGCGCGGCGACGGCGTGCCGCACACAACGCATAGGTAGAGCTTTACAAGCTCCCTGTCGCGCACTTTCTGATTCATCACACGCAGCGCCTCGGCGTTCTTTGCTGCAATCACTATGCCGCAGGTGTTGCGGTCTATGCGGTTGCAAAGCGCCGGCACAAAGCTGTTCTCCTCCTCGGGGCGGTACTCGCCCTTTTTCCACAGGTAGCACAGTATGCGATTTATAAGCGTGTCCGCGGTGTTGTCGCTGTCCTCGTGGACTACCATGCCTGCGGGCTTGTTCACAAGCAGAATGTTCTCGTCCTCGTACACTGCGTCAATGTCGGGCGGAACGCTGCGGAAATCGTTCTCGCGCTGCGGCTTGTCCCTTGAAAGCAGCTCGTCGGACAGGTAAAAGCGCAGCACGTCGCCCTCGGCAAGCTTCGCGGACGGCTCTGCCTTTGCGCCGTTTAGCTTTATGCGCTTTTTTCTCATAAGCTTGCACACAAGCGGCGGCGTAAGGTTCGGGAACGCTTTCGACAGGAAGCGGTCAACGCGCTGGCCTGCGTCGTTTTTGGTTATGGTAAGCTCGGTCATTGCTCCTCCTGTCGTAATGGCGCGTCATTCCTCGTTTTCTTCAATGGAGATGGCGTCCGCCGTTTCCTCCTCGGCTTCTTCCTGCGGCGTTTCGACGGCGGGAACGGGCAGGCGCGAGGTCTTTATAACATAGCTTATGTAGAATATTACGGATATAATCATTGCAATAGTCCACCCGCCGGGCCACGACAGCCATATGCCCGTAGCGCCGAACAGCGGGCAGAGTATGAACGCGAACACAACTCTCAGTATAAGGTCGCTGAACGTTGTTATCATAAACTGCTTGATACGTCCCGCGCCGCGCAGCACGCCGTCTGCGGAAAGCTTGACGGCAACCGCGAGATAGAACGGAGCGACAATCGTAAGGAAGTTCTGCCCCGCCTGCGCCGCCGCGGCGTTATTCGCCTCGCCGCTGTCCATAAACAGGTATATAAGCTGCGACGAAAGCAGGAAGTACACAAGCGAGAACACCGCCGCAAGCCCTACCGCAAGCAGCACGCCCACGCGAAAGCCGCTGCGCACGCGCTTATGCTCGCCCGCGCCCGTATTCTGCGCGGTGAAGTTCGACAGCGAGTTGCACACGGTGGAGAAGCTTGTTATCGCAAAGGTGTTGAGCTTTATCGCAGAGGAATACCCCGCCATAACGTCAACGCCGCAGGAGTTTACAAGCTTCTGAATAAAGAGGTTGCCAACGGAAACAAAGCTCTGCTGGAGTATGCTCGGTATGGAAAGCGTGGATATCTTCCCGAGCATTTTCCACTCAAAGTAGGCGAACTTCGGGCTTTTCATCTTAGCTATCCTGCGGATAAGCACCACAAACGCAAGCACCGCGCATATTCCCTGACAGATGAACGTAGCCCACGCCGTACCGGGGACTCCCATCTGAAACGTTACGACGAACAGCAGGTCAAGCCCGACGTTGCCGAGCGACGAGCCGATAAGGAAATAGAGCGGCGTGTTGCTGTCGCCGAGCGCGGAGAATATGCCCGTGCAGATGTTGTAGATAAACAGGAATACCAGTCCGAAAACGTAGATGTTAAGGTAGTCCTGACCGTCCTTGAAAACCGAAGCGTCCGTGCCGAGAAGCCGCAGGAACAGCCCGCTCGTGAAAAATCCCACAACGGTAAGCACAATCGCAAGCACAAACGTTGATATAAGCGAGGTGAATACCGCCGTTTTCATGTTCTTGTAGTCCTTAGCGCCGAAAAGCGTTGAAATGACTACAGAGCAGCCTATGTTCATGCCCGTGCCTATAGCGAGGAATATCATTGTTATCGGGTAGGAAGCGCCTATCGCCGCAAGCGCGTCCTTGTTGATGAAATTACCCGCTATCATGCTGTCCGCTATCGTATAGAGCTGCTGGAAAACTACGCTTATCAGCAGCGGCAGCGAATACTTAAGCAGTATCGGCGCGACAGCGCCCTTTGTCATATCCTTTACCATTTTGAAACGCCCCGTTTCTTTTTATGTACTACACACAATGCCGCACAAAGCCGCTTCGACTTCGTGCGGCACTGCCGACCTATACGAATCGTCGCAAACCCCCATACGGGGGTTTTCCGCCGAAGCATCTCAGCTGCGCGCACGAATTGTCGGCTTGCCGACAATTCGCACACTTGCTGAGATAGATGTGTTTTTTGCCTCGGCCAGGTCGACGCAGTCACCTTTAGCCCGAGGCAAAAAAGTTATTTCAAAATAACCCTTAACAAGCTGGTTATCTTTTCTGTTTTGCCTCAGCCTTAAGGCGCAAATCTCTTTCGAGGATTATCTTTCTCATGCGAATGCTCTTTGGCGTAACCTCGACAAGCTCGTCGTCCTGAATGAAGTCAAGGCACTCCTCAAGGCTCATCTGCTTGGGCGGAATAAGATGCAGCGCGTCGTCAGAGCCGCTCGCGCGGGTATTTGTCAGGTGCTTTTTCTTGCACACGTTTATTACGATATCGCCGGCCTTTGGGGATACGCCCACTATCATGCCCTCGTACACGGGAACGCCCGCGCCGATAAAGAGCGTGCCGCGCTCCTGCGCGTTGAACAGGCCGTAGGTAATGGACGGACCTGTTTCCCACGCGACAAGCGAGCCTGCCGTTCTTCTCGGGATATCGCCGAAATACGGCTTGTAGCTGTCGAATACGGAGTTCATGATACCCTCGCCCTTGGTGTCCGTCATAAACTCGCCGCGGTAGCCGAACAGGCCTCTTGCGGGAACGAGGAACTCAAGGCGGGTGCGCGTTCCTATGGGGTGCATGGAGAGCATTTCGCCCTTGCGCTGACCCATGCTCTGCATTACAGAGCCTACGGCTTCTGCGGGAACGTCCACTACAAGGCGCTCCACAGGCTCGCACTTAACGCCGTCTATCTCCTTAAGGAGTACGCGCGGCGTGCTTACGGAAAGCTCGTAGCCCTCGCGGCGCATGGTTTCTATGAGTATCGACAGGTGCATTTCGCCCCTGCCCGCAACGTTAAAGGAGTCGAGCGTTTCGCCGTCGCTCACGCGCAGCGACACGTCCTTTAGCGTTTCTTTCATAAGGCGCTCGCGTATCTGGCGCGACGTTACAAACTTGCCCTCGCGCCCTGCGAACGGAGATGTATTTACCGAGAACGTCATTTCAACGGTAGGCTCGGTTATCTTTACGAAAGGAAGCGGCTCGGGGCAGTTTACGGAGCAGAGCGTCTGCCCTATTGTAATGCCCTCGATACCCGAGAAGCACACTATATCGCCTACCATAGCCTCCTCTACGGGGACTCTGTTAAGCCCCTCGAACTGGTAAAGCGACACAACCTTCGCCTTGAACGGCGCGGTGCGGTTGTGGTGGTCGCACACCATTACCTCCTGATTAACGTGTATCTTTCCGCGCTCTATCCTGCCTATGCCTATCCTGCCTACATAGTCGTTGTAGTCGATGGAGGACACGAGCATCTGAAGCTCGCCGTCGGGGTCGCCCTCGGGAGCGGGGATATGCTCGATAATCTTCTCGAACAGGGGCTTGAAGTCCGTACCCATGTTGTCGGGGTCGTAGGACGAAAGCCCCAGCCTGCCCGAGCAGAACACAACGGGGCTGTCAAGCTGCTCCTCGGTAGCGTCAAGGTCGAGCAGAAGCTCCAGCACCTCGTCCACTACCTCGTGGTTGCGCGCGTCGGGGCGGTCGGTCTTGTTTACAACAACGATTACCTTGTGGCCGAGTTCAAGCGCCTTTTGCAGCACGAAGCGGGTCTGCGGCATCGTGCCCTCGAACGAATCGACAAGCAGCAGAACGCCGTTTACCATTTTGAGTATACGCTCAACCTCGCCCGAAAAGTCCGCGTGGCCGGGGGTATCTACAATGTTTATCTTCACGCCGTTGTACATACAAGCGGTGTTCTTTGCGAGAATGGTTATGCCGCGCTCGCGCTCGAGGTCGTTGCTGTCCATAACGCGGTCGCTTACCACCTGATTCTCGCGGAACGCGCCGCCCTGCTTTAGCATCTCGTCTACGAGAGTGGTCTTGCCGTGGTCAACGTGCGCGATGATGGCTATGTTTCTGAGGTCTTCTCTTTTCAAATACTTCAACTTCCTTTTGTTCGATTTTGTACAAGTTACGTAAGGCTTATTTATTGCCAAACGTTATTATACACCTTTTTTTTACGTCTTACAAGAGTGCGCGCAAAAAAACGTGGATTTAATCGTAACAAGCCGATTTCGGGCGCAGTTTTTGTGCATTTTCACCACACGGGCAGGGCTTTTTTCGGCGAAGCGGCAGTAAAGCGTTATTTTAAGACACTCTGATGCAGAAGTGGTCGTAATAGAACGTCCAGCTCTCAAACGCGGGATACGCGCCGTTGGCGTTTACAAGCGTGTAGAAGTCCTTTGTAAGGCGGTTTGCAATGCCCGCGTCAAGCCCGCGCTTAAAGTAGAACGTAAACTCGCGCCGCCCCTTGTTGTAGCCCTGCGCAAGCAGCTTCATGCTCTCCTCGGCGGCCTCGTCAACGGTGCTGTAAACGGTAATGCCCATCGCGTTACAGTAGGTAAACTCCGTTGAAACGGCTGCGGCGGCGCTCAGCGGAAGACTGCTGCGCGGCGTGTGGTCGGTAAAGTCGCTGTCGGTAAGGCAAAACCACGCGTAGCGGTCGTCGGAGTCGTCCCATGTCGAATCTACGTTGTACCAGCCGCCGCCTATCTTTACCTTGTTCCACATATGCTGCCCCTGCGAGGTATCGCCAACTATGCCCACCTCGGTAACGCCCGCCGTTTGCAGCAGGTAGCTCATCGCGCGCGTATACCCCGCGCACACCGCCGAACCATCCAGCAGAGCCTCGTCGGCGTGGTTGCCGACCGCGCCGTCGCCTCTGTTCCATGCGGCGTCATTGTATACGGTGTGGTCTATTACATAGTCGTGCAGGTACTTTACGCAGAAAAACGCCGAACCCTCTTTCTGCGCCTGCGCCACTATATCCTTTGCCTTGCTTTCAAGCTTCGGGGCTATTTCCGCAGCTTCCGCGCGCGTTCTCAGGTACTTAAGGTAGAACCCCGAAATAAGCACCGTATCCCCCTGCCAGTAGCCGTCCGCATCGCTGCTTCTGCCGTCAAGCCAGAACAGCTGCGGGTTCTCAAAGCCCACCATCTGCGAGATGTTGTACACCTCGTCATACGTCAGGTACAGGTCGGTGAGCCATACGTAGCTTTCAAAGTTTTCTGCCGCCTTGTATATGCGCTCGTACGCCGTGCGCTTTGTTCCGTCAAGCTGGCGGTAGTAATACTTTGCGGTATAATCGTTAAGGTAGGACGGCGAGTACTGCGGCGAGAACGTCACCTTTTGTGTTATGTACGCCGTGTTCCACCCGTTTTTGAACGCCGCAGCCCGTATAGTGCAGCTGCGCGTTATGCAAAGCGGCTCGGTATATTTTGCGGAAGCCTTGGTAGGCTTTGTGCCGTCGGTGGTGTAATACACCTGCACGTCCGCGGCAGGCGCGGAAAGCTCCACCGTTACGGGGCATTCGCCCGACACCGCGGCGGTAAGCGTTGGCTTAAGCTTGTATTTGCAGGTAACGGTCTTGCTTTTCGCGCCCCCAAGCTTTGCGTAGAACTTAAGCGTTGTGTTTTTGGTTATCGGCAGCGGCTTTGAATATACGCGGTACTTGCCGCCGTTTACGCTGTAGTAGATTTTCGCCTTTTTTGCAGAACACGTAAGCTTCACGCTTTTGAGCGAGTCGGTTTCATACGTACCGGACTTAAGCGAAGCCTTTGGCGCGGCAACCGTCGCAGCAGCTGCCGAGGCAGAATACTGCGCGCCATCCGTCACCGCGGGCTGCGCGAAGAACACCGCCGCCGCAATAGCAAGCGCCGAGAAGTATTTTATCAGTTTCTTCATTTCCGTTACCTCCATAAAATCGTTTCAGGGGTTATGGTTTAATTATAGCATAAATATTAGTATTTAACAAGTGGATAAATCTGCACGATTTTTGGGGCGCATAAAGCGGCGGCATATTCCCCAAAAAGTTCCCACAATAAAGCAGGGTTGTGGTTAGTCTGCACAAACTTGCCCGAAAACGCATTGACAAAACGCCGCGGGCGTGGTATACTTCCCATTGCGGGCGAACCGCCGATATACAAAACAGCGCCGCGCTAATGCTGCGGCGTTTATAAAAAGCAAAGGTTAGCTACAACTAACCAAAGGAAGGAACACACCATGAAAATCAAATCAATCAGTGCAATTGCCGCGATACTCGCGATATCCGCAGCGCTTACAGGCTGCGCAGGCAAGGAAAGCTCCGTTGCCGACTCTTCCTCCGCGCCCGAGTCCTCCGCGACCTCCGAGAGCGTAAGCGCAGAAAGCGCCGAATCCGCCGTTTCCGTTACAAGCGAAGCGCAGACTGCGGACGCCAAGCCCGAAACCGCGCAGACCGAGCAGACCCCTGAGCAGACCGCCGAAGCGGCAGCCGAAAAGCTTATGAGCGACGTAAACGGCACGTACGTTCCGCTGTTTGGCGTGATTTTGCAGGATAAGTACAGGAGCGTATGGGACGACACCTGCCTTTCCGTTCTCGGCGA
Organism: uncultured Oscillospiraceae bacterium; assembly: GCA_934462925.1. Classification (GTDB taxonomy): domain Bacteria; phylum Bacillota; class Clostridia; order Oscillospirales; family Ruminococcaceae; genus CAG-115. The sequence goes on along the minus strand of CAKSIT010000008.1, from coordinate 77,306 downwards.
CGAGGAGGCTGCCGCTGCCGCTTCAGAAATGCTGCGCAGCGTTTGCGCGGGTACTGTTTACGGCGAGGAAGCCGCAGCAGCTTACGCTGACGCTCCCGAGTCCGCGCAGTTCTACTGCGGCTTTACCGAGGACGTGGCCGAAATCACCTTTGCCGACGGCGTGATTTCGGGCTTTGACGAGAGCGGCGAGGCGGTTTTCTCGCACGAGTACAGCTTCTGCGGGTATGACGGCGACATGGGCTTCTACGAGTACAAGACCGACGATGAGAACAGCGGCGAGTTCACATACTTCCTGCTGCGCACCGATACGCCCGCTTCTAACTGCCATATTGAGTTCAGATACGGCGAGGATGTGTCGGCGCTTTTGAACTACACCGAGGGCAAGTACGCCTACCGGATGGGTTCCGGCATAATCAAGGACTGCGGCGACGAGGTGGCAGAAAACAGCATTAAGCTTTTCTGCACCGAGAACCTTACCTGATAAGCACCTGCGAGCGCCCGTTTCTGCGGGCGCTAATTCCTGCTATTATGCTGCGTTTTGTCAAAATGCCCAAAGCCGCGCGTTAGCTTAGTCTAACTCATTGTGAGGATATACAAAAACCACGCTAAAGCGGGCGTGCAGGGCAAAAAAACTATTGACAAAATTGCGGCTTGTGTTATAATGAACATATGAACAGTTGTTCAATCATTAAAATCGGACAAAGAAAGGAAGCCTGACCATGTTCATCGAGATAAAGGACATCAAAAAAAGCTACGGAAGCGGAGAGAGCCGCGTAGACGTGCTGAAAGGTATAAGCTTCGGCATTGAAAAGGGAGAGTTCTGCGTGCTGCTTGGCCCGTCGGGCAGCGGCAAGTCCACCCTGCTAAACATTATCGGCGGCATAGACGACGCCGACTCGGGCTACATCTCCATCAACGGCGAGAAAATTGAGAATATGCGCGAAAAGGCGCTCACCGAATACAGAAGAAAGCACCTCGGCTACATATTCCAGATGTATAACCTTATACCCAACCTTAACATAAAGGAGAACGTTGAAACGGGCGCGTATCTCAGCGACAGCCCGCTTGACGTTGACGATATTCTGAAAACGCTGGGGCTGTACGAACATCGTCACAAGCTCCCCTCGCAGCTTTCGGGCGGACAGCAGCAGCGCTGCTCCATAGGCAGGGCAATTGTAAAGAACCCCGACATACTGCTTTGCGACGAGCCTACGGGCGCGCTCGACTACAACACCTCAAAGGAGATACTGCGGCTTATCGAAACAGTAAACCGGAAGTACAACACCACCATTATTATGGTAACGCACAACGAGGCTATAAAGGACATGGCGGACAAGGTGGTAAAGCTTCGCGACGGCATGGTAAGGAGAGAGATACACAACGAACACAAGCTGACCGCCGACGAGCTTGAATGGTAACGGAGGTGTCACAATGAAAAATCCGCTTATCAAACGCCTGCCGCGGGAGCTTGCAAAGGACGCCGCAAAGTACATCGCAATATTTGTGATGATGGTGCTGCTTATCTCCATCTGCTCGGGCATGAGGGTAGGAAACGAGAGCCTGAAAGCCGCCTACTACGAAAGCTTCGAGCTTTACGACGTGGAGGACGGACACATTACCTTTGATAAGGCGCTGCCCAAGGAACTGAGAACCGCCATTGAGGAGCAGGCGGCGCTTACGTTCTACGACAATATGTACTTTGACGAGGACGCCGCCGAAAACGGCGCGACAGTCCGCGTTTTTAAGCAGACGGACGAAATTAACAAGCCCTGCCTGCTGGACGGCGAGCTGCCCGCAGCCGACGGCGAAATAGCTGTGGACAGGCTTTTCGCCCAAAATAACGGCATTGCCATAGGCGACGTGCTTACGCTCAACGGCAAGCCGCTTACCATTACGGGTACTGTGGCGCTGCCCGATTACAGCACGCTGTTTGAGAACAACACCGACTCGATGTTTGATTCAGTACACTTTTCGATTGCCGTAATGACCGACGGCGGCTTTGACGGCGTTGAAAGCAAGAACCTTAAGTACAACTACGCGTGGCGCTACAACACCGCTTACGCAGACGACGCAGAGGCTGCGGAGCGCTCCGAAAAGCTGCTTGACGCCGTAAAGGACGAGCTTACCGCCTACGACGAGGATATAGTAAACGCGCAGGTAGACGAGCTTACAAGCAAGCTTGAAAAGGCGGGCGAGGAATACGGCGAGCTTTACAAGGCGGCGTTTGAAGCAAAAATCAACGAAATCACCGAGAATGTAACAAAGGGCGCAGAGGAATACGCCGCGCTTTACATGACTACGGGGCAGAAGCCCGAAAAGAGCGCGCTTTCCGTAAACGCGGACGGCTTTACGTTCGGGCTTATTGAAAGCAGCGTTGCCGCGGCGCTCGAGGGCAAAGAACCCGAAATGCCCACCGAGCAGCAGTTTAAGGACGAGTACCTCGACTCCATACCCAAGCCCCGCCGCGAGGAGCTTACAACGCAGCTCGACGACTTCCTTTTCGGCATTGTGGAGGACGCCGCGGAGGCTGAGCTGAACGGCACGGAGTTTGTAATGCCCGAGGACGAGGCGTTCGAGGACGAAATAGACCGGACCGACATAATCTCCGTTGACAACTACGTGCCGCGCTACCTCAATCAGGCTATAACGTTCTCAATCGACGATATAGGCGGCGACGAAGCGGGAACTATGGTTATGTGCTACATGATGATAGCGCTTATAGCGTTCATTTTCGCAGTCACCATCTCCAACACCATCGCGTCCGAGGCGGGCGTTATCGGCACGCTCAGGGCTTCGGGCTACACCAAGGGCGAGCTTATGCGCCACTACATGATACTGCCGCTGCTTGTAACGCTTTTCGCGGGCGTTGTGGGCAACATAATAGGCTACACCGCAATGAAGGACTTTTGCGTTAACCTTTATCTCGCAAGCTACTCGCTCACCAAAATAAGCATTGTGTGGGACGCTTCCGCGTTCGTGCTTTCAACTATCGTTCCTATCGTGCTTATGCTGATAATAAACACCGTTGTGCTTACTTCCAAGCTAAGGCTCAGCCCCCTTAAGTTCCTGCGGCACGACCTTAAGAAAAACAAGAACAAAAAGGCTATGCGCCTTAACACCAAAATACCGTTCAGAACGCGCTTCAGCCTTAGAATATTCTTCACGAACCTGCCCGGCTATATCGTAATGATAATAGGCATTCTGTTCGGCGCGGTGCTTATAAGCTTCGGCGATATGCTGCCGCGTATGCTCAACGAGTACAAGGACATTATAGTGCGCGACATGATAAGCGAGTACCAGTACATTCTCTACGACTGCGAGGAGGCGCACGAGGTTACAGACCCGCAGGCGGAGAAATTCGCGCTCGCTTCGTTCGACTACACCAAGGAGGGCTACCTTACGGACAGCCTTGCAGTATACGGCGTCGAGGACGGCAGCCGCTATGTTACGGCGGATATCCCCGAGGGCAAGGCGCTCATTTCCACGGGAATAAGCGAGAAGTTCGGGCTTAAGGCGGGCGACGCGCTCACGCTTGACGAGCCGTACAAGCGCGACGTTTCCTATACCGTTGAGATAGGCGGCGTGTACGACTATCAGGCCTCTATGGCGATTTTTATGCGCCTTGACGACTTTAACAAAACCTTTGACAAGAACGAGGGCTACTTTACGGGCTACTTCTCGAACGCGGAGCTTACAGAGCTGCCCGCGGACGACGTTGCAACCGTAATGACCGCGGACGACTACACCAAGCTTTCAAACCAGCTCATGATTTCCATGGGCGGCATTATGGACGTGTTCAAGTGGTTCGGCGCGCTGTTCTTTATAATCGTTGTGTACGTGCTTTGCAAGCAGGTTATCGAGCGCAACTTCCAGTCCATTGCGATGACTAAGATTCTGGGCTTCAGAAACGGCGAGATTGCGGGGCTGTACATAGCTTCCACCACCATTGCGGTGCTTGTGGGACTGGCGCTTGCCGTGCCGTTCATAGACTTTGCAATGCGCGCGATATTCAAATCCTACCTTTACACTATGATGACGGGCTACTTCCCCTACATCATGAACCCGATGACATACGTTGTGATGATAGTTACGGGTATAGCGTGCTACGCGGTAGTGGCGGCGCTTCAGCTGAGAAAGGTCGCTAAGGTATCCAAGAGCGAGGCTCTTAAGAACGCAGAATAACAACGCAATAAACGGCAATCCCGCCTTAGCAATGCTTTGGCGGGATTTTTCTGCGCGCAAAAGCAGTCGGAGCAAATTTGCGCGTAAATGCAGACTTGCCCGCCGTGGCATAGCGCCACGACGAGCAAGCCGCAGTGTAAAGGATGGTTGGACAAGCTGAGTCACCCAATTTTAGCACATCGTAAAGATTTTGGACACCCTTTAGAAGCACAGACATCATGTAGGGCGACTCAACAAGTCCGCAGCTGGGTATGTGCCTGCGCGCCGCTGCCGCGCACTATGTAATCAAGTGCGAATTTTTTCTGCACTTGTCACAGTTATATCTTCTGTGTTACCGTCCTTATCTGTAATGGTAACCTCGGCTCTGACTCTGAACTTGCCTGTGCCGATATCGTAGGAGTAGTTTGTCATAGTAAGGCTTGATTTGTTAACACTTTTGGACCAACTGTCCACCTCTCTCCAAACATCGGGAGAAACATAAATCTCAAAAACCTGTTCAACCTCAATGCTGACAACATTCTTACCGCTTATTTTAGTTGTGCAGGTTGCAGTACTGCCGCTTATTGAAAGCGAAGACGTTACAGAATCTGGAATAACATACTGCGGAGAAACAATGTCGGGAGTATCGATAACCTTTGCGGAAGCGGTGGTGGTAGCAGCAGATGTAAGCATAACTGCCGCTGCAAGAATCGATACGAATCTTGAAAGCTTCATTTTATTAGCCTCTTTCTTTTTCTGTTTTTATCGGAGCTTTTTAACCCCTCTATAAACATTAACCGCCCTACCCCCGATTTTGTGAGCATATTTTTCAAAAAAATTTTAATTTTCTTCGATTTTGGTACTTTTAGCTATTTTCATTAGCTCGTTTTTGTCTAAATCGCCATGTATAGACAAAATATAATCGCCATTATCCCATATTAAAACGCCCCATGGCTTTCCATCGTCATCACCAACAGTACAATCCACATATACTCCAGGGTGACCGTTTACACTAATCTTGGTGTGTATGGAATGCTCGTTATCAATATAAACTCTGCAATCGTCTTTTAACACTTGGTCAAAGCTAAACTCAAGCGTTCTGTCCAAAATTTCATCTTCATAATCAGTACAGTAATTTCTATAATTTGAAGTTTCGTCTATAGTAGAATCTTCACTACTAAAAGAAAACCCCTCGGGTATATATGTAATGGTGTAATAATCTTCAAGGTATTCAGGCGCGTCTGCCGCGTCAGCCGCCATGTATATGTTGGCAACGTTCGTGCGCTCAACAATAAAGCCCTCGCGCCTTATCGCAGCGCCGCCGCCCAATATCGTGGCTGCGCTTAATATAACTACCAGCACCGCAATTTTTACCATGCGGAAAGAAAACGCCGCCGTTGTGCGCCCCGAATTATCGCAGCTGTCGATTATTTCCCTCATTCTGCGCTTGTGCGAAAGGGAGAAAAAATGCGGGAGATATGTTTTCGGCACGCGGTATTCCTTAAGGCAAACCTTTTCAAACGCCGCTTTCATGGTAGAGGTAGTCATTCGTCTTTCCTTTCTTCCAAAAAGTCGTTTATCGCCTTAAGGCCGTCCGAAATGCGCTTGCGCACCGCGTCCAGCGATATGCCGAGTACGTCGGCAATCTGCTCGTTGGTCATTTCATACACTATACGGAGCATTAAAGCGTCTCTTTTCGCAGGCGACAGCTTTTCGATAAACGAAGCTAATTCCTCGCAGGATATCTTCCCCTCGACCTTTTCTTCCATTGACAAACCCGTGTCGGCAATGTCCTCGGTAAGCTCGCTGTGATTTTGGCGCGAAGTCGAAGCCGCGATATCTGCAATAACGTTTCTAATAATAATAACCGCGTAAGGTGCTCTTTTGTGAGCATCAATTTCAAAAAATTTTTTCGGATATTTTGCAATTCGCAAAAAAGTCTCTTGTACTGCGTCCTCAGCGTTCTCTATCGAGTCAAGCTTTGACTTCGCAAAGCGGAACAAATCCTTCTTAGTTTCCTTGTAAAAGTCTGACATTAACCTGCGCTGCTCGTCATTTTCAAGTATAGCAAGTGCAGCTGCTATCATCTCGTCAACCCCTTTTTGTTCATTTCACACATAATTTGCTGTATATTTACAGCAAAACCGTTCACATTACGACAAAATCCACCTTTTTATTGTAACACAGAACGTCTGTCAATGCAAGTGGGCGGGTGCAAATTTTTTCAAAAAAATTGCCTGCACAGCAGCTGCACAGGCAATATCTGTATAATGCTCAGTCGCGGCGTTTTCGTATCAGCCGCCGCGTGCGCTCCGCAATCTGTCTGCGGCGCTCCGCCTCCTCGGGGTCGCTTTCAAAGCCGCTCGGGGTCTGCCGCAGCAGGCTGCCCTCGCGCGTACCCTCTGGCAGGCTTTCAAGGGGCAGCTCCAGCCGCTCGCCGTTGTCGCCTATAAGTACGGCTATGCCCTCCTCAATGCGGTCCACATACATCACGCAGCCTCCATTTCGCCGTATTTTGCGGTGTGAACGCTTATGCTGCCGCCGTCGCTCACAAACACAATCGTTCCCAGCTCGTCCGTGCGCAGTATCTGCGCGCCAACGTCCTCCAGCCGCTTTAACACCTCGTCCTTGGGGTGTCCGTAGGAATTGCCGCTGCCCACGGAAATCACCGCGTACTGCGGCGACACCGCCTTAAGGAACGCGGACGTGCTGGAGCTTGTAGAGCCGTGGTGCGCCACCTTAAGCACGTTGGAAGCCACAACTGCGCCGCTGTTAAGCACGTCGTTCTCGCTCGCGCGCTCCATATCGCCCGTAAACAAAAACGTGTTAGACCCGTGAATCAGCCGCGTTACCACCGAAAAATCGTTAAGGTTATCGTAGTCGTTATGCAGCGGGGCTATTATGTCGAGATACGTCCCCTGCCCTATGCGCAGGCGCTCGCCCGGCTGCGCGTCGTACACGGGTATGTCCTTTTCCTCGATAATGTCCAGCATATCCTCGTAAACCTTTGACATGGGTATCTTGCTGTCGGGCAGCGGCGCGAACACAACCTGTCCCACGCTAAGCCCCGCAAGTACCTCGGGCATACCGCCTATGTGGTCGGAGTGCGGGTGCGTTGCAATAACGTAATCAAGCTTGCGTATGCCGCACGAGTCGAGGTACTCCACAACGCCATCGCCGCAGCCGACTTCGCCGCTGTCGATAAGCACGGCGGTTTCTCCCGTGTCTATGAGGATACAGTCGCCCTGCCCCACGTCGATAAAATGCACCGCAACGTCGCCCTCGGCGTTTTCCACCTGCGGGTATTTTGCAACGCCCAGAGAGCGCAGTATGCTGCGCACCGTTGGCAGGGCGTTCACCCTGTACGCAACGCCGTTGAGCGCTATCATTACCGCCGCCAGCACAAACGCCGCCAGCAGCGTAAACAATCCCGCCTTACCCGCGCCTGCCCCGCTTTTGCTTTGCGTCCGCCTTTTGGGAGAACTGCTTTTCCGTGCCATCTGCGCGTCTCCTTTCGTTAGTCCTGCCGCCGTGCGCGGGCTTTGCATTTCGCCCTGCGGGGGCGTTCTTTGCCGCGTTTCGTCCCGTAGGCGCGCCCTTTCCCGCAGGAGCGCCCTTGCCCGCCGCGTTTCTGTCTGCGGGCGGAATCAGGCAGTCCCTGCCGCAGCCTATAAGGTCGCGGCGCTTTGCAAGCGTTAGCGCCTTTTCTACAAGCTCGCGGTTTTTCGGCAGGAAGTATTGCAGCAGCGCGCGCTGCATTGCCTTTTCCTCGGTAGTGCGCGGCACGAACACGGGCTGCATGGTGTATGGGTCAAGCCCCGTCCAGAACATTGCCGTGGAAATAGTGCCGGGGGTCGGGTAGAAGTCCTGCACCTGCTCGGGGCGAATGTTGTGCTTTTTTAAGAACAGCGCAAGCTCCACCGCCTCCGTAAGCGTACACCCCGGGTGCGACGACATGAGGTACGGCACGAGATACTGCTCCTTGCCGCACTTTTTCGTCGCCGCGTAAAAACGCCGCTCAAACTCCTCGTAAACCTCGATATGGGGCTTGCCCATGTAGTCCAGTACCTTGTTGCTCGCGTGTTCGGGCGCGACTTTTAGCTGGCCGCTTACATGGTACTGCACAAGCTCGTCCAGAAAGTCCGTTTTCTTGTCCAGCAGCATATAGTCAAAGCGAATGCCAGAGCGAATGAATATCTTCTTCACGCGCTTTATCGACCGCAGGCGGCGCAGCAGCCGTATGTAGTCGGAGTGGTCCGCGTTGATGTTGGCGCAGGGAGTCGGCGCAAGGCACTTTCTGCCCCTGCACATTCCGTGTTCCTCCTGCTTGTCGCAAGAGGGGTGGCGAAAGTTCGCGGTAGGTCCGCCCACGTCATGGATATAGCCCTTGAAGTTGGGCTTTTCAGAGAGCATTACCGCCTCGTTGTAGACAGAATCCTCGCTGCGGGTCTGCACGCGCCGCCCCTGGTGCAGCGCTATCGAGCAGAAGTTGCAAAAGCCGAAGCACCCGCGGTTGTGCGTGATGGAGAATTCCACCTCCTGTATGGCGGGAACGCCGCCAACGGCGTCGTACATGGGGTGGTAGGCGCGCATATATGGCAGCTCGTAGGCGCGGTCGAACTCCTCCTGCGTAACCGAGCGCTGCGGCGGATTCTGCACGAGCATTACGTTACCGTGACGCTGCACTACCGTCCTGCCGTAAACCTCGTCCTGCTCGTCGTACTGCTTGCGGCACGCCTTAGCGTAGGCTTTCTTGTTGTCGCGCACTATTTCGTAGCTGTCGCACTGAACCGCGCCTATGGGCGTGTCCTCCGGCGCGCACAAATAGCACACGCCGCGCAGGTCGTGCATATCGTCAAGCGTTTTGCCCTCGCGAAAGCGCTCCAGCATTTGCGCGAGCGTTACCTCGCCCATGCCGAACATCAGCAAATCCGCGCCGCTGTCCACAAGCACCGAGGGCATTACGCTGTCGCTCCAGTAATCGTAATGCGCAAAGCGCCTGAGCGACGATTCAAGCCCGCCCGTGGAAATCTGCTTATGCGGGAAAAGGCGTTTGAGCGCCCTGCAATAGGTTATCACGGCGCGGTCGGGTCTGCGCCCGCCTTTGCCGCCCGCCGAGTACGCGTCGTCGTTGCGCTTTCTTAGCGCTACGGTGTAGTTCGACACCATGCTGTCTATGTTGCCGCCGGTTACCATAAAGCAGTATTTCGGCTCGCCCAGCTTCATGTAGTCCGCGTCGCACAGCGGCTGGGCTATTATTCCAACGGTAAAGCCCGCCGCTTCAATCATGCGCGAAATTATTGCAATGCCGAACGTGGGGTGGTCTATGTATGCGTCGCCCGTAAGGCATATAAAGTCAAGCTGTTCTATCCCGCGTTCTTCCATATCCCTGCGGGAAACAGGCAAAAAGGGCATATTTACTCTCTCCTTAGTTTCTGAGCTTGCGCTCGTACCATTCCTGCTTCGTCATAAGCACCTGCCGCGGTTTTGCGCCCTCGAAAGGCCCTACAACGCCCATTTTCTCCATTGTGTCGATAAGCCTTGCAGCCCTGCCGTAGCCGAGCTTAAGGTTGCGCTGCAGCGCAGACGTGCTTGCCTGCCCCGCGCTCACGACAAGCTCTATGGCTTCTTCGAGCTTCTCGTCCGTTTCGCCGTCGTCCTCCTCGTCGGGGGCGCTCTTGTCGCCGGAGTTCGCTATTTCGGTCTGGCGCTCTATCTCCGCCATAATGTTCTCGTCGTACTCTACCGCGAACGTCTGCTTGATGAACTCCACAACGCGCTCCACCTCGTCGTCGGACACGTAGCAGCCCTGTAAGCGTATAGGCTTCTGCGCGCCTACGGGGCAGTACAGCATATCGCCGTTGCCGAGCAGTTTTTCCGCGCCGCTTGCGTCAAGGATAACGCGGCTGTCTATCTGAGAAGCTACCATGAGCGCTATACGGCTGGGGATATTGCCCTTGATAAGACCCGTGACTACCTGCACGGTGGGCTTCTGCGTGGCGATAACAAGGTGCATTCCCGCCGCGCGCGCCTTTTGCGCAAGGCGCACAATGCTGTCCTCAACGTCCTTGGGGGAAGCCATCATAAGGTCCGCAAGCTCGTCTATAAAGATGACTATGTGCGGCATACGCTCGAGAGCGCTCCCCGGCTCGTCCGCAAGCGCGTTGTAGCCGTCTATGTTGCGCACGTTGTTCTCGGAGAAAAGCGAGTAGCGGTTCTCCATCTCGGTGACGGACCACGCGAGCGCGCCCGCCGCCTTTTTCGGGTCGGTTACTACGGGTATAAGCAGGTGCGGAATGCCGTTGTACATCATGAACTCGACCTGCTTGGGGTCTACCATTATCAGCCGCACATCCTGCGGGGTGGACTTCATGAGTATGCTCATGATTATCGAGTTTACGCACACCGACTTGCCCGAACCAGTCGTTCCCGCAATGAGAAGATGGGGCATTTTTGATACGTTACAAGTGACGGTATTGCCGCTTATATCCTTGCCGAGAACGCTCACAAGCTTCTTGTCGAACGTTTTGCGGAAGTCGTCGGTGTCCACAAGCTCTCTGAAATAAACCGTGTCGCGGTGGTCGTTGGGTATCTCTATGCCCACCGCCGCCTTGTCGGGAACGGGCGCTATTCTCACGCCGGACGCCGCAAGGTTAAGCGCTATGTCGTCCGCAAGGTTCGCTATCTTGCTTATCTTTACGCCGGGTGCGGGCTGCAGGTCGTAGCGCGTTACGGACGGTCCTCTGCTAGCGCCCGTGTATGTAGTGGACACGCCGAAGCTCTTGAGCGTCGCTACAAGCTTGTCGGCGTTGCCGCGTATCTCCTTTTCAATGTCCGCCTGCGGAACGCGCTGCTTTACGGGGTTCAGCAGCGTTACTGGCGGCAGGGTGTACACGTCGGACAAATGCATCTGCTCGGGCGCTCTCGCGGGCTGCGCGGGCGCGGGTTCGGGCTGCTGCGCGGGTTCGGCGGGCGCGGGCTTGCTCGGGAATTTCATCTGGTTTATCGGGATTATATGCTCGGGCTTTTCGGGAACTATGTCGTCGATATCAAACGGCAGCTCCGCCTCGTCCTCGGTGGAGATGTCCTGCACGCGTGAAAGCGCGTCGGAATCTGTAACGCCGCTCTTTGGCGCGTCTACTATCTTCGACACGCGCGCGGGCGCGGAGTGTTCCTCGTTAAAGCGCTTCAGCGCGTCGAGTATCGGCACAAGCTCCGCGTCGGCGTCCTCCAGCCTGTCGGGCTTGTCCTTGTCCTCCTCGCGCATTATCGGGTGGCGCTTTTCCATGTACTTTTTCAGCTCGTCGCGGAAGTCCGCGCTCTCCTGCTCGGCGGGCGCTTCCTCAGCGGGTGCGGGCTGCGCGGGCGCAGGGTCTTTCCCCGCGAGAACGGGCTGGCGCGTTGGCTGCGGCTGAGCCGCCTCCTCGGGCTTTTCAGCGGGCTTTGCGGGCGCAGGTTTTTCAGCGAGCGCTTCCGTCCGCGCAGATGCGTCCGCGCTTTCCATAGTGCGCTTTAGCCGCTCCTGCTGCTCCTTTTTGCGCTGCTGCTCGTCTATCTCCCTTATTATCTTACGGCGCTCCAGCTCCTTGCGGCGCTCCTCGGTGCGCTCGGACTGTATGCGCGAGTACTCCGCGTCCGTTACGGCGCGGCGCTCTGCGGTTTCGCGGCGGCGCTGAGCGGCTGCGGCGCTCACCCTGCCGGCAGTACCCGTAATGCGCTCCCATAAATCCGCAAGCGAAAGGTTAGTCATAAGGAAAACGCTTACAAGCGCGATTATCACAATGATAATGCCCGCGCCGAGCTTTCCGAGGAAAAGCAGCGGCACGCCGAGTATTATAGCGAAAAAGCCGCCGCCCTTAAACTCCACGCCGCCCTTGTAGAGGTTCACGCAAAGCTCGCCGAAGCTCTCGCCGTTCACCCTGCCAACGCCGAATATCTCGAGCGCCGCGCAGAACATGAGCAGAAACAGCACGCACTTGGCAACGGTAAACGCAATGACCGAGTGCGTTTTCTGCATGGAAATGACCACCGCAGAAAAAATCATAAGCGGCCCTGCCGTATAAGCGCCCACGCCGAAAAGCCCGTGCATTACGCTGTAAAGGGCGTTCCACCCCTGCGTGCCGGGTATTATCGCAAGCAGCGTTAAAACTATTCCCGCCGCAAACAGCACCACGGAAGCCACGCGCCTGCGCTTAAGGCTTCTTTTCATCGCTTCATCGCGAATGCGCTGCGCTTCAAGCTCCGCAGCCTTTTTGGAGCGCGGCTTCGTAGTGCCGCTTTTCGCGCGGGAGCGCCCCGTTGCAGCAGAACGCGCGCCGCTGTTTTTTCTTTCCGCCATGTTGTAATCTTCCTTTCAGCTTCGCGAAAAGTTATTTTGCCCGCGTATGCGGGCTTTGAAATGCCTTTTTTGCCTCAGCTTTGCCGAGGCAAAAACTCTGCTATCCGCGCAAGTGTACAAGCGACGCTACGCTTACGCAACGCGACGCTACGCTTACGCAACGCGACGCTGCGCTTACGCAACGCGACGCTGCGCTTACGCAACGCGACGCTGCGCTTACGCAACGCGACTGCGCGCAGTGGCACAATTTGCACTCCGTGCGAATTGTGCTGACTTGCGAAGCAATGCTTCGCAATGTCGTGAGATGCTTCGTCGGAAACCCCCGTATGGGGGTTTTTCGACGGTCATTTTAGAATCCAAAGAGAGCGCGCAGCGTGTTCCCGCTGATATGCTCCCACAAGCCGCCAGCAATGCACGCAATGCCAAGCGCCGCGGTATAAAACGCAAATATCTTAAACCTGTCTTTTTTGAGCAGCCACGCCACAAGCTTTATCGAAGCGAAGCCCACTACCGCCGCTATCACGAACCCGAGCGCAAGCGCCCCCCAGTCCGCCTCGACGCCCTCGCTGAGCGCGCCGCCTATCTCCATAACGCTGCCGCCAAGAATAGCGGGTATGCCGAGAATGAACGCGAAGCTTACCGCAGTCGCCTTGTCAAGCCCGCAGAAAAGCCCCGCAGCCGTGGTTGAACCCGAGCGCGAAACCCCCGGGAAAAGCGCCACGCATTGAAACAGCCCGACAGTCACCGCGTCCTTTACTTTCATGTCCTCGGCGGTCTTTGTGCCGTTGCTGCATTTGTCCGACAAAAACAGCAGCACCGCCGTAAACAAAAACGCTATTCCCTCGAAAACAATGTCCCCGTCGCCCTGCCGCGCGGTGAAAAAGTCCTTTATCGGCAGCACGGGAACAAGCAGCGCCGTCGCTATTATCACCATAAACATCATGCGGCGCGTTCCGTTCATGCCTTTCCACGAGAACTTACCCGTGAAAATGTCGCGGAACGTTAGGAAGAATTCCTTTATCATGCCCCATATAGTCCCCCGGAACGCCGCGAACACCGCCGCCAGCGTGCCGAGATGAAGCACGAGCGACAGCAGCAGCGCCGCTTCGCCGTCAACGCCCGTGACGTGCTGCACCACGGACAAATGCCCCGAGCTTGACACGGGCAGAAACTCCGTAAGCCCCTGTATTACAGCCTGAATTATTACCGTTATGTAGTCCATATGTTTCCCCTTTATATGTAGCCGCCCTGCGCGGGCGGGTGTGTTAACGCCGTTTGTCCTGCGCCACGCGGGATACGGCGGCGCTCATTGTGTTTACCGTGTTTTTCGGCTTTCTGCCGCGCTTTTTCGGCGTAGGCTCTGTTGGCGCGGTCTGAGCCGTCTTGGGCGTTGCCGTGGTTTTGGCGCTTTTGCCCGAGGGCTTCGCGGATTTCGCGGGCGCTTTATTCCCTGCGGAATGCGGCGCTTTGCCGCCGCGCTGCTCTATAAGCTCGTAAAGGCACTCTACCGCGTCGGACAGCCCGCCCAGCCTGTCGATAAGCCCCTCCTTTACGGCGGCCGCGCCCTCCAGCACCGAGCCTACGTCCATTACAAGCTCGTCGCGCTCCATCATCAGCTCCTTAAAGCGCTGCGCGGTCATGTTGCTGTTTTCCGTAACAAAGCGCGTTATGCGCTCCTGCATTTTCTCAAAGTAGCTCATTGTCTGCGGAACGCCCAGCATCATGCCGTTCATTCGCACGGGGTGAATGGTCATTGTCGCAGATGGTACGATAAAGCTTCTCTTGGCACTCACCGCAAGCGGCACGCCTATGGAATGCCCGCCGCCTACCACTATCGACACCGTGGGCTTCGACATTCCCGCGATAAGCTCGGATATGGCAAGCCCCGCCTCCACGTCGCCGCCGACGGTGTTGAGCAGCACCAGCAGCCCCTCTACGGTGCTGTCCTGCTCTACCGCCACAAGCGCGGGAATGATATGCTCGTATTTCGTCGTCTTGTTCTGCGCGGGGAGAATGTAATGTCCCTCTATCTGCCCGATTATCGACAGGCAATGTATGCAGTGCGGCGCGTTCGGCGTCGCCACTATGCCCATGTCTATTATCTGCCGGTTCTGCTCCTCGCTGAACGGTGCGTCGTTTACAGTTTCTTCGCTCATATTCTGCCACCTTTCGGAATATTCTGCCGCAAAGCTGCGGTCAGGCTCTGTGTATATTATTTTCACAAAAGGTATATTTATGCAGAATGCGGCGGCGTACACGCCGCTCTTTTAATTATAGCACAGTTTCGCAGAAATTTCAAATACTTTCATGACACATTTTCAGTTTTTTTGGCGCAGGCTTACAATAAAAATAAAGCGGAACAAAGAAGCCGAACATTTGCCGCTAAGCTATGACAAATATGCCCATACTTCCGCCTTGTCAGAAGTATAGGCATTTTCCTTGATATAGCCTGCACATGAGCCGAGTTTTGTTGATACGCAATTATCGTATCGGCTTTTCTATTCTTCGCGGTTCTTGTCAATCAGATTTACCAGTCCGTAAACTATATTTCTTTCCTTTTCGTCCATTTTTCTTATTTTAGAAATCAGCGACAGCTCCTTTATATCGGCATTCAGCTGACCGTTATTATAATCCAGAAGATAATCTACAGAAACATTCAGCAGGAATGCAATTTGCTTTACAAGCGCAAAATCGGGCTGCCGCTTATTTTTTATATAGCCGTTAAGAGTAGTAGGGGCAATGTTGAGCAATACCGCAAAGTCCTTTTGCGTTATTTCCTTTTCGTTAAGAGTCAGCAGTAACTTATCCCCAAATTCCATGTTCATCACCCCTCGTTGAGTATATTATACATTATTTCCCCGCTTCTTTTGTGCATATTCACAAATTGAGTATTTAACACTTGACAAATACTCAAAACAAGGATATAATAAAATCAAGAAAGATTTAGGGGGTAATACAGATGTTAAGTCAGCGCCGCACAAACGCGAATTAAAAAGCGCTGAAAACGCGGAAATACGTTCAATTTCAGGAATCGGTTCAGAGATTTAAGGAGTAAATATGATTGTAATGATTATTATCGCGACTTTAATGTACATAATGGCAGGTGTTTTGCTTATATCAAACATATACATTATGGACAATGTTTCCGATGAAAACCGTGAATGGAAAGAGGCAACTTCCCTTAAAAACATATATAGAATTACTTTTTTATTGATTATTGGAGCAATCTTGGGAATTATTTGGACAGTATGTCTTCATATTTCAGGGATAATCTGTTTTGGCATTTTACTAGGGTCTTTTTTTATAGGCGTTTTTATCAGAATTATCATTCATAAAAAAAGGTCGTAAGAATATCTCACGCATGAAAGGAGGTGATACCATGGCAAGATGTCCGTACCTTGAGTACGAATCGAACAACGCTGTATTCAGAAGCTCGGACAAGTACATATGCGGTCTTTGCGGGCAGCAGATGGATATTGACGACAGCAGGGTAAAGCACACCTGTAATCCCGATTATGGCAGCGAGTACGAAAAATGTCCCGTTTACAAAGACAGATAAGCCTTTGCAAAACATATGGTAAAAACGCAGGTCGCAGGATTTGCGTTTTTGCTTTGTACGGCATAGCCTAGCTTTTATGCACTTACGATACGGGCGCTGTTCGCAGATTTTCCCCGCATTTTCCCCCGTCCTGCCGCAACTAATCTCCGCAAGCCTGTCATACCTGTCCCGCGCGGCGCATATAATCTCCTTGAATAAAGGGCAGCGCGACAACGCGGCTTTGACCAAGGAGGAAAATATGGATATCAACACTATACTTAAAAAGGAGCGGGGAGAAACCCCCGAAACACGCGCAGACAGAAGCATTTGCGCGCAGGAGGTCATCTTTGACGGCGCTGCGGAACAGGGCGTTGAGCTTGACCATGTCCTGCCCGATTACTTTCCCGAGATATTCCGCATTCTTAAATGCACGATAACGCCCTCGATAAGCTCCGAGAGCGTGTCCCCCGAGGGGAAGCTCACGCTTGACGGCGCTGCCGCGATAAAGGTGCTTTACCTTGCAGAGGGCAGCAGCGCGGTGTACTGCATAGACCAGCGCTACACCTTTTCAAAAACCGTGGACCTCGGGCGGCGCGGCGCGCAGGCTCACCTTACCGTAACGCCGCGCGCGGATTACTGCAACTGCCGCGCCACAAGCCCCCGCCGTATCGACGTTAGGGGCGCGCTTACGATAAGAATAAAGGCGACCGCGCCCGTTGAGTGCGTGCTGCCAGAAATGCCGCAGGGAATGCAGGTGCGCACAAGGCAGGTGACCTGCTGCGGCAGAACGCTCTGCGCGGAAAAACAGCTTACCGTGCGCGAGGAGATAGACACGGGCGCGGCGGGAATAGGCTTTATCATATGGAGCAGCGCCCCCGTTAAGGTAACGGACCTGCGCGTTATCGCGGACAAGGCGGTGCTTAAGGGCGTTGTTACGGTAAGCGCGCTTTACGCCCTGCGCCCTGCGGACGGCGGCGGCTGCACCGAAACCGAGAAGATGACCGCCGATATCCCCGTGAGCGCCATTCTCGACATTGACGGCATAACCGACAGGCACGCCGCTTTCCCCGAGCTTTCGGTGATGAGCTGCGAGCTTTCGCCCAGCGAGAACAGCGGGCTTATTTCCTGCGAGCTGCTGATAAAATGCCGCGTGAGCGCCGTTATGGAGCAGACCGCCGAAATACCCACGGACGCGTATTCCACCGAATATGAAAGCGAGTTTACCTGCGCGCCCGTAAAGCTTAGCGCAGACCCGCGCACGGTTTCCCGCCAGATGACGCTTAAAGCAACGCTCGGCGCGGAAAACGGCGAAATGCAAAGCGTATGGGATTGCCGCAGCGAGCTTTCAAACCTCGTGTGCCGCCCCAAGGACGCCGACGCGCTCACGCTTTCGGGGCAGCTTATGTGCCGCGCGGCGGGCAGAAACGCCGAGGGCGTGCCTGTTTTCATAGAAAAGCAGGAGGCGTTCGAGCAGGAGATACCCGCAGCCCGCGTAAGCGACAGCACCGCCGCGGACTTCTGCGCGCAGATAACCGACACGGGCTTTTCCATAAGGTCCGACGGCGCGCTTGACATAACCGTGCAGGCGGAGATGAACGGCTGGCTTCGCGAGCAGACGAGCGTGGACGCTATCAACGCCGTTTCCCTGCACGAGGATAAGCCGAAGCCCCGCAGCGACGAGTACGCGCTGCGCGTTTACTACACGCAGGGCGGCGAGGACTGCTGGACGGTAGCCAAGCGCTTTAACACCACCGCGGACGCCGTTATGCGCGAAAACGATGTTGAAAACGAGCAGTCGGCGCTTTCGGGCATGATATTCATTCCCACCATGTAAAGGAGAAAAAGCATGAACAACAACATCTATTCCGACATCGCAAAGCGCACGGGCGGGAACATCTACCTTGGCGTGGTAGGACCTGTCCGCTCGGGCAAATCCACCTTTATCAGCAGGCTCATGAACACCCTCGTGCTGCCCAATATCCCCGACGAATACCGCCGCAGCCGCGCAAACGACGAGCTGCCGCAGTCCTCCGCAGGCAAAACCATTATGACCACCGAGCCGAAGTTCGTCCCCGAGGAAGCGGTAACCGTAGAGCTTGACGACGGCGTTAAAATGAACGTGCGCCTTATCGACTGCGTGGGCTATATCGTCCCCGGCGCTATCGGTTACATAGAAAACGACGCGCCGCGCATGGTAATGACCCCGTGGTTCGACGAGGAGATACCCTTTAACATGGCGGCTGAGATAGGCACGCGCAAGGTAATCACCGACCACTCCACCGTTGGGATTGTAGTAACCACCGACGGCAGCATTACGGACATTCCGCGCGACGAGTACGCCGAAGCCGAGGCGCGCATAATCACCGAGCTTAACGAGATAAACAAGCCGTTCGTGGTGCTGCTCAACTGCCAGCAGCCCGAGTCCGCTTCGTCAAGGGCGCTCGCCGCACAGATGGCGGAGAAGTACGGCGCTTCGGTTATCCCCGTAAACTGCCTTGACCTTGACGAGGAGAAGATACGCGAGATACTGGGCGAGCTGCTGCTTAAATTCCCCGTGTGCGAAGTAAGGGTACGTATGCCCAAATGGATAACCGCGCTTGACAGGGAGCACTGGCTGAGAAAAGAGGTTTTCGAGTGCGTTAAGGCTGCGGCAGCGGACATTCACGGCATTAACGACATAAAGACCGCAGCCGAGAAAATCGCTCAGTGCGAGTATGTAACGCGCGCGCAGACCGAGTCGCTCGACCTTGGCACGGGTACGGGCGTGCTTGACATAGCGCTTAAAAACGAGCTGTTCTACAAGATACTGGGCGAAGCCACGGGGCTGGAGCTTGCGGACGAAAGCGACCTTATGCCCTGCATGATAGAGCTTGCGCAGATAAAACGCAAATACGAGCGCGTGCGCGGCGCTCTCGAGGAAGTAGAGGCTACGGGCTACGGAATAGTCCTGCCGACGATGGAGGAGCTTACGCTTGAAGAACCCGAGATAATCAAGCAGGGCGGCAAGTACGGCGTGCGCCTTAAAGCGAGCGCGCCCTCTATCCACATGATGTCCGCGGACATTACCACCGAGATAAACCCGATAGTCGGCAGCGAAAAGCAGTCCGAGGAGCTTATTTCCTACCTGCTTACGGACTTTGAGGAGAACCCCACGAAGATATGGGAGAGCAACATCTTCGGCAAGTCGCTGTCGGACCTTGTGAACGAGGGGCTTCACAACAAGCTTTACCGTATGCCGCAGGACGCGCGCATGAAGCTTCAGGAAACCATTCAGCGCATAATCAACGACGGCTGCGGCGGACTTATCTGCATAATTCTTTAACTGCGAACAGAATACCGCCCTCTCGGACTATTGCCCGAGAGGAAGGATTAGCCCGGCGAAAAACCCCCATACGGGGGTTTTCCGCCGAAACATCCGCGCTGCGCGCACGGGTTGACGGCACACCGTCAACCCGTACACTTGTGCGGATATAAGAGTTTTTTGCCTCGGGAAACCCGAGGCAAAAAAGTTATTTCAAAGCCCGCATACGCGGGCAAAAAGGAATACCGCCCTCTCGGACTATTGCCCGAGAGGGCGGATTTTTATTTTATTGCGTCAGCAATGATTACTGGTTGTTCTGCTCGTAAGCCTCAACCATCTTCTTTACCATCATGCCGCCGATAGAGCCGGCCTGTCTGGAAGTGAGTTCGCCGTTGTAGCCGTTGCTCAGGGTAACGCCTACTTCGTTGGCTGCCTGCTGCTTAATGTTCTCGAGAGATGCCTTAGTCTGCTTGTTAGATGACATAATCGTATTCTCCTTAGAAAAAATTATTCTGCAAAGGTGCATTTTATCCGCTGCGGTTTTTTCTCCGCGTTTCCTTTGCTCTAATATTATTTTCTCGGAGCGAAAAAATATTAAAGGTAATGTTTCGCAAAAATTCAAGTATTATTTTCAGCCGTACAGTCGCTGCAAACGCCCGCAAGCGTAAGCGTTACGCGCGTAAGCGTATGACCGTCCCCTGAGGCTGCGGCGCGCACCTCGTCCTCAAGCCCGTTAAGCTCGATATCGAAAACGCGCCCGCATTTTTCGCACACCATGTGGTAGTGCGCGTCCGTGCGCCCGTCGAAGCGGTCGCTGCCGTCGGCTATGCGAATCTTCATCAGCATACCAAGCTCGCTTAACAGGTTAAGGTTGCGGTATACCGTGCCAAGGCTCAGGTTCGGGTGTTCCGCTTTAAGCGCGGAATACACCATGTCCGCCGTAGGGTGAACAGGGTGCTGCTTCACCTGCTCGTATATAAGCTCGCGCTGGTGTGAATACTTCATGTGCTTCCTCCATAAAATCAGTAACTGTTATTGATATTATAACACATGAGCGCAAACTTGTCAATAGGATTTTTTTACCTGCATATCTGCGCGGCGAGAGCTTCCGCGCGCTTATAAATGTCGTCCCTGTCTATGGTGGTGAACGCTCCGTTTTCGTAGAGTATTCTGCCGTTTACAACGGTCATGCGGACGTTCTGCTTGCTGCCGGAATACACGATATTCTTTTCGATATTGTGAAGCGGGCGCATATTCGGCTGCGACAGGTCTATCACCGCAAGGTCCGCAAGGCTGCCCTCGGTAAGCTCCGCGCACTCCGTAAGGCCCATTGCAAGCGCGCCGCCCTTTGTCGCCATTTCAAGCACCTCGTGCGCGGGACACGCTGCGGCGTCGTTCTCAACGACCTTTTGCAGCCCCGTCACAAGGAACATCTCTCTGAACATATCGAGGCAGTTGTTGCTTGCAGCGCCGTCCGTGCCGATAGCGAAGCGCGTTATGCCCGCCCTGCGCATTTTGCAAAGGGGCGCAATGCCGCTCGCAAGCTTAAGGTTGGACGAGGGATTCGTCACCACCCAAAGCCCTCTGTCGCGTATTATCTCCATGTCGCGCTCGTCAAGCCACACGCAATGGAAGCCTCCGCCGCCGTACTCCAGCATACCAAGGCTCTCGAAAAGCTGCGTGGGAGTCATGCCGTAGCGCTCGCGGCAGCCCTGCACCTCCGGCGCGGTTTCGCTGCTGTGGGTGTAAACGGGCGCTTTGTATTTCTGCGACAGGCGCGCCATGCCCTCAAGCGTTTCGCGCTTTGTGGTGTACTCCGCATGGAAGCCGAGCTGATAGCTTATAAGGCTGTCAAGCGAGTTGTAAGTGTTGTACTCCCGCTCTATCTCCTCGATAGTGCCGCCGTAGTCGTTTATTGAGCCGCATATTACCGTGCGGAAGCCAGCGTCGATATTAGCCTTAGCGTAAGCGGGCAGCTTTAAATACATATCGAACGACGCGGTTATGCCGCTTGTTAGATACTCCATTATGCCAAGCTGCGTGAATACGTATACAGCCTCCTCCGTGAGCTTCGCTTCTCTTGGAAAGACGGTGTTGTTGAGCCATTCCGCAAGCGGCAGGTCGTCCGCAAGCGAGCGCAGGAACGTCATTGCGGTGTGGGTGTGCGCGTTCTTGAACCCCGGGATAATAAGGTCGCCGCCTAAGTCAATCTCCCTGTCGAAGCCCTGCGCGCCGCCCGCGCCTATGTGCGAAATGCGCGCGCCGTCGGTGTGCAGCTCCCCGCTTATAATGCCGTTCGGGGTGAGTATCTTTGCGTTGTAGAATCTGAGTTTCATGCGTTTCTCCTTTGTCAGCGTGCCTTAAGCACCGTTATCGCCGCAAAATGCTTTATCGTAAAGCGCTCGGGAGCAATCTCCTCAAGCAGCGCCATGTGTTCGCGGCTGAACCTGTCCGTAAGCTCCTCCGAAAGCGACGCGCCTATGCCGCGGCACGCCTTTATCCTGCCGTTCCAGCTCTCGCGCG
The DNA here is from genome assembly GCA_934462925.1 of uncultured Oscillospiraceae bacterium. Lineage (GTDB taxonomy): Bacteria > Bacillota > Clostridia > Oscillospirales > Ruminococcaceae > CAG-115. Next base: position 55,445 of record CAKSIT010000008.1, on the reverse strand, counting down.
TAAATGGCACGTCAAGGTCGAAAAGCTCCTCGCTTTCCTTGTCGAAGTACCTGAACCAGCATTCGGGGACGCTTACTTTGTGGCGCACCTCGCCCTTGCCGCTCCATTGCGGGTTGTACTTAAGCACCAGCCGCTCCGTCGCCGCAGCGGTTTCGTCCTCAAACGGCAGCCATTCCATTTCAAGCGCCGCAAACCGCCCGCCGTCCTTAAGCAGCGCGTGCAAGCGCTGCGACAGCCGCTCGTGGTCGAAATACCAGAAGCATTGACACGCAAGCGCCGCGTCAAAGCTCTTTTCGGGGAACGGCAGCTCCTCCGCAGGGCTGCACACAAAGTCGATAGCCATGCCGCCCTGCGCCGCAAGCGCCCTCGCCTGCGCTATCTGGTTCTCAGCGATGTCCGCGCCCGTGAACTGCGCGCCCGTGTCGTAAAGCGCGCGCGGCAGAACTCCCGTACCCGTGCCGATGTCAAGCACGCGCGTTCCCTTTTGGCAAAGCCCGAGCGCCCTTATCCTGTCGTAAAACTCCTGCGGGTAAATGTCGCGGTATTTTGCGTAATCCGCCGAGGCTTTGCCCCAGTCGAACGCCCTGCCGCCGTCTATATGTTCGTTTTTCATTGCTCCTCCTCAAAAAGCGCCTTAAGCGACTGCGTGTAGGGATAGCGCGCTATTCCCTTTTCGGTAACGATAGCGCTTACAAGCTCCGCGTCAGTTACGTCAAACGCGGGGTTATAGCACATTACGCCCTCGGGCGCGGTGGGTTTTGCAAAATAAAGCGACTTTATCTCGTCACCGCCGCGCTCCTCAATAACAATGTCCGCGCCGCTTTCGCACGTAAGGTCTATCGTAGACAGCGGGCAGAACACGTAGAGCGGCACGCCGTGGTATTTCGCGTTTACCGCCACGGAGCGCGTGCCTATCTTGTTCGCGACGTCGCCGTTTGCGGCTACCCTGTCGCACCCCACAAAGCACGCCTGTATGCGCCCCTGCTTCATCAGCAGCGAAGCCGCGCCGTCGCATATCAGCGTAACGTCAAGCCCCGCGTTGTAAAGCTCGAACGAAGTAAGCCGCGCGCCCTGCAAAAGCGGCCGCGTTTCATCGCAGTAAACACGGAAATTATACCCGCGCTCCGCCCCCAGCAGAAGCGGCCCTAAACCCGTGCCGTACTCCGTTGCGGCAAGCGCGCCCGCGTTGCAGTGCGTAAGTATACCGTCGCCGCATTTTACTAGCGTAAGCCCGTTTTCGCTTATCGCGCGGCACACCGCCCTGTCCTCGTCGTAAATCGCCGCGCACTCGCGCCGCAGCGCCTCAAGTATCGCCTGCCGCTCTCTCGGGGCGTTCTCCGCGCACGCTGCCATACGGCTTACCGCCCAGCTAAGGTTTACCGCCGTAGGGCGCGAGGATACAAGGTACTCCCCCGTTTTGCGCAAGGCGCGCAAAAAATCCTCCGCGCCCGTAAAGGGCAGAGCCTGCGCTGCAACGTACATACCAAAGCCCGCCGCAACGCCTATAGCGGGCGCGCCCCTCACCCTTAGCTTAAATATCGCCTCGAAAAGGCTCTCTGGCGTTTCAAGCCTTAAGTACTTCACCTCGTTTGGCAAAAGCGTCTGGTCGAGTATCTCAACAGCGCCGCCGTCCTCCGACAGGCGCACGGTAAACAGCTTGTCCATTATGTCCCTTTCCCGCAGGGCGAAAAAACGCCGCGCAATATCCACAAACAAAAAGCCCGCCCGCGCGGCAGGCATTCCTGCCAAAGCACGGGCAGGCTGCGCCTGTCGCTGCGGCACACGGCAAGTCAGTTAAAGTAAACCAGCTCGCTGTCTGCCTTTTCCGTGGGCTTTACGTAATCGGCCGTGATAACAGGACCTTGCCCCTTATATGCGGCCTGCTTCTCTGAAATCACCCTGCCGCATACCTCGACCCACTCGCCGTCGGCAAACTTTGCAGCCTCTGCGGACTTTACGAGAATGCCCACCACCTGTATATCGTCCGCGCAGCAGGTCATGGCGCGGCGCGAAATAACAAAGTAGCCCTTGGGTACGTTAGGCGCGCGGAACACCATGCCCCTTACGCGCACGTTCTTACCCTTGTAGCGCGGCGCGTTGCTCATTATGTCTATATACCACAGCCCGAAATCGTCGTGAACGATGTCTATCGGGTCTGCCTTAACGTCGAACGGCATTTCGTCGTCGCCCTGAAAGCCCTGCTCAACCGTGCCGTCCATATACTCGAACATAAAGTCGATTTTGGGGTTGAGCGCCTTTACGCTGCGGCGAATGCGCTTTTTGTCCACCTTGCCCTGCTCGCAGCGGTTGAACACGATAACGTCCGCTATCGAAATGTTGTCGGACAGCAGCTGGCGCATATTATTCATGTAAACGTCAAAGCGGGTGTGGTCTACAAACATGAATATCTGGTAGAATATCCACCCCTTTGGCGCTTGCTTCGCCATGTTGCGCAAGCTCCACATTCCGTTGAACTCGAGCATAATGCGCGATGGTCTGTGCTTTTTTACAAGCCCCTCAAGGTTCTCGGGGTTGAAGTCCTCCTCGTTCTCCACAAACTCCACAACGGAGTTTGAGTCCTTAAGCACTTTCTCGTCGTACTCAACCTCGCCGTCCTCGCACGCTATAACAAGGGTCTTTTCGCCCCTGCTGAACTCCTTGTCCGCAAGCGTTTCGAGAATGAACGAGGTCTTTCCGCTTTCGAGAAAGCCGGTCATCATATAAACAGGTATTTCCATACCGCTGTCTCCTTTCGGTTACACGCCGAACAGCGCCTTTATCTTGTCTTCTTCAAGCTTTGCGCCTATAACGCACATTCTGCCCGTAACGTCCGCAGAGCCTGTGCGCACCTCATGCTCGCCCGGCACAAAGTCAAAGTGATACCACACGCCCTCTGCGCCCGCAACTATGCCCTTTGCGCGCAGAACGCTGCCGTATTCCTCGGAAGAAAGCGCGGTAAGCGCCGCCTCCAGCTCGTCCTTTGTGAACTTCTTTGCCGTTTCAACGCCAAAGGTCGTGAACACCTCGTCCGCGTGGTGGTGATGATGGTGGTCATGGTCGTGGTCGTGGCAGCAGCACTCGCCGTCATGGTCGTGGTGATGCTCATGCTCGTCGTGGTCGTGATGATGTTCGTGTTCATCATGGTCATGGTCGTGGCAGCAGCACTCGTCGTCATGGTCGTGGTGGTGATGCTCATGCTCGTCGTGGTCGTGGTGGGAATGCCCGCATACGGGGCAGATATCCTCGTCCTTAAGAAGCTCGTCCGCAAAGCTGTTTTCAGCCTCCATTGCAGCGAGTATCTGCGCGCCGTTTATCTCGTCCCACGGCGTGGTTACGATAGTCGCGCGGTCGTTAAGCTCCTTTATCATGGCTACAGCCTGCGCGAGCTTTTCCTCGGAGAGCTTCTGCGTGCGGCTGAAGATGATGGTCTTTGCGGTTTCAACCTGATTCTTGTAGAACTCGCCGAAGTTCTTCATATACATCTTTATCTTGGAAGCGTCAACTACGGTGGTGTAGCTGTTGAGCTTTATGTCGCCGCAGTCGGAATCCATTACGGCCTTTATAACGTCCGACAGCTTGCCAACGCCCGACGGCTCGATAAGTATTCTGTCGGGGCTGAACTGCTCTATAACCTTTTTGAGCGCCTTGCCGAAGTCGCCTACCAGCGAGCAGCAAATGCAGCCCTGATTCATCTCCGTTACCTGAATGCCCGCGTCTTTCATAAAACCGCCGTCTATGCCTATCTCGCCGAACTCGTTCTCGATAAGCACGAGCTTCTCGCCGTTGTAGCCCTCTTTAAGAAGCTTCTTGATAAGGGTCGTCTTGCCCGCGCCGAGGAAGCCGGAAAAAACATCTATCTTTGTCATTTTGTATCTACCTCTTTCTTTTGATTGCATACGCGCCTTATGCGCTCCACATTATATTGTACCACACTTTTCCGAGATAGTCAAGCGCCGCCGCAAAAATGAGTGCCGCTTTCTGTGAACGTTTTATGGGAACTTCTAAAAACCGGTTTGAAAAGGGAAAATGGGTAGAGTGCGCCGAATGCGATGAAAGCCGACGAAGTAAGGCTGTATGCCTTACGAGGAGGTTTGAAGAAGCAGTCGGTGCGCTATACACATTTTCCCTCAAACAAGGTTTTTAGAGGTGACCTTATGAAAAAAATTACAGCAAGCGCCCTTTGAGCATTGCAAACTATGCGAAAATATGGTATAATCCTATTAAACGCAGAAGCGCGATTTTACAGGAGGTACTTTATGAATAGGACGATAATTCCCGCGGCGCTGCTGGCGCTTTCGCTTACGGCGTGCGCGGGCAGCAGCGAACCCGTGTACAACGTGGTGGAGAACCGCTCGGACGCGTCGGACGAGCTTTACCTGCGCGACATTTACTACAGCAAAACGCTCGGGTGCTACTGCCTTGAAGCCTCGGAGGACAGCGAAAGCGGCGAGTACGTAACGCTGCGGCTTTCAAACGACGTTGAAGCGTCGTTCCAGCAGCCCGACCTTGTCGGCGCGTGGAATCCCACGGACTACAGCGGCGCAAAGGAGCTTGAAAAGGCGTTCAAAAACGGCGACGTAGGCGAGTATTCGCGCTTTACATGGGAAATAGCTAACGGTTATGTAAACAGCGTGGACGAGATAAATTACTACACGGATATGTTCCCGTTTGACGGGGAAAGCGCAGCGCCCGAAACGGCGGAATAAAATGCACCCGTATGGGGCGGTATCGGAAAATAACCGTGCCGCCCCACTTTTTCCGAAAATGTAAACTCAACGTAACATTGACGTAACCCGCAGTTGGTAGAATATCGCGTAACAATATGGTAAACTTGAATAAAGGAAGTGAAAGCATGGCAATAGAGTTCAACAACCTTAAGCTGTACAGAAAGCAAAGCGGCATGACGCAGGAGCAGGTAGCCGAAAAGCTCGGCGTGTCGCGGCAGGCCGTGGCAAAATGGGAAAGCGGCGAGAGCCTGCCCGACATCGAGAACATCATAGCGCTTTCGGACCTGTACGGCACGAGCGTTGACTTTCTCGTGCGGAATATGACGCAGCCCGTGTCCGACCCCGAGGGCAGACGGCATATGTTCGGCATGACGATGGTAAACGACAAGGGGCAGATAACGCTGCCGAAAAAATGCCGCGAGCTGTTCGGGCTTGGCGCGGGGACGGCGCTTCTCGTGCTTGCTGACGAGGACAAGGGCATTGCGCTTGTTAAAATGTCCGAGTGCCTTTTCGACAAATAGTAAAAAAGGAGCAAAACATGAACGCGATAGAAACCAAAGGACTTACAAAAAGATATAAGTCCAAAACCGCCGTAAACGCCCTGTCGCTCACGGTGGCGCAGGGCGAGCTTTTCGCGCTGCTTGGCGTGAACGGCGCGGGCAAAACCACCACGATAAGAATGCTGTCGTGCCTTTCCGCGCCGACGGACGGCGAGTGCTATGTGTGCGGCCACAGCTGCAAAACCGAAAGCGCCGCGGTAAAGAGCATTGTGGGCATTTCCCCGCAGGATACGGCGGTAGCGGATAATCTTTCGGTGCAGGAAAACCTTGCGCTTATGTGCGGGATATTCGGCATTGAGGGCGAGGAGCGCCGCGCGCGCGTTGAGGAGATGATAACGCTTTTCGGCATGGGCGAGGTGCGCGATTCCCGCGCGAAAACGCTCTCGGGCGGCTGGAAGCGCAGACTCTCCATTGCAATGGCGCTTATCTCAAAGCCGCAGGTGCTGTTTCTGGACGAACCCACGCTCGGGCTTGACGTGCTTGCAAGGCGCGAGCTGTGGAGCGTTATTTCCGCCCTTAAGGGGAAGATAACCATAATCCTTACAACGCACTATATGGAAGAAGCGGAACACCTCTCCGACCGAATAGGGATAATGATAGACGGCTCGCTTGTAACCTGCGGCACGCTCGCGGAGCTTGAGGCGTTCTCGGGCGAGCAGGGGCTTGAAAACACGTTTATAAAAATCGCGGAATCGCACAAAAAGGGGGCTGCGGTATGAAAAAAACAATGTCTTTCGCTTCGCGCAACATAAAGGAAATACTGCGCGACCCGCTCGCCTACATATTCTGCCTTGGCTTCCCGCTGGTTATGCTTGTTGTAATGACGCTTGTAAACGAGAGCATTCCCCCCGAAGCGAACATGACGCTTTTTAACATTAACCAGCTTACTGGCGGAATGGCGGTGTTTGGGCTTACGTTCGTAATGCTCTTTACCTGCCTTAACATCTCAAAGGACAGGAGCGGCTCGTTCCTCGTGCGGCTTTACGCAACGCCCATGAAAGGCGCGGATTTTATCCTCGGCTACACGCTGCCCATGCTGGCGCTTGCGTTTGCGCAGATAATTATAACGTTCGCGGCTGGATTTGTGATTTCGCTTATCACAGGGCAGTCGCTCAACGTCGGCGGAATGCTGCTTGCGGCGGCGGCGCTCATTCCAAGCGCTGTAATGTTCATATGCTTCGGGCTGCTGTTCGGCACGCTTTTCAGCGAAAAGGCAGCTCCCGGGCTTTGCTCGGTGCTGATATCGCTCGCTTCGTTCCTCGGCGGCATATGGTTCGACGCGGACGGCACGGGCGGCATTCTGCTGACGATATGCAGGGCGCTGCCGTTCTACCACAGCGTAAAGACAGCTCACCTGCTGTTTGCAATGGAAACGGAGGGGCTGGGCGTTCATATGCTTATAACGCTCGCGTACACGGCGGTCGTAGCGGTGGCTTCGGTGCTTGTTTTCAGAAGCAGAATGCGCGCGGATTTGGCTTAAGGCAATATACGCAAAAGCGGGGCTGAAATCAGTCCCGCTTAATTTGTTTACGAATACGCCCCGAGCGCCCTTAGCGCGAAATACTCCCCGAGAAGCGCGGCGAGCATTACAACGTTGGATACCGTGAAGCACAGCATATACCGCCCCTTTTCCTGCGGGCGCTGCGCGCAGAGCTGCTTATACGAGATAAGGCTTGCCATTGAAGCTATGAGCGTGCCAAGTCCGCCTATATTCGTGCCGATAATAAGCCCACGCATATCCTGCGTGAAGCCCGACAGCAGCAGCGCCGCAGGCACGTTGCTTATTATCTGGCTCGAAGCTGCCGCCGTCAGCACCTCGTTTCCCGCGACAACGCTTTCAAGCAGCTGCCGCAGCGCAGGAATGCGCCCCATGTTCCCCACAAACACAAAGAAGCCCACAAACGTTGCCAGCAGCCCCCAGTCAACGCTGCGCAGCGTCTTTCTGTCCGCCGCAAGCACGCATACAAGCACCACGGCTGCCGCCGCCTGCCACCAAATCACGCGCAGCACCGCAAGCAGGCAGACCGCAAAAAGCGCTATGTACATCGCAAGGCGCTTTTTGCCCGCAATCTCCGCTTTTTCCTCAAAGCGCACCATTATGCTCCCCCCGCCGCGCCTTAGCGCTATCCACAGCATTATCATCGCAAGGGAAAGCGCGCTGTACGGAAGCATAAGCGCTGCAAGCCCGCCCGCTGTCATGCCCGCGCGGCCGTACAGGTAAAGGTTCTGCGGGTTGCCAAGGGGAGTAAGCATACTGCCGAGATTCGCCGCGGCGGTCTGCATTGCAACCGCGCTCACGAGCCACTCGCGCTCCGCCTGTTCGCCCGCAAGGTGCAGCAGCTCAAACGTAAACGGCACGAACGTTATAAGCGCCACGTCGTTTGTTATAACCATGCTGAAAAAGAAGCACATCAGCACAAGCGCCACAACAAGCGCCCGCACCGTCCTTACGCGCTTAAGCAGCCCCTGCGCAAGCGCAGAGAACACGCCGAGTCCCTTAAGCCCCGCCACCACCGTCATCAGGCAGAACAATATGCCGAGCGTGCGCAGGTCTATGTATCCCGCGTATTCCGCGTCGGGCGGCACAAAAAACATAGAAACGAGCGCCAGCAGCACCGCTATACACAGCACCGCCTCGCGCTTTATAAAATCGGCTACGCGCCGCAACGCACTCACCCCCGCTTACCCCTCGCTGTCGTTTATATAAGCTCCAAATCCTTATACGGCTTGAGCGCGGGGCTTTTGTCGCCAACGTACCAGTAATCGCAGCAGTCCCCGCCAAGCGCCTCGGTCTGCGTGCGGACGAGCCGCGCGTGCATTACCTCGGCAAGAAAGTGGTCCGTCCTGCAAAGGTACGGCAGCAGCTTCTCGTAGCCGTGCGCCTTTGCGTGCTTCGCAAGCGGGCAGCCCACAAGGTGAAAGCAAAAGCCTTCAGTGCGGTTGTCGGGATTCAGCTCCACGCGCCAGCTGTCAAGCCACTCGCCCTTTGCTTGGTGCTTTTTTACAGCCTTTATGTACTTGACATATGTCTTTTCAAACAGCCTGTAGGGCCACTTGCTTTTGTTGCCGTCCACGATTTTGCCAAGGAACTTCATTTTATCGACTGCCATGCGCTTTACAGCAAGAAGCGCCTCGCCGTCCAGCCTGCGGCGGCTCGCCTCGTAAAACGCGAGAATGGTGAACCAGTCCAGCATATTCTGCGCCATCATGTTCTTGCCAAGGTCGGGCATATCCTTTATAAGTCTGCCGTACCACTCCTCCGCCTTGCTGAATATAAAGTCCGCTTCGTCGGGGAAATGCTCCCTGCAATACTGCTCGTAGGGCTTAGCATATGATGATTTGGCATACGCTCTTTTCATATATCGTCCTTTCGTCGTGCGGTCATTAAATATAACTTGCTTTTGTGGGAACGCATAGGGCAAAATATCATCTACTGACTTGTTTTCATAGTATTCTAACACAAATAGAAAACAAATATTTTCAACATTATTTAAGCGTTAACTCAGACTATCCTTTGACACGGGTATGTAAACCATCTCCAACGGTATCACCCTTTGATACTTCTCGCTAAGTTGGTCATAGTATTGCAGAATAAGTTCAACTAGTTCTTCGCCGTTTATACCTCGGATTATCGGAGTATTTTCTAAGTATTTTGTCGCATTTTTAGTGTATTTGGACAGCGTTACGAAAAGTCCGTAATCTCCCTCTCGCATTGCACCTTTAAGCGACTGTATAAGCGATTCATTGATGTCGCTGGCCTGACTTTTAACCTGTACCAGAATACGCGGCGGGAGTTCATCTTTGTATGCGGTGATGTCTATTCCGCTGTCGCCACCATGTTGAGACACAGTAGTTCTGTAACCCATAGCTCGGAGCAGGTCAGCAACAAATTCTTCAAAATCATATCCCTTGAGATTTTTACTGAGCTCTTTCAGAACAAAATCACGTGTGGATTCTTTTATTTCGTTTGCTGTTGCAGCAACACTTCCATCATCTTCAGCAGGAGGAATAGTCGGCTTAAATTTGCTGTCAAGCGCAGATAAATATTCACCTGCATAATTTTTAACCGCAAATAATGACAGAGCAGACCCCGCTTCATATAAAGCTCCCTGCGAGAAAGCAGTGCGCGGAAGGTGTTTCAGCCACTTTACAGCTCTTTGCTGAACATATTCACCTGCCTCGGGAGCGTATGTGTATTCACCCTCAACAACGCCAATATTTATCATTCTGTCCGCCTTTGAGGGGTATACTATATAATCTCCGATTTTGATTTCGTGAATAAATCTGTAAAGCATTCCGGAGCAAGTACCTACAGCCCCTTTCTTTCCATTGGGGTATATTTTTTGATAGTGTTCCTTAAATGCTTCACGAGAAGCGTCAACTTTACTAAGGTCGCCAAAATCTTTCCATCCCAGAGCGATTATATTATCCTTGCGAAACATATTATCGTCCTGAGCATGGATACCCCAAACCTGAATTTCTTCACCACTCATGTACAAGTCCTCCCGTTAAATTAAATGTTTTTTCTTAATAAAACCACGCACTCAACGTGCCTTGTTCTCGGGAACAAATCGAACGCCCTTGCCCTTACCGCCCTGTAGCCAAGCTCGCCCAGCAGCTTTGCGTCGCGCGCGGCCGTGGCAGGGTCGCAGGAAATCATCACGATACGCTCTGGCGACATTTGCGCGCACGCATGCAGCGTTTGCGCGGAACAGCCCTTGCGCGGCGGGTCGAGCATGATAACGTCGGGCTTTACGCCCTCTTTTGTGAAGCGCTCCGCCGCCTGTCCCGCGTCCGCGCAAATAAACTGCGCGTTGTCAAATCCGCTGCGAAGCGCGTTCTGCCGCGCATTCTCCACCGCGTCGGGGACTATCTCCGCGCCGATAACGCGCGCCGCCTCTCCCGCCATTGAAAGCCCTATCGTTCCCGCGCCGCAGTACAGGTCGAGAACCAGCTTGCCGCGCGGCTCTGCGAACTCGCGCGCCTGCGCGTAAAGCCGCTCGGCGGCGGGCGTGTTCACCTGATAGAACGCGCGCGGCGATATCTCAACGCTTACCCCGCACATTGTGTCGGCTATGGCCGCCTTTCCGCGCAGAACTATCTCGCGCTCGCCTAAAACAACGTTTGTCCTGTCGGGATTGATATTAGCGACAACGCCCGTTATCTGCGGGAACGCCGCGCAGACCTCCGCGGCAAGCCGCGAAAGCTCGGGGACTTTTCTGCGCACTACAAGGCACAGGCAAATCTCGCCGCTGTAATTGCCTTTACGCAGGAATATGTGCCGCAAAACGCCCTCGTGCTTCTCCTCGTTATAGGGGCTTATGCGAAGCCTGTCGGCGGCGAGCGTTACAAACTGCGTTATCTCCCCGAAAACGGCGGGCTGCAGCAGGCAGCTTTCCACCGCCGTTACCCTGTGCGAGCGCTCGGAGTAAAACCCGCAGACCGTCCGCCCGTCGATACGCGCCACGGGCATTTGCAGCTTGTTGCGGTATCCGCTCACGGCGGGGCTTGGCGCTATCGGCAAAAACTCGGGCGAAAGCCCGCCTATCCTCGCGAAAGCGTCCCTTACTATGCCGTCCTTTGCGCGCAGCTCCGCCTCGTAGCTCATGTGGCGAAAGCAGCAGCCGCCGCACCTGCCGTAAACAGGGCAGTCGTTGTCCGTTCTGTCGGGCGAGGGCGTCAGCACAGCTTCTACCCTGCCAAAGGCGTAGCTTTTAAGCGCCTTTACTATACGGCAGGAAATAACGTCCCCAACCGCCGTGAACGGCACGAACACCGCCATGCCCTCGTGGCGGGCGATTCCGCTGCCCTCACTCGTCATGGCGGTGATTTCAACCGTTATTATGTCGTTCTTCTTCATATCTCGCCAAGGCTGCGCGCCTTAAGGTAAGCGTTGATAAAGCCGTCGATATCGCCGTCCATTACCGCCTGTATGTTGCCGTTTTCAAAGCCCGTGCGGTGGTCCTTTGCAAGGGTGTACGGCATGAATACATACGAGCGAATCTGGCTGCCCCACTCGATTTTAAGCTGCTCGCCCTTAATGTCGCTTATCTTGTCGAGATGCTCGCGCTCCTTTATCTCAACAAGCTTTGCCATAAGCATTTTCATGGCGAAGTCGCGGTTCTGCACCTGACTTCTCTGCGTCTGGCAGGAGGTTACTATACCCGTGGGCTTGTGGATAAGGCGTACCGCAGAGGACGTTTTGTTGATATGCTGACCGCCCGCGCCGCTTGCACGGTACACTTCCATTTCAATATCCTCGGGGCGTATCTCAACCGAAACGTCCTTTTCAATTTCGGGCATTACCTCGACGGAAGCGAAGCTCGTCTGCCGCCTGCCCGAAGCGTCGAACGGGGAAATGCGTACAAGTCTGTGAACGCCATGCTCGCTCTTAAGGAAGCCGTAGGCGTTGTACCCCTGTATCTGAATAGAAGCGCTCTTAATGCCCGCCTCGTCGCCGTCGAGCTGGTCGAGCAGCTCCACCTTAAAGCCGTGGTGGTCAGCCCACTTGTTGTACATTCTCAGCAGCATGGACACCCAGTCCTGCGCCTCCGTGCCGCCCGCGCCCGCGTGGAAGGACAGAATAGCGTTGCAGCTGTCGTACTCGCCCGTAAGCAGCGTTGCAAGCTTCTGCTCCTCAAGCTCGGTGGTGACGGTCTGCGCGAGAGCCTTTGCTTCCTCCTCCATGCTGCCGTCCTGTTCTTCCTCGGCAAGCTCTATCATGGTAAGGACTTCCTCGTGGTTCGTGCGCAGCTTCTCAAAGCCGTTTATCGTGGACTTGTACTGCCCTATCTGCTGCAATATAGCCTGACTTTTTTCGGGGTCGTCCCAGAAGCCCGGCTCTGTCGTTTTCATCTCAAGCTCGTCAAGCTTTATTTTGATTCCGTCAAGGTTGAGCGCTCCGCGAAGCTCCTCAATCTGCGGCGTGAGCGCCTCCATAGCAAGGCGCGTTTCGTCATACTGTATCATTTCGGTTCACTCCTGTATCTGCGGAAATCGACCGCTGTTAATTTATTAGCACAAAACTACATTTTATTATAACATATTCCCGCGTATTTTTCAAGTAGGGGCGCGCATTTTTTTCGCCTGCAAAAACAAATCCCCGCCTGAGCGGGGAAAAATCTGCATTAAAACCGCGGCTGCGCTGCCGCAGCCGTAACAAACGCGCAAAAATCAGTTGCGCATATACTCGCGCCAGTCAAGGTCGCCGCGCTCAAGCGCGTGAATAAGCGCCTCAGCCGTTGCAATGTTGGTAGCGACGGGGATATTATGCACATCGCACAGGCGCAGGAGATTGATGTCGTTCGGCTCGTGCGACTTTGCGTTAAGCGGGTCGCGGAAGAATATGAGCAGGTCTATCTCGTTGCAGCTTATGCTGGAAGCGAGCTGCTGGTCGCCGCCCTGCGAGCCGCTCAGAAAACGCTGGATATGCAGTCCCGTAGCCTCCGCAACGAGCTTGCCGGTCGTACCCGTAGCGCAGATGTTGTGGCGACTGAGAATGCCGCAGTATGCAATACAGAACTGAACCATCAGTTCCTTTTTCGAGTCATGTGCGATTAGCGCAATGTTCATTTTTTAAGCCTCTCTGTCCAAACCAAATCAGTCTATTTTTATCGTCAGCGGAACGTCCTCGCCAAGAATACGCCTTGCAATTGCAGAATACGCCTTGTAGCCGCCGCAGGTCGTGGGCAGCGGCTGACCCTTTGCGCCGCATATCTTGATATTCTGGTCCTCGGGTACAACGCCTATGAGCGGAATGCCCACGCTGTCCATTACCTCGTCGAGGTCGTAGAGTATCTCTTCGTCCTTGAAGTTGGGGCTGACCTTGTTTATGACAAGACGCTGATTCGTGCAGTTCTTTACATAAAGGAAGTCTGAAAGGATAGCGCCGTCGCGCACGCACACGGTATCGGGGGTGGTTACCATAAGGATAAGCTCCGCCGCCTTGATAACGCTGAATACAGAGCTGCCGACGCCCGCCGTGTCGATGATTATGTAGTCGAAGTGCTTGCGCATTTCCTCGCATACGCCCATAATCTTCTCGGGGTTTATGTCCATAAAGGGGTTTCTTGTCGCGCACACAAGGTAGAGGTTATCCACCCTGTCAACCTTTGTCGTTGCAGTAAGAATGTCTATTTTTCCCTCGAGATATTCGCCGATATCGTGCTTTACCTTATCCTTTATGCCAAGCATAATATCAAGACAGCGCAGACCGAAGTCAAGCTCTACCACCAGAGTTTTCTTGCCGAGCGCCGCAAGCCCCGAAGCAACATTTGCAGATGTTGTTGATTTGCCCGTGCCGCCCTTTCCTGCTGTTACCGCAATTATCTGTGACATATAAATTCCCCTCTCCGACATCGGTTTCATGATGTCAAAACAGCTGCACGCACCGCATTATATCTGCGGCATATCGCGCACGCCATCATCATAGATTCTCTTTCTATATTTTATCACAAAATTCTCAGAATGAAAAGAGTTTTTTTCAATATCGCAAATTTTTGTGAATTAAGAGTAATTTTCTCACCCTAATCTTGGCTATTTTCAACAAAAATTATTTTCACGGTTGAAAACCGGTTTTCACCGCGCACATTCCCCTGCGCGTTACTCTGCGGCGTTTTTTGCGGGCTGCAGCGGCTCTAATGCAAAGCCATCCTCGTCGTACTCGGGGTTGAACTCGCCCGTGGCGTATGCCGAAATAAGGTTCGCGGCAATGTGTCGGCTGAACTCGCCCTTTTCCATAACAATGCCGAACGCTATCTCGGGGTCGTCCGCGGGGTAAAAGCCGATTATCGCGGAGTTGTAGGTGCTGACGCTCGTCTGCGGCGTTCCCGTTTTGGTAGCGACGTTCTCCTTGCCGACGCCCACGTAGTCGTAGATGTTATACCAGTTGTTATGCACCCACATTCCCGCGTTTGCGCTTACGCGCTTCATGCCCTCTGTCACCGCGTCGAACACCTCGTCCATGCCCTCGGAAAAATCGTCCGCAATTACGGGCTGCTTTTCCTCTATAAGCTCGGTGTAATCGTAGTTGTAGACGGCCTTTACAATGTGCGGCTCGTAGCGAATGCCCCTGTTGGCTATTGTCATTGCCTGCACGGCAAGGTGCATGGGGGTAACGGCGGTTTCGCTCTGCCCTATGCCCGCCTGAATAACGTTGCCCGCGTTCCACTCGAGACCCAGCTCGTCAAACAGCGCAAGCGAGGTCATCTGCCCCGCTGCCATGGGTATTTCAAGCCCGAGCGTTTCGCCTATGCCGTAGCGCCCGCCCCAGTAGGCGAGCTTGTCTATGCCGAGCAGGCGCGCGGTTTCGTAGAAAAATATGTTGCAGGAATAGCGCAGACCGTCCTGCACGGTTATAGAGCCGTGGAAGCCCGTGCAGCTGGGGGTGTAGTCGGTGTAGTAGTGGTAGACCTTGTTGCAGGTGATATGCGTCTGCGGGGTGATAACGCCCTCAGCAAGCCCCGCTGTGGCGGTTATCGTCTTGAAAGTAGACCCCGGGCGGTACACGCCGTTAAGCGCGCGGTTGAACACGGGCGTGTAGTCCCTGCTCATAACCTCGGCGTAGTCGTTGATGTAGTCGTTGATATCGTACCCCGGAGCGCTTACGCACGCAAGCACGCCCGCCGTCTTTACGTCAAGCACCACCACCGCGCCCGCGTTGCACTCCGTGCCTCTTAGCTGCGCGTCGTGGAGCGTTGTGTAGTGCGGTCCTTGCAGAAAGTCCATGTAGTTCTGCACGATATCCTGCACCATTTGCTGGAAGTCGCTGTCTATCGTCAGCATTACAGAATGCCCCGCCTGCGGTTCTTCGGTCACCTCGTCCTGAAGCTCCACGCCGTCGCTGCTGCGCGTTATCGTCCTCACGCCGCGCGTACCGCGAAGCTCGCTTTCAAGCGCCTGCTCAACGCCCGAAAGCCCTAAAATGTCGTTCATCGTGTAGCCGCTGCTCTGAAGCTCGGCGTATTTTTCGGGCGAGATAGCCCCGACAGTCCCGCGGATATGCGGCGCGAGCGTTCCGTCAAGGTACACGCGCTCCCACCCCTCGGTGATGTCCATGCCGCTCAGCAGCGAGTCAAGCTCCTTAAGCTCCTGCACGGTCTTTTCGCTTATTTCGCTTGCAAGCACAAACTTGTTTCTGAACGAAAAGTCCTTAATCTGCATTTCATAGCGCACGCCCGCAATGCAGCGCTTCATCTGCTCGGGGTATTCATCGCTTATTTCGTACGTTTTGTAGAGCTGATAAATCACGTTATCAACCGTGGCGTAGCTTCCCATGCCGAGATTTTCCTTTACGCGAGTAAGCACGCTCTCGTTGTCGGTAGTAAATGAATAGGGCTGCGTGCGCGTTATGGGCAGGCTCTCGTTCCACTCCTCGCCGTTTTTCTGCAAAACGGTGAGAATGCGGAAGATTATCTTGTTTTCCGTACCCTGCGCAAGCGAAGAACGCTGCAGGTTCACATTATATACTATTTTGTTTGTATTGAGAATTTTACCGTTGCAGTCGGCGATTTTGCCGCGCGCAGCCTCGATATCCTGCGTTGCGGTCTGTGTGCTTTTGGTCATTGCAAGGTACTTAGCCCCGTCAACAAGCTGTATCTGTAGCAGCCGCAGCCCGCACATAAACGAAACCACCACAACAAGCGCCGCGAGAATAAGCGAGCGGACAGTAACCGAGATTTTCTTCATCTTTTCCTCCGATAGGGTATGTGGGCGTCAGGTGCGCTCCTTGTCCTCTGCTTCCTCTGCCTCCTGCGCGGATTCCTCCAGCCTGCGCTCCTCTGCGGGGCGGGTCTTGCGGGAAACGAGCCTTACCAGCAGGAATATGGGGACGGACAGCAATACCGCGCCGCCGTACGCGGGCAGAACGCTGTGCGTAAAGGATATCACGGACTCGCCGCCCTCCCACGCCCAGTGCAGGAAAAGCATATCCATCGCCGCCATTACCGCGCAGACAACCGCGTTCATCACAAAGTGGCTGAAAAAGTTGCTTTTTACAAAGAACCGTGAAAGCAGCGAGATAAGCGGGCAGAACGCCAGCAGCCAGAGCGACGAGAAGCCCGCTACGGTAACGCCGTTCGCCATGTCCAGCATAAGCCCGCACACCGCGCCGAACACTCCCGCGGCAAGGTCGCCCTCAAACATTGCAACCGCCGTAGCAAGCGGAATTATAAGCAGCGGGCAGAACCCGCGGATAAGCGCGCTGCACTCTGCAGCGTAAAACAGCAGCAGCGCCGCAGAATACAAAAACCAGCGCATAAAGCACCGCAGCATAGCCCTGCGCGAGCGCGCCTTGCCGGATAATCTTCTCATAGCCCGCTATTCTCCCGCATTGAACGACAGCCCCTTGCCGTCGAAATCCACCACGGCAAACACCGAGGTCGCCGCAAAAACGTTCTCCGCAGGCTCTATGAGCGCGTGCTTTGAAAGGCCGTTGGGGTCGTCGAAGACCTCCGTCACCGTGCCTACAAGCAGGTCGTCGGGGAAAAGCCCGCTCTGCCCCGAGGTGAACACCACGTCCCCTACCTCTATGTCCGCGTCCTTTAGTATGCCGCTCATCAGGCACTTGCCCTGCTCGGACGTTGTAAGGTCGTTCTCAATAAAGCCCGTAGCCTTTGAGCGCATGACAAACACGCCCACATTGACCTGCGGGCTTAAAATTGTTGTAACTCTCGCGTAGTTGGGCGCAAGGCTCGTCACCCTGCCGATAAGACCGACGCTCGTTATCACGGGGTCGTTGAGCGACAGCCCGTCGTTCGTGCCGCGGTCTATCGTAAAGCCGCCGTAAATGTCGTTGGCGTTGCGCGAGATAACGCTGCACGGCTCGCTGAAAATGTAGTCCTCGTGCTGCTCCTTAAGCCCGAGCATTTCGCGCAGGCGGTCGTTTTCCTCGCGCAGACGGTCTGCGTCCATGGTGTGCTTGTACATATCCGTGAGCTGCGCGCGCAGCTCGTCGTTCTGCTGCTTGTAGCTGTCGGCGTTTACAAGCTTGTCGATAAAGCCGCTCACCCCGTTGGAAATGGCGTTAGCGGCGGTGACGAACGGATATGTCACCGTGCTTACTATCTGCTCGGGGATAGTTTCCGCGCCGTTTGTTACCGCAACATAGGTCATAAGCCCGAGAACAAGCGCGCCTATGCAGATAAGTATTCTGAATCTTATGCTGTGAAAAAAATCCTTCATCGTACTCCGTAAAATGAGCCTGCGGGGCGCTCCCGTAACGCAGGACCGCCCCGCAAATCATCAATAGATAGTTTCGTCCTCGCTCAGAACGTCCTCAAGCTTGTCGATGTTTTCAAGCACCTTGCCCGTGCCGTCCGCAACGCAGTCAAGCGGGTGTTCCGCGATTTTTACGGGCATACCCGTTTCCTCATGTATCAGCAGGTCAAGCCCTTTGAGCAGCGCGCCGCCGCCCGCAAGCATAATGCCGCTTTCGATGATGTCCGCTGCAAGCTCGGGCGGGCATTTCTCAAGGGTGGTCTTGATAGCGTCGATAACGTGGGAGAGCGGCTCGGAAATAGCCTGACGCACCTCCTCGGAGGTTATCGTGATGTTCTCGGGCAGGCCGTTAAGGAGGTTTCTGCCCTTGATGTCCATAACAGGCTCTGTTTCCTCGGTCTTGAACGCCGAGCCTATGCCCGTCTTGATGTTCTCCGCGGTTCTCTCGCCGATAAGCAGGTTGTACTTCTTTTTAATAAAGTTGATTATCGCGGAATCGAACTCGTCGCCTGCGACTCTTACAGAACGCGCCGTAACAATGCCGCCGAGCGAAATTATCGCGACCTCGCTCGTGCCGCCGCCGATGTCCACTATCATGCTGCCCATAGGCTCCGCCACGGGGAGTCCCGCGCCGATAGCCGCAGCCATAGGTTCTTCTATTATCGAAACGCGCTTTGCGCCCGCCTGCTCTGCGGCTTCCTTTACGGCGCGGCGCTCAACAGCGGTAACGCCCGAGGGAATGCAGATGATAACTCTCGCCTTGGACCTGCCCTTAAGCGCTTTTTTTATGAACTGCCCGAGCATAACGCTGGTCATGTCGAAATCGGCGATAACGCCGTCCTTAAGCGGGCGTACCGCAACGATAGAGCCGGGGGTACGGCCGATAACGTCCTTTGCCTCCTGCCCTACGTAGCGCACCTGCCCCGCCTTCTTGTCAACGGCTACGACAGACGGCTCGCGTATGATTATGCCCTTTCCTCTCATATATACAAGCGTGTTGGCTGTGCCGAGGTCTATGCCTATGTCCTTGTTGATACCAAACATTTGAATTATCCTCCGTTGTAGTGGTGTGATGTTTTATAAGCGCCATTTAAGCGCGTTCTGTATATTATCGCAAAGCCGCCGAAACCGTCCGACAAGCCCCGCAACAGATATCCACACTATATTATAGCATTATTTTGTACACGGGGCAATATATTATTTATCTTAAATTTCGTATGTTTTATACATTTTTTTTGGCTAATGTGCCTTGCTTGCCTCTCCCAGCACCTCTGCCAGCCGTTTGAGAAGTCCCCTGTACGCTTCCACCACCCTTGCGGTGTTGTGGGCGAGGTACTCCTCGTCGCCGCCGCGCGCCGCAGCTTCAAGCCGCTCCGCCTGCGCGGAAAGCTCCGCCGCGCCTATCGTGCGCGAGGTGCTTTTAAGCGCGTGCACCAGTATGCGAAAGCCCTCCGTATCGCCGTTTTCGCGGCAGCGCAGTATGTCCGCGCTCTTGTCCTCAGACAGGTACGTGCGCACTATATCGAGGTAGAAGTCCACGTTTTCGCAGCAGTAGGCAAGCCCCGCGCGCGTGTCGAGAAAGCCCATTTTGTGCAGCGCGTCAACCCCCGTAAGGGGAGCTTTTGCAGCGGCGGAGGCCTGCGCGCGCTCGCGCACAAGGTGCGGCGGCAGCAGCCTCCTCACCGCGGAAAACAGCCCCTGCGAGGACAGCGGCTTTGCAAGGTACTCCGCAAAGCCCGCCGCAAGGTACTTTTCGCGGTCGCCCGAAAGCGCGTTTGCCGTTACCACCACCACGGGCGTGTCGGGGCAGAGCCGCTCGCGGCGTATCTGCTCCATCGTGCGCATTCCGTCCATAACGGGCATCATGTGGTCGAGGAAAACAAGGTCGTAGCGCCTGCGGCGTATCATTTCGAGCGCCTCAGCGCCGTTGCGCGCGGTTTCTACAAGCGCGCCCATGCGCGCGAGATTGCCGCGCATAAGCTCAAGGTTCATCGCGTTGTCGTCCGCGCAGAGAATCCTCACGTCCGCATGGAAGCAGGGCGCGGCAGCCGCGCTCTCCGCGGTAAGCGAAAGCTCGCCCACGGGCGTGGGGTCTACTATGTCCTGCCTTACGCGAAACTGCGCGCAAGTACCCCTGTCGGGCGCGCTGTCAAGCTCCAGCGTGCTGCCCATAAGCGCCAGCAGCCGCGTAACTATCGGCAGCCCCATACCCGCGCCGCGCTTGCCCGCAGATTCCGTTACAAGCGCGTCGCGCTCAACGCGCCGCACCGCCTCGCGCGACATTCCCGCGCCGCTGTCGCGAATGCTCACCCGCAGAAAGCCGCTGCTCTCGTCCTCCTGCTCCCACGAAGCACTCATGGAAGCCCACCCGTCCTCGGTGAACTTCACGGCGTTCGACAGCAGGTTGTTAAGTATCTGCGTGAGCCTGCCGCCGTCTCCCGAAAGCACGCTCGGTATGCGCGGGTCTGCTTCAAAGCGCAGCTCTATCGGCTTGCCCTGCGCGTAATGCTCCGCGCAGGCGGCGGCGTCGTGCAGCACGGCGGCGGTGGAGTACGGCGCGTTTTCAATTGCAAACGCGCCAGAGTCCATCTCGGTGTAGTCGATAGCGTTGTTTACAACGGACAGGAGCGTTTTTCCCGCGCTGCGTATCTTTTCGGAGCAGCGCGCAGTCTCCTCCTCGTTGGTGCTGCTGATTATCCTTTCGTTGTAGCCGAGTATCGCGTTTATCGGCGTGCGCACGTCGTGCGACATGGCGGAGAGAAAATCGGTCTTGGCGCGGCTCGCGAGCTGCGCGGTGTTCATAGCCTCGTTCGCTTCGTCGCGCGCCTGACTGAGCGCCTTGTTGGCGTTCACAAGCGCCTGATAATCGGGCGTTTCAAGCGAGAACATGAGCATGACGAATCCCACGGAAACCGAGAACAGGAAGAACAGCACGTTCGGGAAAATAAGCTGCACCACAGGTCCTGAGATAAGCACGGCAATATACACCAGCAGCGAGAAGCGCTGATTTTTGCGGAACTGCCCGAAATGCGTGAGAAATATGATAATGCTGCCCGCGACGGTAGCCAGCGGCAACGCGTGAATGGCATAATAAAACGGCCCGTGGACATAACCGTCCGCGCGCGTAAACGAAAATATGAAGCCTGTCGGCACGTTTACCGCAAGAACCACCGCCCCCACGGCCGTTACTATACGCTGAACGCGCATTACAACACCCTTTTCCGCGTCCATGCCAACGCACATTACGCAGTAGAGTATAAAGCGGTACTCCAAAAGCAGGTCTGAAGCTAAGTAAAGCGTGTTGAGCGCGGTGTTGAGCCACACGGGTACTAAATAGGCGTAGCTTATCGTCACCGCCGTTACGATATCGAGCGAAACGGCGGCGGCAAGCGTAAGCGCCAACGCCTTGAAGCGCCTGTTGCGCACAGGCTCGGAGCTGTATTGAAGCCTCATATACACGTTGAGGACGATTAGAAAGGTAAGCGCGCTCAGCTCAAAATAGATGTTATATAGCATAGTGTCCTTACAATGCGGCTTTGTTTTATTTTTTCGGCGAGAGCATATCCTGCACCTTTGCAAGCAGCTCCTGCGGCAAAAACGGTTTTTTAAGGTAGGAGTTCACCCCGAGCCTTATAGCCTCGCGCACCGTTTCCTGCGTTGCGGAGGCCGTCAGGAACATCACGGGTATGTGCTTTGTGGACTCACCCTGACGTATGCTGGAAAGCGTGTTATAGCCGTTGAGCAGCGGCATTTCAATGTCGAGCAGAATAAGGTCCACAGGGGGATTTGCGCTGTTGCGCAGGTAGTCAAGGCAGTACACCCCCGACGGCATGGAAACCACCTCATAGTCGTTCTGCGAGAGGATAAACTCGCACATTTTTATAGTGATAAGGTCGTCGTCAACGACCATGATTCTGTTTTTCATTACGTCTTTAGCTGCTCCTCGATTTTTTGCACGGCGCTTTTAGTGCACGGCTCTACTTATATAATAACATAAATTACCGTGAATTGCAACAGGGTTATAAGTTAATGCGCCCAAATATGCTTTATTGCACAAATCGCAGGCGGATTTTTGTTTCTTTTTGCCAAAACAGGCGTTGCGCAACCTGCGCTGAGCGGATAATACAAAAAAATTAAAAAAGTGCTTGACAAGCGGGGTTTTTTGTGGTAAAATGTTATTACCTCGAATGGGGTGCTATTTTTTTGTGCGTTTTTTTCGCATACACGTTCCCCGTTAAATCCGCAATTCCGCGGCTGAGGGAGGCAATAATGCCCGCAAAGGGCGGTAAATAGGAGGTGCCGAAATAATGAGAGTTAAAATCACACTGGCGTGTTCTGAATGCAAGCAGCGCAACTACAACACCATGAAGAACAAGAAGAACGACCCTGACAGACTTGAGATGAACAAGTACTGCCGTTTCTGCAAGAAGCATACTCTTCACAAGGAAACCAAGTAATTCAGAAGGGAGAGTCACAAATGGCAAAAGATTTGGACATCGAAAAGGTTGCTCCCGATGAATCTGCCGAGCAGAAACAATTAAAGGCAAAAAAGCCCAAGGACGAGAAGGCTAAGAAGCCTGCCAAGAACGGCAAGCCCAAAAAGTCTATAGTCAAGTTTTTCAAGGACGCAAAGTCGGAGTTCAAGAAGGTCGTATGGCCCACCCCGAAGGAAACCACGCATAACACCGTTGTCGTTATCGTGATGTGCGGTCTTGCCGCGCTGTTCATCTTCGGCATAGACTCGCTTTTCGCACTGATAAACAAGCTGGTTCTCGGCATGGGTTAAGACGCTAGGGGGTAAACATGGCTGATTCAGAAGTAAAGTGGTATATACTCCACACCTATTCGGGATACGAAAAGAAGGTCGCCGCGGACCTGATGAAGGTTGTTGAGAACAGAAATCTCCAGCACCTTATCGAGGACGTTGCAGTACCTACGACCAAGCGCACGGTCGAGAAAGAAGACGGAAAAGTTGACGAGGTCGAGGACAAGGTATATCCCGGGTACGTTTTTGTAAAGATGGTCAAGACCGACGAGTCGTGGCAGATTTGCAGAAACACCAGAGGCGTTACAGGCTTCGTAGGTCCGGAATCAAAGCCCACCCCTCTCAGCGAGGAAGAGGTCAGAAACCTTGAGCACTCGTCAAAGACCGTTACGGCTTCGTTCGAGGTCGGCGACAGAGTGGTCATCAAGAGCGGTGTACTCGAAAACTTCGAGGGCGTAGTAAAGGAAATCGATACCGAACAGCAGTCCGCCGTTGTGGAGGTCAGCAATATGTTCGGCGAGGCGACGCCCACCACAGTCGAGCTTTCCGCTATCCGCAAGATTTGAGCGGAATTTCTTCAAAATTTTAATGGAGGTTGTTTATAATGGCACAGAAGGTTACAGGATTTATCAAGTTACAGATTCCTGCTGGTAAGGCTACGCCTGCTCCCCCTGTTGGCCCTGCACTCGGTCAGCACGGTGTAAACATCATGGCGTTCACCAAGGAGTTCAACGAGCGTACCAAGGACAAGGCAGGTCTTATTATCCCTGTTGTTATCACGGTTTACGCAGACAGAAGCTTCACATTCATCACCAAGACTCCTCCTGCAAGCGTACTCATCAAGAAGGCTTGCAAGATTGAGAGCGGTTCGGGCGTTCCCAACAAGACAAAGGTTGCAAAGATTACCAAGGCACAGCTCAAGGAAATCGCAGAGACCAAGATGCCCGACCTTAACGCTGCAAACATCGATACAGCAATGTCCATGATAGCAGGTACTGCACGTTCCATGGGCGTAGAGGTAGTTGACTAATAATACAGTGGGAGGAAATATTCCGCTTGACCACAAGGAGGATAATATACAATGAAACACGGTAAGAAGTACGTTGAAAGCACAAAGCTCGTTGATTCGACCAAGGTTTACGAATCCGGCGAAGCTCTTGATTTAGTATGCCAGACCGCTAAGGCAAAGTTCGACGAAACTGTTGAGCTGCACATTCGTCTGGGCGTTGACTCCCGCCACGCTGACCAGCAGGTTCGCGGCGCGGTTGTTCTTCCCAACGGCACAGGTAAGACCATCAGAACCCTCGTTTTCTGCAAGCCCGAGAAGGAAGCAGACGCTAAGGCGGCAGGCGCTGATTTTATCGCTGACAACGAGACCGTTGCCAAGATTAACGGCGGCTGGATGGACTTTGAGGTTGTTATCGCAACACCCGACATGATGGGCGTTGTCGGCAGACTCGGTAAGGTTCTCGGTCCGAGAGGCCTTATGCCTAACCCCAAGGCAGGTACGGTTACCCCCGATGTAGCTAAGGCAGTTACCGAGGCTAAGGCAGGTAAGATTGAGTACCGTCTTGACAAGGCGAACATCATTCACTGCCCTATCGGCAAGGCGTCGTTCGGCGCTGGCAAGCTCGAGGAGAACTTCAACGCGCTCATGGAAGCTGTAGCAAAGGCTAAGCCCGCTGCTGCAAAGGGTCAGTACATCAAGTCCTGCACCGTTTCTTCCACAATGGGCCCCGGCGTTAAGGTAAACACCACAAGATTCGGCGTTTAATATCTGATACAGATACGTAATCCCCGCTCGCTTTGAGCGGGGATTTTTTTGTCCCCTAAGCCACCCGCATTCGCAGGAAATTCCCGCCATGTTAAACGAAAGGCGCGCTTTAAGTTGATTTGTTTTGGGCATATCGCCGAAATAGAAGAAATTCCTGTTTACCTATTGACTTTATAGGCTTTGTATGTTATAATCTAAGCGTAAGATAACAGCGAAAGCTGAACCCAAAATCAATGGAGGAAATGACCATGAAAGTGTACGATTCTGTAACAGAGCTTGTCGGCTCTACTCCCCTGCTTGAACTCAAGAAAATTGAAAAGGAGGATGGGCTTGGCGCGAAGATTTACGCAAAGCTCGAGCTTTTCAACCCTGGCGGAAGCGTAAAGGACAGAATAGCAAAGGCGATGATTGAAAACGCCGAGAAAACCGGCGCGCTTAAGGCAGGCAGCGTAATAATCGAGCCTACCAGCGGCAACACGGGCATAGGTCTTTGCTCCATTGCAGCGGCGAAGGGCTACCGCATAATCATCACCATGCCCGAAACGATGAGCGTTGAGCGCCGCAACCTGATGAAAGCATACGGCGCGGAGCTTGTGCTGACCGACGGCGCAAAGGGCATGAAAGGCGCTATCGAAAAGGCGAACGAGCTTGCCAAGGAGATACCGAACAGCTTTATCCCGGGGCAGTTTGTAAACCCCGTAAACCCTGCAACGCACGAGCAGACCACGGGCGTTGAGATATGGAACGACACCGACGGCACGGTAGACATCTTCGTTGCGGGCGTTGGCACGGGCGGCACTATTTCGGGTACGGGCAAGGCGCTTAAGGAGCGCAAGCCCTCCGTAAAGGTGGTTGCGGTAGAGCCGAAAAGCTCCCCCGTCCTCTCCGAGGGTCACGCAGGCCCGCACAAAATTCAGGGTATCGGCGCGGGCTTCGTTCCTGACACGCTCAACACCAAGATTTACGACGAGATAATCCCTGTTGAGAACGAGGACGCGTTTGAAACAGGCAGGCGCATTGCCCGCACGGAGGGCGTTCTTGTCGGGATATCCTCGGGTGCGGCTCTGTGGGCTGCAATCCAGCTTGCAAAGCGCGAGGAGAACAAGGGCAAGACTATTGTAGTACTGCTGCCCGACACAGGCGAGAGATACCTCTCCACGCCCATGTTCGCTGAATAATAAAGTCTGTCGGAGTTCAGACGGCAGAAAGCCCTCTCGGAAACGGGAGGGCTTGTTTTTTCGCAAATCACTCGTACGCAGCCTTTTCTATAAGCTCGTTCAGCCGCTGCGGGAACGCCATCGGGATATTATGCCCCGCACGCTCCCACACCTCCGCCTTGCAGCGGCGGTTGAGCTTCGCAAGCGTAAAAATGCTGTCCTTTACCTCACGCTGCTCTTTCGCGCCTGCAAGCGCGTACACGGGGAAATCCACGCGCCCGAACCCCTGCACCGACTCGATAGTGATACCGTTATCGGCGGCGTTGTGCGCCGTTTCGGGCTTAACGCGCTGCATTTGCGCAACAAATTCCGCGCGCTCCTCGGGCGAAAAGCCGTTGAGCCGTCCTATCAGCCCGCACAGCGGCTTCTTTTTGAAAAGCCGCAGGCTCTTTTCGTTGGAAGCGACGACCTTTTTGAGCATTTCCTCGGGCTTTATGAGCCACGGACTTATTATAACAGCGGCGCTGAACAGCTCGGGGCGTTCCGCGCAGAGCCTGTACGCAAGCTGCGCGCCGAGCGAGAACCCCACGAGCGTCACCCTGCCGCCAAGGCTTTCTATAAACTCGCCGAGCGCCGCTGTCTGCGCGTCCGCGCTGAAAACCTGCTCGGTTTCCCTGCCGTAGCCCATAAGGTGCGGCACGATTATGCGGAACTTCTCCGCAAGCGGATATTGCTTTGCAAAAGTGTTTACATAATTCGCGCCGTGGAGCATTACTATCGTCTTTTCATGCCCTGCGCCAAGCTCCTCGTAATACATAATTTTCCTCCGTTTCGATTTGTTTGAGTATACGCAACAGCTGTTACCTTATATTATACAACAAAGCCCCGCGCTTGTCAAGCACGGGGCAATTTTTTTTGAACTCTCCCACAAACCTGCGGGGGTAAAAAGCGCGTTTGTCTGCGCTTTTGGGGATTTTGCACGCGTTACTTACCCTGCTTTTCCTGCACAGGCAGTCTGAAATACGTTTCAGCAAGCTCGTGAAGCCGCGCCGCGCACGCTTCGGTAGTAGCGCCCTGCTTCATGCGCCACTTCCAGTTGCCGCCAAGGGTGGAGGGTACGTTCATTCTCGCCTGCGCGCCAAGCCCGAGAACGTCCTGCATGGGTACTATGGCAAGCTGCGCGGGGCTTGCGTAAACGCCCCTTATAAAGCCGCTCTGAACCTTCTCGAACAGCCCCTTGTTAAGGTAGCGCTTAGCCATAGCGCGCGAAGCGCCGTCCGCCTCCTTGTACCATTGAACAACGGTGGCGTTGTCGTGCGTTCCCGTGTAAGCAACGCAGTTTTCGGGGTAGCGGTGCGGCAGGTGGTCGTTGTCGGCGTTCTCGGGGTTAAAGCCGAACTGAAGCACGCGCATTCCCGGGAAGCCCGAATCGCGCAGAAGCTCTTTTACGCTGTCAAATATGTCGCCGAGGTCCTCCGCAATAATGCTCACCTCGCCAAGCTCCGCGCGTATCGCGTTGAAAAGGTCCATGCCCGGGCCATGCTCCCACGTACCCTTTTCGGCGGTAGCGCTGCCAAAGGGTATCGCGTAGTACGTGTCGAACGCGCGGAAGTGGTCTATGCGCAGCATATCGTAATATTCCGCCGACTTTTTAACGCGCCTTATCCACCACTCATAGCCCGTGCGCTTCATCTCAACCCAGTCGTAGAGCGGGTTGCCCCACAGCTGCCCCGTCTTTGAGAAGTAGTCGGGCGGCACGCCTGCAACGCGGCGCGGGTTGCGGCGCTCGTCAAGCTCGAAAAGCTCGGGCTGCGCCCATACGTCCGCGCAGTCGGGCGACACATAAATCGGGATATCGCCGATTATTTTTATGCCGTTTTTGTTGCAGTAGCGGTGGAATCTGTCCCACTGGCGGAAGAAAAGGTACTGCGTGAATTTTATGCAGTGTATCTCGTCCTTAAGCTCCTCTGTGTAGCGCTCCATGGCGTCGGGCAGGCGCATTTTGATATCGTCGTCCCATTGCGTCCACGGTCTGCCGCCGAACCTGTCCTTAAGCGCGGTAAACAGCGCGTAGTCATCCAGCCACTCCGCCTCTTTAAGCACGAACGAGGTGTAGCCCACGTCGTCCGTAAAGCTCTTGAACGCCTCGTGCAGAAGCTCCTTGCGCGTTTGCGCCACCTTGTCGAAATCGACGTAGGACGGGTCTGCGCCGAAATCCGCCGCCATACATTGCTCACGCGTAAGCCACCCGTTCTCCACAAGCTCGTCAAGGTCTATCATAAGCGGGTTGCCCGCAAAGGACGAGAACGGCTGATAGGGCGAATCCCCGTAGCCCGTAGGCCCTATGGGCAGCACCTGCCAGTAGGTCTGCCCCGCAGCCTTAAGCCAGTCCGCAAAGCGCTCCGCCTCCTTGCCGAACGTGCCTATGCCGTACGGCGAGGGCAGCGCGGTTATGTGCATAAGAATACCGCAGCTTCTCTGTGTCATATTTATTCTCCTTTTATTAAGGGATTGTGTTCCAAGAATATTATAATACTTTTCTCACTCGTTGTCAAGAACGCCCGTCCCGCACCCCAAAGCAAGGGCAATACCGCATAATTATTTTCGCATGATTGCGCAGTCAGATTTTTCGTCAGATTGTACAATGAGGACGACGCAAGGCTCGCGCCTTGCTAGGACGAATTGTGCAATATGGCGGAAAAGATGCAAGCAAGCGTGCGGAAAAGGCATTTGCCGTTAATTGTGCGGTGTTGCCCAAGAATTTTTTGCATAATTTTCACACAACTGTGCGGACAGGTAGTTGAAATAATGGGAAAGTTGTGGTATAATAGATAATGTATGATTATAACTATGCCCAAAGGAATGAAATGTCTATGGAGAATATAAACGAAAGCGAAAGCAGAATAATTTACGGTAAGAACGCCGTTATCGAGGCGCTCACCTCAGACGCCGAGCTTGACACGGTGTTCGTACAGCGCGGCGCGGCGCTCGGCAGAGTGATTCCCCTTGCAAAGCAGCGCGGTATCGTTGTAAAGGACGTGAGCGACGAGAAGCTCGCAGCCCTTGCGGGAACGCCGAAGCACGGCGGGGTCGCGGCAGAGCTTGCGGCGTGCGCCTACGCCACGGTGGACGATATCCTCGCCGTGTCGCGCGAAAAGGGTACTCCCCCGTTCATCGTCATATGCGACGAGATAGCAGACCCGCACAACCTCGGCGCGATAATCCGAACTGCGGAGGCTGCGGGCGCGGACGGCGTTATTATCCCGAAGCGCCGCAGCGCGTCGCTCAACGGCACGGTGTTCAAGACCTCCGCGGGCGCGGCGGCGTGGATAAAGGTAGCGCGCGTAAGCAACCTTTGCGACACGATAAGGCGGCTCAAACAGGAGAACATCTGGGTGTACGGCATGGAAGCGGACGGCACGCCGTTCGGTAAGGCGGATTTAAGCGGCGCGGCGGCGCTCGTGGTAGGCTCTGAGGGCTTCGGGCTGGGCAGGCTTGTCCGCGAAAGCTGCGACATGACGCTTTCGCTGCCGATGAACGGGCGCGTAAACTCGCTCAACGCTTCTGTTTCCGCGGGAATACTGATGTACGAGATAGTAAAGCAGCGCGCGGCAAAGTAAGTGCGGCGCATTAAACGCTATATAATGGAGAGAAACTGATGTCCGACGAAAAATACAGCATAGACGACATACTTGCGGAAATAGACCGCAAGCGCGGCGGCGAAACCCACGCCCATTACGAGGGCAGCGTGACCGAAATAATCGGCGGCAGCGAGATTGACGAGGCGATACGCAGCACCGCAAAGCACGCCGAAGAAAGCGTTCCTGAAGCGCAGGCAGCACCTGAAGCACAGGCAGCGCCTGAAGCACAGGCAGCGCCCGAAAAGCGCGCAGCGGTCGAAGCGATAGCACCGCATAAGCCTGCCGAGCAGCAGTGCGGCCTTGCCGCAAAACAGCGCACCGAGCGCGAGGAGAACGAGCGCCGCGCCGCAGAAATAGCAGCCGCAGCCGAGCGCACAAAGCAGCGCAAGGCGGAAAAAGCGCAGAAAGCAGCCCGCGAGCGTGAAGCGCGCGAGCGCCTTGCAAAGGAGCGCCGCGAAAGCAGCCTTGCCGCAAAGCAGCGCACCGACGAGGAAGTAAACGAGCGCATAGCCGCCGATATCTCCGACGCTGCGGACAAGATAAAGGCGCACAAGGTGACCGAGCATACGGGTCTTACGGAGGAGCTGGCGTCCGCTGCGGAAGCGTCGCTGCTGCTTTTCCCCGACGAACCCGAGAAGGAAGCCGAGGAGAAAACCGCGCCCGCAGACGACGATATCGTTTTCCACAGCGAAAGCGAGCTTGTTACCACCGAAACAATGGAGCTGCGCAAGCAGCAGCGTATCGAGGAAATAAACCGCGCGCTGCTGAGCGCGGACAGCGCGGCGGAATCCCCCGACGAGCTGCTTGATTCGATAAACCCCATGGACTCGCGCGCAAAGGCGGCGGAGCAGCTTAAGGCTTCCACGGACGAGGAGCTTGAGGACACCCGCGCGGTAAGCGGCAACGACCTTAAGAACCTTGCAAACGCCGCAAACAGCGAGGAAACCGTCAAGGAGTACTCCCCCGCCATAAGCAGGAAAAAGACCGACGCCGAGAAGCGCGCGGACGATATCCTGTTCACGCCGCGCACGGGCAAGCAGCGCCCGCTCGCCCCGCAAAAAGCGCAGGGCGGCAGCGACGCGCTGGTAAACTCGCTTAACAAGCAGCTTGCGGCGCAGCAGGCGCTCCACTCCGACAAAACCGTTGTGGTAGACGATATAGGCGGCGTGAGAGCCGCGCCCGCAGAGCCGCTCAACATCGACAGCAAGAAGATGATAGACACCTCGATAATAAGCGGCAGCGACCCCGTTGACGAGGTGCGCCGCGCGGACGAGCTGGCGCAGAAGAAAAAGAGCAAGCTCGCTTCCTTTATGCTAGAGGACATTGAGGAGGGCGTTGACGCCGCCGCAGAGGACGGCGAGGACGACTACGACGAGGAAGACGAGGAAATCGACCTCGACGACGAGAACGTTATTGCAGAGCGCCTGCGCCACGAGGCAAAAGGGCTTACGGGCAGGCTCGTAATTCTTGGGATAATGCTTGCAGCGGCACTTTTCATTGCGCTTACCAACCACTTTGGCGCGGACTGGGGCTTTATAACGGAGTACGTAAGCAAAATCTCGCACCCCGACTACTACCTTTACGCGTACCTTATCATAGGCATATTGAGCTTCTCCGCCTGCTCGGGCGTGGTGACGCACGGACTTTCGCGCCTTGTAAGGCTTCACCCCGACGGCGACACGCTTTGCGCGTTTGCGCACATTGCCGCCATAGGTTCGCTTATCCCCTACCTCTCAAACGAGGAATTTATACAGCGCGGGCGCTCGCACGTTTACCTTGCGGTATCGCTAGCGGCGCTGTGCTTCAACACCGTCTCAAAGCTCTGCCTTGTTAAGGCGGCGCAGCGCAACTTCCGCTTCACCGCGGGCGACGGCGCAAAGTTCTTTGTGCAGACGAGCGCGGACGAGGGCGCGGAGCAGCTCGCAAAGGGCGCGGTAACGGGCGAAATGCCCTGCGTGGCTTCCATGCGCAAGACTGAAATGCTCTGCGACTTCATCATCTCCACCTACTGCGAGGACGCTTCGGACAGGACCGCGCGCATTATCGCCCCCGCAACGCTTATCTCGGCTATCGTATGCGGCGTTATCGCGTACCTTACCTGCGAAAGCGAGATAGCGACAAACTGCCTTTCGTGGGCGTTTACCGCTGCGAGCGCGGTGTTCGCCGTGGGCGCTGCGTTTACGGGTTCGTTTATTGTAACGCTGCCCATGCTGCGCGCCGCAAAGGTAATGCCGGGCAGAAACGCCGCTATACTCGGGTGCAGCGCGGTAGAGGAGTTCAGCGAAACGAACGCCGTACTCATTGAGGCTAAGAGCCTTTTCCCCGTAAATTCCGTTAAAATCAACAACATCTGGGACTACAACAAGCACCGCAGCTCAAACTCCCCCAAAGTCCCCATAGACGAGGCGATAATATACGCCGCAAGCCTTTCCATGAACGCGGACAGCGTGCTTGCGGACGCGTTTTTCAATATGCTCAACTACAAGCAGCAGCTGCTTAAGCCTGTAAGCGGGTGCGTTTACGAAAGCGGCCTTGGCATTCTCGGGTGGATAGACCACAGGCGCGTGCTGCTTGGCAACCGCGAGCATATGAAGTCGCACGAGATAGTAGTGCCCGACATGAAAAAGGAGAGCGCCGCGAACAAGAACGGCGACGAGGTTATTTACCTTGCCGTGGGCGGCGAGATTTGTATGCTGTTCTTTGTTGAACTCAGCGCAAACCAGCAGGTAAAGGAATCCGTGCGCAGGCTGAGCGCAAACGGCGTAAGCCTTGTGATAAAGGCGGTGGACGGCATGATAACCTCCGCTGTGATAGCAGAGCTTTTCGACATAGAGGCGGCGCGCGTGCGCGTGCTTCCGTTCGAGGCGCACGCGGCGTTCTCAGAAAAGACCCGCTACTCGCCCAAGGGCAGCGCTGCGGTGTCGTGCGACGGCACGTTCTCGGCGTTTGCAGCGGCGATAAACGGCGCAAAGGCGCTGCGCAGCAAGATAACCACAGGCTGCATACTGGAAGCGGCGGGGACGGCGCTCGGAATAGTGCTTGTAGTGCTGTTTATGCTGTTCAGAAACTACGATATGCTTAACTGCCTGTACCTTATCGGCTTTAACGCAGCATGGCTGCTTATCACGGCGGGCGCGCAGGCAATAAAAAGGCTATGACGCTCGACGAGGAGTATATGGAGCGTGCGCTGGCGCTTGCGCAAAAGGCGTACGACATGGGCGAGATACCCGTGGGCGCGCTTGTCGTAGACCAGCAGGGCGCAGTTATCGGCGAGGGGTACAACCAGCGCGAAACGCTGCTCTCCCCCACCGCGCACGCGGAGGTGCTTGCAATAGAGCAGGCGGCGAGGGCGCTCGGCAGCTGGCGGCTTACGGGCTGCACGCTTTACGTTACGCTTGAACCCTGCCCCATGTGCGCGGGCGCTGCAATGAACGCAAGGCTCGCGCGGATAGTATACGGGGCGTTCGACGAGAAAAACGGCGCGTGCGCTTCAGTCGCGGCGCTTTTTGACGAAAAATTCACGCATATCCCGCGCGTGCGCAGCCGTATACTGGAAGAGCGCTGCGGGGACATACTCACGCGGTTCTTCAGGCAGCTGAGGGACTAGGCGCTACATCACATTCTGACAGGACGCTTTACTTCATGAACAAATACCAGACGCTGGCAAGCAATACGGTCGTTCTTGCAATAGGTCAGTTCAGCTCAAAGCTGCTGGTCTACGTAATGCTGCGGTTTTACACCGGTATGCTCGGCACGGACGGCTTCAGCCAAGTCACAAACATAGTCAACGCCTCGGCGCTGCTCATATCCGTGGTTACGCTCTCCATAAGCGAGGGCGTGCTGCGCTATGCCCTCGACAAGCAGGTAAACCATAAAATGGTGCTTTCTATAGGCATAAACACAGCGCTCATAGGGCTTGTGGTGTTCGCCGCGGGAGTGCCGCTCGTGGGGCTTATCCCCATGCTTAAGGGCTATCAGTGGCTGATATATATGTACGTATGCACGGGCAGCATAAAGGGCATTTGCAGCATTTACGTCCGCGCGCGCGGGCAGGTGCGGCTTTTCGCGGTGGACGGGATACTCACCACCATTGTAAACATACTGCTGAACCTGCTTCTGCTCGGCGTTTTCAAGATGGGCGTAGTGGGGTACGTGCTTTCGGTTTCCCTTGCGGACCTTTGCTCCATAGTATTCCTCTCGGCTGTCGCAAAGCTCTACAACGACTACCGCCCCTTGGGCAACGACAAGTCGCTGCGCAACGCCATGCTGCGCTACTCCGTGCCGCTTATGCCAACGTCCGTAATGTGGTGGATAACAAACGTTTCCGACACGTTTATGATAACATACATTCACGGCGACGAGGCGAACGGAATATTCAGCTTTGCATACAAGTTCCCGAGCCTTGCGGCTATCGCGGTGGGCATTTTCTCGCAGGCGTGGCATATGTCCGCCATAACCGAGCGCAACTCGCGCACGGTGTCAAACTTCTACTCCAACATCTTTAAGATGATGCAGACGGTCATGTACATTGTATCCGCGGGAATAATGCTCGTGCTGCGCCCGATAATCATGCCGTTCTTTGGCAGCGCGGACTTCCAGAGCGCGTATTTCTACGTTCCGTGCCTGCTGCTGGCGGTGGTGTTCCAGAGCTTCAACAACTTTTTAAGCTCCATTTACGAGGCGGCGGACAAGACGGGGCATTCGCTTATTTCCGCCGTAATAGGCGCTGTTACAAACGTCGCGCTCAACCTTGTTCTCATAAACGCCATTGGCATAATCGGCGCTGCCATAGCAACGCTTGCAAGCTACGTTGTGGTGTTCACCTACCGCGTTATAGACACGAAAAAGTACCTTTACATGAAGATATACTGGGGCAGGATAGCGCTCAACCTCGCGCTGCTTGTGGCAATGTCGCTTGTAGTGATGTTCGTGCCGTACGGCGTTATGTTCAATATGCTTAACTGCGTTATCTTTATCGTCATTGTCGCGGTGAACTTCAAAACCTGCATGAACGCGGTGGATATGTTCATCAGCAAGAAATTCGGCAGGGGCAAAAAAAGCGGGCAGGAATAACGCGCACAAAAATGGGCTGCTTTTACACAGCCCATAATTATGTATGCTTAGCTTCGTCCTCTCATTCGAGCTTGCCTATGCTCTTTTCAGTCGAGCTTACGATAGAGAAAAGCGCGGCGGACTGCTTGGGAAACTCCGCTTCAAGACGCGAGGAGGTTATCTTCTCGTCCTCGCTGCCGCTCTTTGCGGCGTCGGCGGCCTTTATCCCGTCAAGCTGCATTCTCGCAGCGGCAAGCGCCGCGGCGTGTTCTGCGGGAACGGCGAAGCTTCTCTCGTCGTTCTGCCCGCCCGCGCTGTACACCATGCGGTAGCTGCGGTATACGGCGGTTGTAAGAAAATCCGAAACGTGCTTTGAAAGCTCCGCGTTCTTCGTCTTAGAAAGAAGCGCGAACACAACCTCGAGCGCGTTTGTAAGCAGCTTTTTGCGGAAGAACACCGCAGAACCCGCGATACTGCCCGTGTACTTTTCATTCACGCTGCTCTCGGGCAGCTCCTGCTCGGACACTACCGTGCCTGTACTCGAGCCTGTCCTGCCAAGCAGATAATCAACGGACACGCCGTAGTAATCCGCCGCCTGCACAAGGAAATTCAGCCCGCACTCGCGCTTGCCGTTTTCGTAATGCGAAAGCAGCGCCTGCGCTATACCAAGGTCTGCTGCGACCTTTTTCTGGCTCAGCCCGCGCTCCTTGCGCAAAAGCGTAAGCACCCGCGGGAAATCCCTGTTGCGCGGAAAATCATTGTTCATCTGCTTTTTCTCCCATATCTATTTTATTCGCACCGCCCGAAACGACGGGCGAAAGGTAAATATTGCAGCTTTTCCATAAAAAGGGGTAAAATTCTCCCCTAAAAACTAAACAAACCACATAGTATATTATATCTTTTATATGTCGATTTGTAAAGCGGCATAATAGCCAAAAAATCGCGCCGCTTCTAGGATATAATTCATAATTCGGGGCGTATTCCCCGAAGAAAGAGAGGACTTAGCATGAAAAACTATTATCTTTATCTGATACGCCACGGGCTTACTCAGGGAAATCTGGACGGAAAGTACATCGGGCAGACCGACCTTTCGCTCTGCCCGCAGGGCGCGCAGGCTATCCGCGCGCTTGCCGCGCAGGACGTTTACCCCGAGGTGGAAAAGGTCTACTCAAGCCCGCTTGCGCGCTGCCTTGAAACGGCGGAGATAATCTACCCCGAGCATAAGCTGATGATAGTTGACGAGATAAGCGAAATGAACTTTGGCGAATTTGAGAACAAAACGCAGCAGCAGCTGCAGGACCTGCCCGACTACACAAAGTGGCTTCGCGGCGGCGCGGACGCGTGTCCCCCGAACGGCGAGCGCTTCGGCAGCTTTACGGAGCGCTGCGCGGAGGGGCTGGACATCATCTTTCGGGATATGTCGCAGCACGACATACAGCGCGCGGCGTGCGTCACCCACGGCGGCGTTATCACGAACCTTCTGGCGGGCTTCGGGCTGCCAAAGGGCAGACCCGCCGACTTTATGTGCGGCCCGGGCGAGGGGTTCGAGATAATCCTCTCGGCGTTTATGTGGCAAAGAGGCCCAGCGTTTGAGATAAGCGGGAGGCTTGTATGAAAAAAGCGCTTGCAGCGGCAGCGGCTGCGATTTTGCTGCTCACGGGCTGCGCCGCGAAAACGCCCGATACGCTCACGCCGCCGTTCTGGCTGGCGGTTTCGCCCGAGGGCGAGCAGGCGTGGCTTTTAGGCTCAATGCACGCGGGCAAAAAGAACGCCGCCTACCCCGACTACATTCTCGAAGCGTTCGACGAGTGCGAAAGCGTTATATGCGAGGTTGACACGATAGCGCTTGAAGCGGACAGCGCCGAGCTTGCCGAGTGCCTGTCGCTGCTGCTATGCCCCGACGGCACAACGGCGCGCGATTTGTTCGGCGAGAGCTACGACGGGATAAAGGCGTTTTTTGTGAAAAACGGTATGTACTCCCCCGCCTACGAGCGCTACCTGCCCGTGCTGTGGACCACGGCGCTTTCAAACAAAACGGCGGACAAATGCGGGCTTGACGGCGCGCTCGGCACGGAAACGCTGCTTTTGGAGCGCGCGAAGTCGCAGGGAAAGACGATAATCGAAGCGGAAAGCGCCCGCGCGCAGTACGAGGTGCTTGCGGCTTCACCCGCGGAGCTTGACGTGTACACGCTTGAAACGGCGGCGCAGGACGGCTTTGCGGCGCAGTGCGAGAGCCTTGAGGAGCTTTACCGCGCGTGGTCGCAGTTTGACGGCGCGGCGCTTGAGGGGCTGCTTGACGAGGACGTACCCGAGGAGTACGCCGACGCCTACGCCGAATACTGCCGCGCAATGTACGCCGACAGGCAGGAGGTAATGGCGCAGACCCTTATCAGCGCGGACAAGGACGGCGGCGTGTTCATGTTTGTGGGCGCGCTGCATTATTACGCAGAACCCGACATAATCACCCTGCTTGAAAACGAGGGGTGGACGGTAAGCGAGGTGCGCGGCTCGGACGCGGATTTGGCGGCATAAATTACGGCGGGAGCTTTTCCCGCCGTTTTTTTGCTGTGACCCGACCGCTTTTGTACGTTAAAAGCGAACCCGTTATATTACGCTCATAATTCTTGCCGCAAGAAGCCCGCCGCCCGTGCCTATAACGTACCCTAAAAGCGCCATTACCACCCCCACAGGCACAAGCGCGCTGCTGTAAGACCCCGCGAGAATAGGCGCTGTCGCCGTGCCGCCTATATTCGCGAGCGACGACACGCAGCACGTGAATATATCCAGCCTGAAAAGCTTTGCAAGCAGCGCCATAAGCCCCGCGTGAACAACAAGCACCGTTATCCCCGCAAGCAGCCACAGGTGCGCGTCCGCGACTGCGCCAAGGTCGGCGCGCGAGGCTATAAGCGCTATGGTAACGTAAAGCAGCACGTTCGACAGCTCCTCTGTTCCGCGCAGCCTGCCAAACGGCGTGAGCGCCGCCAGTATGCCAAACAGCGTTACGGCGACTACCGTCCAAGTCGCCGCGTCAAAAAGCGGCAGCAGGGCGTTAAGCTGCGCGCCTATAAACGACGAGAGCGCCGAAGCGCCAAGCCCAAGCCCCAACAGCAGCAGAATGTCCTGATAGGCTAAGGGCTGCTTTTCCGCCTGCTGCGCGCCGAGCGCCTGCCCCACCTGCTCTATGGCGGAGGTGTCCGCGCGCGTCCATTTGTTAAACGCCCTGCCGAAGCCCACCGCCCACAGCAGGAACATAACGTAAAGCGTGCCGCAAATCGAGTCCATAACGAGCGCGTACGCCATGTCGCCCTCGCTTACGTCAAGCGCCGCCTGCACCGCAAGCATATTGCCGCCCCCGCCCATCCAGCTGCCGCAGAGCGCGCCCATGGATTTCCACGAGTTTTCCCCGAGAACGCCCCCGAAAATCGCGTGAGATACGACAAACCCCACGCCTATGGTGAGCGCCGCCGAAAAGAAGCCCACAAGCAATTTCGGACCGAGCCTTGCAATCCTGCGCAGGTCGCACCGCAGCAGCATAAGGAACACCATAGCGTAAAGCACGGGGTTCTTTACCGCAGAATACGCCGCAGCCGTGTCCGAAAGACTCCACACGCGCGCCGTGCATAGCGTCATCATCACAAGGTAAATCAGCACCACAGGCGGCACAAAGCTGAAAAACACTCCCGCGCCCTTACCCGTAAAAAATCGCGGCAGACATACTATAAGCGCAGCCGCAGCCACAAGCACGGCAATATACGCAGAACCGTCCGTTATCATCGCACACACTCCCTTCATCTGCTGAATAGCTTTCCCATTTATTCGCAGATGATTCATGCGGCAAAAACAGCCCCCAAAAACGGGCTTCGCAGGAATGCGAAACGCCGCAGGGGGCTGTTCGGATTATTCTGTTACGCGTTCTGTCCGCAAAGCCTCTCCGCGGCGCGTGCCGCCTCGCGCAGCGCTTCAACAACCCGCGCGTGAAGCTCCTCGTCGAGCTGTCCCGCAGCAGCCGCCTGCTCCGCTTCAAGGCAGACGTCCGCGCAGGACATCGCGCCTATGCCGCGCGCGTTGTTCTTAAGCCCATGCACAAGCGTTCTGTAAAGCGCCATGTCGCCCGCGGAAAGCGCCCCGCCGAGCGCGGCTTCTGTCTGCCCGCGCTCCTCGCAGAACACGCCGAGAAGCTGCATATAAAACTCCCTGTCGTTGTCGGAATAGGAAAGCCCCGCCTCCTCGTCAATCGCCGCAGACGTGCGCGACAGCCGCCTGCGCAGCAGCGCGTCAAGCTCCTCGGGCAGCACGGGCTTTGAAAGGTAGTCGTCGAAGCCCATTGCAAGGTAGGTTTCCCGCACGCCCACAACGGCGTCGGCGGTGAGCGCCACAACGGGCGTGCGCGCGTTCCGCCCGTTAGAGCCGCGCAGCTTTTCAAGCGCCTG
This sequence comes from uncultured Oscillospiraceae bacterium, assembly GCA_934462925.1. Classification (GTDB taxonomy): domain Bacteria; phylum Bacillota; class Clostridia; order Oscillospirales; family Ruminococcaceae; genus CAG-115. Next base: position 17,123 of record CAKSIT010000008.1, on the reverse strand, counting down.
CGTTCCGTCCATATAAGGCATCATGATATCAAGCAGGATAAGGTCGTAGCGCTGCTTTGCGCACAGCTCGAGCATTTCCGCGCCGCTTTCGGCAATGGATATGCGCGCGCCCGTGCGGCCGAGCAGCTTTTCAGCGACAAGCCTGTTGTAGCGGTTGTCGTCCACGGCGAGTATCTGCGCCCACGGGCAGGAAAAGCAGCTCTCCGCTGCGGCGTTCGGCGCGGCGGCGGACGTTCCCGCGGGCTTTTGCGGCAGCGTAAGCGTAAACACGCTGCCCCTGCCGTATTCGCTTTCTACGGTGAGCGTTCCCCCCATAGCCTGCGCAAGCTGCTTTGTAATGGTAAGCCCGAGTCCCGTCCCATCCTTGTTCGATGGCACTCTGCCGAAGTTCTCGAAAATAACCTTTATGTCCTCCGGCTTAATGCCGATACCCGTGTCGGACACGGAAATCACGAGGTCGTCCCGCCGCATTTCGGCGCTCAGCCGTACCACGCCGCGCTCGGTGTACTTGGCGGCGTTGGTGAGAAGATTCAGCACCATCTGCTTTATGCGCACGCTGTCGCCCGTAAGCCGCTCGGGTATGCGCGGGCTTATGTCGAAGATAAGCTCCAGTCCCTTTTCGTGCGTTTTCTGCGCCGCCATAAGGCGTATCTCCCCGAAAAGCGCCATTGTGCCGTAGGGCTTTGGCGAGAGCGCGAACGTACCCGCCTCCGCCTTTGAGATGTCGAGAATGTCGTTTATAAGCGCCATGAGCGTGCTTCCCGCGTCCGCTATGTCCTCGGAATACTCGCGGATATCGTCGCGCTGCGTTTCGGTGCGGATAACTTCGTTAAGGCCGAGTATCGTGTTTATGGGCGTGCGAATCTCGTGGCTCATGCGCGCAAGGAACTCGCTTTTGGCGCGGTTGGCGGCGTTTATCTTGTCGAGCTGCTCCTGATATTTCGTCATATTAACGAACCACACCATGTACCCGCCGAGCGCGGCGTAGTCCTCAACGCGCTCTGAGCGCACGTCGTAAACGCTGCCGCCAAGGCTCGCGGAAATCTCGCCCTCGTTCAGCGCGCGCTGTATAAGGGTATGCTCGCCCGCGTTCTTCATTTTGGTAATTTCGGGGATTATAGCCTTCGCCGTTTCGTTTATGTATAGAAGCGTTCCGCGCTCGTCGAGCATTACAACGCCCTCAACGCCGCGGTCAAGGGCGTTTGCGGGCGCTGCCGCGGCCGTGTTGAAATACCCGTAGCGTATAAGCGACAGGTAGAAAAAGCACACCATAAGCAGCGCCGCAAACGCGAACGGGTTGTAGCTTCCGAAAACGCCGAACCATTTAAGAATGAACTCAAACAGCAGGCAGCCTATGCCTGCTATTACGTACCGTATCCTGCGCCGCTGAACGACGTTTACGCACCTCGCGCAGGATATAATCAGCGAAACGAGTATGTACACCGCCAGCAGCACAATCGTAATGTAGGTCACGAACCAGAACGGCCCTTTGCCCACGTTTATGCGCGAGAACGCGCCATCCTCCACAAGCTCCATGCTTGAGTAGAACAGCCCGTGGTTGCTTTCGGGCGTAGTGCCTGTGGTAATTATTGCGAGCAGCGAAGCGCCCTCTACAATGCCAAGCACCCACCACACCGCCTTGCTTACCTTAAACCTGCCCATAAGCGAGCAGAACGCAAGCATTGACAGCGAAAACGGATAAAGCGCGGTGTATTGCATTTTAAGCGCCATTATCGCCTCGCGCGTGGTGCTTGATTCAAGCGTTTCAAGCAGCATACCGAGTATAAGCACGATAAGCGAGTAGCAGAACATCAGAAAAGCGCTTTTTGCAGGGGAATTTGCACGCGCAACGCACAGCACAAAAAGCACGATAAGCGCCGCAAGCACCGCAACGTGTACCCCGCAGAACACATAAAACATCTCGCCGCCCCCTTACGCGTGCATATCGATTCCTACAAGCTTCTGCGCAAGCTCGCGCCGCAGCCTTATGGGGACGCTTACGCTGCTGCCGTCCGAAAAGATAAGCATTCCGTCCGCGGTGAACGCCGTTACCGCCCCGAGATTTACAGCGTAGCTGCGCCCGCAGGGGTACAGCCCGTACTCGCCGCACAGCCTGTCCATAAGGCTGCCGAGCGGCTCTGACGCTATGACGTCGCCCGAGGTAGTGTGGAACACCGAGTTGTGCCGCGCGGTTTCCACATACAGCACCGAACTCAGGTTTATGCGCTTTTCCTCGCGGCGGTAAATCACCGTAATAAACCTGCGCGACTGCGCGATAAGCGGCTGAAAGCGCTTCATGGCGCGCACAAAGTCCTCGTGGGTGTAGGGCTTGTGAAGATACCCGTCCGCGCCTATGCTGAACGCCTTAAGCGCGTGCTGCTCCGACGAGGTGGTGAACACCAGCCCGTTTTCCATGCCGAGCGCTATTAGCTTTTCCGCAGCCTCCATGCCGTCTGTGCCGCTCATGAATATGTCGAGGAAGATGATGTCGGGCTTCTGCGCGCGCGCGGAAAACGCCCCGAGCAGCTTGTCGGCGCTCTCGAAGCATTCTACCGTAAAATCGCACTCATTTTCCTGCGAATAGGTCTTTATATTGTGCAAAAGGCGCATTCTGTCCGCCTTTGAATCGTCGCAAACAAATACAAGCATTTCGTTCCTCCGTAAGCGTTGTGGGCATTTTTATTATAACTCTTTTGCACGATTTTGTCAATTTATCATTAGGGCTTTTCACACGATTTTTTACTTTCGCGCTCTTTACACACGGGGAATTATGTGCTATAATACATTAAAGAGCAGGGGGAAAGCTCTGCCCGAAACAGGAATTTAAGGTGGAAACCATGACGATAAGAACGGCGAAAACAACAGACATCGACAGCATAGCGCAGGTTGAAAGCGCCTGCTTCCCCGCAGAGGAAGCAGCCCCGCGCGAGGAGCTTGCGCAGCGCTTAAGAAACTACGCGAACCACTTCTGGCTGATGTTCGACGGCGACAGGCTTATTGCCTTTGCAGACGGCATGACGACCGACGCTGCGGACCTTGCGGACGTTATGTACGAAAACGCGTGGCTGCACGACGAAAACGGCGCGTGGCAGATGATTTTCGGCGTGAACACGCTGCCCGAGTACCGTAAGCACGGCTACGCGGGGCAGCTTATCGGGCGCGCCATAAGCGACGCTAAGGCGCAGGGGCGCAAGGGGCTTGTGCTTACCTGCAAGGAAAGGCTGCTGCATTATTACTCAAAATTCGGCTTTGTGAGCGAGGGCGTCAGCGCCTCCACCCACGGCGGCGCGGTGTGGTATCAGATGAGGCTCACGTTCTGAGCGCTTTTTCAGAGGGCTTGCAATGAATCTTTTGGCTTTTCTTAACCGCAGGCGGGCGCTTAAAACGCTCAGCGGGCGGAATACCGCAAACGACGTTATGTCCGCGCAGGAGATACAGGCGCTTAACGCCGCCGTAAGCGGGCTTGACGCGGCGCAGGGGCTGCGCTTCTGCGTGGACAGCAGGAGCTTTCTGCTTGAAATGCTGCGCGAATACGCGTTCTCTCGCAAGGACGAGGAGCTTGCCCGCCTTGTGCGCGCGGGCGATATGCGCGGCACGGTGATATGCGCGCATTCGCTCAAATCCATGTCGCGCACGGTGGGGCTTGTAAGGCTTGCGGAATTCTCCGCGCGTCTGCAGCACGCCGCAGAGCGCAGCAGCGCCGCAGACGTGCGCAGGGCTGCCGCGCGCACCATAAGGCTGTACAGGAAAACGGCGGCGCAGATAAAGCGCCTGCCATACGCAGAGGGGAGTTCGACATGAACGATAACGCAGGACTGTTTGCGCAAAAGGCGGCTGCGCTTGAAGCGGCGCTGCTTTCGGGCAGGAGCTTTACGGCGCTTGAAGCCGAGCTTTCCCCCGCGCTTTGCACGCAGGGGCTGTACACGGCGTTCGCCGAGATATGCGACATTCACTCGCGCGCGAGGGTGTTCCGCTGCACAGCGGGCAGCCTTGAAGCGGCGTGGCGCGGCGCTCTTGCGCAGGCGGAGCGCACAGCTGCGAACGGATACGCGCCGCTTTGGGTAAAGGCGGGCGTTGTGCGCCGCAGCGAATACGCGCAGCTCGCAGACGTGAACGAGCGGCTTGAAAACGGCAAGCTGCGCTTTTTCCGCCGCGGCGTTTGCTTTGACGGTGAAATGAAGCGCGCCGTGACCGAGGCGGAGGCTAACTGTTACGGCGTTTACACCTACAAGAAAAAGCGCCTTGAGCTTACAAGCGTGAACAGGTATCTCGCGGCGTGTTCGCTGCCCACGCTTTCCGTGCTGCCCGAGCGGGTGGTGCTTTTTGACTGCATGAGCGTTTTCTGCGACGAAAAGTGCGCCGTGCATACGCTCTATACCGACGGCGCGTGCTGCGGGCGGCGCGTGTGCGGGCAGGTAAGCGCAGACGACGTAAAGCGCGTTATCTCTACGTCCTCAGACTTTCTTGCTATGATGGAGGGGCTTGACGGAAAGTTCGAGTACGGCTTTTTCCCGCTTTCGGGCAACGCTATTGCGGGCTATAACACCGTGCGCCACGCCTCCGCGCTATGGAGTCTTGTATGCGCCGCGCGCGTTACGGGCGACAAATTTACGCTTATGCAGGCGAAAAAGGCGGCTGAGTACATGGTAAGCCTGCTTTTTTGCAAATACGCGCCAAACCCCGCGCGCGAGAACACCGCATTTTTGCCCGACCCTACCGCGAACGAGGTAAAGCTCGGCGGCAGCGGCATTGCCATAGTCGCGCTTACCGAGCTTATGGCGCTTACGGGCGACTACCGCTACAGACAGCAGGCGGTGGAGCTTGGCAACGGCATTCTCGAGCTGTTCGACGAGCGCGACGGCAGCTTCTTTCACGTGCTGCGCTACCCCACCCTCGCCCCGCGCGACAAGTTCCGCACGGTGTACTACGACGGCGAGGCGGTGTTCGGGCTGTGCCGATTATACGCGCTCACGCGCGAGCAGCGCTGGCTTGACGCTGCGAAACAGGCGGTGGACAGGTTTATCCGCGAGGACTACACGCAGTACCGCGACCATTGGGTGGCTTACGCGGTAAACGAGCTTTCAAAGCACCTGCCCGAGGATAAGTACTTAAGCTTCGGGCTGAAAAACGCCGCGGCTTCGCTTAAAAGCCTTTACAGCCGCGAAACCATTGCGCACACCTCGCTCGAGCTGCTGTGCGTAACGTTCGAGCTGTACGCGCGCATTAAGGAGCAGCGGCTTGAATGCAGCTATCTTACGGACTTCGACGAGGGGCTGTTTATCCGCACGATATACCGCCGCGTGTGGCGTATGCTCGACGGCTACGCCTACCCCGAGCTTGCAATGTACTTTAAAGAGCCAGCGGCGTGCGTGGGCGCTATAGTCGTGCGGCAGGGAGATTTTCGCATAAGGATAGACGATATCGGGCATTTCTGTGCGGCGTACTGCTCGTTTTACAGGAATTTTGAAAAGCTTGAAAGGCTGCGCGCGGAGCTTGGCGAAAGCGCCGTGCAGGGGCTTAAGTAGGGGGCATTCTCATGGAACAGTTGAAAGCGCCGTCGGGCTTTGCGGCAGTTGGCGCGGACAGGTGCATAAGGCTTCGCTGGAACGCCGTGCAGGGCGCGGAAAAATACCGCGTGTTCCTGCGGGCGGCGGATTCGCCCGAAAAGGTGATACGCACGCGCAGCACCGCAGCCTGCCGCCTTACGCTTAAAGGGCTTGCAAACGGGCGGGAGTACCTGCTGACCGTGCGCGCGCTGCATACCGCAAACCAAAAGGAAGCCGCGGGAGCTGAAAGCGAGCGCATTCGCGCCATACCCGCAAGCGAGGGACTGCGCGCGCAGGAGACGCTCTGCCTTGAGGTGGGGCAAAGCGCGCAGCTTAAGTGGGAATGCCGCGGCAGAACGCCCGAGGTGCGCTTCGCAGCGGACGCGCCCTCTGTCGTATCCGTAAGCGCAAGCGGCGTTGTAAAGGCGCTCTCGCGCGGCAGGGCGGGCGTTGTCATCACCTCTAAGGAGGACTCGCAGACCTTTCGCACGGCTGTGGAGGTCGGGCGCAGGGAGGTTTCCTGCGGGGCGCACGCGGCGCTTTTGTTTACGGGCGGAATAACCGCGGGTGCGGCGCTGCAAAGGCGCGTGCGTTCGCGCGACTTTCACGGGGCGTTCAGCGCCGTAAAGGGGCTTTTAACAGGCGCGGACCTTGCCGTTGGCGCGCTTGAAGCGTGCTGCTGCGACGGCGCGCCATACGCTGCGGAAAGCCCGCTGCTCGAGCGCGGCGGCGAAAACGCGAACGCGCCCTCTACCCTGCTCAACGCGCTTTCCGCAGCGGGCTTCGGCGTTGTGGTTACGGCGGCCTGCCACAGCTGTGATGCGGGCTTTAAGGGCATACAGGACACCGCCGCAGGCATACGCGGGCGCGGAATGCACAACCTCGGCACGCTCGGCGACGACCCCGTGGTTATCTCCGTAAAGGGCATGAACATTGCGTTTATCGCCGTTACCATGACCGCCGTACCAAAAGACGACATAGCCGCCGCCAACGCCTGCGCCGTTTACAGCCGCGAATTTTTCGTGGAGCTTGTGAACAGGGCGCACGGTCTGGGCGCGGAATACATAATAGCGCTGCCGCACTGGGGCAGCGCGGCTTCCCCGCTCGTCACCAAAAAGCAGGCTGAGGAAGCGCGCTTTATGGCGCAGGCGGGCGCTGACCTTATCATAGGCACGCACCCGCAGGCGGTGCAGCGCGTAAGCCTTATCGAAACGCCCGACGGCAGAAAAGTCCCCTGCGCGTACTCGCTCGGGCGGCTTATCACCTCGCCGGAAGCGCCTGCGGAATACCGCGGCAGCGCACTTTTGCGCGCCGAGCTTTACAGAACGCAGACGGGCGTTAACGCGCTTCTTACCTACACGCCGTGCATCTGCCTGCCCGCAGAAGACGGCGTGCGCGCCTATCCCTGCCGCAAGCCGTTCAGCGAGGAAAGCCGCGAATGCGCCGCCCTTACCGCGCGCAGGCTCGGCAGGAACATAAGCTGCGAAAACCGCCGCCCGCGCGTGCTGCTGAGCGGCTCGCCGATACTGGGGGACATTTTCTCCGCAGGAAGCGCGTTTCGCGTTGACAAGACCGCAATGCGGCTGTCGCAGGTGTCGCTCGGGTCGGGCGTGGGCGGCTTCTCACCCGACGAGGGGTGCAGCGAGCGCCTTAAACTGGACATTGCAAAGGACCTGCCCGACTACATAAAGCGCACCGCGCCCGACATTATCGCGGTGGACTTCTGCACGGCGGCGGCCTCGGCGTGCTACATGATAAACGGCTCTGAGCCGCCCTGCTGCTTTACCGCAAGGCGCGTGCTGCGCCGCTCGGCGTTCTTTGCGCAGCATAAGGAGCAGCTCACGCGGGTAGCGCCGCCGTTCGGCGAGGAGTTCTGGAAGCCTGCGCTGCGCCGCTACGCCGAGATACTCGCGGCTTCGGGCGCGCGGATAATCCTTTTCCGCACGGAGTACGGCGCGCACACCGCAAAGGGCGCGGAGCTTCGCGCGGCTTCTCCTAAGACCCGCGCCAACAGGCTAATGCGCGAAATGGAGGACTTCTTCATCGACATTGCGCGCCCCGCCGTGGTGGAGCTGTCGCGCTTCTACTTCCCCCTTGCGGAGGACGCCGAGGGGCGCTTTGAGCCGCACTACAGCCTTGACGCGTACAGGGCGGCGCTCGCCGTTTCATCGGACGCGGGCGTTACCTGCATTAGCGCGCCGTCGGAGGAGATATGGTTCTCGCGCGTGGTGAAATACTACGCGAGCATGACCGCGCGCTCGTTCCAGAGCTGGCTGCTCGACATGGACTGCGCTGCGGACAGGATAATCGCCTCTACCTCGGCGGAGTTCGCTGCAAAGCACGCGGAGCAGCTTATACGGCTAAAACGCGCGGGGAGCGCGCAGCTTTCCTGCGTGGGCGAGTTTTTCGCGGGAGAACCCGAAGCGCGCGAGCTTGTGCAAACCGCGCAGATGATACAGGCGCTGCTCGACGGCGATTTGTCGCGCGGGTACGACTTTTACGAAAGCGCGTTTAAGGGGAAGTACGTGATACTGCGCACGATGATGAGACTTCTTGCAAAGGAAACGGGCGCGGCGGTAAACGACAGGAGCGTTGAGCTTATGTTCCTGCTGCGCGGAAAACCGCAGCAGAAGCGCTACATTCAGTCGCAGGGGCTTAAAACGCTCGACATATGGGGCAGCTGCGTATCGCGCGAGTCCGCCAACATGAGCGACGCGTTTATCGGCAAGTACATATTCAAGCAGCCCGCGCTGCTTGCGTTCGAGCCGCCCGTAAACGCGCAGCTGCCCGAGGGGACGGAGGCGTTCAGCGGCAACGCATGGCGCAAAAGGACGCTTGAAAACGCACTTTCCCGCAGCGGCATACGCGACATTGAAAGCTCAAAGGCGCGCTGGATTCTGCTCGATTTCTTCGACCTTATAAGCAAAATGGCGGAGTACAGCGGCGGGCTGTTCGAGATAGACGACACGGTTATGCGCATGGACTTCTACAAGGACATAAAAAGCGCGTGCAGGCTGTCCTACCTGTTCGAGCGGCGCGGAATGAAATACTGCTTTGACGCCATGACGCGCTTTGCGGGCGTTATAAGCGAAAGATACGGCGGCAACATAATACTCATAAAGGCAGAGCCGAAAAGCGAGTACATAACGCTTGACAACAGGCTCGCCCCGCTTGAGGACGACGGAATGGCGGAGCTTAAGAAGAAGTTCATCTCGCTGTGCGAGGAGCGCTTTGCGGCGGTGACGGGGTGCTACGTAATAGATATCTCAAAGCACTTCTACTCGTCGGACAGCTTCGTTTTCGGCGGCGCGCACATCGTGCATTATGAGGAGGAGTTCTACCGCACGGCGGGACGTTACATAAGCGAAATCATCGCGGGGACTGACAGGCAGGTGTTCAGCGCCGTGGACGAAAACTATCTGCTGCTGCGCTCGCTCAGACTGAGCCGCAGCTGACATTACACCAACGGAAAGGGGGCGCGCTATGCGACGAATAAAACTGCTTGCGGCGGCGCTTTCGCTGTGCGCGGTGCTTACCGCGTGCGATACGGGCGCAGCCCCCGAAAGCACCGCGCCCGTTACCCCCGCAGCTTCCGCAGAATCCTCTCCCCCGCAGGACATAGCGCCTGCCACAGAGGTAACGACAAGCGCGGCGGACAGCTCCGCAGCCGCGCAAAGCACGCCCGAGCCTGCACCGACAACAGAGCCTGCCGAAAGCGCGGAGGAGAGCGCCGAGCCGCCCACGGAAAGCTTTAACGAGCCTGCCGCGGAAAGCGCGGACGCGCCCGCAGCGACAACGCTGACGACCGCGACTTCCGCGACTACAGCGACTGCCACGACCCCCGCAGCCACGACCACGCCCCCCGCGCCCGTGGTTATCCCCGAGGTGAGAACGGTGTCCTCGCCGGGCGCTGACGTTTTCACCTGCGATAACGGCTGCATAGACTACTCAAACGCCGCAGAGGGCTACATAAGCGTTACATACACGGGCGGCAGCGACTCCGCAAAGCTGCGCATGATATGCGGCGGGCAGACATACGACCACGACATAGCGCTCGGGAAAGCCGATTATTTCCCGCTTTCCTGCGGCAGCGGCAGCTATACGCTGCAGCTTTACGAACACGCAGAGGGCAAGATGTACTCCCTGCTTATCGACAAAACCGTAAAGCTTACGGTAAACAGCGACACGGAGATGTTCCTGCTGCCGAACCATTACGCAGCGTTCGACAAGAACTCCGCGGCAGTGGCAAAGTCCGCGGAACTCTGCGCGGGCAAAAGCGGCACGGTGGAAAAGCTGGCGGCGGTGTTCACGTGGCTTACGGACAACGTGACCTACGACAAGGAGCTTGCAAAGACGGTGCGCAGCGGCTACTGCCCCGACCCTGACAGAACGCTTTCCGCGAAAAAGGGCATATGCTTTGACTACGCGAGCCTGCTGTGCGCCATGATGCGCGCGCAGGGCGTTCCCACGCGGCTTGTGGTGGGCTACGCCGCAACGGACATATACCACGCGTGGAACGAGGTCTACACCGAGGAAACGGGCTGGATAACCCCGCAGCTGCTGCTTAAAAGCAAGGGCTACAACATAGTTGACGCAACGTTTTACGCAAGCGCTGCGGACAAGGACAAAATATCGGACTACATCTCCAACGCGGGCAATTACTCCGCGATATACTACTACTGAGCGAGGTATAAAAATGGCTCAAAAGGAAAAAAAGGCAAAGCTCCTCACCCCCGACGAAACGGCGTACCTGTGCGAGCAGCTTGCAATGATGCTGGGTTCGGGAATGCAGCTTGCGGACGGGCTTGAGCTTATAGCGCAGGACGCGGGCGACTTAAGCGGGCTGTGCGCGCAGCTCGCCGAAGATATAGGCTGCGGAACGCCCCTGCACGAGGCTATGGAAAAAAGCCGCCGCTTCCCCGCGTACGCGGTGAGCATGGCGCGCATAGGCTTCCTTACGGGCAGCCTCGAGGACGTGCTGCGCGGGCTTTCTGACTACTATGAGGAGCGCGCGGAAATGACGAGAACGGTGCACTCTGCGGTACTGCACCCGATAATGCTGCTTGTTATGATGACGGTGGTTATGATAGTGCTTATCGTGATGGTAATACCCATGTTCGGGGACATATTCTCGCAGTTTGACAGCTCGGTCGGCGAAACGGTGAGCGCCGCGGTAAGCTTAGCGTACAAAACGGGCGGTATCATTCTCGCCGTGCTTATTGCGGTGACTGCGGCGGCGCTCGCAGTTGCGGCGCTTTCGCAGATACCCGCGGCGAGAGAAGCGCTCGCGCGGTTCACCTGCGCGTTTCCCCTTACAAAGGGCGCTGCGCGGAAATTCACGCTCGCAAAGCTTACAAAGGCCGTTTGCATTATGACTGCGGCGGGCATTCCCGCGGACGAGATACTGGAAAACGTGCAGCCGCTAGTTTCAGACGTGAAAATGAAAGCGGCGCTTGAAAAGTGCAGGCAGTCCGTGCTTGAGGGCGAGAGCTTCCCCGCCGCGCTTGACGAAAGCGGCGTGCTGCCAAGGCTCTACTCCCGCTCGCTTGTGATAGCGTACGGGTCGGGGTCGTTTGAGGCGGCGTGGCGCAAGATAAGCGAGCGCTGCGCGGACGAGGCGGAGCAGACCGCGGCAACGGCGGTGGGATTTATCGAGCCTGCAATAATTATAATACTTGCGGCGCTTATCGGCGCTATACTGCTTACGGTAATGCTGCCGCTCATGGACATCATGTCGGCGCTGGGCTGACGGCGAAAGGAGCATTAGCATGAAAAAACGCTCTTTGCGCGCGGTATACCCGATAGCGGCAATAATAGTGTTCGCGGCGGCGCTTGCGTGGCTTATCCTGTCGCTTTCGGGCGCGGCGGAGCAGTCGCGCGAGCGGCAGCGGCAGGCGGTGGCGGACAGCGTGGAAAACGGCATAACGCTCTGCTATTCAATCGAGGGCGAATACCCAGAAAGCCTTGAACGGCTCACGGAAAGCTACGGCGTGGTATACGACGAGGACAGGTTTATCGTGCATTACGGCTATGTCGGCGCGAATATCCGCCCGAACGTTACGGTTATAGGGAAAGGAAGCACATGAAGCAGCACAGGACAAAGGCGCTCGCGCACATAACGCAGGCTTCGGGCAGTATGCTGCTGTTCGCGCTGTTTGCGGTGTGTATGCTGATAATGACGGCTGTGGCGGCGAGCGTTTACAGCCGCATAAACGCGGGGTTCGACGCGGCGTTCGGCGCTTCTGTGCCGCTGCGATACGTTTCAAACAGGATAAGAAGCGCGGACAGCGTGGAGCTTCTCCCCGACGGGCGCGGCGCGGCGCTCTCTGTAAACGGCGTTACCTGCGTTATCTACTGCGACGGCGAAGCCCTGCGCGAGCGCAGCCTGCCGCAGGGCAGCGCCCCCGTAACGCAGGGCGGCGAGCGCATTTCCGACGCGCAGAGCCTTAGCATAACCGAAAGCAGCGGGCTGTACACAATAACCGTGGAATGCTCCGGGAGCGCCGCTGAAATCCTTGTGAGAGGGGGCGGCGGGCAATGAAAAGAACGGCGAACGGGGCGCGCCTTTTCTTTATCGAAATGATGATGGCGCTGCTGTTCTTCCTTATTTCGGGCGCGGTTATCGTGCGCGTTTTTGCGGCGGCGGACAACAAGGCCAAAACGGCCGCCGCAGCGGAAGCCGCAATGCTGTGCGCGCAGTCTGCGGCGGAGCATTATTCTGTAAACGCAGACCCCCGCGCGGCTCTGTGCGCGGTTTTCGGCGAAAGCGCCGTGGCGGAGGGCGCGGACGGGCTTACCGTGCGGCTTGACAGCGAGTGCAACCCCTCGCCTGCGGGCGCGCTTACGCTCACCGCAAGAGAAAGCCGCACGCCCTCGCCTGCGGGTACGCTCTCGCGGCTTACGCTCGTGTTTTCAACCGAAAAGGGCAAGCTTTGCGAGCTTTCCTGCACGGCATACGCCCCGAACGGAGGTGCGGCAGATGGACAATAAACGCGGCATGGGTACGGGCTATGTTACGATAATGCTGATTTTTGCGCTGCTGTGCCTTACGGTGTTCGCGGTGCTGAGCTTTCAGGCGGCGTACGCCGACGAGCGGCTTAGCGCGCGGGCGCAGGAATACACGCAGCAGTTCTACGCGGCGGATTCGCGCGCAAAGGAGATTCTGGCGCAGCTTGACGGGTACGCGGCGCAGGCTGCGGGTTCGCCGTTTTTTGCGGAGGAGCTTGCGCTTGAAGCGGACGGCGCGGCTGCGGTAACGCCCTGCGCGGAGGGCGCGCGCGCGGCGTATTCCTGCGAAATAAACGAGCGGCAGAGCCTGTCGGTGAGCATTACGTTTTTTGCAAGCCCAGACGGCGCGCGCTACCGCATAGACCGCTGGCAGACCACCGCGCAGGACGCGGACGAAGAAGCGTCGCTCGGCGTGTGGGACGGGTCGTTCTGACAGCCGCTGTACACTCAAACGAAAGGACATACCCTTATGGACATGATTAGCATACTCAAAAAGGCTGCGGAAAACGCCGCTTCCGACATTTTCATAGTGTCGGGCGCGGTGCTGAGCTGCAAGGCGCTCGGAAAGCTGCTGCCCTTGGGCGAAGCCCCGCTCACGCGCGACGACACCGAACACCTTGTACACCAGCTGTTCGTGCTGGCGGGAATGGAGCTTGACATAAAAACGCTCCCCCCGCGCGAGCTTGACTTCTCCATATCCGTAGCGGGCGTTGGCCGCTTCCGCGCGAACGTGTACAAGCAGCGCGGCAGCTGCTCTGCGGTGCTGCGTTACGTCCCGTTTGAGCTGCCCGACGCGTCGGCGCTCGGCATTCCAAACGAGGTAATGGAACTCAGCGCCTGCAAGAACGGCATAATCCTTATAACGGGCGTTGCAAGCAGCGGCAAATCCACAACGCTTGCGTGCATGATAGACCGCATAAATCATACGCGCACGGGGCATATAATCACGATTGAAGACCCGATAGAGTTTTTGCACAAGCACGAAAAGTGCATTGTAAGCCAGCGCGAGATAGACATAGACACCGAAAGCTACCTTGACGCGCTGCGAGCTGCGCTGCGGCAGTCGCCAGATGTTATTCTAGTAGGCGAAATGCGCGACTATGAAACGATAAGCGTTGCAATGACCGCCGCGGAAACAGGGCAGCTCGTGCTGTCAACGCTGCATACGCTTGGCGCTGCGAACACGATAGACCGCATTATAGACGTGTTCCCGATAAATCAGCAGCACCAGATACGCGTGCAGCTTTCAATGGTGCTTACTGCGGTAGTGTCGCAGCAGCTTCTCCCCTCGGTTGACGGGAGAATGATTCCCGCGTTTGAGGTGATGACGATGAACAACGCCGTGCGTACGCTTATCCGCGAGGAAAAGACCCACCAGATAGACGCCATGCTGCAGACGACCCCCGGTATGCAGACGATGGACAGCTGTATCACGCGGCTGTTCCGCGAGGGTGCTATAACGCGTGAAACCGCCGTAAACTACGCCTACAACCCTGACATTATGAAAAAAAGACTGGGCTAGTTTTTGTGCAAACCGACGAAATTTTTAGAGCGCACAGTTTACGCCTGTAACCGTGCGCTTTTCCATTGACAAAAACCATATAATAGTGTATAATACATGGTAATATAGAGGAGTTTTGTCCCTAAGTAGGTTTCACAAGCAATTATAGCCAAATGCTGGCTTGACATTTATAAGGAGGCACACCTTATGAACGAGAACGAAAACAAAAGCAGCAGGTCAAAAAAGGCGAAAAACGCCGCGATGTTCGCGTTTGCCGTATCGGTTGCGGCAACAAAGCTTATCTCGGTTTCCGCCGCGGCAGAGTCGCCCGTTAATCCCGCCGACTTCACGCAGAACCGCGTTGACGAGGACTTTACAGGTTCTTCGCCCGCTTACCGCAGGATTACGAGCAACGTGTTCGCCGCAACGAGCGAGTCTAAGGAGATTACAAGCTTCTACAAGGCTATAGACCCGCTGCGCGACTACTCGCTGTACGCAAAGAGCGCGTCCTCCAACCATGTTGAGGGCAACATCTGTGTGCAGGAGATAAACGAGGTAGCGCTGCGCTACGACAACGTTATCAGCAACGGCACGAACAGGGGCGGCGCGTTCACAAGCTACATTGCCTCCGCGCCCAAGTCCACGGATATAAAGCTATCGAATCTCAAGCCGGGTATGAAGTACGAGCTGGTGCTGGGCTTCGACTTTGAGCTTGACTACACCGACCACGGCAACTGCGCGGGCTTTATTGCAGGCGGCGTTCACTACAACGTGCTGGATATCCGTACTGACCAGCTTACCATTCGCCGCGCTGCCGCAGAGGACAAGGCGTTCAACTTTGACAAGAATATGCTTGGCATAGCCTCCAGCGGCGACAAGCTTATCGAAGCTGTGGAGCGCTCTGCGGGCAATACCGCGGATACCCTTACCGCTGCGTACACCGCTATAATAAGCGGCAGCGTTGCTGCGGGCGACACCATGGTTGTTAACGTAAACGCAAACGACGTAAGCCGCAGCGACTACGGCAGCCTGTTTGAGAAGCTGCTGCTCGAAAACGGCGGCGTAAACATCATAATCAACGTTGACACGTCCGACTACAGCGGCGGCTCGCTGAGCTTCGGCAACATCAACGGCACTTCGTTCAAATCTTCCTGCGCAAATGTTGTGTGGAACTTCGGTACATACGCGGGGACGCTTTCCGCGCCTGCGGGCGGCATTGTTGTCGCGCCCTACGCCGACGTAACAACCGACCGCGGTCATGTAAACGGCGCGCTTATCTGCAGCAACTTCGACCAGAACAATGAGATACACCAGGTAACACGCGACGAATTTAAGTTCGGCGATGATGAGGAGGACGACGATAAGGACGAACCCATTATAGATGACTCTGACTCCGATTCTGACGGTGACTCCGACTCCGACGGTGATTCGGATTCCGACGGTGACTCCGACTCCGACGGCGATTCGGATTCCGACGGTGATTCGGATTCCGACGGCGACTCCGACTCTGACGGTGATTCCGATTCTGACGGTGATTCTGATTCCGACGGCGACTCCGACTCTGACGGTGATTCCGATTCTGACGGTGACTCCGATTCTGACGGCGATTCGGATTCCGACGGCGATTCGGATTCCGACGGTGACTCCGACTCTGACGGTGACTCCGACTCTGACGGCGACTCCGACTCTGACGGCGATTCGGATTCTGACGGCGACGGCGACTCTGATTCCGACGGTGACTCCGACTCGGACGGTGACTCCGACTCCGACGGTGACTCCGACTCGGACAGTGATTCCGACTCGGACGGTGACTCCGACTCCGACGGTGATTCGGATTCCGACGGTGACTCCGACTCCGACGGTGATTCGGATTCCGACGGTGACTCCGACTCCGACGGCGATTCGGATTCTGACGGCGATTCCGATTCCGACGGTGACTCCGACTCTGACGGCGATTCGGATTCTGACGGTGACTCCGATTCTGACGGTGACTCCGACTCGGACAGTGATTCCGATTCCGACGGTGATTCGGATTCCGACGGCGACTCCGACTCTGACGGCGATTCGGATTCTGACGGTGACTCTGATTCCGACGGTGACTCCGACTCGGACGGCGATTCGGATTCCGACGGTGACTCCAACTCGGACGGCGATTCCGATTCTGACGGTGACTCCGATTCTGACGGCGATTCGGATTCTGACGATGATTCGGATTCCGACGGCGACTCCGATTCTGACGGCGACTCCGACTCCGACGGCGATTCGGATTCCGACGGCGACTCCGACTCGGACAGTGATTCCGATTCCGACGGCGACTCTGATTCCGACGGTGATTCCGACTCCGACGGCGACTCTGATTCTGATGGTGATTCGGATTCCGACGGTGATTCCGACTCCGACGGTGACTCCGACTCGGACGGCGATTCGGATTCTGACGGTGACTCCGACTCTGACGGTGACTCCGATTCCGACGGCGACTCCGATTCCGACGGCGACTCCGACTCGGACGGCGATTCGGATTCCGACGGTGATTCGGATTCCGACGGTGACTCTGACGGTGATTCGGATTCCGACGGCGATTCCGACTCGGACGGTGACTCCGACGGCGATTCTGATTCCGACGGCGACTCCGACTCTGACGGTGATTCCGATTCCAACGGCGACTCCGATTCCGACGGTGACTCCGATTCTGATGGCGATTCGGATTCCGACGGCGACTCTGACGGCGATTCGGATTCCGACGGCGATTCGGATTCCGACGGCGATTCGGATTCCGACGGTGATTCCAATTCTGACGGCGATTCCAATTCTGACGGCGATTCGGATTCCGACGGTGACTCCGACTCAGACGGCGACTCCGACTCTGACGGTGATTCGGATTCCGACGGTGATTCCAATTCTGACGGCGATTCGGATTCCGACGGTGATTCCAATTCTGACGGCGATTCGGATTCCGACGGTGACTCCGACTCAGACGGCGACTCCGACTCTGACGGTGACTCCGACGGCGATTCTGATTCCGACGGCGACTCCGACTCTGACGGTGATTCCGATTCCAACGGCGACTC
>CAKSIT010000007.1 GCA_934462925.1 uncultured Oscillospiraceae bacterium | reverse complement strand
GCCCGCGTGTGAAAACAAACGCCAACAAGGTACACGTAGCCGTAACCGCCCGCATGGGCTACCCCGCCCGCGTGTGAAAACAAACGCCAACAAGGTACACGTAGCCGTAACCGCCCGCGGGGGCTACCCCGCCCGCCGGGCTACCGGCTTATTCTGTTCTAAGGGCTACTACGGGGTCTTTGCGGGCCGCTACGCCTGCGGGGAATAAGCCCGCTACGAGGGTGAGCGCCATGCTTATTGCCACGAGGATAACGCCGCCCTGCCATGGGAGAACGGAGTTTATCGTGTCTATGCCCGTGAGGTGGTGGATTATGAGGTTTATCGGAATGTTGAGGAGAAGCGTTACACCTATGCCGATAACTCCCGCCGCAAAGCCCACGATAAGGGTCTCCGCGTTGAATACATTTCTTATGTCGCGCTTTGAAGCGCCTATTGCGCGCAGGATACCTATCTCCTTTGTGCGCTCGAGTACCGATATATAGGTGATTATGCCTATCATTATGGACGATACCACAAGGGATATCGCTACGAACGCTATAAGAATATAAGAAATCGCGTCAATTATAGTGCTTACGGAGGATATCATAAGCCCGATGTAGTCGGTGTAGTTTATTACGTCCTCCTGCCGCTCGTCCGCCGCGGCACGGGCGTTGTAGTCGGTGATGAACTGCGTTATGCGCTCCTTTGAGTCAAAGTCCTTTGCGTAAATCGATATGCCGCTCGGCTCTGCAAGGTCCGCTACGCCTAAAAGCTCTAAGTTGCCGTCGTAGGTGGCGTCGGTAGATTCGGGCTTTTGCGTAAGCTCCATGAGCTGCTGCATCTGCTCCGCCGTCATTATGTCCATAAACGCCTTTGTGAGCGCCGCCCGGTCAGCCGTCGTGAACAGCGCCTGCTGCTGCTCCTCGGGGGGAAGCTTTGCAAGCTCCGCCTGCTGCTCGGGCGTGAGGGCGCTGAGCATTGCGCCTGAAAGCTGCCCTATCTGCTCGGGCGTCATCATGCCCATTACCGCGGCGAAAGCCTCCTCCTCGGTCATGGGCTGCTCCTCCTCGCCGTTCGGGAACGCTATTCCCGTAAATACGTCGATATCGGGGTTCTCGCGCTGCTTTGTTACAAGCTCGCTCTCGTTCACGCGCTCTATCATGTATTCGGTGAGCGCGTGGGTGTAGCCTATGCCGCCGTTGTGCGCGGTGGTTATAAGGCTGTCGGAATCAGCGCGAAGCACGCCTACCACCTTTATAAGCGGCGCGCTTTCAAGTACGCCGCGCATATACTCCTCGTCGCCGCTCATGTCGTCGCAGCCGCCGTCCGCGTTCGCCCTGTAAAGGTCGGACTTTGTGAGCAGGCGGAACTCAAGCCCCATAAGCTCGTCGTAGGAGAACGAAAGGTCGCCCGTGTCAATGTCGAAGCTCTCGCCCGCCATGAACGCTCCCATCATGTCCGAAAGCTCGGACTGGTCGCGCAGCCCCAGCGCGTAAAGCGTGACGTCGGATACCTCGTTGCGGTCGTTTACCATTACCGCAACTTCGTTGTAGCTCTCGGGTATGCGCCCCGCAAGCACCTCGAACTGGTCCTCCACCGTCGCTGCGCTTAAAAGCTCCGTCCACACGTTGTAGCCCATGCCGCCGCCCGAAGCGCCCATCATGGTGGAGTACGTGCCGCCCATCTGCTTTATGTTCTGCGCCATGCTCTCGCCCATCATTGCCTCAAGCACGGTGGAGGGGTTCACGCGGATAACGTTGTCGTTTACGTCCGTGCCGTAGATGTAAAGGTCGGGCGAATAGCTGTACTGTATCTCGGATACGCTGTCCATTATGCCGTCGGGGTTGGTTTCAAGGTACTCCCTGAACTTTGCAAGGTTGTTCACCTGCATCTCTGAAAGCATGGTCTTTGTCATCTCGGTGGAAATGTTGTTGGTGTATACCCTGTTCGGGTCGCGCTCGGAGATGTCCTCCTCAGCCATGCCCATCATGGACTGCATCATGCTCGAGTAGTCCACCGTTTCGTGCTGTATGGATATCGGGTAGGACGAGAGCGTGGAGCGCTCAACGCTGTCTATGTACGCCTGCACGCCGCTCGAGAGCGACAGGATAAGCGCTATGCCTATAATGCCTATGCTCCCCGCGAAAGACGTTAAAAACGTTCTGCCCTTTTTGGTGAGAAGATTGTTGCGCGAAAGCGCAAGCGCCGTTGCAAACGACATGGAAGTGCGCGCCTTTTTGCCCTTGGGCTGCTTTTTGCGCGCAGGCTGCTCCCTTTCGGGCGCGGGCGCGCCGTCGTAGGGGTCGGAGTCGCTCGTTATCTCGCCGTCAAGCAGCCTTACTATGCGCGTGGAGTACCTCTCGGCAAGGTCGGGGTTGTGCGTTACCATTATAACGAGCCTGTCCTTTGATATCTGCTTTATAAGCTCCATTATCTGCACGGAAGTCTCGCTGTCAAGCGCGCCCGTTGGCTCGTCCGCAAGGAGTATGTCGGGGTCGTTTACAAGCGCGCGGGCTATGGCTACGCGCTGCATCTGCCCGCCCGACATCTGGTTGGGGCGCTTGTTCATCTGCGCGGCAAGCCCCACCTGCGCCAGCGCCTCCTTTGCGCGGCGGCGGCGCTCCGCCTTGCTTACGCCCGAGAGAGTAAGCGCAAGCTCAACGTTAGAAAGCACCGTCTGATGCGGGATAAGGTTGTAGCTCTGGAAAATGAATCCCACGGAGTGGTTGCGGTAGGTGTCCCAGTCGCGGTCCTTAAAGAGCTTTGTGGATTTGCCGTTGATGATAAGGTCGCCCGAGGTGTACTGGTCAAGCCCGCCGATTATGTTGAGCAGCGTAGTCTTGCCGCAGCCCGACTGCCCGAGAATGCTCACAAGCTCGCTCTCGCGGAAGCTTATGGACACCCCGCGCAGCGCGTGAACAACGTCGCCGCCCGCGCTGTAGTCCTTTGTTATGTTCTTGATTTCAAGCATGGGTCAATTTTCTCCTTTCTGCGTACGCGGCCTTTCCTGCGAAAGCTCCGCCATTATCTCCGAAACGCCCTGCGCGAGCTTCTCCTGAAGCCTTACCATAGTCGAAAGCTCCTCGTCCGAAAAGCGCCCGATTATCCTGTCCGCCGCGCTTGTTATGCGCGAAAGGTTTCGCTTTACAAGCTCGCGCCCCTCGTCCGTAAGCTCTATAAGCACGCTGCGGCGGTCCGCCTCGTCCGTCCTGCGCCCGATAAGCCGCGCGCCCTCGAGCGTTTTAAGCGCGCGCGACACCGCGGGCATGGATACGCCCAGCTGCTTCGCCGCCTGCGCCACGCTTACGGGCTGCGCGGATTCCGCCGCGCAGTAAAGCAGCGAGAACTCCGCGGGCGTGACGCCCTCGATAAGCAGCGACAGCCGCATTGAGTTTATCGTTTGCAGACTGCGCAGAAACGCGCTGTAATCCTCGGGCGAAAGCCTGCTCATGGAGCGCTCCACCTGCTTTTGCAGCAGCCCGCCCGTGTAATGCGTACAATGCACTATAATCACCTGCCTTATAACGTCGCAAACTCCTTTTCTCAAAGACAGCCTGTTGAAAAAGTCCATTTTGCCCGCGTATGCGGGCTTTGAAATAACTTTTTTGCCTCGGGCTAAAGGTGACTGCGTCGACCTGGCCGAGGCAAAAAACTCATCTATCCGCGCAAGTGTGCAAGCGACACCATGCTACGCATGGCTTACGCAAGGCGGCAAGCCGTCAAACCGTGCGCGCAGCGCGGATGTCCCGTCGGAAAACCCCCGTATGGGGGTTTTTCGACGGTCTGTCAAAGAGTCCCGATTTATTTAACTTGCAGCAATATTTTATCACCGTTAAGTTTTTATGTCAATAGCGCGCGGGGCAAATCGGCACTTTGCATAAAATCACTCAACGGCGAAGAAAATAATCGTATGCGAATCTGAAAGGGCGGTGAAAACGGCGTGAAAAAGACATGGGGAGCGTTCCGGGCGGGCGCTGCGGCGGCGCTTTTGCTTGCGGGCGCGCCGTTTATCATAGCGGCGTTCTTCCCGCCCGAACGCCCGAGCGCGCCCGCTATGCCCGAGCTTGCGGCGCAGGCGTTTTCGGCGGCTGCCGCGTTCTGCGTGCGCGCGCTTCTTATTGCAAGCGCCGCGCTCTTTATTATATGGTGGACGGCGTACTTTATCCGCCTTTCGTACCGCTGCGAGGGCGGCGCGCTATATATACGCCGCGGCGTTTTTTTCGTAAGGGAGCGCACCGTGCCGCTATGCGAGATAACCGCGCTCACCCGCGTTTCGCTGCGGTTTTCGGAGCGGCTGCCGCTGTTTTGCGTTGTTAAAACGGCGGGCGGGCAGACCGTTATATTCGCGGAGTTTTCAACAAAATGTTGAAATAGTGTTGAAAAGTGTACCCGCATACAGCATATTGTGGGGTTATACGGGAAGTAATCAACGGTTTTAACATAGTTTTCAACAGAGAGTTTACGAAAAGGCGGGAGAAAAGGCTCTTTCGAGCGCTTTAATGCGACTTATGCTGAAAAATACCCGCCGTAATAATGCGGCGGGCAAATCCGTTCATTCCATATGCGGCTTGTTCTGTTTCTTGGCAGGTTCTGGCAGGAAATCGTAAAGTTCCTCGTACATCTCCATTTCCTGCTCGTCCGTTGTGCCTGCGGGGATAAGCCCCGTGCAGTCCGAAGCGGACGATACCTGCATGGCGTCCTCGTGGCTGGGGTGCGGGTATATCTTCATTCGGCGTTCGCCTCCTTTCGAGCTTATTTTCTGCTCACAGCGCGCGCAGATTCAAGGAAATATGCCCCTGCGGCGAAAAAAACGGGTTGACAAATCGGGGGCTTTGCTGTATAATATATGTTGTATATTTATGTATAGCGTATTGCAGCACCTGCGCTTTCGCAAGGCGGCGCGGGCAGTACAGAAAGGGAATATTTCCAATGGGTATAATAAAGTCTATCTTCGGCACGTATTCATCAAGAGAGCTTAAGAGAATAGAGCCGATAAAGCAGGCCGTCCTCGCGCTTGCGGACAAGTACGAGGCAATGACCGACCATGAGCTTAAAGCGCAGACGGGCATTCTTAAGGACAGGCTTGCCGCGGGCGAAACGCTCGACGATATCCTGCCCGACGCTTTCGCGGTATGCCGCGAGGCTTCAACGCGCGTTATCGGCATAAGACACTACCCCGTTCAGATAATCGGCGGTATCGTGCTTCATCAGGGGCGCATTGCCGAGATGAAGACGGGCGAAGGCAAAACGTTCGTTGCGTGCCTGCCGTCCTACCTTAACGCCCTCACGGGAAAGGGCGTGCATATCGTCACGGTAAACGACTACCTTGCGAAGCGCGACAGCGAGCTTATGGCTAAGGTACACCGCTTCCTCGGGCTTACCGTAGGCCTTATCACGCACGAGCTTGACAACGACCAGCGCCGCGCGGCGTATGCGTGCGATATCACGTACGCCACCAACAACGAGCTTGGCTTCGACTACCTGCGCGACAATATGTGTATGTATAAAAAGGACATGGTTCAGCGCGCGCCCAACTTCGCCATTGTGGACGAGGTGGACTCTATCCTTATAGACGAGGCGAGAACGCCGCTCATCATCTCGGGCCGCGGCGACAAGTCCACCGACCTTTACGAGCGCGCGGACAAGTTCGCAAAGACCCTCACCATGAACAAGGTAACCGAGCTTGACGATAAAGAGGACTACGAGGACAAGCTCGAGGGCGACTATATCATAGACGAAAAGGCAAAGACCTGTAACCTGCTGCCGAGCGGCGTTGCAAAGGCTGAAAAGTACTTCAAGGTAGAGAACCTTATGGACCCCGAGAACGTAACGCTGCTGCACCATATAAATCAGGCGATACGCGCGAACGGCATTATGCACCTCGACGTTGACTACGTTATAAAGGACGGAGAAATCGTAATTGTAGACGAGTTTACCGGACGCCTTATGTTCGGCCGCCGCTATAACGACGGTCTTCATCAGGCAATTGAAGCGAAAGAGGGCGTTAAGGTAAACCGCGAGAGCAAGACGCTCGCTTCCATCACGTTCCAGAATTACTTCCGCCTGTACGCAAAGCTTTCGGGCATGACGGGTACTGCTATGACCGAGGAGGACGAGTTCCGCCAGATATACTCGCTCGACGTTATCGAGATACCCACCAACAAGCCCGTTATTCGTCAGGATTTGCAGGACCAGGTGTACAAGAACGAGCGCGCAAAGTTCAGGGCGGTGTGCGATCAGGTAGAGGAGTGCCACAAAAAGGGACAGCCCGTGCTTGTCGGCACGGTTACCATTGAAAAGTCCGAGCAGCTCTCAAAGCTGCTTAAGGCGCGCGGGATAAAGCACGAGGTGCTTAACGCGAAGAACCACGAGCGCGAGGCTGAAATAGTAGCGCAGGCGGGCAAAAAGGACGCCGTTACCATAGCCACCAACATGGCGGGACGCGGTACGGATATAAAGCTCGGCGGTAACGCGGAGTACCTTGCCGTAGCGCAGATGAAGAAGCTCGGCTACGAGGAGGACGTTATTCAGGAGGCCACGGGCTTCGCTGAAACGGACGACGAGGTTATCATTGAAGCGCGCAAGAAGTATCAGGAGCTTAACAAGAAGTTCGACGAGGAAATAAAGCCCATTGCCGACGAGGTGCGCGCCGCAGGCGGGCTGTTCATCATCGGTACGGAGCGCCACGAGAGCCGCCGTATAGACAACCAGCTGCGCGGCCGTTCGGGACGTCAGGGCGACCCCGGCTCAAGCCGCTTCTACATCTCGCTCGAGGACGACCTTATGCGCCTTTTCGGCGGCGACAGAGTGCAGAAGATAATGGAAACCATGAACTTCGACGAGAACCAGCCCATTGAAGCGCCGTTCCTTTCAAGCACGATAGAGTCCGCACAGAAGAAGATAGAGGGCAGAAACTTCTCGATAAGAAAGAACGTCCTCGACTTCGACGACGTTATGTCGCAGCAGAGAACCACAATCTACTCGCAGCGCTACAAGGTGCTTAACGGCGAGGATATCAGCGGCAATATCCAGAGCATGATGAACCAGACCATCGAGGAAACCGTTGATATGTACTGCTCCGACCCCGTTGCGGAGAACTGGAATCTCGACGGGCTGCGCGCGCATTACCTCAACCTCTTTGTTATGGACACCGACCTGCACTACACCACCGAGGAGCTTAACGACCTCACCAAAAAGGACATTGTGGACTTCCTCAAGAGCAGGGCTATGATGATATACAAGACCCGCGAGGCGGAGATGGGTTCGCCCGCAATGCGCGAGGTAGAGCGCGTTTGCCTGCTTAAGGTCGTAGACAGGCACTGGATGGACCACATAGACGCCATGGAAGAGCTTAAGCGCGGTATGTACCTGCGCGGCTACGCACAGCGCAACCCCGTAGAGGAGTACCGCTTCGAGGGCTTCGCGATGTTCGACGAGATGATAGCCGCAATACGCGAGGAAACCGTGCGCCTTATACTCACCATTCCCGTAAGGATAGAGCGCCCCATTCAGCGCGAGCAGGTGTTTAAGCCCGACGCACCCAACGCAGGCGCTACAGTCCGCAACGCGGATAAAAAGGTTGGCAGAAACGACCCCTGCCCCTGCGGCAGCGGCAAGAAGTACAAGAACTGCTGCGGCAAGGACCAGTAATTAAATAATTACACCGCCGCCGCTTGTTTACGGCGGCGGTACTGACAAAAGAAAAGGACAGACAAAGGCATGATGAGAGATGAAATTTTCGCGGAGCTTACGCAGCATATAATCCCGTTCTGGAATAACCTGCGCGACGACGTTTACGGCGGCTTTACGGGCTTTATGGACAGCTCCCTCAATATCGACAAAAAGGGCGAAAAGGGCGTTATCCTGCATTCGCGCATTCTGTGGTTCTACTCCAACGCCTACATGGCGCTTAAAGACCACGCGCTTCTCGACAACGCAAGGCACGCGTACGAGTTTCTGCGCGACAAGTGCGTTGACAAGGAGTACGGCGGCGTTTACTGGTCTATGAACTACGACGGCACGGTAAAGGACGACTTCAAGCACAGCTACTGTCAGGCGTTCTTTATCTACGCGCTTTCAAGCTACTACCGCGCAAGCGGCGACAAGGAAGCGCTGAACCTCGCCTACGAGGCGTCCGCGCTTGTGGAAAAGCACGCTACGGACGACGTTGCATACCTTGAAACCATGTCCCGCGACTGGACGAGGGAGCTGCGCAACGACGAGCTTTCCGAAAACGGGCTTATGGCGGACAAGACAATGAACACCACCCTCCACCTTATGGAAGCCTATACCGAGCTTTACATTGCGGACAAGAACCCCGCGATACTCGACAGGCTGAAATTCCAGCTTGAGCTTACCTACGACAAGATATTCGACAAGCAGGGCGATAAGCTGCTGGTGTTCTTCGACCGCAATTTCGACGTTATCGGCGACATTCACTCCTACGGTCACGACATTGAAGCCACATGGCTTATCGACCGCGCGACCGACGCTATCGGCGACAAGGCGCTCTCAGAGCGGTTTGCGGACATGAACCGCCGTATCGTGCGCAACATCTACAACATAGCGTTCGACAAGGCGACAGGCTCGCTGCTGAATGAAAACGATAGCGGCAAGATAAACACATGGCGCATATGGTGGGTTCAGGCAGAGTCCGTTGTGGGCTTCCTCAACGCATACGGGCGCGGCTACGGCGGACAGGAGTACCTTGAAGCTTCGCAAGCGGTATGGGGCTACATTAAGGAGCATATAATCGACAAGCGCAAGGGCGGCGAGTGGTTCTCGCAGGTAGACGAGAACGGGCAGTACGCCGCGTTCAAGCCCACGGTAGACCCGTGGAAATGCCCCTATCACAACGGCAGAATGTGCCTTGAAGTATTGAACAGGCTTGACAAGTAAGGCTGGTGAGCATGAAAAAGACCCTTTCGGCAGCGCTGTGCGCGGCGATTTTGCTGCTTACGGCGTGCAGGCGCGGCGCAGACGCGGCGCAGGAGATACGCCCGCCCGTTTACGGCGCGGACGAGATAAAGTTCGAGGTAGCCGCGGCGCAGTATATGGACCTTTCCGAAACGCAGAGCATAGGCGCTACGGTGGGCTACCCCTACGCGGTGTACGTTA
This sequence comes from uncultured Oscillospiraceae bacterium, assembly GCA_934462925.1. Lineage (GTDB taxonomy): Bacteria > Bacillota > Clostridia > Oscillospirales > Ruminococcaceae > CAG-115. The sequence goes on along the minus strand of CAKSIT010000007.1, from coordinate 139,997 downwards.
CCTACCCCGCAGACGCGCTTGTGATGAGCTACGACACAGCAGTCGGCAGGGAGGTAAAGCAGGGCGACGTTATAGCGCAGCTCGACTCGTCGGGGCTTGACTACGACATAAACAACCAGCAGACGCTCGTGAACGCCTCGCGCGGCTCTCAGCTTGACTACGCGCTGGAGCAGAGCAGGCTTGATATGCTGCTTGCCGAAAAGGACGCCTACACGCTGCGCGCGCCGTTCGACGGCATAATAACCTACGCAAGGCGGCTTACGGAGGGTTCTGACGCGGCGGCGGGGGACGTGTGCTTCGCCATCTCCGAAAAGGACCGGGCAATGGTGTATATAGACGGCGCGGACGCGTCGCGCTTCCGCTTCGGGCAGAAGGTGCAGGTAAGGCTGGACGGCACAACCTACGACGCGACGGTGGTGCAAGCGCCCGATACCGCGCCCGCCGACCAGACGGTATCGCGCACGATATTCGCGCTTGACGGCGGCGTTATGGCGCAGCTCGCCGAGGAAAACCCGCTCGCTATCTCCGCGGGCTGGGCTACGGTGTACCTCACCACCGAGAAGAAAAACGTGCTTGCAGTCCCCGATTCCGCTATAAAGCGCTCGGGCAGCACCACCTACGTAACGCTTGTGGACGGCGAGGAGCGCTTTAAGCTCAACGTCACCGTGGGCGAGTCGATAGGCGGCTATACCGAGATAATAGACGGTATCTCCGAGGGCGACGTGGTAATGGCGCAGGGCAGCGGCGTGTTCTCGGGCGAGGACAGCGCTGACGAACAGCAGAACGCGCAGGGCGGCTTTGACGGGCATGACGGCCCGCCGCCCGACCGGAACGGCGAATTTCCCGAATAAAATTAGCCCCGCAGCTTACTTAAACTGCGGGGTTAAGCCATGCCCCGAGCTTTTTTTGCAAAATCCGCGAAAAAACGCCCTGCTGCACTCCGCGTTTCTCTTGACTAACCCGCGCGTGCGGTGCTATAATCGTATAAGCGCATTGAAAGGGGGCGGGAGCATGACGGAGCTTTTGATAAGGCTTTTCGCAAAGCGCGGCGCGGACGAGCGCGCAGCCTGCGGCAAGCTTGCGGGCAAGGTAGGGATTATATGCAACGTGCTGCTGTGCGCGTTCAAATTTGCGGCGGGCGTGCTTTCGGGGAGCGTTTCCGTCACCGCAGACGCGCTCAACAACCTCTCCGACGCGTCCTCGGGCGTTATAAGCCTGCTGGGCTTCAAGCTTGCGGAAAAAACAGCCGACGAGGAACACCCATACGGCCACGCGCGCTACGAGTATCTCGCGGGGCTTATGGTGTCGGCGCTGGTGCTTGTTATCGGCGCGGAGCTGCTGCACAGCAGCGTTATGCGCATAATACGCCCCGAGCCTGTGGAGTTCACCGCGCTTACGCTTGCGGTACTCGCGGCTTCCATTGCCGTAAAGCTGTGGCTCATGGTGTTCTACAAAAAAATAGGGCGGCGTATAGGCTCTGAAACGCTCGCAGCCTCCGCCGCGGACAGCCGCAACGACGTTATCTCCACCGCCGCGGTGCTTGCCGCAGCCGTTATCTCCCGCCTTACGGGCGTAAACGCTGACGGCATAATGGGCGCGGCGGTAGCGCTGTTCATTATTTTCAGCGGAACGGGGCTGCTGCGCGACGCGATAAGCCCGCTTTTGGGCAAAGCCCCCGACGCGGCGTTCTGCGAAAGCATACGGCAGCAGATACTCGCGCACGACGGCGTTTTAGGAACGCACGACCTTATGCTGCACGATTATGGTCCGGGGCGCAGGTTCGCAAGCGTTCACGTTGAGGTAGCCGCCGATACGCCGCTTGTTGAAAGCCACGAAACCGCCGACAGCATAGAGCGGGAGTTCGCCGCGCAGGGTCTTGGCATGACCGTACACATAGACCCCGTGCTGACCGACGACAGCGCCGCGGGCGAGGCGCGCAGAGAGCTTTCGGAGATAGTGCGCGGCATAGACGAGCGGCTGTCGGTACACGACGTAAGGCTCGTTCACTGCGCGGAGCATACGCGCTGCGTGTTCGACTGCGTTGTGCCGCACGGCACGGGGCTTACGGAGCAGCAGCTGCGCGAGGAGATAGCGAGGTTTATGCGCGTAAAACACCCCGACTATGTGTGCTATGTGAATATCGACAGCAGCTTCGCGCCGATACAGCGCGCGCAAAGGCTTGACTTTACGGATAAAAAATGCTAAAATAGGTGCGGGGGGAAACTCTTTTCTCCCGCTATTTTGCTACGATACGGAGGGCAGCCGCCATGTTCAACATACTTGTGGTAGACGACCACGCCCATATAAGGCGGCTTTACGAATACACCCTTGAAAAGAACGGCTATCAGCCGTTTTCCGCGCAGAACGGCGAGGAGGCGCTCGCGGTGCTTGAGCGCGAGCATATAGACCTTGTTATACTGGACGTTATGATGCCCGTGCTTGACGGCTACGGCTTTCTTAAGGAGCTGCGCGGGTGCGGCAGCGAGATACCCGTGCTGGTGATAACCGCGCGCTCGTCCGCAGAAGACGTGAGAAAGGCGTTTACCATAGGCACGGACGACTTTATGGTAAAGCCCGTGGACGAGGTGGAAATGCTGCTGCGCATAAAGGCGCTTCTGCGCCGCGCAAAGATAAGCCGCGAACAGCGGCTGTCCGTGGGCGGCACGGAGCTTGAATACGACAGCTTTTCCGTGACAAGCGGCGGACAGACCGCCACCCTGCCGAAAAAAGAGTTTCAGATACTCTTTAAGCTGCTGTCCTACCCTAATAAGACCTTTACGCGCGCGGCGCTTATGGAGGAGTTCTGGAGCATGGACAGCGACAGCGAGGCGCGCACGGTGGACGTGCATATTAACCGCCTGCGCGAGCGCTTTCGCGGCTGCCCCGACTTTGAGATTGTAACGGTGCGGGGACTCGGCTATAAGGCCGTTAGAAAGGACTCACAATGAAAAAGCCGAAAATGGGACAGTACCGCCTTGTGCTTAAGCTGAGCCTGCTGGTGCTTATAGTAATTGTTGCGGCAGAGGCGCTTTCGTTTACGTCGGGTATAGTTATAGGCGTTGTTACGGGGGAATCGAGCAGCACCACGCAGGTGCTGGCTTCGGTGGTTTCAAGCATTATTCTCGGCACGCTGCTTAGCTTCATTGCGGGTAATATCGTGCTTAAGCCCCTGTGGGAGCTTATCGAGGCGACAAAGCGCGTTTCGGGCGGGGATTACGGCGTTAAGCTTGAAATGGGCTGGAGCGAGCGGCATACCGTGCGCGAGCTGTCGCAGCTTATAAGCGCGTTCAACAATATGACGGGCGAGCTTCGCAGCACCGAGCTTTTCAGAAAGGACTTCATATCGAGCTTCTCGCACGAGTTCAAAACGCCGCTGGCTTCGATTCGCGGCTTTGCGCGGCAGCTTTACGAGGGCGACCTCACCCCCGAGCAGCAGCGCGAGTTCTCGCGCATAATCCTCGACGAAACCGAGTACCTCTCGCAGCTCTCCGCAGATACGCTGCTGCTGACAAGCCTTGAAAACAGGGATATCGTGTCCGAAAAGGCGGAGTTTTCGCTTGACGAGCAGCTGCGCGAGTGTATGCTGCATTTAGAGCCGCAATGGTCCGAAAAGGACATAGAGATAGACATGGAGGGGCTTGAGGAGATAAGCTTCTTCTGGAACGAGCAGCTTCTCGCGCATATCTGGACGAACCTTTTCGACAACGCCGTAAAGTTTACGCCCGAGGGCGGCACGATACGCGTTTCCTGCCGCGCGGAAAACGGAAGCGTTACCGTGAACGTCGAGGACAGCGGCGCGGGTATCCCGGAAAACGCCCTGCCGCATATATTCGACAAGTTTTATCAGGCGGACAGCTCGCACGCCACAAAGGGCAGCGGACTGGGGCTGCCGCTCGCCAAAAAAATCGCCGAGCTTTGCGGCGGCATGATAAGCGCAGACGGCTCGGACCTCGGCGGCGCGCGCTTTACAGTAACGCTGCCGCAGAGAAAGGCGGCGTGAACCGTACGCGGCATGGGAGCGCATTGTGTATAAGCAAAACCGTCGCGCCGCGTAAACGAAGTGTCGCTCTGCGTAAACGAAGTGTCGCTCTGTGTAAACGAAGTGACGCGTTGCATAAGTGAAACATCGCTTCGTAAGCCGTATCGCGTATTATACCGCTCAGAAGGGAACACTATGAAAAAGCTTTTAGCCCTGCTTGTCGCAGGCTTAACGGCGCTTACCGTAACTGCCTGCGCAGACCACGGCGCAGTCACCCTGCCAGATTATTCGACCTCGCAAGCAGTTGAAAATACCGCACAGGAAAGTGCGGAATATACCGCGCCGCAGACTTCCGAAAGCGCCGATGCGCAGTCGGAGGCTTCACCCGCGCAGACAGAAGCCGCGCCCACAGACGAGGTAACGCCTGCGGGAGAACTTACGCCTACGGGAGAAACAACGCCCGCGGACGAATCTGCCGAATCCGCGCAAGCCGCGCCCGCAGAGCCTGCGCTCGACGAACACGGCGCTTATACCACGCGCAACGACGTGGCGCTGTATATCCACCTTTACGGCAGACTGCCCGAGAACTTTATAACCAAAAAGCAGGCGCAGGAGCTTGGGTGGAACGGCGGCTCGCTTGAGCCTTACGCCGAGGGGCGCTGTATAGGCGGCAGCCGCTTTGGCAATTACGAGGGTCTGCTGCCCGAAAAGGACGGGCGCGTGTATACCGAGTGCGACATTGACACGCTCGGCGCGGACAGCCGCGGCGCAAAGCGCATTGTTTTCTCAAACGACGGGCTTATTTACTACACCGACGACCATTACAAAAGCTTTACGCTTTTGTACAGAGCGGAGTAGGCGGAATATAGGTACAGAACCATCAACAGAATTAAGGAGTAACGAAATGAAAAGAACACTTATTATCGACGGCGCGAATATCGGCGGAATGGAACAGCTTCACGGCAGGTTCTACGCAGCGTTTGATTTTCCGGAGTGCTACGGCGAGAACCTCGACGCATTGCACGACTATCTTACGGAGATGATAAAATACGACGCGGAGATTCAGATTCTCAACAGCTCGTCGCTCGGCGATTCGCTGGGCGAAAACAACGCGCAGGCGCTCCGCCGCGTGCTTGCAGACTGCGCCGCAGAAAACCCGCATATAATAGTAAAGTACGACGATTAAATAAGACATCAAAGAAGGGCGCTGACAAAAATCAGCGCCCATATTTTTTAGGAGAATACAATGAACCCACTCTGTCCCTGCCGCAGAAAATGCCCCCGCCAATGCGATTGCGCCGCCTGCCGCGCATATCACAAAACCCAAAAACACCCGCCCGCCTGCGAAAAACCACCCCGCCCCAAACGCACAAGCCAGACGAAGCCAAAATAAAAAGCGCAGTCCAAAACTCGCGCCATAATTTCATAAGCAAGCAGTCATAATCCCCAAAGCAAATCCCAGCCAAAACTCATTCCCGCATATACTGCCCCCCGCAAAGGATTTAGCCCTATGCTCTGTAAAGCCACAAGCCTACAATGAGTGCCCCACCTACCCGACCGCGCTGAACCAGCCATAGGGCAACCCCCACGCAGCCACAAGAAAAATCGGCAAAGGGGGTGAGGGTTGAGGGGAAAGGGAGCGCGAGGGAAAACCCGTTTGGGAGAGGGGGAAATGCCGATTTTTGTCGGATTTTCTTCTTCCCCCTCTCCCAAGAGGGTGTTCCCTCGCATTGCAGGGACATAGTATGTCCCAAAGCAGAAGCGCCGATAGCGCAGCGCGAAAATAAATTGAGCGCCCCGCCCCTCGCAGGGGCATATAAGTCCGCGCCCGTACAGGCGCTGCTAAAAAGCGCCTATCCCTCGCATAGAGGTATAACTATCTCAACAGTAAAGCCCCCCGCCGCCAGCGCGGCGCTCACCGAAAAGCCCTGCCGCTCGCAGAGCCGCTTAACAACATAAAGCCCCAGCCCCGTGCCGCTGCCGCCGCGCGCAGCGCCCTTGTAAAACGGCTCGAATACGCGCGCGACGTCAATCTCCTCGCCCGCGTTGTCGTTGAAGACCCTTAGCCTTGCCTCGCCGCCGCACCGCGCGAGCGAAGCGCCGAAGCGCCTTTGCGCGTGCTTCTGCGCGTTTGTTAAGAGGTTCTGTAAAATGCGCCGCAGGTAGGTTTCGCTGCCCTGTACGCATACGCTCTCGTCTATGTCCAGCTCGGGCGTTATGCCAAGCGCGTTTATGCGCTCGTACTGCTCCATAAGGCACTCCGCAAAGAGCGCGCCGAGCGCCACAGTCTGCCGCACGGGCGCTTCGCCGCCCTCTATGCAGTTAAGCTCAAAAAACTCGTCCGCAAGCTCCTTAAGGTACTTGTTTTTCTGTATCGCCGTTTCAAGGTAGCGGGCGTTCTGGGGAGAAAGCTCCCCGCTGCGCTCTATCATCTGCATATAGCCGAGCGCCGCGGTAAGCGGCGTTCTGAAATCGTGCGATATGCCAGATACCGCGTCTGAAAGCTCCTTTTTGCAGCGGATATTCTCCTCGCGCAGACGGCGCGTGCGGTCAAGCTGCGCGTTCAGCGCCTGCGCCAGCTCCTGCGCGCCCTTGTCGAAGCTCTCGAGCTTTATCGGCTCTGCATAGCCGTCCCCCGCGCGGCGGCGTATGTGCCGCGCGTAATTGCGCATCTCCCGCCGAAGCATGAAGTACCGCGCCGCAAAAAACGCCGCGGCAAGCAGGAAACACGCCGCAAGCAACAAAAGCAGGCGTATGTCAGGCATTATCATCACGTCCTTTGTGTAGAAAAACAGCGGCTCTGCGCATTCGAGCCGCTGTTTTTATTCTATCAGCTTACGCCGCGTTTGTCAAGCGCTTACTTGAAAAGCTTCTTTTTGTAGGTAAACCACACAAGCGCGTACATCACCGCAAATACCGCCGCAAAGCTTATAAGCACTTCTGAAATAAACCTGCCCGAGTAGTCCATGCCCGCAAGCCCCGACAGCTGAAACATTGGAAAGAGGTAGACTATCGCTTCCGAAAGCTCCCGATTTTTCATGTTCATTACCATCATCTCTATAATCGCCTGAAACATGATAAGAAAATACGAGCAGACAACGCCTAAAATCATGTTCTTTAGCAGCATTGTGAAAAGCGTCATAAAGGTTACGGAGTTAAGCACCACAACCAGCGCAAGCACGCAGAACAGCCCGAAGTTCTTCACGTCGCCCGCGCCGTTTTTTATGTACATCGCCGCGAATACCGCGCCCATCGGCAGCACAACGCATATCCCCGTGAGCGCGTACGCCGAGATAAGCTTGCTTAAGATTATCGAGTGTACGCCCGCGCCGTCCATTATCTCGTAGTAGTACATTCTGTGCATATAGATGTTGCCGACGATTATCGAAATCATTAGGCTTATAAGGATTATTACCTGCATTGACGTCGAACCGCCGAACGACGCGACAGCCTCGCCAAGGGTCTGCCCGAAATCAACCCTGACGGTGTTGCCGTTGATAAGTATCGAAATAGCCGAGGCAAGCCCCGCAAGCGCAAGCAGCACAAAATAAATGCCCGAGCGCATTGAACGGAAGATCTCCGCCCTAATAAGGCGCGGAAGCACAAAGCGCTTTGTTTCAGTCATTGGTTGTCCCCCACTTTCGACAGATAATACTGCTCAAGACTCTCGCCCTCGCTTATAAGGCGCGTTATCGTAAGCCCGCTCTCCGTTATTGCGCGCGATACGCCCGCGATATCGTCCAGCCGCTCCATAAGCTGTATCTCCTCGCCGTGCACTACCCTGTAGCTGCGCGTGCCGAGCTTCTCCTCGATAACCGCCGCAGTGCGGTTTATGTCGTTTGTGCGTATGGAGATGTGGTCGCGGCAGTGCGCAAGCAGCTCCTCGTGGCTCAGCTGCTCTACAAGCGCGCCGCGGTTTATTATGGCGTAGTCCGTGCAAAGCTCCGCCATCTCCGCAAGCAGGTGGCTCGATATAAGAATCGTCTTTCCCTGCTCCTCGGAAAGCCGTCTGAGCAGGCGGCGTATCTCCACTATGCCCTCGGGGTCAAGGCCGTTTACAGGCTCGTCAAGCACTAAAAGCTCGGGGTCGGGCAGCAGCGCCATTGCTATGCCAAGCCGCTGCTTCATGCCAAGGGAGTATTTGCGCACGCTCTTTTTCTCCGCAGGGTCGAGCTTTACAAGCTCCAGCAGGCTCGTTATCCTGTCGTTGTCCGCCACGCCGCGTATTATCTGCACGTAGCGCATATTGTCGCGCGCGCTCAGCGCCGGGTCGATTATGGGCGCTTCAAGCATAAAGCTCACGCGGCTTCTCTGCGCGGCAAGGTCGCCGCTGCCGAAAAGGCTCATGCTGCCGCCCGCAGGCTCGCAGAGTCCCGCCAGCATTTTCATTATAGTGGTCTTGCCCGCGCCGTTGGGGCCGATAAGCCCGCAGATATGCGCCCTTTGCACCTCAAGGCTCACATTGCTTACGGCGGCGCGCCGTCCGAATGTCTTTGTAAGCCCCGAAAGGCTAACTATAGCGTCGGTCATGTCCGCACACCCTTTCCTGTATGATGGTTATATTATACGGCACCTTTGTCAGAAAAGAGTAAAGGCGCGGCGGCAAAATGGTAAAGATTCGGTAAAGTCACCCCAGCTTGTAGCCCATGCCCCACACGTTTTCTATGTATGTTTCCTCGGGGTCTAGCTGCCTTAGCTTGCCGCGGATATTGCTCATATGCACCTTTATCGTGCTGTCCTCGCCGTAGTACGGCTCGTTCCACACGCTCTCAAAAAGGTTCGCGCGGGAAAAAAGCTTTGCGGGGTTTGAGAGCATAAGCTCCAGTATCGCGTACTCCTTTGCGGTAAGCGAAAGCGGCTGCCCGCATACGCTCGCCGTGCCGCTCTCCCTGTCGAGGACAAGCCCCTTGTAGCGCAGCTTGCGCGCCGTGCGAGCGCCCGCGCCCGTGCGCCGCAGAACCGCTTCAGCGCGCGCCAGCAGCTCCTCAAGGTCGAAGGGCTTTGTAACGTAGTCGTCCGCGCCGGCGTTGAGCGCGTCTATGCGCGCCTGCGTCATGCTTTTGGCGGAAACCACGATAACGGGAACGTCGGAGAACTCCCGCAGCCTTTGCAGCACCATGTCGCCGCTCATAAGCGGCAGCATAAGGTCAAGCAGCACAAGCGAAAAGCCGCCCGCGCGCAGCAGCCGTAGCGCCTCCTGCCCGTTCTCCGCAGGAACGGCCTCCCAGCCGTTTTCGCCCAGAAACTCGCAGACAAGGCGGTTTATGTCCCTGTCGTCCTCAGCTACAAGTATCCTCATAGGTCCTCCTCTTAAGCAAAATCGGAATACCGCGCGGCAGTATTCCGAAAAGCGCTATTCTTCAACCGTAAACACCGCGCCGCCCACCTTAACGGAAGTCCCCACGAAAATAGGCGCAGCGCCGCCGTTCGGCACATCCTTTTCCGTGCCGTTGGGGAGGGTGCAGCCCCACGTAAGCCCCGAGAGATTCTTAAGCCCCCAGAGCGCAGGGTTCACCTTGTTGCGCACTACCTGCGCGGTAACGTTAAGTTCCTCGTCGAACACCTTTGCGCCGTCGAACAGCAGCACGCGGCTCTTTCCGCCCGTAAGCGAAAGGGGCTTTGGGTAGTGCTGCCCGCACGGGCAGACAACGCGCCCGTCCTCGTCAAGCTGCGCTGTGGGGTAAAAGCCCTGTATACCGCACGGACACGCCGTCATATCACCGCGCAGGCGCTTGAGCAGGTCAAGCCACTGCTTCTCTATAAGGCGCTTTGACGGCTCGTTAAGCCCCGTTGTAAACGAGTAGGTGAACGCCTCGCGTATGTAGTCGGGCATTATCCGCCAGAACTTTATAACGTTGTTGTGAACGCCGCGCACGGGGCGGTTTTCGTCGCTCTCGGGGTCGTAAACGAACATCGGGTCGAACCCGTAGTGACGGCGCTCCGCCTCCTCGGTAAGGCACACGCTTTTAAGCACGCGCCCGCCCTCCAGCGGGTCGCCGCGCAGCAAAAGCCTGAACAGCACCACCGCCAGCGAATAGCGGTCGGTGTACTTGTCGGGCGCTTTCTCGCCGCGCACTATCTCGGGCGCCATGTAGCCGGGCTTGCCCGCAATGCCCAGACTTTCGCCGTAGGGCGCTATGTTGTCACAGTCGCATATAAGCACGTCGCCGTCGGCGGGGCGTATGAAAAAGCCGCCGTCGTTCATGTCCTGATAGCTTTTGCCGCTGTTGTGCAGCGTTCTGAACGCGGAGGTTATGCGTATGGCGCTGTTCACCACCGAATAAAGCCCCGAGAGCTTTACGCGGGCGTTGAGTATGTCCGAAAAGGGCTTGTATTCCTCGGGGATAAGCTCCATAAGAAAGCCGAAGCCGCCCTCGGTCTGCGCCGTAAGCAGCCTTGGCATAAGAAACGCCCTGTCGCAGGACTTCTCCTCGCACAGCCGCGCAAGGTTCTCGCGGAATATGTCGGGGCGGCGAAGCTTGTTCGGAAAATACATTTTAAGCGCGTATTCCCTGCCGCCAAATTCCGCACGGTATACAGTACCCTGCCCGCCCGCGCCTATCACCGCTGTTACGGTCGCCGCGCCGCCAAGCTCCAGCGGCACTCTGTCGCCCACCTTAAGCATCAGAAGCCGCCTCCCGTAAGGGACTCGAAGCTGTCCTCAGCGCTTGTTTCAGCGGCGTTGCCGCACCACTTGCACACGGTTTCGTTCTCGCCGTCCCAGCAGGTGGTTCTGCCGCACTCGCTGCACTGGAAAAAGCCCTTAGCCCCGCAGTACGGGCAGGCGGGGTACTCCGTAGTTACGTAAACGCTGCCGCATATCTCCGTGTCGCCAAACTTCTCGCGGGAAGCCGTGCGCTCGCTCACCTTGAACGCCCACGTCGCATACCACGCGTCGTCCTCGCGCTTTTCCGCGCGTATGCCGAAAAGCTCCCCGTCCTGTCTGCACTTTGTAAGAATAACTGTCGCCGTCATTTCACGTCCTCCTTGATATCGCTTTATTTACAAGCCCTTTGCAGCGCCGTTAAAAAGCGCCCGCTCATTTCAGCTTCTTGAGTATCTTTGCAGCCTCCGCATGGCCGCCGTCTGCGGCAAGCTTAAAGTACCTTTTGGCCTCCGCAGGGTCTTTTGTCACGTACACGCCCTTAAGGTACATTACGCCAAGGTTGTACTGCGCTATGTCAAGCCCCGCCTGCGCCGCCTTCATAAACTGCCTGAACGCCTCCGCCTCGTCCTTTGCAACGCCGCTGCCGAGATACAGGCATTTTCCGTAGCTGCACTGCGCGCGCACGTGTCCAAGCTCCGCCGCGCGCCTGTAGAACATCGCCGCGCCCTCGGCGTCCTTTTCCGCAAGGCAGCGGCGCGCGCTCTGGTAAAGCTCCTCGCCGTCGTCGGACAGCGGCTCGGGGATTTCTGTTTCGGGGTCGTCCGGAACGCCGTGTTCGGGCGCTCTGCGCCACTTTTTGGCAAGCGCGGGGTCTTTTTTAGTGTGAACGCCGTTCTCGTAGCAGAGCGCTATCACGTTCACCGCGTCGGCGTTGCCCGCGCGCGCCGCTTTCATAAACCGCGCGAACGCCGCGTCCTCGTCTATGTCGCACGCAATGCCCTCCGCAAGGAAATACCCCGCCATGTAGTCCGCCGCGGCAACGCCGTTTTCGGCGCTGCGGAAGAACCACTCGCGCGCCTGCGCCACGTCCTGTATGCCGCCGCGCCCCTCCATGCGGTAGCAGCCCATGTAATACTGCGCCTCGGGACAGTCCTGCATGGCGGAGCGCTCAAACCAGTAAAGCGCCTTGTCGTAGTCGTGTATCCTGTCGAAATGCCGCCCGAGCGAGTACTGCTCTGCGGCGTCGGTTATGTTCTTGCGGCTTTCAGTCGCGGAAGCGGGCAGCGTTTCGGATTTTTTGAACGACACGCCGCACCCCAGAGCGCAGCTCACCGCCTCTACGGCCTCTACCGCGCTCGCGCCCTTAAGCCCTATCTCGTCGCGCAGGGACTTTACGCACCGCGCCGCCGCTGCGCAGCGCACCTCGAACGACTTGTCCCTTACCGCAAGCAGCTTCGCCGCGCACCCGTCGTAAAGCGCCACGTACGCAAGCCTGCGCTGCGCGGTCTGCTTCGGGAAAAGGTCGGCGAGAAGCGCGTCGGTGCGACGCCTGTCAAGCAGCGCCTGCGCGCCGTAGCGCTCAGAAATGCAGCACAGCATTCCCTTAAGGTCAAGCACGGGCTTACCGTCCTTTGTGTGGACGGTACGGCAGTAGCCGCAGTAGTCCTGCTTATCCTCGTCAAAGGTCTTTCCGCAGCGCGCGCATACCATACCAAAGCCACCTTTCCAGTATCGTGGGCGAAAGCGCAGCCCGTTTCGGGCAGTCCTCCGCCATGTTATATTGTACCACAAAAAAACGTCCCTGTCAATTGCATACGCGGGCAAAACTTACATTCACGGGTTGTCATGTTAAGATTCCGTTAAAAAAATTCAAATCTTTTCTTTTCTATTGCAATAAGCCCGAAGATAGTGTATAATAATAGGGTGTGAAAATCACGGGCAATACAGATATGCGGCTTCGCAGCTCTGACAGAAATACAGGAGGAAAATATGAGGAGAACAAAAATAGTCTGCACGATGGGACCTGCAACCGAAAACGACGAGGTTCTGCGCCGCCTTATGGAAAGCGGCATGAACGTTGCAAGGCAGAACTTTTCCCACGGCGACCATGAGGGACACAAAAAAACGCACGACCGCGTTGTAAGGATAGCGCGCGAGCTTGGTATGCCCATAGCTACCCTGCTTGACACCAAAGGTCCTGAGGTGCGGCTCAAGAAGTTCAAGGACAACAAGAAGACCGAGATAAAGACGGGCGCTTCGTTTACGCTCACCACGCGCGAGGTGGAGGGCGACGAGAACTGCGTTTCCATAACCTACAAAAACCTTGCGAACGACATAGACGTCGGCACGCGCATTCTTATAGACGACGGCAACGTTATCCTGCGCTGCACCGATATCGTAAGAAATAACGACGGCGAGTGCGACATAGTATGCAGCGTTGTAAACGGCGGCGTTCTCTCCAACAACAAGGGCGTTAACGTCCCCGGCGTAAAGCTTTCCATGCCCTACGTAAGCGCGGTTGACGAAAGCGACATACGCTTTGCTGCGCAGGAGAACTTCGACTTCGTTGCGGCTTCTTTCGTTACCTGCGAGGAAGACGTGCTTGAGGTAAGGCGTATTCTCGAGGACGAGGGGCGCGGAGATATTCGCATAATTGCAAAAATCGAGAACGGCGAGGGCGTAAAGAATATAGACGAAATTCTGCGCGCCGCAGACGGCATAATGGTAGCGCGCGGAGATATGGGCGTTGAGATTCCGTTCGAGGAGATTCCGCAGATACAGAAAATGCTCATTAAAAAGGGCTACAACGCAAACAAGCAGGTAATAACCGCAACCCAGATGCTTGAAAGCATGATACACAACCCCCGCCCCACCCGTGCGGAAACAACGGACGTTGCAAACGCTATCTACGACGGCACAAGCGCAATTATGCTCTCGGGCGAGACCGCCGCGGGCGAACACCCCGTAGAAGCCGTTAAAACCATGGCGCTTATCGCGGAAACGACCGAAAAGGCTATAGACTACAAAAAGCGCTTTTACAAGCAGGAAATACGCGACAGCGTGAACGTGTCCACCGCTATTTCCCACGCAACGGTAAGCGCGGCTATGGACCTTGGCGCGACGGCTATACTCACCGTTACAAAAACGGGTACTACCGCGCGCATGATATCGCGCTACCGTCCCGAATGCCCGATAATCTCCTGCACGATGAGCGACGTTACCCTGCGCCAGTCGGCGCTTTCGTGGGGCGTTATCCCTATCCTCACCGAGGAGCGCATGACAAACACCGACGACCTTATCCACCACGCCGTACACAAGGCGCAGGAGGCGGGGCTTCTCAAGGACGGCGACCTTGTAGTTATCACGGCGGGCGTGCCGCTCGGCGTTTCGGGTACGACTAACCTTATGAAGGTGCATATAGTAGGCGACGTGCTTGTAACGGGCAGGGGCATAAACAAGGGCAGCGTTACCGCCAACGTATGCGTATGCCAGAACGAGCAGGAGGCTCTCGAGCGCTTCGAGCGCGGGCAGGTGCTGGTTATCCCCACCACCACAAACGCGGTGCTGCCGCTGCTTAAGACCGCCGCAGGCATCATCACCGAGGCGGACGGCGCGGACTGCCACGCCGCTACCGTAGGCATGGCGCTCGATATCCCCGTAATAGTGGGCGCTGCAAACGCTACGCTTATCCTTAAGAGCGGTACGGCAGTCACCATGGACGCCGAAAAAGGCATTGTATGCGCGGAAAAGGGCGCGCATAACGACTGATACCGCGCATAAATATTATTCGCCCCCGCTTTTACAGGCGGGGGCGTGAGACCGTCGAAAAAGTTGAAACAACACTAAATTGAAAAAGACTATGGGGGGAAAACTCTTGTTTTCCCCCCATACCCCCTTTAGCGCTAATGAAGCGTAAAGTCGCACTACGTGCGGAGTGGCGGGGGCGCTGCCCCCACACCCCTGCTTCCTTTTGTGCCAAAAGGAAGCGAAAATCATTACGCTACGCGGAAAGTTTAAGTGTTTTTCGACAGGCTGTCGCCCCCGCTTTTACAGGCGGGGGCGTTCTGTTTTATTTTTACTCCGCTGCGTTTGTAAAGTTCCCCGTGACGTAGCCGCCGAAAAAGTAGAGCGCGTATTCCGCCTGCCCCGTTACCGGGTGGCTTGCCGTTTCAAAGGAATACCCCGCGCCCGTGTACGTCGCGCCCGTGCGCACGCAGAATACGGGCGCTTTTTCCTGCAGCACCCTTGCATAGTCCGTGCAGAACGCCGCCGCCCACAGCGCAAGCGCCCCTATAACGCACACAAGCGTAACCTTAACAGCCTTATGTTTCATTGCCGCCCCTTTCCCGCACGGGTATGCGTATCTCAGTCACGAATTTCTCCGTGTCGCTCGTAAAGCCGTAGTCTATAAGCGTTATCTCGCGCGAGCCGCCCGCAGGCTCAAGCCCGCAGGCGTTCATGTACTCCATAAGCCTCTCGTACTGCGCGGGCGCGCTTTCGTGGCTGCCCTTAAACCGCGTGAACACGCAGCGCTGCGCGGGGCATTCCACCGCGGCGGGATTCTCGCCGTCCTCCTCGTCAAGCAGCAGGAATACGCAGTCGTAGCCGCTGAAATTGCCTGCGCAAAGGTTCTGCGCGCTTATGCCCACGCCCACCTTGCCAAGGAACACCGCAGGCTCTGTGAGCGCCTCGTCAAGGCGGCGTATCGGCGCTTCCATGTCCAGAAAGCCGTTTATTTCAAGCCTTTCGGTGATGCTAACCACCCTGCACGGCGGGAACGTCTTTTCCCTTATAACGCCGAGCGCGCCCGTCTGCGCGTCGAACAGCCCCTGCAGGCGGTTGTCCAGCTTTCGCTCTATCAGGGCAAGCTCGCGCCGCCTGCGCGCTATCTCGCGCTTGTGTTCAAGCAGCCGCTCCTCGATAACGGAGGTGTCCCTGTTCGCGAGAAACTGCGCTATCTTCGGCAGCGGCATATCAAGCGCGCGCAGGTAGCATATTGTGTTAAGCACCTCGAACTGCCGCGCGCTGTACAGGCGGTAGCCCGTTTCGGGGTCAACGCTTTCGGGGATAAGCAGCCCCATCTGCTCGTAATGCCGCAGCGTACCCGCGCTCACGCGGAACATCTTGGCAACGTCGCCTATCTTAAAAAGCTTCATTCCTGCCGCCTTTCTTTACATTCACGCGTTAGCTGCGCGCATTCATTTCGTTGGCTGCGCCCCGCGCTTCTCATTTCGCCGCAGCAGAATATACGCGACAACGCACACGATAACCGACAGCAGCGAGCCTGCGGGCGCTGCAAGCCCCATGGGGAACAGCGTGTCGGGGAACAGCGCAGACGCCGCGAACGAAAGCGGAACGCGCGCGCACACTATCGAGATAACGTTGTGCAGGAACGAAATCCACGACTTTTCGAGCGCGCAGAAATAGCCGCTGAAGCAGAAATGCACCCCCGCGAATACGCAGTCCGCCACATAGCTTCGCAGGTATTGCCCGCCAAGGCGTATTACCGCTTCGTCCCGCTCAAACAGCCCTACAATGCCGCCCGCCGCAAACTGCACCGCTATTGCCACAACCGTGCCGAATCCCACCGTCACCGCCATGGCGCACAGCAGCGTTTTCCGTGCGCGCTCGGGCTTTCCCGCGCCAAAATTCTGCGCGGCAAGCGCCGACACCGCAGACAGCATGGACGACGGCACAAGGAACAGCATACTTATCACCTTTTCAACGATACCGACGGCCGCCGCGTCGTCAAGGCCGCGCTTGTTGGCTATTATCGTTATCACAATAAACGCAAGCTGTATAAACCCGTCCTGAAGCGCCACAGGCACGCCTATCCTCATTATCGTGCCTATTACCGCGCGCTTCGGCGCAAAGTCCTCGCGGGAAAGCTTAACGCCCCCCTTTTTGCGCAGCATTACCGCAAGCGCAAGCGCCACGCTCACCGCCTGCGAAATCACCGTGCCGAGCGCCGCGCCCGCAGGTCCAAGCCCAAGCGCCCCCATAAACAGGCAGTCAAGCCCTATGTTCACCGCGCACGCCGCGGCTATAAAGTACATGGGGCTTTTAGAGTCGCCAAGCCCCCGCAGTATCGAGCTTATCACGTTGTACGCGGTTATAAACGGTATGCCCGCAAAGCATACGGTAAGATAGCGCACCGTGCCGTCCATAGCCTGCGCGGGAGTCGCCATAGCCTGCGCCACGGGCGTTCTTAACAGCAAAAGAGCCGCCGTGAGTACCACAGACCCCGCCATGAAAACCGCAGCCGTACCGCCTACAGCGCTTGCCGCAAGCTTGTCGTCGCGCGCGCCAACCGCCCTGCCTATCGTTACCGTAGCGCCTATAGCAAGCCCCACTATCATCACGGTGAGTATGTGCATTACCTGACTGCCTACCGATACCGACGTTACGTCCGCCTTTGTGCCGAACTGCCCTATGATGAACAGGTCCGCAAGCCCGTAAAGCGTCTGCAAAAAATACGAGAGAAAGTACGGAAGCGAGAACCGCATTAAATTGCGGAACACGCTCCCCTCAACAAGAGAACGTTCCATAAGCCATACGCCTGCGCGGTTGTTTTTGCCCAAAAGCCCTGTGCAGACCCTCCATGCTGATTATAAACCCTACAATTGTTGCAAAGTCAAGGCTTTTTGAAAAATAAAAAACCACGGCGGTTTATATATAGGGAATCTCTAAAAACCGGTTTGAAAAGGGAAAATGGGTAGAGTGCGCCGAATGCGATGAAAGCCGACGAAGTAAGGCTGTATGCCTTACGAGGAGGTTTGAAGAAGCAGTCGGTGCGCTATACACATTTTCACTCAAACAAGGTTTTTAGAGGTGACCTATAGATAAGCCGCCGTGTTTCGTCTGCAATTTAACCCTTATACAGGGCAACGTCTTTTATCGGTTGCGCTCCTTCATTGCGCGCTCTATCTCCCTGCCCGCGTCGCGGCGCGCCATGTCGTCGCGCTTGTCGTGCAGCTTTTTGCCCTTGCACAGGCCTACCTGCACCTTAACGCGGCTGTCCTTGAAATAAAGCGATATCGGAATAAGCGTGTAGCCGCCCTGCTTGACCTGCCCGAACAGGCGCAGTATCTCCTTTTTGTGCATAAGAAGCCTGCGCACGCGGTACGGGTCGCGGTTGAATATGTTGCCCTTTTCATACGGCGCGATGTGCATATTGCGTATGAACGCCTCGCCGTTTTCTATGGATATCCAGCTGTCCTTGAGGTTCACGCCGCCTGTGCGTATGGACTTTACCTCCGTGCCGAAAAGCTCGATACCCGCCTCTATGCTCTCCACGATGAAATACTCGTGGCGCGCCTGTCGGTTCTCTGAAATTGTTTTTGTGTTCATGTGTCCTCCGAATCAAAGCGGCGGCTCAGCCCCCGCGTCGGAGCAGGCTCACTCCTCTATACCGAAGCTGTACTTGAGAATGGATACCGCGTCCTCGGGGTATATCCATGTGTCGCCCGTAACGTCGGCTGCCAGCATCTGCGGGTAGTTGAGTTCCACCTCGCGCATTACCGCGCGCAGCACCATCATAGCGTCAAGCGCGGTTACGCTTCCGTCGCCGTCAACGTCGCCGGGGACTACTACGGTATAGGATACGTCGCTGTTGGCGGCTGCAGCCGTCATGCCCGTCGCGAGCTTGTCTGCGTCGGTGGTAGGCGTGCCGTCCGCGTTGCGCACGGTAACGGCAGCGCCGTTCTTAAGCGAGTTCTTGAACGCCGCTACGGTGTACTGCGACTTGTACGCACCGCAGATAGTGAGCTTGCTGTGGTCAATCTTAAAGTTGTTGGAAATCATCTCGAAGTTCTGGAGAACTGAGCTTATAAAGTAGTCGCCGCCCTCTGTCGCAGTCATTGTGGCAATGCCGTCCTTTACCTCAACATCGCCGTAAAGCGAGGACTTCTTCGCAGAGTTGTCCCACTTGTACAGGCGGTATGTGCCGTTTGTGTACTTGCCCGAAACGTCAAGCGTTATCGTAGCCTTCCCGGGGAACGTGCCGCTCTGCGCAAAGGATACGAGCTGGTAGTCGCTCGCGCTGCCTACCTCGTAGCGTATAAGGTCGTCATACGCGGACTCATACTTTATCTCGGGGTTGAACGCCTTGGGTTCGGTTATGTCCTTGCCGTTGAACGTCCACGTGTACTTGTAGCCATCGCGCGTTGTGCCTGTGTAAACTACCGTCTTGTTTTCGCCGTAGATAGCGTCAAAATCCGTCTTGGGCGCGGTATCGGGTACGGACAGCGACGTTGCAACAAGCCCCGACTGCGCGTCCTGATACGCCTTGATGGCGTTGTTCGCCTGCGTTATGGAGGCGTCCGCGTTCTTTGAAGCCTCGGTAAGAAGCGCTACCGCCTGTGCAAATTTTGCCCAGCTTGTCGCGGTATAATCAGCTTCCTTAAAATTCTTTGAGATGGTGATAAGGTCGGTAAGCACCTTTTTGGTCGCCTGCGAAACGCCGCTTACAAGCCCTTTCTTGGCGCTTTCAAGGTCCTTGAGCGCGTCAAGCATCATGTCCGCGTCCGCGTTTGCGTAGCCGTAAATGGTGGTTGCCGTCTTAAGCGCCGCGGAGAAGCTGTTCCAGCTGGTGGAGGTGTAGTTCTCCTTGGAGTAGGTGTTGCACTCCTTTATAAGCGTATCAAGGCGTACCTTTACGGAGGAGGGGTCGTCGCCGTTAAGGAAGTATATCTTTACGGTGGTGTTGGTGTTTACGTTGCTGCTGCTGCCCGTGCCTGCGTAAAGCCTTATCGTGATATCAACGTTCGCCGCCTTGTCAATGGTGACAATGTGCTTGCCGTCTACGGTCTTTATGTAGTTCGACAAGTTCCAGTCGTCTATTTCAAGGTCGTATAAAAAGTCGTCGCTCTTGATGTCGGTGCTTTCAAGCTCGTCCTCGTCGTAGGGGGGATACTCGGGGTCGTAGAAGAACTTGGGCAGTGTAGAGCCGTCTGAAAGCTTTACCGTACCCAGTATCTTGTTCTTCAGGGCGTTCTCGTTCACCTCGTCGCCTTTCATGAAGTAGTAAACGGAGGGCGAAACGACGATGGAGCGCTGGTTCTTGGTGTTGATAAGGTTGTTGTCTATCTTCTTGGTGGAAATGTCCATTGAAACGTACCATGAGGGAACGCTTGTGAGATAGTTGTTGCTTATATCAAGGCTTGTAAGGTTTATGCAGCCCGAAAGGTCCACCGCGTTCGCGTCGGAGCTTCTCAGCAGGTTGTTGGAGAGGTTGAGCGTGCGCAGCCTCGTCATATACTCGACAGCCTTAGGGATACCCTCGAGTTCCATTTTGCTGAGATTGAGCGTGGATATCTTCGCAAGGTCGCCGAATGTTATCGCGCCTATTTCCTTTCTGGTTGCTTTTTCTATCGCGGCTTCAAGCTTTGCCTGCGCCTCTGCGGAGCTGCGCGTTTCAAACATGGAGTACGGCACGGTGTCAAGGTCGTCGTAAGTCACCGCGGCGGACGCGCCCACGGAAAGCAGCGTGGTCGGCACGGAAGCCGTGAGAATTGCAGCGGCTGTGAGTGCGGCAAATAGCTTTTTCGTTGTTGTCATAATAAACATTCCTTTCATTTTTGTGAGCGCTGCGGATATCCGCGCGCCTTTTCCCCAAAGGAGCGTTATGTTCCCCAAAGCAAAGGGTATAAACTGCACAATAATGCACTTTAAGTATAACACATATTCCTGCGTTTGGCAAGGGCTAAACCAAATTTTTTTACATTTTTTTCGCTCGGGAGCGCCATTCACGCCACGCCGCATGAATAATTGCCATTTTTTCGGCAAATATAGTGGTACAGTCCGCACGAACGGACGCTCCATACAATCATTGAAAGGAAAATGACTATGAAAAACAACAGGTCGAAAAAGGGTGCGGGCAGTCCTAAGGCGCTCGTTATCGCTTCGGTTATCGGCGCGGCGGCAATAGGCGCTGCAACTCTTGCGGCATACAACTCCACCATGCGCCGCCTTGTGCCTACAAACACCTCGGGTACGGACTCGGTAAACACATGGGTGTTCGACGAGACCGACGAGCCTGCCCTGCCCACGGCGGGCGGCGAAAAAGCGACTGCGGAAAGCGGCGCGCAGGAGGTCCTCGCGGAGGATACCACGCAGGAGAGCGCGCAGGAGGTAAACCGCCCCGCAGAGGCTAAGATAGGCAACATCATGCCCGTGGACGGCGAAATATCCAACCCGTTCAGCAACGGCGAGCTTGTAAAAAGCGAAACGCTCGGCGTGTGGAAAACGCACGACGGCTGCGACATACTCTGCCCGCTCGGCACGGACGTAAAGTCGATGTCGCAGGGCGTTGTAACGGAGATAGCCGACGACCCGCTGTGGGGCGTGTGCGTAACGGTAGAGCAGAACAACGGCCTGTGGGTGCAGTACTGCGGGCTTGCCAAGGAGCTTATGGTAAAGGCGGGGCAGGAGCTTAAGCAGGGCGAGATAATAGGCAAAACGGGCGACACCTGTCAGGTGGAGATAGTTCAGCAGCCGCACCTGCACCTCGGCGTAAAGCAGGGCGGGCAGTGGGTAGACCCCGTGCTGATGATAGAGGACGGAGAGCAGGGCTGATAAAATCATCGAAAAACCTGACTATCTTTATAAACAAATGGGGCGCTGTAATCACACAGCGCCCCGCTTGCATATAGAAAAGGCTTTGCCGCCAGTCCCGAATTACTTTTGTCCGAGTTCATACGCGCGTTTTGTGCAGGCCTCGCACGCGTCGTCCACTACCTCTGTCAGCCTGCCCGCGTACAGCCTGTCAAGGCCCGCAAGCGTTGTGCCGCCAGGCGACGACACCTGCTTTATAAGCTCGTCAACGCTCATGCCGCTGTCGGTGAGCATTTTTGCAGAGCCGTTAAGCGTCTGCGCAAAGAGCCTTAGCGCCGCGTCCCTGTCAATGCCTACCTTGCCCGCGTAGTCCACAAACCCCTTTGCGAAAAGGTAGATGAATGCGGGCGAAGAACCGTTTATCGCAATTACCTCTTTCATCTTGTCGGCGGGTATCTCCTCGGTTATGCCGCACGAGCCTATTACCTTGCGCGCAAACGCGAACTCCGCGTCGCTCACGCCCTCGCCGCGGCTCATAGCGGAAGCTCCCGCGCCGAGCATCATAGGGGTGTTTGGCATAACAAGCACTACCTTAGCCTGCTGCGCTGTGCGCTCCTTTATATACTCCGCGGAAATGCCCGCGCAGATGGATATTATTACCGTTCCCTCGCGCAGCGCGGGCTTTACCTCGGCAAGAACGCCGTCGAGCTGCTGCGGCTTTACCGCAAGCAGGAGATAGTCGCACTTCTCGACAAGCTCCCTTATGCTGTCCGCAGCGGTCGCGCCGAACTCCGTAAGCCCCGCGAGCTTCGCGGGGTCTGCGTCATACGCGAAAACCGCCGTGTTGCCGAGCTTTCCGTTAGCGCCCTTTATTATGGCGCAGCCCATGTTGCCAACGCCTATGAATCCAAGCTTAGTCATGTATTTCAGCCTTTCTGCTGCCCGCTCTGCGTATCCTGCGGTCGTAAAGCTGCTTTACGGGCAGCAGCACCGCCATCATCATGTAAGAGCCAAGGCAGAACGTTATGATATTAGTAGCGAGCCTTGCGTAAATCAGCGCGCCGAGGCTCTCGCCCGTAATAAACCCGAAGCTGTAAAGCGCCATTGTGTTGAGCGTAAGGTTGCACACCGCGCATACTGCAAAGCGCGCCGCCACAATGCGGATAACGGTTTTTACCGTCTTTTCGCCGCTTACGTTGTACAGCACCATGCCGTAGATAAGCCCCTCAAGCCCCGTGATAAGCACCAGCCACGGGATAAACGCGCCCACGGGATTCACAAGGTAGCCGATTATATCCGTGAGCAGCCCCGCGAAAAAGCCCGCCACAGGCCCGAACAGTATGCCTATCATCGACAGCGGCAGGAACGTGAAGTTGATTTTTATAGCGTCCCCTATGCGTATCGACCCGAAGCCGTCAAGCACCACCGCAGCCGCAAGCAGCATTCCTATGGTTACTATGCACTTTATGCTCTTAAGCTCGCGTGCGCTGTTTTTGAAGTTAAGAAAAAAAGCCATAACTTTATCCTCCGTAACTTCGCTATATACAAACAGAATACAAGTCAATGGCTCGATTATTCAATTAGTGTACAGCGAGATGCGAGAACCGCACCGCGAGCGCTGCTCTTCGTCCTGACGGCAACTCTCCGTCCCTCAGGCACTTAACGCGCGGTTCTCTACTCTGTCGCCCCGTATCAGGGGTGATATTTCTCGTTCTGCCGAAAAGCTGTCGGCAGGGTGTTTCATCAGAAGCTGATGTCGTTTGCAATCCGGTAAAGGCGCATATCAAACGGCTTCTTCATAGAGAGAGCCTCCTGAATATCAACGTCGTATACCTTGCCGTCCTTAAGGCCTACAACGCGGTTGCCTATGCCCTTTTCAAGCAGCTCTACCGCATAGTAGCCCATTTCGCTTGCCATAACTCTGTCGCGTACCGTGGGGCTGCCGCCGCGCTGAACGTGGCCGAGGATAGTAGCTCTGGACTCGATGCCCGTTTCAGCCTGAATGCGCTTTGCAAGCTCCTCCGTGCCGCCGACGCCCTCGGCAACAACGATTATGAACTGCTCCTTGCCGCGCTCCCTGCCCGCCTTTATCTTAGCGGTGATGTCGTTGAAGTCGTACTTTACCTCGGGTACGAGGATAGCCGTAGCGCCGCACGCAACGCCCGTGTTGAGCGCGATATGGCCTGCGCCTCTGCCCATAACCTCTACTACGGCGCAGCGCTCGTGGGAGTGCGAGGTGTCGCGCAGCTTGTCTACAAGCTCCATTACCGTGTTCATAGCCGTGTCGTAGCCTATGGTGTATTCAGAACACTGGATATCGTTGTCGATAGTGCCGGGAAGACCAACGCAGGGAACGCCTGCCTTGGAAAGGTCCGCAGCGCCTCTGAAAGAGCCGTCGCCGCCGATAACGACGATACCAGCCATGTTATGCTCGTCGCATACTTCCTTTGCCTTAAGAACGTACTCCCACTCCTTGAACTCCTTGCAGCGTGCGGTGAATATCTCCGTGCCGCCGCGCTGAATGATGTCCGAAACATCGCCCGCCTTAAGCTCTATCATATCGTTGTGAAGAAGCCCGTTGTAGCCGCGGCGTATGCCGATTACCCTGAAGCCCTTCTTGATGGCAGCGCGCGTTACCGCACGTACTGCCGCGTTCATGCCGGGCGCGTCGCCGCCGCTTGTAAGTACGCCTATCGTTTTCTGCTGCATAGTGATTCTCTCCATTTCTTAAAGGCTCTGCGCCTTTTTGTATATGTGACACGCAGAGTATACGCTCTGCGGCGCTATTCATCATATATTCTACTACAAAAGCCCTCGACTAGTCAAGGGCTTTTTTCAAATAAGCTAAATTACGCAACGCGAATCGGGCTTTTTTAACAAAAAGCGCCCTGTTTTTTCGTGGTAATTGTGCAAAAAGCGCTTTATCCGCCAGTATTTCGGGCTTTGCCGCCCAAAGCCGTCTGCTTTACCGCAACGCCGCCGCTGCCGACAAGGCGCTCCAGCCTTTGCGTAAGCTCCCTGCAAACGCGCACGCCGTTAATGCCGCCAAGCCGCTTTACAGCGCGCGTATCCGCATAGCAAAGCCGCGCGGGGGAAACGCCCCTGTAGGCGATCAGAAGCTCCGCCACGGCGTTTATAAGCGCGCCGTCGCCGCTTTGTACCTTTACGTAAAGCGTGCTTACGCCGTGCTGCGCGAGCGTCTGCGCCTTTGCCGCGCTCTCGCACACAAGGCTCGTTCTGCTGCCCTTTTTCGACAGGCGCACCCGCAGCGAGTACACCTCGCCCTCCGTAAGCCTGCCCGTGCGCGCGTACGCGTCGGGGAACATCACAAGCTCCGCCGCGCCCGTGCCGTCCTCCGCCTGCGCGAAAGCCATAAGCGCGCCGCTTTTCGCCGTGTGCAGCCTGAACCCCGTAACAAGCGCCATAAGCGAGAACACGCGCCCCTCGGGCTGCGCCGAGGCGTCGCTTATAAACACGCAGTCCGCGTCCGCGCGGTCAAGGTACTGCGCGCTCGGGTGACCCGAAAGGTAAAAGCCCACTGCCGCGCGCTCCAGCCCCAGCAGATACGCCGCAGGGCGCTCCTGCGCGGGCGGGAACACAAAGCCGCTCTCCTCCTCGCCGAACAGGTCGAGCTGCCCGCTCTCCTCGCGCGTGCGCTTTCTGCGGGCGTAGTCAAGCAGCGCGCCCGCCGCCGCGAGCTGCGCGCTCCTGCCGTGCGCAAAGCAGTCGAGCGCTCCCGCGCCTATAAGCGTTTCAAGCGTTTTCACCGTAAGCGAAAGCCCCGCCGTTCTCACGCAGAAATCCTCCTCGCTGAGATACGCGCCGTGCGCCTGCCGCTCGTCCACAATGCCCTGCGCGCAGGCTCTGCCAAGGTTCTTAAGCCCGCACAGCCCGAAGCGCAGAGCGCCGTTTTCGGGGGAGAAGTCCGCAAGACTTGCGTTTATGTCGGGCGGCAGCAGCTTAACGCCGTTTTCCGTAAGGTCTGCCGCGTATTCCGCAACCTTTTCCGTCCAGTCCGCCACGCTCGTCATAAGCACCGACATATACTCCGCGTAAAAATACCTTCGCAGATACGCCGTTCTGTATGCAAGCACGGCGTACGCCGCCGCGTGCGACTTGTTGAACGCGTAAGAAGCGAACTGCGACATCTCGTCGAATATCTTCTGCGCGGTCTGCTCGTCAACGCCGTTTGCAAGCGCGCCGCAGTTCTCCGCCGTGCCGTAAATGAACGCGCTTCGCTCGCGCTCCATAAGCTCGCGCTTTTTCTTTGCCATTGCGCGGCGCACAAGGTCCGCCCTGCCAAGGGAATATCCCGCTACCGTGCGGCATATCTGCATTACCTGTTCCTGATAGACTATGCAGCCGTAGGTCACGCCGAGAATGTCCTTAAGCAGCGGGTGCAGGTAGGTTATCTCCTCGGGCTTTTTGTGGCGGTTTGCAATGTATGTTGGGATAGAGGACATAGGTCCGGGGCGGTACAGCGCGAGCGCCGCCGTCAAATCCTCCACCGAAGCGGGGGAGAGCTGCGCCAGCACCGCGGTCATGCCCGCGCTTTCAAACTGGAACACGCCCTGCGTGCCGCCGTTCGAGAGCATTCTGTAAACCTCGGGGTCGGCATCGTCAACCGTGTTTATGTCGAACTCGGGTTGAGCGCGCTTTATAAGGTCGCAGGTCTTTTTTATAACGGTAAGGTTTCTCAGTCCCAGAAAGTCCATTTTAAGCAACCCGAGCTTTTCAAGCACGCCCATGGTGTACTGCGTAAGCGTGTCCTCTCCCTCGTGCTGCACGGGGACGTAGTTTGTCACAGGCTCGCGCGTTATCACAACGCCCGCCGCGTGTACGGTATTGTGGCGCGGCATACCCTCTATTTCAAGCGCGGTGCGCACGAGAGCCGCCGCCTCGGGGTCGCGCCCGCAAAGCTCCTTAAGCTCGCCGCGCTCCGCCTCCTGCGCAAGCGCAGCGCCGTACGGCGCAACAAGCTTTACCGCAGCGTCCGCAGAGGACTGCCGCACGCCCATTACCCTTGCCGCGTCGCGCAGCGCCCCGCGCGCCTTAAGCGTATCAAAGGCGATTATCTGCGCCACATGGTCCGCGCCGTAGCGCCGCTTTACATACTCTATAACCTCGCCGCGCCGCTCGTTGCAGAAGTCAATGTCGAAATCGGGCATGGAAACGCGCTCGGGGTTCAGAAAGCGCTCGAAAATAAGCCCGAAGCGCAGCGGGTCTATGTCCGTGATACCCATGCAGTAGGCGCACAGGCTGCCCGCGCCGCTGCCCCTGCCCGGGCCCACGGGGATATCGTTCTTTCGCGCAAAGCGGATAAAGTCCCACACGATAAGGAAGTAGTCCGTAAAGCCCATGCTCTTTATAACGCCAAGCTCGTAGGAAAGGCGCTCGTTTACCTGCGCGGACGGCTCGCCGTAGCGCTTTTTTGCGCCGCTGCGGCACAGCCGCTCCAAATACTGCGCGTTATCCTCAACGCCCTGCGCGTAAAACAGCGGCAGCTTCGTCTTGCCGAACTCAAACTTAACATTGCACCGCTCGGCGATATGCGCGGTAACAGCAAGCTCCGCGGGCGTGAAAAGGCGCAGCATTTCCTCCTCGCTTTTAAGGTACAGCTCGTCCGCGGGGATATTGTCGGGGTCTGGGTCGGAGAGCCTGCGCCCGCTGCCTATGCAGCTCAGCACCTTAAAAATGCGGCTGTCCGCGCCCGTTATGCAGCGCACGTCGTTTGTGGGGCATAGCCGCGCCCCCGTAAGCGCGGACAGCTCGCGCAGCCCCCTGCATATAAGCGCGCTCTCGTCGTCGCGGGCGTTTACCGCTTCAAGGTAAAAGCGCCCCTCGAATATGCGGGACATTCGCTCGGTATACTCGCGCGCGGCGTCCATGCCGCCCGAAAGCGCAAGCTGCGCCGCCTCGCCCGCGCGCCCGCCCGAAAGCGCGATAAGCCCCGCGCTGTGCCGCTTAAGCAGCTCCATGCCGCAGCGCGGCGCACCCGTCGCCGCATAGCGCGAAGCCTCGGACGCAAGCACGCACAGGTTACGGTAGCCCTCCTCGTTCTCGCACAGCAGCGTTAAGGGGTATGCGGCGCTGCGGCTGTCGGGGACGGCGCTTTCGGTTACAGGCAGCTCGCAGCCGATTATGGGCTTTATGCCCGCAGCCTCGCACGCCACGGCGAACTCCACCGCGCCGTAAAGCACGCCCGTATCCGTTACGGCAAGGGCGGTCTGCCCGAGCGCCTTTGCGCGCTCTATAAGCAGCGGTATCCTGCACGCGCTTTGCAGCAGGCTGTACTCCGTGTGTACGTGCAGATGAACGAACGGCATACCACCGCCCCCTTTCGGAAAAATACAAGGGAACTTCTAAAAACCGGTTTGAAAATGGAAAATGGGTAGAGTGCGCCGAATGCGAGGAAAGCCGACGAAGTAAGGCTGTATGCCTTACGAGGAGGTGCAACACGATGTTGCGAAGCGAAATAACCGAGTGACGGCATGGACGCCGTCACATCAGAAATTTCGCTTGTTGACAGAAGCAGTCGGTGCGCTATACACATTTTCACTCAAACAAGGTTTTTAGAGGTGACCACAAATAAACGTATAAAAAAACAGGCTCAGCACATAGCCGAGCCTGTCCCTCGTAAACCTTACGTTTAGTCAATACACGAAAAGCGCATTACGCCTCCTTGGCGATAACGACCTTATCATTGTAATAACCGCAATTTCCGCAAACTCTGTGAGGAAGCTTAAGCTCACCGCACTGCTTGCAGCGTGAGAAAACAGGTGCAGATAACTTCCATACCTGTGAACGTCTTTTGTCACGTCTTGCGCGAGATACCTTTCTCTTCGGAACTGCCATTATTGCACCCCCCTTATTAGTGAACGTATAATACTTCTGTAAGAAAGCGCGAACCGCTTTCTTTTATAGGCACGTTTAGTATTATAGCACACCAAAAGAGTTTTGTCAAGGGTTTTCCGAAAATTAAACGATAAAGTTTTTGATATTGTCGGAAAGTTCGGAATTATCGGCGGAAATCGTGCAGGTAATTGTGGTATCTGCCGAAATCTTTGCGAGCTTCTCGAACATTTCGCCGACCTTTGCGTAGTCCCTGCCCGTGATTTTCAGGGTAGCGTCAACAAAGATGTCGGTGCAGTCGTGGTCAGATGAGAGGATACCTGCGATGAAGCCATAGAACGCGTCAACGCCCTCAATTGCGTAGTCCTCAATGTTTATCAGGCGCACCTTGTGGGTGATGTCGGTGTTGAGCGCAGAGCCCTTCTGAATCGCAACAACGTTGCCCTTGGACTGCTTTTCCGCATCGTGGATAGCGTCGATGAGAATCTTGGTCTTGCCTGTGCCTCTTTTTCCTGTGATGAGCTTAATCATGATATTTTCCTCCGTTTGTATGCTCTCCCGCACGGAACGAACACCGCGCGGGGTTAAGCCTTTGATGTATATTAAAGCCCTGCGGCTTTGGACGCGTCAGCCTATCTTCGCCTCGAGCGCCGCCTTCTGCGCCTCGTAGCCGGGCTTGCCCAGCAGCGCGAACATATTCTTCTTGTAGCTCTCAACGCCGGGCTGGTCGAACGGGTTTACGCCCAGCAGGTAGCCGCTTACGGCGCACGCCTTCTCAAAGAAGTATATGATGAAGCCAAGCTCGTATTCGTTAAGCTCGGGCGCTTCAAGCACGATGTTCGGCACGCCGCCCTCGGTGTGCGCGATAACCGTACCCTCGAACGCCTTTCTGTTTACGATGGACATATTCTGTCCCGAAAGGAAGTTCAGCCCGTCAACGTTCGTGGGGTCGTCCTTTAAGAAGAACTCCTTCTGCGGCTTCTCAAACTGCAATACGGTTTCAAACATAACTCTCGAGCCGTCCTGAATGAACTGTCCGAGCGAGTGCAGGTCGGTGGAGAACACAGCAGAGGACGGGTACAGACCCTTGTTGTCCTTGCCCTCGCTCTCGCCAAAGAGCTGCTTGTACCACTCGTTCATCATAGCGAAGCTAGGCTCGTAGGAGATGAGCATTTCAACGCTCTTGCCCTTTCTGTAGAGAATGTTGCGCAGCGCCGCGTACTTATAGCAGTCGTTGGTCTTAACGTCGCATACCGCGTACTTCTCGCGCGCAGCCGCCGCGCCCTGCATAAGCGCGTCTATATCGCACCCTGCGCAGGCAATGGGCAGCAGCCCTACTGCGGTAAGCACCGAGAAGCGCCCGCCGATATCGTCGGGAACGACGAAGGTCTGATAGCCTTTCTTGTCGGAAAGCTCCTTGAGCGTACCCTTCGCCTTGTCGGTGGTGGCGTATATCCT
This sequence comes from uncultured Oscillospiraceae bacterium, assembly GCA_934462925.1. GTDB lineage: Bacteria > Bacillota > Clostridia > Oscillospirales > Ruminococcaceae > CAG-115. Next base: position 110,547 of record CAKSIT010000007.1, on the reverse strand, counting down.
GTCCTTTGCGCCGTCCTCGCCGTAGCGCTCAACAAGCAGGTCGCGGAATACTCTGAAAGCGAGCGCAGGCTCGGTAGTCGTGCCGCTCTTGGAGATTATGTTTACGGAGAAGTCCCTGCCCTCTACAAGGGAAACAACCTCGCTTAAATATGTGGGGGAAATGCTGTTGCCGACAAAGTAAATGTCGGGCGTGTCCTTTTTAAGGGAGTTGTAAAGCGTGGACTTTATCGCCTCTATAACGGCGCGCGCGCCGAGATACGACCCGCCTATGCCGATAACGATAAGCACCTCGCTGTCCTGCTTTATCTTTGCAGCGGCAGCCTTTATCCTCGCAAATTCTTCCTTGTCGTAGTCAACGGGCAGGTCCATCCAGCCGAGGAAATCATTGCCCGCGCCGCTTTTCGCCTCGAGCGAATCGTGCGCTGCCTTTACGTAGGGCGCAATGTTATCAAGCTCATGCTCATGCACAAAGCTTGCAAGATACCTGTCGTCAAGTCTTAAACCCATTTTAACGTGTTCTCCTTTCAGCTGCGCGCCGTTCTATGTTCTTTCCCTGTACCGAGTACCGCGGGCGGCGCGCGCCCCATTCATATCAGCCGTGCGGACGCTGCGCAAATATGGCATAGCATCGGACGTACTCTGAGTATATTATATCTTACTTTTTATTTTTTTGCAACAAGTTTTGAATCAAGCACTTTATTTTGGAGAAATCAAACGAATTTAACACGTTTTTTATGTGCAGTTTTCACAAACATTAAAATATCGCAATATTTGCCGCAGGTATTGCACTATTGCCCTGTAATGTGTTATAATTGTATTATCACTTAGTAATTACGAGGTATAAAATGACGACATATCGCTATATCGCCCCCTGTCACTTCGGGCTTGAAAAAACGCTCTCCTTTGAAATAAAGCGCCTTGGCGCGCAGGACGTCGCCGTATCCGACGGCAGCGTGCAGTTCAGCGGCGACGCCGCGCTCTGCGCCCGCGCGAACATAACGCTTTCCGTTGCGGAGCGCGTGTGCGTGGTGCTGGGGCAGTTCCGCGCGGCGACGTTCGACGAGCTTTTCGAGGGCGTGCGCGCGCTGCCGCTGTCCGAGTTCATCGGGCGCGGGGACGCGTTCCCGAACACGGGCTATTCGCTAAACTCCAAGCTCACCAGCATACCCGCGTGCCAGCGCAGCATAAAAAAGGCAATGGCAATGAACCTTATGCGCGCTTACGGCGTAAGCTCCCTGCCCGAAACAGGTGCGCGCTGCCAGATTCGCTTTTCGCTTATGAAAGACGTATGCACGATAATGCTGGACACCAGCGGCGAGGGGCTGCACAAGCGCGGCTACCGCAGGGAAAGCAACGCCGCGCCGATAAAGGAAACGCTCGCGGCGGGCATAATCGACCTTGCAAGGGTGCGCGCGGGCGAGATTGTCTGCGACCCGTTCTGCGGCTCGGGTACGCTGCTTATAGAAGCCGCGTACAAGGCGCTCGGCATAGCCCCGGGGCTTCGCAGGAGCTTCGCGGGGGAAGCGCTCGGCTTTCTGCCCGAAAAGCTGTGGCGGCAGGCGCGCGAGGAAGCCCGCGAGGCGATACGCAGCGACGCGCAGTTCACCGCGGTGGGCTTCGATATCGACCCCGAGTGCGTGCGCCTTACCCTTGAAAACGCAAAGAAAGCGGGGGTATCCGCTTACATCTCCGCGCAGACCCGCGCAATAAAAGACTACGCGCCGCCCGCGCAGGCGGTAAAGCTTATCACCAACCCGCCCTACGGCGAACGCCTGCTTGAAAAGGAGCAGGCGCAGGAGATATACCGCGAAATGGGGCGCGCGCTGCTGCCGCTTGACGGCTCGCAGCTTTACGTTATAACCCCCGACGAGGAATTCGAGGAGCTTTTCGGCAGGAAGGCAGACAAGAACCGAAAGCTCTACAACGGAATGATGCTCTGCCGACTGTATTCTTATTATAAAAATGAAGCTTGAAAAACCAAAGAGAGAGCGCTCCGTTTTCGCGGGAGCGCAGCTCGTCCCGCTGATGATATACCTTTTCGGCATATCCGCAGGGCTTATGTACGTGCTGTGCCGCTCGCAGATGGCGCTGTTCACCGTTATAATGAGCGTGCTTACCTGCGGGCTTGCGCTGCTGTTCGCGCTTTTCAAAAGCGGGGCGCAGGCAAAGCGCAAGGTCTGCGGCGCTGTAGGGCTGTCTGCGGTAATCGTGCTGGCGGTGCTGCTTAACGGCTATATCTCGTATTTTGTAGAGCCGTTTAACGAAAAGTCGCTCATGGACTTTATATTCACATCGTCGTCGTTCTTTAACTTCGGCTATGCGATTCAGGCGGCGCTTGATTTCAGCCTTATCATATCGTTTGTAACAAGCTACTCCGTGATATACAACCCGCGCCCGGGAATGCTGCTTCTGCCTGCGTTTATCCCGCTTATTCTTTCGGCGAGGACCGCGGGCGGAATACCCGAGTGGATACTGATAATAATTGCGGCGGGGTACATAACGACCGCCGCGGGCGTTGCGCGCAGAGAGCCGCCGAGCGCCGTACGCCACGAAACCGCGCCCGACGCGAAGCGCCAGCGCCTTGCCGCGATACTTGCAGCCGGCGGTGTGCTTGCAGCGCTGCTTGTTATTATTCCGCGCAGCAGCGAAACGCCCCGCGCAGACGAACTTGACAAGCTTTCCGCGCCTGCGGGCGGCTACCGCCAGCTGTCCGCGGGACTTACGAACTTCGCTTCAAACTCCACCGTAAACAGGGGCGGCAACGAAGCGCAGGGCAAGCTGCTGTTTACCGTGGACGCGAAGCGCCCGCTGCTGCTCAAGCGCTGGTGCTTTGACGAGTACGGCGGCAGCGACGGCTGGTACAACTCCGAGTCGCGCCGCGGCTACCCCTCATGGCAGACCGACGCCGTATGGACGGACTTCGGCGACCTTGCAAGCGACCTTAAAACAGCGCTCGACGACGGCGGGTTTACCGAATACGCCGACGCTCTCGCGGAGCTTGAATACTCCACCGACGGCGTGCGCGCATACAGCGGGCAGACCGAAAAGGCGTACATAAAGAGCATGGACGGCTCGTCCGTCGCCGTTATTCTCCACCCCGAGCGCACTTTTAAGGTAGAAGCCCCCGCCGGCATGACCACCTACCGCACAAGCTCCGACGAGATATTCACCGAGGCGGATATGCCCGAATACACGGGCTACAAAATAAGCTATTACGCCGACGAGCCGAACCTAAGCCTTATAAACGCGCTTGACGACATAGGCTACAGAACTCTTATAGAAGCGGCGTACTACGGAGACGTTATAACCGCCTCGCAGTATACCGCGTATTTGCAGGAATACAACGACGCGCGCAGATACCGCGGCAGCTACGGCGCGGACAGCGGCGGCGTTACCGACGAGATAAGGCGGCTTGCCGCAGAAATAACGGACGGGCTGTATACGGACTACGAAAAAGCGCTCGCTATCGAGAGATGGTTCGGCGAGGCGGGCTTTGTTTACGACAAGGACTTCGTACCCGCGCTCGCAGAAGCGGACTACTTTATATTCAAAAGCAGGCGCGGCATATGCAGCGACTTTGCGACGGCAAGCGTGCTGCTGGCGCGCGCTGCCGGGCTTACCGCGCGCTACACCGAGGGCTACGCGCTCTCCGAGGACATACGCGGCGAGGACGGGCTGTTTTACGTGACAGACGAGCAGACCCACGCGTGGGCCTCGGTCTACATAAACGGCTACGGTTGGCTTACGGTGGACGGCACGCTTTACGCCGAACCCGCGCAGGCGGACACGGGCGCGGGAAGAACGGCGCTTGTTATCGCGCTGTGCGCCGCGCTTGCGCTGGCGGTGCTTGCCGTGATTTTCCGCCGCAGGCTTGCCGAGGCGTGGTTTCGCGCAGCGTTCCGCTTTGGAAGCAGGCAGGACAGGCTTGTAAGACTGTACGGGGCGCTCAGGCGACTGTCGTGCAGGATAAGCGGGCGCAGCGCCGAGAGCGCTACCGTGGGCGAGGTGTGCGCTGCAATAAGCGGCGCGCTGGGTATGCCCGAGGAAGCCGCGCGCCTTGAAGCGGCGTTCAACGCGCTGTTCTACAGCGGCGACGACGGCGCAGACCCCGACGCGCTCTACGCCGACTACAAGCGCGCTTACGCTATGAAAAGGAGGCTCGGCAGATGAAGCATACTCTGGGGTATATTCAGGCGCTGGCATTCGCGGCGCTTTTCATGCTCTACATAAACGGCAGCATGGGCTGGGCGGTGATTTACGCGATAACAGGCGCTGCGGCGGCTTCCGTTATAAGCTGCGCGGTATCGCTCAACCATTTTGCGGTAGAGGTAAAGAACCTTTCGGGCGAGGTATCGAACGGCGAGGACGCCGAAATACAGATAACCGTGCGCAAAACTGGCGCGTGCTTTATACCGTTCGTCATGGTATACTTTGAAAAGCAGACGCTGCTCGTGGATATGCCGCTTCTTTTCAAAAGCGAGAACACGCGCGTGCTGCGCCTTAAAATGCCCGACAGCGGGCTGTGCGAGCTGCGCCCGTCGCATATATGGGCGGCGGACTTTATGTCGCTTGTAACGCTCAGGGCAAAGCGCGCGCTCGCCGCGGCAGAACCCGCGCTTATCCCCGTGCTGCCCGCGTACATAGACTACAGCGGCCCGGAGGTGCGCCCGTCTACGCTCCCCAACGAAAGCGAGGAGGTAGAGGACGGCGTTATGTCCCTTACAAACGGTCTGCCCGGGTGCGAACACCGCCCCTATACCGCGGGCGACCCGCTGCGCAGCATAAACTACAAGCTCTCCGCAAAGCGCGGCGAGCTTATGGTGCGCCTTTACGAATCGGGCGGCTTTGCTGAAACCACTATCGGCATAGAGCCGTCCGCCCGTCCGCGAAGCGCGGACGTGGCGTTCGCCCTTGCGCGCGAAATCGTGGGGCGCGGCGGCAGCGTGCGCATTATTCACGGCGCGGGCAGCTTCAGCGCGGGCAGCCCGCAGACCCTCGAGCGGCTGCGCGAGTGGCTCTCGCAGGAGCGCTTCGGCGGAGAGGGCGAGCCGCAGACCGCCGAAGCCGATGTAATGATATCCCTTGACGGGCAGGTGCGCGTTTGCGCCGTGTAAAAACGCGCGCCGCCCCCTTTTGGGGGTTGATTTTTTGCAGAAGATGTGCTATAATGATTTGCGGCGAACAGCCTAAAAATTTAATACGGTGTTGTCTTTGCTAACCACCGTTAAAAAACAAGGAGTTTTTTTATGCCCGAAAAAAATAAGACCAACCTCGCAGAGCTTGCCCGAATGGCGCTCGTGGCGGCGCTTTACGCCGCGCTCACCCTTGCAATACAGCCGCTGTCCTACGGCGCTGTGCAGCTGCGCCTGTCCGAAATGCTGGTGCTGCTGTGCTTTTACCGCCGCAGCTACGCGCCCGCGCTTACGCTGGGGTGCTTTATTGCAAACCTGTTCAGCCCGTTCGGCCTGTACGACATTATCTTCGGCACGTTTGCAACGGCTGCCGCGGTATTCCCGATGTTTTATGTGAAGAACATATGGCTCGCAGCGCTGCTGCCTGTGCTTTCAAACGGCATAATAGTCGGGTTCGAGCTGTTTTTGTGCGGAGAGCCGCTGTGGTTCAGCATGGGTTCTGTGGCGCTGGGCGAGCTTTGCGTTATCGCTGCGGGTACGCTGCTGTTCAAGCTCGCGCTCGAGCGCAGCGCGGTATTCATGCGCGTTATAGGCTCGCAGAAGCACCCGCGCAAAAAGCCCATGAACGCCGATTGACTTTTGCGGAGAAATGGTGTATAATAGCAAAAACGGCGCAGATTCTCAAACGCGCCGCATGACGAAAGGAAAAAAGATATGGTTATAATCGAACTTGAAAACGGAAAGCAGATAAGCGTAGAGCTTGACCCCGCGGCAGCGCCCCTCACCTGCGAGAACTTCCTCGCGCTGGTTAAGGACGGCTTTTACGACGGGCTGATTTTCCACCGTGTAATAAAGGACTTCATGATTCAGGGCGGCGACCCCACAGGCACGGGCATGGGCGGCGCTAAGAACAAGATAAAGGGCGAGTTCGCCGTAAACGGCGTGAAAAACCCGCTGAGCCACGCGCGCGGCGTTATCTCCATGGCGAGAGCGCAGGACTTCAACTCCGCTTCCAGCCAGTTCTTTATCGTGCATAAGGATTCCACGTTCCTCGACGGGCAGTACGCGGCGTTCGGGCGCGTGGTAGACGGCATGGACGCCGTTGACGAGATAGCCTCCGCCCGCACGGATTACAACGACCGCCCCCTGAACGATATCCGCATGAAGCGGGTTTATATCGCGGAATAACGTAAACCGCTCCCGCCGCGCCGCCTTTAATGGCCGCGGCGGGCTTTTGTTATTTGTGTACAAATATTCGCACTCATTTTTTCGCATATGTGTGGAATTTACGTTATTTATTTTGGTTTGTCGCGCAGTTGCTATTGACAAAAGAGCGTATTTATAGTATTATTAAAGAATAGAGAATGATTCACATTTCTTAGTTTTATATACTAATCTTCAAAAGAGGTTTACAGATGCGATTTGGCAGCGTTGAATTTTTCAAGGTGCTGATTAAATCGGTGCTTGCAGTAATCTTCTTTGCGCCGCTTGTGCTGTGCGTTGTTTTCGGCGTTCTGCTGTGGAAAAGCTCCTCCAAAGTAGAGGAAGCGCGGCAGGAAGCGGAAAGAGCGAAGCTTGTGGCGCAGGTGTTCACGGAAAAGCAGGACACTATAGAGGGTTTTTACGAGCTGTACAGCAAAAGCGGTTTTTCAGACGAGGAGCTTATTTCCTATATAAACGAGAAGAACGGCGTTTTTGCGCCGCAGGATAACGGACAAACCCCTGCCGCCGCCGAAAGCGCCGAAAGCGGCGAGAGCGGGGAGAGCGGGGAGAGCGCGCAGTCCGCGCAGTCCGCGCAGACAGAGCAGGCGGCAGAGCCCGAAAGCCCGTACGCCGCGCTTTACGAGGATATGTACGTATCCTCCCCCGCGGAAGCCGACATGGTGCGCGAGGAGGGGACGGTGTACCTCACGTTCGACGACGGCCCGTCGCAGAACACCTACGCGGTGCTGAGCTACCTTAAAAAGTTCGGCGCAAAGGCTACGTTCTTTGTAGTACCCTCCCGCACGGACGAGTGCTATGAGCTTATGCGCGCGATAGTGAACGAGGGACACGCGATAGGCGTTCACAGCGCCTCGCACGACTACAACAAAATATACGCCTCGACAGAAGCGTTCCTTGCGGACTTTAACGAAGCGTGGAACATCGTTTACGAGGCCACCGGCGTTAAAACGCAGATTTTCCGCTTCCCCGGCGGCAGCAAAAACGACTTTAACGAAGCCACCCGCGACGACATAATAAAGGAAATGACCCGCCGCGGCTTCAGATATTTCGACTGGAACGTTGACAGCCGCGACGCGGGCGGCGCTACATGGACGGATATGTACAACAGCGTTCCGCAGGACATAGCGGGCAATTACCGCTCCGTGGTGCTTATGCACGATTCCGAACCGCACCTCACTACCGTGCTGGTGCTTGAGGATATACTTAACGTACTTACAGTCGAGGGCTATAAGCTCGACAGGATAAACGACGACACGCGCCCCGTTCAGTTCATAGGGCCGTACGCGTAAAAAAGGAACGCCGTAGAAAGGAATCTCACAAATGAGTATAAAGGACAACTTTTCACAAGCGGTAAAAGAGCTGTGGAAAAAGGACGGGCAGGACGAACAGCCCGCAGCACCCGCTCAGCCGTCCGAGCTTGACGGGTATCTGAGACAGAGCGCGGCAGCGCCCGTGCCTCCCGTGCCGCCCGCAGCTCAGCCTGCGCCCGCGCCTGTACAGCAGCCCGCGCAGCAGGCAGCGCCCGTGCCGCCCGTGCCGCCCGTACAGCCGCCCTTGCAGGATACGAACGTCGCAGGCGTTCCGCTTGAAACGCCCTACTACCGCACCGAAGCGCCGCAGGCTCAGCCCGCGCCCGCAGCAGGCGCGGCACAGACCGCAGCGCGCCCGCAGAGTACGTTCACCCCGCCGCCCTACGCGCCGCAGGGGAATACGGGCTACAACGCCAACAGCGGCTTTGGCGGCGGCGGATTTGTACCGCCGAGCGCAGGCGACAACGAAGCGCCCCAGCCCTCCGACCAGACCGACGAGGTTACCGTTATATCCAAGAACACGATAATCGACGGAAATGTGCGCTCCCTTGCAAATATGCAAATAGACGGCAACATTAAGGGCAACATAGAAACAACGCGCAATATCGACATGACGGGCAAGGTTGTCGGCGACATCACCTGCAACAACGCGGGCATGGCTTCCGCGGCAATGCAGGGCAACATCTCGCTTAAGGGACGTATGCGCATGGACCGCGACACTATCCTTATAGGTGACCTTTCCAGCCAGTACGCCGACATAAACGGCAGAATAAGGGGCAAGCTTGATATCGCGGGCAAGGCGGAGCTTAAGCGCGATGCCATAGTATTCGGCGACATCAACGCCTCCACTATCGCGGTAACCGACGGCGCTATCATTCAGGGCTACGTCAACACCACCTTCCTTTCCAAGGAGGACAGCCGCAACGCTATCCCAGACGCTATCACGTTCGACAGCGGCAAGGACGGCAAAAACGCATAATCATTCCCGAAAGGCAATTTTAATATGAGCGAGAAGAAATACCAGAAAAACAGCTCCACAGCGCCGCTTATAGCGACTATCATTGTCGCGCTTGCGGCTATCGTGCTTGCTGTTGTTGCTATACTCACCCTAAAGCAGGGCGGCGACACGCCGCAGACCTCGCAGCCCGCGTCCGGCGTGTTCCGGCCCGACGCCGCGCTTGTTGAGGAATGCACCTACGCCGCGCACGACCTTGTAAAGGACAGCTACAGCGTGCTGCGCCTGTTCGTGACGGAGGGGCTGCCCCACCTTGACGAACCCTACGGCAACGCGCCCGAGGACGGGCTTTACACCGTAAACTCCACGGAGTACACATCCACCGCGCAGATACGCGAGCTTGTGAACTCCGTATTCGTAAGCGACGAGGCGGACAGGATATTCACGAACATCGACGGCAGCGGGCTTGCGGTATATCAGGACCGCACCGTTCTCACCGACATTGTTTACACAACAGAGGCCACCAACGAAACTGAGGAGCAGTCGCGCCCGCTTTACAGGCAGGAAACCGTTCTCGGCATAAGCGAGAAGTTTACGCCCGCGGACTATAGCAAGGACTGGTCGCAGTGCAGCATTGCGATACTCCCCGAAAGCGAAACGTCCTGCAAGCTCACCGTTTACCTCGGCGGCGTTGACCCCGAGAACCTCGACGGCGCAGACCCCGACAGCATTCTCGAAACGTCCATGGTTAAGACCGACGGCGTGTGGAAGCTTACAAAACTCGTTTATTGATGAAAAAAGAAAACCCTTTCTCCGTGTACGTCACGGTAAGCCAGCTTGCGTTTGTGATAATAACGCCGCTCATAGTATTTCTTGCGGGCGGCGGTTATGTCGTAAAAAAATATTCCCTGCCCGAGTGGGTAATGGGCGTATGCGTGGCGCTTGCTATAATATTCATGCTGGGCGGCGCGGCTTCGTACATCATGCAGCTTGTGCGGCGCTATGGCAAGGACGACGGCAAAGCGCCCAAATCCTACAACGCCCCGCGCGACAACGACTACTACGACGACTACAAGGACATGAGAAGGTAGCTCTATGGCATTGAAAAAGGACCAGCCCGTCTACGCGGAAATGCGCGCGCACGCGCCAAGCTTCCTCGTCATATGCGGGGTTTACCTCGCGGTGACTGTCGTGCTTTTTTTCGCGCTCGGGCATGATACAGCGCTTATTCTCGGCGCGCTGTACGGCATTGCGCTGTGCGTGCTGAACTTTCTTCTGCTCGGCAAGACCGCGCAGAAAGCCGTGCGAATGGGCGAGAAGTCCGCGCGCAACTACATGAACACCATGTACTGCGTGCGCTATCTCGGGCTTTTTGCGGCGCTCACGGCGGCGGCTCTTATCCCGTTTATAAGCCTTATCACCGCGGCTGTACCGCTCTTTTTCCCAAAGGCGGCGATAACCGCAAGGGCTTTTATTCACAGAAACAAGGAGGAATGATATTATGCCGACTGCTCTTATGCTGGCGTCACGCAGCGCGGAGGTCACCGTAAACGGCCCTCTCGTTGTCGCGAGCTTTGATTTATTTGGCATAACATGGAATCTGACGGAGAGTATCATCATTCAATGGCTGGTAATTGCAATTGTGCTGGTGGTTATCCTCGTGCTGACGCACAACATGAAAGTCGTACCCGAAACCAAGCGGCAGGCTGCGGCTGAGATGATAGTGGAGTTCTTTACGGACACCGTAAACAACACTATGGGCGGAAAATACAAGGCGTATATCCCCTATATCGGTGCGATTTTCTGCTTCTCTATGATATCCAGCCTTATGGGACTGCTGGGACTGCGCTCCCCTACCGCGGACCTTTCGGTAACGGGTACATGGGGCGTTATAACGTTCTTCCTTATCCAGTATAACCGCGCTAAAACAGGCAAGGCCAAGGGCTATTTCCACAACTTTATAGAGCCTATGCCGTTCATGCTGCCGTTCAACATCATCGGCGAGATAGCGAACCCCGTTTCGCTCGCGCTGCGTCACTTCGGCAACATAGTCGCGGGTATGGTTATAAGCACGCTCATCTACTTTGCGCTCGGCAACTTCGCTATTCTGCTGCCCGCGGTGCTTTCGCTCTACTTCGACATATTCTCGTCGGTAGTGCAGGCATATATTTTCATAATGCTTACGATGTCCTACATTTCGTCGGCAGAGTGCGAATAACGCAAACTTTGGTATCCCGCCCCGCACGGGGAGATATATAACGGCATTGAGCGGCTGTCCGCAAAGTGCCGCAGAAACATTATCACGGAGGAATTTACAATGGAAATCGAATCGATGAAGATGTTAGCTAACGCCATCGTACTCGGCGCTTCCGCGCTTGGCGCAGGCACGGCAATGATTGCAGGTCTCGGCCCCGGTATCGGCGAGGGCTACTGCGGCGGTAAGGCTGTTGAGGCTATCGGCAGACAGCCCGAGGCAAGCGGCGCTATCACAAGAACCATGATAATCGGCGACGCGCTGGCAGAAACGACAGGTCTTTACGCGCTCGTTATCGCGCTTCTTCTCCTTTATGCAAACCCGCTGATATCCAAGCTCACAAGCCTTATAGGCTGAGCAGCGGTCTGAAAAGCATATCGGGAGGAGCTGAGCATAAGAATGCTGAATTTTTTAACTGAGGCGGCGGCAAGCGCCGCAGAGCAGCAGACGCTCTCGCTGGTGTCTATCGACACGGGCACGATAGTTTTCACGCTTATAAATACGCTCATAATCTTCCTTATTTTCAGGATATTCCTGTTTAAGCCCGTTGGCAAGATACTTGAAAAGCGCAAGGAGCTTGCCGCAGCGGAAATAGCCGACGCACAGAAAGCTAAGGAATCCGCGCAGAAGGCTGAAAAGGAGTACCTTGAGAGCATCGCAGGCGCAAAGGAGGAGGCTGCCGAGATAATCAGGCAGGCGAATCAGAGAGCGCAGGCGCGCGAGGAGGAGCTTATAACCGAAGCCAACCGCAAGGCGGCTGAGATTCGTGCAAAAGCCGAGGAATCTATCGAGCGCGACAAGCAGCGCGCACTTAACGAGATAAAGGACGAAATATCCGATATCGTTATTATGGCAGCCACAAAGGTCGTAGAAAAGGAAATTTCGCAGGCAGACAACGAAAAGCTTATCGAGGGCTTCCTTGCGAACGTTGCAAAGGCAGCGGATTAAGCCGCCGAGAAAGGAACTTTTGATGAACGACAAGGCTGAAAAGGTATACGCGCAGGCTTTTTTTGAGCTATGCCAAGAGCAGGCGCAGGGCAAGGAGCGCGATATGCTGACGGAGCTTGACGCTCTCGACGGCATATTTTCCGCCAACCCCGACCTTGCAAAGCTTATGGACGCGCCGACCGTACCCGCAGAGGAAAAGGTCGGGCTGCTGCGCGAGATGATAAGCGCGGGCGGTATCTGCGAGCTTTGCGGAAACCTGCTGTGCGTTATTGCGGAGAAAGGCAGATTCGGCTGCTTTAGCGGGATAGTAAAGCACTTCCGCGAACTCTGCAACGATTTTTACAAGATAGCCGAGATAACCGTGACCTCAAGCGAGCCTCTTACGGAGGAGCTTAAGGCGAAGATTAAGGCGAAGATGTCCGAAATCACGGGAAAGACCGTTTCCATAAAGGAAAAGACCGACCCCTCGATAATCGGCGGCGTTATCATCGACTATGGCTCTACGCGCTACGACGGAAGCGTGAAGGCAAGGCTCGGCGCTCTCAAAAAGGAGCTGAGCTCCGTCATTGCATGAAATGCAGACAAATCTAACAGAAAGGGAACATAATCAATGGATTTACGCCCCGATGAAATAACGGGACTTATTAAGGACCGTATTAAGAACTACAACGCGAAAATCCAGCTCGGCGACGTTGGCACGGTTGTTACCGTGGGCGACGGTATCGTGCGCATACACGGTCTGGAAAAGTGTATGCTTAACGAGCTTCTCGAGTTCGAGAACGGCGTGCGCTGCATGGCGCTCAACCTCGAGCAGGATTTTGTCGGCGCGGTAATGCTCGGCTCTGACGCGGGCATTAAGGAGGGCGACAGCGTTAAGCGCACGGGCAGCATAGTATCCGTGCCTGTCGGAGAAGCGCTTCTCGGACGCGTTGTAAACTCTCTGGGTCAGCCCATAGACGGCAAGGGCGATATTCTCGCCGCTGAAACGCGCCCCATAGAGAAGATAGCGCCCGGTATCATCACAAGAGAGCCTGTAACCGTTCCGTTACAAACGGGTATCAAGGCTATCGACTCCATGATACCGATAGGCAGAGGTCAGCGCGAGCTTATCATCGGCGACCGCCAGACGGGTAAGACCGCTATCGCAATAGACACCATAATCAACCAAAAGGGCAAGGACGTTATCTGCATCTACGTTGCAATCGGTCAGAAAAACTCCACCGTTGCAAACGTTGTTGAAACGCTGCGCGCCAACGGAGCGCTCGACTACACGATAGTCGTATCCTCCACCGCGTCCGAGCTTGCCCCGCTGCAGTATATCGCGCCCTACTCAGGCTGCACCATGGGCGAGTACTTTATGGAAAAGGGCAAGGACGCTCTCGTGGTTTACGACGACCTGTCCAAGCACGCCGTGGCTTACAGAGCGCTTTCGCTGCTGCTTAAGCGCCCGCCGGGACGCGAGGCGTACCCCGGTGACGTATTCTACCTCCACTCAAGACTGCTTGAGCGCGCGGCTCGTCTTAACAAGGACTACGGCGGCGGCTCGCTCACCGCGCTTCCTATCATTGAAACGCAGGCGGGCGACGTTTCCGCGTATATCCCGACTAACGTAATTTCCATTACGGACGGTCAGATATTCCTTGAAACGGAGCTGTTCAACTCGGGCGTGCGCCCTGCGGTAAACCCCGGTATATCGGTTTCCCGCGTCGGCGGCAGCGCGCAGATAAAGGCGATGAAGAAGGTTTCGGGTACGCTTAAGCTCGAGTACTCGCAGTACAGAGAGCTTCAGTCGTTCGCGCAGTTCGGCTCGGACCTTGATAAGGACACAAAGGACCGCCTTGCAAAGGGCGAGCGTATAGTAGAGGTTCTCAAGCAGGACCAGAACTCCCCGCTTGAGGTTGAGGAGCAGGTAGTTATAATCTACGCTGTTATCAACAACTTCCTCGCTTCTATACCGCTTAACAAGATAAAGGCGTATCAGAAAGACCTTATCGAGCATATAAAGCTCAACAGCCCCGAGGTTCTCGAGAGCATTAAGAACGAAAAGGTGCTTACCCCCGAAAACGAGGAAGCGCTCAAGGCAATACTCGCGTCCTTTGCAAAGGATTACGCGGGCTGACGCGAAAGGAGCATTTCATGAAGCAGGCTGCTTTTGTTATGGGCATTGTCGCAACGGTGCTTTCGGTTCTCACCGCCGCTGCTGTGGCATGGCTTTATATCGAGAAAAAGGTAAGATACATCACCACCGACGACAACGTTCAGTAATAACGCTTAAAAACACGGGGGTGATAGTATAGCAACAGGAAATATGAAGGACATCAAGCGCCGCATAAAGTCTGTCGGTTCAACGCGGCAGATTACAAAGGCTATGCAGCTGGTGGCGTCCAGCAAGCTGCGCAAGGCTAAGACCCGCGCGGAGCAGGCGCGTCCTTACTTTAACGAGCTTTACAGGTCAATGTGCGAGATAGCCTCCGCCAACACCGATTTCTCCACGGTCTTCACCGAAAAGAGAGAGGTAAAGCGCCGCCTTTTCATCGTCATTGCGGGCGACAGAGGGCTTGCGGGCGGCTATAACACTAACGTGCTTAAGCTTGCCTGCGCAGCGCATGAAAACGACGCCGAGAAGCCGAAGATAATAGCTGTCGGCAGAAAGGCGGGAGAGTACTTCTCCAAGCACGGCTACGAGGTAGTAGCGTCGTTTTCAGCTATAGCGGAGAGCATTAAGCCCAATCAGGCGCAGGATATCGCAGATATAGCAATAGAGCTTTTCAGGCGCGGCGAGATAGACGAGGTAATGATATTCTACACGCTGTTCGTGTCCTCGCTTTCGCAGGAGGCGCAGAGCATGAAGGTGCTGCCGATGGAAACGCAGCGCGTTAAGGGTACGGAGGAAATAGGCGCAATGACCTACGACCCCTCGCCCGAGGCGGTGTTCAACCGTATCGTGCCGCGCTACACCGCAAGCCTTATCATGTGCGCTATAGTTGAGTCGTTCGCTTCAGAGCAGGGCGCGCGCCGCACCGCAATGGAGAGTGCGACCGACAACGCCGACGCCATGACCGAGAGCCTGTCGCTGCTTTACAACCGCGCGCGTCAGGCAAGCATTACAACGGAGATAATCGACATAGTATCGGGCGCTTCCGTTCAGGAATAACGCTCTCCGTTCGGTTTGACAATTCCTACAGAAAGGAAAAGTTAGTAAAATGAGTGATAACAATAAAGGCACGATTGTGCAGGTTATCGGCGCTGTGCTTGATATAAGGTTCAGCCCCGAACACCTGCCCAACCTGCTCAACGCTATCGAAATCGACAACAACGGTCAGAAGCTGGTTGTCGAGGTCGCGCAGCACATCGGCGACGATACCGTGCGCTGTATAGCAATGGGCAGCACGGACGGCCTTGTAAGAGGCATGGAAGCTGTCGATACGGGCGCTTCCATAAAAGTACCCGTAGGTCCGGAAACGCTCGGGCGTATATTCAACCTGCTGGGCGACGCGGTAGACAACAAGCCGCAGCCGCAGACGGCTGAAAAGTGGGAGATACACCGCCCCGCGCCTACGTTCGAGGAGCAGGAATCCTCAAACGAGGTACTTGAAACGGGCATTAAGGTCGTTGACCTTATCGCGCCCTACCTTAAGGGCGGTAAGATAGGTCTTTTCGGCGGCGCAGGCGTCGGCAAGACAGTCCTTATCATGGAGCTTATAAACAACGTAGCCAAGCAGCACGGCGGTATCTCCGTATTTGCGGGCGTAGGCGAGAGAACGCGCGAGGGCAACGACCTTTACAGGGAGATGACCGAGTCGGGCGTTATCAACAAGACCGCGCTTGTATACGGTCAGATGAACGAGCCGCCGGGAGCGCGTATGAGAGTAGCGCTTTCGGGCCTTACCATGGCGGAGTACTTCCGCGACAGGGAGGGGCAGGACGTTCTTCTGTTCATAGACAACATATTCCGTTTCACGCAGGCAGGCTCGGAGGTTTCCGCGCTTCTCGGCCGTATGCCGTCCGCAGTAGGCTACCAGCCTACGCTCGCTACGGAAATGGGCGCGCTTCAGGAGCGTATCACCTCCACAAAGAAGGGTTCTATCACGTCCGTACAGGCGGTTTACGTTCCTGCGGACGACCTTACCGACCCCGCGCCCGCGACAACGTTCGCACACCTTGACGCGACGACGGTTCTTTCGCGTAACATATCCTCTATGGGTATATTCCCCGCGGTAGACCCGCTGGAGTCCACATCCCGCATACTCACGCCCGACATCGTAGGGCAGGAGCATTACGAAGTAGCAAGAAGCGTTCAGGCTATTCTCCAGCGCTATAACGAGCTGCAGGATATCATCGCCATACTCGGTATGGACGAGCTTGCGGACGAGGATAAGCTCACCGTTTCCCGCGCGAGAAAGATACAGCGCTTCCTGTCGCAGCCGTTCTCCGTTGCGGAGCAGTTTACGGGCATGGAGGGCAAGTACGTTCCCCTTAAGGAAACGATTCGCGGCTTTAAGGAGATAATCGAGGGCAAGCACGACGACCTGCCCGAGTCCGCGTTCCTCTTTGTCGGCACGATAGACGAGGCAGTAGAGAAAGCTAAGAAGGGCTGATTCCTATGACACCATTTCCACTTCAGATAATCACCCCCGAAAAGACGTTTTTTGACGGGCAGACCGAGCAGGTCATAGTCCGCACGACCGTCGGCGACGTGGGCATACTGAAAGGCCACGAGCCTTACTGCGCGGCTATCGGCATCGGGCAGATGCGCGTGATGATAGACGGCGAGTTCAGGCGCGCGGCGACCTCGGGCGGCATAATCAAGGTGCTGCGCGACAAGACCGTTATACTTGTGCAGACCTGCGAATGGGCTGACGAGATAGACGTGGAGCGCGCGACAGCGTCAAAATCAGCCGCAGAGGAGCGCATTCATGCCGCAGTAAGCGACAACGAGCTGCGCATGGCAGAGGCAAAGCTCCGCAGGGCGCTTAACCGTATAGATACGGCAGGACGGATATAAGCCGTACTTGAACGCTCTGCTAAAGCAACATCAAAATTACCCGCTCACGGTTCTCCATGAGCGGGTTTGCTGTATTTTTATGCCGATTCGCTGAGCTTACGCTGCTCAGAGCGTAAGCCTGTTGTACTTGCCGTCGCGGATTATCTGCGTGTACTCCTTATAGGAGATGTTAAGGTCAACGTAGCCCTCTATGCCCGAAACTATGCCCTTGCTGCTGTACTGCCACATTCCGAACTCGCCCTCGTATGTAGGCACGGTGTTCCATTGCGCAAGCCATATGTCGTGTTCGGTAAGCTTGCTTGCGTCAAGGTAGTTTGTAAGCCACGCCTTGTTCGAGTAGAGCATGGTGTAATAGCCCGCAGCGTTCACCTCGTCAAGGAACGCCTTTACAATGTTAGTTATCTTCTTTTTGCCGAGGTCCGCCTGATACTGCTCCTCCACGTCAAGCACAACTGGGTAGGTTATCCTGTACGGCTCTATGGTCTTAAGGAAGAAGCGCGCCTCTTTTTTCGCCTCTGCGGTTGTGGTGGCGTAAAGGTAGTGGTAAACGCCCACCTTTATGTTGTTCTTTGTGGCTTCGGTTATGTTGTAGTCAAAGGTGCTGTCCTTTGCAATAGGCTTGCCGCCGACAGCCCCGCGCGAGGCTCTTATCATTGCAAAATCAACGCCCGCAGCCTTTACCGCAGCCCAATCCACAGCGCCCTGCGCGTAGGACACGTCTATACCCTTTGCGCCGATATCCGTGGGCTTAGCAAGCCCGCCGCCCGTGGAGTCGGTGTTGTTGCGGTAGTCGATAAGGCGGCTGCTTTTGGACACGGCAAAGCGCGCCGTTTTCGCCTTGTAAAAGCGCACCGTGCTTTCCATGATAAACACGCCGCTGTTTATGAACTCGCCCGTGAGCGAGAAGAAACCCGCCATTGTGGAACGTCCGCTTATCGTAACGCCAAGCGAGCCTTTGAGGTACAGCCTGCCCTCTGCGGGGGTCTGCATTTCGCCTGTAATGCGCGTTACGGAGTTTGCGGTGAGCGTTGTTATACCGTAGTTCAGCAGTATGCCGTTTTTGTATACGTTAAGCGTACCGGACATTACCGCTCTCGCGCCGTGGCGCACGATAAATTCGCTCGCTATCTGCACCGAGGAGCTTTTCGTGGCGCTCATGCCGCCGTAGCACTCGAACCCCGCGCCCGCGTTTACAACGAACTTGCCCGATACCGTAAGCGACGCGTCGGGCTCTACAAGCATTCTGCCCTTTACGGTAAAACCGTTGCCCTTGTACACCACAAGCTTTGAGCCGCTGCACAGCACAAGCGTGCTGCCAAGCGGCAGCGTGAAGCTCTTTTTGAGCTTTACGGTCTTTGCTATGTAATAGTTGGCGTTCGGCTGCATTTTTGTTTTGCCGTCCCACTCGGTGTAGCCGCTTATGTCTATGGGCTCGTACTCCTTGTCGGACAGGTCCACGCCGCTCTCGGGCTTGCCCGAGCCCTCGACGTCGTCGGGGTCGATTATCTCCGTTTCCACGCGCTCGCCCGAGTCTATGACCGTGGTTTCCGCGCTTGCGGTTTCGGGCAGGCTCTCGCCCGTTTCTCCCTCGGCAAACGCGGTAAGCCCGCTAAGCGCCATTGCCGCCGCGACGAAAAGCGCCGCCGCCCGTTTCAGTAATGTCATGTCAACACGCTCCGTTAATTTATTTCCCTTCCAAGCCCTGCGGCTTTTCCCCATAATTATATTGTCGCACATTTTCCGCGATTTGTCAAACGTTTTTTGTAATTTTCACATGGAAATTTCTCCCCCAAAAGCCGCGAATCGTTACAATTTCCGCAAGAAAGTGTAACCGTGCGCTTACAGAGCGGTTACAGATTGCGCGTAAAAGGTTACATTCTTGTCATAACGGTTGACATATGCGCCCGCGCGTGCTATCATATTTAACAAGAAAGCGCCGCTCGACAGAAAACACGTGTTTTTGCAGGGCTTTTGTGAATTTTTTGAAAAAAGTATTAACATTTCGGCTGAGATATGCTATAATAAAGAAGTATGCAGGCGCTGCGCGCCCGACGTACCGAGCAGACGGCAGCCATGTCAGGGATTATTTGAACGGTGAAATACATGGACAAGAAAAAAATAAAATACATCAGAATAAAGGACGACCCGCCAAAGGCTCAGAAGAAGAAAAAGAGCCGCGCGCTGAAGAACTTCGGCAGCGCAATGACGATAGTCGGCACAACGCTCACATCAATGCTGCTTATTATCGTGATAATGCTCTGCATTGTGGTAACCGTGGTGGCGGTATACGTCCTTGACTTTGCAAACACCAGCTACGACGCTAACCTGCGCGACGCGGAGATGAGATACACAAGCATTGTGTACGCGTACGACTCCGACGGAATGCTGACCGAGGTAAAGCGCCTTGCCGCAAACGAAAACCGCATATGGGTGAATTACGAGGACATCTCCCCGAACCTTGTCAAGGCGGTTGTAGCCGTAGAGGACAAGCGCTTTTACGAGCATGAGGGCGTTGACTGGCAGCGAACCGTATACGCGCTCGGCGCGGACGTGCTGAACCTCAGCGGCGCGGGGCAGGGCGGCTCTACGATAACGCAGCAGCTTATAAAGAACATCACGGGCGACGACGAGCAGACGTGGGAGCGTAAGCTGCGCGAAATTTTCCGCGCGCTGTCGCTTGAGGAGAAATACACGAAGATAGACATTCTCGAAAGCTATCTCAACCGCATATGGTTCGGCGGCATGGTGTACGGCGTAGGCGCTGCCTCGCAGTATTACTTCGGCAAGGAAGCGAGCGACCTTACCGTGGCTGAAAGCGCTATTCTCGCGGGAATGATAAGAAACCCGCCCAAGCTTTCCCCCTACAGCGACCTGCAGCGCTGCAGAGACCGCCAGATATACGCGCTGCGCGACTGTATGTACGCGCAGGGCAGCATAACCACCGCAGAGTACGAGGCGGCGCTTGTCGAGCAGGTGCATTTTGCAAAGCCCGTTTACGGCACTGCGTTCGGCTATATAGACGAGCGCACGCTTAACGACGGCGACAGCAGCGGCGACGAGGACGTAACCACAGACGAAAGCTACGAGGCGTACAAGTGGAACGGCAACTACACCGTGTCGCAGAACTGGTACGTTGACGCGGCTATCGAGCAGGTAATAAACGACTACGCCGACGAAAAGGGCATAACCTACACCTCCGCGAAAAACGAGCTTTACAACGGCGGCTACAAGATATACCTTAACATGGATATCGACATACAGAATAATCTCGAGGAGAAGTACCGCGACCCGTACACCGTGCTGTCGCGCTACGACCCGACAGCGCCGGAAAAGGACCTTATCCAGTCGGCGTTCGTTATCATGGATTATTCGGGTACGGTAGTGGGGCTTGTGGGCGGCCTTGGCGAGAAGCCCGGCGACAGCTGCTTTAACCGCGCAACGCAGGCGACGCGCGCTCCGGGTTCTACAATGAAGCCTATTTCCACCTACTCCACCGCGATACAGCGTAACCTCATAACCTATTCCACGATGATACCCGACAGGCGTATCTCCATAATAAACGACGAGGGAACAGGGCTGCGCGCATGGCCCGATAACTACGCAAACGAGGGCAACACGGGCGCGCTGATGCCCGCATGGGAGGCTGTGCGCTACTCGCGCAACACCATAGCGGTGCGCGTGTGCCAGCTGCTTACGCCGCAGGTTGCGTTCAACCAGATAACGCAGAACCTTGGCTTTACAACGATAACGCAAAACGACCTTGCGTATTCGCCGATAACGCTCGGCGCGCTCACCAACGGCGTTAAGCTTATCGAGCTTGCCGCGGCGTATCAGATATTCGGCAACGGCGGCGTTTACTACGAGCCTATGCTTTACAGCAAGGTGGAGGACAGCAAGGGCAACACCATTCTCGAGCAGGACTTCTTCGGTACGCAGGCGCTCGACAGCGACAGCGCGTGGATAGCGAACCGCATGATAAGAACGGTAGTCACCTCCCCCACGGGTACGGGACACTACGCCGCTATGGACAACGTAGAGGTATGCGGTAAGACGGGTACTTCAAACGCGGAAACCGACCTGCTGTTTGTCGGCATTACGCCCGATTATGTCGGCGCGCTTTGGATAGGCTACGACGACTCGCACAAGATTGGCGGCGCTGACGGCTGGAAGGCCGTGGCTTCGGTTTGGAAGACCGTTATGACGGGCATTCAGGACGAAAGCGAGATAAAGCGCTTTACGGCGGATTCCTCGGTAGTGGAAAGAAGCTACTGCCTTGAAACGGGACTGCTTGCGACAAGCCGCTGCACCAAAACGGACATCGGCTACTACAGGCAGGACAATATCCCCGCATTCTGCTCGGGCAAGCACAAAGAGGAGCAGGAGAAGATATACGCCGAATGGGACGCTATCGACAAGGCGAACGTGGACGACCTCAAGGCATACCTTGAGCGGCTCGGCTACTAAGGCAATACCGCACAAAGACCATTTATTGGATTTTGCACGCGTCTTTCTTGCATATTTTCCGCCATCTTGCACAATTCGTCCTAGCAAGGCACACAGCCTTGCGTCGTCCTCATTGTACAACCTGACGAAAAATCTGACTGCGCAATACACGTACAATCTTTGTGCGGAATTGCCTTAACATTTCAACTGCCGCAGGCAAAAATGTCTGCGGCAGTCTTAATGCAAGGGGGGATTATGGTGAACGGCAAGAAAATAGCGGCGCTTTGCGCTGCCGCTGCCGCCGCAGCAGCCGTGGCGCTCGGCGTGTTGTTCAGCGGCGGCAAAACGGCGCAGAAAAGCCTTTTCGCAATGGACACCTACATGACCCTCTCCTGCACGGGGCGGGGCGCGAAAAAGGCGCTCGACGAGGCCTGCGCCGAAATACGGCGGCTGGACGCGCTGCTTAACGCCGCAGACCCGAACAGCGCCCTCTGCGCGCTCAACAGCGCGGGCGGCGGTGCGCTCTCGGGCGATATAGCGGCGCTTGCGCAAAAAAGCCTTGCCCTTTACGAGGACACGGGCGGCGCGTTTGACGCGGCAATGCTGCCGCTCACAACGGCGTGGGGCTTTTCAACGGGCGACTACCGCGTACCCGCCGCAGACGAGCTTGAAGCGGCGCTCGCTCTATCGGGGAGCGCGCGGCTCTCTTACGACGGGGGGACGCTTACCATGCCGCAGGGTGCGGGACTTGACCTTGGCGGCATTGCAAAGGGCTACGCCGCAGACCGCGTGCGCGATATACTTACCGCGCGCGGCATGACCTCTGCGTGCCTTTCGCTCGGCGGCAACGTCTGCGTTATAGGCGGGCGGGAGGACGGCTCGGCGTGGCGCGTGGGCATACAAGACCCGCAGGGCGGGGACTACCTCGGCGTGCTTTCGGTGAGGGATACCGCCGTTGTTACCTCGGGGTCGTACGAGCGCCGCTTTACGGACGAGCAGGGCGTCGAGTACCACCATATACTCGACCCGAAAACGGGCTGCCCCGCGCGCAGCGGGCTGGTTTCGGTAACGGTGGTGTGCGCGGACGGCGCAGCGGCGGACGGGCTTTCCACAGCGTGCTTTGTTATGGGCGCGCAAATGGCGCTTGAATACCGCGCGGCGCACGGCGGCTTTGAGCTTGTAATGCTCTGCGAGGACGGCACGCTTTATGCAACAAAGGGACTTGACGGCAGCTTTTCCACAGAGCGCGCCGTAACATGGGCGGATTAAGGGGGACGTATGATAAAGGGCTGCATTTTCGACCTTGACGGCACGCTTTGCCACAGCATGGCGCTATGGCGCAGCGAAACCGCAGGCATAGACTGGCGCGACAGCGCTGCAATGGCGCGCGTACATTCTGCCATGCGCCGCCATTACAGGGACGATTTAGAGCTGCGCAGCGGCGTTACAGAGTTCCTTGACGAGCTTAAGGCGCGCGGCGTTAAGTGCTGCATTGCAAGCGCCACGGCGGTGGACGTTTCCGCGCCGCTGCTTGAAAAGAGCGGGCTTATGCGGTACATGGATTTCTATGTATCGGTGTTCGACGTGGGCGCGCGCAAGGACAAGCCCGACATCTACCTTAACGCGGCGGGCAGGCTGGGCGTTTCGCCTGCGGAATGCGCGGTGTTCGAGGACTCGGAGTACTGCGCGCGCACAGCGCAGGGCGCGGGCTTTTTCGTGGCGGGGGTATTCGACCCCACGACCGCCGCAGAGGGGCGCTGCGAGGACTACTCCGACATTTATATAAAGGAGTTTTCCGCGCAGACGGCGGAGCTGCTGCGGCTTGACGGCTGACGGAGGGCGCAATGGACAACATAAGACCCGCTGTTGCGGCGGACGCTTCGCGCATAGCCGAGATAATCGTTGCGAATTACCGCGCGAACTTCTACCCGTTTTTCAAAAACGACGAGTATTATTTCCGCGAGCTGAACGTTGTGGACATGGCGGCGGAATACTGCGGCGGCTCGCAGGCTTTGCAAAACAGCCGCGTTTACGACGACGGCGTTGTTAAGGGCGTTGTGCGCGTTGCTGGCGGCGAGGTGCAGAAGCTCTTTGTAGAGCCGCAGTTTCAGAGCCTTGGCATAGGCGCTGCGCTTTTGCGGTACGCGGTAAGCGCGCTCGGCGCTGCGGAGCTGTGGGTGCTGGAGTACAATAAGCGCGGCATTGCGTTCTACGAGAAAAACGGCTTTGCGCTTACGGGCGAGAGGATAATTGAGGACGAATGGGTGCCGCTGCTGAAAATGCGGCTGCGGCAGTGCTGATAACGCCACAGGTTGAGTCTTTCGCAACCAATGCGTTATTGAATAATACTCCTGCGGCTGATATAATGTAATTACACCCGATACGAAAGGAGTAAGCTATGTTATATCTGTCGGAAAACCTGAGAAAGCTTCGCATTGAGAAAAACCTAACGCAGGAGGACATTGCCGTGTATCTCGGCGTTACGCCGCAAAGCGTTTCAAAGTGGGAGCGCGGGGAATGCTGCCCCGACATTGAGCTTCTGCCCGCGCTTGCAAACATCTTTGAAACAAGCGTTGACCTGCTGATAGGAATGGACGAGATACGCGCGGAGCAAACCATTAGCGGCATACACAGTAAGGCAGCGGATTTTCAGCGGAACGGGGAGTTTTCCGCCGCCGAGGAGGTTTACCGCAGCGCGCTGCTGCTGTACCCCAACGACTCGGGAATGATTTTAGGGCTTGCGGGCGCTCTCGCATTGCAGGGCAAAGCCGAGGAAGCCTGCGCGCTCATGGAGCGGGGGCTGTCGCTGTCAGCAGGCGAAAAACAAAAAGCGACAGCACGCGCGGCTTTGTGCTTTCTCTATCTGAAGTGCGGCAGACCCCGCAGGGCGTACGCCCTCTCGTGCGAACTGCCCCATACCCGAGAAAGCCGCGAGGTGATTCAGCCGCTAGTCATGCAGGGACTGAACGAAGCGAAAATCGATGAGAACATCAGAGCGATTATTTTGGGAAAATGAACATTTTAGCCCTTTTTCCAACAATAACCTTGACAAAAAGCCCCCGCGTTGTTATAATAAATGCAAAGCTGCGCCAGGCGCGGCGGGCGCTGTATTATGCCGGGCGCGGGAATGAGGGAGAAGCGTGAAGTTCAAGCTGTCGGGGCAGGCCGAGTTCTGGATAGGGTTCGCTTCCGTGCTTTGTATGATTTGCGTGTTCGTTGCAAACGTTATTCCATCAACCGTGCCGACTATGGTTAAGAGCGAGGTTTCCGCGCCGCAGGTCACGGTCGCTTCGCAGCCGCAGAACGCCGCGCAGGGTCACGAGCCTGCGCAGACATCAGCGCCCGAGCCGCCCGCAGCGCAGACAACGGCGCAAACCACGGCAAGCTCCGCTGCACAGCAGGTAACGCAGACCCCGCAGGTTTCGCAGGTCTCGCAGACCTCGCAGGTTTCGCAAACCCCGCAGGTTTCGCAAACCCCGCAGGTCGCACCGACCGCACATGCGGAAGCGCCAGCTGAGAGCGAGCCTGAGAACGGGCTTATAAACATAAACACCGCGACCCTCGACGAGCTTATGCAGCTTGACGGAATCGGCGAGGTAAAGGGCAGGGCTATCATTGCCTACAGAGAGGAACACGGCTCGTTTGCTTCGGTGAGCGAGCTGCTTAACGTTAAGGGCATAGGCGAGAAAACGCTTGAAAAGCTGCGGGATAATGTTACGGTATGATACCGCAAATCTCACGGAATTGAGGGACGGCGCGTGAAACACAGGCTTTCTGAAGAAAAAAGGTTTGCGCTGGGGCTTGCGGCGTTTTTTGTCGTTCTGGCAATGCTTATCGTGAATATCGCCGTAAAAATACAGCCCTACATAAAGCCCTACAGCTACAGCGCAGGCGATACTCCGCGCACCGTCGCTCATCAGACGCACTCCGTGTCGGAGTGGGCGGAGGGCTTCGGCCCGCCCGAGGAAGCCGACAGCGCGGCGTTCTCCGAGGAATCCGCCGAGAGCGCAGAACCCGCCGAATCACCCGCTTCCGAGCCGCCGCAAACCACGGCAAGCGGCGCGCCGAACGCGGATTCGCAGCCGCAGGAGCAGCCAGCCCCGCAGGAACGCGCAGCGGGACTGCAAAGCACCATAGCAATAATCTTCAACAAGCGCCCCGACGGACCGCTCAATATAAACACCGCCGCGCTCGCGGATTTAATGGAGCTTGACGGCATAGGCAAAACAAAGGGAAAGGCGATAATAGCCTACAGAGAGGAGCATGGCGCGTTTACCTCGGTGGACGAGCTGCTGAACGTAAGCGGCATAGGCGAGAAAACGCTCGACAGGATTCGGGATTATATAACGGTTTAACGGACGCTTTGCAAAGCGCCCGTGAGACCGTCGAAAAACCCCCATACGGGGGTTTTCCGACGGGACATCCGCACTACGCGCACGGTTTGACGGCTTGCCGCCAAACCGCACACTTGTGCGGATAGAAGTGTTTTTTGCCTCGGGAAACCCGAGGCAAAAAAGTTATTTCAAAGCCCGCATACGCGGGCAAAATGGACTTTTTCAACAAGCTGACGGACGCTTTGCAAAGCGCCCGTTTTTATTATGCGGGGGTAAGGGTTTCGGAACGACCCCCGCACGGCGCGCAAAATAATACATATTATTACATTTTAGCGCTCTTCAGATGTCTGTAAACATATTTCAGCCCCGCTTTTGTAAAATTTCAATGATTTTTTGAGAAAAATTAAAAAAACATCTAGCAATTTTTCTCCCAATCTGTTATAATAGACACAGGCGGCGGTATGCCGGCCTGTCGCAGTATGTGCAAAGGCGGGCGTTTACCGTTTGTACAAGTCAAATGGCCGCTCTGCGGCGAAAATAAAAATCAGGAGGAAATATCCAATGGCAAACAAATGGGTCTATATGTTCAGCGAAGGCGACATGACCATGCGTAATCTCCTCGGCGGTAAGGGTGCAAACCTTGCTGAGATGACCAGCATAGGTCTTCCCGTTCCCCAGGGCTTCACCATAACTACTGAAGCCTGCACACAGTATTATGAGGACGGCCGCAAGATTAACGACGAAATCATGGCTCAGGCTATGGAAGGCGTAAAGAAGATGGAGGAAATCAACGGCAAGAAGTTCGGCGACCTCAAGAACCCGCTTCTCGTTTCCGTTCGTTCCGGCGCTAGAGCTTCCATGCCCGGTATGATGGACACCATTCTTAACCTCGGTCTTAACGACGAGGTTGTTGCTGCAATGATAGCAGGCAACCCCGACCCCAAGTTCGAAAGATTCGTTTACGACTCCTACAGACGTTTCATTCAGATGTTCTCTGACGTTGTTATGGAAGTCGGCAAGAAGTACTTCGAGCAGCTCATCGACAAGATGAAGGAAGAAAAGGGCGTTCACTACGATATCGACCTTACCGCAGCCGACCTCAAGACTCTTGCAGAGCAGTTCAAGGCTGAGTACAAGACCCAGCTCGGTCAGGACTTCCCGTCCGACCCCGTTCAGCAGCTCAAGCTCGCTATCGAGGCCGTATTCCGTTCATGGGACAACCCCCGTGCAAACGTATACCGCCGCGACAACGATATCCCGTACAGCTGGGGTACTGCAGTAAACGTAATGCCGATGGTATTCGGTAACCTTAACGACGAGTCCGGCACGGGCGTTGCATTCACCCGCGACCCCGCAACAGGCGAGAAGAAGCTCATGGGCGAGTTCCTTATCAACGCACAGGGCGAGGACGTTGTTGCAGGCGTTCGTACTCCTATGCCTATCGCACAGATGGAGAAGGAGTTCCCCGAGGCTTACGCAGAGTTCATCAAGGTTTGCGATATCCTTGAGAACCACTACCACGATATGCAGGATATGGAGTTCACCGTTGAGAACAAGAAGCTCTATATGCTCCAGTGCCGTAACGGTAAGAGAACAGCACAGGCTGCGCTCAAGATTGCCTGCGACCTCGTTGACGAGGGTCACAAGACCGAGCAGGAAGCTGTTCTTATGATAGACCCCAGAAACCTCGACACGCTGCTCCACCCGCAGTTCGACGCAAAGGCACTTAAGGCTGCTACGCCCGTAGGCAAGGGCCTTGGCGCTTCTCCCGGAGCTGCTTGCGGTAAGATAGTATTCACCGCTGACGACGCAGAGACATGGGCTGCAAGAGGCGAGAAGGTTGTTCTCGTTCGTCTGGAAACCTCTCCCGAGGACATCACGGGCATGAAGGTATCTCAGGGTATCCTCACCGTTCGCGGTGGTATGACCTCTCACGCTGCCGTTGTTGCACGTGGTATGGGTACTTGCTGCGTATCCGGCTGCGGCGACATCAAGATGGACGAGGAGAACAAGAAGTTCGAGCTGGCAGGCAAGACCTACCACGAGGGCGACTGCATCTCCATCGACGGTACTACCGGTAACATCTACGACGGCCTTATCCCGACCGTTGACGCTTCTATCGCAGGCGAGTTCGGCAGAGTTATGGCATGGGCTGACAAGTACAGAAAGCTCAAGGTAAGAACAAACGCAGATACTCCCGCAGACGCTAAGAAGGCTCGCGAGCTGGGCGCTGAGGGTATCGGTCTTTGCCGTACCGAGCATATGTTCTTCGAGGCTGACAGAATCGCTGCATTCCGCGAGATGATTTGCTCCGACACCGTTGAGGAGAGAGAAGCAGCTCTTGCAAAGATTGAGCCTATGCAGCAGGGCGACTTTGAGAAGCTCTACGAAGCACTCGAGGGCAATCCTGTTACTATCCGCTTCCTCGACCCGCCTCTCCACGAATTCGTACCCACCGAGGAGGCTGACATCGAGGCTCTTGCTAAGGCACAGGGCAAGTCCGTTGAAACTATCAAGAACATCATCGCTTCCCTGCATGAGTTCAACCCGATGATGGGTCACCGTGGCTGCCGTCTGGCTGTTACCTACCCCGAAATCGCAAAGATGCAGACTGCTGCCGTTATCAAGGCTGCTATCAACGTTAAGAAGGCTCACCCCGACTGGAACATCGTTCCCGAAATCATGATTCCGCTGGTTGGCGAGGTTAAGGAGCTTAAGTACGTTAAGGATATCGTTGTAAAGACCGCTGACGAGGTTATCGCAGCAGCAGGCTCTGACCTTAAGTACTCCGTTGGTACGATGATTGAGATTCCGAGAGCGGCTCTTACCGCTGACGATATCGCTAAGGAAGCTGAGTTCTTCTGCTTCGGTACTAACGACCTCACTCAGATGACCTACGGCTTCTCCCGCGACGACGCAGGCAAGTTCCTCGGCGCTTACTACGACGCTAAGATTTTCGAGAACGACCCGTTCGCAAAGCTCGACCAGGTTGGCGTTGGCAAGCTCATGAAGATGGCTATCGAGCTCGGCAAGAAGACCCGTCCCGAAATGCACTGCGGTATCTGCGGTGAGCACGGCGGCGACCCGACTTCCGTTGAGTTCTGCCACCAGATTGGTCTGGACTATGTATCCTGCTCGCCTTTCCGCGTTCCGATTGCAAGACTGGCTGCTGCACAGGCTGCACTCCGCTAAGTCAAATCTGACGCTTTAAGCGAAATAATTGTCCCGCGCCCTGCATTGTGGGCGCGGGATTTCTTTATTGATAACCCCCTCCGAATTTGCAATGACGGAGGGGGTAAATTTATTAAAGAGCCGCGTCTATAAGTTTCTCATTGATTCTGTTTGTCACCTTGATATAATATTTGAGTTCCTCATCGTTCATTTCACCATCGTCCAAGGCGCTCATCTTCTCCATAGTTTCGGTATACTGCGTAAGATAATCGGTGTATTCGCCAAGCAAAGTCAGGTCGTTCGGAGATTCCTTATACTTCTTCATAAATGCGCAGTATTTGTCAAAGAATTTCTCATAGCTGTCAAGCGCTTCCTTAAATTCAGGACGTATTCCCTCGGATTTGTCGGAGCTGCTCTGCGGAGCAGGAGTGGTCGTTGCAGCAGGTGTAGCTTCGGGTGCGGGTACAGTCGTTACGACAGCGGCGGTTGTTGTGACAGGCATAGTTTCAGGCACAAGCGGCTCTTCGCTCTCCATGCTATTCTCCGAGGTACTGTCTGTCAGACTTTCAGACGTTGTACTCACAGTAACATCGGGTTTTATTGTGGGAAATGCCTCGGACGTAGTCTGCGGAATACTGCTCGCGCTATTTGACTGATTTTCCTCGCTGCTCTCTTCTTTAACACTGCAAGCCGCACAGGAAAGAAGCACCATACCCGCACATAGCAGTGCGCTCAGTTTTTTTAGTTTCATTATTTGTCCTCCTACAATTTTTAACGTTTATTTAGGAACTATTCCTCCTACAATTATAGCACAATGCTTCCTATTTGTCAAGCGAAATCGGAAGTATAATTCTTATATAGGCCATACAGGAGGAACTAAAATGCTCATTTTTGATTTCAGAACAATAGGAAACAAGCTGCTTGCGATACGCAAAAAAGCGGGACTCACGCAAAGCGAAGCGGCGGAGGCGGCGAACCTCTCCGACAGAACATACGCCGATATAGAGCGCGGCACGGTGAATATGCGCATTGAAACCGTGCTGAAAATATGCGAAGCCATGAAAATCACCCCCGACGTGCTGCTGACGGAGGATAACCCGAACCTTTCGCTAAGGCAGGCGGAGCTTTTCGCCGAGCTTGAAAAATGCACCCCGCAGCAAAAGGAAACCGCGCTCGAGCTTCTGGCGGTCTACCTTAATTCGCTTAAATAGGCTAGCGCAAACAGAATCCCCCTCCGAGCGCCGCGCGTTCAGAGGGGGTGTTTTTGTTCAATTTGGGCTTATACAGCGCTTGCGGGAAGCTTCTTTTCAAGCGCTGCCAGCGCCTCGTCAAAGCTTTTAAGCGTTTTTCTCGCCGCGTTCACAAGCGGCACGGACCAGTTGCCGCGGTCGATTTCGCCCATCATCTTGTAGTAGGCGGTGCTAGCTTTTTCGTGGGCCGTACTTGCCTTGTCGTACAGCTCCATAAGCTCCTCGTCCTCGGAGATAGCGCCGTAGTATACAAGGACTATGCTGAGATAATCCATCTCGCACGCGCTGAACGCGTCGGATATCTCGCTGACGCTAAGGTCGGAATAGTCTATCTCGCCGCGCTGCGATATCGGCACTTTGGCGTCCTGCGCCTTGTTAATCTCCTCTATAAGCTCCCCGAGAAGCTCGTCCGCCGCGTCTATCTCGGCGCGAAGCTCTGCGCAGCGTTCCTCGGTCATGGTGTAGTCGATACTCTCCGCGAGCTTTTCAAGCGTGCTGCATATAGCGTCGCAGCGCTCCTGCCGCTCCTCGGTCATCTCGTCGGGGGCATAATCGGGCAGACCCTTTGCCGTTTCCAGCAGCGAGTCTATATCGTTCTTCATTGCCAGAATATCGTCAAGATTCGCCTGCGGCTTTAAGCTGTCCTCAAGGTCCTGCGCGTAGCTCTCTGCCGCGTCGGCTATCATTGCCGCAAAAAAGCCGTTCCTGTCGGCGCTCTGCGAAATGCGGCGCATCATTTCCGCGCCCGCAAGCGTGTCCTCGTCGCTGCCGTACATTTCGTAAATATCTATGGCGTTCGCGGGAGGCTCTATCGCCGCGCCGTCCCTTGCCGTAACCACGGCGTCTATCGCAGCCGCGCCGTACTGCGGCATACGCAGCTCCGCGCGCTGCTTTAGCGCGCCGCCCTCAACGCTCTGCGCAAGCGTAAGCTCCGCCTTTGATATCGCCGCGTAAACCGCCGCCGTCGGCGAATCCCCTCTTGTAAAGTCCACAGGGGGAACGAACGACAGGCGGAACTCGCCCGCGAGTATCTCCCGCCCGCAGAACTCCTGCGTTTTAACGCCGCTGTACACAAGCTTCGCAGAGAAGCTGCTGCCGCCTGCTGCCTTTACGTTTATCGTGCCGTCCTGCTTGTTTACGCGGGTAATGTCCGCGGTAACGGTAGTGCTGCCGTCAGAAGCCTCGAGCGCGCCCTTGTCCTTGCCGTTTATGTACGTGAGCGACAGCGTGTCGCTTCCCACCAGAATATAGCTTTTGGCAAGGGTCTTGCAGGCGCTGTTTACCACGGTTTTTACCGTTACGCTGCAATTGTCGCCAAAAAGTCCCGCAGAAGCCCGCCTGACAGCGTCCGCGTACTGCTCTGCGGTAAGCTCCGCGCCGTTAGCCTGCGCGTATTCGGTTATAACGCCGCTTAAGTACTCGTCCTCCGCAAGGAACTCGCCTATCTCCTGCGCTAAGGCGTTAAGCCGCTCGCCGTCCATTGTGCAGGTGACAAGCTGCCCCTTTGCGGTAACGCCCGCCGCGGTAAGCTCGCCGCTCTCAACGGTAAACTCCGCGCTCTTGTAGTGCTTTATGTAGATGTCGCCTATATTCTTGATGATACGCGAGGTCTGCTTTGGGTCAAGCTCCAGTCCCGCGCTCTCCGCGTCGTCTTCGCCGTAGCTAAGCTCGCCCTTAAACGCCTCGCCCGCAAACGGAAACTCAACGTAAAACGTATCCTTTGTGACGATAACGTCCGCGTCCGTTACAGCGCCCTGCTCGTCGAGCGTAAGGCGCAGCGAAGCCGCGTCCTCCTGCGCGTTTAGCGCTGCGCTGAGCTTGCAGGCGTTTACGGCGTCCACTATCTCGTCAAAGCCGCTCTCGCCGCCGAAAAGCGCGTCGCGCCCCGTTGCCGTAAGCTCGACCGACGGGGTAAGCGCTACCTCCACCTCGTCCTTGCCGTAGGCTGCAAGCATGGAGTTTCTCGTCTGCGCGATAACAGCCGCAGGGGAAATTCCACCGCCCGACAGCAGATGGCCGCCGTTGGCCCTTACAGCATAACGCGTGGCGGATTCCGCAGCGCTTTCAAGCACGGCAGCGGCAACGGGGCTGTCAAGCGCGGTCAGCGCGTCCGCAGCGCCCTTGCCCTCTATCATTGCGGCATAGCCCGCCTTGCCCATAAACATGGGCAGAAACGTGCTTCTGTTAAGCGCCACAACGCCCGCAAGCACCACGACAACGCCCGCGCATATCCCCGCGATAAGCGGCAGCCGCGACTTCTTTTTAAGCGGGACTGTCACCGCCATTGCCGCCGCGCCGCCCAAATCTCCAAAGTCAGAAAAGTCCGGCGTATCCGCGCCCATAGCCGCGCCCGTATAAGCAGGCTGCGCTGTCTGCGCCGTGCCGTAAATTGCCGAGAACGCCGCGGTCTTTTCCTTAGTGCCTGCCGCCGCGCCGCACACGGGGCAGAACTCCGCGCCCGCCGCAAGCTCCAGCCCGCATATGTGGCAGAAGGGTACGGTCTGCACGGCTTCCTGCGTGGAAGGCTGCACAGACTGTACAGGCTGCGAGGGCTGCGCGGAGGGCATTGGCTGCTCCACCTGCGCCAAAGCCCCGCAGAAAGGGCAGTGCTTGGCGTCATCGGGTATAATGCTGCTGCATTTGCTGCATATCATAGTACAAATCCTTTCGAGTATGGCCGTTTTCCTTTTCCTTTTTAGGGCAGTATGCGTATACTTACCCTATTTTATTATATAGCATTTTTTACCGCTTGTCAACGATTTGCGCAAATTTTACCGTTTGGCGCGCGGCGGGAATATTTGTCCGCGCCGCGACATATACATTGGACAAAGACGAACAAACGGAGGTCTTACAATGAAGCTCAACAAGAAATCAATACGGCTTACCGCCGCTATGATAGGGTGCTTTGTGCTGCTTGCGGTGTGCGCGCGGGTGACGGAGCGCGCGCTGCCCGCTAACGTCCCCGCCGCAGAAAAGCCCGTTATCGTGCTTGACGCGGGACACGGCGGGCTGGACTCGGGCGCGGTTGGCAAAAGCGGGCTGCTTGAAAAGGACGTGAACCTTTCTATCGTGCTAAAGCTGCGGGATATGCTGGAGCTTTCGGGCTTCGAGGTGGTGCTGACGCGCGACGAGGACATCTCCATATACGACGCGGGCGTTGAGGGCATACGCAACCAAAAGCTCTCCGACATGGATAACCGCCTTGAAATAGTGCAGAAGTACCCCGATAGCATTTTCCTGTGCATTCACCAGAACAACTACACCGACCCGCAGTATTTCGGCGCGCAGATGTTCTACAACGACAATAACCCCGACAACCGCACGCTAGCGCAGATAATGCAAAACCGCTTTGCCGCCCTGCAAACGGGCAACGACCGCGAGATAAAGCTCTCCGGCAGCGAGCTTTTCCTGCTAAAATCCAACCCCAACCCATCTCTTATGATAGAGTGCGGCTTTTTGTCCAACCCCGACGAGGAGCAGAAGCTCGCAACGGACGAATACCGCCAGCAGGTGGCGTTCACCATATGGGGCGGCGTTATCGAGTTTATAGAAGCGACCGAGGAGCTTTCCGACGAGTTTGCGGGAACGCTCGATTTCTGACAAAATTATGCCCCCGCAAAGGAACAGCCCTTTTGCGGGGGTATCGCTATATATCCGCGAGTTTCGCTATCTTCTTTATCTCCCGCTCATAGTCGGGGATAAGCTCGCCGCCCTCTATCACGATATCGCCCATAGCGTCAAGCGCGGCGGTGTTTATCTGTTCGTACACCATCTCGGGGAAAAGCCCCCTGCTGCGGCACACGTCCTCCGCCGTACCACGCGTAAGCGCCGCAAGCACGGCAAGCTGCGGCTCGTCAAGCGCCTGCGCAAAGCCCCGCCATACCGCGGGCAGCTCCGAAAAATCATAGCTCGGCGCGGGCTGTACGCCCGTACAGGCGGCTTTGGGAGCGTTTGCCGCGCCTGCCGTTTCGCCCGTTTCTGCGGCAGCCTCGGGGCGGCAGTCCTCCGCGTTCTCCTGCGCGGCGAAAACGCGCTCGCTGTAGTCGTCGGCGTCCACCTGCCCCGCAAGGCGCTCTATTTCCTCGGCGGGCAGCCCCTCGTCCTCGATTATAAGGCGCTTTGCTATCTCGTCGGACTCCTCGCGTATGCGGGAGAGCCTGCTTACGTCTATCTCCACGCGCACGGGCTGCACGGGCTCGTCCGATTCCGCGGCGGCCTTTCGCGCGCGCTTTTCCTTCACGGGCGGCGCTATGCCGCGTTCAGCGCACCAGCGCTCCGCAGCTTCGTCTATACAAGCGCCGAACGCGGGGTCTTTAACCGCCGCCGCAAGCTTTTCGCGGTTGCGAACGTCCGCAAGCAGCATATTCTCGCTCGGCGTTATCTTGTGCCTGAAGCCCGTCATGCGGCGCAGCACGGATTCAACGCGCTTTAGCACATACCCTATAAAGCCGCGGTAGGGCGAAGCTTCAAAGCACTCAAGCACAGGTTCGCCGCGCTTCATGCAGTAGCGCTCCACCTCGTTTATCTTAACCTCGCGGAAGCCGTCCATGCGGTCGAGATTGACATACGCGCCCGAAAACGCCTCCCAACCGTATTGCTTTTTAAGCTTGCCGCATATAAGCTCGAAAAGAGATATCCCGCGCTCGCCAAGCCACCCGTCAAGCGCCTTAAGCGCAGCGCCCGCCGCGCCGTCGAGCAGGGGCTGCGTTTCCTGCGAAAAAAACGCGCTGCCCTTAACGTCGTACGCGGAGTTCTCCATAAGATACCCGAGCCTGCCCTCGTAGTCCTTGCGCAGCAGCGCCGCCTCGTCGTTGTAAAGCCCGCCGCTTGTTTTAAGGCACTGCGAGATGTCGGGGTACTGCGCGGTAATGTCGTTGAACGCGTAAAAGTCCTTAAGCCAGCGCGGCATGAGCTTCTTTACCTCGGGCGCGAAGCCGCCGCAGCGTTCGCTTACCTCCATAAGCCGTGCGAACGCTTCCGCAGAGGACATCACTCCTATCTTATTGAGAAGCTCGTAACAGTAGAGCATAACGTAGGGCGGGTCTGTCACCTCGTACACGCCCTTGCGCGCCTTTGTGCGCCACGTAATAAACGTGCGCAGCTGCGAGTTGGACATTGCGCCGTAAATCGGGCGCTGTATCCCGCAGAACGCGCGGTGTTCGTAGCTGTCAGTAAGCGCGCACAGAAACTCGCCCTGCCTTACCATGCTTATCTGCGCGCACTGCTTTACCAGAAAGCCGTTGTAAAACACCTCGTTAAGCGAGCGCATTTCGGTGATTTTCGCGTTTATCTCCCTGTCCCACTCGGACATCTTTATCGGGAAAAGGTCGGGCGCAAAGGCAAGCTCGTCGCCGCGCAGGGTCTGCGGCTTTTTGGGGACATAGCTTATATCCTCGCGCGCGGCGCGCGGGGGTATTTTCTGCGCGGCGTATCCGCGCGGGGCGCTCTCGGCGGGAATATGCTCCTCATGCAGGCGTTCTTCGGGCAGGCGCTCCTCGGACTGCTGCGCCTCCTCGCGGGCGCGCTCAGCAATATTCGCTATTTTCGTGCGGATTAACTCGCGGCGCGCAAGCTCGCCCTCGTCCGCGGGTTCATCGTCCTGCGCGGCGGACGGCTCGGGCGCTTCGCCGCGGCGCTCCAGCAGCGCGCGTATGCCCTTTTTTATCTCGTCTACGCTTTTTCCCTGCGTGTCGATAAAAAGCTTAAAGCCTGCCATAACGTCACCCCCTGCGGCATAATCCTCCTTATTCCGTCTTAAACGCAATGTACTCCGCCCACTCATCGGGGAAGCCGAGGTCTGAAAGCCTTACAATATCCTCGTTTTTCCTGAGCAGCCTTGAAACGGGCTTTACTATGCGCTCGTTCCAGTTTTCATGGCTGTGGTAAAGCTGCTTCATCACCATAATATAGCCGAAAACGTCGTTTTTAAGCGTTACGTCCAGCCCCTGCGGCGTTTTGGGGTCAACAGGGAAGCGGTTGCCGTAAAGGCGGTTGTAGTGCGCGCAGTAGTTGCGCAGCTCGTTCAGGCAGAATATCCAATTATCAAGCTCCGAAGCCGTGCAGCCGTAGTACTCCTCCGCAAGCGTTTTTTTGTCGGAGGTGTGCATATCCTTGTAAAAGAACGCAAGCGTGCCAAAGCTGAAAAGCTCCATTGCCACCCACAGCGGAAAGCAGCCCGAATATTTGGTGTTGTAGTGCCGCACGAACTCGCGGTCCTCGTTCACCTCGATAAGGTGCTTTACCTTTGACATGAAGCTCGAGTGGTTATGCGCGTGCGAAAAGGTAGAGCTGTTCATGTAGCCAAGCGCCCCGTATTTCAGCGCGTGGAAGTTAGATACCGCCGCGCGCAGCGATATCTCTATCTCCTCAAGCGCGGCGATAAGAATGCTGCGCAGCTTTCGGTCAAGCTCGTATATGCGCAGTATCTTCTCAAAGGTCGTGCCGTCCTCGTAGCGGCGCTTCGACACCGAAAACGGCTCGAAGTAGTTTGCAAGGCGAAAGTAGTTGATGTACCTGAGCGTGTCGCGCACAAGCTGCTCGTTTTCAATAACGCATCCGCGCTCGCGCAGCTTTTTTATCTGTTCGTCCGCTGTCGCGGGAATCTTCTGCGGCATAAGCCCTCCCTTAATACGGCTGCGCCGCGCAGAAGCCTTGCGCGGTGCAGTAATAATCAGCTTGTTGAAATAACTTTTTTGCCACGGGCTTCCCGGGGCAAAAAACACTTAATCCGTCCAGAATACCTCGCGCTCGTGCTTGCTCTCGCGCGTCATAAGCGCGGAAATGCTCTCCTGCGGGTCGCTGCCGTGGTAGCAGATGTTCACTATCTGCTCGATTATCGGCGTGTCTATGCCCTTTTCCCTTGCAAGGCGGAACGCCGTTCTGCTGTTGATGTAGCCCTCTACCGTGCCTACCTGCGCCACGGCCTGCGCTGCGGGTACGCCCTGCCCGATAAGGCAGCCCGCGCGGTAATTGCGCGAGTGCTGCGAGGTACACGTTACGATAAGGTCGCCTATGCCCGCCATGCCCGTAAAGGTCTTCCAGTTTGCGCCGAGCGCCACGCCAAGGCGCGTTATCTCCGTCATGCCGCGCGTCATGAGCGCCGCCACGGTGTTGTCGCCAAGCCCCATGCCGCGCGCAATGCCGCAGCCGAGCGCTATCGGGTTTTTAAGCACGCCGCCAAGCTCGCAGCCCGCAACGTCGTCGTTCACATATATGCGGTAGCGCTCGTTGGAAAGCGTGCGCTGGATATACTCCGCCGTACCCTCGTCGTAGCCCGCGCTTACCTCTGTGGTGGGTACAAGGCGCGCTATCTCCTCCGCATGACACGGCCCTGTGATTACCGCCACGCGGTTGTTCGGCAGCTCCTGCCTTATTATCTCGGACAGGCGCAGACCCGTGTCCGCTTCAAGCCCCTTGCTGGCGTTTATTACAACGGTATCCCTGCCGACATACGGCGCTACCGTTCTCACCGCCTCGCGGAATACGGGGGAGGGAATGCACACGATAACTATATCCGCGCCCGAAACGCACTTAGGGTCTGTGGTGACGCCAAGCGCCGCGGGCAGCTTAACGCCCTTGAGCAGGCGCTTATGCTCGCGCTCGCGCAGAAGCTCCTGCGCCTCCTCCTCGAATTTTGTCCACGTTATCACCTCGTGTCCGTAGGTGGTGAAAAGTACGCCGAGAGCCGTGCCGTAGCCGCAGCCCAGTATAGTAATTTTTGCCATGAGATACGCTCCTTTGATTTGGTGCTGCACCGCCCGCCGCCCGATAATGCGGCGCGGTCTTAGCGCGGTGAAGCCTTAAGGTATTGCCAAAAGCTCCGCGCCGCTCAGTCCGAATGCTCCCCGAGCTTCTTTTCGGTGTGCGTAACGAGCCTTTTTATATTGCTCCTGTGCATGAATATTATAAGCCCGCCCATAAACGCGCCTATTATCGCGTTTACGATATAGGACGGGTCGTGGTCCACAAAATGCCCGAAAAGCGCCGTTGAAATGCAAAACACCACCGAAGCCGCGCAGCTTCCGAGCGAAACGTACCGCGTGATTCCCACAAGCACCGCGAACACCGCGAGCAGCACGCACGCGCTTTTCCAGTCCAGCACGAATATAGCGCTTATCGCCGCAAGCGCGCCCTTGCCGCCCTTAAAGCCATAGTACACGGGGAATATATGCCCCACTACCGCCATAAACGCCGCAACGTACTCCACCCACGTCATTTCAGAGGCGGGGTCGGAGATGTCTACGCCCGCAAGCAGCCGGTATGCCAGCCGCACCAACAGCACAGCGCATACCGCCTTTGCAACGTCGCCCAGCAGCACAAGCGCCGCAGCGCCCTTGCCCTGCGTGCGCAGGGTGTTTGTAAGCCCCGCGTTGCCGCTGCCCATTGTGCGTATGTCCTTGCCCGTCTTAAGCCTTGTAACGATTATTGATGTGTTTATCCCGCCGAGCAGGTACGGCACGACGAGCATTATAAGGCTGCATATCCATTTCATAGCGTTGTCCTCTGTTTTGTCTTTATGTTACGTTATTGCGCGCGGAAACCGCCGCGCTTTATTTCTCTTTCCCCGCGGCTGCCGCAGCCGGCTCGGGGCTGTTTATCCTCAGCATTCGCAGGATAAGCTCGGGAGATTCGTCGGGGGCTGCGCGCATAAGCAGCTTTTTGCCGCCCACGTTCAGCAAAACTCCCCTCGCGGTAAGCTCCGCGCTCTTTATGTCACGAAAGCGCAGCAGGCGCAGCTTTCTGTCCGCAAAGAACAGCAGCAGCCCGCTTTTCCTGTATACCCGCCTGCCGCCAAAATCAAGCGCTTTCGGGTATCCGTCAAGCACCTCCGCGCGCTCCGACTCGGTTAGCTCCGCCAGCCGCTTTCTGAACGCGCACGGAGAAATCACCAGCACCTGCGCGAGCGAGCGCAGCACCGTGAGCGCCATAAACGCCGTTATCACTATCGCCGCAATGCGTGTGTTTTCGCGCGAGTACATTCCCGTTAAGGCAAGGCATACGGCGCATACCGCCGTTATAAGCGCCTCTCTTATCAACAAGGACAGATTCGAGCGAAAAAAGTCGCGCAGTATCGCTTTCATTTATTCTCCTCTTTCGCGCACGGAAATCTTTATCGGCGTTGCGTCAAGCCCGAAGGTGTCCCGTATCTGATTTTCGATATAGCGCTGATAGGAGTAGTGGAAAAGCTCCTTGCTGTTGCAGAATATAACGAAATTCGGCGGGTTTGTGG
This sequence comes from uncultured Oscillospiraceae bacterium, assembly GCA_934462925.1. Classification (GTDB taxonomy): domain Bacteria; phylum Bacillota; class Clostridia; order Oscillospirales; family Ruminococcaceae; genus CAG-115. The sequence goes on along the minus strand of CAKSIT010000007.1, from coordinate 71,292 downwards.
AGGCCTGCGTCATATAGTAGAGCTTAAGCCGCTTGCCCTTGTCCGACGGCGGCTGAACGCGGCTGGTAGCGTACGCCAGCATATCGTTAAGCACGCCCGTGGATATTCTCTTGCCATGCTGCTCATGCACCGCCTTTATAAGCTCAAAGAGCTTTTCAACGCGCTGCCCCGTCTTTGCGGAAATAAACACGAACGGCGCATAGCTCATAAACGAGAAGTCCGACTCGAGCTTCTTTGTGAACTCCTGCATGGTCTTGTCGGTCTTGTCCTCAACGGCGTCCCACTTGTTTACGGCGATAACGCACGCCTTGCCCTTGTCGTGGGCATAGCCCGCAACCTTGCTGTCCTGCTCGGTGTAGCCTACGGTGGCGTCTATAACGATAACGCAAACGTCGGCTCTGTCTACCGCCATAAGCGCGCGCAGCACGCTGAAATGCTCGATGTTTTCCGTGACCTTTGCCTTTTTGCGCATTCCCGCGGTGTCTATAAACACGTACTTGTCCTCGCCGCGCGTTACCTCGCTGTCGATAGCGTCGCGCGTTGTGCCTGCAATATCCGACACGATGGAGCGCTCCTCGCCCGCAATATAGTTTATGAGCGACGACTTGCCAACGTTCGGCTTGCCTATTACGGCAACCTTTATCGCGTCCTCGTCGTAGGGGTCGGGTTCTTCGGGCGGGAGGTTCTCAAACACCGCCTCGAGCAGGTCGCCCGTGCCATGCCCGTGTACGGAGGACACCGCAATCGGGTCGCCAAGCCCTAAGCTGTAGAACTCGTAAATCTCGGGCGGCGGCTCGCCTATGCCGTCCACCTTGTTTACCGCAAGCACCACGGGCTTTCCGCTGCGCATAAGCATGGAAGCCACGTCCTTGTCGTTGGCGGTAACGCCCGTTGTTATGTCCGTTACGAATATGATAGCGTCCGCGCGCTCTATTGCAAGCATTGCCTGCTCGCGCATCTGCGCTAGTATCACGTCGTCGGTTTTCGGCTCTATGCCGCCTGTGTCTATCAGCATAAACTCCCTGTCGAGCCACTCGCAGCGGCTGTATATCCTGTCGCGGGTAACGCCCGGCTTGTCGTCTACAATAGACAGCCGCTTGCCTACAAGCTTATTGAATAACGTGGACTTGCCGACGTTCGGTCTGCCCACAATTGCTACTAACTGCATTTTATACCTGCCTTTCCTCGCCGTCCGATGTGTTCAGCGGGTTCAGAAACGCGAACACTTGTCCATTATCTGCATACAGATATATTGTACCACATTACCGCCGCTTTTGCAAGCAATGATGAAAAAAATTTGCGGAAAACAATAAAATATCCCCGCATTTGCGGAGCGGGGTATATAAAGCGCTTTTGCGGATTTGTCGTAAAGGAAATGCGGCAGGGTTGAAGCTGCCGCATTGAACAGTGAATTATCAAAAAAAAGTAAACAGCACAAGTATAAGCAATTTTGCACTAATTTTTATACCTTGTTGTGCAAAAAAATCAAAGTTGCTTCGAGAATGTTCTTTTCTCATGATAAATAAAATAATGAACTAGATATGTCATTCTATACTTTTGAATCTTCATTGGACATATCCACATTGTCTGCACTTTCCAGAACTCCACGTATGGGCAACTGTAACATATCCGTCGCATGTTGAACACGACATTTTATGATATTGTGAATCAATTTCTCCGTCATCGTTTATATATTGACCACATATGCTCATAGTGTGAGAAGTGTGGTATCCTGCAATTACTGCCGCCCCTTTTATATCTGACGACTGAGGCGCCAAAGTAGAATAGTTTTTATATCCCATTAAACAGTCGCTGTAACTGGCATCATCGAAACTTGATGATAAATCCGCTAATCCGATAACATGACCCAGTTCATGAATAATTGTATATTTTTTGTTGCTTACCGTTTTTAAATCAAGATTTGCAAGATTTAATTTTATTCGTATATATTTGACGTGTTTGCCGCTGCTTGTTCTGCTATAGTAGGTAGCTTCATCATTAAAAAACATTGTCTGGCCCCAGTATCGCTCATCTGCATCTCTTACCGCATATATTTTAACCAGCGTTTTTTGTTTTTCTAAATCAGTACTGGATAAACTATATGTGTCTGTCTTCCGAGCAAGTTTTCCGCTGAAAATATTTGACCCATTAAATGTAACATTTGTCCACGCAGAAATCGCGTTATTAACATAATTGTTCCATGTTGTTGAATAGGAATTTTGAGATGTTAAAGAACTATCACAAATAACATAAATTCCATTTCCGCTACTATGTCTTGTAATTGAGTGACCAGTTTCATAAATATCCCATTTGTTATTTGCAGCATCATGCTGGATATTACTACTGTTAGTATGCGCAAATGAAGTTAAGGAAAAGGGTATAGCCAATACTATTGCCACCATTATAAAAATTATTTGTTTGAACAACTTCATACAATACCTCTTTCTGTCCAATCATTTTTTATGAACTCGGTAAGTTTTTCAAGAGTCGCTTCTTGAGAATACTTAACGGGATTTATCGTTGTGCTAGTAACAGAGACCTCGTTAATATTTTTTGAACCGTCTATATTAAGAGCGTCGATTTCATAATTGTTCCTTGAATAAGCGCAATAGTCCCCATTGCTGACCTCGATATCATATCTGAGCATAAATCCGCCGCAGGAACGATAGATTTCGGAATTGTCATTCGGCTCGTATACAGCCACCGTAAACATTTCACCCGGGCAATATGCAGGGTCGCCCTCTCGCTGTTCCAAGGGATTACCCATTGAAATCGCCACATATATATTGACGTTTTCATCTGCGCTTCTAAGCAGGTCGCGGACAATTTCAACCTCGTATATTGTTTTGTCGCCGAAATACTCGCTCTCGGCTTTTATTTCGGGGGTGTAATCAAGAGCGTAGCTGCTGCTGAACCATTCGTTCCAGCCATTCAACTCTTCGCACTCGTCAAGCGTCAGCGCTTTGACCGTTTTTACCAGATAAAACGACTTTATTACACCGTTGTTCGTATCTGTTATCATTTCCATGGCTTCTTCGTAGCTCATGGCGCTCCCTGTTTCAGACTGCGGAAAAACCTCGGGAGATAACGCGTCGTAGTAGCCGTGCTGATAATCTATTTGAGCGATAACGCTTTCTGCTATACTTGTCTGTTCTTCTGTTTCAAGGTTCTCAAACTCCGCTATAGAAGAAAAGCTGTTTTGGGGATATGCTGTATTGCTGCACCCAGATAAAATAAAAGTACATAATGTTATCATGCTGACACCAATTTTTAGTTTTTCTTTCATAAAATCCTTTCTGTTTGCATTGTGCAAACACAGAAGCCTAACCCTTCCCGTAATCTATGGGTTAGGATTATACACATTGAATTACGACAGTTGCACTATTGTTTTACAATTGCTTGCGCCTGCATTCTTTGAGTTGATATAATATAAGCCTAAATGCCACGTTAACACTTCCTTTCACTTAATTGTAATTTTATCACCCTAATGTGAAGTTGGGCTGATGTTGGGTTGGTGTTTATAACCTCCTATAAATATAAACCGCAACATATATTGATTTGTGAGCAGCTTTTTTATTTATTTTATATTTTCGTGTTTTTTGCTAAAAATATCATGTCAGATTTGAGCAAATCATTCAATGTCAATCCATCATCTTTATTTCTCCCAACGAAAAAATCCGCAGGACAAACGCCCTGCGGATTTATAGCAAATTTATACTTACAGATTCTTGTTAAGCGACTTGCCCGTAGCCCTGCCGACCACCGCGCTGTTGTAGTAGCCTATCTTCTGCTTGGTCTGCTTGAGCTGCTCAAGCTCCCTGCGCGAATCGACGTGGCGGTTTTTGAACTGCACGGATATTACCTTGTCCTTGTCGAGAATGCGCTGCTTTGCAATGGCGATGTTCCTTTGCAAAAGCTTCAGCGCCTTGTGGTCGTCGTCAAGCGGACCGCTTACATAGCTGCCGCTTATCAGCCCCTTGAGAAGCGCGCGCTCCTCGTCCGCCTCGAACTGCACCACACCGTCAAGCTGGGAGCGCAGTTCTTCAAGCTCCTCGATAAACTCGTTGCGGATGATAAGCACCTGCTGCAGCGTTTCGAGGTCGGCGTTTATCATTGTGTCAGTCTGCTTTTCGTATTCCTGCAGGGTTTCGAGAATCTTGCCCATTATCTCGTTTGCCTTTATGCAGCCGTAATTCTCTGCCATTGCGTTCCCTCCCAACGCCCCGTGCGGGGTCACTTTTTGCCGTTTGCCTTTTCCTGCGCTTCTATTTCCTCGCGCGTCATCTGGCTTATCTGCGTGAACGCGTCGCGCAGCTCCGCCACCATGGGTATGATTTTCTTAACGGTGGCGCAGTCCTTGTGGATATTAGCCTTGACGGTTTCGTTGTAGAAAAAGACGTAAAGCTGCTCTAAATTGTTAGATATCGGCACGGACATATCAAGCGCCTCGCGCAGCGCCGAAATGCAGTCCTGCGCCTTCTGGAATGCAGCGTTCGCCTTGCTGTTGTCGTGAAGCTCCTCCGCTGCGGCAATGCCTATGGCAAGCTGGCGCTCTATCTCGCTGTAAAGCTTGATAACCACCTCTACAGGGGTCATTGTCGTAACGGACTGCTTTTTGTATTCTGAATAGGGATTTACCATATCTGTTTCCTCTGCGCGGAAAGCCCCCGCGCCTCTTTACTTACTGATAATTGCCCGTTCCGCCAAGGTAGCTCGACAGGTAAGAGGTCTGGCTGTTGAGCTTAGACATTGCGCTCTCCATGTTGGTGAACACTTTCCACCAGTATTCCTCCTTGGCGTCGTAGCGGTCCTGAAGGGTCTTTATGCGGTCGTTTACCTTCTGCATTTCCTTGTAAATGAAGTTGTCCGTAGCCGTAGAGCCGCTCTTAAGGCCTGCCTTTCTGATAAGCGAACCCTTAACGTCCGTGGTCGTTCTTACCGCGTCCTCAAGCACGCCCTTTACCTGCTGCATTATGCCACTCTCGCCGTCCGTAAAGAGCTTTGTGATAGCCTCGGGGTCGGCGTTGAACGCCTTGTCAAACGCGTCCTCGTCTATCTCAAGCTTGCCGTGGTCGGAATAATCCGAGGAGGTCTTTATGCCCATGCCGTAAATGCCGAACTTTGTGCCGTCGTCAAGCGTTACGCTGTTATAAAGCACCATACGCATCTTGGACATTATGCCGTTTACGGTGGAGTCGTTGTAGATAACGCCCTGCTTTGCAAGACCCTCCCACTTCTCTATCTCGTCGTCGGACATTTCTTCCTTATCAGCGTCGGTCAGCGGCTCGTAAAGGTTGTTGCTGCTGTCGCGCTTGGGCGAGGTAGCGGTGTAGCCGTAAACGTCGTCGATAAGCTGGTTGTAGTCCTTAACAAAGTCCTTTATAAGCTGCTTTACGTCGTCGTAGCTCTTGGATATGTTTATATTATAGGTCTTGTCAATCTCTATGCTGTCGTCTACGGTGAACGTTGTGCCGTCCATGGTGTAGGAGTTGGAGTTGTGGTATACCTCCTGCCCGTTTATCTCAAACACCGCGTTCTGTCCCGCCGTATAGCCGATAAGGTCGCCGTTATCGTCCGTAAGGCCAAGCGCCTTTGTGATGTCCGCGTCGCCGGATACCGTTATGTTCTCGCCCGTACCCATGTTTTCGGACGTTATAATAAAGCTGTTGGTGAGCGCAGAGAACTCCATTTTAACGCCCGCGCCGCTCTTGTTAACAGCGTCAATAAGCGAATCTATTGTGGTGCTGCCGCCCACGCTTATCGTCTTGCCGTTTATCGTGAACGAGCCGCTGCCAATGCCAAGGTCGGACAGGGAAGTGCTGCCGCTGTACTTGTTGGACGCGCTGCCCTTTGCGATACCGAGCGTTCCGCCCGAGGTCGCCGTCAGGTTGAACTCAACGTTCTTGCCGCCCTGCCTTGCAAGCATTGTGCTGCCAACCGTAGAGAACGTTACGCCCTCGTCTGCGAACGCGCTGTTGAGCGCGTCGGTGATAGCCGCGGTGTTCTTGTCCTTAGCAGCCTGCTCTGCGGTATATACGTAATTGTTGAGCGCGTCTGCGCTTATCGAAGCGTCCTCGGAAAGGTGGTTGGCGCGCCTGTAAGCCGCAGCCTTAAGCGAGTTGTACTCTGCGAGAATGCCCTCGTTGCCCTCAAGGTCCTTTGTAGCGTAGTAGTTTGCGGAAACGCCGTTGTACTTAACGTTCTTTATCTTGTCGCCCACCTGCACCGCTACGGAGTTTTCACCCGTAACAACGCTAAGCGCCGAGAACCCGATAGTCTGCGAGGCCTTGCTCAGCCCGAAGTAGCCCGTCTTTTCCGTAACGGTAGCCGCCGCGTTGCCGCCCGCGACAAACTTAAGCTTGTCGCCGTCAAGCTCCGCCTGCAAAAACCACTCGTTGCCCGCGTCGTCGGTCTTGCCCGTTGCGGCAGCGCCGCTTCTGCCCGAAAGCCCGAAAGCCTGCCGGAGGTTGTCGTTAAGCGCTTTGAGCGCCGCCTCGTTGAACGCTGTCCGGTCTATCTGCCCGTCCGTTTCAGCAACGGAAACGTTAAAGTCTATCGTCTTTGTAACGCTGCCCACCTGCACGTCAAGCGCAAAGCTGTAGCCGCGCGTAACCGTGCCGTCCTCGGCTGTAGTGGTAGTGTAGTCCGAGCCTGCCGCAGCCTTTGTAAGGTCAAGCGCAAAGCTTGACGGCGTAAGCGAGCCGCCCGCAGCCTTTGCCGCGGAAGCAAGGCTCTTCGCCTTTATGCTGTAATCCCCCGTCAGCGTTTTTGACGTGGTGGATACCTTTATCCCCGACTCCGCAGCGTCCTTGCCGTTCACCTTTGCGGAGAACTTGTTGAACGTTGACGGACTCATGAGATAAGAGTCGCGCTTAAGTATATCGAAATACTTGTTCTTGAACGTTGTCAGCTTGTCGGTTACGTCGCGATATGCTTCCTGCTGCCATGTAAGCTTTGTAAGCTTCTTCTGCTGGGTGTCTATCTTTGTCTGATAGGCGCTCATCATGGCTTCTATCATTGATTCGGTGTCATACCCCGAGTTGATGCCGCTTATACGCATAAGGTCGTTACTCATATGCTCAATCCTCCTGTCTGTGTGCCCTTAGAAGCTCCGCTACGCCCGCAGAGGTCTGCGCCGCCTGCGCGTTGGTCTGCTGTGCGTCCTTAAGCTCGCTTCTGATTATCTTGACTTCCTTTGGTGCGTTAATGCCTATTTTCACCTTGTCCCTGCTTACCTCAAGGACGGTCACCTCGATGTTATCCGCGATAACTATGCTCTCGTCCTGCTTTCGCGTTACTACAAGCATCTCAGTCGCCCTCCTCGTAAACGGGACACCTGAAATCATAGTGTTCCGTAAGTATAACCTGTGCCGCTACGGAAGTTTCCGTGTTAATGATTATCGGGCAGCGCAGATTTATTGTCGTTTTCCTGTAGTCATCGGGAACTATCGCCACTACCAGCACGCGGTAGGGGCTGTTCTCGTCTATACCGAGAAGCGCCTGCTCCTCGTCGGTTATCTCAAAGCGGTATTCGGAGCAAAGCTGCATGGGGTCGTACACCACAAAGCACGGCTCGGCAGCCTCAACGCTCTGCAGCCACATCGGGAACTTATCCTCGCCAAGCGGGCTTATAAGCGTGTAGCGCTTTGTGTCCTCGAATCCGATTATACCATTTGGTATGTTGATGACTGTGCTTTCGTCTATTTCAAGCTCACCGAAATCTCTCGTTGTAATCCTCATAAGCCTTTACCGCGCCGTCGGCGCGCTCCTTTCCCTTAAGACAGCGCCGCGCAGGCGGTCTGCCTTTCAAATTTATCAGCCCTTGATGTCGAAAACGGGCGGCTTGTAGTTGGGGTTAGCGCTCGGCGGAACGTAAAGCGGCTCGCCGAGATACTCTATCTCAACGCGCGGTCTGTCGCGCACGATAAGCTCCACGCTTCCCGGAATGAACTCCATGGGCAGCTGGGGCTTTACGTCCCAGTCGAACTCCTGGTCGCCCATCTGGTACTCAATGTTCAGCTTGCCCGCGTCAAACGTGATGTCCGCGCCCGTTTTGGGCAGAAACTCCATAACCGTTTCGACCGTCGCGCCCGCACGCGCGTTCTGTATCGCAATCTCAGAGGCGGTCATGCCCCTTGCAAGGCTGTTGCCGTCGGACGCCACCCTTGCCGTTCCCTGAAACGCGATGGAAAAGCCCTCGCTTGCTTTCTGCTTGAGAATATCGCCGTCGGTCATATGCCCCTCGCCAAGGCTCTTGCGCGCCTCGTAGGTGTCGATGTTGAGTTTGAGCGGCTCTGCCTTCATAACGAACTTGCCGTTGGTACTGGTGATGTTCACCTTAGGCTGCCTGTCCTCGGGGTACTCGTACTTTGCGTTTGTCACCTTTATCTCGATTTGTATCGGGATAGTCGTGATTTGAAGCAGATTAGGATTCATACAGAACACCTCCCGTTCCTTATCCTTTTTACGCCCTTATGGGGTTTACTTGATGTAGTTGAATATGCTGTTGGGTACTACCGTGGAGGACATCTGAAGCGTTGCGTTGTAAAGCGCCTCGTATGTCTTCATAAGCGTTATCTCACTTTCAAGGTCCGTAGCCTCCAGATTCTTCTGGCGCTCCTTAAGGTTGAGCATACGCGTGTCGATACGCGAAATGTTGAAGTCGATATACTCCTCGTTGCAGCCCATGTCCGCAATCTCAACCAGAAGGTTTTCGGAAGCGCTAACTATCCTGTCTATGCAGGCGTTGGCGTATTTGATATCGCCGTTTCTGAGCGACCTTGCCGCGTCAAGCGTCAGCTGTATGTAGTTGTTTGAGAAGTTCTGCTCGCGGGATATCGCAGCCGAATTTTCTCCTATCTCGGGCGAGGAAAGCTTTACCGTGCCGCTCTCGGTGGAGATTCTGCCCTTTTCGTTAACATAGGTAACGCCCGCGCCGAACGCCGTGTCAAGCGCCGCCTGCAGCGCCGCCCTGTTCGCGTCGGCGTCTGCGCCTGCGGTTATGTTTATCTCCTTTTTCTCGCCGTTTAGCGTAACGCACAGCGAGTAAACGTTGCCGTCGGTCATGCTTTCAAGGGCAACGCTGAACCTGTCGGTATAGCCCGTTGCGTTGTCTATGGTCACCTGCTCCTCGGCGTTGTGGTTGTTTACGGCGCTTACCACCTTGCCCTCAACGCTTATAACGCCGTCGGGGCTTACCTTTATCGCCTTAAGCTCGGGGGATTCGTACTTGTACGCGTCCGTAAGCGCCGCCTGAAGCGCGTTTACGGTGTCCGCCTGCGTTGCGCCGCCCTTTACGGTTATCGTTTTCTTAACGTCGCCCGCATATATATCTAATGTATAGATGTGGTTTGTTTTTATTGAGGACAGGCCGATATCCGCAGAGCCGTTGTCCGCGCCGCAGCCCGTTATGGAAGCGCCGTTGAACGACACCCTGAGCGCCGACTGCGGGTCTACCGCGCGCGACTCGTCGTTTATAACCATGCCCACGCCGATATCAACGTAAACGTCCTCGGAGTAGGGGAAGTTCTTGGGGTCTGAAAGAGCGTTGAGCGGAACGCCGTGGTAAAGCACCGTCGAGGGTCTGCCGTCCGCGCCCCTTTCAATGGAAAAGGGCATTGCGTCGTTGCACTCTCCGCCGAAAATAACGCGCCCCGCGCTGTCCGTGTTGAATATGGAGCAAAGCTCGCTTGCCTTTGTTTCAAGCTGCTGCGCGTATATGTTGAGGTCTACCGCTTTTTCCTTGGTGCTGTTGCACGCCGCAACAAGCGTTTCGCGTATCGCCGCAAGCTCGTCGGACACCTTCAGCAGCGAGGTCTCAGCCTCGGTGTAGAAGATGTTTGCCGCTTTAAGGTTCTCGCTGTACTGCTGCGACTCGTAAAGCGACTGGCGCACGTTGAGCGCCTTTGCCGCAGACAGCGGCGACTCGCTCGCGCGGTCGAACTTTCTGCCGGACTGTATCTTATGCTCCGAAGAAGTCTTTGCGTTAAGTATCTTGTTGAGGTTTCTGTTATAGCCTCTCAGTATCGTTGAATTTGTTATTCTCATGCGTCAGCGCCCCCTTACAATCCTACTCTGCCCGTGCTGTTTATCAGTCTGTCAAGAAGGTCGTCAAGCGCGGTGACGATTCTCGAGGAGGCGTTGTACCACTTCTGATAATTCAGCATATTTATGCCTTCTTCGTCCATCTGCACGCCCGATACGTCGTCGCGCGCGTCAAGCAGCGTGTCTACGGTTATGAGCGCCGTGTCGTAGCGGCTCTGCTCGTACTGTATCGTCTGCCCCAGCCTGTTGCTTATGAACGAGATGTATTCGTTGAAATTTCCGCGGAAATCGTTCGCGTTGCCAAACTTTACGTTCGACTTGTTTATCTGGCTTATGAGGTAAAGCACGTTCGTGTTCTGGAGCGTTACCTTGCCCGTCGTTTCGTCTATCTTCTCATCGTAGCCGTAAACGTAAAGCCCCGTTGCGCTGTCAAGCTTTCTTACCTGTCCTATCATGGCGGCGTTCGCCATCCACGAATCGGAAACGTGGATATTGCCCGCCGTTATTACAACGTCGTTCGTTTCATCGCCGCCCACTATCGCGGAGAACATTAAGCGCGACATATCCTCGTCAGCGCCGTTTGCGCTGTTGAACGTCTTTGCAAGGGTGTTCGCGAACTCATTTATCGCGCTCTTGAAATACGCTATGCCGTAGCTGCCGTTCTGCCCGCCCGTGGCGTAAACGCCGTTGCCGTTTATCATATTGACGTAGCTTCTCAAAATACCGCTGCGGGTGTTAAGGTCGTGGCCGCTCTCAAAGTAGAGGTCCGCATAGCCGTTTTCGTCGTAGTCTCTCATTATAATGGAGTTTGTCTTGAACTTCTCGCCGTCAAGCACCTTAACGCCGCCGAGATTAACGCTGTACGTACCGTTGTCGTTAAGCGTGATGTCCACCTCGCCGTAGGTGGCAAGCTCGTCTATATAAAGGTGCATTTCGTCGTAAAGCTCGTTAGGACCGTACTCCTCGGGGTAGTTGAGCTTTTCGCGGTCTATGCGCTGGTTTAAGCGGTTCATCTCGCTTAAAAGGTTGTTGATGTAGCTTACGGTGTCCGTAAGCTCGTTTACGTAGGTGGTTTCAACCTCGCACAGGCGCGTGTCGTAGTCGTTGAGCAGGCGGCAGAGGTTCTGCGCCGCGTTTCTTGCTATCGTTGCAACCTCGGCGCTGTCGGGCTCTTGCACGGAGTAATCCTGCAGGGCGCTGAAGAACTGCTCGGTGTAGTACTGCAGGCCGTCCGTTTCAAAGTTGTCAAGGACGTCCTCAATGTCCGTCAGTATATCCACGGACTTCTCCGTTTCAGCCTCTACCGCAACGTTCTCGCGGTAGCGCTTGTCTATGTACGTGTCCCTGAGCTGCGATACGCCGTAGGTGTTAGCGCCCTGCCCCGTAAGCGACAGGTTGTTCGACTTGCTGCTCCAGCGTATGCTCTGGTTGCCCGAGATGTACTCCGCGTAAAGGTCTACGCGCTGACGCGTATAACCCGGCGTGTTTATATTGGAAATGTTGTTTCCCGTTATGTCAAGGTTTTTCTGCGCTATCTGTAATGTGCGCTTCTGCGTTTCAAAGCCTAGAAATGTCGGCCGCATATTTTCCTCCTGTCGTCTGCCTTAAATCTGTCTTATAACCTTTGCGGAGGGCGTTCCCCCCGCGACCTTGGCAGCCTTTTTATCGTATGTTTCGGGCTTGTCGAGAATGCCCGCCTTTTTCACAAATTCGCGCTGATTATCGAGCTTGCGCTTTACAAGCTCCTCGCTTTCCGCGTTAATGCGCGTGATGTTGTCCACAAGCTCTGTAAGCTGCGCCGCAAGGGACTTCAGCTTCGCCTTGTATTCGGCGGGCGACTGCTCTATCACCTCGGAGAGCTTTTTGCCCTCTATCCCCAGCCCCTTAAAGAGCGCCAGCCGCTTTTCTTCGAGCGTGCGGCTTTTCATGAGATACGCCTGCTCGTCGTTTAGCGCGTCGGACAGCCATGCAATATCGTCCGCGAGTATCTTTGTGTGCTTTTTCATAAGGAACACATAAAGCTCTCTGTAGAAATCAACGTCTATTTCAAGGCACTTTGCCGCCGCTCTTGCTTCTGCTTCGTTCATAGGCTCACCCCATCAGTATAAACGACGCGAGAACGGAAGCCTCGACGCCCTGCCGCGCGGTGTTCTGCGCTTCAAGCAGCTCTGCAGGGGAAGCGTCCGCCGCAGCCTCGCGCGCTATCTCGTTTTTGGCAGCGGTGAGGGCGGTTTCAAACCCGAACTCCACCCTGTCCGTCTTTTTCGCACCAACGGAGGCGGCAGCTTTTCTCGCTGTGCTTATCTTCTGCGGCTTGTATGTGTTTATAACGCCGCCGATTCCCTTTATCTCCATATAAATGCCTCCTTCTCAAAAAGTTGTCTTTCGGAATATCTCCTGCTAACATACTACCTCTTTATATAATATCGGCAAGAGTATAAGAAAGTTTAGCGTTTTTCACTCTCTTTGGGTAATAATTATAGTTTTGTGTAATATTTTTGTGAATTTTCACGAATCCCGCCGAAAAACCCGCTATATATTAACCGCCAAAACGCCGATTTTGTGAGCAGGCAGATTAAACAATCTTTCAGTTAATGTTTCGTACACTTTTGCGGCTTGAAAATAAATCCATGCAGTATTATAATGAATGTATTCCTACAAATTTCTTTCTTACATCTCAGGAGGTATCGCCATGAAAAAGCTCCCCATTCTGCTCGCCTGCGCCCTGCTTATGACAGGCTGCGCGCGCACCGAGTCCGAAAGCAGCTCCCCCGTATCGTCCGACGGCGCAGCCGCGGTTTCCGCCGCCCAACCCCAAACCACGACCGCGCAGACTACGGAATCCGCCGCTCAGCCCGACGGGGAATCCCCGACAGCCGACGAAGCGCCCGTGTTCACGCAGCAGGACGTTATCTCCGCGCTTAGCGGCTACGGCGAGTTCGTGCACGATTACCTGTGCGGCGCAAAGACCGCCGAGCTTACCGATTCTACGCAAACGTACACGGCGAGCAGCGGCGCGGAGCTTTATAAGGTAACTGCGGGGACTGTGGCGGACAGAAGCTCGCTTTTTGCGGCAATGCGCGCCGTTATGACCGACGGGCTTGCCGACAGCTGCTTCGACGCGCTTGACGGCAGCCGCTTCGCGCTTTCGGACGGCGCGCTCTACCTCGCGCCCGCCGCAGAGCCTGCAAAGCTGCCCTACGGCTCGCTGTGCCTGTCGCGCACAGAGGACGCGGGCGACAGGCTTCTGCTGACCCTTACCGCCTACGGCGATAACGAGAGCTTCTACGACTACACGGTAACCCTTGCAAAAACGGCTGACGGGCTTCGCGTAAGCGAGGCTGCGGAGAACGCCGCGCTAGCGCTCGCGCAGCTTACCGTGCAGCAAGCGCCCGCGGAATCCCCGCTTAAGTCCGAGCGCGCACAGATAAGGCGGCTTTTGCGCGATTACGGCGAGCTTTACCGCGACTACCTCGGCGCTAAAAAGACCCGCTCTCTCACCGAGGGCGCAGACTTTATAACCGAGGACGGAACGAATTTTTACCGCGTTTCGCAGGGCGATGTCACCACCGAGCAGGAGCTGCTCGCGGCAATGCGCGCGGTGGCTACCGACAAGCAGATAGAAGCCTATCTCATGCCGAGCTTTAACTCCGCGTACCGCGTATCGGACGGCGCGCTTTACCTTGCGGAATGGGCAGGGCAGGACGGCTCGACGCTCGGCACGGACGAGGTGTGGCTCGATACCGTCGAGGAGCAGGACGGCGTGCTGACGCTTACCCTTACCGCGTATGGCGCGGCGGCTTCGTGGGGTTATGACGAGGACGAATACGCGAGCTTTACCGTAAAGCTTGCGAGAACGCCCGACGGGCTTCGCGTTGACGAAGCGGGCGTATCCGAAAACGGGTATCTCAGCGGATTTACCGTAACCGAAAAGCCCGAGTAAAAGGCTCTGCAAAGGCATAGGGCAGGTTCACAGGGGGCGAGAGGCGGCGCAATGCCGCGCTTTCGCCCCTTTTTTGGTGAAAAGCGCCAAAAAGCCGCGCTGCCAAGAGCAAAAATGTTGAGAAAGTGTGGCGAAAAAGCGCTTGACAAACGGGAATTTTTCTGATATAATTATGAAGTTGGACGCTAACGTGTCCACTACCCCTTTCTCGCGCAGAAAACGCGGGATATAATATCCATAAGGAGGTGCTATATATGGCAAAATTAGCAGAAAAGTATGAGGCGATTATCGTTTTCTCCCTTAAGAAGGAAGAAGAAGAAATCAAGGCTCTGACAGCAAAGTTCGCTGACCTCATCAAGGAAAACGGAACACTCACCAACATTGACGAGTGGGGCAAGAGAAAGCTCGCTTACGACATCAACTACGAGAGCGAAGGCTACTATGTACTCTACAACTTCGAGTCCAAGCCTGATTTCCCCATGGAGCTTGAGCGTATCATCAACATTACCGACGGCGTTCTGCGTTCCATCGTAGTTCTCAGCAAGTAAGTTCCTAAGGTTTGCATTCATCGGCAGGAGGTGCTTTCTGTGTTTAACAAGGTCATCATGATGGGGCGTATAGTAAACGACCCCGAGTTAAGGACCACGCCGCAGGGCGTTAGCGTATGCTCTTTCCGCATTGCGGTAGACAGGCGTTTCCAGACCAAGGGCGAGGAAAAGAAGTCCGATTTCTTTAACGTTGTCGCATGGCGGCAGCAGGCGGAGTTCGTTTCCAGATACTTCGGCAAGGGGCGCATGATACTGATAGAGGGCGAGCTTAACACAAGACAGTATACCGATAAAAACGGCAATCCCGCCACATGGTATGAAATAGTTGCAGACCGTGCAAGCTTCACAGGAGAAGCCAAGCAGCAGGGCGGCGGCGCTTATGCCGACACCTACGGCGCACCCTCTTACGGAGCGCCCCCGGCAGCACCCGCTGCGCCGACAGCCCCCGCAGCAGCGCCCGCTTCAAACGCGGCGTTTTCCGCGGCGGACGCAGAGGACGATTATCCGTTCTGATGGGCTTCACCTGAAATCCGTTATTCAAAATAAACAAGGAGGTTCAGTATCATGGCTGAAAAGTTTGAAAAGTCCGCTCACCCTATGAAGCGTACAAGAAAAAAAGTCTGCCAGTTCTGCGTTGACAGGGCAGAGTTTATCGACTACAAAGATGTTGCCAAGCTCAAGAAGTGCATGACCGAGCGCGCGAAGATTCTTCCCCGCCGCGTTACAGGCTGCTGCGCTTACCACCAGAGAGAGCTTACGACAGCTATCAAGAGAGCAAGACAGATAGCTCTTATCCCCTATACTGCTGAGTAATTCGGCATTTTGTCAGGCACAAGAATCCCCCCGTTTTTTCGGGGGGATTTTTCTTTGCCAAAACATCTTCTCAACAGCCTCGGAAAATGCTTTTTCGACAGTTTGACCCCCGCAGGATAACTGCGGGGGTATACTGTTTTATTTACTCAACGGGGCATTTAATGCCCATTGTGCCAAGCTGCTCTCTCAGCGATTCGACATACCCGCGCTCCGTTGCGATATCCCGCTCGAGCGCGGCGAGCTGCCGTTCAAGCTCCGCGTTAATCTCGCCCTCGCTATCTGCGAGCGCTTCAAGCTCCGCCTTGTCCGCCGTAAGCGATTCGAGCAGGGCGCGCTTCTCCTCAATCGTCATCTCCAGCTCCTGTGCAAGGTACAGCTTGTATATCTCCTCGCGAAGCCCGCACAGCAACTCCTCATAGCGGTAGACCGCCGCCTTGTCCGCGTCGGGGTTCTGCGCGTAATACCGCTCCGCAGCGCTCTCCATTGTGCTGTAGAAGCGCTCCAAATCCCAGCCGCGCTCGACAAGCGACTGCAACAGCCCGCGCGTTACCACCGAACACTCGCCGCCGTCGTCGGGTACGTACAGTTCAAGCGGCGGCTCGGCGTTCGTGCAGATATAGAGAACGCCGCTGCCCCTGTCAGCAAGCCTGTTTTCGCTGCCGCATTCGTCCGCAAAGCCTATAAGCTGCCCCGCGCTCACACGCTCGCCGATTTTCGGGAAGCCGAACGTGCGGTTTATCTCCTCGCTGTAAGGTGCAAGCGAGCCGTAGTACGCGTAGCTGCCGTCGTCAAGCTGTAAGCATATGCACCCGCCTATGCTTGTTTCTATGTTGCACTTTACTATACCGTCCTCAACGGCGTACACGGGGCTGTCCGCCGCGGCGGGAATGAACGTTTCAATGCGCCCGCCCTCGCGAAGCGGCGCTCTGAGCGTTACGCCAATGACGCTCTGCGCGGCGGGAACTATCTGCGTTGACGGCACGCTTATTATTCCGTCAACGCCGCTGCTTTCAACATGAAATAGACTGTCGTTACGGTAAGCGTACTTAGCCTTAAGCTCGCCAAGCTCCGAATAAGGTACGCTGCTGCGCCCGTACTCAAGCCCGCTTGCGGCAATAAATCCCGTTGTGCCGACGCTTCCTATACGCTGTCCTTTCTTAACGGTATCGCCCGCAGCAACGAGCATACCGTCGTTCTCAAGGGCAAGGTGAGCGTAAAAGCTGTACGTGCCGTCGGTATGGGAAATGCGTATGAGTTTTCCCCACATACCGCTGTAATCGGCAAGCTCAACCGTGCCGTCCATAACGGCGTAAACGGCGCTGCCGTATTCAGCTGCAAGCTGGTATACGCCGGAATACCCGTCCTTGGGCAGAACCGCGGATATCTCCACGCCCTCGGGCAGAACGTCAAGCGGCGCTGCAATTTCGGCTTCGCCCGCGGCAAGCCCCTCGAAAAAGCTCTCGCCGCATGGCTGTCGGCTGTCGGTGAACTCCGCCGCGCCGTCCTTTACCGTAAAGCGTTTAAGCGTTACGCGTTCAAGGTCGCACTCGCCCGCGCCGTCAAGGAACGCCGCGACATAGCCCTCGCCCATTTTAACGCAGCCGCCCGATTCCAGCCCCGCAAGCGCCGCCGCGCCCGCTTCGTCTTCCGAACCCGCGGTAAGCTGCGCCCCGTCAATCCTGCGCAGGCAGCGCCCGTCGGTATCGAGCGCGTAAACATACTCGCTTAAGAACCACGAGAGATATGTTCCGCTCTCGTCGTTATTTGCCTCAGACTTATCCGCGTACACGAACGATACGCCCAAGCTCCCGTCTTCAAGCCTGCCGAACGTTATGCCGAAAGGGCGGTCGCCGAGCGCCTCGCCGCCGAGCGCTTCAAACACGCCGTCAAGCGCCTGCTTTACGTCCGCGCAGAACGCTACCTCGCCGCTGCCGAAATCGTACACGTATATTCCGCAGCCGACGTCGGCAATCGCCATGCCCTCGCCGTCCGCGCCGTTTTCGGGGGAGATTTGCCTTTCCCGCGAAACGTCGGCAAACGCCGCGCGCTCGCCGTCGGCCCACACAACGCTCGGTCCTGAGCCGAAAGTAACGCCCTGCGCCTGCTCGCGCGTCATTTCGGGCAGTTCTATTACGGCGGGTAGGGCAAAATCCGCTCTCGGCGTTTGCGCCGCCTGCTCGGTTTCCGGTGCGCTTATCGCGCTCGTTTCATCTCCCTGCGCGGGGAGAAGCGACACGCTGCGCTTCGGCGCGGTCTTTACGAACGCAATGCAGACAGCCGCCGCGCACGCCGCTCCCGCAAGCACGTAAAGCGCAACGCGGCTTCTTTTCCCGCGCCCGAGCGGACGCGCCTGCTCCGCCTCGTCTATAAAGCGCTCGTCAATAAGCGACAGAGCGCGCGCTGTTTTCTTTATATCCTTCACAGGTCATAGCCCTCCTTTATAAGGTACTCGCGCAGCCTTTTAAGCGTGCGCGAAACTTTGCTTCTGGCAGTGCCGCCGCCTATACCCAGCCTTCGCGAAATCTCCGCAAAGCTCTCGCCGAACCAGAAACGCCGCATGAAAATCACGCGCGTGTCATGGTCAAGCCCGCCCAAAAAGCCGTTGAGAAGCGCTGCAAGCTCCCTCTCGTCAAGGCGGTCCGCCGCCGTGCCTGCGCCGCCTATGCACTCCGCAAGCTCGTCGAGCGGCAGCGCCGCGCCCCTGCGCTTCGCCGCTCCCGCGCGGTCGAGCCTGTCGATAGCCGCGTTTCGCGCAATTGTGCAGACATAAGCGCGCAGCGAGTTCGGCGCGGCGGGCGGTATGGCGTTCCATACCCGCAGCAGAACGTCGTTTTCGCATTCCTCGGCGTCCTCGCGGCTTTTAAGCACGCTAAGTGCGCAGCCCGTTATAAGCGCGCCGTATTTTTCGCGCAGCGCGGCAATGCCGCTTTCATCGCGCGCGGCAAACAGCGCGAGCATTTCTTCGTCCGTCACAGGCGACACCTTCTTTCTGAAGCGCTTCTGATAATAAAGACGGCGCTTTTTTTGATTTGTTGCAGATATTCTTGACAAAATTGCAGCGCGGGACTATAATTAAGGAAAGGGCGGAACAGCCTGTTTTGAGGGGAAGTCTTGTCATGTGGCTGCTGTGCGCGTTCGGTTCGGCGCTTTTTGCGGGGCTTACGTCCATTCTCGCAAAGTGCGGTATTAAAAAGACGGATTCGGATATAGCTACGGCTATACGCACGGGCGTGGTGCTTGTGTTCTCGTGGCTTATGGTGCTTATAGCGGGTTCAGCCGCTGCAGTAACCGAGATAAGCGCGAAAACGCGGATATTTCTCGTGCTGTCGGGGCTTGCAACGGGCGCTTCGTGGCTGTGCTACTTCAGGGCGTTACAGCTGGGCGACGTAAACAAGGTTGTGCCTGTCGATAAGTCAAGCACGATACTTACGATACTGCTGGCGTTCGCCGTACTCGGCGAGGAGCTGACTATTGTAAAGGGCGCTGCGGTGGTGCTTATAGGCGCGGGCACATACCTTATGATACAGAAAAAGGAGAACGCCGGGAAAAAGCCCGAAAGCCGCTCATGGCTGCTGTTCGCGGTGCTGTCCGCAGTATTCGCGAGCCTTACCTCGATACTCGGCAAGATAGGCATAGAGGGAGTGGAATCCAACCTCGGCACGGCGCTTCGCACGGGGGTGGTGCTGGTTATGGCGTGGCTTGTGGTGCTTGTAAAGGTCAGGGCGCACAAGGGCGAAAAAGAGCCGTTCAGGCTTCGCGACATACCAAAACGGGAGCTGTTGTTCATATGTCTGTCGGGACTTGCTACGGGCGCTTCGTGGCTGTGCTACTACAGGGCGCTTAAGGACGGTCCTGCAAGCGTTGTAGTGCCGATAGACAAGCTGTCGATACTGGTGACTGTGGCGTTCTCGTTCTTCGTGTTCAGGGAGCGGCTCACCAAAAAGGCGCTTGTCGGGCTTGCGCTTATTACCGCAGGAACGCTTGTGATGCTTATTCCTACTATGATTGCATAAACAAATGGGCTGTCGGTCTGACAGCCCAAAACTTGTTAGAAAGTATCAACGTCGGGCTGGCGAGAAAGGTGCAGCTGCTAGGAAACGGCATTTCGGCTAGGCTATTTGCCTGCCGAATATGCCGTTGACGACGCAGATGTGCCTTTATCGCCAGCCCTGCCGCGCAGCACCTCGTCCGCCAGCCCGTACCCTACCGCCTCCTCGGCGCTCAGGTAGTGGTCGCGCTCGCAGTCGGCGGTTAGCTTCCGCTCGGTCTGCCCAGTCCTCTGGGCGAGAAGCGCGCTCATGCGGCGCTTTATGCCGAGTATGCGGCGCGCGGTGTTCTCTATCTCGGTGGCCTGCCCCGAGATACCGCCGAGCGGCTGGTGTATCATCACCTCCGCCATTGGCGTAACAAAGCGCCTGCCCTTAACGCCGCACGCCGCAATAACCGCCGCCATTGAAGCCGCCATGCCCGTAACAAGCGTGGAAACCGCGCCCGCGCGCTCCATAGCGTCGATTATTGCAAGCCCCGCGGTAACGCTGCCGCCGGGGCTGTTTATTACAAGCGTTATCTCCCCGTCGGAGGAAGCCGCAAGGTAGTCGAGCTGCATTACCACCTCCATTGCCGCGGTGTCGTTTATCTCGCCTACGAGGTAAACGCGCCGCCTGTTGAGGAAGTCCGAGGTTACAAGGTCAAGCGAGCTTCTGCCCTGCTTGTCCACGGTTATTACAGATGGCAGCATAGTTTTCTCCTTTCGTCAGGCGCTGCGCTTCCTTGCGGAGAACAGCGGCTTTATGTTGGACAGGTTCAGGTCGTCCAGCAATCGGTCGGGGGTGTAGCGCATAAAGCGCGCGTTCTTCATGCGCTCGGGGAGGGCGTAGCGCTTACTCCCGCTTACGCCCGCAATGGCGTATCGGTCGAAATCGAGCAGCAGCGCGCGGTATTTCAGTTCCCCGCGTATGTAGATTGCCTCCTTGTCGTCGCGGGTCTGGCGCAGGCAGCGCAGGCGCTCCGCGCTCACAAGCGGCTCGCCGCCCAGCGCCTCGGTGACGTACGTCCTGCCGCAAAGCGCGCTTATGTACTCCAACATGGACGGGTCGGAGGACTGCAAAAACAGTACGTTCTTGCAGTTGCCGACGATGGCGGGCCATTCGTGGGGATACGCCCGCTCAAGCTGCGCCTTGCTCTGGCAGATGAGAAACCACCTCATGCTGCGCGAGCGCGAGGCGCTTATTTTTCCCGCCATGTCGCTTATGCGAACATTGCAGAACTCATCCGCCATAAAGTTTATTCGGCGCGGCGCGCTGCCCGCGTTCTGGTAGCGCTCTCCGAATATCTTTATCAGCCTGCCGTAAAACGTGTCGAGCATGAGCCCCGCAATGCGGTCGCACGCCGTCGTTTCGTCGGGGACGATAAGGAACACGCAGGTCGGTTCTTCGTACATTCTGTCAACGGTGAACGTTGAAGCGGAAAGCATTTTTGTAAGGCTTGGCTGCCGCGTAAAGTCCTTGAGCATTGCCGCCGCGGTGGATGCAACGCACCCGCGCGTGCTGTCGGGCAGGTCGCCCACGGAACGCAGGGCGAGTATAGCGCCCGAGGCGGAGGTGCGGTAGTCCTTGTCAAACAGGTCGCCGAGCTTATCAAGCGCCGTTCCCGTCATGAACGAGGCGACTGTGGCAAGGTTCACCGCGCTGTCAAGGCCGGGGTTGCTTGCGCCAACGTCAAAGAGTATCTCAATAACGGCGTTGAGAACGCTCTCCGCGCTGTTGTCCCAGTACGGGTCTTTGGAGTCCGCGTAGCCCGAGCGAAGCCCCGCGACAAGCTGCGCAGCCTCGGCAAGCCCCTCCTCCTTGCCGCCGTGCCTGTACGTTTGAAATGCGTAGTGCAGCAGGTTGAATCCGTCCGCGCAAAAGCTGCGGAAGTCAAGGAACACGGTCTTGTAATCGTTAAGCTCCAGCAGCTCGCGGAGCTTTGCGTTGCCCGAAATCTCGCCCTTTACGTCGGTGACGAAAATGCTCTCGCCCGCGCGCACCATTGAAGCAAGCGCGGGGAGTACGGCGCTGCGCGTCTTTTTGCAGCCGCTCTCGCCGAAGATTAGGGTGTGGAGCGTTTCGTTGTTGACGACAAAGCGCCTGCCGTCCGACAGCAGGGGAATGCCCGACTCGGCGGCGGTCGGCGCGCTGAAATCGCCCTCGCTGAAAAGCTGCTTCAGCTCGCGGTTGGTGGCGAAGCGGTTGTCGTTGTTGTATGCGTAGTCCGCCCAGACTGATTTGTAATCACACTGCATCGAGATACTCCTTTCCGTCTGAAAGCTGTTCCGCAGCAGCCCCGCCGAGAAGCATATAAACGACAGAGCCGCTGTCCCTTGCGTATTCGGTCACCGCCTGCGCGCAAGTGCCGCAGCGCAGCGCCATTATCTCCCTTAGCGACTGGCGCGCCGCCTCTGCGCGGCTTATGCCGCAGGGGAGAGCAGCGCCGCAAAAAAGCGCCGCAAGAAGCTCCGCGCCGTCAGGCTCTGCGCCCTCGCGCACAAGCATTGCCGCAAGGCGCTCGCGCTCGCCCCCCTCGGGCTGCGCGAACGACAGGCTGAAAAGGCAGCGCAGCTTCATGAAAAGCCCCATGCACTCCGCCCTGCTGTGTCCTGCGGCGGTGAAAACGTACCTGTGCCTGCGGTTGTCGTGCAGGAACTTCGCGAAAACGTCGAAGTACTCCTCGCGCTCGCGGCCTACCCACTCAGTAACATCCACGACGGCGCAGGCGCTCTCGCCCATAGGGAACAGCCTGCGCTCCGCAAGCTGAAAGCGCCTTATGAGCTTGAGCTCCTCGTAGGGCGGCACGTAATGCGCCTTAAAGTGCAGCAGCCCGCGCCCGCCCGCAAGCCCCTGCGCGGCTATGTCCGCGTCCGCCGCGTCCGTAAGCAGAAAAACGTGTGTAAGCTTCATCTTTTTTCCTCCCATACTGCCTGCTCTGCGTGTGACAGAGCCATTTCCCGAGGTGTTAAGTATCCCTCCGCGCATCATGTTTACATATATTCCCAAATAAAAAAGGGCGCAAAAATACAGGGCAAATAAAAAGCTGAAAAATTTTCAATAGAATACTTAAAAATCCTTAATCGCTTTAATTCCCTGTTCTTTCAACGTATTATGCGCGCCCTGTTTTCTTTCCTCCTGTCTTTTCAAGGGGAGCGTATTTGACATTATACCACAAGGCTTTGCATTTGTCAACACCTTTTTCAAAAAAATTTCCGCGGCTTGTGCGGAAAAATTCCTGCGCCGCGGCGAAATGCCTTGAAAATCGCGCGCGGCTATGCTATAATACATATGTATTACCCACCCTAAAGCTTGAAAGCTTTATTAAGGAGAACACAATGACTGACAAAAAACAGCTTAAACTTGATTTTGAGACATACCTGAGCGAGGTATGCCCAAAGGGCAAAAAGCCCACCGCGCCCATGCTGCACGACGCGCTCTCGCGCGCTGTGATGAAGCAGAACGCCGCCCTCATGGAAGCCTCCGCGCCCAAGGGCAGGAGCGCAAGCTACCTTTCCGCAGAGTTCCTTGTGGGACGCGCGGTGTACAACAACCTGCTGTGCTTAGGGCTTCACGACGAAGCGGACGAGCTTCTTAAGAGCGCGGGCGCGAGCCTTTGCGACCTTGAGGAGATAGAGGACGCCGCTCTCGGCAACGGCGGACTCGGGCGGCTTGCGGCTTGCTTTTTAGACAGCGCCGCGGCAATGCGCCTGCCCGTTACGGGATACGGCATTCGCTATAAGTACGGACTTTTCCGCCAGACGATAGAGGACGGCTTCCAGCGCGAATACGCGGACGACTGGACGCGCTTCGGCGACCCGTGGAGCGTGCGCCGCGAAAACGACGCGGTTATCGTAAACTTCGCAGGGAGCAGCGTAAAGGCTGTCCCCTACGATATGCCTATATTCGGCTATAAGAACGACTACGCCGTAACGCTGCGCCTGTGGCAGGCAGAGCCTGTAGAGGCGTTCGATTTCGACGCGTTCAACCGTCAGGACTACATGGCGGCGTGCCGCTCGCAGATAGAAGCGGAGAACATCTCCCGCACGCTTTACCCCAACGACGACGCGCGCCCCGGAAAGCTCCTGCGCTTAAAGCAGCAGTATTTCTTCTCCGCCGCTTCAATCGCCGACCTTATAAGAAAGCACCTCGCCGCAGGGCGCGACATAAAGGACTTCGCGCGCTACAACTCAGTTCAGCTCAACGACACGCACCCCACCATCTCTATCCCCGAGCTTGTGCGCGTTCTCACCAAGGACTACGGCGTGGACTTTGCCGCAGCGCTCGATATCGCGCGCGACGCCTTTAACTACACCAACCACACCATTATGGCGGAGGCTCTCGAAAAGTGGGGAACGGACCTCATGGAGGAGCTTCTCCCCGATGTGTACGCCGTAATACTGCGCATAAACGAGGCGTTTATTGCGGATATGTACCGCCGCGGTATGCCAAAGGAGCAGATAGCCCGCATGAAGCCCGTATCCGACGGCGTTGTGCATATGGCTAAAATGGCGATATACTGCACCTCCCACACGAACGGCGTTGCGCGCATTCACACCGAGATACTCAAAAACGACGCGCTGCCCGAGTGGTACGCGCTTTACCCCGAGCGCTTCAACAACAAGACAAACGGCATAACCCCGCGCCGCTGGCTTGCGCTTTGCAACCCCGCGCTTTCCGCGCAGATAACCGAGCTTCTCGGCGGCGAGGAGTGGGTAACGGACCTGCCGCGCCTTAAGGAGCTTATAAAGTATGCCGACGACAGCGCGCAGCTTACGCGCTTCGCCGAGGGCAAGGCGGCGAACAAGCGCGCCCTTGCAGCCTACATAAAGCAGCACGAGGGCGTTGATATCGACCCCGAAAGCATTTTCGACATACAGATAAAGCGCCTGCACGAGTACAAGCGCCAACTGCTGAACGCGTTCGGCATTCTCTATATCTACTACGGCATAAAGGACGGCACGATAAAGGATTTCGCGCCCACAACGTTCATTTTCGGCGCGAAATCCGCGCCCGGCTACGCCCGCGCAAAGGCTATTATAAAGTACATCAACGAGATAGCCGCGCTCGTAAACAACGACGCTTCGATAAACGGCGCGATAAAGGTCGTTTTTGTGCAGAACTACAACGTATCCTACGCTGAAAAGCTAGTTACCGCCGCAGACGTGTCCGAGCAGATTTCCACCGCAGGCACGGAAGCCAGCGGCACGGGCAACATGAAGTTCATGCTCAACGGCACGGTAACGCTCGGCACGTACGACGGCGCGAACGTTGAGATAGCCGAGGAAGCGGGCATCGACAACAACTACATCTTCGGCGCGCGCGTTGAGGAGCTTGCAAAGATAATGCCCGACTACGACCCCCGCCGCATTTACGCGGAAAACCCCGATATCGCGCGCGTTGTAGACACGCTTATTGACGGCACGTTCACCGACGGCGGAAACGGCTCGTTCAGGGAGCTTTACTACGCGCTGCTCGACGGCGCAAGCTGGCACGTTCCCGACCACTACTACCTGCTCGGCGACCTTAAGTCCTACGTTGAGGCGAAGCTTAAGACAAACGCGGACTACCGCCTCGACCGCGAGAGCTTTACGAAAAAATGCTGGATAAATATGTGCTGCTCGGGCAAGTTCAGCTCGGACAGGACAATGGCAGACTACGCACAGGATATTTGGGCTATCGCCCCTGACAAATAAGGAGAACAGTATGCAGAACAAATTCCTTGCGCTCACCCCGCCTATGGGCTGGAACTCATGGAACACCTTTACATGGCAGATAAACGAGGAGCTTATAAAGCAGGCGGCAGACGCCTTTGTTGAAACGGGTCTTAAGGACGCGGGCTACGAGTACGTGGTAATCGACGACTGCTGGAGCGAAAAGCAGCGCGACGAGAACGGCAGGCTCGTACCCGATAAGTGGAAGTTCCCGAACGGCATAAAGGCAGTAGCGGACTACGTTCACTCAAAGGGACTTAAGTTCGGTATATACTCCTGCGCGGGTACGCACACCTGCGGCGGCCACCCGGGCAGCTTTGAGCATGAGTTTGTTGACGCGCAGACCTTTGCGGAGTGGGGCGTTGACTACCTTAAGTACGACTACTGCTACAAGCCCGACCATGTACCCGGCGAGGTGCTTTACAAGAGAATGTCGCTTGCGCTGCGCAACTGCGGCAGGGATATCGTATTCTCCGCGTGCAACTGGGGCAACGACGACGTTTACAAGTGGATAAGGGAAAGCGGCGCGCACCTTTTCCGCTCCACGGGCGATATACAGGACAACTGGAACTGCATAAAGCGCCTTGCGCTCTCGCAGATAGGCAACGAGTGCTACGGCGGAAACTTCTGCCACAACGACATTGATATGCTTGTTGTGGGAATGTACGGCGGCAGCAATAACGAGTGGATAAACGGCACGGCGGACAGCCAGATAAACGTTATCGCCGACAGCGCGGGAAACGCTCCCGCACCCGCAAAGCTGGGCGGCTGCACCGATATCGAGTACAAGACCCACTTCTCGCTGTGGGCTATCATGAACAGCCCGCTTATGATAGGCTGCGATATAAGGAAGATGTCCCCCGCGGCTAAGGAGATACTCGCCAACAAGGACGTTATCGAGATAAATCAGGACATAGAGTGCCGCGGCGCTTACTGCATAAAGCAGTGGAACAACCCCGAAAACGTGTTCTCCATGGTAAAGCTTATGAGCGACGGCAGCTACGCTGTGGGTATGTTCAACTTTGGCGACGCAGCGGGCGAAATGTCGCTCCAGTTCTGGGATATAGGCCTGCCCTATGCGAGCGGCAAGGGCTTTGAGATTTACGACTGCTGGGAGCATAAGGAGCTCGGCAGGTTCACGGAGCGCTACGCGACGACCGTTGAGCCGCACGACTGCAAGGTGCTCAGGCTCAGGCTTGTTGACATGAAGTAATGGCAAACTGGAAAACCTGCAAAGAATGCGGCGCGGAGCTTCACTCCGACGAGATAGCGATAAACCAGAAGCTCATTTCCCGCAACGTTCAGGAGTTTTTCTGTATCGACTGCCTTGCGGACTTTTATTCAACAACAAGGCAGGCGATACAGTCCCGTATAGACTACTACCGCAAAAGCGGCGAATGCACACTATTCAGATAAGGACGCTTAAATGAAAAGATTTTTATGCGCGTTACTCGCGCTCTCAATGATTCTCTCCCTTACCGCCTGCAAAAAGGGCGGTGCGGACAGCTCCGAGGACAGCGCCGTTACAAGCGGCGAGGTCGCGCAGGACGACGTTATTTCCGCGCTCTACAACCCCGTAAAGCGCACCGCCGACGGCGACATAGACATGGACGCGGCGCTCTCCTATGAAACGGATTACGACGCGCTCAAGGCTTCTCTCGCGGCAAAGGCCGTAGACTTAACGCAGCCCGTATCCGAAAACGCGCGCAAAAACGCCTCTACCATGGAGGTGTGGAACTACCTGCGCTCAACCTACGGCAAGCAGATTATAGCCTGCCAGCAGCAAATGGACATCGGCAAGACCCTTGAAGACCTTGTTTACTACAACGCAACGGGCGACCTGCCCGCGATGAAAGGCTTCGACTTTATTTTCAGCACGGGTACGTACCAGTCGCGCAGTATGGTTGACGGCGCTATAGACTGGGCGAAAAACAGCGGCGGACTAGTTACCTTTACATGGCATTGGTACGTTCCGCGCGACATAAACGACACCGAGCAGGGCTGGGCGTTCTATCAGGAGGACGTAATTAACTTCGACCCGCTCAACGCCTCTACCCCCGGCACTAAGGAGTACGAGGTAGCGGTACACGACATAGACCTTATTGCAGGCTACCTACAGGAAATGGAAGCGCAGGGGATAACCGTGCTGTTCCGCCCGTTCCACGAGGCAAGCGGCGCGTGGTTCTGGTGGGGACTGCAGCCCGACGACAAGAAGCTGATAAAGGACGGCACTTACCCCGAAACCTACCAGCGCCTGTGGTATATGATGTTCGACAGGCTTGAAAACTACCACAAGCTCTCCAACATTATATGGGTGTGGAACGGTCAGACCAAGTACTGCACCGTAGACCCCAACACCTACGACATAGCGGGCGTTGACTACTACGCATCCTCCGAGGACCACTCGCCGCTCGTTAAGGAGTACGAGAACCTCGCTTCCTATTCCTACGAGGGCAAAATGCTGGCGCTTAGCGAGTGCGGCTATATTCCCGACCCGCAGCAGTGCGTGGACGAGAACATAATGTGGCTTTACTATATGCCGTGGAACGACGAATTTATTTACGAAACGAAAAACGGCGGCGCTATCACCGACATAAACGGCACGCCCTCGCCCAACCCCGAGCGCCTTTCCGAGGAAATGCTGCGGGAGTACTTCTCAAACGACAGCCTTATAACATGGAACAAGCTGCCCGCGTTTACGTTCGGCGAGCATAAAATTCCCGAGCGCATAACCGTCTACGAGTATTTCAAAAACGCAAATTCTTAATACGCCCTTATCCCCGCGTGCGGCTCGTCCGTGCGCGGGGAGTTTTTACAAATTTTTTGCTTAATTAAAGTATTTTTTTATTAAAAACGCTTGCATTATTGAATAAAAAGTGCTAAAATAAATGTAGTATGGCGCGCAAATCGGACATATGCGTAATAAATGTTATGGGGGTAAACGCAATGAGGGCATTCCGTCCCGAGCGCCTTATAAAAAGGCGCGGCTTCACGCTGGTGGAGCTTATAATTGTTATAGCGATAATTGCCATTCTCGCAGCGATTCTCGTACCTACGTTTCTTAACGTTGCAACGTCCTCGCGCGTAGCTTCCGCGAACTCAACGGCTGCAAGCATAAAAAAGGACGTTTCCGTATTTCTCACCAACGCCGACTCGGACGGCTGGGGCATGATGAAAAGCAGCGCAAACACCTGCGCGCTTTTACTTGCAGTGGACCGGAACGGCAAGTGGAGCTGCACGGCGGCCTCCGCCTCGTTTTCGTCGCACCCGTCTATCTCGTGGGGCAGCGCCGCAAACGGTATCGACTCGGATACGCCGCGAACCTCGCTTACAAGCGGGGAGGCGCTGCTTTGCGCAAGGCTGTCCGCAAATTACCCGCAGCTTAAGTCGGCTTCGGTTATGGTGTCGTTTCTTAACGGAGAATGCGCCGCAGCCGCTTTCAGCAAGGACGCGGGCGGCACGCAGCTCTCTGCGGGTACGGATTACCCCGCGCTTTCGGGCGGGGCGTTCCCCGAAAACTTTTCGTGGAACAACAACACGCAGGGCGTTACGTCAACAGGTATTATTGTAGGCACAGCCCCCGCGGTCGCGCTTGCATAAAACTATATAATATTTACATAATACTAACCACAAATCACTAAGAGGTATCGCAGCATGGAAGAAAACTATTCACACAAGGTAAGCCTTAAAAAAACAGACCCCGCCGTAAACGAAATATACCCCGCAGGCGCGCCCGCACAGCAGGGTTATCAGCAGTCCGCCCAATATCAGCAGGACGCTCCTTATCAGCAGAGCGCGCAGTATCAAAGCGTTCCGCAGGGCGGCTTTCAGACATTCCCGCAGTATAACGTACCGCAGCCGCAGCCGCGCGCGCAGGCGGACGTTTACCCGCAGCAATACGGCGCGCAGCAGCCCGCCATGAACGCGCCCTTTCAGCCCGCCGCCGACATGAAGTTCTGCAAATTCTGCGGAAACCGCATACCCATGGACGCCGTTATATGCGTGCATTGCGGCAGGCAGGTGGAGGAGCTGCGGCAGGCGGCACAGCAGCCCGTTATAATCAACAACTCCAACAACAACGTAAACACAAACGTTTCCGCTGCGGCATACGTGCCGCTCGGCAAGCCGAAAAACAAGTGGGCGGCGTTCTTTCTGTGCCTGCTTTTCGGGTATCTCGGCATTCACCGCTTTTACGAGGGCAAGATAGGCACGGGAATAATATGGGCGTTAACGGGCGGGCTGTTCAGTATAGGCTGGCTTGTGGATTTGCTGTGCATTCTCTTTAAGCCTAACCCGTATTACGTATGATACAAACAAAAAGCAGGGGCGTTAATGCTCCTGCTTTTTGCTTCGGTAAATACTTTAACGAAAACCCCGCCTTTTCGCTAAGCGAATCGGCGGGGTTCGAGACCGTCGAAAAACCCCCATACGGGGGTTTTCCGCCGAAACATCCGCACACTTGTGCGGATAGAAGTGTTTTTTGCCTCGGGAAGCCCGAGGCAAAAAAGTTATTTCAAAGCCCGCATACGCAGGCAAAAATGACTTTTTCGACAGACTGAAACCCCGCCTTTTCGCTAAGCGAATCGGCGGGGTTCGATTATCTTGCCGCAATAAAATCCTCCACAATGTCCGCGGCATTGATTTCCGAGGCGTCGTACCTGTTCATGAGCCCCACAAGCTCCTCAATGCCGCTTTTGTCCGCACAGATGTCGGCAATCTCGCACCCTCCGCGCCGCACGCCGTACGCCGTGTAGCGCTGCCGCTCGTCTGTAACCCGTTCCTGCACGATAATCTCCCACATAACATATCCTCATTTCACAACATTAGGGAGCATAGATTGCGTCCCTATGTTAAGAGTATACCACCTGTAGAATACCATGCGTGTAAAGTACGCGTTAAGAGAGGATAATTTTGCCGCAATTTTCGCCACAAATCGCCGCAGAACGCGTACTATTTTGCGAAAAGCCCGTAAAAAAACTTTGGTATAAGCCTGAATGTAAGCGTATCCGCCGCAAGAACAAGCATTATAATAACCGTCGCGCGCGAAAGGAACACGCCCCAACGCTGCGCCGCGGTAAGCTCCGTCCACATTTTCGGCACGCGGTACTTTTTTATCTTCGCAAGCTTGAACGCCGCCATGATAAGCCCCACAAGCATAAGCAGCACCACCGCCGCAAGGTAAACGAGGTACACCACCACAACGGGCGGCATATCGGGCGTAACGCCCTCGGTGTAGCCGCCGCGCTGCAATTCAAGCAGGTAGTCGCCCACGGCAGGCACGCTCATAAACAAAAGCAGCAGCCCCGAAATGCCGTTGAACATCGCGTGCATAACGGTGGTTGTAATTATACTCTTTGTTGAAACCGCAATGTAGCCGAGGCACACGCCGATAACGAACGCGTAGAAGAACTGCTGAAAATTAGCGTGCGTAAGCCCGAACAGCAGCGCCGACACGAATATCGCAAAGCCGTTGCCGTACGGCCGCAGGCTCTCCATAACTATGCCCCTGAACCAGAACTCCTCAAACAGCGGCGCTATTACCACAAGCTGCACGAAAAGTATCAGCGCGCAGGCGAGATTGTCCGCCTGCAAATCGTTTACCGTGTTGAACGAGCGGTTTAGGTCGGGGTCGGATATAAAGCGGCTTATAAACAGCACTATAAAATTCACGCATATCGCAAGCCCGTAAAACGCGGGGAACATTCCCAGCGCCCGCCCGAAATACTGCGGCTTCGAGTAAATGCGCCCGCACGTTTCGCGCGTTGGCTCTTTCATTATCCACACCGCAAACGACATGGGTATAAGATAAAGGAACACAAGCGACATCGCCGACTGTATGATATACGCTCTCGTTGCGCCAAGTTCCTCCATGCCGGGCGCAAGCAGGCTCATAAGCACCGTGCATACTCCCCTTGAAACGAACACTATCACCATCATAAGCCCAAGGCGCATACAAACGTTCTTGAACGCGGGTATCTTCGACGGCTCGTCTGCTGCGAACAGAGCGTCTGCTGCGAGCAGAGCGTCTGCTGCGGGCAGAGCGTCTGCTGCGGGCGGAGCTTCCGCCGCAACCTGCTCACCCTGCGCGTGCTTTATTTCTTCTGACATAATCTCTCCTTACTCCCCGAGCGCCCTGTGATAGTCCGCTATCTCGCTCACGGTCTGCTCGATGGTCTTGCCAAGGCACTCTACGGTTATATCCGCGTACTCCTCGTAAAGCGCCCTGCGGCGGGCGAAAACGTCCTCTATGGTGTCCGTGGGGCGCATGGCTATACCGCGGCTTTTTATGTTGTAAAGGCGGCGCTTTACCTCGTCGGTTGGCAGCGAGAGGTAGTACACCGTGCCGCTCTCTTTAAGATGAAGCATTGCCGTGCGGCTGTAAACCGCGCTGCCGCCCGTCGCTATAACGCAGCGCTGCGCGTTTACGCTGCATATGGCGCGCTCCTCGGCTATGCAGAACGCGTCTAGCCCCTGCGCGTCTATTATCTGCTGCAAAAGCAGCCCCGTTTCCTGCTGGATAACAAGGTCGGTGTCGATAAACGTAAAGCCGAGCGCCTTTGCAAGCAGCACGCCTATAGTGCTTTTGCCGCACGCGGGCATTCCTACAAGAACTACGTTTTTCATCACCACACCGCCTTATCAAGATTCATCGTAGCGACTGCGTTTAAGTCCGCGCCCGCGCGCGCCCCCGCGAGATACTCGTAATACCCCTGACAGCCTATCATCGCGGCATTATCGCCGCAAAGCGAAAGCTCGGGGATAAACAGCTCCATGCCGCAGCTGCCCGCGCGGCGCTTAAGCATTTCGCGCAGACCCGAGTTCGCCGCAACGCCGCCCGCAAGCGCAAGGCGCGTGCAGCCCTCAGCCTTTGCGGCGTTAAGCAGCTTTGATGTGAGTATGTCGCACACCGTGTACTGAAAGCTCGCCGCAAGGCTCGGTATATCAAGCTCCTCGCCGCGCTGCTGCGTGTTGTGTACAAGGTTCACCACCGCCGTTTTAAGCCCCGAAAAGCTGAAATCGTACGGGTTTGCGGTTTTGGGGTGCGGCAGCGGGTATTTCTTTCTGTCGCCTGTTTTCGCGGCGCGGTCTATGTGTACGCCGCCGGGGTAGGGGTAGCCCATTGCGCGCGCCGCCTTATCGAACGCTTCTCCCGCCGCGTCGTCTACCGTTCTGCCTATGGTTTCAAACTCGGTGTAGCTTTTCACGCGGACGATATGGCTGTGGCTTCCCGAAGCCACAAGGCACATATACGGCGGCTCAAGCTCGGGGTGGGAGAGGTAATTCGCCGCGATATGCCCGCGTATGTGATGTACGGGAACAAGCGGCTTTCCAAGCGAAAACGCAAGCCCCTTTGCAAAGTTTACGCCCACAAGCAGCGCCCCTATAAGCCCTGGGGCGTAGGTCACGGCTACCGCGTCTATCTCCTGCGCCGTTTTTCCCGCGCGGGAGAGCGCCTCGCCAACGACCCCCACAATGCTTTCGCAATGCCTGCGGCTCGCTATCTCGGGGACTACGCCGCCGTAAAGCTTATGCTCCTCTATCTGCGTTGCCACTACCGAGGACACTATCTCGCGCCCGTCGCGTATAACCGCGGCTGCCGTTTCGTCGCAGGAGCTTTCTATCGCCAAAATATCCATTCGTTCTTCCTTCTGTTCCGTTTGTTTATTTTACGTCGGGCTTTCTCGACGTAAGGAATTCTATCGAGCGCTCTATCGAGCTTCTCACGTGTTCCATGTCCTCGTTGTGCAGCTTGCCCGCGTTGCGGTAGTCAAAGCTGTTGCAGAACTCGTTCACGTCGCTGTTGAGCGCCTTTATGTAGTTTTCAACAAGCCTGTCCGTAGCCTCCATAAAGGGGGCGCGCTCGTTTTTCGGCATTTTCTCCGCCGCGCGCGTCATAAGCAGCTTATAGTGCGGCACGCATATATATTCCTGCGAAGCGTAAAGGCTTCTGAACTTGCCGTCCTGCCTGTACATGGTGAATACCGTTTCAAGCATATGGTCTATGCCCCAGTTCACCTTGCTGCACACAAAGCAGGTTTCGCCTATGCCGCCCGCTTTCTTCACCTTTGCCTCTTTTGTGAAGAAAAGGCTCTTTTTCTCGAACACCTCGCTGCGCACCGTAGCAAGGTAGGTGTTCAGCATAAGCCCCAGCGACAGGCGGTTGTTCTGCCGCAGCAGGCTGTTGAAATGCGTGTGGCAGAAGCCCAGCGCGTTTGTTTCCTGCCGAACGTCGGGTTCCATCATTGCAGCGCCCATTATGTACTCGCTTATGTGCTGCTCCACCGTGTTGCGCATGGCGCATATAGGGCAGCCCTCGCGCGGCTCAAACACCTCGTTTACGGGTATGGTAAGAATACTCTCTCTCATTGCAGGCTTCCTTTCGATAGGGCGCAGGCGCTTAAAAGGTGTAAGGCAGATGAAAAATAATTGAAATAACGCCGCGCGGACTTGATTTTATAAGTATATTGTATTATAATTGAGATAAATAATCAAGGGGTTTAGAGAAAAAAATGGACTACGAACTCAAAAAAAACAATTTCGACCTTAAGCAGACCTTTCTGTGCGGGCAATGCTTCCGCTGGAAAGAAAACGCGGACGGCTCGTTTTCGGGCGTTGCAATGGGCAGGCGGCTTACGCTCTCGCAGCGCGCGGACGCTATTGTGCTGCACGGCGCAGACCCCGCAGACCTGCCGCTATGGGAGCGCTACTTCGATATGGACACCGACTACGGCGCGCTTATAGAGCGCTTCTCGGCTGACCCCATACTGCGCCGCGCGGCGGAATGCTCGCCCGGCATAAGGATACTGCGGCAAGAACCGTTTGAAACGCTCATAAGCTTTATCATATCGCAAAACAACAATATTCCGCGCATTTCGGGGATAATCACGCGCCTGTGCGAAGTCTTCGGCGACCCGACTGTCGGGTGCGGCTCATGCGACGGGTGCGGCCCGTGCGACGGGTGCGGCCCGAACGACGGCGAATACAGCTTCCCGAGCGCGCAGCGGCTGCGCGGGATAACGCCCGAGGACCTCGCGCCGCTCAGGGCAGGGTTCAGGGCGCGTTACATCTGCGACGCGGTTGAAAAGGTAAACAGCGGTGCGGTAGACCTCGAGGCGCTCTGTTCGCTGAGCACGGACGAGGCGCGCGCAGTACTCAAAACAATAACGGGCGTTGGCGACAAGGTAGCGGACTGCGTGCTGCTGTTCGCCTACCACAAGCTTGACGCTTTCCCGCGCGACGTGTGGGTAAAGCGCATAATGAGCGAGCTTTACCCGAACGGTCTGCCCGAATGCGCGCTTGGAGCGCAGGGAGTGGCTCAGCAATACCTGTTTGATTATGTGAGAAACAACAACGGGCTGGTTCTTGAAACCAACGCCTGAATACGAAAGGAAGAATGATTTATGTTTTGCTCTAAATGCGGAAAATTACTCGGCGATAACGCCCTGTTCTGTACATATTGCGGCGCGGCTGTCGCAAACGCGGGGCAGCCTGCGCCCGCAAGCGCACCTGTAAGCGCACCCGTCCTTGAAGCTGAACAGCCCGCGCCCGTAAGCACGCCTGCAAGCGCGCCCGTTCTCGAAGCGGAGCAGCCTGCGCCCGCAAGCACGCCTGTAAGCGCGCCTGTCCTTGAAGCTGAACAGCCCGCGCCCGCAAGCACCCCCGTAAGCGCGCCCGTTCTCGAAGCGGAACAGCCCGCCGCAGACGGGCAGGACGCCCCCATGAGCGCCGAGGAAATAGCTTACCACGAGCAGGCGATAATGGACCTGTTTACGCCCCAGCCTCCCGAGGAGAAGTACTACACCTTTAAGCACATTGCCCTTTGCCTTGCCGCCGTTGCGCTTATGGCGATAGTCGCGGGCGTTTTCGCGGGGCTTTACTTCTCCGCAATTGCATAATTTTTAGCCGAATACCTGCGCGCCCGCCGCACACGCTTCGCAATGGAGCGTGCGCGGCGGGCATAGTTTGTCGTATTATGCACAAAACGGGGCAGCGTCTGTTATATCATTTTTACAATTTTCCACAAAATGAATTGACAAGATTGCTTTAATAATGTATACTTATATTGGATATCAGTCTGTTCTCGACAGGTCGCAGTCTGCATATGACTGTTATTAAGCTGTTAGTGCGGTTTGAGGATATACTGTTTTCAAATAACATTGTTGGAGGTCAGCAAATATGTTCTGTGAAAACTGCGGAAAGAAGCTCATAAGGGGCTATCAGTTCTGCATGGAATGCGGCACGCCCGTTCCTCCCGAGGTGGAGCAGGAGCAGCCTGCGGACAGCGCTGCACAGGGCGGAGCGGAAAGCTCTGCGGCGCAGGGCGCGAATAACGCAGAGATACGCTCCACGCCGAGCGTTGAGCCTATAAATAACGGAAGTGGCACTCTTGTTTTCTGCCAGACCTGCGGTATGCATATGCAAACGTCCACCACCGTCTGCGAAAAGTGCGGTATGCCGCTCGGCGGCTCGCGCCCCACGGTCAACGTGTCCAACGGAAACGTCCCGCTTGTGAACAACAACCCGATTGAAAACGAGTTCGGCGGCATATCGGGCATTTCCGACGAGGATATAGGGCAGATAAACGACCTGCTCGGCGGCGGCGGACTCGAGGCTTCGCCGCAGATAGCCTACAATACGCCGTCCTCGGGCGGAGAGATGGCGGCTATCGGCAAAAGCACGCAGTCCGAGATAGACGAGCTTACGCGCCAGCTTGAAAGCTTCGGCGCTTCGACGGGAGATATGCCCGCTATAGGCGTTCAGCCCGTTGCCGCGGAAATGCGCCAGCCCGAGCCTAAGGTGGGCGAGGCGCGCGAGCTTCAGGATTTCGCAATGGACTCCGCAGAAGCGCATTCGCAGGTGTTTACTAATCCCATAGACCGCTCCGTGCCTATTATCGAGGGCGGCTCTATGGACGAAGACCCCAGCGCCGACATATCGCTCGACCCCTATTCGTTTGTAAACAATGTTCTCGAGGGTACGGAAAACGCTCCCGCCGCGCCTGCGGTAGAGGAGATTGCTCCCGCAGTCGAGGAAGTCGCGCCGCCCATGCAGCCCGAAGACTTTGCGCCAAGCGCGCCCGCCGTAGAGGAGATTGCCCCTGCTGTCGAGGAAATCGCGCCGCCCATGCAGCCCGAAGACTTTGCGCCGAGCGCGCCCGCCGTTGAGGAGATTGCCCCTGCTGTCGAAGAAATCGCGCAGCCTGTGCAGCCCGAAGACTTTGCGCCGAGCGCGCCCGCTGTAGAGGAGATTGCTCCCGCAGTCGAGGAAATCGCGCCGCCCATGCAGCCCGAAGACTTTGCGCCGAGCGCGCCCGCCGTTGAGGAGATTGCCCCCGCCGTTGAGGAAATCGCGCCGCCTATGCAACCCGAAGACTTTGCGCCAAGCGCGCCCGCGGTAGATGAGATTGCCCCTGCTGTCGAAGAAATCGCGCAGCCTGTGCAGCCCGAGAACTTTGATACAGAGTATATTGAGCCGCCCGTTATGCCCGAGTACGTACCTCCCGTAATGCCCGAGTACAGCGAGCCTGCCGATGATGAAACCGTAATATTGGACGGCGCGCCCGCAGTCGCTGAAACGGCTGAAAGTAAGCTGTCAAGCCCCGCGCCCCAGAGAGCGCCCTCCGCGCCCGATGCGCCCATACAGCTTGCGCGCCGCCCGCGCGACCCGAACGCGCCTCCCGAGGAAGACCCCGTTCTCGGAAAGCTCTCCTACTGCCGCAACTGCGGACAGGATATGTACGAAAAGGAAACCGTGTGCAAAAACTGCGGCGCGCCGTACAGAGCGCCCAAAAAGCACGACGCTTCGCTTGACAACAGGCTTGGCGGCACGGACGGCAAGAAGAAAAAGACCGTTCCTATCATCGCAGGCTCTGCGGCGGTAGTATGCGCTGCCATAGTGCTGCTTATCGTTGGCGTAAGCGGCAAGAAGAATAAGGATAACCTTACAGGCAACGAAACGCTTTCGGTTGATACGCCCTCTACAAGCTCCGCTGCTTCTACAAGCGCAGAACCCGAAGACAGCATGCCCGACGTGGTTACGGTAGCGCCCGAAACCGAGGACGTTTCCCCTGTGACCGAACCCGACGAGGTAACCCAGCCCCCGACTACGGAGGACGACAAGCCCGTTGTGGCAGGTCCTGAAACCGCAGAGTCCACAGACCCAGCGCCCGACACCTCAAAGCCTGAGCCTGCTACCTCCACGCCAAAGCCCGCAACGTCCACGTCTAAGCCCACCGCAACTACAACGCCCAAGCCCAACACCACAACCACGCCAAAGGCTGCTGTTACCACCACGCCAAAGCACGCGGCTACAGGCACGGTAAGCGCAAAGGCGGCTTCGCTTGAAAAGGACCGCGAGAAGATAATGGACGCGGTTGAGAAAATGGCGGCAGAGGTAGGCAAGATAGATATGCTTGCGCAGAACGTTATCTATACTATGGAGAACGCCTCGGGCAACGCGGAAACCGCCCGCACAGGCTACTACAACCGCGACTTTGCAAAGAACATCATAAGCTCCATTGACAGCGGCAAGAGCGCGGTAGATACCGCTATTTCCTCCGCAAAGCCCAAGAACAGCGAGCTTGATTCGGTTTACAGCCAGCTGTCAACCCTCCAGAAGAAGTACACTGCGTACTACGACTTCATCAAGAGTCCCTCGGGCAGCACCAGCAAGTTCACAAGCTCCTGCTCTACATACCTGTCGGACTTCACCTCGACGCTCAGCAGCAACTTCAAGTACACAAAGTTCACCTCCAGCTATACCGCGTATGAGACCGCAGAGTCCTATGCGGCGGCTATGAGCGACGCTATCGCCGCTGCGAACAACGCCGTTTCCGCGTTCAGCACGCTCGAGGGCAAGCTCACCGAGCTTAAGAAGGACAACTTCGACACGAACGCCGTTCAGACGCTCTCCAAGAGCGCCAACTCCAAGACCTACGCAAACGCCGCGGCGTACGCGCAGGAGGTTGCGGCATACCGCATTATGCTTGCAAACCCGCCGTCCGATTATTCGAGCGCTTACAGCTACCTTAAGACGGCAAGCGACAAGCTCAACGCCCTTGTTGGCCTTTACAACATGATTCAGGAGAACGACCGCTCGTCGTTCAGCAGCGAAAGCAGCACCTCTATCACCGCCGCAAGAAGCGCTATAAGCTCCGCGACAAAGGAAATATCCTGATAAAATCACACAGAACGCCCCCGCAGAATTGCCTGCGGGGGCGCTTTTGTTATCTGCCGTCGTTTACATACCGCTCAAAGCTCTCGGGGATACCGCCGCAAATCACCCGCTTTAAGAGCGAGGGTCTGACGTCGTACTCGTCCAGCCTGTCGAGCGGCAGCCAGTACAGCCGCTCGCGCTCGCCGTCGGCTGTAACGCTCTGCGCTGAATACTCGCGCTTTTCCGTGCATTTCATAAGGTAGTAAAGCTCCAGCGTGTGGCACGCAAGCCCGTCTACGGAGCCGTCCTCGCCGTGAAAGAAGTTCTCCGCCAGAAACAGCGGGCGCACCACCTCAAAGCGCTCGCCCGTTTCCTCAAGCACCTCGCGCACTACCGCCTCGTCTGAGCGCTCGCCGATATGAACGCCGCCGCCCACGCTGTAGTAATACCCGCCGCGCTCCGTCCGCGCAAAAAGCGCGCAGCCGTCCGCCACGATAACAGCGCCCACCCTGTACCTGAACCATGCGCCGTCCGCGGTAATGCAGCAATCCTTCATATGTCCTCCTATTTCAGCAGTCCGTTCCACCGCCTGTATTCGGGGTAGAAGCGCTCCACAAGCGCGTAAAACGCGGGGGAGTGGTCGTGCTGCCAGTAGTGCGCGTATTCGTGCCAGAATACCGAAAGCACCGTTTCGCGCGGGTAGGCATAGAGCGCAAAATTTATCGAGATATGCCCGCGCGTGTAGGAGCAGCTCCCCCAGCGGCTTTTCATGTCCTTTATCGTTATCCTTGTCGGCGGAGGGACAAGTCCCGCCGCGGTGAGCTGCGCGCGCACTTCCTTGTTAAGCTCGGCGCACAGCCGCGCAAAATTCGCCGCAAGCTCGCTTTTTATAAGCCCGCGCAGCCACTCCTCGTCGCCCGTGCGGCAGGAAAAAACGCGCATTTCGTCATGCTCCAGCACCGCCTTTTCCCGCGCGCTCGCTATTATCCGCACGGGAAACTCGCGCCCGAGCCACTTTACGCTTTCAAGCGTTATCTCGCCCTGCCGCTCCCTTTCCGAAAGGCGCTGCGCCGCGGCAAGCAAAAACTCCGCGCGCTCCGTCAGCAGCTGCTCTATGCGCTTTACAGCCACCCTGCCGCTCGCCGAAACATACACCACCCCGTCGGGCTTTAAGCGGAAATTGATGTTGCGCACGGGCTTTCGCGTAAGCTCGTAGCAAAGCTCCCTGCCGTCGGGCAGGCGCAGCCGCTTCATAAGCGCCTCCCCACAAGCAGCGCGCGCAGCTCGGCCGCCATGTAAAGCGACCCGCCTATAAACAGCAGCCCGCCCTCGTCGGTAAGCGCCGCCGCGCGCACAAGCGCCTCGGCAGGGTGGTGAGAAGCCTCGCACGCGCAGTACTGCGCGCCCGCGCTGCAAAGACGCTCCGCCGCAACGGCGTTCGGCGCGAACCCGTCAAGAAACACCGCGCGCTCAAAGCACGGCAGGATAACGCCGAGCGCGCTCTCGTAGTCCTTTGTGTCTATCATGCCGATAAGTGCGGTTTTGGGGCGCGGGTCGGACTTAAGCACCGCGCGCGCCGCATCCATTGCCTGCGGGTTATGCCCGCCGTCAAGTATTATGTCGGGGTAGCCCTCGCGGGAAACGCGCTCGAGCCGCGCGGGCATTTTCGCCCTTGCAAAGCCGCCGAGCGCGCGGGCGAAATCTACCTCGGGCAGGACGCGCAGCGCCTCAGCCGCCGTAAGCGCGTTGCCTATCTGATGCGCGCCGCACATTGCCGTGCGCACGCTCACGCCGCGGTAGGTAAAGCTGCTGCCCCACAGCCCGCTTTCAACGTCCTTAAGCTCGCCCATGTCGGGGACAATAAGCCGCGCGCCCGTTTCGGCGCATTTTTGCTCTATAACCGTCATTGCCTGCGGGCATATCCCCGCCGCCGCAATAACGCTGCCGCCCTTTATTACGCCGCTCTTGCTGCGCGCTATCTGCGCGTGCGTGCCGCCGAGTATCGCGGTGTGGTCAAGCCCTATAGAGGTGAACACCGCGGCCTCGGGGCAGGGGATAACGTTGGTGCAGTCCAGCGTGCCGCCTATTCCCGCTTCTATTACACAGTAGTCGGCGCGCCCCGCAAAGTACATAAAGCATACCGCCGTAAGCAGCTCAAACTGCGAAAAGGCGCGGTTTTCGCATTCCTCAACAGCACCCGCGACTGCCGTCATAAGCCGCGCGAAGTCCTCCTCGGGGATAAACTCCCCGTCGAGCGTTATGCGCTCCCTTATATCGACGATATAAGGCGACGTAAAGCGCCCCGTGCGGCAGCCGCACGCGCTCAGCCCCTGCGCTATATATTCCGCGACTGAACCCTTGCCGTTCGTCCCCACAATATGCACGCACCGCAGGGTGCGCTCGGGGTTGCCGAGCCGCGCGCAGAGCGCCTTAAAGCGCGACAGGTCCTTGACGGGCGCGCCCTGCTTTGAAAATCCCGCCAGATATTTTAAGCTTTCGTTGTAGTCCATTTTTTTCGTCCCGATTTACGATTTACAAAAAACAGGGTCGGCAGGAATGAGGCCCGCCGACCCGCGCTTTCAATGCCAGCCGCACTCGTCGTAGTCCTTCCACTTTTCGTTGTAGCGCAGCTCGTCGCCAAGCTTCATGCAGATGTAGGCTACCGCCGCAGCCACGATAATTACCGCGCCGATTATCGGAAGCACCGCCGTTGCAAACGGACCTACCCTCGGCTTTGTGATGTTCTTCTTTTCCATAATGTTCTCCTTTCATCCCTGCTGTGACATAAGGTACGAATAAATGTCGCGCTTTGGCAGCCCCGAGGCCGCCGCAGCCTCCTTGCAGGCGTCCGACAGGCGCATTCCGCCGTCGGCAAGACCTTGTGCAAGCTGTGCCGCCTGCTCGAGCGACAGCTGCTCCTGCGCGCTCTCGTGCGCGCCCTCTACCACTATAACGTATTCGCCGCGCGGCTCGGTATCGTCGCACATGGCGCACAGCTGCGAAAGCGTGCCGCGCACCACCTGCTCGTGCAGCTTTGTAAGCTCCCTGCAAAGCGCCGCGCTGCGCTCGCCAAGCGCCTGCGCCATGTCCGCAAGCGTTTTTTGCAGCTTGTGCGGCGCTTCGTAAAACACAAGCGTGTGCGGCAGCGCCTTTACCTGCGCCAGCCGCTCGGCTCGCTCCTTTTTAGCGACGGGCAGAAAGCCCTCAAACGTAAAGCGCGCGGTGTCTATACCGCTTACGGCTACCGCAGCTACGGCCGCGCTGCACCCCGGTATCACCTCCACGGGAATACCCTGCTCGTAGCACCTGCCTACAAGGTAGTAGCCGGGGTCTGATATGCACGGCATACCCGCGTCGCTTACAAGCGCCACGTTTTTGCCCTCGCCCAATAGCTCAAGAATGCGCACGCTCTTTTCCGCCTCAAGCGGCTTGTAGTAGCTAAGCAGCGGCTTTTTTATGCCAAAGTGCGTAAGCAGCTTCATTGTTACGCGCGTGTCCTCCGCCGCTATATAATCGGCTTTTTCAAGCGTTTCTATCCCGCGCGGGGAAAAATCCGACAGATTTCCTATCGGCGTACCCACAAGCGACAGCCTGCCGAGTCCTGCGTTATCACTCATACAGCCTTGAATACTCCTCCGTATACGACTTGTCGTCATTGCGCAGAATCATGGGCTTTTCTACCACCATGCCCGATTTTGCGCCCTTTTTGCCCGTTATAAGAAACAGCCACGGGCGGTCGAGAATGCTGTTATGTACAAAGGTTATGCTCTTAGGCTCTATCTTATTTTCGCGCATGGAGTTTATAACGTCCGACAGGCGCTCGGGGCGGTGGCACATTTTAAGCAGCCCGCCGTATTTAAGCAGCCTGCCCGCCGCCGCGCATACGTCGCCTACGGTACACATAAGCTCGTGGCGCGCTATCGCCTGCGGGCGCGAGGCCTTTTCAAAGCCCGAGCCGCCCGTCATATAGGGCGGGTTTGCCGTTACTATGTCAACGGTTTCGTACGCTATAAGCGACTGCGGCATTTCGCGCAGGTCCGCGAGAATGGGCTGCACCATGTTTTCAAGCGAGTTTTCCTTTACGGTGCGGCTGAGAAGCTCTATCGCCTCCTGCTGTATGTCTACCGCGTAAATAAGGTGCGGCTTAACGTTCTTGCAGAAAATAAGCGGAATTATGCCGCAGCCCGTGCAGAGGTCGCACACCACGCTGTCGGGGCGCACGCCCGCGTAATAAGCGAGTATGAACGCGTCCGTGCCGAAGCGGTGGTCCTCCGAAACATACATCTTGATGTTTCCCAAAGCAAAGGTTTCCGTATCCATTTTGTTCCTCCTGTTTTACGGGAAGCCCGTTTTATCCTATAAGAATGTGTCCGTCGGGGACTACGATATCCTTTCTCTTTTTGGTGTTCAGCACAAGCGACATCACAAGCGACACAGGCCCTACGCGCCCTGTAAACATCGTGAGCGCCAGCAGCACCCTGCCCGCAGCGCCCGCCGCAGCGGTAGTACCCGCCGTAAGCCCCGTGGTGGAGAACGCCGACACCGCCTCGAAAAGGCACTGCACCGCGCCCCCACCCTGAACGCCGTCCGGCGTTGAGAAGTAAAGCGCGCCGAAGCATATGCCCACCGCAAGCATTGAAAGCACCGTGATA
The DNA here is from genome assembly GCA_934462925.1 of uncultured Oscillospiraceae bacterium. Taxonomy (GTDB): domain Bacteria; phylum Bacillota; class Clostridia; order Oscillospirales; family Ruminococcaceae; genus CAG-115. The sequence goes on along the minus strand of CAKSIT010000007.1, from coordinate 28,398 downwards.
ACAAGCGTGCGGTATACCGTAAGCTTGTCTATCTTCCGCCCGAACACCTCTACGTCGTTTTTTGCGCGCATATAGCTTGCAACCGTCATTATAAGCACCAACAGGGTAGTTACCTTTATTCCGCCGCCCGTTGAAGCGGGCGCAGCGCCGATGAACATGAGCAGCACCGTACCGAGCTGCGAGAACTCCGTCATGCCCTCAACGGATATCGAGTTGTAGCCCGCCGTCCTCGCCGTGACCGACGAGAAAAAGGCGTTCAGCAGCTTTTCGCCGAAACTCATGCCGCCTAAGGTCTGCGGGTTGCTCCACTCCGCCGCAAGGTAAAATACCGTGCCGCCCGCTACCAGCACCGCAGTCATCACAAGCACCGCGCGCGAGTGCAGGCTGAGCTTCTTTACCGTGCGTATGTTCAGAAAGTTCTCCCACACGATAAAGCCAAGCCCGCCTATTATTATAAGCAGCGATATAGTTATAAGCACCACAGGCTCAGACTGAAACGCCGTAAGGCTCGAAAACTGCCCCTCCATGCCAAGCAGGTCGAACCCCGCGTTGCAAAACGCCGTAACGCTCATGAAAACGCTTATCCACACGCCGTATGCGCCGTAGCGCGGCACAAACACAAACGCCATGGCGGCAGCCCCGCAAAGCTCGAATATAAGCGAATACTTCATAATGCTTACGAGTATGCGCCGCCCGCCCTCAAAGCCGCTTTCGGTAAGGTCGCCCGCCGCGTTTTTAAGCGTGCGGTAGCCCAGCTTTTTGCCCGCGGCAATGTTAAAGAACGTAATGAGCGTTACGAACCCCAGTCCGCCCGTCTGTATAAGCAGCGCTATGACCGCCTGCCCGAAAAGCGACCAGTGCGTGAACGTATCGTAAACGATAAGCCCCGTTACGCAGGTTGCCGACGTTGCCGTGAAAAGGCAGTCGAAAAACGGCGTGAACACCCTCTCCTTCGAGGATATCGGCAGGCACAGCAGCACCGCGCCCGCCACGATTATCGCTAAAAACCCTATTACAAGCGTCCGCGCGGGGTCGAGCCGCGCGCCCTTGACCTTTGAAAGAACAGGCATTGTATCCCCTCCGTCAGTCCGCGGGGGCGGATTTTGTTATGCAAAGGCTGCTTACGCTTATCTGCTCGCCGCCGCTGTTGGTAAGCTTAAAGCGCACGTTCTCGGTCTTGTCCCTTACGGTAAACTTGATTACAAGCTCGCCGTCGTCGGACTTTACCGTCTGGAACGTCATGGTGTTCTCGCCCTTGTCAGATGTGAGGTTCACCTTGCCGAGATTTACGCCGCTGCCCTTTACCGTGACGTAATATATGCCCGCGCGGTGTACCGTAAAGTAGTTGGTGTACACCGCAGAGCCGCTCGGGAGCTGCGCTCTTACGGCGTCCTCGGCGTCGCTCTGATAGTTCATGTCCGCGTCGGAGTCGTGACCCGTCTTAATAACGTGCGTTGTGCAGGGCAGGTCTGCCGCCGTGTAGCGTACAACGCCGCTCTCCGTCACCCTAAGCCCCTTGTCGAGCGCCCAGCGCACCGCGTCCTCGCCTGAAGCGTAAACGCACACGTTGTTGTTGGGGCTGCCGATAAGGTAAACGCCGTCCGCCCAGAGGTTCAGAATGTCCTCGCGCGCGGCTATCGAAATCTCGGGCTTTTCATCAAGCGTCCTGAACTTGGACACGCTCGTTATCACCTGCACGTCAAGCGACGGGTAGATGAACTGCGCCTTTACATAGCGCTCGCGCGAGAGGTTTACCGCCGTTATGCTGTCATATTCGCCGTCAAGCAGGGTGATGGCCTCCTGCACATAGCGCGCGCCCGCCGCGGAGTTCTTGCTCTGCGGCACGGTATACGTTACGTACCCGAACACGTTTGAATACAGCAGCAGCGCCGCAAGCGGCACGGAAAAATACGCGTATACGCGCTTATCATTCCCGCGGAACGCCTTTACAAGCACCCACACAAACAGCATTGTCATTGTGGTTACAATAAACTTTATGAACGTTACCTGCGTGTAAAGGTCCTTTATATTCTCGTCGTAGCGCAGCGGGGAAAGTCCCATTACCATAGCGCTTACAAAACGGTCGCCCTGTAACGCCACAGGTACTACAAATATCTCCGTCAGCAGGTTTATCACGCCCGCCGTTGCAAGCGCCGCAAAGCATTGTCCCACGGAGAAGCGCCGTTTGTATATCAATATGAGCGCCGCAAATAGCGCCAGCGGATAGAACACCTCGGTATAGCGCCCGTAAAGCACCGTGTCCATGCGCTCGCCGTAAAGCGTAGAAGTAGCCTTGAACGCCACGCTCACCGCGAATATAGCGCCCATTGCAAGCAGCACGAACCAGCAAAGCACCGCCGTGCTGTCGTCAACATAAGGGCCGCTCTTTGGCTTTATCTCGCCATTTTCGTCGTATTCAACGGGCTTGTTCCTGCGCTTGTAGTAGAATATTATGCAGGCGATTACAGCCACGATACAAATAGCGCCAAAGCCCCATGTAGAGGTTATAAAGTAGAACAGATGTCCCAGCAGGGTATTGCCGAACTTCTCAAGCGACACGTTGTCGCTCAGTATACCGCCCTCGCCGCTCGTCGAGAATATTCTCGTGAACATACGCTCTATGGTGTTGGTGGGGGTCTTGCCCTCGTTTACGCGCCACAGCACGCCCTGTATATAGCGCTTCATGAACCTGTCGCCGATAAAGCCCGCGACAAGCGCCGCGTAAAAGCCCGTAAAACAGAACACGCGCTTTTTCTTCATCGTAAAGTACACGATAGGCACAAGCACCGCGCCCGCCGCAAGCAGCGCCAGCATTCTGCCGTGCGTTGCGTAAGCCGCCACCAGCGTAAGCCCGCCCAGCACCGAAAGCGCCTGCTTTTTCACCTTGCTCTCGCAGTCCGCCGCGCAGAACATAAGCAGCATGAACACCCACGGAAGCAGGTTGCACATGGTTTCGTTCCATGTGTACTTTGTAAGCAGCATATAGCACGGATACAGCCCGCATATCGCAGAGAAAAGTATGGAAGCGGGCTTGTTCACGTCGAACTTTCTGTGCAGCAGCCAGTAGGCAATGGTCGGCGCAAAGCTCATAAGTATGCCGTTTATTATCAGCATAAGCCGATAGCGCATATACGGGTCGTCGGTTATCCAAAACGTGGGGATATAGAACAGGCTCTGGAAATACCCGTAATAGCCGCCCGTGGATACCGTGGCGCGCCAGTCGTAGCCGTTGAAGTACGCGGCTACCGCAGTAACGCTGTACTCGTCGGGCGTCAGGTTGAATATCGTGCTGCAAAGCGACATCAGCACATGGATAAGAAGCGTTGTGCAGTATATTATCAGCATAACAAAGCCGTCTGAATGCACAAAGCCGCCGCGCGTTTTTACCGCGCCCGCTTCGCCCTGAACGGCGTTCTCCGCCGCCTCGGGCAGGGAAGCGCTGTTTTCGCTCATTTCACTTTCGCTCATATTTTCCTCCGTTGCGCTATTCAGCGCTTACCTTGTATTTTATAAAGTCGCACGCACCCTCGCCCACGGCGTATACCGCGTAGTCGTCGGTTTCCCCAAGCTTGTCGCAAAGCCGCGAGGGGAAGGGTACGGAGCGCGTTTTTTCTGTGATAAGTATGCAGTTTTCGGGAAGGTCCAGCCTGTCCTTTACGATAAGCACCCGCACGTCGGGGTTCAGAAACTGAACTAGCGACGCCGTTCTCGACGGCACGAGATACGCCGCCACCACGGGCGACTGCGAATCGTTGTAGATAAGCTCGGACACCGCCTTTGCGGGCGCTGTAAGCGCGGCGTTCTCCTGCGCGCGCATGGGCAGGTAAACCGTCCCCACAAACATATTCGTGTATATGGACGCCGAGCATATCATTATCGACAGCGCAAGGTTTATGTGCCGCTTTGTACACGCTGAAAACACCGCGCATATCGCAAACATCGAGAAAATGCACGAGGACATGATAACAAAGCTCATTCCCGTGAGCGGGGTGGTTATGTTCTCGCCCATGCGCCACGGCAGCAGCCCTATTATGGGGCTTTCGCGGTAGGTCTGCGCGGCAGCCACCGTCTGATAGCCGCACAGCCCGAACAGCGCGCACGCAAGCCCGTACACGCCCGCCCCCGCGAGTATGTGCCGCAGCCGTATCCCGTAAATAAACATGAACGCCAGCACGACAAATATCGCAAGCGGCGCGGTGCTGTCCGTATAGCGTCCGAATATCGTAAGGTCCTGTATCGCCTGCGCCTTTTCGGAACTGAACTTGTAGAGCGCCGAACCTAAAAGCGTACCGCCTACCGCAAATAGCGCATAAAGCGTGAATATCGTAAGCCTAATGTCGTAGCGGCGCTTTATAAGGGCGTAGCTGCGCGTGCCGTCCTCGCCCGTAACGGGGCGCTGCTTATACCACCTGTATACCTGCGAAGCTATTATGCAGGCGGTAATCACTACCGCCATAGCGCCCGCGCCTACGGTGGACGTCATAAACGTATATATATGCCCGAACAGCGTGCCAAAGAAGCTGCCCTGCCCCTCCGCTTCGCCGCCGAGCCTTGCAAGCTCGCTTTCAACCGTGTTGAACTGCGCGCTGCCGCGCCACACGTTCTGCTTTATCATAGCCGCGCACAGCCGTTCCGTGCCGAACGTCGCCGCGCCCGTAATAACGAACGCCGCCATGTTGAGCGTTTTCTCGCGGAAAAAGACGAGCGCGCATATCACAGTAAGCAAAACCGCCGCCGTAAGCGTTATGAGCCTTATGTGCGCCGCATAGCCTACACCGCACAAAAACCCCGCCAGCGCCGACCAGCTTATGCGCGAAAAACGGCTCTTTCTGTCCCACGCCATGAATATGCACCACGCAAGCAGCCACGGTATAACGCTGCACACCGCCTCGTTCCATATGAACTTTGAGTGCGCGGTGTACGCCACGTAAAACCCGCAGCACACCGCTATAACGCATTTCTGCCGCACGCGCTCAACGCCAAGCTTTGTTGCAAGGTGGTAGGCTATCGGCGGGATAAAGCTTATTATAACGCCGTTAAGCACCGTCATCGCCTTGTAGAGCGCATACGGGTTTCTGAACAGCATAAATAACGGCGTGTATACTATCGCCTGTATATACCCGTAGTAATAGCCTATGCCGCTCATAACGCCCGACCAGTCGCGCCCGGAATAGTACGCCGCAATGCTCGCCACGCCTATTTCGTCGGGCTGTATCGCGGGCAGCTCCTCGTTTACGGAGAGCAGCGCGTGTATCACCACGGACACAGCGTAGAGGATAAACATAACGCCCCTGTCGCCGTAGGCGGAGTAAAACCGTGCAAGGTATTTTTTCATTCCTTGGTTATTTCCTCTTTCGTGTAGCTGCATGAGTTGTAGTTGGTGTAATTCGCGTTTGTGTTGTTATACTCAACGCGCTTTACGTGGAACAGCGTTTCGTCAATTACCTTGCGGCAGCCCGAAACCGCGTCCGCAAGCAGGCCGAATACGCCTATCTGTATCCCCGTGAGCGCAAGCACCGCCATAAGCACAAGGCTCTGGATATGCCCGCCGCCGTCGCCAAGGCAAAGGTATACGATAAACCGAACGCCAAGCACAAGCGCCGCAATAACGAACACCGCCGCCATTATAAGGAACGTCTTAAGCGGCTTGCGCATAACGTAGTTGCGTATTATCGTAGCCGAAGAACGCTTGATGTAGCCCCACATGGACTTGAAAAGGCGGCTCTTGCGAAGCTCGGGGTTGGTGTTTATGTCCACGGACATTATTTTTGTGCGGTCCGCGCCTGCGGTTATTATCGTTTCAAGCGTGTAGGTGTAGTCCGACAGAACGTTCAGCCGCATTGCCGCCTCGCGCGTGTAGCTGCGAAAGCCGCTTGTGGTGTCTGCAACGTCCGTGCCGCTCGCTTTTCTTACAACGCCGCTGCCAAGCTTCTGCAGCTTCTTCTTAAGCGGCGAGAAATGCTCTATGGTGTCCGTGCGGCGGTTGCCTATTACCATGGTGGCTTTGCCCTCGAGCAGGGGGCGCACCAGCTTTTCTATGTCCGCGCCCGCGTACTGGTTGTCCGCGTCCGTGTTTACTATAATGTCCGCGCCGAGCCTTAAGCAGGCGTCTATACCCGCCATAAAGCCCTTTGCAAGCCCGCGGTTGTGCGTAAAGCTTACGATATGGTGAACGCCAAGCTCCTTTGCGCGCTCTGCGGTAGCGTCCGTGCTGCCGTCGTTTATAACAAGGTACTCTATCTCGTCTATGCCGTCGATATGGCGCGGCAGGTCGTGTATGGTAACGTCAAGCGTTGCCGCTTCGTTGTAGCAGGGTATCTGAATAATAAGCTTCATTTTTTCGTCCGTCCTTTTTTAATTTGCCATAAGCGGGGGGATAAGCAGCACGCACGCCGAGCATAACGCCGTCAGCAGCGCGCCCACTATCATTCGCAGCCACGAGGGTCTGCCCGCCTCGCTCAGGCGCTCGTAATAAGCCTCGCCGCGGTCGCCCTCCCAGCGCTCGCGCAGCCTTTTTATGCGCTTTACGCAATGGCGGTAGTACAGCCTGTCGCTGAACGCGCACAGCGCCATGGTAACGGCAAAGTTCAGCATACTGCACACCGTGCATACCGCGGAAAGGTGATACTGCGCCATCTGCGCCGCGGTAAACGCGCCGAGGTTTACAAGGTACACGGGCAGCGAAAGCAGCAGCGTCAGCAGCATTACAAGCACGCCCATAGCGTCCATTTTGCGGTAGAACTGAAACAGCGGCGCAAACAGCCCCGCGCATATGTTAAGCGAAATCACCGTCTGCTTTCCGCTTTTTCTGAACGCTAAAAACGCCCGCCCGTAGTGCATTGCAGACTTTGAAACGTACGCGCAAAGCTCGCGCATACTCACGCCGTCCTCGCCCTGCCGTTCGTCGGCAAAGCGCTTCATCATGTCCGCAAGGTAGTCCTGCATATCCTCGCCGCCAAAGAACGTATCCTCCGTCGTCTGCGGCACGCCCTGCGGGTACTCGGCGTGGTGCGGGTCGGGTTCTTCATGCACAACGCTCGGCGCAGGCTCGTCGGGCAGCCTGCCGTTCCACACAAAGCCCTGCGCGTGCAGATTTTCAAGCGCGCAGCGCCCGTTTTTCATATAGCACACCCTGTGGTGCGGCGTGCCGCATATCGGACACACTACAACGTCGGCGTCCTCGGTAAACGGCGCTCTGCACGCGGGGCATAATTTATTTGCAAACCTTGACATTATTTTTCCTTTCATTTGGCTGCGGTAAGTCCGCGCATAAATATACAGCTTAATTATAACATATTCTGTTCTGTTTTTCAACACATAAAACCGCCGCCATTGTGAAAATATAAAGAAATTTGCGCTTCGCCCTCCCGCTATAAATACCGCCCACGGGCGCAAAAAGTGGCAAAAAATCCCCCTGCGCAATTGCACAGGGGGATAAGTATGTCGGTTACACGTTAAATAAGGGAGTTAATTCTCTCGTTCATCGTGTCGATAGCGTCCTGAACCTGCGGGTTGTTCTGCTCTCTGAGCTGAGTGTAGGACTCGCCCTGGAGATAGGGCTGCGTAAGGATAGAGTTGATAGGAGCGTCGCCGTTGTTGCCGTGGTTCTCGTCGATAGAGTTTCTGAACTCTGCAACAAGCGTTACGGGGCTTGTGCCGTCGGTAGCGGTAAGCTCATAATGCAGGTCGAGCATCTTGTCTGTAAAGTGGAAGTTTTCAAGCCACTGCTGGCGGCTAGCCTTCTGTACATCGGGGTCATTTGCAGCGGTCGCCATGCAGTCGTACCACGCCTTAACGCCTGCCTCGTTCTTAGAGCCCTTTACCCACATCTGTGTGTCAAGCTTCATAAGCACGTAGTGTTCGTCTGCGTCGGGGTCTTTCGGGAAAGGAACGAACATAACGTCCTCGGGACCCCAGTCCATCTTACCGGAAATAGCCCACTTAGCGAATCTGTCCTTCCATACCCAGTAGTCGCCGTCTGCATGGAACAGTATCTCGCCGTTGCGCCATGCCGCCTCGTTAATGCCGAAGTTGTTCAGAGTGTGGCGCGGGTAACGCAGGTCCTCACTGGAAAGAACAGAAATCATTTTCTGCTGAACTCTGTCAAACTCTGTGGAATAGAGGTTGTTTACAAGCTGACCGTTCTCAAGCGAAACCATGGGCTTGCCCGTTGTCGCAAGAAATTCAAGGTCGCAGCCGTAACCGTCGATAGCGTATCTTCCCTCGCCCGAGTTCTGCCATTTGCGGGCAATGTCAAGGAATGCGTCCCAGTCCCATTCGCCCTTCTTGAAAAGCTCGTACGGGTCGTCGCAGCCGATGTCGGCGATAAGCTTGGGGCGGTAGTACATATAGTTGTTAAGGCATATAGTGTAAACCTGGCAGTAATTCTTGCCGTTAAGCTCGTACTGCTTCATTATATCGCGCGTACCGTCGTACTTGGGGGAGTCAAGGTCAATAATGTCGTCGATAGCGTTGTATCTGCCCATAACCGCGCCCGTGGGGAAATCGTAGCTCTCAAACGGGAAAAGGTCGGGCGAATCGTCAGAAGCGATAAGGCTTCCGAGCTTGTTGTACCGGTCTGCATATGCAACCGTGCCGTTCTCAAAAATCTGACCTGCGCTGTTGGGGTCGTCGCCATCTTCGGGTATACCGTATACCTCTTTGAAAAGAACAGCGGCAGAACCTGTTTCGTCCTGTATCCAGTTGTTCCATGCAAGCCACTTGATACGCTTTTCAACCTTGATGTCGGGGTCGTCAAGCGCAGTAACGTCCATGTTCTTTACAGCCTCGTTTACGCCTGCGTTTTCAGCGTATGTAGTCGTTGTACCGGGCGTTGTTGTGGTGATTGCGGGCGTTGCGTTTCCGGGCGCGCCCGAGTTGGAATTTACCCCTTCTTCCTCGCACGCAGTGAGCGAAAGAACCGACACCGCGGCAAGAAATGCGGAAGCAATTGCCTTGAATTTTTTCATAGTTAACCTCCGTAGAAATTTCAGCGGGCTTTCCCGCAGCATTCTTCAATATTATTATACATTATCCCCATGCGCTTTTCAATATCTAAAACAGATAATAATTTAGCCTTTTTTTGTGCAGATTTGCTTATTTTTCGCTTATTATTTACTTAAAAAGAGTTACAAAACCCTTTCACGGGTTGTTCGTTACATTGTTACATAACGTGCAGAGAATACGCGTGTTTTGTGCAGGGCGGGTGATTCACAAAAATAAAGCGCGCCCCCTGTTAATGGGAGCGCGCATTTTTTTGCTTTGACAGCCTTGCTATTAAACAAGCTCGATGATAGCCATCTCCGCAGCGTCGCCGCGGCGCGGGCCTATCTTGTAGATTCTGGTGTAGCCGCCGTTCTTGTCAGCGTACTTGGGAGAAATCTCGTCGAATACCTTCTTAGCAACAGCTTCCTTGGTAACGTAGGAGTAAACCTGACGCTTGGTGTGAAGCGTGTTTGCCTTGCCGAGGGTAATCATCTTCTCCGCCTCAGCGCGAACTTCCTTTGCGCGAGTAACGGTGGTCTCTATCTTACCATTCTCAAGCAGGAAAGTGACCATACCTCTCAGCATTGCCTTTCTGTGGTCGCTGGTCCTGCCCAGTTTTCTTGTTCCTGGCATATTTCCATTCTCCTTTCAACAGGGATTTGAAATCAATTATTATCGTCGGACGGTGTAAGGTCACAACCGAGCGACTGGAGCTTTGCCTTAACTTCGTCGAAGGACTTCTTGCCGAGGTTTCTTACCTTCATCATATCCTCGGGCGACTTGTTCACGAGGTCCTCAACGGTGTTTATGCCCGCGCGCTTTAAGCAGTTGAAGGAACGAACAGAAAGCTCGAGTTCCTCAATAGTCATCTCAAGCACCTTGTCCTTGCGGCTCTCCTCCTTGGTTTCGATAAGGTCGGAGGGGTTGGTGTCGTCGGACAGCTCTGCAAAGAGCTGAAGGCGCTCGATAAGTATCTTTGCCGCGTAGGACACAGCCTCCTTGGCGGAGATAGTGCCGTCGGTCCAGATTTCAATAATGAGCTTTTCGTAGTCGGTTCTCTGTCCGACGCGGGTATTCTCTACCGTGTAGTTGCATTTCAGTACGGGGGTGTAAATGCTGTCTATGGGTATCACGCCTATAACGGGCTGGAGCTGCTGCTTGTTCAGCTCCGCAGAAACGTAGCCTCTGCCTCTGTCGAGGGTGATGTCCATGTAAAGCTTTGCGCCCGCGCCGAGGGTCGCTATGTGCATTCCGGGGTCGAGTATCTCAACCTCGCTGTCGGTCTTGATGTCGCCCGCAGTTACCTCGCACTCGCCCTCTGCCTCGATGTATATGGTCTTGGGAGCTTCGCCGTACATTTTCGCTCTGAGACCCTTTATGTTGAGGATTATTTCAGTAACGTCCTCTTTCACGCCGGGTATCGTGGAAAACTCATGCTGAACGCCGTCAATCTTGACGGAAGTCGCTGCCACGCCCGGAAGCGAGGAGAGCAGAACCCTTCTCAGGCTGTTGCCTAAGGTGTTTCCATATCCGCTCTGGAGCGGCTCCAAAACGAACATTCCATAAGTTCCGTCAGACCTCAGCTTCGAGGTCTCAATGTTGAGCTTTTCAGTTTTTTCTAGCATTTGGTAACCCTCCCACACGTTTGTCCTTTAATTATCCTGTGCTTGCTGCTGTATCCGCTGTTAATTTTAACTCATGCTCAGCGCGTTACGTTTATACAAAGTGTTGACGCGCAGCGCACCGCCTAAACAGGCGGCTCGCGCCGTCAGACCGTGAATTAAAAATAACTGCACTAAATATCTGTATGCTAAGAAGCAATTATTTAGAATACAGCTCGATAATTAAGTGTTCAGCAATCTCGAAATCGAGGTCGTCACGCTGGAACATACGGGTCACCTTTGCGGTTGCAGCTTCCTTGTTTACGTCAAGCCACATGGGAACGAGTCTGCCGCCTGCTACTTCGGCGATTTCCTCGAACTTCTTGCTCTTTTTGCTCTTTTCTCTCAGGGAGATAACATCGCCTACCTTAACTCTGTAGGAGGGGATATCAACTCTCTTGCCGTTCACACAGAAATGACCGTGGGAAACGAGCTGACGAGCCTCGCGGCGGGTGGTAGCATAGCCCATTCTGAATACGATGTTGTCGAGGCGGGACTCAAGCAGGCGGATAAGGTTCTCGCCGGCGATGCCTTCTTCCTTGGTAGCAAGCTCGTAGTAGTGGTAGAACTGCTTCTCGAGAACGCCGTAAACGAACTTGAGCTTCTGCTTCTCCTTAAGCTGGCTGCCGTATTCGGAAACCTTCTTGCGCTTGTTGCCGTCGGGATGTCTCTTGGACACCTTCTTCTCGGAATAGCCGAGAACTGCGGGGCTTATGTCAAGGGTTCTGCACTTCTTTAAAATCGGGTCGCGATTTACTGCCATTGTATTATTTCCTCCGTTGTTCTAAATAGATATCGGCTCGACGCGCCCATTGCGCGCCCTGCTGCCGACGCCGAGTAAACGAATAGCTCGGTTGTGTAAAATCAGACGCGTCTTCTCTTGGGGGGACGGCATCCGTTGTGGGGAATGGGGGTTACGTCCTTGATGAGTTTAACCTCAAGGCCTGCTGCCTGAAGCGCTCTGATAGCTGCCTCGCGTCCTGAACCGGGGCCTTTGACGAAAACCTCAACGGTCTTAAGGCCATGCTCCATAGCTGCCTTTGCCGCAACGTCTGCCGCGGTCTGAGCTGCGAAAGGAGTGGACTTTCTGGAACCTCTGAAACCAAGTCCGCCTGCGCTTGCCCATGAAAGAGCGTTGCCCTGAAGGTCGGTGATGGTAACGATGGTATTGTTGAACGTAGACTGGATATGTGCCGCGCCGTTCTCAACGTTCTTGCGCTCGCGGCGTCTGCGAACTACCTGCTTTGCACCTTTGGTTGCTGCCATTTATTTTTTGCCCACCTTTCTATTACTTCTTCTTGTTAGCAATGGTCTTCTTAGGACCTTTGCGGGTTCTGGCGTTGGTCTTTGTTCTCTGACCACGGCAGGGGAGACCCTTGCGGTGGCGAGTGCCGCGGAAGCAGTTGATTTCGACCAGACGCTTGATATCAAGGGATACCTTTCTTCTGAGGTCGCCCTCTACAAGATAGCCGTCGTTTGCGATAACTTCGCGAATCTTTGCTTCCTCGTCGTCGGTAAGGTCCTTGACGCGGGTGTCAGGATTTACGCCAGCCTTTGCCAGAATATCATTTGCAGACTTTCTGCCGATACCGTATACATAGGTCAGACCTATTTCTATGCGCTTTTCCTTCGGCAGGTCTACACCAGCGATTCTTGCCATGTTTTTTCCTCCTCTATCGGATTTCGGACTTTATCAGCCCTGTCTCTGCTTGTGTTTAGGTTCAACACAGATAACCATTACTTTACCCTTGCGCTTGATAACCTTGCACTTATCGCACATGGGCTTTACTGAAGGTCTTACTTTCATTGAAACACCCTCCTTTAAGGTTTGTTTACTTTGCCGCCATCACTTGGCACGCCATGTGATTCTGCCCTTTGTAAGGTCGTAAGGCGACATTTCAACGGTCACTTTGTCACCGGGCAGTATACGAATGTAGTTCATTCGCAGCTTGCCGCTTATATGAGCCAAGATTTGGTGACCGTTTGAAAGCTCTACCTTGAACTGTGCGTTCGGAAGAGCCTCAAGAATTACGCCTTCAACTTCCAATACATCTTCTTTAGACAAGCTATTCACTCTCCTCGGCGATGCTTTGCGTACTCAGCGCCCTGAGAGCGCTGCGCAGCTTTCTGTCCGTCAGCCCCTGCGGGTCTATAAACCCCGCCGTGGCGCGGATATGCCTGATATTCTTTTTTTTCGGGGAAAGGAGCTTTCGTTCCTTGCCGTCTGCGACGTACGCGACGCCGCCCTCAGCTCCCGTGACAACGAACCACCGCCCGCTGTCATGCCCCGCGGAGCTTATAACAACCGTCCCTGCTTTTATCTGCATAAGTTACCGTTTAGTGCGACGGGAGCGTCAGTATTATCGGCTCGCCGTTCGTTACCGCGATAGAGTGCTCAAAATGGCAGGACAGCGAACCGTCGGTCGTAACTACCGTCCACTTGTCGGACAGAATGTTGACTTCGGGCGAGTTCGTGTTCACCATAGGCTCAATGGCAATCGTCATGCCCGGAGTGAGGCGCGGGCCTCTGCCCGGTTTGCCGTAATTCGGCACTTCGGGGTCTTCGTGCATTTCTCTGCCAAGACCGTGGCCTATGAACTTTCTGCACACCGCATAGCCGTAGCTTTCGACGTGCTGCTGCACTGCATTTGAGATATCGCCTATCCTGTTTCCTGCGACTGCCTGCTCGATGCCCTTGTAGAGCGCCTCCTCGGTAGCCTTCATTATGCGCTCCGCCTCGGCGCTTACCGTGCCCACGCGGAACGTTTTTGTGTTATCGCCCATGAAGCCGTCAAGCTCCGCTACGATATCGCAGGAGATTATGTCGCCCTCCTTAAGGATTTTCTTTTTGGAGGGAATGCCGTGGATAAGCTCCTCATTCACCGAAAAGCAGTTATGCCCGGGGAAGCCGCCGTAGCCCTTGCAGGGGGAGTGTCCTCCCTTGGAAACGATATAGTCGTTCACAATCCTGTCAAGCTCCCATGTGGAAATGCCCGCTACTGCGTTCTTTCCCGCAAGCTCGAGCGCCTGCGCGGCAAGCTCGCCTGCTTTAAGCATAAATTTCAGCTCGGTTGGATTTTTGATTTGAATCATGTGGTCCTGCTCTCTAACAAGGGTTTAGCCCTTGACAGCTGCGAGGGTGAGCTTCGACGTTTCGGCTATCTCGTCCTGACCGACTACCGTTACAAGCTTTCCTCTTGCGGCATAGAAGTCCTTAAGGGGAGCTGTCTTTTCGTGGTAGGTCGCAAGCCTTGCGATAACAGTTTCGGGCTTGTCGTCCGCTCTTTGTACTACCTTGCCGCCGCAGGCGTCGCAAACGCCCTCGACCTTGGTAGGCTTGTACTCAATGTGGTACGAATTGCCGCACTGCTCGCATACGCGTCTGCCCGACATTCTCGCTGTGATTTTTTCATCGGGAACGCTTATCTCGATGACCTTGTCTATATTCACACCCATCTTTTCGAGAGCCTCTGCCTGCGATACGGTTCTGGGGAAGCCGTCGAGGATAAAGCCGTTCTTGGCGTCGTCCTGTGCGATTCTGTCCTTAAGAATACCGATAACGATTTCGTCGGGAACAAGCTCGCCTGCTTCCATCTTCTCCTTAGCCGCAAGACCTGCGGGTGTGCCGTTCTTCACCGCCTCACGCAGCATATTGCCCGTGGAGATGGCGGGAATGCCCAGCTCCTTGCAGACTACCTCTGCCTGTGTACCCTTGCCTGCGCCCGGAGCGCCTAAAAAAATCATGTTCATAGCAATACTCCTTGTGTCTGTTGGGTCAAGCACACCTCTCACGAACCGCCGCACGGCCCGTGAAGAAGTGCGAAGTGTCTTTAATCAAGGAAGCCCTTGTGGTGATGAACCATTATCTGGCTCTCAAGCGAACGAACCGTTTCGAGCGCAACGCCGACTACGATAAGCATCGTCGTGCCGCCGAGGGAAACGTTGAGCTTTGTGATGAGCGCGAAGATAATGGGGAATATAGCGATAATTCCGAGGAATATAGCGCCGATGAGCGTAATCTTGTTGAGGGAGTTGTAAATAAAGTCCGAAGTGGGCTTGCCGGGACGATAACCCGGAATAGCGCCGTTGTTCTTCTTGAGGTTATTTGCAATCTCAACAGGATTGAACGTGATGGATACGTAGAAATAATTGAAAAGTATAATCAGTATGAAGTAAACCACCGCGTAAACGGGGCTGCTCTGGCTGAATACATACCTTATCGCGCCGTCCCAGAACCCTGTGCCCGTACCGTCAACGCCGAAGAAGTAGCAGATTGTCTGCGGAAGGCTCATAATCGACATTGCGAAGATTATAGGCATAACGCCCGACATTGCAACCTTTATCGGAATGTGGGTGGACTGACCGCCGTACATCTTCCTGCCGACAACGCGCTTTGCGTACTGGACGGGAATGCGGCGTTCTGCGTTCGTCATGTAAATAACGAACCAAATCATTGCAAGGAACACGATAACGATGAGTACAACGTAGATGATGTTGGACATCTTCTGCTTGCACAGCTCTATGAAATACTCTACCGTGCCGGGAAGGTTTGAAATGATACCCGCAAAGAGTATCATGGAGATACCGTTGCCGATACCCTTTTCGTTGATACGGTCGCCGAGCCATATAATGAGCGAAGCGCCCGCAACGAAGCAGCTGATTATGCACACTGCCGAAAGGATAACGCTGAACATATCGTCATTCTTTCCGTAAAGTACGTCGCCGTATTTAAGGATAGCGGTGTGCTGGTCATTCTGGTTAAGACCGTTTCTGAGCGTAAAGTAGAACGCCGTCGCCTGGAAAATCGCAAGCGCTAACGAAACAATCTTTGTAATGGTGTTCATCTTCTTCTGGCCTTCCTCGCCCTCTTTGGAGAGCTTCTCCAAAGCGGGTATGGCAACAGCCAGCAGCTGAATGATGATTGACGCATTGATGTAAGGCGTAATCGACATTGCCAGCAATGTACCCTTGCCAAGCGAGCCGCCCGTCATTACGTCGAGGTAATTCAGCAGCGACGCGTCGCCCATCATAGTGGATATGGCGGCGTTGTCGAGGAAGGGGACAAAGATGTTCGAGCCTAAGCGGAAAAGGATAATGATGAACAGAGTATACAAAATCTTTTTACGCAGCTGAGTGTCGACCCATGCGTTGCGAAAGACTGTAATCATCCCGTTCATTAGATCACCTCAGCCTTTCCGCCTGCCTTTTCTATTTTTTCCTGCGCCTGTGCAGTGAACTTAACAGCCTTTACTGTAAGGCTCTTGGTAAGCTCGCCGTTGCCGAGGATTTTAATGCCGTCCTTAGCGTCCTTGATAGCGCCGCAGTCGATAAGAGCTGCCGCGTCAACGACTGCGCCGTTTTCAAAACGGTCGTTGAGAACGGATACGTTTACTGTTGCGTACTCCGCAGCGAAGATATTGTTAAAGCCTCTCTTAGGCATTCTTCTCTGCAGAGGCATCTGACCGCCTTCAAAGCCGGGTCTGATTGAGCCGCCGGAACGAGCCTTCTGGCCCTTGTGACCCTTACCGGCCGTCTTACCGTTACCGGAACCGTGGCCGCGGCCGATGCGCTTTACGTCCTTGACAGAGCCCTCAGCGGGCTGTAATTCGTGAAGCTTCATAGTAGCTTTGCACCCCCTAGTAAATTTAGAATGTTAATGGTGTTTGGCAAGCTCCAAAGCCGCTTTGCGACCTTAAGAGCCGCCCGATTGGAATCAAACCTCTTCAACCTTTACCAGGTGAGCGATAGTCTTGATTTTACCCTTTGTTGCCTCGTTGTCGGGCTGAGTTGTTGCAGAGTTCACCTTGCGCAGACCGAGGGAATACGCTGTGGCGATCTGATTCTTCTTGCAGCTGTTGAGCGAGCGTACAAGTGTTATTTTAAGTGCCATCTGTATTTCTTCCTTTCCTACGCGAGAATCAAAGGTCCTTTACGGACTTGCCTCTGAGCGCTGCGACTTCTTCCGCGGTTCTGAGCGCGGTAAGACCTGCCATTGTTGCGCGAACAACGTTGCAGGGGTTGTTGGAGCGCAGGGACTTTGTACGGATATTCTTGATACCTGCCATCTCAATCACCGCACGAACAGGGCCGCCTGCGATAACGCCGGTACCCTCGGGAGCGGGACGCATGAGAACTGCGCCTGCGCCGAACTTGCCTGTGATTTCATGAGGAATGGTAGTGCCCTTGAGCGCTATCTTGTGAAGATTCTTCTTTGCGTCCTCAAGGCCCTTGCGGATAGCGTCGGGAACCTCGTTAGACTTGCCCATTCCGAAGCCGACCGTGCCGTTGCCGTCGCCGACAACTACCAGTGCGGAGAACTTCATAATGCGTCCGCCCTTAACGGTCTTGGATACGCGGTTGATATATACGACCTTTTCCTGAAGCTCTGTGTCGTTTACTATATTTGCCAAGTTATTCCCTCCTTATCAGAATTTAAGTCCGCCTTCTCTTGCGCCCTCGGCGAGAGCAGCAACTCTGCCGTGGTACACATAGCCGCCTCTGTCGAAAACGACATTGGTGATGCCTGCTGCGGCAGCCTTCTGAGCTATCATCTGGCCGACCTTCTTAGCAGCCTCGCAGTTACCGCCGAAGCCCTCAAAGCCCTTTTCGGTGGAAGAAGCAGCAGCGAGTGTAACACCCTTTACGTCATCAATAATCTGAGCGTAAATGTGCTGCGACGAACGGAAAACATTGAGTCTGGGGCACTCAGCAGTGCCGCTGATTTTAGCGCGAACGCGCGCATGGCGGCGAAGTCTGCTCTTGTTCTTGTCAATAACTTTAACCATTTATTTTCAGTCCTTTCGTCGAGATTACTTCTTACCCTTGCCGGCTTTACCTTCCTTACGGCGGATAGTTTCCTCGGCATACTTGATTCCCTTGCCCTTGTAAGGCTCAGGCGGGCGCTTGCTTCTGATTTCGGAAGCAATCTGACCAACCTTCTGCTTGTCGATGCCCGTTACGATGATTTTGTTGGGAGCAGGAACTTCGAGCTTAATCTCGTCGGTGTCGGAAACAACTACCTGATGAGAGAAGCCGAGGTTCATGATAACGTCCTTGCCCTTCTTCTCGCATCTGTAGCCGACGCCGTTTATCTCAAGCTCCTTCTTGAAGCCCTCAGTAACGCCTGTTACCATGTTGTGAACGAGCGTTCTTGTAAGACCGTGGAGGGACTTGCTGAGATTCTCATCATCGGGACGCTCAACGATTACCTGCGCGCCGTCGAGAGAAATCTTCATAAGGTGATTGAATTCCTTGGTAATGGTACCCTTAGGGCCCTTTACTGTAACAACAGGACCGTCGATTTTTACCTCAACACCTGCGGGAACAGCAATAGGCATTTTACCGATTCTTGACATATTACTATTCCTCCTATTACCAGATGAAAGCAAGGACTTCGCCGCCGACGTTCAGCTCGCGAGCCTTCTTGTCGGTCATAATGCCCTTGGAGGTGGATACTATTGCAATACCCAGACCCTTCATTACCTTAGGCATATCCTTGCAGTTTGAGTAAATTCTCAGACCGGGCTTGGAAACACGGCGAAGACCGGTTATAACCTGAGCCCTTGTGTCTGTGTACTTGAGTGTTACTCTGATGACGCCCTGCTTGTTATCATCAATTACCTTGAAGGACTTGATGTAACCCTCATCAAGAAGGATTTGAGCAATCTGCTTCTTCATGTTGGAAGCGGGGATGTCAACAGACGCGTGCTTTGCAGAGTTTGCATTACGGATTCTCGTGAGCATATCTGCGATTGTGTCAGTAATCTGCATTCATTTACCTCCTATACGAAAGCCGTTACGGACTCCAGTTCGTCCGTCGTACTGTCATGATTTGCCCTTTCGGGCTGTATTTGAGCCGAGCTTTAATTCGTGTGAAAAACCCGCCCGGCGAGGGAACAGATTATCGGGGAGCTGCTGTATCGACGTGCCTGAAGCGGTGAATTACCAGCTTGCCTTCTTTACGCCGGGAAGCTGACCCTTGTAAGCAAGCTCTCTGAAGCAAATTCTGCAAATGCCGAACTTGCGCAGGTACGCGTGAGGTCTGCCGCAGAGCTTGCATCTGTTGTAAGCTCTGGTGGAGAACTTCGGCGTTCTCTGCTGCTTAGCAATCATAGACTTTTTTGCCATAACTTATTCCTGCGTCCTTTCTATCACTTCTCGAAGGGAGCGCCCATAAGGCTGAGCAGCTCTCTTGCTTCTTCGTCCGTCTTAGCGGTCGTGATAAAGTTGATATCCATGCCGCGTACAGCCTCTACCTTATCGAACTCGATTTCGGGGAAGATGAGCTGTTCCTTCAGACCGAAGGAATAGTTGCCTCTGCCGTCGAAAGAGTTGGGGTTGATGCCTCTGAAGTCGCGAACACGGGGGAGAGCGACGTTGAACAGTCTGTCGAGGAACTCGTACATGATATCGCCGCGAAGCGTTACCTTTACGCCGATTATCTGTCCCTCTCTGAGCTTGAAGTTAGCTACAGACTTCTTGGAACGGCACGCAACAGGCTTCTGACCTGTAATCTGTGCAAGCTCGCCCATAACGGTTTCGATTATCTTTGCGTTCTCCTTCGCCTCGCCGCAGCCAACGTTGACTACTATCTTGTCAAGCTTCGGGGTCTGCATAACAGACTTGTAGCCGAACTTCTTGAAAAGGGCGGGAGCAACGGTTTCCTTGTAGAAATCCTTCATTCTAGCCATTGTGATTAACTCCTATCTGACAGCCGGATTTTAATGCGCAGCGCATAAGCTGCGCACTGCTTGTATCCGACCAATCCCGGCTTATCAATACTTGAGTTCTGCGCCGCAGTGCTTGCAGACTCTTATCTTCTTGCCGTCCTCAATCTTGTGAGCGACTCTCGTGGTCTTGTCGCACTTGGGGCAAACGAGCATTACCTTGGACGCGTACATAGCGCCCTCTGCCTCGATTCTGCCGCCGAGCTGACCCTGAGCCTTGGGCTTAACGTGCTTTGTAACCTTGTTTACGCCCTCTACGATAACCTTGTTTTCCTTTGCGGAAACGCTTACAACCTTACCCTGCTTGCCCTTTTCCGCGCCGCTGATTACCTGTACCTTATCGCCTGTTTTAACGTTTAAGCTATTCATACGGTCGGCCTCCTTACAGTACCTCAGGAGCGAGCGACAGGATTTTCATGAAGTCCTTGTCACGCAGCTCTCTGGCAACCGGCCCAAAAATACGAGTTCCCTTCGGATTTTTGTCCTCTTTGATGATAACCGCTGCGTTCTCGTCGAAGCGGATATATGTTCCGTCGTCGCGGCGAAGGCCCTTAGCGGAACGAACAACAACGCACTTTACAACGTCGCCCTTCTTAACAACGCCGCCGGGTGTTGCCTTTTTAACGGAAGCTATGATTACGTCACCGATGTTTGCGTATCTTCTGCGAGTACCACCCAGCACTCTGATACACATAAGCTCCTTTGCGCCTGTATTGTCGGCAACCTTAAGCAATGTCTGCATCTGAATCATGACTTTGCTACTCCTTTCGTAATTTTACAAAATATAATTGCCGCCAGATTACTTAGCGCGCTCGATAACGTTCACAAGACGCCATCTCTTCTGCTTGGAGAGGGGACGGGTCTCCATGATTTCAACTCTGTCGCCAATGCCGCAGGTGTTGTTCTCATCGTGAGCCTTGAGCCTGATGGTGCGCTTTACAATCTTCTTGTAAAGAGGATGACGAACGTTGTCCTCGATAGCAACAACTATGGTCTTGTCCATCTTATTGCTGACTACCTTACCGATTCTTGTTTTTCTCAGAGATCTTTCCATGTTTAGTTCTTATCCTCCTTCCTCAATCGTTGGACGCGAGCTGGCGCTGGCGCTGAATGGTCTTGATACGGGCGATGTCTTTCTTGACAGCCTTAATTCTGGTGGGGTTGTCGAGCTGATTAACTGCAAGCTGGAAGCGCATATTGAAAAGCTCCTGCTTCAACTCGGCGAGCTTAGTGTCAAGCTCAGTTTCCGAAAGATATTTAATTTCCGAAGCCTTCATTAAGACTCACCTCCGTCTTCCTTCTTTACAAACTTGCACTTGATGGGGAGCTTGTGCATTGCAAGACGCATAGCCTCGCGTGCGGTCTCCTCGGATACGCCTGCTATCTCAAACATAACGCGTCCGGGCTTTACAACAGCTACCCAATATTCGGGAGAACCCTTACCTGAACCCATACGAGTGCCAAGCGGCTTTGTCGTAACGGGCTTGTCGGGGAATATCTTTATCCATACCTGACCGCCACGCTTGATGTAACGGGTCATTGCTATACGGGCAGCCTCTATCTGGTTGGACTTTATCCAAGCAGCTTCAAGAGCCTGCAGGCCATACTGGCCGTTGGATACCGTATTGCCTCTGGTTGCTACGCCTGAACGGCGGCCTCTCTGTACTCTCCTGTACTTTACTCTCTTAGGAAGCAGCATCAGTCGTTACCTCCTTCTTTTCTGGCTTCTCTGGGTCTGCGGGGGCGGCGGTCATCGCGGCCTCTGCCTGCGCCGTATCTGTCGTTGCGGCGGCGGTCGGTTCTTTCGGTTCTCTGTGCGGGGATTTCGCCCTTAAGCACTTCGCCCTTGTAAATCCAAACCTTAACGCCGATAACGCCGTAAGTTGTATTTGCTCTTGCTACGCCGTAGTCAATGTCGGCACGCAGAGTCTGAAGCGGGATAGTACCCTCGTGGTAGCTCTCGCTGCGGGCGATTTCCGCGCCGCCAAGACGGCCTGCTACCATTGTCTTGATACCCTTAGCGCCGCTCTTCATGGTTCTGCCGATAACGCCCTTCATAGCGCGTCTGAATGAAACGCGGCCCTCAAGCTGCTGAGCTATGTTCTCTGCAACGAGCTGAGCGTTCATGTCGGGGTTCTTAACCTCGATAATCTTGATGTCAACTCTCTTGCCGGTGAACTTCTCCATCTCAGCCTTGAGCTTGTCTACCTCTGCGCCCTTTGCGCCGATTACCATACCGGGCTTTGCGCAAGCGATGCCGATGGTTACCTTATCGCCGGTTCTCTCTATCTCGATAGAGGGAACACCAGCCTTGTAAAGCTTCTTTTTGAGAAGCTCGCGAATCTTGTAGTCCTCAACGAGCGTGTCACCATAGGTAGCCTTGCCCGCGTACCAGCGGGAGTCCCAGTCCTTGATAACGCCTACTCTAAGACCGTGGGGATTGACCTTCTGTCCCATTGTTGTTCTCCTCTCTTATTCAGCTTCTTTTACAACCAGCGTGATGTTGGAAGTTCTCTTGAGAATCCTGTGAGCGCGTCCGTGGTCCTTCGGTCTGATGCGCTTGAGCGTAACGCCCGCGCCTACGAAGCACTCCGAAACGTAAAGACGGCTCGTATCCATGCTGTGGTTGTTCTCCGCATTGGCAACTGCGGACTTAAGCAGCTTTGCGAGAGGCTCGCAAGCGGACTTAGGTGTGTTCTTGAGTATCGCCATTGCGATATCAACAGGCTTGTTTCTGATGAGGTCGAGAACAATGCCGACCTTTCTCGGAGAAATACGAACCTGTCTGAGTTCAGCTCTAGCTTCCATTATTTCTCCTCCTTACTTCTTGCCTGTGGTCTTGCTTCCTGCATGACCCTTGAAGGTCCTCGTGGGAGCAAATTCGCCCAGCTTGTGACCTACCATGTCCTCTGTAACATATACAGGAACGTGCTTTCTGCCGTCGTGAACGGCAAAGGTGTGACCTACGAAGTCAGGGAATATTGTAGAAGAACGGCTCCAAGTCTTGAGCACTTTCTTCTCGCCTGCTTCGTTCATCGCAAGCACTCTCTTCATGAGAGCTTCCTGGACGAAAGGTCCTTTTTTAACGCTTCTTCCCATGTCGGTAATTCCTTTCAGTTTAGCTGCAAGTTAACGAGCAGCGGCAGCCGCGTTTGCGTTTTACGCACAACTTTAATCATGATGTGCAACGCTGTTCTTATTAACAGCAACTTTAGGTTGATTTTTCTTATTGTATCAAGGTTTCTCGGCTTACTTGCCGTTTCTTCTCTTGATGATGAACTTGTTGGACGCTTTCTTAGTAGAGCGCGTCTTGTAGCCGAGAGCGGGCTTGCCCCACGGAGTTACAGGGCCGGGACGGCCAACGGGGGACTTACCCTCACCACCGCCGTGCGGGTGGTCGTTCGGGTTCATTACAGAGCCGCGAACCGTGGGTCTGATACCGAGGTGACGGGTCTTACCTGCCTTACCGCGGTTTACGTTCTCGTGGTCGAGGTTGGAAACAACGCCGATAGACGCCATGCAGTCAGCGGAAACGTTTCTCAGCTCGCCGCTGGGGAGGCGGATAAGCGCGTAGCCGTTCTCCTTAGCCATGAGCTGTGCCATGTTGCCTGCGGAGCGAACGAGCTGTGCGCCCTTGCCGGGGTGAAGCTCAATGTTGTGGATAACCGTACCAACGGGGATATCCTTGAGCTGAAGCGCGTTGCCGGGCTTGATGTCTGCGTCCTTGCCTGCGCTTACCTTATCGCCAACCTTAAGTCCGTCGGGAGCGATGATGTATCTCTTTTCGCCGTCCTCGTACTGAACGAGCGCGATGAACGCGGAACGGTTGGGGTCGTACTCAAGAGAAAGCACCGTAGCGCTCATGCCCTGCTTGTTTCTCTTGAAGTCGATAACGCGGTACTTCTTTCTGTTGCCGCCGCCGATGTGTCTAACGGTGATGCGGCCGTAGCTGTTTCTGCCTGCGGTCTTCTTAACAGGCTCAAGAAGGCTCTTTTCAGGAGCGACCTTGGATAAGCAGCTGTAATCAGTAACTGTCATGCCACGACGGCCATTGTTGACAGGCTTATAAGCTTTTATAGCCATTTCGTTTCACTCCTTACTTAAATCATTCCGTCAAAGAACTCGATGGTCTTGGAGTCCTTTGCAAGGGTAACGATAGCCTTCTTCCAGTCGGAAGTGTAGCCCTCGCTTCTGCCCATTCTCTTTTTTCTGCCGCGAACGCTAACGGTGTTTACCTTAGCGACCTTAGTTCCCTTAAAGAGGCTCTCTACTGCCTTAGCGATTTCAACCTTGTTTGCAGACTTAGCAACCTTAAAGGTGTACTTGCCCGCTGCGAGGCACTCCATGCTATGCTCTGTGATAATGGGCTTGATGATGATATCCTGAGCTGCCTTTGTCATTATGCGTACACCTCCTCAAGCTTCTCTACAGCGCCCTTTACTACAACAAACTTGTTGCAGTTGAGTATGTCGTATACACACAGGGAGTTGGACTGGGTGGTCTTAACGCCCTCGAGGTTAGCTGCGGACTTGATTACCTTAGCGTCTACGCCGTCAAGAACGATGAGGGTCTTCTTCTCCGCACCGATTGCCTTGAGCATAGCTGCCATTGTCTTGGTCTTGAATTCGTCGGTCTTGATTGCGTCTACAACAATCATCTCATTTGCTGCAACCTTGCTCGAAAGAGCGGACAGCATAGCAAGTCTCTTTACCTGCTTGTTGAGAGTGAATCTGTAGGAACGGGGCTTCGGGCCGAGTGCGATACCGCCGTGACGCCACTGCGGCGCTCTGGTCGAACCCTGTCTTGCGTGACCTGTGCCCTTCTGTCTCCACGGCTTCTTGCCGCCGCCGCTTACTTCTGTTCTGGTAAGCGTGGACTGTGTGCCCTGGCGCTGATTTGCCAGATAGTTCACAACAGCGGAGTGCATAGCGGTCTCGTTCGGCTCAATGCCGAAAACTGCGTCGTTCAGTTCAAGCTCGGAAACAACGTTGCCCGCCATATCTACTACGTTTATCTTTGACATGATGGTTGTCCTCCCCTCTTACGCTTTAACTGCGTCGCAGATGGTAACTACGCCGCCCTTAGGTCCGGGAACAGCACCCTTAACAGCGATAAGGTTGTTTTCAACGTCAACCTTAACCACTACAAGATTCTGAACCGTAACGTTTTCTGCGCCCATGTGTCCGGCCATGCCCTTGCCCTTGAAGATTCTCGAGGGGCTGGAGCAAGCGCCCATAGAGCCTGCCTGTCTTGCAACAGGACCTGAACCGTGGGTTTCCTTAAGTCTGTGCTGGTTGTGACGCTTGATTGCGCCTGTAAAGCCCTTGCCCTTGCTTACGCCTGCAACGTCGATAACGTCGCCCTCGGCGAAAACGTCAGCCTTTACGACGTCGCCCACGTTCACAGCGGACATATCGTCAAGACGGAACTCCTTGAGGGTCTTCTTGAAAGCAACGTCATTCTTCTTAAAATGACCCTGCTCGGGCTTGTTGACGTGCTTGGGGGATACATCTCCAAAGCCCATCTGTACAGCCTCGTAACCGTCGTTCTCTGTGGTCTTCTTCTGAACCACAACGCAGGGACCCGCTTCGATTACGGTAACGGGAACGACCTTGCCTGCCTCGTCGAAAATCTGCGTCATGCCGATTTTCCTGCCGATAATACCCTTTGTCATTTCGGCTTCCTCCTTAAATTGGTTATTGGTCGGATTTCTCCGACATGACCATGCGCCCTTATGAGCGCGTGGTTAGTGGTTGGACTTGCGCCCAACATAACTCCAAGGAATCTATATTTTAGATATCCATTGAAATTTCTACGCCTGCGGGAAGCTCAAGATTCTGCAGAGCTTCAACCGTCTTCTGAGAGGGACGGATAACGTCGATAAGGCGCTTGTGAGTTCTCAGCTCGAACTGCTCGCGGGAATCCTTATACTTGTGAACCGCTCTCAGTATGGTTACGATTTCCTTGTCGGTGGGCAGCGGGATAGGACCTGCTACTCTCGCGCCGCTGCGCTTTGCAGCGTCAACGATTTTTGCTGCGGCAGCGTCTACAACGCTGTGTTCGTAACCCTTGACCTTGATTCTTACTTTCTCGTTAGATGCCATTTGATTTTTCAACCCTTTCTCTGATTTGTGTACGGCGAAAGCCTATTTGAAAAATCCACTGTACCGTGTGTTTCTTTTTTATCGCCCACAGGCCGTTAGTTATCTGAGCCTCTCAGACACTTTAACGCCCGCAAACGCGGAGAAACTCACGTTTTCTGTTGAATCTTCTCCGCCCGATTTGAAATCGGACATACTCCGTCGAAATTCCCGCGGAAACCGCGCAACCTCCGACATCATCGCCTTGCCTCAGCTTATACAGCGGCGCACCTTGTACAGCCGCCAACATCTATTTTAGCATATTGAACGTTTTTTTTCAATAGATGAGCGAAAACATTCGCAAATATGGTTAGAGAATTTTTCGCGCCCAAAAGCGCTGTTTTTAGTTATTTTGCACAAAATGCCGCATTTTCACATTTTCTTAATGCCATGTATACTATATAATATAAAGCAGGGCAGGGAAGTCACCCCAAAAGACCCATAACCGCCCCCGCGATAGCCTCCGCCCATAGCGCCGCCTTGCAGTCTATGTCGCCCGCCGTTACCATAAAGCCGTCGTCGCCCCGCGCCCTCGTTACGCCCGAAAGCTCCGCAGCCATAGGCACGCCAAGCGCCACCACAGGCACGCCCACGGTGCGCTCTGAAAGCTCCTGCCGCCGCCCGCCCACGCCCGAAGCGGGCGCTATACCCGCGTTTGTAAGCTGTACCGAGCGCGCAATACGGCGCGGCTCGCCGCACGAAAGCGCGTCTATCGCTATAACGCAGTCCGCGCGAATCTCCCGCGCCGCCGCGCGGACGAGCGCCGCCGTTTCAACGCCCGTGCGCGCGGCAACGTCCGTTTCCACCGCCGCAATGGAATACCGCCTGCCGTTCTGCGGCATGATATTCCGCACGGCAAGCGCCCCGAGCGAGTCGCACACCACGTCGGGGTTGCCAAGCCCCGCCGCAAACAGCCGCCCGCTCGGCGGGACAAGCTGCGCAAGCGCCGCCCGCAGGACTGCGGTAAGCCCCCGCGCGTCGGGCGCGCACTCGAGCGTGATGTAGCGCCCCTGCGGCTTGCCCATAAGCGCGGCGGTGCGCTTCGACAGGCGCACGTCCGTTACCGCAACGTCCCCGAGAGTGCGCGTGCGCGCGGCGTTCTCTACGGAAAACTGTCGCGCCGCTTCGGTTATAAGGTCGGTTCTGTACATAAATCCTCCCGCTCTTTTTCGGGTATTATTCCCACGGCGCGCGAAAATATGCAGAAACGCCCCCCTCGGTATTCCAAGGGGGGCGCGGTTATTTGCGTTCCATCATGCCGCTAAGCGGCACTCCATGTCAGCGCGCACATCTCGCGAAAACGTGCGGCAGACTCTGTTTGACTTATTCCGAAAGGAATTAGCCGAGCAGCTGGAGAATGGACTGCGGCTGCTGATTTGCCTGAGCGAGCATGGACTGAGCTGCCTGCTGAAGAATGTTGAACTTGGTGTAAGTCATCATCTCAGAAGCCATATCAGTATCACGGATAGAGGACTCAGCCTCGGTCAGGTTGGTGGAAGTCGTAGTCAGGTTGTCAATCTTGTGTTCCAGTCTGTTCTGCGTAGCACCGAATGTAGCGCGAACCATCGAAACCTTGTTGATTGCGTTGTCAATCTTATCGATAGCCGCATTAGCGTCAGTCTGAGTTGCAAGAGAGAGGTTAGCGGTGTTAAGGCCGTCTGCTCTCGAAGAAACGTTCAGGTTGGACTTAAGCTCGCCCATACCGTCAGTCGTGTACTCAAACGTGAAGTCAACGGAATCCTTTGTACGAGCGCCGGTCTGGAGAACCAGATGGTCGGTGTAGGTAAGAGGAGCGGTTGCAGTACCGTTGGAGTTAGCCTTGGATACGTTGCCGGTCTTAGCTACATCAACAGTGGGCTTAGCGCCTTCATCATACTTACCAGCCTCAATGGAAATATTGTATGTTATGCTACCGGTGGAAAGTGTGTCAGGAGCTGTTGCCGCTGTACCCTGCTTTGCTGCCTCAATGGTAAAGAGAGCGTTAGCACCGCTCTTGATTTCCAGCTTATTATCCGCAGCTGTGAAAGCAAATGTAAATGTGCTGTCGCCAATGGTTACGGAATTGCTGGCAGTAGAAGAATTCAGGGTTGTACCATTTGCCAGGGTAATGCTCATATCGCCGGCTTTGGTAACAGCGTTGTTATACTTAACTTCTAGAGTGCCGCCGTTAATCTGGTTAATGAGTTCCTGAATATCTGCAGTCATAGCAGAGTCGTCAGCAATGTTGTTTGTTACTGTGACATCAGCTGCAGCCAGCTTTAACGCATTTGTATCAGTACCCTCAGTAAAGTTGGTGGAATCAGCAATTGTTGCACCAGCGTTAGTCGGAGCCTTGATACCGGTTGCAGGGTTGTTGAATGTAAGAGTGATGGTGTCGCCGTTAGCCAGCTTAGTGGAATCCAAAACTACATTAGCAACCTTATCACCAGCAGCATAAGCAGTTGCTGCAGTACCGCTTGCACCGCCGATGGAAACCTCAAAGCCACCGTTTGCTGTAGACTTTGTGAAAATCTTGGACTTGTCTGCGCCATCAGAAGCGCTTACAACGCTCCAAGTACCGTTGGAAGCGTCATACTTAAAGGTTACATCAACAGAATCAGGACCAGTTTCGTTTGCCTTGCCGGGAGTTCTGGACCAAGAGCCGTTCAGAGAAGCCCACGCATTGTTAGCCTTTGTTGCAGAACCGCTCTTGTTAGCTGCGAGGGCAGTACCGGCATCGTTGTTCCAATCCTGCTCGTCAAGAACGGAAACATCGCTTGCACTCAGCTTAGAAGCAGCCTTAGTGCCGTTAACATAGTCAAACTGATTATTAACAGCCTTAGTGCCGTCAGCCATCTGGCCGCCGTTGAGCATTACAGTACCGTTGAAGTCGGTGTCTGCAATCTG